>NZ_JAKKOQ010000014.1 GCF_021738965.1 Gordonia zhenghanii | reverse complement strand
TTCGACACGTCCCCTTCACGACAACCACACAGGCGTCAGTCTCGACTCAAGTCAGAACACGCCCCCGAGGACCCACCCTCCATCCTCACTGTCTCGACTCCGCTCGACCAGCGGACCGGGGCTCGACCGGCGGCGGGGCGACGCTCGACCGGCGGAGGGGGAGCCTCAGTCGGCGGACTGCTCCGACCACCAGGCTTTCAGGGCGGTCTCGGCGTCCTCGCGGGACATCGGGCCCGAGTCGAGACGCAGGTCCTTCAGGTAGCGCCACGCCTTCCCGACGAGCGGGCCGGGCGGGACGCCCAACAGCTCCATGATCGCGTTGCCGTCCAGATCCGGACGGACGCGGTCGAGGTCCTCGGCCTCCTTCAGCACGGCGATCCGATGTTCCAGATCGTCGTACGTCTCCTGAAGCTTGCGGGCGCGACGCTTGTTCCGCGTGGTGCAGTCCGCGCGCACCAGTTTGTGCAGACGGTCGAGGAGGGGACCGGCATCGGTCACGTAGCGGCGGACCGCCGAATCGGTCCACCGGCCTTCGCCGTATCCGTGGAAGCGCAGGTGCAGGAACACCAGTTGCGCGACGTCCTCGACCACCGCCTTCGGGTACTTGAGTGCCCGCATCCGCTTACGGACCATCTTGGCGCCGACCACCTCGTGGTGGTGGAAGCTGACGCCTCCGGCGTCCTCGTGGCGCCGCGTCGCGGGCTTGCCGATGTCGTGCAGCAGCGCGGCCCACCGCAGAACCAGGTCCGGGTCGCCCGTCTCCAGATCGATCGCCTGCCGCAAGACCGTCAACGAATGCTGGTAGACGTCCTTGTGCTGGTGATGTTCGTCGATAGTCAGCTTCATGCCGGGGATCTCGGGGAGCACGTGCTCGGCGAGACCCGTCTCGACGAGCAGGTCGACGCCGTCGATCGGATGCTCGCCCACGATCATCTTGTCCAACTCCACCCGGATCCGCTCCACGGTGATCCGGTCGATCTGGTCGACCATCGCACAGATCGCGTCGAACACCCGCGGCGTCAACGCGAAGCCGAGCTGTGCGACGAAACGGACACCGCGCAGCATCCGGAGGGGATCGTCGTTGAACGAGGTCTCCGGGGCCGCCGGAGTGTCGATGACGCCCGCCAGCAGATCCGTCAGTCCGTCCAGCGGGTCGCAGAACTCCTGCTGCCCGTCCGCGTGGAGTCGCACGGCCATCGCGTTGACTCGGAAGTCGCGGCGGATCAGGTCGCCGTCGAGGGTGTCACCGAAGGTGACCACCGGGTTACGACTGACTTGGTCGTACATGTCCGACCGGAACGTGGTGATCTCCACCATCTGATCGCCGAACTGTGCGCTCACCGTGCCGAAGTCGATGCCGGTGTCCCAGACCGCGGTGGCCCACCCCTTCAGGATCTCGGCGATCACCTCGGGTCTGGCGTCTGTCGTGAAGTCGAGGTCGTTGCCCAGCCTACCGAGCACCGCGTCCCGTACCGAGCCTCCCACCAGGTACAACTCGTGTCCGCGGTCCGCGAAACGGGCCGCAAGAGGCGTCAGCACCTCGTCGAGGGAACGCAACGTCACGGCGGCGGACGCCAGCAGACGGCTGCGGCGCTCGGCGCGCTGCTCGTCGCTCATCCGGCTGCTCTGCGCGCTGTCGGTCATGGGATAGAAGACTACCGACTCGCCGACGCGGCTAGCGCGGTCAGCCTGCCATGGCTAACAGACGGTGACGAACGGCTAGCATCGGAGTGTGTCCGCCGAACCATCGCTGCACCATACGGACGTCGCTTCCGACGCTCCGGCAGCAAGCGACGGCGGAAAACCGGTGACGAGCGGCGGAAGCGATCAACCGACTCGCAATCGACGCAATCGACGAGGTCGCCGCAGGCGAGGACGTCGTTCGGGCCGGCCGACCGACGCAGCCAAACCGGATTCCGCGGCCGCGAAACCCACCGCCACCGGCCCCGCAACCCCCAAGCCATCCGATCTCGCGAACCGGAATCGTCGCAAAGACAGTGGAAGCGGGAACCCGAACACCGGCAACGGCGGCAACAAGGGCAATAGCGGCAACAAGCCGTCGTCGCCCTCGCCGAACGGCTCGCGGCGCGGCGGACGACGCCCCGCCGACGCCGATCCGGCCCCGAAGCTGCGCACCGTCCGCGAGACGTCGGCCGGCGGTCTGGTCCTGTCCGACATCGACGCCCCGTTCGACGATCAGCGTGCCGCCCTCATCGGCCGCGTCGACCGACGCGGGCGCACCATGTGGTCGCTGCCCAAGGGACATATCGAGACCGGTGAGACGGCCGAACAGACGGCGATGCGCGAGGTCGCCGAGGAGACCGGCATCGAGGGAACCGTCGTCGCGCCACTCGGCAAGATCGATTACTGGTTCGTCAGCGAAGGCCGTCGCATTCACAAGACGGTGCACCATTATCTACTCCGGTTCACCGGCGGCGAGCTCTCCGATGAGGACTACGAAGTGAGCGAGGTCGCATGGGTGCCGCTCACCGAACTTCCCCGCCGACTCACGTACTCTGACGAGCGACGTCTCGCTCGGACGGCGGAATCTGTGATCGCCGATCTGCGGAGCGATCCGACCCGGCTGGCACAGTCGGAAGCAAGCTGTATCCGTACCGAGCCGAACGACTATGAGAAGGCCGCAGCCGCCCGCAACCAGCGCCGCAACGAGCCGCCGCCACCGGTCAAGTCCCGGCGGCGCAGAAGGCGACCGCGGCGACCGGCCACCGGTGACAGCTGACCGCCCCGGTCGCAGCGTCCGGATCGCGGCGCTCGTGGCCGCAGTTCTCTTGACTCTCGGGTCTGTTCTCGCCTTTGTCGGCGTCGGCCCGACGCCGACCGCGTCTGCGACCCCCGGCGACGATCCCGACACGAATTACGCGTCCGTCGCGCTCACCGATGTCACGCCGTCGACCGTCACCAGTTCGTCGGGGCGGACTGTCGGCGTCCGCGGCCGCATCACGAACACCTTCGACAGACCGATCCACGATGTGATCGTCCGACTCCAACGCTCGGACGCCGCCACGTCGACCGATCTGCGCACCGTTCTCGCCGCGGACGCGTCCGTCTACGACACCGTCACTGAGTTCACGAAGGTGGCGACCACACTCGCACCCCATGAGACCGTCGACTTCGCCGTCGACGTCCCCCTCTCCGCGGGCGGCCTGCAGATCTCGCAAGCCGGGGTCTATCCGCTCTTGGTGAACGTCAACGGAACCCCCGACTACGGCGGCCAGGCGCGGATCGCCGACTCGCGGACGATGCTCCCCGTCCTGTCGCTGCCTGCCGACCGGGCACGGGCGCGCCAGTGGGTCGAACCGGGATCGGGTACGGAATCGGCTCCGCTCCTCGGCCGTGACGGGTCGGTGGCCGCGAACGACACGAATCCCGCGGCGTTCACCTTCCTCTGGCCGCTGGCTGCACCGCCGCAGCAGGCAGCGGGCACTCTCGGCGGCGACACCGCCGACATCCGGCTGATCAGCGACGACCTGACGTCGTCCCTCGAAGACGACGGGCGGCTCGGGAAGTCCTTGCAGGCCCTCGAGACTGTGGCCGGGATCGGCGATGGTGGAGCAGACAAGGGCCGGGCGGACAAGCCGGAGGACCGCGTGCGCAACGCGATCTGTCTGGCCGTGGACCCCGACTTGGTGAGCACGGTGCAGTCGATGGCGTCCGGCTATTCGATCACCGAGGATCCGTCCGACCCGGACGCGCAGACCCGGGACGGGGACGGCTCGACGACGGCCCGCAAGTGGCTCGCGCGCCTCACTCGGGTGGCGTCCGGCATGTGCGTCACCGCACTCCCGTACGCACAGGCGGGACTCGACTCCCTCGAACGGATCGACAACGACCAGCTCACCGACATGGCGTTGAACGGCGCGTACGACACCGTCGACGCCATCCTCGGTGTCACCAGTGTCCGAGGCCTCACCGTCCCGGCGACCGGCACCGTGTCCCCGGAAGGGCGGACACTGCTCGAAGGCCGCAAGGGCTCGGACGCTGCGGCCGTCGTCTCGACGGCGGTGGATCCGAGCAGTCGGGAACGCCGCGGCTCCGGTCTGGCCGGCCGGTACAAGTCTGGCGGACTGCCGGTGCAGACCTACGATCCCGGTGTCAGCGCAGCGCTCGGATCGATCGGCGACCGGCCCGTCGCCCCGTCGTTCCTTCCGGAATGGCAGCGTCCGTCCGTGGCAGGGGAGTCGGCGGCGAGCCGGCGTCAGACGGCTGCCGCGTCGCTGGCCTTCCCGATGCTCGACGTCGCGGCGCCGAGTTCAGACGAATCCAGTTCAGACATATCGGGTTCTGGCGCATCGGGTTCTGGCACATCCGACCCGGTCACTGCCACCACCGGGCGCAGCGCGTTCACCATGCCCCCGACGTACTGGTCGCCGACGTCCGACGACGCACGCTCGCTCCTGAACACCGCGCGGCTCATGGTCGCCTCCGGCACCGCCGACCCCGTCCCGCTCACCGATGTGATCGCCGGACTCGGCAAGGCCGACCGCCCTGCCGACCTCGTCGTGCCCGGCGACGTCGACCAGCTCGCCGCCGACGGCTACCCGCTGTCGTCGAAGGATCTGGCGGACGTACGCCGCGACGTGGCCCTCATCGGACGTCTCGAAGGCTCGTTCGCCACCGGCCACGACTTGCCGTTCACGCCTGCCGAGTACATCGACCCACTGCGCGCGGATCTTCTTCGGACCGTCTCGACGCCGTCGACGACCAACCGGACCGTCTCGAGGGTCGAACGCCCGCAACGCCTCGCCGCAGTCGGATCGACCCTGACGCGCATGCAGCAGTCGGTGTCGTTGCTCGATCCGAGCGGGCGATACACGCTCGCGTCCGAACGGAGCCCGCTACTACTGGTGGTGCGCAACGAGCTGGCGCTTCCGATCAAGGTCAGCCTGGACATCACCGCGCCGCCTGAGCTCAGCGTCGGCGACGTCGGCGTCGTCGAGATCCCCGCGAAGGGCACCAGACAGCTGCAACTGCCGACGCACGCGTCGAGTTCGCAGCCCGCCACTGTCCGAATCGCGCTCGTCACGACGAACAACGTCCCGTTGAGCAGTCCCGTCGACCTGTCGATCTACGCAAATGCCTACGGAAAGGCACTGTTCTGGATCACGATCGCCGCAGGTGTCATCCTGGTACTTCTGACGGCACGACGCCTATGGCACCGGTTCCGCGGCGAGCCCGACCCCGCCGACGAGGACAGGCCCGAACCCGATGAGTACGAACGGCACCTCGCCTCCACCGGCTACCAGCAGCGTCTGGCGGCCGAGCGCGTGACCGACACAGACGAACGCGAAGAGCCCGACCCCGGAGAGCGTGGATGACGACCGAGCACAAGAAAGTCGAGAACCCATCCGACGAGAGCGTGATGCGCACCGGCGGCTCCATCGCCATCGGTACGCTCACCAGCCGAATCACCGGGTTCATCCGCACGGTCCTCGTGTTGGCGATGCTCGGTCCGGCGCTGTCGTCGGCGTTCCAGGCTGCGTATGTTCTCCCCGGCATGATCTCCGAGGTGCTCCTCGGCGCCGTCCTCACCGCGATCGTCATCCCTGTCCTGGTCCGCGCCGAAGCCGAAGACTCCGACGGCGGCGCAGACTTCATCAACCGGATCTTCAGCCTGACCGTCGTCGTCCTCGGTGTCGCGACAGTCGTCGCGATCATCGCCGCGCCCGTGCTGACAGCGTTGAACGTCGGCGACGGCGAAGTGAACCGCGACGTCACCACGACACTCGCCTATCTGCTGCTGCCCGAAGTCCTCTTCTACGGTCTCACCGCACTGTTTATCGCGATCCTGAACATGAAGGGCCTGTTCAAACCGGGTGCCTGGGCTCCGGTGCTGAACAACGTCGTGCAGATCACGACCCTTGTCCTGTTCTTCCTGATGCCCGGCGAGATCAGCCTCAATCCGGTGACCATGTCCGATCCGAAGTTGCTCGTACTCGGCATCGGCACCACGTTCGGCGTCGTCGCTCAGGTCGCGATCCTGCTCCCGTACCTGCGGAAGGTCGGGGTCCGGCTGCGCTGGAAGTGGGGGATCGACGCGCGCCTGCGGATGTTCGGCAACATGGCGGTCGCGATCATCGGCTACGTGCTGATCCTGCAGGTCGGCTTGATGGTGACCTACAACATCGCGGCGGGAGCCAGCGCGGGCGGAATCTCCGCGTACGCCACCCACTGGCAGTTGCTGCAGCTTCCGTACGGTGTGCTCGGCGTGACGATCCTGACGGCGATCATGCCGCGCATGTCGCGCAACGCGGCCGCCGACGACACCGAGGCCGTCGTCGACGACATGTCGTTGGCCACCCGTCTGACAATCGTGGCGCTCGTGCCCGTCGTGGCGTTCATGACGTTCTTCGGACCCGCGATCGGCGTCGCGATCTTCAACTTCGGTGAGTTCGACGCCGACACCGCGTCACAGGTCGGCTCGGTTCTCGCGTGGGGCGCATTCACCCTCATCCCGTATGCGATGACCCTCGTCCAGCTGCGCGTGTTCTATGCCCGCGAGGACGCCTGGACACCGACCGTCATGGTCTTGGGCATCACCGCGGTGAAGGTCGGCTCGTCCTACCTCGGGCCCGTTCTGTTCGACGATCCGTCGATGGTGGTGCGGTGGCTGTCGCTCTCGAACGGACTCGGCTATGCGGTCGGCGCGATCGTCGGCCACCTTCTGCTGAAGAAGCGGCTCGGCGGACGAGCGATGAAGAACGTCACCCGACCGACGCTGCTCACGATCGGCGTGTCCGCGGTGGTCGTGGCCGCCGTCTGGGCGATCTCCGAACTGACCGGCTTCGCCCGCATGTCGACGCATGCGGGGAAGGTCGGCTCGCTCGTGTATCTGATCGTCGCCGCGATCGTCGCCCTCGGCGTCGTCTACCTTCTCCTGGTCGCCTTGAAGATCCCGGAGATGGTGTCGATCAGCAACGCGGTGATGCGGATCGTCGGACGTTTCATTCCGAGACTCGCCCCGCCCGCCATCGACGGCGACGTGGATTCACCCACCATGACAGTGCAGTTCCCGCGAGTCTCGAACGAGGAGTCGTTCCCGTACGCTGGACAAGTAGACGTCCGGCGCCGCTTCGACCGAGGCACAGCCACCTGGCAGGAGTACTCCGCCTTCACGGGTGGTGCGGCAGGCGAAACAGCTGTGATCCCGGTGGTCCGCAGTCGTCCTGCGGGCCCACCGCAGCGCCGCCCCGGACCGTCGCAGCCACCCCTGCGTCCCCGAGGAGCACAGCCGATGACCGGATCCGGTTCGGGCGACGAGCCGCCGCGCCCGTCTACCGATCCGACGCGCGCCATGATGCCGAAGACGCCACCGGCCCAACAGGTACGGGGGCCTCGTCTCGTTCCGGGCGCCGCCGTCGCCGGCGGCCGCTACCGTCTGCTCGAACCGCAGGGCGGTACCCGCGGCCTCGCCTTCTGGCGGGCCAAAGACATCGGGCTCGACCGCGAGGTCGGTCTGACCTTCGTCGACCCCGACCAGAAGTTCCCGCCGATCGCTCCGGGCCAGCGCGACCCCGTCGCCGAGGGCCCGCAAGCAGTCCTGCACCGGACTCGCAGGCTCGGACAGCTGCACACGGCAGGCGTCGCACGCGTCCTCGACGTGGTGCGCAGCGCGTCCGGCGGCATCGTCGTCTCCGAATGGATTCCGGGCTCCCGACTGGCCGACGTGGCAGCGACCGGCCCGTCCGCGACGGGTGCGGCACGCGCGGTGCGCGCCCTCGCAGCAGGAGCCGAGGCGGCGCATCGCGCGGGCGCGGTCCTGTCCATCGACCACCCGGACCGCATCCGAGTCAGCACGGCGGGCGACGCCGTCCTCGCATTCCCCGCGATCATGTCCGACGACGACCGTCGCAGCGACGTCCGCGGTCTCGGCGCCGTCCTGTACGCGCTGCTGCTGGGCCGGTGGACCCTCGACGGCGACGCCGGTAAGCGACTCGTCACCTCCGCGATCACGACCGATCCGGTCGGCGGAATGGCGATCGCCGAACCCGACCCCGCCGACCCGACACAGCCGCGGGCGCCGCGCGACGCGAAGCCCGACATCCCGTTCGAGATCTCCGCCGTCGCCGCACGCGCGCTGGAAGGCGACCGCGGCATCCGAACGGCCGCGACCGTCCAGCACGTCCTCGACCAGGCGACTGTCGTCGATCTGCAGACCGACATGCTGCCGCGTCTCGCTGACGCGCCGGCTCCGGTGTCGGTGGCGCCGATCAGCCGTACTCGCAAGGAACGCCTGATGGGCGAAGGCGAGTCCGGGAAGCGGAACACCGCGCTGCTCGCAGGCGGTGGACTGTTCATCCTGTTCGTCATCATCGCGATCATCGTCGCCGCGACCAACGTGTTCGGCACCTCCGACGAGACCAACGCCGACCTGGACTCGTTCCTACCGGAGTCGTCGTCGAGCGCGCCCGCCGAGCCAGCTGCCCCGCCGAGCTCCGCAAAGCCCGCGGAACCGATTGATGTCCGGTCGGTGACGCTCTTGGACACGTCGCAGCAGCCGCCGGACTCGTCGGCGAATCTCGAACACATCCTGACCGGCGAAGCACCCGGGTGGAGGACCGACAACTACCGTGGCTCACCGGATTTCGCTGGGCTCAAGGACGGCCTCGGATTGATGTTCCGGCTCGCGTCGCCCGGCACCGTGAAATCGGTGACCATCGAGACACCGACGCCCGGCTTCAACGTCCAACTGCGGACGACGAATTCGCGGAATCCGACGAATCTCGACGCGACGACTCAGGTCGGCAGCGGGACAGTCGGCGACAAGAAGACCACCCTCGACGTCGAGTCGCCCGACGAGGCGCAGTACTTCGTGGTGTGGATGACGTCGCTGCCGCAGGGCAGCAGCGGATTCCAGGCCATCATCGATCGCGTGTCACTGCACTGATGCCTGCGGAGCAGGCACGCGGCGGTCCGTCATCGGGCGGCACTGTTCTCGGGGACGACGGTCTGCACCGCACGCCGTGGGGCGCGGTGCCCGGGATGATGCAGGACTATTACGACACCGAATGGGGTATGCCCGTGTCGGGGGAGTCCGCCCATTTCGAACGGCTGTGCCTGGAGGGCTTCCAAGCCGGACTGTCGTGGGCGACGATCCTGCGTAAACGCGACGCCTTCCGAGAAGTCTTCCTCGACTTCGACGCCGACGTCGTCTCGACCTTCGGACCCGACGACGTCGAGCGCCTCATGGGCGACGCCCGGATCGTCCGCAACCGCGCCAAGGTCGAGGCCACCGTCACCAACGCGCGGGCAGCCATCGCGCTGCGCGAGGACGGCGGACTCGAGGAGTTCCTATGGTCGTTCAAACCCGCGGACACTCCGCGACCGCAAAGCATGGCCGACGTCCCGACCACCTCGCCGGAATCGATCGCGTTGTCGAAGGCGCTCCGAAAGAAGGGGTTCCGATTCGTCGGCCCCACGACGATGTTCGCCCTCATGGAGGCCCTCGGCATCGTCGACACCCACGTGTTGGGCTCGCACCGCCGCGGCGTGTCCGGAGTCTGGTCGAGCTGACCTTCGTACGCTCCAGACATGCCGTGTCGACCGTGAGACAAACAGCGGGTTTCCAAGAATCAAACGCAATCGCAATTCCCATTCGGCCGAAATAGGCGATTTATGCGCCGGCCGATTCGGTGTCGATACTGTGCAATTTCTCACTACGAATTAGTCTGTTGAACCGATAGGCAATCGGCCAACATTATGGAAATGAAGTCGGGGTTTGTTGAGCAATGGGAATGCCTTCCTGGAGACTGGGTCACCTGGTCCCCGGACGAGGCGACGCGCGACGCGATGAGGAGGGCTCCTGACCTGGGCGTAGACACGTCCTACATTCAGGCGGACCATCTTCGGAGCGGTATCGACGGCGAAGCGTGCACGCGCCGTCTGGTATTCACGATGTTTACGATCTTTGACCATTTCGATGAGGGTGTTCTCTCATCCGTATTAAACGAATTCGTTCGCGCGCATGAATCGTTCCATACCGCATTCGATGTGTCCGGCGATCTTCGCCCCGCGGGACGGACATTGCGCCCTGAACAGATCGAATTGGCCGTCGCGGCCACCTCGGACGACCACCCGGATCGCACCGTCAAAGACCATTTGTTGACCCACGTGCCCGGGCTCGAGGATTGGGCCGCGTTCGAGTTCGCGGCGGCAGGCACCGAGAACGCTCGGGAGGGCGCGGACGATCCGCACTTCGACGTGATCATCGCGGTCGACCACATGTTCACCGACGGCGTCTCACAGGCCGTGAGCTTCTTCGAGATCGTGTCTCGCTACTCCGCTGCCCGCGAAGGAGTCGACTTCGTCGGCTTGCCGGTGCGCCCGTATCCGGAGTTCTGCGCCGAGCAGCGGGCTGCCGCCGCCGAGCTGACTCCGGCGCACCCCGCCGTGCAGCATTGGCGCGACGTGGTCAAGCGCGCAGGCGGGATGCCCTCGTTCGGGCTTCCGCTCGGGCTGGGACCCGACGAGTCGGCGCCCGGCAAGATCCTGGTGCACTCGTCGTTCGTGGACCTCGAGACCGCCTCCCGATTCGCGACGGCGGCGAAGCAGGCGGGCGCCAACACGGGCAGCGCGCTGCTCGCGGTGCTCGGCCAAGTGCACCACGAACTGACCGGTGACGATCTCTTCACGATGCTCATTCCACGGGCCGATCGCTCGGCCCCCGGCGACGCGATGGCCGTCGGCTGGTACGTGACGCTGGTTCCCGTGCAGTTCGACGCCCGAGGTTCATTCGAAGAGGTGGCCGCGGCCGCGCATGCCGCGATGGGCGACGCCCGTCGGCTTGAGAGCGTCCCGGTGTTCCCGGTGATCGATCTGCTCGCCGACGACCCGTCGTTCCCCGTGAAACACGGGTTCGCTGCGCCGATGCTGTCGTACGTCGACGTGTCGCGCGTTCCCGGCGCGGAACTCGCACGGCGACACGACTTCTCGGTGTACGCCAACGCCACGCCCTCCCGGGAGGTCTTCATGTGGATCAACCGCGACGAGTCGGGGCTCGACTTCAATGCGACTCATCCTGATACGGAGGCGGCCTGCCAGTCCGTCGACACCGTGTTCACCGCGTTGCGCGACAGGATCATCGACGTCGCCACCTGGAACGTCGACTCGCCGTTGGCGGCTGTTCCTGCGGGGTGAGCGCTAGCGGAGCAGAGTCGGCGAATCGGCCGGCTCACGCTCCGCTGTCCGCGGCGCCCACCCCGGAGGCCCGAACACGTATCCGAGTTTCGTCCGAAATGTGGAGGCGCTGCGAACGTCGCGGATCACTGCGGCGTACTCGTGCGTCTGCAGCTGCCAGAGGTTGTACGTACCGACGCTGCTCGTCAGACCGTATGTGGGACGGTGGATTTCGCGCTGGAATGAGCCGAACATGCGATCCCAGACGATGAAGACGC
The DNA here is from genome assembly GCF_021738965.1 of Gordonia zhenghanii. Classification (GTDB taxonomy): domain Bacteria; phylum Actinomycetota; class Actinomycetes; order Mycobacteriales; family Mycobacteriaceae; genus Gordonia; species Gordonia zhenghanii. The sequence goes on along the minus strand of NZ_JAKKOQ010000014.1, from coordinate 177,868 downwards.
CTGCGTAATTGCGGTCGAGGTATTCGGCGTCGCGGCCGTGGTGCACTCGATGGTGCGACGGCGTGTTCATCAGAAACTCGAACGGGCGCCACATAGTTCCGATGTGCTCGGTATGCACCCAGAACTGATAGATCAGGTTGAACGAGTAGGACGCGAAGACCACGGCAGGCGGGACCCCGAGCGCGGGGAGCGGGAGCCACATGATCAGGCTCATGCTCGGATTCCACTTCTGGCGTAGCGCGGTCGCGAAGTTGTAGTACTCGCTGGAATGGTGGGCCTGATGGGTCGCCCACACCACCCGCACGCGATGCGCGATGCGGTGCTCCCAGTAGAAGAGGAAGTCGATCCCGACGAACCCGATTACCCATGTGTACCAAGCGCCGATCGGCAACTGCCACGGCGCGGCGTACGCGAACAGCGCCGCGTAGACGAACAGCGCGAGGAACTTTCCTACGGCCGATGTCCCGATCGACACCAGGCCCATGAGAATCGAGGCTCGGGCGTCTTCCTTCTTGTACGCGCCCGATACGGGCCGACCCTGATCGTCGTGTGAATGCTCGAGTCTGGCCGCCGCGAAGAGTTCGAGGCCGAGCATCAGCACGAAGAACGGGATCGCGAACAGCGTCGGTTCGCGCAGCTGCTCCGGGATCGCATCCAACATATCTGACACGATAGCGTGTCAGATAGTCCCAGTCCATACCGACGCAGATATTCATCACGCCGAGAAGGGTCTGTGACGTGCGGCGATCACGCGGCGTCAGGGGTGTACCGAACTCCGGATGCGCTCGACCGCCGCGTCGAGCTCGGGGACCACGAACAGCCATTCGGAGCCGTCGGCGAGCGTGAGGCAGAGTCGCTCGCGTCGCCCTCCACTGAAGAACTTCCCGGTTCCCGGCACCGTTCCGACGCCTGCGACGAACGTGAAAGCTACCGAGAATCGCGCACCCTGGGTGCGTCGGCCTTTGGGCTCGAACACCACATGCGTCTTGGTGACCTGTAATTCGCCCGGAACCGCGATGCGGTCCATCGATCGCGCGGCCTTCCAGCGGGCCGACGGCTGCTCGTCGTTCATGGACTCGAGAATAGGTCAGCGGTCCGGGATCAGGCGGCCCGCCTACGATGATCGTTGATGACGAACACTTCCGGGGGACGTACATACGGGGGACTGACCGCGCAGGACCGGTATCTCCAACGTCGAGAGTCACTGATCGCCGCAGGACTGCATCTGTTCGGCACCCTCGGCTATCCGAACGTGTCGGTGAAGCGGATCTGCACGGAGGCCGGTCTCACCCAGCGGTACTTCTACGAGTCGTTCGACGACCGGGCGGGATTGCTCGGCGCGGTGTACGACTCCTGCGTCGACTCGGCGCGCGCCGCGACACTGACCGCCGCCGCGACCGTCTTCGACGGCGCTGAGGTGCCTGCCGGTCCGGTCCCCGACGAGTTGATTCCACGGCTGGCCGAGGAGGCTCTGCGCGGCTTCATCACCAACCTCGCGCAGGACGCCCGGCGCGCCCGCGTCATCTTGATCGAAGTGGTCGGGGTGAGTCCCGAACTCGAAGAGGTTCGGCTGCGCGCGATTCACGGCTGGGCCGACCTCATCCTCGGCTTCGCCAGCCGAGACCATGATCCGACACCGTCGCAGCGCCTCGCCGCCATCGGACTCGTCGGTGCGATGACCCAACTGCTCGTCGACTGGCAGACCGCCGTGCAGGCGCCGATCGAAGCGGGCTACGACCTCGACCTGTTCAGCATCAACGCGATCCACCGAGTCGTCACCGATATGTTCGTGGCGACCCTCCAGCGATTGTTCTAGCGCCGACTCGAGGTCTCCACAATCGGGGGTGACGTCGTCCACTAGAACGAGACGACGACGTGGACGGCCCGGGTCAGTTGGCGACGTAGGTGATACCTGCGAGACCGCCTCGTCCGCAGACCGCGTCCAGCAGAGCGTCGGCGAGATCGCCTGTAGTGATCGACCTTGCGCCGCGTGGCAGTCGAGCGCTGTCTGAGCGGTAGGCGCCGCGAGCAGGCGCGTCCTTGAGGTATGGCGGGCGAAGACTGCACCAGTCGATACCGTCCTGCCGGCTCAGCTGCGACTCCATTCGGGCCATGTCCCGATAAGAGGCGCCGAAGAACCGCCAGAGGGTGGCGCGCATGACACGGCTGACGACACCGCCTCCCATGTCCTCGCCGACCGGTGCGGCACTCACGACGGCCAGACGCAGAATCCCGGCGCTCACCATGGCGTCGGTGATCGTCGCGATGCCGCTCGAGTACGCAGTGGTCTCGTCTTTGCTCGCCCCGACACCTAGCGCGCTGATGACGACGTCGGCGCCGACGAGCGCCTGGACGACGACGGCACGGTCGCGGACGTCACCGGTGAACCACTCGACTCCCTCGCGTCCGAAATCCGTTGCGTCCTCCGGACTTCGGGAGATTGCGCGCACGACGTGGCCGTCCGCCAGAGCGCGATCGACCACGCGATGCCCGGTACGTCCGGAGGCGCCGACGAGAGCTATCTGCATGGCTTCACCTTTCGATTCCGAACCGGCCGTGCGAGGTCGGCTCCCCGATGAGGAGAACGCTACGTCTGACTCAGATATTTGTCACTACTTATTGCAATCTCGGTTACGGTAGACCGATGTCGTCTACACCCGATTTCAGCTCGTCCGTCTCATTCCTGCTGTCTCAGGTCGGCGCACATGTAGCGCAAGACTTCGCCGTACGTATCGCCGAGTTCGGCTTGTCGCCACGCGAGTTCGCTGTGCTGGCAGGGATCGACAAGGTCGGTCCGCGTACTCACCAGAGCATCGCGTCGTCCATCGGGATGCACCGCAACAACGTCACGGCCCTCGTCGACGGACTCATTGCCGCCGGACTCGTGCAGCGCGCCGACAATCCAGCGGACCGCCGCTCGGTACTCGTATCGCTCACCGGCGAAGGCCGGGAGCGACTGACCCGAGCGTCGGCGGTGCCCAGAGACCTCGACGCACTGATCCGCGAGGCCATCGGTTCGGCGCCCCTCGCCGAACTCGGTGTGCACCTGCGCGAGCTCGCCGACGAGTTCGGCCTTCACGAGGGGGTGCACCCCCACCTCGCGGCGACCTTCCCCGGCACTCGCACGCGCCACACGACTACTCGTCGACCGCGAGATCAGTGACCCTCGCGATAACGTCCCGTGCGTCGGAGCCGCCACCCACCTGATTGTGCGGAATGTCCCGGGTTATCCACAGAACCCGGTGGAGTTCTCCACAATGTGCCGACTTTATCCCCAAGTACGTAGAAACCGACAATTTTCTCGGCTGTCGGGCTTAGATTCATCGACATGCATCGGGGGATCACAGATTCCCGCGGCGACGATCAGTTGCTCCGGGACCACATCAACGGCGACCGCACAGCCTTCGAAGTGCTGTTCAAACGCCATCAGAACAAGCTCTGGGCGGTGGCTCTCCGGACCACCGGCAACATGGACGACGCCGAGGACGCCCTTCAGGACGCACTCGAGTCGGTGAACAAGACTGCGGCTCGCTTCCGATTCGACAGCACGGTGTCCAGCTGGCTCCACCGCATCGTGCTCAATGCGGCGCTCGACCGTCTCCGCCGCAACAAGTCGCATGCGACCTCACCGCTCATGGAGGAGGACGAGTCGCTCGTCGACCCGCTCGATCGCATCGACGACGTGGACCTCTCCCTCTCAATCGGTCACGCTCTCGACGTCCTTCCGCCCGACCAGCGAGTCGTGATCATCCTGCTGCACATCTACGACCTCGGAATCGCCGAGACGGCAGCCGCCCTCGGTATTCCACCCGGCACTGTCAAGAGCCGTGCCAACCGCGGGCGAGAGAAGCTGGCGCTCGTTCTCGGCCACCTCCGAAAGGAGAGGTGAGTGCCCCGGTCCTGATCCGCTCTCTACTCTGCTGTCCGGCCTGACTCCGCCACGCCCGAACTTGTCACAACGGAACCGAAACTGGCTCCGGCGCGTCTAATCAGTGATGGAATCAAAGGATCAACAACGCGGAGGCGGACGCAGTCAGATGGAGCACAACGGGGTCGACGAGCACGGCGGGCACGACGGGGGACATGCCGGCCCTCCGTACTCGACTGAGGTTCTCATCGACTTCCACGCCGGGCAGCTCGAGCCCGCCGCTGCCGACCGAGTACGTGCCGGGATCGCGGACGACCCGGGAGCACAACGCGTCCTCACCGCGCTGGACGCGACGAACGCCGACCTCGAATCGCTGCGAGGCGAAGACCTTCCCATCCCGTCCGACGTCCGAGAGCGGATGCTCGACGTGATCCGCGGTTTCCAGACGGACTGAACTGTGTCACCCGGATCTGCGTCACCCTCTGATCTGCGTCACCCCCTGATCTTCGTCACCTCCGACGGGCTTGTGGGAACACCAGCCCATATCCTTGTGTTGGAATCAGCAGCCCGCGAGAAGCGGCGGGCTCATTTGCGACACGGAGGATTGATGAGCGACACCGAAAACCAGATCCACGAGCTGATCATCGTCGGATCCGGCCCCGCCGGCTACACCGCCGCGATCTACGCGGCACGCGCCGAACTGTCGCCCGTCGTCTTCGAGGGGATCTCCTTCGGCGGCGCTCTGATGACCACCACCGAAGTCGAGAACTTTCCCGGCTTCCAGAAGGGCATCCAAGGTCCCGAGCTGATGGACGAGATGCGCGAGCAGGCCACCCGCTTCGGCGCGGACCTCCGCATCGAAGAGGTCGACGCGATGCGCCTGGACGGCGACATCAAGGAGGTCGAGGTCGGCGGAGAGGTGTACCGGGCTCGCGCGGTCATCCTCGCGATGGGCGCTGCGGCTCGCTACCTCGGAGTCCCGGGCGAGCAGGAGCTCCTCGGCCGCGGTGTCTCGTCGTGCGCTACGTGTGACGGCTTCTTCTTCAAGGAGCAGGACATCGTGGTGGTCGGCGGCGGCGACTCGGCGATGGAGGAGGCCACGTTCCTCACCAAGTTCGCGCGGAAGGTCAGCCTGATCCACCGTCGCGAAGAGTTCCGGTCGTCCAAGATCATGTTGGAGCGTGCGCGCGACAACGACAAGATCGACTTCATCACCAACTCGACCGTGTCAGCGGTGAAGGGCGAGAACTCGGTCAGCGAACTGGAACTGACAGACACCGTGACCGGTGAGACTCGCACCCTGGATGCGACCGGCATGTTCGTCGCCATCGGGCACGACCCGCGCAGCGAGCTCGTCCGCGGTCAGATCGACCTCGACGAGGACGGCTACGTGAAGGTCGACGGCCGGTCGACGTACACGAACGTTCCCGGCGTCTTCGCGTGCGGAGACCTCGTCGACCACACCTACCGCCAAGCGGTCACCGCGGCAGGCAGCGGATGTTCGGCTGCGATCGACGCCGAGCGCTGGCTCGCCGAGCACGCCGGCTGAATCCGAATCTTTCACACCTCGAACAAGGAGTTAAAAATGGCAGGCAACACTGTCGACGTCACCGACGCGTCGTTCAAGTCTGACGTCCTCGAATCCGACAAGCCCGTGCTGGTCGACTTCTGGGCCACCTGGTGCGGCCCGTGCAAGATGGTCGCCCCGGTGCTCGACGAGATCGCCCGAGACAACGCCGAAGCGATCACCGTCGCCAAGGTCGACGTCGACGCCAACCCGGCCATCGCTCGTGACTTCCAGATCATGTCGATCCCGACGATGATCCTGTTCGAGAACGGTAAGCCGACGAAGACCATCCAGGGCGCTAAGCCGAAGGCCGCGATCCTCCGCGAGCTGGAGCCCGTCCTCAAGTGACACGTGCCTTCGGCACATAACAGTTGGTCTCGATAGCCGTCTTCGTTTGTCGGCACAGACGCGGACCTGAGAGAATGTAGCGGTGCAGTGACGGCCGCCGGCCACCCGGTCGGCGGCCGTCACCCTTATGCGAGAAAGTGGGGTCTCCATGCCGGTATTGCGACTCGGCGATCACGGCTCGGCAGTCGCCGAGATTCGGGCCATTCTTGCCACGCGAGGACTGTTGCCTGCTGCGCCGACCGCCACTCCCGGTGACGAGCGGAGCCCGTGGTCCCCGCCCGAAGCGGTGTTCGACGATGAGTGCGATCGTGCAGTTCGTGCGTTCCAGCAGGAGCGCGGGCTCATCGTCGACGGTCTCGTCGGCATCGCCACGTACACCGCGTTGCGCGAGGCCTCCTATCAACTCGGCAGTCGCGTACTTCTGTACCGACTGTCGGCGCCCATGACGGGGGACGACGTCGCGAGCCTGCAGTCCCGCTTGCAGAACCTCGGCTATTACCACGGCATGGTCGACGGACAGTTCGGCGAAGTGACCCACAATTCGGTCGGTCTCTACCAGACCGAGTACGGCCTGAGCTCCGACGGCATCTGCGGACCGGAGACCATCCGTTCGCTCAATCGTCTCGGCACGCGCATCACCGGCGGTTCGCCGCATGCGATCCGGGAGGAAGAGCTCGTGCGCCGATCCGGTCCGCAGCTGTCCGGCAAGCGCATCCTCATCGATCCCGGTTCCGACTCGGAAGCAGATGCCAGCGTCCTGTGGGATCTGGCGTCGCGCCTCGAAGGACGGATGTCGGCGGCCGGTATGGAGACGTTCCTGTCGCACGACGGACGTTCGGCGCCTGACGACGAGGCTCGGGCTCGTGTGGCCAATCTCGCGGACGTGGATCTGATGATCTCGCTGCGCGCGGGGAACTACCCGAACGAACGCGCCAACGGGGTCGCTTCGTTCTACTTCGGCAACACGCACGGGTCCTTCTCGACGATCGGTCGCAACCTCGCCAGCTTCATTCAGCGCGAGCTCGTCGCCCGCACCGACTTCCTTGACTGCCGTACTCACGAGCGCACGTGGGGCATTCTCCGGACCACCCGCATGCCCGTGGTCGTGATCGAGACCGGGTACATCACGAACCCGCACGACGCCGCGATCCTGGACGACGCCCGGCAGCGCGACACGATCGCCGAAGCCGTCCTCGTGGCGGTGAAGCGTCTCTACCTTCTCGGTGAGAACGACCGCCCGACCGGCACATACACGTTCGCCGATCTTCTCGCCGCGGAGCGCATCACTCCGTAAATCACATCAGTGTTGTTTCCCGTGAAACATCGAACGGCCCGGCTTCCTGCCGGGCCGCTCTCGTATCTGCGATAGGGGACCGCACTCCTTGAGTCGCTCACACCGCCGATAGGCGCTGACACAGCTGCGACCGCAGGACAATGTTTCCCGTGAAACATGCAAAGCAAAAGCGCTACGGAGGAGACGTACAGGAAATCGCCGCCGGCCCACGCGCCGCAATACGCAACCTCACGACACCAAGACAGCCCGCAACCGAACTCACCCGACAGGCGCAGGCGTCCCCGACAGATCGACGGCAGCTTCGACGACCAACTTCTCCAACGCCCGCTCGACGGCCGACTTCCATCCGAGCCCTTCGTCGAGTTCGAGCCGCAGGCGCGGCAGATAGAGATCGTGGGCGACCGTCTCGAATCCAGAATCGATCAGGAACTGCGTAGGCATAAGGCAGTCGAGACACGCGTCGGTGTCCATGCCGTTGCCGAGCATGAGGCCGACGAGATCGCGCTCGAGCGGTTCACGTGAACCACTGAAACCGAATGCCTCGATCGCTCGGACGCCGCGGTGAACGACGTCGGCGATCACTGCGTCCATGAGGAGCACAGCGGCCTGTTCGAATCCAGGCTGGGTTGTGATGGTGGAGAGAAGGACGGCGTCGGCTCCGACTGGTGCCGTTGGGAAGCGTCGAGCCCGGGGCACGCGAACCGGGGGAGCGTACAGGGCGGTGCCAACGACGCGGCCCGTCGTCGATTCGATCGCGATCTGTCCGCATGTTCCCCACTCGAGGAGCAGTCCGGAGATCCAGGCTTCCTTATCGAACTCACTCTCGTGATCGGCCGTCGTCCGTCGCGGATCGGTTAGGTCAGTCTCGTACGGTCCGGTTCCATCCGAAGCAGAGTCGTCGGCGCGATCCATCTCCCAGAACACGCAGCGACGGGTGTGTGATGGCAGAGTCTGGAACTTCTCGAGCTCCAGCGGCACTACCCTCACACTCATTCTTGCTCCCGCGTTGGGTCCTCAATGGGCTGATGAGGACAATCAGTCACTGTGACGTTTCAGGGACGTAGCCCTGGGTCACCGTCGGTAAACCGGTTATTTCGGACTACTTCGCGTTGTCCGTCTGCTCCGCGATGACAGTCACGATTCGCTCGAGATCATCAACGGAACCGAATTCGATCACCACTTTGCCCTTCCGCTTGCTCAGGCTGACCGTGACCTTCGTGTCGAGACGATCGGAGAGCCGGTCTGCGACGTCTTGCAGACCGGGCATCTGCATCTGCTGGCGACGACGCGGTGCGGCAGTAGGAGTGCCGTCATCGTCGCGGTTAGCGAGCGTCACGGCCTCTTCGGTGGCTCGGACGGACAGACCCTCGGCGACGATACGAGCGGCGAGCTCTTCCTGTGCCTGGGTCCCGGTCTCCAGGGCGAGAAGTGCCCGCGCATGTCCCGCGGACAGGACGCCGGCAGCTACCCGACGCTGCACCGGGATGGGGAGGCGCAGCAGTCTGATCATGTTGGAGATGACGGGCCGCGACCGTCCCAGACGATTAGCGAGCTCCTCGTGTGTCACGTCGAACTCTTCGAGAAGCTGTTGGTACGCCGCTGCTTCTTCGAGTGGGTTCAGCTGGGCACGGTGGATGTTCTCCAGCAAGGCGTCGCGCAGCATGGCACCGTCGGGTGTCTCGCGCACGATAGCGGGCAGCGCATCGACACCGACATTGGTGCCCGCACGCCAGCGACGCTCACCCATGATCAGCTGATAGCGGATCCCGTCGGCTGTGGGGGAGGGGAGTTCCCGAACCACGATCGGCTGCATCAATCCGAACTCGCGGATGGAGTGCTCGAGCTCGGCGAGCGCTTCTTCGTCGAAGACTGTTCGCGGCTGGTGCGGATTGGGCTCGATCTGCGACGGTGGGATCTCCCGATAGACCGCGCCGACCTCGTCTCGATCGATCTCGCTTACGGCGTCTGTACCGTCGTCCGACTCGTCGGAAGTGGTGCTCGACCCCGTTGATTCACGTGAAACATCGTTGGCTGTGTCCGCCGGACGCGACGGAATGAGCTCAGTGTCGACCGATACTCCTGTCCCAGCCGGAGGCTGAGAACCTCCGCCGATGACGACGTCGGCCGCAGCCGATCCCATCCGGCGAGTGTTCGTTCCCTGGTCTTCCTCGGTGGGTCCGGTCGGGATCAGCGCTGCCAATCCTCGACCGAGACCACCGCGTCGCTGGGTGTCCCGTTGCTGCGCCATTACGCCAGACCGCCTTCCACCGCTGCGCGCTGTGCGAGTTCGCGCGCAGCGTCGAGATAGCTCATGGATCCACGTGAACCGGGATCGTATTCGATGATCGTCATACCGAAGCCCGGGGCTTCTGACACCTTCACGCTGCGGGGGATGATCGCTGACAGCACGATCTCGCCGAAGTGATTGCGGACCTCCGCGGCTACTTGATCGGCGAGTTTGGTTCGACCGTCATACATCGTGAGAAGGATCGTGGAGACGTGCAGCTCCTTATTCAAGTGCGCCTGCACGAGTTCTATGTTCCGCAGGAGCTGGCCGACACCTTCTAGTGCGTAGTACTCGCACTGGATCGGGATGAGGACTTCCTGTGCCGCGACCATCGCATTGACCGTGAGGAGGCCGAGCGACGGCGGGCAGTCGATGAGTACGTAATCGATGCCGTACTCGACGAGCAGATCCTCGTCGAGCGCGTTCCGCAGACGACTCTCGCGAGCCACCAGCGAGACCAGTTCGATCTCGGCGCCGGCCAGGTCGAGCGTCGACGGAACACAGTACAGACGATCGCTGAACGGCGACTTCTGGATCGCCTGTCTCAGCGGGACCTCATCGAGAAGCATCTCGTACACCGACGCGATACCCGGTTGCCGATGATCGATCCCCAATGCGGTACTCGCGTTGCCCTGTGGATCGAGGTCGATCACGAGAACACCGAGTCCGTGGATCGCGAGGCCGGCCGCGAGGTTGACGGCGGAGGTCGTCTTACCCACGCCACCCTTCTGATTCGCAACCGTCATGATCCGAGGGCGGCGAGGGCGGGGGAGGGTACCGGTACCTCCTGGAGTCAGTACCTGGCTGGCTCGCTCGGCTGCGGCTGCGATCGGAGTGTCTCCGTAGGGTCGATCGGGTGGCGTTTCACGTGAAACTGCATACTCGTTCTCGGGCACCCCGGAGCTCCTTACGTCGTTGCGTCCATTGTGCGCCCTACGCCGAAATGACACCAATCTCTATCGACCTCTCTTGGCTCGACGTGCGGCTCGACGTGCAGCGGCCGCATCCTTGTCCGTGCCGACTCTCGATCCGATCAGGAGAGTTGTCGGCTCGTCAAGAATATCGACTCCGCACTGGCCGACAGTCAGATCGACGATCCCGACCTTCTTCACCGCCGCACGGTCACGTTCTATCTCTTCTGCGACCGATCGTCCCTTCAGCGCGACGAAGCGACCGCCGATGCGGATCAGGGGAGCGGACCATCCGGCGAGTCGCTCGAGCGGCGCGACCGCTCGCGACGTCACGACATCCGCGGTCCCCACCGCCGAGAGCACCGCCTTCTCTTCTGCGCGGCCTCGGGTCACTGTGACGTTTTGCAGCCCCAGTTCGGATATGGCCTCTTCCAGGAAGGTCGATCGCCTCAGAAGCGGCTCGATCAGGGTGATCGAGGCCTCGGGCTTCGCGATGGCGAGGGGAATGCCCGGGAACCCCGCACCGCTGCCGATATCGACGACCGTGGCACCGTCGTCGATCACTTCGCTGAGAACCCCACAGTTGAGAATGTGACGCGTCCACAGTCGAGGAACTTCACTCGGCCCGATGAGCCCGCGGAGGACCCCTTGGTCCGCTAACAACTCGGCATACGCGATCGCTAGGTCGAGCCGCCCGCCGAACACCGCTTCCGCAGTCGCCGGGGTCGGCTCGCGTTCGACACCTTGTTCTTGCTCAGTCATCTACCGTCATCCGTCCATCGAGTTTCGCGTGGCGTCAGTCGAGGACGACTCTGCGTTCCACGTGAAACATCTCGAATTACACTGCTGTGATTATCTACCCCGAGACGAGAGAAGTCCCGGCCCAACTGGCCGGGACTTCGTCACTCTCGATAGGGCAGGGGAGCGGTCACTCCTTGATGACCACGACGCGACGCTTAGGCTCGGCGCCCTCACTCTCGCTGTACACGCCTGCGACGGCGGCCACGGCGTCGTGGACGATCTTGCGCTCGAAGGGCGTCATCGGATCCAGCGATTCCCGTTCTCCGCTGTCCCGGACGCGCTCGGACACCTCGGTACCCAGACGGGCCAGCCGGTCGCGGCGGTCCGCTCGCCAACGGCTGACGTCGAGCATCAACCGGCTCCGGTCGCCAGTCGCCTGCTGCACAGCGAGCCGCGTCAGTTCCTGGAGAGCATCGAGAACTTCGCCGTCTCGGCCGACGAGCTTGGTCAGATCCTTGCCGCCATCGATACTCACGATCGCGCGATCTCCGTCGACATCGAGATCGATGTCGCCGTCGAAGTCGAGCACGTCGAGCAACTGCTCGAGGTAGTCGCCCGCGATCTCGCCCTCTTCGATCAAATGGTCGTCTTCGTCCACGACCTCAGGCTCCGGAGTGTTCTCCTCGGCCACATCTGCGGTCACAACCTCGTCGGCCTCGACGGAGGTCTGCACAGCGTCACCTGTCATGATTCGTACCTCTTGTATCTTCTGCGAAATGGTCGTTGCGTCGGGGGAACGGCGTCAGCGCTTACGGCCTTGCCTGTTCTTCTTGTTCCGCTTGTTTCCCGACTGTCGGGCGCCACCGGGTCTGTTCGGTCGTTGCCCTGGAGCTGGTTTCTTCGGCGCGGCGGCCGACTGCTCGGTGGCCGCCGGTGTCGCGGCCTTGGCGTCCGCATCACCCTTCGCTGCGGCACCCTTCTTCAGGGAGGTCTTGGGAGCGTCATCCGACTCGTCGTCGGCGACTTCGGTGTCAGCGTCAACGACGGCGGTCGCACCGCGCTTCGTGCTTCCCGGCTTAGCTCCGGGCTTGGGAGCGTTGGCTCTGAGTCGCTCTTCCTTCTCCGCCTTGGCCGCTTCTTCTTCCTTGGCGATCCGACCGAACACCAGGTGCTGCTGGCCGTAGGTCCAGAGGTTGTTACTCACCCAGTACAGGAGGATGGCGACGGGGAAGAACGGACCGGTCACGAGGATGCCGAGGGGGAACACGTACAAGGCGAGCTTGTTCATGATGCGCGTCTGGGGGTTGTCCATCGCTGCCGCGGTCTGGCGTCCGACTGAGGCGCGCGAGTTCATATGCGTGGCGATCGAGGCGATGATCATCAGCGGAACGACGACGAAGCCGATCTGCCAGCGGGTGAAGTCGATTGCCTGCCCCGGCTCCACGAATGCCTTGAACTGCTCGACCGGCTCAGTGATGAACGACGACAGCGGCACGCCGAACAGGCGCGCATCCAAGAAGTTCTGCACCTGTTCCGGGCTGAACGCGTAGTTGCCGATCGATCGCGTCTGCTCGGCGGTCATCGTCTCAGCGGTGCCGCCGATCGGCATGGCCGTGCCGGTGCCCATCCGGTTGAACGAGCGCAGCACGTGGAACAGACCGATGAACACAGGGATCTGCATGAACATCGGGAGGCAGCCGAGGAGCGGGTTGAAGCCGTGCTCCTTCTGGAGCTTCTGCATCTCCTCGGTCATCTTGACCCGGTCGTTGGCGTACTTCTTACGGATCGCCTGCATCTGCGGATTGATTTCCTGCATCTGCTTCGTCGTGCGGATCTGCTTGACGAACGGCTTGTACAGGATCGCGCGCAACGTGAACACGAGGAACACCACGGACAGTGCCCATGCGACGCCCGAGCCACCCGGGGAGTCCGGCAGGACCTTGTCGAACAGCCAGTGCCAGACCCACATGATCCAGGACACCGGGTAGTAGATGAAGTTGAGCACGGCTCAATGACCCCTATCTGAAGTTGGCGCGCTGGCGCCGCTTTCCAAAGTCTGCTGCTTACCGACGGTCGCGGCGAGCCATTGTCGAGGACCGTTCTCGGGCACCGGATCGTATCCGGGTCGGTGCCAGGGTCCACATTTGAGAAGTCGCCACACCGACAGCACCGAACCCCACAGGAATCCGTGTCTGCTCAGTGCTTCGACCGCGTATGCACTGCACGTCGGCTCGAACCGACAGGTCGGCATGCGAGTCGGCGAGATCCACGTCCGATACAACTCGATCACGAAGACGAGGACCTGACGAGGAAACAGATAGATGCGACGACGCACGCTCATCGGAGCACCTCGTCGACGAGTCGAAGCGATCGCGTGTGATCAGTTCTCGCGCGCGCGAACGCCGTCTGCGCTTTCCGGTGCGCGAAGCCCTCCCGCAGCTGGGCGGCCAACTCGTCTGCCGAGCGCTGCGCGATAGACGGGTAGGCACGCAGCACGACGAACGTCTCAGCGACCGGCAACTCGTCGCGGACGTCGGCGAACGCATGCCGCAATCGCCGTGCGACCCGGTGACGGGTGACGGCGTCTCCTACCTTCTTCGACACGATGAGCCCGAGCCACGGGCCGCCGACAGAAGCGACGTCGGCGCGGACGCCGGACTGATCGGGCCAGGTGGCGCCCACCGGCGCCAGGTGAATCACTAGATCACGCGCCGAAACCCGCACACCTTTGGACAGTGTGCGGGTGAAGTCGGATCTTCGCGAGATCCGCCTGGAGGCGGCGGTCACCGATCGCTGCGATCGGATACGCGCCGGCTCAGGCGGTCAGCTTGGCGCGGCCCTTGGAACGGCGACCGTTCACAATTGCGCGGCCGGCGCGGGTACGCATGCGCAGACGGAAGCCGTGCACGCGGGCACGACGACGGTTGTTCGGCTGGAAAGTACGCTTCCCCTTAGCCACTGGGTGCTCCTTGAGTCGATACTGCAGGTGGTCTTCTTGCCCGACGATGCGTACCGGTCTCATCTCATGACGAGATGACCTGCACTCACGCTTAGGCGACCTTTCGACAGTACTGGACCACCGCGGCACGATCAAACCCGCTGCGACCTGCCCAGATCACCGACCGGTGAATTACATCCGTGAAATTTGTTCACAGCTTTCTCCACAGATGTGGATAAGTGTGTGGACAACTCGCGCTGGCGAGGCATTTCGTGGCAACCTCTAGGACGCAAGGTTGTGGATTGTTGGTAGAAGGGGGCACCGGAATGGCGAGCGATCGCGAGTCGTTCAGCGACGTCTGGAAGCAGGTCGTCACTGAACTCACCGGCGAATCCGCTACGCCGAGTGGGCAACCCCTCTCGAGGCAGCAGAAGGCGTGGCTGTCCCTGGTCCAGCCGTTGACCCTGATCGAGGGTTTCGCCTTGCTCGCAGTGCCGACGCCGCTGGTCCAGGAGCAGATCGAGCGGAATCTCCGCGAGGTGATCCGGACGGCGCTCAGCGCGAACCTCGAGCAGACCGTCGACATCGCGGTCCGGGTCGCCGAGCCCGAAGAGATCGCAGGCGCGCCCGCCGAGTCCGCTCTGACCCCGACGTCGGCCCGGACTGCCCCCGACGTCACACCTGGGCAGGCAGCTGCTGCAGCGTCGAACGAGTTCTCAGCGCTGAACTATTCGGAGACGCCGCAGGGTCCGCAACCCGGGCCGCGCGAGTGGACGAAGTACTTCGACGAGCGCGACGTGACGACCCCCGCCGATGCCAGCACGACGTCGCTGCACCCGCGGTACACGTTTGACTCGTTCGTCATCGGCGCGTCGAACCGCTTCGCGCACGCGTCGGCCGTCGCCGTCGCCGAGAATCCGGCGCGGGCCTACAACCCGCTGTTCATCTGGGGCGAGTCCGGTCTCGGCAAGACCCACCTGCTGCATGCTGCCGGCCACTACGCCCAGCGGCTCTACCCGGGGATGCGCGTCAAGTACGTCTCGACCGAAGAGTTCACCAACGACTTCATCAACTCGCTGCGTGACGACCGCCGGGTCGCGTTCAAACGCCGATACCGCGACATCGACATGCTGTTGATCGACGACATCCAGTTCTTGGAGGGCAAGGAAGGCATCCAGGAAGAGTTCTTCCACACCTTCAACACGCTCCACAACGCGAACAAGCAGATCGTCGTCTCGTCCGACCGCCCACCGAAACAACTCGCGACTCTCGAAGATCGCCTGCGTACGCGCTTCGAGTGGGGCCTGATCACCGACGTCCAACCGCCCGACCTGGAGACGCGCATCGCGATTCTTCGGAAGAAGGCCCAGATGGACAAGCTGGCCGCGCCGGACGACGTCCTCGAACTCATCGCGTCGAAGATCGAACGCAACATCCGCGAGCTCGAGGGTGCGCTGATCCGCGTGACCGCATTCGCGTCCTTGCAGAACGCCGAGCTCGACCGATCACTCGCCGAGGTGGTGCTCAAGGCGCTCATCCCGGACGACAGCGCGATCGAGATCAGCGCGGCGAGCATTCTTGCAATCACCGCCGAGTACTTCGACATCTCGATCGAGGATCTGCGCGGCCCGAGCAAGATGCGACCGGTGACGCAGGCGCGTCAGATCTCCATGTACCTGTGCCGCGAACTCACTGACCTGTCGCTGCCGAAGATCGGTGAGGCGTTCGACCGCGATCACACGACGGTCATGTACGCGGTCAAGAAGATCAACAAGGAGATGCCCGAACGCCGCAAGATCTACGACCATGTGCAGGAGTTGACGGCGCGTATAAAGCAGCGGGCCAACCGCTGACTCGCCTCGCGTCCCATCGGCACCGCAACCCATCACGATGAGTTCCGCGCGACACGAAGTCACTTCTGTCGTTTCGCTCCCGGCGTGTCGCACCGGCAAAAGCCCAGGTGCGTGTGCACCGCGCCCTGTGGACAACTTGGTGACCAATCGGCCTCGAACTGTGCACAGGAGTTGTACACACTGTGGATAACTATGTCGGTCCACAACCGACCAAAGTTATCCACAGGCTCCGTCCGCCGTCGGTCCCCAGGACTGCGTTCGATCTGACCTGGACTTATCGGTGTAGTCCACAGATTCCACAGCGCCTACTTCTATTGAATATTTCTCTAAAGAGATGTTCTTTTAAAAGCAGGTCTGTGCATACACAGCCCCGGAGCCGCAGACGCGGCTCGGTCGAGCCGTCGAATCTCGCATGCTGTTGCGATACACCACGGTCCTCGCTCTAGAGTGGAACTCGGTGGCACGGCCGTGTCGCCGGAGTCGAGCGCGTTGTAGCGCACGGCCGACAGCCAGCAGAAGGGCAATCACCGCAGATGAAGTTCCGTGTCGTGCGTGACGAGTTCGCCGATGCCGTCGCATGGGTTGCCAGGAGCCTGCCGTCGCGTCCGCCGGTACCCGTGCTCGGATGTGTCGTACTGACCGCGGGGGACCACGGTCTCCAGGTCTCCGGTTTCGACTACGAGGTCTCGGCGACGCAGACGATCTCCGCCGAGGTCTCCGAGGACGGAACAGTGCTGGTCTCGGGCCGTCTGCTCGCTGACATCACCAAGGCACTTCCGCACAAGCCCGTCGATGTGAGCATCGACGGCAGCCGGATCGCGATCGCCTGCGGCAGCTCACGGTTCTCGCTGCCCACGATGCCGGTCGAGGACTACCCGGACCTGCCGGACGTCCCGCAGACCACCGGCAGTGTCCCCGCAGATCTTTTCTCCCAGGCGGTCTCGCAGGTCGCTGTCGCCGCGGGCCGCGACGACACCCTGCCCATGCTGACTGGCGTCCGCGTCGAGATCGAAGGCGACAAAGTGGTCCTCGCGGCCACCGACCGTTTCCGTCTCGCCGTGCGTGAACTGCAGTGGAATCCGTCCGAGGCAGGCACTTCGGGCGCCGCCCTCGTGCCGGCCAAGACGTTGTCCGAAGCCGCGAAGTCGGCTGGCTCAGACGGCACCGGCAGCGTCGACCTGGCATTCGGATCGGCGCACGCCATCGGTTCGGACGGCATCCTCGGCATCACGAACAACGCGAAGAAGACCACCACGCGACTGCTCGACGCCGAGTTCCCGAAGTTCCGTCAGCTGTTTCCTGCCGGACACACGTCGGTGGCGTCGATCGACAGTGCTCCGCTGATCGAGGCGATCAAGCGTGTCGCCCTCGTGGCCGAGCGCGGCGCCCAGGTCCGACTCGACTTCAGTCGCGACTCGGTGATGCTCACCGCAGGCGGCGACGAGGCCGGTAAGGCCGAGGAAGAGCTTTCGGTCGCCTTCTACGGTGAGCCGATCATCATCGCGTTCAACCCGACCTACCTCCTCGACGGTCTGGCTGCAATCGGTTCTGAGACAGTCGAATTCGGATTCACGAACCCTGAGCCCGACGGCAGCGGTCAGCGGCGTGCCGCGATCCGTCCCGCGGTGCTTCGGCCGGCGTCCGGCAACGAGCCCGCAGCCGACGAGGCAGGCCTGTACCCCGCTCCCGACAGTGAGTTCAGCTACCTGCTGATGCCTGTGCGTCTGCCGGGCTGATCAGCGACGAGAAGTGTTCGTTCGAGATCTGACGCTGCGCGACTACCGCTCCTGGCCGAGCGCAGAGTTCACGCTGGCTCCGGAGACGACGATCTTCGTGGGCCGCAACGGCTTCGGTAAGACGAATCTGCTCGAGTCGTTGTTCTACGTCGCGACGCTGCGCTCACATCGCGTGTCGACGGACGCACCTCTCGTGCGGTCGGGGGCCGACGTCGCGAAAGTCTCGGCCACAGTGGAGAACGACGGTCGCGAGCTTACCGTCGATCTGGCGATAGCGGCGTCGGGGGCGAACAAGGCGGCGATCAACACCCGACCGGTGCGGCGTACCCGTGAAGTACTCGGCATTCTTCGGGCCGTCCTGTTCGCTCCGGAGGACCTCGCGTTGGTTCGCGGGGACCCGAGCGAACGTCGACGGTTCGTCGACGAACTCGTCGCTCAGACGCGGCCGATGGCAGCAGGCGCGAAAGCCGATTACGACCGTGTTCTGCGGCAGCGGTCGGCGCTCCTCAAGACGGCGGGCGCCGCGATGCGACGAGGTGAGACCGATTCCGTCATCAACACACTGGATGTCTGGGACTCTCAACTCGCTGACTTCGGCGCCCAGGTCACAGCCGCACGCCTGGCGATCGTCCGACAACTCGCGCCGCTGGTCAGCGTGGCGTACGCGTCGATCGCACCGCATTCGAGGCTGGCGACTATCGCCTACCGTTCGGCGGCCGGTCCGGACGTGGACGTATCCGAGGGCGGCGACGCATCGATCGACGACATCCGCGGCGTCCTCGCTGCGCGGCTCGTCGAACTACGTGACAAGGAGATCGATCGGGGTGTGAGCCTCGTCGGCCCACACCGCGACGACCTCGAACTCGTCCTCGGCGACGAGCCGGCGAAAGGATTCGCCAGTCACGGGGAGTCGTGGTCGTTCGCGCTGTCTCTGCGCCTGGCCAGCGTGGACCTCCTGCGCGCCGACGGCGTCGATCCGGTGATCATGCTCGACGACGTCTTCGCTGAACTCGACGTACGACGTCGGGAGAAGCTCGCCGCGTTCACCGAAGGCGCCGAGCAACTGTTGGTGACGGCCGCCGTCGCCGACGACATCCCGGCCTGCGTCGGCGGACGTCGTATCTCGATCGGTGTGGCCGAGGACGACGGTCCGCGGCGATCGCTGGTGGTGGGGGACGAGGCGGTCTCCGGGGTCTCGACCCCGTTCGACCAACGGGAAAGTGGGCTCGACCAACGGGAAAGTGCGCTCGACCAGCCGATGGGGGATGAGAGCGATGACTGACGAGACACCGGATCCGCTTGCCGGGCGCAGCGGGTACGAGATGGCGCGTAAGGCTCTGGAGCAGGCACGGGCCGAAGCGCGAGCGGCGGGGAAGTCGGTCGGGATGGGCCGGTCCGCACCCATTCGGTCGCGTCGTCGCGGTGGCGATCGGTCGCGTCGTTCCTGGTCAGGCGCTGGACCCGATCCGCGAGACCCGCAGCCGTTGGGAAAGTTGACGGGTCGACTGGCCAAGGATCACGGCTGGGAGCCGAAGATCTCCGAGGGGGCGTTGTTCGCGCTGTGGCCGTCGATAGTCGGGGACGACATCGCGGCACACGCCGAACCGGAGAAGCTCAACGAGGGCGTCCTCTACATTCGGGCCGAATCGACGGCGTGGGCCACCCAACTGCGCTACATGCAGGGACAGATTCTGGGGAAGATCGCCAAGGCGGTCGGCCACAACGTGGTGACCAGTATGCGCATCTTCGGTCCGCAGGCTCCGTCGTGGCGCAAGGGTCCCCGGCACGTGTCTGGCCGCGGTCCGCGCGACACCTACGGGTAAGCCCCGCCGGACGTGCAGGCGTCTCGGCGTCATTTTGCGCGTGAGCGCGATTAATCGGTCGTCAAGACCAACGGAGACGAGAGAATCCAAAAAAATCGCGCTGTGGGGACGTTAGGCCGTGGCGTGCCGTCGTCTAGTTCGGTTGAGGCAGTACACTGGAGGCACCTGCCCTCTAGATGAACAGGAGCGGACACTCCGTGGCCGAAAGCAGTAGCAAGGCGCCGAAGAAGAAATCTGGCGAATACGATGCCGACTCCATCTCCATTCTGGAGGGCCTGGAAGCCGTCCGCAAGCGTCCCGGCATGTACATCGGTTCCACCGGTGAACGGGGTCTGCACCATCTGATCTGGGAAGTCGTCGACAACTCGGTGGACGAGGCGATGGCCGGGCATGCGTCCCGCGTCGACGTGACTCTTCGCGAAGACGGCGGCGTGACGGTCGTCGACGACGGTCGCGGTATCCCCGTCGGACTGCACGCGACCGGTGTTCCGACCGTTGAGGTCGTCATGACGCAGCTGCACGCGGGCGGCAAGTTCGACTCCGACTCGTACGCCGTCTCCGGTGGTCTGCACGGCGTCGGCATCTCGGTCGTGAACGCGCTGTCGACGCGAGTCGACCTGGAGATTCAGAATCTCGGTTCGTACTGGAACCAGACGTACACGTACGCGAAGCCCGGTCCGCTCGTCGAGGGCGCCAAGACCTCCGGCACCGGCACCAGCGTCACGTTCTGGCCCGATGACGAGATCTTCGAGTCCACGAAGTTCGACGCGGAGACCGTCGCACGCCGGCTGCAGGAGATGGCCTTCCTGAACAAGGGACTGACCATCACGCTCACGGACGAGCGAATCACCGAAGCCGAAGCGGAAGCCGAAGTCGAGGCGGACAGCGATACCGCCGAGCTCCCCGACGCGACCAAGTCGGCCGAGGAGAAGGCCGAGAAGATCGCCAAGATCAAGACTCGGACCTACCACTACGCGGACGGAATCATCGATTACGTCCGGCACCTGAACAAGCGCAGCAAGTCGCCGATCCACCGGACGGTCATCGGATTCACTGCGAAGGGCACCGGTCATGAGATCGAGATCGCGATGCAGTGGAACGAAGGCTATTCCGAGTCCGTTCACACGTTCGCGAACACCATCAACACGCACGAGGGCGGCACCCACGAAGAGGGTTTCCGCTCGGCGTTGACGAGCACGGTGAACCGGTATGCGGCCGACAAGAAGTTGATCAAGGAGAAGGACGGCAAGCTCGAGGGCTCCGACATCCGTGAGGGTCTCGCCGCCGTGATCTCCGTGAAGGTCGCCGATCCGCAGTTCGAGGGTCAGACCAAGACCAAGCTCGGCAACACCGAGGTCCGCAGCTTTGTGCAGAAGGCGTGCAATGAGCACCTCTCGCACTGGTTCGAGGCCAACCCGGCCGAAGCGAAGACGATCATCCGTAAGGCGTCGGATTCGCAGCAGGCCCGCATGGCTGCCCGCCGCGCCAAGGACCTGGTCCGTCGTAAGACGGCGACCGACATCGGCGGTCTCCCCGGCAAGCTCGCCGACTGCCGTAGCAAGGACCCCGAGAAGTGCGAGGTCTACATCGTGGAGGGCGACTCGGCAGGCGGCTCAGCCAAATCCGGTCGTGACTCGATGTACCAGGCGATCCTGCCGCTGCGAGGCAAGATCATCAACGTCGAGAAGGCTCGCATCGACCGCGTCCTCAAGAACGCCGAAGTGCAGTCGATCATCACGGCGTTCGGCACCGGCATCCACGACGAGTTCGACATCTCCAAGCTGCGCTATCACAAGATCGTCCTGATGGCCGACGCCGACGTCGACGGTCAGCACATCGCGACGCTGCTGTTGACGCTGCTGTTCCGCTTCATGCGTCCGCTCATCGAGCAGGGTCACGTGTTCTTGGCGCAGCCGCCGCTCTACAAGCTGAAGTGGCAGAAGGGCGCCGCACCGGACTTCGCGTACAGCGATCGGGAACGCGATGCCCTGCTGAAGGCCGGCCTCGAGTCGAACAAGAAGATCAACATGGCCGACGGCATCCAGCGCTACAAGGGTCTCGGCGAGATGAACGCCAGCGAGTTGTGGGAGACCACGATGGACCCGGACGTCCGCGTCCTCAAGCGTGTGACGCTCGACGACGCCGCAGCTGCCGACGAACTGTTCTCGATCCTCATGGGTGAGGACGTCGCGGCACGTCGTAGCTTCATCGCGCGTAACGCCAAGGACGTCCGTTTCCTCGACGTCTGAGCCGACCGACTGAACTCTCCGACAGACCCTGACCGCCTCATACTGGTCGAGCCGACGTGCTGGTCGAGACGTCACAACCGGTCGAGCCCAGTGCTCGTCGAGACCTGGTAGTTGGTCGAGACCTGGTAGTTGGTCGAGCCCTGTGTTGGTGGTCGAGCGGAGTCGAGACCCTATAAGAAAGTGATGCAATGAGCGACGAATCCGACCTGTCACCGCTGAACAGCGACGGCACCGGTGACCGCATCGATCCGGTCGACCTCGGCCAGGAGATGCAGAACTCCTACATCGACTACGCCATGAGCGTCATCGTCGGCCGTGCCCTCCCAGAGGTGCGCGACGGACTGAAGCCAGTGCACCGTCGTCTTCTGTACGCGTCGTTCGACGCAGGCTTCCGGCCGGAGCGCGGATACGTGAAGTCGGCGCGCCCCGTCTCGGAGACGATGGGTAATTACCACCCGCACGGCGACAGCTCGATCTACGACGCGCTGGTCCGCCTCGCGCAGCCGTGGTCGATGCGCTACCCGCTGATCGACGGTCAGGGCAACTTCGGTTCTCGAGGCAACGACGGCGCGGCCGCGATGCGTTACACGGAGGCTCGACTCACGCCGCTGGCGATGGAGATGCTCCGCGACATCACCGAGGAGACCGTCGACTTCATTCCGAACTACGACGGCAAGACCTCGGAGCCGACGGTTCTTCCGTCGCGTGTCCCGAACCTGCTGATCAACGGTTCGGGCGGTATCGCGGTCGGTATGGCCACGAACATTCCGCCGCACAACCTGCGCGAAGTGGCCGACGCGGTGTTCTGGGCGCTCGAGCACCCGGAAGCGGACGAGGAGCAGTTGCTCGACGCGTGCATGGAGTGCGTCAAGGGACCCGACTTTCCGACGGCCTCGCTCATCGTCGGCACCCAGGGCATCAAGGACGCCTACACGACGGGCCGCGGAAGCATCCGCATGCGCAGCGTCGTCGACATCGAGGAGAACAAGGGGACCACCACCCTGGTGGTGACCCAGCTCCCGTTCCAGGTGAACCCGGACAACCTGATCGGCTCGATCGCCGAGCAGGTCAACGACGGTCGGCTCAAGGGCATCAGCAAGATCGACGACGAGTCGTCCGACCGCGCCGGTCTGCGCATCGTCGTCACCCTCCGTCGTGACGCGGTCGCGAAGGTGGTGCTGAACAACCTGTACAAGCACAGCCAGTTGCAGACAAACTTCGGCGTCAACATGCTGTCGATCGTCGACGGCGTGCCCCGCACGCTGCGCCTGGATCAGATGATCCGCTACTACGTCGCCCACCAGATCGACGTCATCGTGCGTCGTACCCGGTACCGGCTGCGTAAGGCGGAGGAGCGCGCTCACATCCTGCGCGGCCTGGTCAAGGCGCTCGACGCCCTCGACGAGGTGATCGCATTGATTCGCGCGTCGGCCAACACCGACGCCGCCCGCACCGGGTTGATGGATCTGCTCGACATCGACGAATTGCAGGCCGACGCGATCCTGGCGATGCAGCTGCGTCGTCTGTCGGCGCTGGAACGTCAGAAGATCGTCGACGAACTCGAAGAGATCGAGCGCGAGATCGCGGACCTGAAGGACATTCTGGAGCGTCCGGAACGTCAGCGCGCGATCGTCCGGGACGAGCTCAAGGAGGTCGTCGAGAAGTACGGCGACGATCGCCGCACCAAGATCATCGCGGCCGAAGGCGACGTGGCGGACGAGGATCTGATCGCCCGCGAAGACGTCGTCGTGACGATCACCGAGACCGGCTACGCCAAGCGGACCCGCACCGACCTCTACCGCAGCCAGAAGCGCGGCGGCAAGGGCGTGCAGGGCGCCGGTCTCAAGCAGGACGACATCGTCGCGCACTTCTTCGTGTCCAGCACGCACGACTGGCTGTTGTTCTTCACGACCAAGGGCCGCGTCTACCGTGCGAAGGCTTACGAGCTGCCCGAGGCGAACCGGACCGCGCGCGGACAGCACGTCGCGAACCTGATGGCGTTCCAGCCGGAGGAGAAGATCGCACAGGTCATCCGGATCTCCGGGTACAACGACGCGTCGTACCTAGTGCTCGCCACCCGCAACGGTCTGGTCAAGAAGTCGCGTCTGGACGCGTTCGACTCGAACCGCTCTGGCGGCATCGCAGCGATCAACCTGCGCGGCGAGGACGAACTGGTCGGTGCACAGCTGTGCAGCGGTGACGACGATCTGCTTCTCGTGTCCAAGAAGGGGCAGTCGATCCGCTTCACCGCTGACGACGAGACGTTGCGTCCGATGGGCAGGCAGACGTCGGGTGTGCAGGGCATGCGGTTCAACAACGAGGACCAACTGCTCTCCCTCAGCGTCGTCCAGCCGGACACGTTCCTGCTCGTCGCCACGTCGGGCGGCTACGCCAAGCGCACGGAGATCGACGAGTACACGGCACAGGGCCGCGGCGGCAAGGGCGTGCTGACCATTCAGCACGATCCGAAGCGCGGCGACCTGGTCGGTGCGATCATCGTCGATCTGGACTCCGAGGTGTACGCGATCACGTCGAGCGGCGGTGTTATCCGCACGCTCGCCAAGCAGGTCCGCAAGGCGGGACGTCAGACGAAGGGTGTTCGCCTGATGAACCTGTCGGACGGAGACAGCCTGTTGGCGATCGCACGCAACGCCGATGAGCCCGAAGAGGGCGCGGCAGACGAAGAATGACGGCCGACAGCGTTTAGGGTGGGTGTCATCACCCGTCCAGTGAGGATTTGCTTGTGAGCACACCTGACGACCAGAACGTCGAACGCGGCCAGGTCGTTCCGCCGTGGAAGCGCGGCGAGAAGACTTCGTCGACCGGTAAGACGGCAGGCGAGATCGCCAAGGCTGCAGGCGTCGACACCGGCAGCAGGCCTGCTGCCGGTCCGGCGCCTCGCGGAGTCGTATCGAGTACACCGTCTGCGTCGGCCAACAACGGTCCGGCGTCGTCGTCTGCACCGACGCCATCTGCGCCGCCGGCCCCGCCCTCGGCTGGGCAGGGTTCGGCTGGGCCGGGCTCGGCTGGGCAGGGCGCTGGGGGTTCCGGAGCCGGCTCGTCAGGTCCGAATCCGGTGAGTCAGAGTCAGCCCGCTCAAGGTGAGCCCGGTAAGAACCAGCCGAGCCAGAGCAAGCCAGGCCCGAACAAGCCAGGTCCGAGTCAGCCGAGTCCGAATCAGCCGGGCCCCCAACCGGGTCCGGCGCGGCCGAGTAATCAGGGATCGGTACCCGCCAGCAACCGTCCGCAGTCGAGCAGCGCGGCGCTGGCCGCTGCCGCGGGATCCGCAGGCGGGCCCCAGCAGCCGAGTCCCCCGCAGCCAGGTGCTCAGCCGGGCGGTCCGACGGAGTCGAAGCCGTTCGTCGAGTCGGATACGCGGAACATCCCGCGGAACGACCTGGCCAAGAAGGACGAGCTTCCCGATCTCGATGCGATCCACCACGTGGAGGCATCACGGGAGGCGAAGGCCGCGGCGCGGGCCCAGAGTCTGACGATTCCGTCACGGTCGGGGGTCGGTGTGCCGTTGCGGGCCGCCGTCCAGATCCGTCGCGTGGACCCGTGGTCGGTGTTCAAGGTGGTCGGCGTCCTGGCAATCGTGGGCTTTTTCATCTGGATGATCGCCGTGGCCGTCCTGTACGGCGTTCTCGGTGGCATGGGTGTGTGGGACCAGATCAACAGCTCGTTCGGCACTCTCGTCGAAGGTGAGGGCCAGAGCACGGGCGATCTGATCGGCACCGGCATGGTGTTCGGCTTCTCGGCGGTGTTCGGCATCATCGGCGCGATCCTCATCACGGGAATCGCGACCATCTCCGCGTACATCTACAACGTGTGCGCGGACATGGTCGGTGGCTTCGAGGTGACTCTCGCCGATCTCGACTGACGGCACCTGACGCCGGTCGAGCTCTACGCTGGTCGAGCTCACCGCCGGTCGAGCGGAGTCGAGACCCACGTACCGCACCCCGGTCGAGACCTCGCAGGGACCGCCGGTCGAGACCTCCCAACGACCGCCGGTCGAGCGGAGTCGAGACCCCCGCTGACCACCCGTTTTGTTTGTTTGCATCTGGTCGGGTAACGTTCCATCTCGGTTCACGGGCCTATAGCTCAGGCGGTTAGAGCGCTTCGCTGATAACGAAGAGGTCGGAGGTTCAAGTCCTCCTAGGCCCACCACGACCACCCTCCCGACTCGTCGGGAACCCGGGGCCTTAGCTCAGTTGGTAGAGCGCCGCCTTTGCAAGGCGGATGTCAGGAGTTCGAATCTCCTAGGCTCCACAAGAGATAGAAGAAAGATAGATCGGAAGAGGTCCTCAGCGGTTCGCCGCGAGGGCCTCTTCTGTTGTGCTGCCGCAGCCTTACCTCTCGGCTCGCAGCGTCAGCTCTCCTGCCGCACGTTCAATGTGTCTTAGCAGCCTCAGCGCAGGCTGCTAAGACGCATCGAGAAGGCTACTGGGTACGCGACGTTGCGGTGGGGGAGGCGAGGCTGCGATGCCAGGTCATCGGCGGTTCGATTCCCAGTCGAGTGACACCCGAAGTCGTTCGAGCGCGGCACCGTTGACGAGATCTTCCAGAGTTGGGTGTCAGTGCACCGCGTCGCCCGGCTTATGAATGCACCCGAAGCACGCAGACCCTTCGTCGCCTTAGTCGCCGCGAGTCAACTCGACCACGAACTGGGACAAGCGTTGCGCGAGCGCTTTATCGACACCAGGCGCACAACCGCCCGTCGCCTGATCGCCGAGTACCAACTTGAGACCCCGGGCGGGAACCAGGCTGACGTCGACGTGGTCATCGACCTCATTTACGGCGCACCCTTAACTACCGGTTGCTCATCAGCGGAGACAGCCTTGGCGAATCAGCAGTGGACCGACTCCTCGACGCTCCTCTCGGCACCATCGACAGCAGGTAACCGGTCTGGCGTCTCACCCTCACGACGGTGCCTGGATCCAGCACTGGACCGAGGAGGGCAAGCGCTAGCTCTGCGCCGTCATGGACGTGCTCTCTGGCTGGACCGTGGGCTACTCGATCACGACAGAGTGAAATCGGGCCTCACCGTGAACGCCCTGGACAACGCGATATCGCAGCGTCGCGATGCCACGGGCAGCATCGTTCATTCGGACAGAGGATCTCGGTTCAGGTCACGGAAATTGTGCACGCACTAAACCATCACCACCTCGTCGGCTCGATGGATCAGGTCGGCGCCGCCGGCGATAATGCCGCGATGGAATCGTTCTTCGCGCTGCTCCAGAAGAACGCATTGGATCGGAAGCGCTGGCGAAACCTGAGAAGAGCCGCGGATTGCGGTCATCACCTGGATCGAGCAGACCTATCACCGACGTCGAAGGCAGGGCCGATTGACCCCCATCGAATACGAGACGATCATGAACCTGGCCGTGGACCTCGCGGCCTGACACCACAGCTGTCACGTAATCGTGGGGCAGGGGAGACGGTGACAGACAAGGATGTCAGTGCGGATGACGAGTCGAGCCGCAGCCGGCTTCGGCGGGGAACCTCGTTGGGGGGCGTCGCAGCCAAGCATGCAGTGAGAGTGGCGGCCACGTCGGCGACTGCACGGTTCAAGTCTTCGGAGGAAGTGGCGTCCGCCCGCGATCAAGCGGCGCTCAGGCTTGCCGACGATCTGGTGGCGGTGCTCGGCGGGATGCGAGGTGCGGCCCACAAACTGGGTCAGGTAATCGCGATGATCGATGTGGGCCTGGCGACCCGAGATACGCGAGATGAATTCTCGCGGAGGCTGGAACCGTTGTTCTCCGTGGCACCGCCGTGGAACGACCGCGCCATGAAGCGAGTCCTGGAAAAGTCTTTGGGTGCGCGATTCTCACAGATCGCGCATCTCGAAGGCCCGATCGCGGCCGCGTCGATCGGGCAGGTGTATCGGGCGCGGCTGAGCGACGGCCGCGAGGTTGCGGTCAAGGTGAAGTATCCGGACATCGACCGGATGGTAGCCGCGGACCTGAAGAACCTCAGTCTCTTGACTCGAGTGATCGGGTCGCATATCCGAGCAGCGAACCCCGACGAGATAGTCGACGAGGTCGTCCGCCAGATTCGAACCGAACTCGACTTCGCCGCCGAGTGTGCGAATCAGCAGCGCTTCGCGGAGCGCTTCGAAGGGCACCCGGCGTTCCGGATACCGGGCGTGGTCGAAGAGTTCTGTACCGACGAGGTTCTCGTCAGCGAGTTCGTCGATGGCATGGACGTCAAGGGTGCCAGCGAGTTGGACGCACCCGACCGGGATCTGATCGGTGAGACCATCTACCGATTCTATTGCGGTGAGATGTATGGGACCGGGGACTTCTCTGCGGATCCGCATCCGGGGAACGTGCTGATCCTCCCCGATAAAACAGTCGCCTTTCTCGATTTCGGTCTGTGCGTCTCGCTCGACGCCAGGGAGCTGAAGTTCGAGCAGGATGTGTTCTCCGCGCTGCTCCGCGGCGACACCGGCCACGCGTACCAATTGGTGCGCGACGCTGGCTTCATCGTCGACCCGGACAGCCTCGATGCCGAGCAGTTCGCCGAGTACGCACTGGCATCCGTCGGCTGGCACCTGCATCCAGGCCCTCAGACGATCACCCGAGCTACCGCACGACGAGCCGCCACAGCAGCCGTGTCTCCCAGCGGTCGATACGTCGGGCGCATGGGGCGCCAGCGGATGGTGGAAGGTCACGGGTTCGGCCGCCGCAACGAATTGGCCACGTGTGCGCTGCTGGGTCGGCTGGAGGCCACAGCGCCATGGTCGGAGATCAGCCGCGAGATTCTGGGGATGCGGGCGCCGGCGACCCCTTTGGGTGAGTCGATCGCCGCGTGGCGCTTGCGTTCGGACTGAAGGACACGAAGGAGTTCGGCCGATTCTCTGGACTTAGTGGGAATGGCGTGTCAGTCTAACTAATGTTACGTACGACCAGATCCCAGGTGAAGGGGAAGTGATGGCCGAGTCCGTGGTGTGGACCTATCCGGGGCGCAGTGTGACCTCGCGCGTCGCACGGGTCTTGATCAGGGCGACGGCCCGGCCGGTGCTCGCGTTGTGGGCGAAGTTCCCCAGATTCCCTTGGCCGTACTGGGCGCTCGAGGTTGCGACCGCGCTGCTTCCCGCGGTCCGGGGAGTGCGCCGCAGCCGGATAGCGCTCACCCACTGTGCGATGGAACGCACCGATCGCGGAGGGTCGCCACGTGATGGCGCGATCCTGTACCTGCACGGCGGGGCGTTCCTGGTCGGCGGGATACGCAGCCACCGTCGGCTGGTGTCGAGAATCGTCCGTACAACAGGTGTCTCGGCGTTCGCCGTCGCCTATCGTCAACTGCCGCACCACTCCATGAGCACATCGATAAGCGACTGCCTCGAAGCCCTGCAGCGAATCATCGATTCCGGTGTGTCGGTGGACAAGATCGCCATCGTGGGGGACTCAGCCGGAGGCTACCTGGCACTCATGGTCGCCCGGGCCGCGGAACGCGGAGGCACCGGCAGGGTTGCTTGCATCGGCTGCATGTCCCCGATCATCGACCTGGACCCAACGGGAAAACTCCGCGCTCCCGAATCGAACTGCGACCCGCTGATTCCCCCAACGGCGCTGACCACCATGTGGCGCGAAATCTCAGTGGCCGAACCTGATGTGGAGTACCTGCGTTCGTTGCGCGAGATCGCGACCGCGAGTTCGACCGAACTCGCCCAGTTACCTCCTCTGCTGATCCAGGTCGGATCGGACGAGATCCTGCGACCGGACTCCGACGCGCTGGTCGCGCTCAGCGCGGCCGCCAGGGGCGACGTAGCTCTAGAGCTGTACCCAGGGCAGGTACACGTCTTCCAAGCGGGTGCCGATCTCATTCCAGAGGCACGGGTCGCGCTGAACCGGATGGCCGACCATATCGTGCGTCACCTGGTGGCTGATGAGAGAAGACGCTCTGCATGAGCATTGCGACCAGGCTTTTCGATCGGGGTGACGCCTACGTCCAGAAGACGGTCATGGGTTCGCTTGCGACGTTCGGTCGAGCTGTCCAGTTGAGCGTCGCAACCGTCGTGCTGGGAGGCAGGGACATCGTCCGGCGGAGGTTCCCGGTTCGCGACTTCGTATCCCTCACGTGGTTCATGATCACGGTGACAGCGACGCCGACGATCCTGGTGTCGATACCTTTCGGCGTCATCGTGTCCGTGCAGGTCGGCAGTTTAACGCAGCAAGTAGGTGCGACGTCGATCTCCGGTGCTGCTGGCGGGCTCGGCGTCATACAACAAGGTGCGCCGATGGTGGCCGCGCTCCTTCTCGGGGGTGCTGCCGGAGCCGCGGTGGCCGCTGATCTGGGTGCGCGGATCCTGCGTGAGGAGATCGATGCGCTGCGAACGATGGGAATCGATCCCATCCGCCGCCTCGTGGCCCCCCGGGTCGCGGCGATGCTCGTCGTGGGACCGCTCATCTGCGCGCTCACCATCATCATGGGCTTGGCTACGGGTTTCGTCGTGGCAGTGACCGTCCAGGGCGTCGCCCCGGGCTCCTATCTCATGTCGTTCGCATCGTTCGCGAGTTTCACCGACATCGCAATCGCTCTCGGCAAGTCCATGGTGTTCGCGGCGGTCGTCGCGGTTGTGGCGTGTCAGCGGGGAATGGAAACCAAGCACGGGGCGAAGGCGGTCGCCGATTCAGTGAATGCCAGCGTCGTCATCGGCGTCGTCGCAGCCTTCGCTCTCAATCTGGCGATCACCCAGGTGACGACGATGTTCTTTCCGCCGAGGGTGCTCTGATGGCATCGACGTATTACCCACCGACTGTCGGCCCGATCATTCGCGTTGCGCGAGCGGCAACAAAACGCCCGCTCACGGGGAGCGCGATGATCGGTCATCAGTTCTATTTCGTCCTGGCGGTCGTCAGGTCGTTGCCGATCGCAGTGCTCCGTTACCGCAAGCAGGTGCTGATGCACATCGGTTCCATCGCTTTCGGAAACGGGTCGGTCGTCGTCGGCGGTGGAATGCTTGGGGTGCTCGCAGTCCTCGGTATCGCGGTCGGGGGAACCGTCGGTATTCAGGGATTCGCACTCCTCGACATGGTGAACATGGGGCCGCTGACGGGGTTCGTATCGGGCTACGCGGTCACTCGCGAGCTCGGTCCGCTGATCGCGGCAGTGGGTTTCGCGGCGCAGGTCGGCTGCCGCATCACCGCGGAAGTGGGCGCGATGAGGATCTCCGAGGAGGTCGATGCGATGGAGGCTTCGGCGATCCGACCGGTGCCGTTCGTGGTGGGCACGCGCGTGGTGGCGAGCGTGCTGTCGATCGTGCCCCTCTACCTGATGACGTTGATGACGTCCTATCTTGCGTGCGAAGTACTGGTCGCAGTGATCCATCAGCAATCAGTCGGCACCTACCAGCATTACTTCACGGCCTTCGTGTCGTCGACCGACGTCCTGTACTCGATCGTCAAAGTCATCGTCTTCGTGGTGGCGATCGTGCTGATCCACAGCTATCAGGGTTATTACGCGATGGGCGGGCCGGAAGGAGTCGGAACAGCCGCCGGACGGGCGATCCGGGCAAGCCTGGTGATCGTGGTGAGTCTGGACATGATCCTCACCCTCGTGCTGTGGGGTTTCGACTCCGGCGTGCAGATCTCGGGGTGATGTGGTGCCACTGTGGAACGACCCCTCTGGACGGGAACCGAAACCCGGGGTACTGCGTGTCATGGGGCTGATGGTCGTCGCAGCGCTTGCCGTGACGGGTGTCGCGTTGTGGAAGTGGTCCGATGGCGACTTCGCCGACCGGTTCCACTTCGTGCTGATCACCGACCGCGTCGGTGACGGTGTGGCGGCCGGCTCGGACGTCAAGTTCCACGGGTACCGGATCGGGGAAGTCGAGTCCATCGTCGTCACCGACCATGGACGCCAACGCATCGAACTGAGCACCGAACCCGGTCAATCCACTGGATTGACCACAGACCTGATACCGAGCTATACGGCCTCGAATATCTTCGCGGGTGCCAGTATCGGACTGGTCCCGACCGGTATAGACCCGCGCCCGCTTCACGACGGTCAGATGATCGACGTTCCCGGTGGAAGCTCCGGACTGGGAACACTCACGAACGTGCTGGGGCGGGCGGGGTCACTGACGTCCACCCTCAGTGACCCCGAAGTCCTCAAGGCGTTCGACACGGTGCTGCGATACAGCGAGCCCGGAATCGCGCTCGTACGGGAAGCACTGCCGCTGTTGTCGGGGCTCGCAGACGATCAGAAGATGCCGGTCGGCCGAGTCCTCGCCGACCTGAACACAGTCCTGGAGGCGGTGACGCCGGTCGTCGTTCCGGCGATCGACCTGATCGACAACGTCCTCGAAACTTCCGAGTACCTCGATGACCCGGGCGGCCTCGATACCGCGCGCGCAGGTCTGGACGGCGTGAGCGACCGATTCGTGGCGCCGTTCGGGAGAATCCTCGGCGAGAACGCGCCGTACCTGCGGTCGCTCATCGATGTGGCGCTCGACTTCTCGGTACCCGTCGTCGCATCGGTCGGCACCATCCCGCACGCGTATTCGAAACTGACCGGACTCGTCCGCAGGACCGGAGACGCCTTCCAGAGGGGTGACGACGGAGGCGTTCGGCTCCTGGTCGACGTGCTCCTGACCAAAGCTCCGCAGATCGCGACGCCGCTGCTGTCGAAAGAACGCGAGGGACGGAGCCGATGAAGACGCCGCGACAGTCGCTGATCCTGATCACCGCATTCGTTCTCGTGATCTGTGCCGGATCGTTCGTAGTGGTGCGGATTATGCGCTCGCCGGTGCCCGGCGACATGATCGCCTACTCTGCACTGTTCACCGACGTCTCCGGCTTGTACACCGGTGACGCAGTCCGCATCTCCGGTGTCGCGGTGGGCAAGGTCGAATCCGTGGAGTTGGTCGGTCCCCTGGCGCGCGTGGGGTTCACGGTGGCCGACGATCACCGACTCGAGAGCGATACGGTCATCGCCGTCCGATACCAGAACTTGGTAGGTCAGCACTATCTCGAAGTGGTCGGCAAGCCGGGCCCAGCCCCTAGGCAGGAGCGATCGGCAGACATTCCGACTTCGCGGACCATTCCTTCCTTCGATGTGACGGCGCTCTTCAACAGCGTCGCGCCCCTGATCGGAGATGTCGACCCGAAGATCCTGAACGACTTCGCCGAGAACGTGGCGCTCCTGTTGCAGGGCGACCGCCGTGGGCTCGGGCCGGCTGCCGAAGCCGTGGGCAAGATCGCAGGCTTGGTGAAGCGTCGAGATGCCGTGCTGGTGGGACTCGTGGACAACGTCAGCGAGCTCGCCGCCCAGATCGAAGGGCGTTCGGGACAAGTCGCGACGCTCGTGGAAAACCTGAACGCCACGATCATGAAGTTCACGACGCGGATCCAGACGGTTAAGGAGTCATTGGCGTACGGCGACAAGGTGCTCGTTCCGCTCGTCGACCTGCTCGAGACCATGCAGGGCAGCTACGACTCCAATTACGGTCCACTCGACGCTTTCATGCACCGCGTGGTGCCGTTCACGCCGCAGCTTCTCCAGTTACTCGAGGCCGTCCCGGGTCTCCTGGACAGCATGAATCGCGGAGCCGACAGAAATGCGGCCGCCACGTACTCATGCACGAACGGGCGCCTGGACCTTCCGATGATCACCCAAGTCCTGGTAGGCGGGCGCGACGTGGTGGTATGCCGATGAAGCGCTCCGCGATCGCAGACAAATTCGTCGACCTCCTGGGGGCGGGCCCGCCCAGGGGAGCGCGTATCGCACGCCGGCAGCAGATCGGGATCGGGCTGTCGGCGGTGGCGGTCCTAGCAGTCATCTCGGCAGTGCTCGGTGTGCTGTACGTGGTGTCCCCGGGGTACCAGCGGTTGAGCGCCGAGTTCGTCAACGCGTCCGGTGTCCGAGCCGGCGACCAGGTGCGGATCGCCGGCATCCGAGTTGGCAGCGTGGAGTCGCTCGACATCGACGGTGACCGCGTCCATGTGCGTTTCACGGTGCGCGAGGGCGAGCACATCGGATCCGATACGGCCATCGCCGTCAGGCTCCTGACACCGGTCGGGGGCCGATTCCTGCAAGTCAAACCCAAAGGCGGCGAACCGCTCGGTGACGGGATCATCCCGGCGGTCAAAGTGACCGGAACCTACGATCTGTCGTCGATCCTGGAGCAGGCGACACCGAAGATGCAGGCGCTGGACGGATCGAGACTCCGTACGGTGATCGATCGAGTACATGAAGGGATGACAGCCGAACCATGGCTGGGGCGCGACGTTCTCGACGCCACGGCGAACCTGGCATCCCAGCTCGCCACCCGAGCGGACCAGATGCAGACCACCCTGCAGATGAGCGACGAGTACGTTGCAGCAACGGCCGCCGACAGGAAGATCCTCTTCACGCTGATCGCCAGCCTCAGCGATATCGGATCAGAACTCGGAGTACGTCACGTCCAGGTCCGCCGCGTCTTCAACCTCCTCAAGCGCCTCATCGTCTTACTCGAGCGACCGGTCACGGCATACGCGCAGCGGATAGAGGGTCCGGTCAATGACCTGGCCGACCTCCTCGAACGGCTGGAGCCGAAAGCGCAGACCGTCGACAAGGCGGTGGGCGACGTCGAATCCGCGCTGTCGACTGCCCGCACTCTGCTCGGATCCGGCGGTGTCACCCTCGACCAGGGGAAGCGTCCGGTCACCGGCGTCGACCTGTGCGTTCCGTCTCCGGGAAAGGAGTGCTGACCGATGAGCACACCTGAGACCGGACAGACATCGCAGACTCGCCGCCGCCATATGCTGGTAGCCATCGCACTCCTGCTCGTGACAGCAGTCGTCGCCGGTACGGCCGCGTACTTCGTCTGGCCCCGGGTCAGCGAGAACCTGCTCACCAGAGATGTGTGTATCGACTTCGCCGACTCGGCCGGCCTATACGAAGGCAATGCCGTCGAGCTGATGGGACTGCCGGTGGGCACGGTCGCTTCGATTGAGCCACGCAAGGGCGGCGTGCGGGTCACGACGTCTGTCGAGCAGACCCTGGTTCTGCCTGCAGATGCCGGAGCAGTCCTGATCGACAGTTCGATCGTCGCTGACCGACGAGTGGAGTTCGACCGGCCATACACCGGCGGCCCGAAGTTCACCGGCGACGAGTGCATCCCTGTCGAGCGGACCACTACGCCGCGCGGGACGAGTGCCGGTTTCAAAGCGGTCGACGATCTGCTGACCGAGGTCATGGGCAGTGACAGCCGACAACCCGCCCTGGGTGGCACCAATGACCTCGCCCAGGTCACCGAGACGTTCGCGAAGAACTTCGGCGGACGCGGAGACGACATTGTGCAGCTGATGCGCGACGTCCTCACCGCCCAAGGCAATCCCAACCAGGCGGACGCGATGATCCGGCGGATCCTGGACAACAGCGACATCCTCCTGAGAGAGGCAGCCAGCAAATGGCCGGACATCGCGGAGACTCTCGAAACGATCAACGTCGCGGGACTGGCGTTCACCGCGTTCTCCGAGGAGTTCTCTGCGACGCTCGCCTCCGCCATCAGGTGGGTACCGGTCGTCGGGCGGAACATCGCCCGGTTCGGCGACCGGGTACTCGGCCTGATCGACCTGTTCACCCCGTGGATACGGGTGCTGGCGCCTTTCGCGACTCACATCGCTCAAGCTGTCGCCCAGCTGCCGGGACTGGCTACCGTCACAGACCGCATCTTCGACCCGGAGACCGGTGCCCTCCGCGTGCAGTGGACGCCACCGACCCTCCCGATCACCCGATCCGATGAAGCCGCCTTGTGCGCGGCACTGAACGAGCGGACGTGTACGCGAGCGGTCGCGGCAGAAACCGGTCTGGTGCAGTTGATCTTGGGAGGCGCACGATGATCGCGCTACGCAGGTTGGGAATCAGCGCCCTCGTGATCGCGATGGTTGCCGGACTGTCCGGGTGTGGATCATTGCCCGGCGTCACCGACAGCGCCTCGTCGTACAGCCTCGACATCGAATTCGAGAGCGTGCTCAACGTTCCGTCCGGTGCCAGCGTCCTGTTGGACGGTGTGCGGGTCGGCGACCTCAGCGCAGTCCGTTTGGAGAAGGACGTCGCGATAGCAACGGTAGCCATCGATCGCGGCGTCGAGATTCCCGAATCCGCGTTCGCTGCGCTCGAACAGGAGACTCTCCTGGGCGACATGTACATCGCCCTGTCGACGCCACCCGGGGCCGCCGGGCCGTACCTGTCGGCAGGCGAGACGATCACCGTGGACAGGACAGCGCCCCCGGACAATGTCGAGACCGTGATGCTGCGCGTGTCCCAACTCCTCAACGGCGGGCTTCTCGGACGATCGCAAGACGCGATCGCACAGCTGAACGAGGCGCTGCCGGATCAGCCTGAGGAGCTCTCGAGACTCGCCAAGACGGCCACCGAGCAGTTGATCGACATCGGAGATTCGACGCAGCAGATCGATCACGCTTTGACCAGCGCCGGAGGTCTGATCGGGACGGTCAGCGAACACCGGAAGACGGTCGAGCGTGTGCTGACCATCGGTCCGGAACGGTTCGGAAAGATGCAGGAACTGTTCCTCTCGCTCGTCGATCTCATTTCGAATCTGCGGCTCGTCACGAGACCCGGCAGCAACCTCTTGAACACGACGACGTATTCCGACCTCAAGACCATGCTGGCCACCGTCGATCCGTGGCTGATGGAGATCGCGAGATCCGATCGAACCCTCGGACAGAATGCGCTGGAGGTACGCGACCTACTCGTGCGGAAGGTCGCCCCGTTCGTCCGAGACGGCGGCGAGGTCGACGTGCGGCGTATCGATCATCGGAACGTACAGGCGACCAGAGTCGTCGACTTCCTGCGTGCGATCGGCATGGTGTGAGATGAGAACTGCTCAGGGCCTGCGCGGGTGTATTGCACTGATCGCGGTACTGCTCGTCGCGGGGACGTACGTCGCGCTCAGCGTGCTCGGCCTGGATCCACGCAAAGGCACTTACCAAGTCGTCATCACCATGGACGAGACCGGGGGACTGACGGATACCGCGGCCGTGACCAGATTCGGATTCGAAGTCGGGTCCCTGCGGTCGATTCAGACCCACCGGAACGGTGTCGACGTGACGCTCACCATCGACGACGAGGTCCGCATTCCGGTGAGCTCGCCCGTCATAGTGCAGAACTTGTCCGCGGCGGGCGAGCAGTACCTCGACTTCCGGCCGGAACGATCCGGCGGACCGTATCTACGGGACGGATCACGCATAGGTCCCGACCAGGTCGAGACCATGCCTGCGGTCGGCTCGGTGCTGGCGAAGATCGACCGTCTCGGCGAGCTGATCGACCCCGGGATGGTGCGCGAGATGGCCGACCTCCTGGTGACGGTGACCTCTGATGATGCCGCGCTCGCGGACGCAGCGACGACCGTGGACTTGATGCAATCGACGATTCACGACAAGACGCCCGTCATTCGCGGACTATTCCGGCTTGCTCAAGAACTCGACGAGCGCTTCATGGACATGCGAGGACCGGACTTGCTGCGCCCCGTCGATGAGACCTTGAAGCGATTGAACCCCGCCCTCGGGTCCCTGCTGGTGCAGCTCGGCAGATTCGGTGAGATGTCGGAGCGGACTGACGTGTGGACGGCCGAAGTGGGGCCGTTCATGACCGGTCTGCTCGAACGACTGGGGACGATCGTGCCCGAGTTCGGGCACATCGCCGCAGCACTGCTGCCGGTGACCGGACAGTTGCGGGGAATTCGGGTGAATGCCAACGCTTTCACCGATCTGTGGGGGCAGGCGTTCCCGCCAGGAGGTCCATTGCGGGTGCAGGTGACCGTTCGATGATGAAGAGGAGGGCTATGTGATGGTCCCAGACGAACATGCAGGGAGCCACGACGGTGAGGCACCCGAAGACATGACTGACGGCCGGGTCGCACCGGCCGACGACACGGCGATCGATGCCGCGAAAGGCGATGGGGCACAAGGTGATCCTGTCGTCGTCCGCGACGACGGTCGAAGCGATACCGGACCGTCGCGTGTGAAGCCGTCCAAGAAAGACAGGCTGCGGCGTGATCTGGAAATTGAACGTCGGCGAGCCGGCCGGTGGCGCCGGTTCACCATTGCCGTGGCGGCGCTCGCAGCGGTGCTGCTCATAGCCGTGTGCGGCCTCACCTGGAGCACGGTCGCCGCTACAGGAGATCTGGACGGCCTCCGGACCTCGACCCAGGAGAACCAGGAGCGCTTGAGCCAGGCGCGTGCGTCGGCAGAGAGGTACGCAGAGAAGACCCTCATGATCTCATCGCAGAACGCGAAGGAGTATGTCACGTCCCTCGCCGAAGGCACCACGGAAGAGTTCGGCAAGACGTTCGGTCTCGGTGAGGGCGAAGCCGGCGGACTCACCCTGGAATTGATCAGCCAACTCAAGATGCAGTCCGAGGGAGACATCGCCTACTCGATGTTCGCCGGCGACCGGGAGTCTCTGCCTGCCGAGGGAGCACCCTGGAACTTCGTCGTCGTCGCCACCCAGACCGTGACCACCATCCAGCAGCCGGAGCCGTCGACCAGCGCAGTCATCCTCCGAGTGATCGTCGTTCACCGGGACGGCAAGTGGCTGGTGACCAGTTTTGCACCCGACCCCAAGATCCAGGCCGGGAACGCCGGTGGCGTGCCCGGAATCAAATGATCGCAACATCTGCGATGACGAGACGACAGATAAGGAGACGCTGATGCGGTGGTCCCCGGAGAACATGACTGATCAGTCCGGTAAGCGGTTCATCATCACCGGAGGCAACGGGGGACTCGGGTCCGTCACCGCCCGGGTGCTCAGCGAGCACGGTGCCACCGTCGTCCTGGCGTGCCGGAACCAGGAGAAGGCCGGCGAGGTCGCGCGGAGGATGACCGGCGGGCACGTCGAAGTGGCGTCGCTCGATCTCGCCGATCTGTCATCGGTACGCCGGTTCGCGGACGAACAGGGGCAGTTCGACGTGCTGATCAACAACGCCGGGCTGATGAACACCCCGCTGCGGCGCACGAGTGACGGATTCGAGATGCAGTTCGGTGTCAATCATCTCGGGCACTTTCTGCTCACCGGGCTGCTGATCGACCGCGTTCAGGATCGGGTCGTCACGCTGTCGAGCATCGCTCATGCGCACACGCTGCGACTGCGAATCGACGACCTCAACTACGAACGGCGGACGTACCAGCGCAACCTCGCATACGCGCAGTCGAAGTTGTCGAACCTGATGTTCGCGCGCGAATTGCACCGACGTCTGGAGGCCAGTGGCAGCACCGTCGATTCCTATGCCGTTCACCCTGGCGTCTCCGGCACGGAACTGTTCACACGGACAGAGACGGTCTTCGATCGATTGGGCGCTCATGGTGCCGCCATCGTCGGGCATCCGCCGGAGAACGCTGCCGAATCGACGCTCTTCGCGGCCACGGAAGCGGCCGATCCGACGGTGTTCTGGGGTCCGGCCAGGGGCATTCTTCAGGCCAGAGGACCGGTCGGTGCTGCACGCTCCTCACGTCTGTCCAAAGATCAACAACTCGCTGAGATCTTGTGGGAGCAGTCCGAGCAGTTCGTCGGGATGACGTTCCTCCCGCGCGGAGGTGGGCGATGATGGCCGACGTCGTCCGTGCGACGGTCTCACCGGTGTACGACTTGCAGTCGTCGGAAACCCTCGTGGAGGTGGCTCCGCGATGAAGTTCGCCGAATTTCCAACCTCGAACGCCAACGCGCTCGTCACCGGTGGAGCCCGCGGCATTGGATACTCCATCGCACGACTACTGGCCGAGGCAGGTGCACGAGTCGTCATCGCCGACCTCGAGGAGGACGCCGCGGTGACTGCGGCGCGAAGCCTGGGCTCAGAGGCGGTCGGATACGGGCTCGACGTCGGAGACCCGCGTGCGTTCGCCGCCCTGATCGACATCGTCGAATCCGAAATCGGTCCGGTCGACATCATGGTCAACAACGCAGGAATCATGCCGATGGGGCCACTGGCCGACGAATCCCGCGACATCGCCGAGGCGACGATGCGGGTCAACTTCTGGGCTCACTACGATTCGTTCCGAATCCTCGCTCCGCGGATGACCGCCCGAGGCCGAGGCCACTTCATCAACATCACCTCTGCAGCGGGGGCGATCCATTCGCCAGGCCTGGCAACGTACGTGGCGGCTAAACACGCGGCGACGGGATTCGGCCGCAGCGCACGGGAAGAGCTCGTCGGCACGGGAGTCACGCTGAGCGTGGTCATGCCGTCCGCTGTACGGACGGAACTCGTTGACGGCATCCGATTCTCTTGGTGGGAGCGGCTCGGAATCATCACGCCGGCCACGGTCGCGCGGCGCGCGGTGGGGACACTCCGGAAGCGACCGGCTGTCGTCGGCGCGCCACTCGGAACCGTTGTGGCACTACGCCTCTACCACCTGGTGCCCGAACCTATATGGCTACTGGGTCGGCGGATCGTTGGGGCCGATCGCACTCTCGAACCGTACGACAGGCACGCCCGCGCCGCGTACGACGGCCGTATCGGAAGGCAATCAGGCGAACCAGGAGCAGGGGAGTCGGCTGATGGTGCGAGCTCAGCAGATTGAGACGAACCCGGGTTCCACACCCGGTGCACTCACTCAGCGCAGACGTCGGCGCGCGGGGATTCCTCGCGCCGACACCGAATTCACACGAGGAGGAAATCATGATCACACGAAACACCGAGCGGCCGAAGTGGAAGATCCGCTATCTCGGCCTGACGGACAAACTGGTTCGCCTTTCGGGAATGGCAATCGCTCTCTCGGGGGCCGCGCATTTCGCCACCCCGCGACTGTTCGTCGCCATCTCAAAATCGCTGTTTCCGAATGACACCGAAAAATGGGTCGCCATCAACGGGGCTTCGGAGGCCGCTATCGGTCTCGCGATAATCGAGCGCCGAACCCGGCCGGTCGGCGCCGTCGCCCTTGGAGCCTATTCGATCTATTTGGGGGATAGACTGATCGCCGATGTCCAACGCAGGCACCGGAGTACCCGCCACTGAAAAGCGCTCTCGTCGAGGTCGGCCGAAATCGGTCGGCCTCGGCGATCGGCGCCGCGCGCAGCTGACCGAAGCCGCGTACGAGGTCTTCGCCGACAAGGGCTACGACGAGGCGTCGGTGAGCATGATCGCCCAGCACGCGGGTGTCGGACAAGGTACGTTGTACCGCTACGTCGACGGCAAACGTGAGCTTCTCGACCTGGTCGTGGACCTGTGCATCGAGCGCCTGATGGCTGCCGTTGCGATCGACGAGGTTCGGGAGTCCATTAGCAGCCCGGACTCCGACGTCGCCGGGAGCACGTTCCGGGATCTGGGCGATCGGTTGTACCGGCTCGTCGATGAGGATCCGCGGCTGCTGCAGATTCTGAGCGCTCAGGTCGGGGCAGTCGACAAAGAGCTCCGATACCGGATCACCGGGCTGTACAGCACAGTCGACTCGATGATCATGAACATCATCGAGGACGTCAATGAGCGCGATTGGCTCGCCGTGGACGACGAACAGATGGTTGTGGTATCCCGCACCCTTCCGGCACTCGGAGTTCCCGGGCTCGTCCTCGTCTTGACCGGAGGCGAATTCGATACCCCGGAAAGGCGCGCGCGGTATGTGAACGCTGCTGTACGCATAGAGCGTCACGGGATAATGAAACGCACGGACAGGGCGGATGACTGTTCGAAGGAGACCAGCGGTGACGGGTGAATCGAACCGCGCTGATGAACTGCTCGATGCGGCGTTGGAAGAATTCATCGAGAACGGATACGCCGAGACCGGTGTTCGCGAGATCACCAGCCGCGTCGGCGTCAGCCATGGGACGCTCTACAACTATTTCGACAGTCGGCGTCACCTGTTGTCGGTACTGCTGGACCGTGAGTACGCGCGATTCACGAAGGTTCTCGACGATGGTGGCGCATCGATGGTGCGTCCGTGCACAGGCGAGAGCCTGCGGGAGACGATGAACATCGTGACGGCGAAACTCATTAGGGTGGCGCACGATCGTCCGATGACCCTCTCGTTCATGCTCATCGACGCACCAGGGGTCGACCGCAAGTTGCTCCGGGAAGCCACTGATCACTTCCGGCGCGCCGGCGTGCTCGCTTCGACAATCATGTCTGCCGCGGTCGAGGACGGAGTCGCCGATCCGGAGTTGGACATAGAGTATGCGGGCCAGGTGTGGGTCTCGTACATCATGTCCGTGGTTGGACCAGTCGTCATCAGTGGGCGGGAACTCGATGACGTCGAAACGACGTCCGAAATCGTGGTCGATCTACTCCTCAACGGTTCGCCGAACGGAGTGGACTCGCTGCGCGGCTGACGCGCAGGCCGTCCGGCATCGTCGTTGGCGGCGGCTACTATTGATTTAATAGGACTGACGTATCAGTATTAGTATGAACTCCACGAAAGGGGAGACCATGAGTAGGGGACTGGCGGTGTCGGCTGGCCGTTTGTGGGACGTCCGCAGGGGGCTGGCGCGCTTCGCCGCCAGGAATGCGGTCAGCGTCATGCGGCTCAACGGGACGGACCTCGCGGGGCTGACGGTCCTCATCACCGGCGGAAGCTCCGGGATCGGTTACGCCACCGCCCACCGTCTGCTTCGAAACGGGGCCACGGTAATAATCGTGGCGCGCGGCGCTGACGACCTCGAACGCGCGCGGATCGAACTGTCCACATGCGGCGAAGTACACGCACGCATGTGGGATATCACCGACGACGACGACGTGCGGGCTGTGATGGACGAGGTCTTCGCCAGTATCGGGCCGGTCGACGTGCTGGTGAACAATGCCGGCCGATCGATCCGGCGGTCGGCGATCAACTCGGCGGACCGTCTCCACGACTACCGACGCACCATGGATGTGAACTATCACGGCGCGGTTGCATGCACGCTCGCGGTACTGCCGCAGATGGTAGAGCGGGGCGGAGGGCGGATCGTCAACGTCTCGAGCATTGCGACCGAGGTGTTCGGGCCACGATTCAGCGCTTACACCGCCAGCAAAGCTGCGATGGACGCGTTCGGCGAGGTCCTCGCGGGGGAGGTGGCCGCCTGCGGTGTGACCGTGACTTCGGTGAAGATGCCGCTGACACGAACCCCGATGATCGAGCCCACCGGTGCGTATCGGGAGACCTCTGCGATCAGTCCGGAGTACGCCGCGGTTCTCGTCGAGAGGGCGATCCGATACGGACGGCCCCGGGTGTCGACGGCGGTCGGGCGCCTCGGTGCGGTGACCGCTGCGATAGCTCCGGGATCGATGACGCTCTGGCGTCAGGCGGACTATCTGGCAGTGCCCGAATCGCGAGCAGCCCTTCTCGGGTCGACGCGACGGGGCCTCGAACGGGACGAGTTACTCGACGCCGATAGCAGTCTGCGCGATTGTTCGACTTCGCAGCGCGGGCCCTGCCGCTAGTCGGACTCGGCCGCGCGTCATGTGGCGGCCAGGCGACTTCACTATCACCACGCTTCTTCAAACAACGACGAACAAAACCGGAGGCTTTCCATGAGTGATGCGATACCCGACCACGAGGCGATCGTCGTCGGTGCTGGATTCGGCGGCATGGGCGCTGCGATCGAACTCAAACGACAGGGGATCCATGACATCGTGATTCTCGAGCGCGAGGACGACCTCGGCGGGACATGGCACGTCAATCACTATCCGGGTTTGGCAGTCGACATCGCGTCGGTCACGTACTCCTACTCTTTTGAACCAAACCCCCGATGGTCGAGGCTCTTCGCGCCCGGTGGTGAGCTCAAGGCCTACGCGCAGCATGTCGCGGGCAAGTACGACCTGGTACGTCACATGCGATTCAATGTGGTGGTGGAGCGGGCCGAGTGGCGCGAGGACGCCGGGTTCTGGACCGTTCACACCGGCGATGGCAGCTGCTTGACCACCCGCTACCTGCTGACTGCGACGGGCTTCTTATCCCAGCCGTACACGCCCGACTTCCCGGGGATCGACACGTTCGCCGGCCAGATCATCCACACCACCTCGTGGCCCGACGGCCACGACTTCGCCGGACAACGGGTCGCCGTTATCGGCACGGGAGCGACCGCAGTGCAGGTGATCCCGGAGATCGCCAAACTGGCACGGCATCTGACCGTCTTTCAACGGACCCCGATATGGGTGGTTCCGAAGGTCGATTTCGCGATCCCGGGCGTCGTCCAGAGACTTTTCGCCTCAATCCCGTTCACGCAGAAGATCGCCCGGGCGATCAACACGTCGCTCCTCGAGATGCTCATGGTGTTCGGTGTTCTCCATTACCGACAGGCTCGGCCAGGGAACCAGCTTGCGGCTCTTCTATCCAAGGCGCACCTACGCGCACAGGTCCGCGACCGGACGACGCGGAAGAAACTCACCCCGCCCTACGACTTCGGGTGCAAGCGGCCCACTTTCAGCAATCAGTACTTCCGAGTGTTTAATAACTCCGATGTCGATCTGCAGACGTCATCGATCGTGCGGGTGGAACCTGACGGAATCGTTGCGGCGGACGGGACCGAAGTCAAGATCGACACATTGGTGCTCGCGACGGGGTTCAACCTGTGGGACGTGAACTTCCCGGCATTTCAGATCACCGGGCGCGACGGGCGAGATCTTGGCAAGTGGTGGCGGACGGGACGATTCCAGGCGTACGAAGGGATCACAATCCCCAAATTCCCGAACTTCCTGAGTCTCAACAGCCCGTACTCCTACAGCGGGCTCTCGTACTTCACGACGATAGAAGGCCAAATGCGGCACATGG
Organism: Gordonia zhenghanii; assembly: GCF_021738965.1. GTDB lineage: Bacteria > Actinomycetota > Actinomycetes > Mycobacteriales > Mycobacteriaceae > Gordonia > Gordonia zhenghanii. Next base: position 133,568 of record NZ_JAKKOQ010000014.1, on the reverse strand, counting down.
CACGCCTGTTCGGCGAGATGCGCATCCGCGGGGCCGAACGATTCGAAGTCACCGAGCAGGCCAACGAGGACTTCCTCAACAGAGTTACCACTCGGCTCGACGACTCAGTGTTTTACGCGGGCGACTGCTCTAGGTCGCGGAGCTACTACTTCAACCAGCATGGAGAGGCAACCCTGCTCCGGCCCCAGTCCACCCTGTCGACGCTGCGTGAGATGGACAGCTTCCCGGTCGATGATTACCGGTATGCCTAGCCGTGTGAGGGGTGACGGATTCGGAAGCGCTGATGAAGATCCATGCGCGCGTGATTGATCTCGAGCCGGTGAGTGGACATGCATATGATGCGAATTCTCCGGCGCAGCAACTCTGGATTCACTTGACGGAGTCCTCAGCGGTTCGCCGCGAGGGCCTCTTCTGTTGTGCTGCCGCAGCCTTTCCTCGCGGCTCGCAGCGTCAGTTCTCCTGCCGCACGTTCAATGTGTCTTAGCAGCCTCAGCGCAGGCTGCTAAGACGCGTTGAGAGGGCTATTGAGTACGCGACGTTGCGGTGGGGTAGGCGAGGCTGCGGTGCCCCGCCCGCGCTCCGTCGATCCTGCGGCGCCCGAACGCGCTAGTCTGCCTGTAGCAGATTGCTACAGGAGTTTGATGATGACGACCAACGACAAGGTGACTCGCTTCTCCGCAACGCTCGTCGACGCAGCTGCCGATGCTGGTCGGCGCCGTAACCGATCGGCACGCAAACAGCTCGAGCACTGGGTGAGAATCGGTCAGTCAGTCTCCGAGCAGACCAGCAATGGCGGTCGCCGGGTGGAACAGGCACTTTCCGGAGAACTGGCATCCGAGGACCTCACCGAGCAGGAATCTATCGTCTTCAGCGCAGAAGTCGAGGCCGGTATTGCAGAGAGCCTGCCGACTGTCGATTTCGGTGCCCAGCGTGCTGCCCGCAGACTGTCGTCGGTCGCGCTCGATGACGACGGCAACATCGTCGAGTACTTTCCCGACGGGACTACCAGCGTGATGGGCCGTGCGTGAGCGCACGTCTCGACCTCATCGTCGGATGTAACGGGGCAGGTGAAAACTCGCTCATCGAACACCACGTGCAGCCGATGCTTCCCCGATCGGTGTTCGGCAACGCAGGCGTGATCGCTCGCGCACGCTGGCCCGAATCACCCGAACCGGACTCGTACGAGGTCGCGACAATCGCCACCGCCACCCGCAACGCGTTGATCGAATCCGGTCGATCGTTCATGGCCGAGACCGAGTTTCGCACGAATCGAAACTCGACCTGATCGAGACCGCCCACCAGCACGGATTCTTCGCCTCCTGACATGCGCTGGCGGGCTCACCGCATTCGTATGCGAGTGACTGACCCGCCCCAGCAGTTAAGCGAACATGCGGGGTCACACGGACAGTCTCACCCGGGTGAGGAGCGTCGCCCCGGCGCGCCTGGCCTGCAATCACCTCGGGTGATCAGTGCTTGAAGAATCGGCCGATAATGCGGTCGACATCGGCGGCGGCAGTTGCGGCGTCGCGGCGGCGCAGGACGGCGTCGAGCACGTGACCGTCGAGCGCTGACACGACCTCGCGTGCGTCCGTGGAATCCATGCCCAGTCCGACGAGGGATTCGACGAAACGGTCTCGTCCGAGGACGAGGTCAGCCGCGAGGTCGTCGTCGTGCATCGACGCGGCGACCAGTTCGTAACGAGCGCGGGTGCACTCGGCGTCTGTGCTGAGCCACCGCCGGATCTGGTCGGTCGGCGTTTCACCCTCGCGCGGAAGGTCGAGCTCGACGAGGTGTTGAACCATCGCGCCGATCATGCCGCGTTGATTGATGAAGTGATGACGAGCGCTGCCGTGTGGCATACCGGCAAGGTCCTCGGCAGCGCGGGTCGACCATGTTCGGAACCCCTGGCGTCCGAGCAGGATGAGCCCGGCGTCTAGTAACCGTTCGCGCGTCGTCTTCTCCACGTGGTGAAGATACCGTGCTAGCGTCTTCTCCATGCGGAGAAGCAACTCGCTTACAGTGCTTGTCGTCGGTGGCGGCATAAGTGGGCTCGCCCTCGCGAGTTCTCTGCATCGGGGCGGCGCGGACGTCACCGTCCTGGAACAGGCCAGCGGGTTCACTGCAGCTGGATCGGGATTGTCGTTGTTCGGCAACGGCTTCCGCGCATTGGATGCGCTCGGACTCGATCAGCACATCGCCGCGATCACCTCGCCGCATCCGCCGCGCGGTACGAATGGAACACGACGCCATGACGGACGGTGGCTGACCGTGTTCACCGACGAAGTCACTGCGCACCTCCGGATCGTCGACCGAACCGAACTCCACACGGCGCTACGGGCGGCGTGCTCGGGTGTGACGGTCTGCACTGGCATGCGCGTCGAGTCGGCCGACGATACCGGCGTGGACCTGACTGACGGCGTTCGTTTCGGAGGGTTCGACATCGTGATCGGTGCCGATGGCCTGCGCAGCCGAGTGCGGGCGGGATGGTCTGACCCGGTCTCCCCGCGCTACGCGGGATACGGCGCCTGGCGCGGCATCACGTCGCGACCGGTTCCGATCCACGACGGCGGGGAGACAGTCGGCGCGGGTCGGCGATTCGGTATCGCGCCGCTTCGCGACGGCCGTGTCTACTGGTTCGCCTGCCTGACCGGGCCTGAGTCGACGCGGCCGGGACTGGAGGTATTGCGCATGGAGTTCGGCACCTGGCACGATCCGATCTCGGAACTCCTTGACGCCACCGACGACGACGCGATCTCGTACTTACCGATCGAGTACCTGCACGGCCGCCTGGGCAGCTACGTCGACGGCCGCAGAGTCCTCATCGGCGACGCCGCACATGCGATGACACCGGACCTCGGACAGGGCGCCAACCAGGGACTCGAGGATGCGGCGGTACTGGCCCGATGCCTACGTCCGATCATCGCCGACCCGCGCGGCATCCGGATCGACGCAGCACTCCACCGCTACGACGCTGCGCGACGTCCCCGCAGCCAGACCGTCGCGCGGCAGGCCAGACTTCTAGGTCGCGTCATGCAAGCATCCGGTACCGCCGCAACCGTCCGTGACATAGGAATGCGCCTGATCCCGTCTGCAGCGGCATCGGCCGCGTCAGTGCGGATGCAGGACTGGAATCCCTGACGAGTGGGCGCTGTCTTGTTTTGTGCGCAGATCTCGAGCACGTTCGTCGCACGCGGAAAAGGTGATTCGTAGCCTGTCACGGTCGCGCTGGCAGCGATCGCCAGAGACGTTGCGGTATGCCGGATCCCGACACCACGGATCTGCGTGTGAAGGTTTAGTTGTTCGCAGTGGTCAGAACCGCGTGAAGTGCCGCCTCGGCACCATCGAAACACTTGTAGAAGGGGTCCTCTCCGCGGGTCCAACGTCCAAACGCCTCCTCGGAGACCAGCGAGGCGACGCGTGCGGCGAAGTGTGCCTCGGCCGGTGCGGCGCCGCGCTGTTCTAGGGCACTCTGCAGCGCGGTGGTGACCTCGGCCAACTTGCTGCGTTCGCGTTCGGCGAGTTCCGAGCTGGACTCGATGAGCGCTCTGCGCTGTCCGGAATCGGTGACAGTCTCGCTGACCTCCGCACCGACCTCACGCAGGGCCGACAGCGCGGCCTGCAACGGTGGAAGTCCGCGAGCAGCGGTGAGAACCGCCTCGGCCACGGCGGGCGGAAGCCGCTCGGAGCCAGCGAAGAGTATCTCCCGCTTGTCCGAGAAGTACCGGTGGAAAGTTCGACGGGTCAGGCCCGCCCGCTCGGCGATCTGCGTCACCGTCACGGCGTCGTAGCCGTGCTCCGCGAACAGGTCCAGTGCCGCCGTGCGGAGGCGTTCCGGAGCTCCAGCGTCCCAACGTGCCATGCCAGCAGTCTACCCAAGGGATGTCTCATAGAGACATCACCGTGCTATCTTAGTGATGACACAGTGAGACATCGCAAGGAGTTGACGAGCCATGACACAAAACGAAATCTGGATTCTGGGCGCCACCGGTCGGGTCGGCCAGGCGGTCGCTCGACAGATTGTGGCAGCCGGAGACGTTCCAGTATTGGTGGGGCGCAACGCCGATCGCCTTCGCAAAGCCGCAGCCGACCTCGGGTTGACGACCGACTCGAAGACCGTCGTTGCATCCGGTCCCGAAGCCATGGCAGTCGAGATCACCCAGCAACGGCCTGCCGTGGTCGTCAACACAATCGGGAACTACGCCGAGAGCTCCGTACTGCTCGCACGCGCGTGCATGCCGGGCGGCCACTATGTCGACCAGGCCAATGACCCGATCGCCTTTCAACGCCTGTTTTCCCTGCACGACGAGGCGGTCTCCGCCGGCAGCACCCTGGTGACCGGCGCGGGGTTCGGCGTCGTCGGCACCGAGGCGATCGTGGCTCGCCTGTGCGAGGACCGTCCCGTGCCGAGCCGGGTCCGTGTGGACGCTGTCGCCTCGACCGCCGTCGACGAAGGGCTGTTCGGCGCTTCGCTCGTCACCGGCATCGTGGATGTCCTCGCGATGGGTGGCCGCCGCTTCGACGACGGCCGGTTGGTGAAGACTCGTCTCGGCGGAGACGTGCATCAACTGACCTTGCCCGACGGCGAGCGCCTGGCATCGGTCGAAGTCCCCTCCGGTGAGCTCATCGCCGCGCACCGGGTGAGTGGAGCCCCTTCGGTGGCGGCGACCTCCGGCCTCGTTCCCGCCTCGCTTGCCGTTCGCGCGGCTCTGCCACTGCTGTCAGCGATCTTGCGGATCCCGGTCGTGCGGAACTTCGTTGTCGAACGGATGTCGAAGATGACAGGGAAAGCGGCGCCTCGCCCTCGCCCTCACACCTGGGGTCACGCCGTGATCGCTTGGTCCGACGGCGCTGCCCGTGAAGGCTGGCTGCGGGCCGACGACGCAATGGACTTCACCGCCGCCGTATCCGCGCAGACCGCTCTGCAGCTAGCGGCAGGCAAGGGGATAATCGGCGCGCACACCCCGTCCGCCGCTCTCGGCGCGGACCTCGCTATCGCAGCAGGCGGAGATTTCGTCGGCGTCGGCCTTGACAGCCACTGAACGCTCGCTCCAGGCATCGGACTGATCTACGCCTCGGCTCACCCCTCGAGGGCCCGCCGCAACCGGTCGAGTGCGGCACGCGCCTCCGCGACCTCGTGTGGAGCCACGGTGCCGTCGGCCGCTGCGTCCAGCGCAATGATCCACTGTGGGAGACGTTGGGCGAGAACAGAATCCGCGGTCGCTGTGCGGCTTGGTGAGCTGAGCGTCGTCGCGAACTGCATGACGCGGTAGGGCCAGTGGGTCTTGGTGTTCCACTGCGATACCGACAGTCCGACGCCGTCGGGGACGTCGAGGCGTGAGCCGGGAACGACGTAGCCGCCGTATGCCTGCGCCACTCGGCCCGCCGGGTGGTCTTCGCTCGACCAGTCCATGATCGTGGCGATCGGCGTGGTCTTGGTGCGCTGGTGCAGGTCGTCCAGCGGGCTGTCGAGCACGCGGTAGGAGAGTCCGCGGTCGGAGATGCAGTAGCCGCCGAGGACCCACCCGACGCGGGCGCCGTCGGCGAGTCGACGGAACGTCGTCTCGCGCCACGACTCGCCTTCGGGTGTGATGACCGTGGGCTCGGCGCCCCAGCCCCACTGACCGTCGCGCAGCCCCCAGCCGACGTACGCGTTGCGGTCGCCGATACCGGCGGGCGGGACGGCACGCAGGATCATCCCCGAGCCCGACTGGAACGCTGTGGAGATCACGTAGACCCAACCGTCGTCAGGGTTGTAATCCCAGGTCCACGACTGCGCGAGACCGCCGTGCAGGTCGGTGGCGAACGTCGCGCCCGGACCCATGTGGCCCCAGGTGACGCCGCTGTCTGACGACCGCCAGATCTCCGTCCATTTCACGGCGGGGAAACCCTGGATCACCATGACGTGCAGGAAGAGATCGTCGCCGACGCGCAGGATGTCGCTCGGGATCACGGTGGAGAAGCCGCCGTGCCGCCAGGGCGGAGAGTCGTGGATGTACGGCCAGAGTTGGCGAGCATATGCAGGGTCCGGCCCGCCCGCACGATCCCACTGAATGCGTCCGTTCTCATCGCGCGCACCGATGAGGATAACCGGGGACCGCCAGTCGGGCGATCCGGCACGAGCGTCTCGATAGGTGTCGCCGAAGACCGCGACGATGTCGCCGTTCGGCGCTTGCACCATGGCGCCGAGGTCAGCCGCGCCGACTCCGAACTGCATGGACAGGTGTGGGCCCGTCAGGTCGCCGACCTTCATTCCTCCGCTGTCGGGTTGCTCCTGGCTCTTGAACCACATAACGGGTCAGAGCCAGGCCAGCGCCGCCACGACGAGGGCCTGGGTACCGGTGTCGAGGGTCGGCTGGACGACGGGAGCGAACGTCGCCGAGTGATTGACCGGGATGTCGTCGGACACTCGTCCCGCCTCCTCGGCCGCTCGGTACACGTCGGGATCGATGCCGCCGATTCCCCAGTAGGTGTACGGCACACCGAGAGCGTTCGGGATGTCGCTGAAGTCCTCGCTCGCAGTCTGCAGGGGCAGCGGACGTGCACTGTCGCCGAAGTAGGCGTCGAACGCCTCGGTGACCTTCGACGTGACGTCCGCGTCATTGACGGTCGCGGGGAACCGGTCGAACAGCTCGAAGTCGGGGTCCTTCGGGCAGCCCGACGCCTGGCACTCGGCTACGACGATCCGTGTGATCGCGTCGAGGACGGTGTCGCGGACGGCGGAACTATAGGTGCGGACATTCAGTTCGATTACCGCCTCGTCGGGAATGATGTTGCTCTTGCTTCCCGCCGTGAGGCGTCCGACGGTCAGGACGGCGGGTTCGGCGGGCGAGATCTCGCGGGAGACGACGGTCTGCAATCGGATGACGATCATCGCCGCGAGGACGACGGGGTCGATCGTCGCCTGGGGCATCGACCCGTGCCCGCCGCGGCCGTACACGGTGATCCGCATGCTGTCCGCGGCGGACAACACGGGACCTACTCTGGTCCCGACGTGGCCGGCAGGCGCCGGGAGCACGTGCTGAGCGAAGGCGACGTCGACGTCGCCGACGAGTTCGGCGAGCCGGTCGTCGAGCATGGTGCGCGCACCGTCGCCGGTCTCCTCGGCGGTTTGGAACACCAGGACGACGGTGCCGCTCCAGCCGCTGACTCCGTCGGACAGGAGTTGTGCGGCGCCGAGGAGGCACGCGACGTGGACGTCGTGCCCGCAGGCGTGCATCACCGGGACCTCGCCGCCGTCGCCGATCACCGACTCGGTGCTCGCGTACGGGAGGTCGGTGGCCTCGCGGACGGGCAGTGCGTCCATGTCGGCGCGGAGCAGGACGGTCGGGCCCTCACCGTTGCGCAGCACGCCGACGACACCGGTGCCCCCGACGCCGTCGTGCACGTCGAATGAGGTGTTGCCGAGTCGTTTCACGATCGCTTCGGCGGTGTCGTGCTCTTGATGCGACAGCTCCGGGTTGCGGTGCAGATTCCGGTAGAAGTCTTCCTGCCACTCCCGGATGTCGGAGAGGCCGGTCAGGACGGTGCTCAGTTCAGCGTTTGTGCCCATATCGCCAGTGTGTCACTGATGGACAGCCGCTGAGTGCGCCTGACGCTCGGCATCCGGGACCTTCTCGACGCGGAAGTCCGGGCCGATACTCACAGGAGATTGGTAGGTTCGTCCCCGCCAACGGGCAGGTTCACCGGATTGCATAGGGCCGTTCAGCAATTCGTAAGCTCAAGTTTAGGACAGCGACTCAATGTCACGTTTCCGATTCCGGCGAACCGCGCATAAGGACCCCGAGGAAACGGGGAGCGGCGGCGCAGACGAACACGCGTCGGCGGGATACCTCGCTACGGCCAGCAGACTCCACTCGTTCAACAGGTACGAGATCAAGTACTTGATCGACGAATGGGATGTGCCCGCGTTGCGCGAGGCTCTCGCCACACAGATGGACATCGACCCGTACTCGCCGATCGGCGGCTACCCGGTGACCTCGCTGTACTACGACACGCAATCGCTGCGCTTCTACTGGGAGAAGATCGAAGGCCTCAAGTTCCGTCGAAAACTCCGAATGCGTCTGTACGGTGCGCCGTCCGAGTGCACTGCCGACACACCGGTTCAGGTGGAGATCAAACAGCGCGTCAATCGGGTCACGCAGAAGAGGCGGATCGCGCTGTCGTACGGAGACGCATGTCGGTGGCTGCACGACGGGGAAGACCTCGACTGGAGCCCGCGGCAGCGAGCGTTCGCCGAGGAGGTCACGATGCTCATCGGCGACCTCGACCTACGTCCGATCGTGACGACCGGCTATCTGCGGGAAGCGTTCATCGGTCGGGATGCTGACGTCGGTCTGCGAGTGACGATCGATCACAAGGTCCACGGCAGGGACCGAGACTTCGCGTTCGCGTCGGGCGGGGAGAACCGGTTCATCATTCCGCCGCACCTGGCGATCGTCGAACTGAAGGCCAACGAGCGAGTGCCCTACTGGACGACCGATCTGACTGCCCGACTGAACATGTCGGTGGTCCGCGTGTCCAAGTACTGCCAGTCCGTAGAGGGGTTCGGGCTGGCGCCACGGTCAATCCTCGGACCTCCCGAACTCATCGCCTCTGACGGCGAGTCCGCCGTCGTGTCTTCAGAGCTCCTCGAGGACGCCACCAGCGTTCCCGCTTCCTAGCGGTCAGCGCAGAACAATCAACAACTCACAGAGGTAATTCGTGAACTTTGACTTCCAAGATCTGAGCGGCACGTTCAGCACCCTCGACATCGTCGTGGCGCTCGCCCTGTCGTTCGTCCTCTCGGCGACGATCGGGTGGGTCTACCGCTTCACCCACAAGAACGTGTCGTACAGCCAGTCGTACGTGCAGACGCTCGTCCTGGTCGGAATGGTGATCGCCCTCATCATGCTCGTGGTCGGCTCGAACATCGCTCGAGCGTTCGCGCTCGTCGGCGCCCTGTCGGTGGTCCGATTCCGGAACGCGATCAAGGAGACCCGCGACGTCGGATTCATCTTCCTGGTGATGGCGGTCGGCATGACGACCGGCACACGCTTCTACGTGCTGGCGATCGCGGCGACGGTGACCATCTGCCTGGTGCTCATCGTGATGAGCAAGATGAACTGGTACAAACTCGACGTCCAGCGGCAGGTCGTCAAGGTTCAGGTCCCTCCGGAGCAGGCGTACGCCGCGCGCATCGAGGACGTGCTGATCGAGTTCTGTTCCGAGCACGAGCTCGTGTCCACCGAATCGGTACGAGCAGGCGCGCTCAACGAAATGTACTTCACGGCCCAACTCAAGAAGGGCCGCAAATCGGGGGATCTGGTGTCGGCGCTGAACGAGGTCAACTCCGGGCAACGCGTCACAGTTCTCACCGGTTACGACCAGACAGATCTGTGATGGCGTCGCGCGACGTGTCGACCCCGCGCCGCCGACTCCGCCATCGGATCCCCACTCGGATCCGCCGGCACTGGAAGTGGCCCGCGGCGCTCGTGGTCTTCGCCGTCGTCGTGATCGTGACGATGGGGACCATGACGGTCCGGCCGCTGATCAGCGGCGACGAGCGGGTGACGAGCTCGGACGTGACTGACGACATCGTGGGCACCGTCGACCTGTTCGACGACTCCGTCGATCACGAGTTCTCGCTCAAGATCGCCGACGCGGAGTACGCCGACATGATGGACGAGTACGCGAAGAACGGTGAGAAGAAGTGGGTCTCCGCCGACGTGACCATCGACGGAACTGTCGTCGACGACGTGGGCGTACGGCTGAAGGGCAACTCGACGCTGATGAGCCTTCGCAGCGGAGGCCGGAAGGGCCCCGGCGGGATGGGGATGCCACCGGGCGCCGAGCCGCCGGCCGGGATGGGACAGAACCAAGCTCAGCTGCCGGGCGCGCCGGGGCAGGAACAACAAGCAGAAGGACAACAAGCAGAAGGACAGCGAGGCATGCAGATACCCGGCGGCCCAGGTGGATTCACCACTCTGTCTGCTGACGATCCCGCGTCGCTCCCGCTGCTGATCAGCTTCGACAAGAACGCTGAGGGTCGGGCGTATCAGGGCATGACGCAGTTGTCGGTACGTCCTGGATCGCCGGTGCTGAACGAGGCGATGGCGCTCTCGCTGACCGAGGAGACGGGACAGCCGACCCAGCGTTACGCGTACACCGTGTACTCGGTGAACGACAGCCAAACCACCACCCGCCTGCTGTTGGAGCACCCGGACGCCGGTTACGCCGACTCGCTGTTCGACTCGGACGGGTACCTGTTCAAGGCGGACGCATCGTCGCGGTTCGAGTACGTCGACGACGACCAGTCCTCCTATTCGGACCAGTTCAAGCAGATCAACTCGGACGGCAACGGGAACCTCGAACCCATCATCAAGTTCCTGAAGTGGATGAAGTCGGCCGACGACGCCGAGTTCGACGAGCACCTGGCCGACTGGGTGGACGTCGACTCGTTCGCCGAGTACCTGGCCACCCAGAACCTGCTGTCGAACATGGACGACATGTCGGGGCCGGGGCAGAACTACTACCTCTGGTACGACCTGCGATCCACGAAGCTGTCGGTGATCTCCTGGGACCTGAACCTCGCCATGCAGGGCGATGCGAGCGCGGGACCGCACGACACGATCTCGATGGGCGGTGGCATGGGTGGCCCCGGCGGGCGCAATGCCGGGGGAGACCCGGCGGATGCGCGCGCAGCGGCAGGCGCGCCCGGCGGCGACAAACCCGCAGGCGACAGGCCAGGCGGCGATGAGAAGCCCGGCGGTATGCGAGGCGGTAATGAACTGAAGACCCGCTTCCTGGCGTCCAAGAAGTTCACGTCGACCTATGACGATGCCTACTGGAGGATGTACGACAAGACATACGGGGACTCGACCGCCACGGACACGTTGGATCACCTCGCATCAACGGTCCCGGTCAGTGAGGAGACGACGGCCGCGAAGCTCGCGACGGAGGTGAACACGCTGCGCTCGTGGATCACCCAGCGTCGCGATGCGCTCGCGCCGATCCGAAGCGGAGCCGACTCGTGACGGGTTCTCCGCGCGTTCGTTGTGAGCGGCGCTGTTAGGGTCTAGCGATGCAATCGCCCCGCACCTCCGATGACGATGACGACTCGACCTGGACTGATAGTGAGACCGTCACGACGGCGTCGGCCCTGGAGCTCGCTGCAGCGATTCGGTCGAGTCGACTCACCTCGCGCCGAGCGGTGCAGGAGCACATCGCGACGTTGCGCCGTCGTACCGATCTGGGGGCGGTCGCCGAGGATCGCTTCGAGCAGGCGCTCGTCGAGGCCGACGACGCAGACCGGGTCGTCGCCGCTGCGTCCGCGACGGATTCGTTGCCGCCGCTGCTCGGCGTGCCGTTCACCGTCAAGGAGTCGATCCCCGTCGCCGACATGCCGTACACCGGCGGGTTGGCGAGTCGTCGCGGAATCCGGTCGAGCGCCGACGCGGTCGCGGTCGCGAGGCTGCGCGCCGCCGGGGCGATCGTGATCGCCGTGACGAACACTGCCGAGCTCTGCCTGGGAATCGAGAGTTACAACGCGGTCTACGGCCGAACCGGAAATCCGTACGACCGCTCGCGCGTGGCAGGCGGATCGTCGGGCGGCGAGGGCTCGGCGGTCGGTGCGGGCGGCGCACCCTTCGGGGTAGGCGCCGACACGGGTGGATCCATCCGGATCCCGGCCTTCTTCTGCGGCGTTTTCGGACACAAGCCGACGCCGGGACTGGTGCCAAGCACCGAGCAGCTCCCGTCGCTCACGGAGTACTCCGACACCGACACCGATCCCATGGAGACCATCGGCCCCCTCGCCCGCAGAGCCGAAGACCTGATGCCGCTGCTGCGCATCATGGCCGATGCCGCCGACCTTCCCGATCCGACGAGCGTGGCCTTCGACGGCAGGCCGGTCATCATCCCCGAGCAGTCCACCTATCTGCGTCCGATCTCGGCGGATCTGGTCGCCGCACGCGACCGCGCAGCGCAGGTTCTCGCCGACGCAGGCGGCGAGGTACGCCACGTGCAGCTTCCCGCGCTGCGTCGGGCAGCGCAGTTCTATCTGCTCGAATTGCGGAGGCACGCAGGCCATCCTGTCGGCGAGTTGTTCAACCTGTTCGCGGAGTCGCCCTATGAGGGTCGTCGACCGGCGTGGGTCCGCGCACACAGCCCCCAGCTGAAGCTGGCGATCATCGGCGACCGCATCGCAGGCGTGGTGCCGGACGTCGCTCAGCGGAAGATCGCCGCCGCGGCCGATGCGTTGGCCGCGGAGATCGACGAGGCGATCGGCGACGGCGTGCTGCTCCACCCGCCGTTCCCGAGGGTCGCTCCACGCCACAACGGGACTCTCGCACGTCCCTGGCTGTTCGGCGGGGCAGCGGTGTTCAACTTGCTCGGGCTCCCCGTCACCCAGGTCCCGCTCGGCCTCGACCGTCGCGGACTGCCGCTCGGCACCCAGATCGTCGGCACACCCGGGAACGACCACGTCACGATCGCCGCTGCTCAAGAAGTCGAACGACGACTCGGAGGCTGGGTCCCGCCACCGGCGTGACGGGACTGGCGTGACGGGACTGGCGGGTCAGGGCGTCGAGTCGGCCCCAGACGCGCCGGAAGCAGAATTCTGTCGGTAGACGAACGTTCCGACCTGCACGTACGAGACGCGCTCGGCGAGCCGTGAGCTGATTCGGGTCAGGCCGCGATAGAAGTGCGCGTCCTTGCCGATGACGAGGGACGTCCGGCCCTTCATCGTCGCGGCGATCATCTTCTTGGCCGCCTTGCGGGCCGGCATGGCGAACGTCTTCGCGGCGGCGACGGGCACTCCCATGGTCTGCGCGGTGTTGCGGACGATATCGGTCCAGATCGTTCCCGGTATCACGGTTGTCGCCTTCACCGACGGCGACTGACGCCGCAGGTCCTGCGCCAACCCGTAGCCGAAGTAGGCGACGGCTGCCTTCGACGCGCCGTAGACGGCTGCGCCCGGGACGGGAACCAGCGCCGACATGCTCGAGGTCAGCATGATCCGTCCGCCCTCGGGGCGGGCGGCGAGATGCGGAAGGAATGCGCGGGTCATGGCGACGGTGCCGTGGAAATTGACGCCCATCAGCGCATCGATGCGTCCGGACGTGATGTCGGAGGTGCTCTCGCAGTCCTGCGCGATGCCCGCGATGTTGAACAGACCGTCGACGGCCCCGTGGGCGTCGATGACAGTCTGCGGGAAGGCGGCCACCGCGTCGTCGTCGGAGATGTCCAGGACGTGAGTCGAGATTCGTCGGGTGCCTGCCACGTCCGCCGTCTGGCGCAGGCCGTCCTCGTTGATGTCGACCGCGGCGACGATCGCTCCCTGAGCCACCAGTTCTAAGGCGACTTCTCGCCCGATCCCGTTGCCCGCACCCGTCACGACGAACACTTTTCCGGCGGTCTGCATGGTCAACTCGACACTTCTCTTCCTCGTCCGGCCCATCACGTTTGACACGTCCATAGAAATGTAACGCCTACGTCCGCCGGTGATCGCGGCAGGTGCTCGTCAGGTCACACGAGGTGCGGATGGTGGATCCGCGCCACGTCCGGGTGAGCCCGCAGCCTGGCCTTCAACATGTTCTCGCCGAAGGTCGCCGAGATGGGATTGTCGGGGTCGTCGGTGACGCCGCGGGCCGCGGACCTCAGATCCTCCGGCAGGTCCAGATGCGCCATCGACGACGACAGCGCCGGGTTGAAGAAGAACGGGATCGACAGTCGGGTCTGCCCGACCGGCGGCGAAACCACGCGGTGCATCGTCGCCGTCAGGTATCCGTCGGTGGCCCACTCCATGAGCTCGCCGGTGTTGACGACGAACGCGCCCGGCAGCGGCGGCACGTCGATCCAGGTGTCGCCCAGGACCTGCAACCCGTCCTTGCCGGGTTCGATCATCAGCAGGGTGAGCACCCCGGGATCCTTGTGCGCGCCGACGCCCTGGTTGTCGGCCGAGTCGCGTCCGGGGTACTTGATGAGTTTCAGGAGGGTGGACGGGCGATCGGCGAAGCCCGAGTCGAACACGTCGTGTGGTGCTCCGAGAGCGCTCGCCCACGCGCGCATCAGGCGCAGGCCGATAGACGCGCACTGCTCCTGCCAGTCGACGACGGCGGTCTTCAGTTCGGGAAGTGCCGCAGGCCAGAGGTTGGGTCCGTCGAGGAGCAGGAAGTCGTCGTCGCCATCGAGCGGCGGATACTCGGCCGCGACGTCGATCTGTTCGCGCCAGTCGATCTGGCCTTGCGTGTACTCGCCGCCGAATCGCGTGTAGCCGCGGAAATGGGGACTCTTCGTCATCTCGACGTCCCGTTTGTCTGCGTCGTCGAGGGCGAAGAAGTCCCGGCTCACCGCGAACATCCGGTCGATCTCGTCGTCGGCGACACCGTGTCCGACGAGATAGAAGAACCCGACGCGGTGCGTGGCGTCCAGGAGTCGCGTCCGGAACTCGGCGAGGTCGTCGGCGTCGCCGTCGAGCAGCGACATGTCGACGACGGGGAGTGCAGCGTTGCGCATACCGCGATTGTCCCACCGCAGGCGCTGTGACGTTCGCGTCAGAGCATGCGCCCTCACGCATGAGTACGATCGGTGGAGGACGTCGCCACCGTCGCGAGACTCCGGTCTCGTGCGCGCTCCGCCGATCATCCCTCGGTTCCGACCGGGTTCGACGCCGACGTCGCCAGAGATTCCACGCTCATCAGTTCGATTCAGGAGAGAATTTGCTGACCGTAAAGGCTTACGCCGCAACGTCCGCCACCGAACCGCTCGTCCCGACCACCATCGAACGCCGCGACGTCGGAGCGACCGACGTCCTGATCGCCATCCGCTACTCGGGCATCTGCCACTCGGACATCCACACCGTCCGTGAAGAGTGGTCCTCCGTCACCTACCCGCAGGTCGTCGGCCACGAGATCGTCGGCGAAGTCGCCGAGATCGGCTCCGACGTGACCGAATTCGCCGTCGGCGACCGAGTCGGTGTCGGCTGCATGGTCAACTCGTGCCGCGAATGCGAGAACTGCAAGGCGGGCATGGAGCAGTACTGCCTGAAGGGGAACATCGGCACGTACGCCGCCGTCGATCGCGACGGCACCATCACCCAGGGCGGCTACTCGACGCACGTCGTGGTCGACAAGGACTTCGTCCTGCGCGTCCCCGAATCGATCCCGTACGAGGCGGCCGCACCGCTGCTCTGCGCGGGCATCACCACGTATTCGCCTCTCGCACATTGGAATGCGGGGCCCGGCAAGCGCGTCGCCGTCGTCGGCATGGGCGGTCTCGGCCACATGGCCGTCAAGATCGCGTCCGCGATGGGCGCGGAGGTGACCGTGCTGTCGCAGACCCTGTCCAAGAAGGACGACGGTCTCGCGTTCGGTGCGAAGGACTACTACGCGACCAGCGACCCGCAGACGCTGAAGTCGCTGCGCAACTCGTTCGACCTCGTCATCAACACGGTCAGCGCCGAACTCGACTTCGACGCCTACGTCAAGACGCTGCGGCTCGACGGCGTGTGGGTGAACGTCGGTGCGCCGCCCGAGCCCGTCGCGATGCGCGTGTTCTCGCTGTTCGCGAACCGGCGGTCGTTCGCGGGCTCGAGCATCGGCGGCATCAAGGAGACCCAGGAGATGCTCGACTTCTGCGCCGAGCACGGCATCGCGCCGGCGACCGAACTCATCTCTGCCGACAAGATCAACGAGGCCTACGAGCGCGTCCTCGCCAGCGACGTCCGCTACCGATTCGTCATCGACACGGCGACTCTGTAGGCGACGGTCGCCGGTTCCAGACGGCGGTACGACGACCGGATTCTCGGGTCATCGGAGCCTTGCTAATGTGAGGCTTCCCAAAGTAGTTAGCCCCGAGAAAGTAGCTCCCCCATGGCTGATCCCGGACGTCTCCGCCGTCTGCTGGCGATCCTGATGATTGCGGGGCTGGCTGTGGCCGTGCCCGCCTGCTCGTCTGACGACACCGATTCCGGCACCGGAAACACCGACGTCGCGCTCGACGGCGAGCGGTTCGGCACTGCGGACACCGACACCGCGAAGCTCGGCACCGACGCGCAACCTGGCGTGTTCCCACGCACGATCAAGCACGCCGCGGGCACCACGGAGCTCGAGAAAGCGCCCGCACGGGTCGTCGTCCTCGACACGGGCGAGCTCGACGAGGTCCTCGCGCTCGGTGTCACCCCGGTCGGCATGGTCACCACCGACGGCGCCGATCCGACGCCGTCGTACCTGGCCGACAAGGTGAAGGACGTCGAGACGGTCGGCACCATCAAGGATCTCAACATCGAGAAGATCGCGACGCTCAAACCCGACCTGATCCTCGGCAGCCAGCTGCGCGTGGACAAGCTGTACGACCAGCTCAGCCAGGTGGCTCCGACCGTCCTGTCGATCCGCCCCGGTTTTCCGTGGAAGGAGAACTTCCTCCTCGCCGCAGACGCCCTCGGCAAGGAGACGGAAGCCGTCGACGTCCTGAACCGGTACTCCGACAACGCGAAGGCGCTCAAGGAGAAGGTCGATCCTGCGACCACGATCTCGCTCGTCCGCTTCATGCCTACCAAGCTGCGGCTCTACGCGAACAAGTCGTTCGCGGGCGTCGTCCTCAAGGACGCAGGCCTGGCACGTCCGAAGATCCAAGACGTCAACGAGCTCGCCGTCGAGATCTCGCGCGAGAACATCGGCAAGGCGGACGGCGATTACATCTTCTACTCCAGCTACGGCGAACCCGCCGTCACCGGAGAGTCCGAGGTAATCTCCGGTCCCGCGTGGAAGCAGCTGTCCGGCGTCCGCGAAGGCCGGTCGTACCGCGTCGACGACGGCGTCTGGTTCCTCGGCCTCGGCCCCATCGGAGCCGAACTCATGGTCAAGCAGCTCGGCGAATTCCTGGCCAAGTAGGACCTCCTGGGCACGTAGAAGTCATCCGTCGGACTCGGGTGACGGGTCGAGCATCTGAGCCAGGTGCGCCGACCCGTCGCCCGTCAGCTGACGGACCTGCATCTGGCAGCTGAAGCCGTCGGTCAGGACCGTGGCGCCGTCGTGCTCGCGAAGCGCAGGCGCCAGTGCTTGCTCGGCCACCGCCATGCTCGTCTCGTAGTGATCGGTCTCGAACCCGAAATTCCCGGCGACACCGCAACATCCGGTGGCCTCATGGATCTGTGAGACGCCGACGGCTCCGAGGGCACGTTGCTGCGTCGCGGCGCCGAACACGGAGTACTCGTGACAGTGCGTCTGCACGACGACCTGGTCGGGGACCTCGCGGGTCGGCTGCCAGCCTGCGGCGGCCTGCACTGCGACCTGTTCGGCAAAACTTCGGATCCGTTTCGACACCCGTGCGGCCGCGTCGGTCGGCACGAGTTCGGGCAGATCCTTGCGCATCGTGGCCGCACAGCTCGGTTCGGTGACGACGATCGGCCGGTCGGTACCGTCGTCGAGCGCCTCGGCGGCCCGCCGGAGCCGCTTCTTCGCCTGATCGAGCTGTCCGGTCGAGATCCAGGTGAGGCCGCAGCACACGTCGGTCCGCGTGTGCGCGCAGTGCCCGGCGTCTTCGACGACGCGTCGCGCCGCAGTGGCCACTTCGGGGCGGAATCCCTTGGTGAACGAGTCGATCATCAACACCACATCGGCGTCGGCGGTCGGCGTCGGACGCGCGAGCATTTTCTTCAGCCTGCGGCCCGACACGAACGTCGGCAGGTCGCGCTCGGTGGTCAGCCCGCCGAGCTTCAACGCCGCCGTGCGGAGCGGGGACTTCAACGCCGCGTTCACCAACGGCGCGGTCCGCGAGGTGATGGCCAGCCAGCGCGGCAGCCAACCGAGCGAATAGTGCGCGGTCGGACGGCGTCGTCCCCGGTAGTAGTGGTCGAAGAACTCCGACTTGTAGGTGGCCATGTCGACGCCCGTCGGACAGTCCGTCGAGCAGGCCTTGCACGAGAGGCAGAGGTCGAGGACTTCGCGCACGTCGTCGGACCGCCATCCGTCGTCGACGGTCGCCGCGCCTCGGATCATCTCCTGCAGCACGCGCGCGCGGCCACGCGTAGAATCCTTCTCGTCGCCGGTGGCTCGGTAGCTCGGGCACATGACGCCGCCGCTGTGCGACCGGCACCGTCCGACTCCGATGCACGACTGCACCGCGTCGACGAACCCCTGACCCGGTTGTGCGTCGGGCGACCCGAACTCGAAGCTCGTCCGCCACGGTAGCACCGGCACCCCGGCCAACGCGAGGTCGGCGACCGGTTCGACGGGGGACACCAGGATCCCGGGATTGAGGAGCCCCGCCGGATCGAACACCGTCTTGAAGCGGGAGAACGCCGACATCATCGCCGGCGAGTACATGATGGGCAGCAGACCCGAGCGGGCGCGGCCGTCGCCGTGCTCGCCCGACAGGGTTCCGCCGTGTCGGACGACGAGCCGGGCCGCGGCGTCGAGGAACCGGGTCATCACGTCGCGTCCTTCCGCGGTGACCTGGTCGAACGTGATGCGAATGTGCATGCAGCCCGCACCGAAGTGCCCGTACATGACGCCGATCAGATCGTGCTCGACGAGGAGTTCAGTGAAGTCGGCGAGGTAGTCGGCGAGGTTCTCCGGGGCCACCGCGGAGTCCTCCCAGCCGGGCCACGACGTGACGGAGCCGCCGTCGGACAACGGCAGCCGAGACGACAGTCCCGCACCGTCCTCACGGACGCGCCACAGTCCCTTGCGGACCACCGGATCGGTGACGACGACGCCGTCGAGCACCCGCCCGTTGCCGCGCAGCGCGGTGAGAAGGCGGCCGGCGGCCGCGGACACCTGGTCGGCGCTGTCGCCGTCGAGTTCGACGTACAGCCAGGCGTGGCCGGGCGGCAGAGCGGCGACCGAACCGGGGCCGCGCCGGGCGCGCATCGTGTCGACGATCAGCTCGTCGATGCCTTCGACCGCCGACGGCGACCACTGCAGGATGTCGGGGACGTCGCGGGCAGCGTCGACCACGTCGTCGTATCCGAGGATAAGCAGTAGCGCCGACGGCGGCACGTCGACGATCCCCACGGTCGCGGCGACGACCACCGCGCAGGTCCCCTCACTGCCGACGAGCGCCCGTGCGACGTCGAAGCCGTTCTCCGGCAACAGATGCGACAGGTGGTATCCGGAGACCTGGCGGGGGATGCGACCGAGCTCGGTGCGGATGCCTGCCAAGTGGTCGCGCGTCAGATCGGCGAGGTCGGCCGCCAGCTGTGCCGCCCTCGCGACGGCTGGCGCATCCGACGGATCGGTCGGATGCACACCGGATCGGGTGGCGGTGACGCGGGTGCCGTCCGCGAGCACGAGGTCGAGGGCGACGACGTGGTCGGTGGTCCGGCCGTAGCGGACCGAATGGTTGCCGCACGCGTCGTTGGCGACCGATCCGCCGACCGTCGCCCGTGACTTCGACGACGGGTCGGGGGCGAAGGTCATCGCACCGTCGGTGTGCCGCTCGACCGCGTCGGCCAACTGCGCGAGGACGACGCCGGGCTGCACCGTTGCGGTGCGCGTGTCGGCGTCGATGTCGACGATCTCGTTCATGTGTCGTGACAGGTCGAGGACCAGTCCGTCGCCGACTGCGTTGCCTGCCATCGACGTACCGCCGCCGCGCACCGACACGATCACGTTCTCGGCGTGGCACCACGCCAACGTCGCACTGACGTCGTCTGCGGTGCGCGGAAACCCGATGCCAGCGGGCGGAATGCGGTAGTTGGAGGCGTCGTAGCTGTACGCACCGCGCCGACCGCTTGACGTGTCGACGTCGATCGGGCACGTGGCGAAGCGAGCTCCGGCGGCGGTGGACTGTCCGTTCACGACGAGTTCCTCTCTCTTCCACGTACTTCAGGCCAGCTTGGCACGAACACGGCAGTCGGGGAGGGACTTGTGCCCGCAGCCGCCTGTTCGTCTCGCGTTCACTCCGATGACGACGAACCGTGGATAAGTCTCCATATCGTCGTCGGCGTATCCGCTCAGCCCAACGGCGGACGAGACTTCTAGACCGAAGGCGATTTCATGCGTATTCCGTTGCAGTTGTTCACCATTGGTGGAGACGGTGTGGGCCGATCGGCCCGTGCACGCGTCACCTGCCGTTACAAGTGCGGCGAGGCGTGCTGGCACGAGCCGGGCAACACCAGCGACAACGAGTACTTCCGTGACGTTGCCCGGACGGCGCTCTCGCGTCGGACGGTCCTGCGGGGCAGTGCGGGCGCGGTGCTCGCGGTGGGAGCCACGTCTCTCCTCGCGGCGTGCGGCGACGACGGGGCCACGTCGAGCGGCGCGCCGTCGACCGGGTCGGGCAGCGGCCCGGTGGACGGCATGAAGTTCGACATCGTCACACCCAACACCGACGACGCGTTGCGCGTCCCGAACGGTTACGACCAGAAGGTCGTCATCCGCTGGGGCGATCCGGTGGTGCCGGGCGCCCCCGAGTTCGACTTCGAGAACCAGACGGCCGACGCGCAGTCGAAGCAGTTCGGTTTCAACAACGACTTCGCGGGCCTCATCCCGATCGCCGGCCACGACGGCAGCTTCTACCTCGTCGTGAACCAGGAGTACACCTCCGAGGAGTTCATGTTCCACGGCTACAAGGAGAAGGAGCCTACCGAGGAGCAGGCGCGCATCTCGATGGCTGCGCACGGCATCACCGTTCTCGAGGTGAAGGCGTCCGGCAAGGACGGCTCGCTGACGCCCGTAGTCGGACCGCGTAACCGTCGCATCACCGCGAGCACCCCGTTCCGGCTGACCGGTCCCGCGGCAGGCACCGACTTCGTGAAGACCACCGCCGACCGCGCGGGGAACGCGATCGCGGGCACCATCGCCAACTGTTCGGGCGGCATCACACCGTGGGGGACAATGCTCTCCGGCGAGGAGAACTACAACAACTACTTCTCCAACACGAGCAAGGTGACCGACAAGGCGGCGGCCGCGCACTTGAAGCGTTACGGCTTCGAGGACGACGCCGACTACCACCAGTGGGGCAAGTTCGAGACGCGCTTCGATCTGGCGAAGGATCCCAACGAGGCCAACCGCTTCGGTTACGTCGTCGAGGTCGATCCGACCGACCCGAACGGCACCCCTCTCAAGCACTCCGCGCTGGGACGCCTCAAGCATGAGTCGGCCACCATCCACGTGGTGAAGGACGGACCGAACGCGGGCGCCGTCGTCGCCTACACCGGCGACGACGAGAAGTTCGAGTACATCTACAAGTTCGTGTCGAGTCGCAAGATCAAAGAGGGCGACACGCGGCACAACATGGGGATCCTCACCGAGGGGACGCTGTACGTCGCATCGTTCTCCAGCGACAAGCCGGTCACGACCGACGACGCTGCGGGCAGCGGCACATGGCACAAGCTGATGACCGTCGCGGCCGACGGTTCGGCACAGTCGCACATCAAGGGGATGACGGCCGCCGAGGTCGCCGTGTTCACGCGTGAGGCGGCCGACAAGGCCGGGGCGACCAAGATGGACCGTCCCGAAGACATCGAGCCGCATCCGGTCACCGGCAAGGTGTACTGCGCGCTCACCAACAACGACGATCGCGGCGTCGACGGTGAAGAGGGGCCGACGGCAGCGAACCCGCGCAACGAGAACAAGAGCGGTCAGATCCTCGAGATGACCGATGATCACGCCGGGGAGTCGTTCACCTGGGATCTCCTGCTCGTCGCCGGTGATCCGAAGGCCGCCGACACCTATTACGGCGGCTTCGACAAGGAGAAGGTCAGTCCGATCTCCTGCCCGGACAACGTCGCGTTCGATCCGCACGGCAACCTGTGGATCTCCACCGACGGCAATGCGCTCAAGAGCAACGACGGCTTGTTCGCGGTGGCTCTCGAAGGGGAGCGTCGCGGCGAGACCAAGCAGTTCCTCACCGTTCCGCGCGGTGCGGAGACCTGCGGGCCGATCATCGACGAGAAGCGGGTCATCGTCTGCGTCCAGCATCCGGGCGAAGAGGACGACTACTCGGCCGACCGCCCGTTCTCGCACTGGCCCGACGGCGGGAACGCTCAGCCGCGTCCGTCGGTCGTCGCCGTGTGGCGCAAGGGTGGGGGAGCCGTCGGCATGTGACCCGGTGCCGCGCACCCCTTCTCGGACAGTCTCGGTCTCGGCGAAATCGCCGGTACGACGGCGTACTGTCATCTGCACGGCCTACGAGAGGGGTGAGCGGTGTTCCCGGTACGACGACTTCTCATTGGAATCGCAGCGTCTGCACTGCTTGTGACTCCGGCGGTGTCGCCGCCGATCGCGTCGGCCGCGAGCAACGACCACGGCTCTCTCATCTCCATGACGGTGCGGCCCGACGGCTGGCGCGGACTGTCGAACGGTCGCGCAGTCGACTACTGGACGCAGGACCCGCAGGGTCGTCCGGTGCAGACGAGTGGCGCCGTCTTCGTGCCGACCGGACGAGCACCGGCGGGCGGGTGGCCGATCGTCGCGTACACGCACGGTACCTCGGGATATGGAACTGGTTGCGGCGGACAGAGTTTCGCCGATGCGGAACCCAACCGCTACATCACGCGGCTGGTCGGGAACGGCTACGCCGTCGTCGCACCCGACTACGTGGGGCTCGGACACGAGGACGTCGGCGTCCACCCGTATCTGAACACGCGCAGTGAGTCGTCGGCGACCATCGACCTCGTCACGGCCGCGCGGACCTTCGAGTCGTCGTTATCGAAGAAGTGGGCAGTGACCGGCGACTCACAAGGCGGGCAGGCCGCACTCGCCACGGCGCATCGGCAGAAGACCTACGGTCCGGAGACGGACTTCCGTGGGGCGGTGGCGATCGATCCCGAGTCGGACGTCGAGAAGATCATGCCGTTCCTCGGACCGTACGTTCCGGCGTTGCCGTCGCCGCTCGACGGCTCGTACGGCTTCCTCCTCGCGACGTTGGCTGGCCTTCGGCAGGCCGATCCGGGCGCGCACGTGAACTCGTATCTCACCCCGTACGGCAAGAACCTCGTCGACCAGGTCGGTACGACGTGCCACGGTCCGGAGTTGCCGGCGAACCTCGCCTTCGGCTCGCTGTTGTCGCGCCCGCTGACGACACCGCAGATGACGTCGGCCTTGAACCGCTACATGGCGGTCCCGGTCAGCGGTTACGACGAGCCGATCCTGTTGCTCCTGAACTCGCGCGACACGACAGTGCCGTCGCCGCTGCATGCGAAGCTCGCTGCGGACTTCGCTCTGAACGGCGTCCCGTTCACGACGGTCGTCGGCGACGGCTCGCACACCGATATGAACGCCGCCCAGTGGGCAGCTTTCGATCGCTTCTTCGCCCGTCGCCTCTAGCCAGGCTCGCTGGTCGAGCATCTCTTCGCCGGTCGAGCGGAGTCGAGACCCTTGCTGCTGGTCGAGCGGAGCGCCGTCCTGAGCAAGCGGAGCGCGTCGAAGGGTCGAGACCGCTCAGATGAGAATCCACAGGTAGGCGATGATGCCGAGCACCAGGAAGATGACCCAGAGCCAGCCGACGATGATCGCGGCGCTCGCGAACTCGCGACCGACGCCTCCGTCGGTGTCGATCTCGTTGCGTGACCGGTAGCCGAGCCAGATGCCGAAGGGCGACGTGATGCCCAGGCCGGACAGGACCAGGGCGACGATCGCGACGACGTTCACCGCGTCGTTCGACGATTCGGCGGGGCGGGACATCGTGGAGCGCGAGGAAGCGGTCACAGAGTTCTCCTTGGCGGCTGTGTCCGTCGCGGAAGGACGGAACGTCTGTGAACGGCCGGGCAGCCGATTGGCGGCGGACGAACTGCCGATCGCGGGGCCGTCGACGGGCGGTCGGGTGTTACTCGGCCGGTTGGGCGGTGTCGGGCCTGCAGGCGGCTGCGGACGGCCCGACAACGGGCTCGGGTCGGGCACGGCAGAATAGGCGAGGCGGCGAGGCTCAGAGCCCGACGGGTCCGATGGCGGCGCGGCGTTCGGCCGTCGCGGCGGCATGGGAGGCGCTGTCGGTGGGCGAGATGGCTGCCGGGGCGCGGTCGGCGGAGGCGTGGGCTGGGAGCCGGACGCCCCAGGGCCCGAGGCAACAGGGCCCGAGGCCGGAGGGCGTTGAGCAGCGGGCCCCGATGGGAACGGCCCGGACGCCGGAGGCCCCGAAGGTCGGGGCGTTTCGCCGGTGTTAGGTGCCGACGGCGCCGCGGGCCGCGGGGCAGCACGGTGCGCGGGCACCGACCCACCGTTCGCGGGTGGTGTGCTGGGGCGTTGGTCGTCGGTCGTCACGCCTACAAACTACCTGCTTGGACGTCGTCGGCATCGGACGATGGTGCGTCGATTCGCGGAATGATCGGCGAGACGGGCGGGTGTTCGGTGCGCGCGCGCCGCAGCACGATGACGACGGCGGTCAGCAGGAACAGGAGGACCGCACCTGCGGCGACGAGAAGTTTCTGGCGCATCCTTCCAGGTTGCCAGGTGAAACCGGCACACGCCAGGTCTCCGGTACGTGGCGGCGCGCACGTATCGCGCCGGTCCGTCTGGAGCAGCGGCGGCGCGATGTCGTACAGACATGGTTGTATGGAGAGCGTGAGTGAGCAGAACAAGACCGCGACCCTGCACACCAATCGCGGCGACATCGTCATCGAACTCTTTCCGAACCACGCTCCGAAGACCGTGGCGAACTTCGTCGGCCTGGCCGACGGCTCGAAGGAGTACTCCACCACCAACGCCAAGGGCGAGGCCAGCGGCCCGTTCTACGACGGTGCGGTCTTCCACCGTGTGATCTCGGGCTTCATGCTCCAGGGCGGCGACCCGACGGGCACCGGCCGCGGCGGACCGGGCTACCAGTTCGAGGACGAGTTCCACCCCGAGCTGCAGTTCGATCGTCCGTACCTGCTCGCGATGGCCAACGCCGGACCGGGCACCAACGGCTCGCAGTTCTTCATCACGGTCGGCCCGACCCCGCACCTGAACCGTCGCCACACGATCTTCGGCGAGGTCAAGGACGCTGCGTCGCAGGCCGTCGTCGACGCCATCGGCGCCACCAAGACCGGCCCGGGCGACCGCCCGGTCGAGGACGTCGTCATCGAGAGCGTCGAGCTCTCCTGATACAACTCGGGAGCACCTGTTGAACCAGGTCTGCTACCGGCATCCCGACCGCCCCACCGCGCTCTCGTGCACGCGGTGCGGGCGGTCGGCGTGTCCGGAGTGCCTACGTCCTGCCTCGGTCGGCCAACACTGCGTCGACTGCGTCGCGGACGCCAACGCCGCCCAGCGTGCGACGGGTCCGACCGTTGCCCGCACAGACACGAAGCCGGTGGTCACGTACGCGCTGATCGCGATCAATGTCCTCGTGTTCGGCGCCGTCATGCTGCAGGCGGGCGGCACGGACGTCCGAGATCTTCTGTCGTCGTCGATCTACACCAACGGTGTGCTCGTCAACGGCTCGGGATTCGACAACCAGTACTGGCGTCTCCTGACGTCGGGATTCCTCCATCAGAGCGTGCCGCATCTGGCGCTCAACATGTTCTCGCTGTACATCATCGGCGCCGACCTCGAACGGGTCCTCGGGCGCGGTCGCTATCTGGCTATCTACCTGGTCGGGCTCCTCGGCGGGAGCGCGGCCATCATGGCATTGCAGCAGGAGCCGACGCTCACCGCGGGCGCATCGGGAGCCATCTACGGCCTGATGGGCGCCCTGTTCGTCATTCTGGTGAAGCTCAAGGCTCCGCTCACCACGGTCATCGTGATCATCGTGATCAACATCGTGTTCTCGGTGACCATCCCGAACGTCTCGATCCTCGGCCACCTCGGCGGGTTGGTGTTCGGCGCGGCATCGGCAGCCGTCGTCGTCTGGTTGCCCGGGGTGGTCCTGCCGCCGGCCAAGCGCACGCAGGCCGCCGTCGACCGGGTCGGCTGGTACGGACTGATCGTGCTCGCGGTCCTCGCTCTCGCCGTCGGCGCGGGAATCGGGCTCGGCGCAAGCGTCTAGCGGCTCTAACGCTCGTCGACCCGGAATCCGGCTTCGGCGAGTTCGTCGGCCACCGCGCGAGGATCCGCTCCGAGGTCCCAGCGACCGAAGATCAACAACCGGTCGTCGGGCAGATCGATCATCAGTTGACGGCCGTGCGCGGCGAGCCTGCGAGTCCGTAGCGTCGACACGCGCTCGACGTCGTCGAGCGTCAACTCGATGCGTCCGGTCAAGGTCCGAACGGTCAGTGTGGGCCCCGCACTCAGAGCCAGACGAGGTCGGCGGACCAGCATCACCACACCGGCGGCGAACACACCGAATGCGGCGACGCCGAGGAACACCGTCGCCGCCGGATCTGTGTACGACGCGGCTGCGGCCGCCGCCAATGCGACGCCGCCGACGATCAGTGCGATACCGGCCGCGACCGGCGACGACCATTCCTTCTGCACAGTTCTCACAGAGTTATCCACAGGAGTTATTCACAGTGGGGATGAATTACACACATGTAATTTCCCCACTGTGGAGAACTCTCCGGTCAGCGCCAGCCCATGGTCATGAGCAGCCCGACCACCATGATTCCGAACCCGATGAGCATGTTCCACGGGCCCAACTCGGACATCCAGTGCAGGAACTTGCCTTCGGCTCCGAACGTGTCCTGCGTGGCGCCCAAGTAGTAGACGAGCAGCCATAACAGACCGATGAGCATCAGACCGAACATGACGGACTGGTAGACGACACCCGACGGGCCCGCTTTGACCTTCACCGGGGTGCGGCTCGCACTGTTGACCGTATAGTCGGTCTTCTTCCGGACTTTTGACTTCGGCATACCCTCCACGGTATCCCAGCTGCACCGCCAGCAGCCAAAACGATAACCTTTAGCGGTGCGCATCCTCGTCATCGACAATTACGACAGCTTCGTCTACAACCTGGTCCAGTACCTCGGCCAGCTCGGTGTCGAGGCCGTCGTCTGGCGCAACGACGACGATCAGTTGACCGACCTCGAGGCCGTCGTCGCCGATTACGACGGCATTCTATTGAGTCCCGGTCCGGGCACGCCCGACCGCGCGGGCGCGACCGAGCCGATCATCCCGATCGCTGCTGCCGCGGGGACCCCGCTGCTCGGCGTGTGTCTCGGCCATCAGGCGATCGGCGAGGTGTTCGGCGCGACGGTCGGACGCGCTCCGGAACTGCTCCACGGAAAGACGTCGCTCGTCCGTCACGACGGAACGGGCGTGCTCGCGGGACTGCCCGATCCGTTCGTCGCCACCCGCTACCACTCGCTGACCGTGGACCCGGCGACGATCCCGGACGAGTTGGTCGTCACCGGAACCACCGACACCGGCGTCGTCATGGCCTTCGAGCATCGCGACCTCCCGATCTCCGGCGTCCAGTTCCACCCCGAGAGCGTCCTCACCGAAGGCGGTCACCGCATGCTCGCGAACTGGCTCCGCGTCTGCGGCCTCGAGGTCCCGGAAGAGCGCGTCGCCCAGTTAGAGAGCGAGATGGCGAAGGCGCTCGGCGCTTAGCGCTCTGCCGTTGGTTTGTTGGTCGAGCGGAGTCGAGAACCCTGCCACGCATGTGACAGCGTTTCGTCCCTACCCGTTGGTCGAGCGGAGTCGAGAACCCTGCCACGCATGTGACAGCGCTTCGTTCCTACCCGTTGGTCGAGCGGAGTCGAGAACCCTGCCACGCATGTGACAGCACTTCGTCCCTACCCGTTGGTCGAGCGGAGTCGAGAACCCTGCCACGCATGTGACAGCGATCCGTCCCCACCCGTCGGTCGAGCGGAGTCGAGACCTCTGCTGCAAACGATCTCGACTCCGCTCGATCAGCGTGGGGAACTCGCTCGATCAACGTGTGGATCTCGACTCCGCTCGATCAGCGTGGGGAACTCGCTCGATCAGCAGATCAGAACAGCGATTCCTTACCGACGACGACGGAGACGGATTCGCCCTTGCGGAGCTTGGTGCCTGCGGCGGGGCGCTGGGACATGACGCGGCCGTCGTTGCGGTTGCCGAGCGGCACCTTGCGCTCGGTGATGTTTATGGTGTTCGGATCCCAGCCTGCTGAGACGAGGGCGGCCTGTGCCTGATCGGGCGTCTTGCCGCTCAGGTCGGGCACCGTGAACTGGTTGCCGCGCGAGACGGTCACCTGAACGGTGGTGCCGACCCGGACCGAGGTGCCGGCGTCAGGTGAGGTGCTGACCACTTGGCCTGCCGGCCGTTCGGAGTCGGCCTGCACGGTCACGACTTCCAACTGCATCTGCTCGAGTGCGGTCGTCGCCTCACCCTCGTTCTGGCCGACCAGATCGGGGATGGTGACCTCGCTCGGACCAGTACCGATGTACAGGACGACGGTGCTGGTGACCGCCACCGTCGAGCCGGTCTGCGGGGTGGTCCGGACGATCTTCCCTTCGAGGGCCGACGTCGACTCGATCTTCTCGGTCTTGATGGTCTTGAAGCCGCGCGTCTGAAGCAGTCTGCGCGACTCCTTCTCCGTCTTTCCGCGGAGATCGGGCACCGCGGTCCGTTGTGGGCCGGACGAGATGTACAGCGTGACTTCCGAGCCTTCGGGCGTCGGGACGTCGTCTCCGGGTACGGTCCTGGTCGCGAGGCCCTCGGTGATCTCTGAGCTCGACTCGCGTTGTTCCTTGACGGTGAACCCGGTCTGTTCCAGGTTGGCCTTCGCTGCTTCTGCGGTCAGGCCCGCGACCTTCGGGACGGCGACCGTCGGCCGCTGGTCCCCGCTGCTCCACGGAGCCCACGCGAGCAGACCTCCGACGAGGGCGGCGATCAACAGCAGTGCGACCGCCACCACCAGTGGCTTACGACGGTGGAGCGGTGTCGAATCGTCCTCGATGACCTCCGACAACCGATGGCTGTTGCGGCGCGACGAGGGCTGCTCGCTGCGAGCCGAGTTCTGCGTCGCCTCGATGAGGTCGGTCTGCTCCTGGTCGGTCAGGAGCATCGGCGCCGACGGCTTGCCGCCTGCCAGGACCTTGATCAGGTCGGATCGGAAGTCGGCTGCCGTCTGGTAGCGGTTGGCCGGGTTCTTGCTCATCGCCTGCATGACGATGGAGTCGAGTTCCGGCGACAGCTCGGGCCGGACAGTCGACGGGCGGCGCGGATCCTCGTGGACGTGTTGGTGGGCGACGGCGATCGGTGAGTCGCCGGTGAACGGCGGCTCACCGGTGACGAGCTCGAACAGCACGCAGCCCATCGAGTAGATGTCGCTACGCGGATCGACCTTGATGCCGCGGGCCTGCTCGGGCGACAGGTACTGGGCGGTGCCCATCACGGCGGAGGTCTGGGTCATCGTCGCCGACGTGTCGTCCATGGCGCGCGCGATGCCGAAGTCCATCACCTTGACCGCGCCGGTGCGGTCGATCATCACGTTGGCGGGCTTCATGTCGCGGTGGACGATGTTCGCGCGATGGGAGAAGTCCATCGCGGCGGAGACGTCGGCCATCCAGGTCATCGCCTGCTTGGGCGCGATGACGCCGGAGTCGCTGGCGCGGAGGATGTCGCGGAGCGTGTCGCCGTCGACGTACTCCATCACGATGAACGGCAGCGGACCTTCGCCCGTGTCGGCTTCACCGGTGTCGAAGACCTGGACGATCGACGGGTGGGTCAGCTTGGCCGCATTCTGGGCCTCGCGGCGGAAACGCAGATAGAACGACGGATCGCGAGCCAGATCGGCGCGCAGCACTTTGATCGCGACGTCCCGGTGCAGCAGGAGGTCACGCGCGTACTGGACTTCGGACATGCCGCCGAAGCCGAGTGTCTCACCGAGTTCGTAGCGCTCGGAGAGGTAGTGCGGATCGAAGTCGCTCACATCTTCTCGCCTCATCTAGTGGGGATTGTGACCCCGGGTAACACTTCGATGCCGTCGCTCTGCGACGGTGTCGTCTCTTCGTCCGTGGGCGTCGTCGTGTCCTCGGTCGGCGTCGTCGTCTCCTCGGACGTCGTCGTCTCCTCGGACGTCGAGGTCGGTGTCGTCTCCTCGTCGGTGGTCTGAGTCTGCTCGGGCTGCTGCGTCTGTGTGACGGTGACCGGAGTCGAGTTCTGGGGCTGCACCGGATCCTTGGGACTGCTGGCGATCCACCACGCGACCAGGCCGACGGCGGCCAGGAGCAGCAACACGGCGACTGCGGTCAAGACCTTGTGGGTGGTGGTCCATCCACTGTCGGAGTCCGGTGCTGGTGCAGCTGACGGCGCGGTCATCGGGCGTGACATCGGCCCGGGGGCCGGCGAGGTCATCGCGCGAGTGGCGCTCGCCGCGGCGACGGGCGCCACTCCGCCGGCAGTGCGCGGACGCGGCGGGCGGTGGCCTGCGCGCACGGTGGCGACGGCGTCGGCGAACTCGCCGCCCGTCTCGTACCGCTGCGCGGGATCCTTCGACAACGTGGTGTCGATGAGCTCGCGTACCGGAGCCGGAATCGACGACGGAAGCGGCGGCGGCGTGTCCTGGATGTGCTTCATCGCGACGGTGATCGCACCGTCGCCGAGGAACGGGCGACGCCCGGTGAGAGCTTCGTATCCGACGACGCCGAGCGCGTACACGTCCGACGCGGCCGTCGCCTCGCCGCCCATCGCCTGCTCGGGCGAGATGTACTGGGCGGTGCCCATCACCATGCCGGTCTGGGTCACCGGAGCGGAGTCGACGGCTTTCGCGATGCCGAAGTCGGTGATCTTGACCTGCCCGGTCGGCGTGATCAGGATGTTGCCCGGCTTCACGTCGCGGTGCACGAGGCCCGCCGTGTGCGCGGCCTGCAGCGCGCGTCCGGTCTGCTCCAGCATGTCGAGGGTGTGCGTCAGCGCCAGCTGACCCATCCGACTGATCACGGAGTTCAGTGGCTCACCGTCGACGAGTTCCATGACGAGGTAGGCGAGCGGGTCGCCGCCGTTGCGGTCGGGCGTCTCGCCGTAGTCGAAGACGTTGGCGATGCCCGGATCGTTCAGGCGTGCCGTCGTCTGTGCTTCCGTGCGGAAACGTGCGAGGAACTCGGAGTCGCTCGAGTACTCGGCCTTGAGGACTTTGACGGCGACACGACGTCCCAGGCGGGTGTCGAGCGCTTCCCACACCTGTCCCATGCCGCCGGTCGCGATCAACCGGACCAGGCGGTACCGGTCGGCGATGATGGTCCCGTTCTGCAGGCTCATCGGCCACCTCCCGTATATGCGTTCATCACTGCACGTCCAATCGGGGCGGCAACGGTGCCGCCGTAAGAGTTCTGTCCCTGCGCGCCGTTCTCGAGCATCACTGCCACCGCGATCCGCCTGTTGGTTCCCGGCGAGAACGCGATGTACCAGGCGTACGGCGTCTCCCCGCCCTGGGCGCTGTCCGAATGCTCGGCGGTTCCGGTCTTCGACGCGATGCCCGACTGCGAGCCCGCCGTGTTCTGCTCCGACTTGATCATCATGTCGGTGAGCGTGTTGGCCTGGTCGGCGGTCAACGGACGGTTGAGCGTTGTCGGCGACGTCGTCGAGATGGTCCGCAGGTCCGCGGTCTGGAGCTTGTCGACGAGGTACGGCCGCATCCGCGCACCGCCGTTGGCGACGGTCGCTGCGATCACCGCGTTCTCCAACACGGTGAGCCGAACGTCGCGTTGTCCGATGGCCGACTGGCCGAGCGCGGCGAGGTCGTCGCCGATGTCGCCGATGGAGCTCTTCGCGACCGGCATCGGGATGCCCGCCGGGTCGTCGCCGACGCCGAACGTCTTGGCGGTGGTCGCGAACTCCTCGGGCTTGTCGCCCGGGACCTTCTCGGTGAGGAGCTGTGCGAATGCGGTGTTGCACGAGTGCTCGAACGCCTGCGTCAGCGTGACGGTGTCGTTCGACGATCCGGGGCAGGTCGACCCGGAGTCGTTGGACAGGTAGGTGGCGCTGTCGGGCAACTGCCAACGCGGCGACGCGGTGAGTCGGGTGTCGGCTCCGAGTCCGGCGTTCAACGCGGTGGCCGTCGAGACCACCTTGAACGTCGATCCGGGCGGGTACAGCGCGGAGATGGCCCGGTTGATCAACGGCGAATGGGCCGAATCGTCGTTCATCGACGTCCACGCCTTCTCGGCTTCGCCGAAGTCCTGCGTGGCGAGAGCGTTCGGGTCGTAGCTCGGCGAGGAAGCCATCGCCAGGATCTTGCCTGTTCCGGGTTCGATCGCGACGACGGATCCGCGGCACGGTCCGTCGCAGTCGGCGTTCGCGAGCTCCCGGTACGCGGTGCGCTGCAAGCGCGGGTCCACTGTCGTGACGACGTTGCCGCCGCGCGGGTCGCGTCCGGAGAACATGTCCATGAACCGCTGGGTGAACAGCCGGTCGTCGTTGCCGTTGAGTACCGAGTCCTCGGCGGCCTCGATACCGCGGTCGGCGCGGTACATGAATGAGAAATACCCGGTCACCGGTGCGAAGGCGCGCGGATCCATCGGATACTTGCGGAGGTATTTGAACTTGTTGTCGGTGGCGATCGACTCGGCGATCACCGTGCCGTCGGAGGCGACGATCACGCCGCGCTGACGGGAGTACTCGTCGAGCAGAACCCGCGAGTTGCGGGTATCGCTGCGCAGGGCGTCGGCCTTGAACACCTGCAGATAGGTGGCGTTGGCGAGCAGCGCGATCACCAGCACCATGGCGGCGATCGCGACGCGTTGGATGGGCTTGTTCATCGGCGCTGCACCGCCTGGGTGGCCATCGCGTCGACGCTCCGTTTGGGTCGGCGTTTGGGCGCGTCGGGTTCACGGGCTGCATTGGAGATGCGGATGAGCAGCGCGAGTAGCAGATAGTTCGCGAGCAGCGACGACCCGCCGTACGCGAGGAACGGCGTCGTCAGGCCGGTCAGCGGGATCAGCTTGGACACGCCGCCGAACACGACGAACAACTGGAAGACGATGGTGAACGACAGGCCTGCGGCGAGTAGCTTGCCGAAGCTGTCGCGGACGGCGATCGCGGTGCGCAGCCCGCGGATCACCAGGATCAGGTAGATGAGGATGATCGCGGTGAGGCCGACGAGCCCGACCTCTTCACCGAAGCTGGTCAGGATGAAGTCGGTGTTCGCGAACGGCACGATGTTGGGGCGTCCGGACCCAAGCCCGGTCCCGAACATGCCGCCGGTGGCGAACCCGAACATGCTCTGCGCCACCTGATATCCGTACGTGTCGTACTGCTCGAACGGGTCGCGCCACACCGCGACACGCATCTGCAGGTGAAAGAACAGCTGGTAGGCGACGACGGCGGCGAGCGCGAACAGGGTGATCCCCAGCATCAGCCAGCTCGCCCGGCCGGTCGCGACGTACAGCATGGTCAGCACGGTGACGAAGATCAGCAGCGACGTGCCGAGGTCCGATTCGAACGCGAGGACGCCGACGGCGATCGCCCAGGCCGCGATCAGCGGACCGAGGTCGCGGGCGCGCGGGAAGTCGATTCCGGCGAACTGCTTGCCCGCGGTGGTGAACAGGTCGCGGCGGGACACGAGGAACGACGCGGTGAACACGATGATGAGGATCTTCGAGAACTCGCCGGGCTGGATGTTGAAGAAGCCCGCGCGGATCCAGATCTTGGAGCCGTTGATCTCCGACATCGACGACGGCAGGATCGCCGGGATCGCGAGAAAGACCAGACCGCCGAGGCCCAGCGTGTACGCGTAGCGCGACAGCGCGCGGTGATCGCGCAGCAAGGCCACCGTCAGCGCGAACAGCAGGATGCCGATGAACATCCAGAGGAGCTGCTGGTCGGCGTTGTGCGTGCGCTCAGTCTCCTTGAGCAGTTCGTCGGAGCGCGCCGAGCCGAGGTCGAGGCGATGGATCATCACCAGGCCGAGACCGTTGAGGGCCGCGACTGCGGGCAGCAGCAGCGGATCGGCGTACGGAGCGAAGTAGCGGACCACCGTGTGCGCCACCGCGCACATGGCTGCGAACGCGGCGACGAACTTGGCGACCTCCCAGGTCAACGGATCGCCTTGGGCCAGTTCGACGATGATCAGAGCGACCGTGACGATCGCCACGGCGAAGCCGAGCAGCACCATCTCTGTGGTGCGGCCCGTGCTGGCCGGTGGTGTCGTCGGGGGTGCGTGCCCAGCGGGAGCCGCCGTCATCCGACCTCCCGGCAGAGGGGGCGGCCGTCGGCGTCGGTCGTCGGTGGGGGCGCCTGCGTGGTGGTCGGCTTGTCGTCGCCGGGCTTGTCGTCCCCGGGCTTGTGGGTGTCGCTCGGTTTCGGTGCGGGAGCGGGCGGAGCACACGGCGCCAGGAAGTGGAGTTCGTTCTGGACGCGTTCCTGCGCGGCGTCAAGCGAGAGGTTCTTGATGCTCTGCGACTCGACGGCGTTGCGGCTGATCTCGGTGAGATCGTCCACCAGCATGGGCGAGCAGGAGGAGTCGGCGTCGACGAAGGTGACGGACGGCGTCTCGTTGCTCGCGTCGTCGACGCAGGCCCGCTGGTTGGGCGATTCGACGGTGAAGAACAACAGTTTGTCGGGAGTGCCGTGGTGGATCTCCACGGCGCCGTCGTCGTTCACCGTGACGAAGTTGCTGTTCATCGCCTGCGAGCGGACGACGAAGAACGCGGCCACGAGCGCGGCGATCACGAGGAGCACGCCGATGATGGTGAGCGGCCAGCGCCAACGCCGACGTTCGGGCTCGGCGTCCGCGGTGATGGTCGGTCGCGCGGTCGCGGGTGCAGGCGGACGCAGTGCGGCTGCACGGCCCGCTGCGGTCTTGGGGTCGGGGACGTACCCGTCCTGGTCGTCGTCGCCTGCGGCGCCGCCGAGGATGGGACGGGACTCGCCGTACTGATCGTCGACGACGTCGGCGACGACGACGGTCACGTTGTCGGGTCCGCCGCTGCGCAAAGCCAACTCGATGAGACGGTCGGCGCACTCGCGGTGGTCGTCGATGCCGTCGAGTGTGTCGGCGAGGGTCTCTTCGCTGACGACGTCGGAGAGGCCGTCACTGCACAGGAGATAACGGTCGCCCGCCCGCGCCTCGCGCATGATGAGCGTCGGCTCCACCTCTTGACCGGTGAGGGCGCGCATGATGAGCGACCGTTGCGGATGCGAGTGGGCCTGTTCGGCGGTGATACGGCCCTCGTCGACGAGGCTCTGCACGAAGGTGTCGTCGCGGGTGATCTGGGTGAGGGCGCCGTCGCGGTACAGGTAGCCGCGCGAGTCGCCGACGTGGCACAAGCCGAGTCGACTGCCCGCGAACAGGATGGCGGTGAGCGTCGTGCCCATGCCTTCGAGTTCGGGCGTCTGCTCCACCTGGTGGGCGATGGCCGCGTTGCCGACCGCGGTGGCGCGGCCGAGGGCGTCGAGGAGGTCGCCGCCGGGTTCGTCGTCGTCGAGTCCGCGCAGGGCTTGGATCACCAGCTGGCTGGCGACCTCGCCCGCCGCGTGCCCGCCCATTCCGTCGGCGAGCGCCAACAGACGGGCGCCCGCGTAGACGGAGTCTTCGTTGTTCGACCGCACGAGCCCGCGGTCGCTTCGCGCTATGTAGCGCAGGACGAGGGTCACGGGCGTAGCTCAATCACAGTCTTGCCGACCCGGATCGGGGTGTTGATCGGGGCTCGGACGGCGGTGGTCACTTTGGCGCGGTCGAGATAGGTGCCGTTGGTGGAGCCGAGGTCTTCGACGTACCAGTCGTCGCCGCGTGGCGACAGTCGGGCGTGGCGCTCGGACGCGTAGTCGTCGGTGAGGACGAGCGTCGAGTCGTCGGCGCGACCGATGAGGACGGGTTGCGCGCCGAGGGTGATGCGGGTGTTCGCGAGGGCGCCCGCGGTGACGACCAGGTATTTGGCCGATCCGCGAGAGCGTGAGCTGCGGGCACGACGATCGGATCGGCTCGAGCCGATCGGGATCCGACCGCTGGTGGCAGCCGAGAGGTCGCTGCGCATGGTGCGGATGATGGCGTAGACGAACAGCCACAACAAGATGAGGAACCCGAAACGGGTCACCTGCAACAGGATGCCCTGCACCTGCGTGTCACCTCCCTCACGAAGAACATCGACATCCGGGCGGTCGCCTGGATGCAGTCAACTGTCGGGGGACGCGAAGATCCCCCGACAGCATCTTAATGCGGTCCGGCTTACTGGAAGC
Organism: Gordonia zhenghanii; assembly: GCF_021738965.1. Classification (GTDB taxonomy): domain Bacteria; phylum Actinomycetota; class Actinomycetes; order Mycobacteriales; family Mycobacteriaceae; genus Gordonia; species Gordonia zhenghanii. The sequence goes on along the minus strand of NZ_JAKKOQ010000014.1, from coordinate 97,623 downwards.
GGACGGTGATATCGGAATGTCCCACACGGATCCGGTCGCCGTTGGCGAGTTCCCACGCGCTGACCTGAAGGTCGTTCACGGTGGTTCCGTTCGTCGAGTTCAGATCGGTCAGCATCGCGGTCTGCCCGTCCCAGCGGATCTCGGCGTGACGGCGCGAGACGCCGGTGTCGGGGAGACGGAACTGCGCGTCCTGGCCGCGGCCGAGGACGTTCGATCCCTGACGGAGCGCGAAGGTGCGGTTGCTGCCGTCTTCCAGGACGAGGGTGATGCCTGCGGGTGCGTAGCCGCCGCCTGCGGGGGGAGCGGCGTAGCCCTGATCGGCCGGAGCCGCGTAGCCCTGGTCGTAGGCAGGCTGCTGGCCGTAGCCCTGGTCGACGGGTGCGTAACCCTGGTCGTACGCGGGCTGCTGGCCGTATCCCTGGTCGTAGCCCGCGGGTGCGTAGCCCTGATCGGGTGCCGGCGCGTAGCCCTGGTCGTATCCCTGCGGTGCGTAGCCCGGATCGCCGGCCTGCGGCGCATAGCCCTGCTGCGGTGCATAGCCCTGGTCGTACGCGGGCTGCTGGGGTGCGTAGCCCTGGTCGTATCCACCCTGCTGAGGTGCGTAACCCTGCGGTGCCTGCGGGTCGTAACCCTGCGGGGCATAGCCCTGCTGGGCGTAATCCTGCTGGCCGTAGCCCTGCTGGTTGTAGTCGTAGGCAGGCTGCTGGCCGTACGCCTGATCGGCGGGCGCGCCGTACTGCGGGTCGTACCCGCCCTGCTGAGGTGCGTAACCCTGGGGCGCCTGCGGGTCGTAACCCTGCGGGGCCTGCGGATCGTAACCCTGAGGAGCGTAGCCCTGCTGCGGGTCGTACTGCTGCTGGTCGTAGTCGTACTGCGGGTACTGTCCGCCCTGTTGCGGGTAGCCGGGGTACTGGCCGCCCTGATCGTTTCCGGGGGGATTGGTCATGGCTGGGGCTCCTCGGTGACTAGCGGGTCCCGGGGCCGCGGCGGGCGCGGGGACCGGGCGTGGTGTGGCATCGGGATTGACGACGCCGTCGGTGTGGAACTGTCCGGTGTGCAGTGACGGTATCTGATCGAACTCTACGACCACTGGTCCATAAGTCTGCCACCCATTGTCGCGGATGAAGTCCTCTAAATGGCGAGAGAAGATCTTCCGGTTCAGTTCGTACTCGGTGGAGACGTGCTCCAGGTCGGACGGACTGAGCGATATGACGTAACTATTGGCGACGAGGCTTGCGCCGTCGCCAAGGTTCTCGATGGTGCCTTCGGCCTCGCGCTGAAGGCTCTGCTCGATCTCCTGCGGAGCCACCTTGCCACCGAAGACTCGGGCGAATCCGCCGTCGACGGCGGACTCGAGCTTGCGCTCGAAACGGTCGAGAATACCCACTCGTCCCGGCTCCTTCCGTGCCTTGTGGCGTGTCGACGTGCATACCGTGCCTATCGATGTTACCGGCCAGGCAAGCTCAGCGCCGCCTGCGTGTCACTTGCGCAACTGACGTCACACGACGTCCGACGTGCGATTACGCCCTCAGATGTGCGTATATGCAGGTCGGATGGTCTGCCCGGCGACGATTTACGTTCGGCACCAGCTGCATGCTATCGTTTTCGAGTCCACGCGGACATATGTCGATCATCGACGTCACGGGCGAGTGGCGGAATGGCAGACGCGCTGGCTTCAGGTGCCAGTGTCCTTCGGGACGTGGGGGTTCAAGTCCCCCTTCGCCCACCACACAATGAGCCGCGACACCGCTTACCCGGTGTCGCGGCTCATTTTTTGTGCGATCCGAGCGTTAACGCTTCACGCGTCTACTCCCGCTTATTGTCCGGACTATTAGCGGGAGTTAGTGCGTGACGCGTGACCGCAGATATCCGCTATGTTGCCCGCAAACGCGGCACGCGGATGTGGCCGAGAGCCGCGAATCCGTCGCCCTCGGCGTTACGCTCCGGAGACAGGACGAAACGAACGAGACGTAGGGACTCGCATGCGACGTGCACTGAGAATCTTGCTGATCGCGGGGCTACTGCTCACCGCCGCCGGAACGGTGGCCGGGACAGGGCGCGCAGAGGCCGCACCGGCGCGGGGCTTGGTCCAATTCCCGGTGTACTCACCGTCGATGCATCGAACGATCATGAACAACGTTCTTCCCGCGTCCGGTGGCGGGAAGGCTCCCGTCCTCTATCTCCTGCACGGTGCGGGCGGCGGCAGCGACCACATCGGCTGGGAGTGGAACACCCGATACCGCGAGTTCTTCCGGAACAAGAACGTGACCGTGGTGTCCCCGGTCGGCGGTGCCGGCTCCTTCTACTCGAACTGGCGCGCGCGAGACCCGAAGCTCGGGCTGAACAAGTGGCAGACCTACCTGACCCGGGAACTGCCGGCCGCCGTCAACCGACACTTCGGCGGCAACGGCCGCAACGCGATCGCCGGCGTATCGATGAGCGGCGGACCGGCCATCGATCTGGCGGCGCGGGCGCCGCGCCTCTACCGGGCGGCGGCGTCGTACAGCGGATGCCCCGCCCAGGCCTTGGGCTTTCCCGCAGTGATCGGCACGGTGATCGGACAGGGCGGCAACCCGCTGAACATGTGGACGCCCGGCGACTACGTCGTCCACGATCCGGTGCTCAACGCTGCGCGACTCCGCGGCAAGGCGATCTACATCTCCGCAGGCGACGTCGGACCCGAACTCCCGATCCGTGCATGCTCGGACGGGTCGGCCGCAGCCCTGCGCGCGCAGGGCGTTCGCGTGACCTCCGACGGACTGCACGGTGACCACGGGTGGCCCGTCTTCGAAGCCGGGCTGCGTCAGTCGTGGCGCGTGATCGGACCGGCTATCGGGGCCTGAGCCGACGACACATCGCGTGCCGGGGCCGATAGTCAGGCCTCCCAGGTCTGCCCCTCGGTGATCGCGGCCATGGTGGTCTGCCCGTCGAGTGCTTCGCGGATGATGTCGGCGTGCCCGCAGTGGTGGGCGGTCTCCCGCAGCAGGTGCATCACGAGTCGGCGGACGCTCCAGGCCTCGGGCTCGGGATCCCACGGAGCCTTCGCCTGCGGAATCATCTCGTCGAGACTGTCGAGGCCCGCGATGAGGCGATCGAATTCCATTGCTGTGCGGTCGTATTCGGCGAGGGATTCGGCCAGCGTCTCGTCCGGACCCAAGCGGTACGCGTCGGCCAGGGAGGCCAAGTCGAGCTCGGCGTTCTCGTCCCGTTCCACGATCTGACTCGTCATGTCGCGCTGGACTCGCGCGACGTGTTTGACGAGGCCGCCGACGGTCAGAGTGCTCACCGTCGACGCAGTACGAGCCTGCTCCTCGGTGAGTCCGCGCGCCGTGACCTTCAACAGGCCTCGTTGATCGTTGAGGAGAGTCAGCAGGTCGTTCTTCTCGCCTGAGACATCGACGTTGAGAGTCACGGGGGTGTACGTGCCGGCCATGGGTGGTCCCTTCGGAGTTCGTGCACTACGTGGTCATCACTGACGGTAGGTGGGGTAGAGGTCAGTATTCGTCCGGTTGGGGGTCTCGACTTCGCTCGACCAGCGGAGGGTCGCTCGACCGGAGGGAGGGGTCTCGACTCCGCTCGACCAGCGGAGAATCGCTCGACCAGCGGAGTATCGCTCGACCAGCGGAGTATCGCTCGACCGGCGGGAGGGTCTCGACTTCGCTCGACCGGCGAAGAATCGCTCGACCGGCGGAGGGGCGCTCGATCGGCGGAGGGTGCGCGACCGGCGGAGAACTGCTCGACCGGCGGAGAATCAGATGGCTACGATCGGCAGGATGAAGCCGACGATCCGCGCCTCGAGTCTGCGCGGATTCCCTGTGCTGCTCGGCGAACTCGGGGCGGATCCGGGGGAGTACTTCCGCAGGTTCGGCATCTCTGCCGACGCCGTCGCCGAGGACGACGAACCGGTGTCGATCACCGACCACGACAAGATGTTGGACGCGGCGGCAGCCGAGCTGAACTGCCCCGACCTCGGTCTGCGGATGGCGACAATGCAGGACGTGAGCGTGCTGGGGCCGCTGGCCATCGCGATCCAGGCGTCCGAGACGCTCGACATCGCGCTCCGCTCGGCATCCCGCTTCCTGTTCGTGCACAGTCCGGCACTGCACGTCACGGTCGACGACGACCCTCTCGGTCGGTCGGAAGTGGTTGCGGTGACGTACCGGAAGGACATCCTGCAGTCGCCGTACTCCAGCCAAGGGATCGAACTCGGCATCGGCCTGATGTTCCAGATCGCGCGACTGCTGATCGAGGACACCGTCGGGCTCCGGTCCGTCGACTTCGCGCACGCCCCGGTGTCGCCGATCTCCCGATACACCGAGTTCTTCGGCACGGACGTCCGGTTCAATCAAGCGACGCCCGCGATACGGATCGAGCGCCGACTCCTCGGCAGAACTCTGGCAAGTGGGAACGACGCAATCCGGCAGGTCGCGATCGACTACCTGGCCGCCACGTTCCCCGATAACCCGCAGGTCAGGACGACGGCTCGCGTCCAGCGCGTCATCGCCGGAGCCCTGGCGTCCGCGCCAACGATCGACGACGCGGCACAACTCCTCGTCACCCATCCGCGGACACTGCAACGGCAACTGCGGGCCGAGGGCACCACGTTTCGCGAGGTCCGGGACGGCGTCCGGCGCGAGTATGTGCACCGGCTGGTGACCGGCAGCGACGATTCGTTCGACGAGATCGCCCGATCCGTGGGCTTCGCCGAACAGTCGGCCATGACGCACGCCGTGCAGCGCTGGTTCGGCGTCTCGCCGCGCGAACTGAGGAAGCTAAACCTGTCGCGTTAGAACAAGTTTTTCATTTCTGCCCGCCTAAGCTCCTACCTAACGGCAAAACCAGCAGGAGTGAACAATGGCCAACGAACAAGCACTTGACGACCGTCTCCAGAGCATCGGCGCGCGCTCGATCCCCGAGTTCGACGGCGTCCACGACGTCTGGCCTCGCGGCGACCGCCTGCAGGCGGTGCGCGAGGCAGCCGCTGCGTACAAGAAGCGCTTCAAGGAGCAGGGCGTCATCCGGGCCGCGAAGTCCGTCGACATCGCTGCAGCCCCGTACCCGGTGAACTACGCGTTCCACGACGCGGTGACCGTCCCGAGCCTCCCGATCTTGTCGATGATCAACCGGATGGTCGTCGTGCAGTACGACGACTGGAACGGCACCCCGCGCACCCTCGTCTTCGAGCCGACCGTCCCCGACGGCTCGGCGGAGGCCCCGTACTACCGGAACCTGCAGAAGCTGGCCGACAAGGTTCCCGGCGGCAAGCTGTTCACGGACTTCATCTACAAGCAGTACAACGAGCCGGGCGATGTCCTCGAGAAGCTCGGTCTGACTGCCGACGACATCGACTTCTGCACCTTCGACCACCTGCACGTGCAGGACTCACGCATGATCCTCGGGTCCACCGAGGTGATCGAGGGGGAGCGCGCGCCGCGTACACCGCTGTTCGGCGACGCCAAGATGCTCGTGCACAGCCGGGAGCTCGCGACCCTGCAGTCGATGCATCCGATGCAGTGGGCGTGGTACGTCGACGGCAGTCTCGGCGGCGTGGACCCGGACAAGTTCGCGACCTTCGACGGCGACATCGAGCTCGGCGTCGGCGTCTCGCTGCTGTGGACACCCGGACACACCGACGGCAACCACTCGCTCGTCATCAACACCGAAGACGGCATCTGGGTGTCGTCGGAGAACGGCATCTCGCTGGACAACTGGCAGCCCGAGCTGTCGAAGATCCCGGGTGTCCGCAGGTACCACGAGCAGTTCGGTCGCGAGATCTGCCCGAACTCGAACACTCTCGAAGACTCGCTCGACCAGTACGACTCGATGATCAAAGAGAAGACGATGGCCGATCCGTGCGGCGACGATCCGCGGTGGCTGCAGATCCTGCCGTCGACCGAGCTCGCTCCGTGGAAGCGTTTCTGGCCAGTGGTCCCGACCTATGTCCACGGCGGAATCGACTACGGCACGATCGAATCAGGTCTCAAGTGACCGCACGAGGCGGCGCCGTCGTCACCGGCGCCGGTCGCGGCTTGGGGAAGCAGATCGCCGAGCTCCTCGCCAGTCGCGGGCACCACGTTCTCGTGACCGACCTGGACGCCGAGCTCGCGGCCGCCACCGCTGCGGAGATCGGATCCCAGGCGACGTCGATGGCGCTCGACGTGCGCGACGCCGACCAGGTGCAGGCCGCGGCGGACCTGATCGTCGAGATCGCGGGCGAGCTGGACGTGTGGGTCAACAACGCAGGCGTGCTCATCACCGGGGACGCGTGGACCCAGGACCCCTCGGCGCACCGCCTGATGCTCGAGGTGAACGCACTGGGGACGATCCACGGCACCGTCGCCGCCATCACGACCATGCGGAAAGCCGCGCGCAGCGGCCACGTCGTCAACATCGCCTCCCTCGCCGGTCTCACGCCGGTGCCGGGCGAGGCCGTGTACGCCGCGTCCAAGCACGCGGTCGTCGGATTCAGTCTGAGCACGGTCGCCGACCTGCGTCTCGCCGGGATCGACGACATCGACATCTCGTGCATCTGCCCCGACGGCATCTGGACGCCGATGCTCTTCGACAAACTCGACGATCCGGCGTCGGCGCTGTCGTTCTCCGGCAAGCTGCTGTCGCCGGAGGACGTGGTCGCCGCCGTGGGCAAGGTCCTCGACGGGCCGCGGGAGATCACCTCGCTGCCGAAGTGGCGCGGAGCGCAGGCCCGCATCGGAGCAGCGTCTCCTCGTGTCGGACGCGCGCTGATGCCGCTCATCATCAAGGCGGCTCGTCGCAAGCAGCGGAAGATCAAGAACAGCATCCGGTCCGAAAAGGTGTGAGGCTCGTGCTCGATCTCCGCTGGTCCTGCGGTGATAACGAGGTGCGATCAATCCCGCGACAGTGAGTCCTTGTCTCACCGGGCGACGGCGGTAGCGTTCACCGGGCAGCCACCGCACAGTGGTGCGTCACCTACGGACAAGGAGAGACGCCGTGTCCGAACCCGGGCAGGAAGCCGAGTCGCCTGAGTCCCCGAGCGATCCGACGATCGCCGGAGTGATCGAGCGACCGGCGCGTCGCCTTCTGCGACCGTCGGCTGTCGTGCGCGACATCGGTGGCAGTTACGTCGTCAACGGGATCATCGGCCTGATCTTCTCCGCGTCGGGACCGGTCGCGGTGATCCTGGCGGCGGGTGCGGCCGGAAACCTCGGCACCGCCGAACTGACGTCCTGGATCTTCGGAGTCTTCGTCCTCAACGGCATCCTCACGATGATCGCGAGCTGGGTGTACCGGATGCCGCTCGCGTTCGCGTGGACGATTCCCGGGACGGTGCTCGTCGGCGCGTCGCTGAAGAATGGTCTGACCTGGCCCGAAGTTCTCGGCGCCTTCCTGATCACGGGCGTGCTGATCCTGGTCGTCGGGTTGACCGGCCGCGTGCGCAAGGTCATGGCTGCGTTGCCGACGCCCATCGTGATGGGCATGGTCGCCGGCGTGTTCCTGCAGTTCGGGCTCGACATCGTGAACTCCGTCGGGGCCCAGCCGTGGGTGGCGCTCCCGATCATCGTCGCGTTCTTCGCCCTGCACGCGCACCGCACCGTGACGAAGGTGATGCCGCCGATCATCGGAGCGTTCCTCGTCGGGATAGCGGCGGTGGCGGCCACCGGAAAGTTCCATCTCGGCGCCGAACCCAGTTCGCCCATCGCGTCGCCGGTCCTGCAGACCCCCGAGTTCACCGTTCGGGCGATCATGGAACTGGTGATCCCGTTGGCGATCACCGTGATCGTCGTCCAGAACGGGCAGGGCACCGCGGTGCTGCGTGCGGCAGGCCACCAGCCGCCGGTCAACCTGGTCACCGTGGCATCCGGCCTGTGGTCCGTCCTCGGCGCGGGCGTCGGATCGATCTCGTCGTGCCTGGCAGGCCCGACCAACGCCCTGCTGGTGGCGGGCGGACGCCGCGAGCGTCAGTACATCGCAGCGTTGGTCTTCGGCCTTCTGGCCGTCGTGGTCGGACTGTTCGCGCCGGTCTTCGTCGAACTGATGCAGGCCATGCCCGGCGAGTTCATCGCGACGGTCGGCGGTCTGGCGCTGTTGGGTGCTCTGCAGAACTCGTTCCGCTCGGCGTTCGAATCGCGGTTCACGATGGGCGCCCTCGTGACCTTCCTGGTGTCGGTCTCAGACCTCACCGTTCTCAACATCGGCTCGGCGTTCTGGGGTCTGGTCGCAGGTGTCCTCGTCTCGCTGTCGGTGGAGCGCAGCGACTTCCGGGCAGATCGGGCCTGATCCCGGGCAGTCACCAGATCATCGGCGCGAGCAAGGTCTCGGCGAAATCCCGGAGGGCGTCCTCGTCGTCGATGTCGAGGGCACGCGACGGCGCGGTGATCAGTGATACGACCATGCGAACCTGAATCTCAGCTGCGAGCCGGAGTTGATGGTCGGGCATGGACGCGCCGGCAGCGCGCAAGGTGGCGACGATGCCACGACTGAACTCGTCGACCATGTCTTCCACTTGCGGTGCGCTGAAGCCGGCCAACACGTCGAGGGTGTCCGGGTTGTCGCCGAGCACGCGCTTGAGCAAGTCGTCGTGGCTGACGTGGGACATCCCCAGGCAGAACGCTTCGACGACGGCGGCCCGAGGATCGAGACCGTTGACCTTCTCGCTGATCTCGCGCACGAACTGTCGGCGGAATCGGACGACGACCGTGCCGAGGAGCTCGTCCTTGCTGGGGAACCTCCGGTACAGCGTGCTGCGACTGATACCGGCGTCCTCGGCGATCTTGTCGATGCTCGCGTGCCGGAGCCCGGAGCGTCGGAACTCGTCCGACGCTGCCTCGAGGATCCGGTCTTCCTGACGACGCTGCGTCTGCTCGCGGCGGTCGGTCGTCCGTACGGGATCCGACGACGGCGCTCGTGCGGGGGCCACCTATTCCTCCGATCCGGTTACGACGCGATGTTACGAAAGTGAATCATATGGGACTCCGCTGTCTCAGTCGTTCCACGCGATTGGATGCCGATGTGAGCCGTTCCGTACTGTCTCAAGTCGCCAATAATGCCTATTGAACAGCATCTTCCCACCTTTATGTGACAGTAGACACGTAGGTGTGTGAGAATGGCCAGGCTCACAAGTGACACGACAGAGGTCGTTGTGTGTCAACTTGCATAGAAGAACGGCATCGGACAGGAGTTGGGCGCGTGGCGATGGCGCAGAGTGTGCAGGGCTTCGGCCGCACCGTGCGACTCGGTGCCCGTACCCCCGTCATCGCCGTGAGCGATCTGGTCAGCGGCCGCTTCCCGTTTCGCGAAGCGGTGACCCAGGCGTGGTTCCTGCTCAGCATCACGGTTCTGCCCGCTCTCCTCATGGCTATCCCGTTCGGGGTCATCGTCGCGGTTCAGATCGGCGGCCTCACCAGTAACCTCGGCGCGACCTCGATGGCAGGCGCCGTCGGCGGCATGGGAGTCATTCAGCAGGGTGCGCCGATGGCGGCTGCGCTTCTGCTCGGCGGGGCAGGCGCTTCGGCGATCACCGCCGACCTCGGTGCGCGGACGGTCCGCGAGGAGATCGACGCGATGCGCACACTGGGCATCGACCCGACTCGACGCCTCGTCGCGCCGCGCATGGTGGCGATGGTCCTGGTGGCTCCGGTGCTCTCGGTCCTGATCATCGTGATCGCAGTGATCGCCAGTTTCGTGGTCGCCGTCGTCGGACAAGGCGTCGTCGCCGGCTCCTACTGGCAGTCGTTCGGGGCGTATGCGTCGACCACCGATCTGTGGATCTGCCTGCTCAAGTCCGTGATCTTCGGATTCGTGGTCGTCGTCATCGCGAGTCGTCGCGGCCTCGAGGCCGCGGGGGGCGCTCGTGGCGTCGCCGATGCGGTGAACGCGGCCGTGGTGCTGGGGATCGTGGCGTCCATGGTGATCAACGTGATCATCACCCAGGTGACCGCACTGTTCATCCCGATTCAGGTGATCTGACGTGGCGTACGTGAATCGAGGTCAGACGCCGAGCGTGCACCGCCCGCGGTGGCACGCGACAGGCGAGGCCGCAGGCCGACCGTTCGAGTACGTCGGCAGACTGGTGACGTTCGTCGCCGACGTGCTCGCCGGTCTGCCGCACACGGTGCGCGCCTACCGAAAGCAGACGATGGCAGCGTTCGCCGAGACGACGTGGGGCAACGGCTCCATCATGGTCGGCGGCGGCATCGCAAGTGTCCTGGCAGTATTGGGCGTCTCGGTCGGCGCGATGATCGGCATCCTCGGTGTCACCAGCCTGCAGTCGCTGAACTTGTCGCCGATGGCCGGCTTGATCACTGGCTACGCTGCCACCCGCGAGATGGCTCCGATCATCGCCGCGGTCGGTTTCGCCGCGCAGGCGGGCTGCCGGATGACCGCCGAGATCGGTTCGATGCGGATCTCCGAGGAGATCGACGCACTCGAAGCGCAGGCCATCCGGCCGATACCGTTCGTCGTCGGAACCCGCGTGGTCGCAGGGGTCGCCGCGATCGTGCCCTTCTACTTGGCGTCGCTGTGCCTGGCCTATCTGTCGTCCCGCGTGGTCGTCAGCGTCCTCTACGGTCAATCGGCCGGAGCGTATGACCGGTACGTCGAAGCGTTCGTGAGCCCGGTGGACGTCGTCTACTCGACGATCAAGGTGCTGGTGTTCGCCGTCGTGGTGATCATCGCCCACACCTACTACGGCTACTTCGCGAGCGGTGGTCCCGAAGGCGTCGGCATCGCCTCCGGTCGTGCCATCCGAGCGAGTCTGGTGCTCATCGTCGCTTTCGACATGCTTCTGTCCCTTGCCTTCTGGGGCTTGAACTCCGGGTTGAACTTCGCATGAGGCGGGGTAGGGAGCCGTCGGCTAGGACACTGCGGGTTCGAGGGATGCTCGCAGTCGTCGTCGCCGCGGTCGTGATCGCGGTGGTCGCCGTCAACCCGTTCGCGGGCCCGGACGACCGGATGAGATTCTCCATCGTGGCGCCGTCGGTGCCCGACGGGATCCGGGTCGGCGTCCCGGTGGACATCCGGGGTGAGACGGTCGGCGAGGTGTGCGATCTGGACCTCTCGCGCTCGGACTCCACTCGGATCGTCGCCTGCGTGAACTCTTCGGCGACAGCCGAACTCACCGACGACGCCGTTGTCAGCTTCGTCTCGCGCAACCTGTTCGGATCCGACGCCCTCCGGTTGACTCCGAGCGGTACCGGGTCCCGAGTGACGTCGGGAAGCGTTCTCACCCTGGAGGATCCGCCGTCGAACTACACGATCACCGCGACGGTGCGCAGCGCAGGCTCGTTCACCCTGCCGGTCCTGACACCGGAACTGAGTGACCTCCTGAGCCAGGTCAGCGACACCACCACCCGGCTGGCGCCGTTCTTGACCGCAGCGACGGTGTCCCTGCAGACCATGCAGCGCGGCGACGTCACCCGTCTGACCTCGATGATGCCGACGATCGACGACGCCCTCAACGGCGCAAGCCAGGCGGGTGGCGGCGCCGTCGGCGCGTTGGAGAAGATCATCAGCAACCGACTCCTCCAAGACTCCGCATACACCGGCCGCGTGCAGAACATGATCGCCGACATCGGCGGCCTGTTCTCCGATCTCGGAACCCTGTTCAACGGAATGAGCGGACTCGGCGCGACGATGGACCTGATGACGGCGTTCACGACGCCGCTCCGGCACGCGTTGCGCGACGTCACCCCGGGGCAGGTGGGGTCGCTGATCGACCGTTTCGGCGGGGCATTTCACACTGACCGGGAGACAGGCCGAACCACGCTGTCGGTGGACGTCGACCTGGACGTGGTGCCCGGTGCGGCAACCCCGCTTCGTGCGCTGATCGCAGGCAAGGGGGCGCGTCGATGAGAACTGCTGCCTCGGCGACCAAGCGTCTCCTCCTGGTGTTGGTCGTGGTGATCCTCGCCGTGTACGCGATCGTGCAGGCGATCAACCGTCCGGTCGCCGGCGACGCGCAGACCTATCAAGCCGACTTCACCGACGCCTTCGGCCTGCGGGAGAACGGCGACGTCCGGGTACGCGGCGTTCAGGTCGGCAAGATCGTGGACATCGAGCTGCAGCCGACCGGGGTGGCTCGCGTGACGTTCACCGTACGGAACCAAGACCGGCTGACTCGGGACGATCACCTCGCTATCCGCTTCCAGAACCTGGTGGGCCAGCGGTATCTCGCGATTCTCGATGAGGGACAGGGCTCCGCCCCGGCGGTCGATTCGTCACGGGTGATCCCCGCCAGTGAGACGACGGGGTCGTTCGACATCACCCGTCTGTTCAACGGGCTCCGCCCGATCCTGCAGGGCGCCGACCCGGCTGTGTTCAACACGTTCGCCGACAACATGATTCACCTTCTCCAGGGCGAGAACGGTGTCGGGATCGGCGACGTGCTCAAGGACGTCGAGCGGCTCTCACGATTCGCGACCGACAAGAACGCGATGATCCGAATTCTGGTGGACAACCTCGGCGTCATCGCCGAACAGCTCAAAGGCAAGTCCGAGATCATCAAGACGCTCATGGACAACATGCAGCTGTTGTTCGACACTCTCGAGAAGAATCTGGAACTCCTCAAGGGCGCGTTCGGCGAGGGCTCGAAAGTGTTCCCGCCCATCGTGGAGGCGATGAAGCACACCTTCGACCTGTCGCTCGGCGGTCACGACAGGGTCCAGGCGCGGCTGATGGAACTCGTCCCGGACACCGGAAAGCTCACCGAGGCGATGAAGCTGATTCCGACGACGATGCACGAGATCGACACGCAGCTAGACGATCTCGGCGTCAACTGCTCCAAAGGGCAGCTGGCTCTGCCGCCGATGGGCGACGTTCTTCTCGGCACGGGGAAGGTGACGTTGTGCAAGGGCTGAAACGACTGCAGGACTTCGCCGTCAGCGACGAAGTGGGACGTCGCACACAGGCGATGTGGGCGATCGTCGCCCTCGTCGTGGTGGTCGTCCTCGTCATCGTCGTCGGCGTCTTCTATCTGCGACCGGTCGGGAGAGCGGAGTACCGCGCCCACATGTTCGAGAGCGGCGGAATCACGTCGGGCACCGAGGTGCGGGTGGCAGGCATCCCGGTCGGGAACGTCACCGAGGTGACACTCGCCGACGAACGCGTCGACGTGCGGCTCTCGGTCGACTCGTCGGTCTTCGTCGGTGACCAGACGTCACTGCAGGTCCGCATGCTGACCGTCGTCGGCGGAGCGTACGTCGCACTGCTTCCGGCAGGAAGTAGGCCGTTGGGGCACACGGCGATTCCGGGCGAGCGGACGTCTGTGCCGTATTCCATGTCCGAAGTCCTCGACAATGCGGCGAAGACAGTCACGCAGATCGATGCGCCGAAGATGCGGGAGGCCGCTGTCGCGGCGACCGATGCACTCGACTCGGCGCCGGGCGCGGTGCAGCAGATCGTGCCCGATGTCGAGAAGCTCACCGCCCTCCTGGACGACCAACAGGAGCAGGTGAAGAGTCTGGCGGCCCTGGGCAGCGAGTACACGTCCGAACTCGCAGGCGAGCAACAGGTCCTCGAGCAGATGATCCGTCGAATCCGTGCCGTACTGCCGGTCATGGTCGGGTATAAAGACCGCGGGATCGTCACGTACGACGCGCTGGCCGAACTGGTGCTCTACGTCGGCGACATCCTCGGCGAGCCGTACCAGAAGCGGTTCTCCGGTCCGCTGCACCGATTGGTGGAATCGGCGTCGGCCACCAAGGAGACGGCGGACCGGATGGACGGGGCCATCACTATGCTCAAGAGCATGGTCGACAAGCTCTCGGCCGCAGCACATCCGAACGGAGTATCGGCCGACTTCGGCGACCAGGTACTCGACTCCTCGGTCGTGTGCATTCCGATCGCGGGGCGCACATGCTGAGCGGCGGGCGCGGTCGAGCCCTCGTGGTCACGCTCGTGGTGGCTCTGCTCGTCGCAGGCGGAGTGCTCGTCTATGTGAAGCGGTCGGGGAACGACACGACCGCGGTGTGTGCGAAGCTTCCGGACGCGGCCGGACTCTATGCGGGGAACGCGGTGAACATCCGCGGGGTGCGAGTCGGCTCGGTCGACGAGGTGACGCCCTCGCCCGGCTTCGTCACGGTCCGAATGACGATCGACGACCGTCCGCTCGGAGCGGACACCAAGGTCGTCGCGGTGAACAACTCGGTCCTCGCCGACCGACGGCTGGAACTGGTGGACGCGTCGCCGAACGGCGGCGCCCGGTTGGCGACCGACCACTGCGTGCCCCTCTCTCGTGGCTTCACCCCGATCTCGGTGAGCACCGCGTTCGCGTCGTTCACCACGATGCTCGACGACATGGGCGGTCCGGACGGGGTCGGCGGCGACAAACCGCTCGGCGAACTGATCTCGCAGGCGCAGTCGCAACTGACCGGTATCGGGCCAGATCTCAACAAGATCCTGCACGACATGTCGGATGTCATGTCCGACCCGAACGAGTTCCTCTCGCAGATGCGGTCCGTCTTCGACAACGTCGCTGTGCTGACCGACGTCGCGGGTCGCAACTGGAGCGCGATCCGGGACATCGGCGTGAACTCGGCTGACCTCACCCACCTGATGGGTTCCCTGTTCAAGAGCTTCGTCTACATCTTCGACGGGCTGGGCGAAGCCGCCCCCGGCCTCGACGACCTCCTGGGGAACGTCGCGCCGCCGATGCTGGACATGACGGACGACTTCAAACCGATGATCGACGTCGGTCTGAATCGACTCGATGACCTGACGGCGATGCTCCGCGAGATGCCCGGCATCGCGAAATCGTTGGAGGCGTCGTTGAGTCGTAAGCGGGGCTCCTTCGCAGTCACCGTCACGCCGCCGAAAGTAGCGGCCGCGACCCCCGACAGTTCGGCCCTGTGCGCCGCGATGAACGCGTCCGACGCAGGCAGTTGCGATCCGAAATCGTCCCGGTCGGCGGTCGTCGACCTGGGCACACTGGTGACACGGATGATCCAAGGGGGACGCCGATGATGCGATCGATGCGGCGCCGTCTGGGAACCACGCTGTGCGTTCTGGCCGTGGTTCTGGCGCTTGTCGCCGTGTTCGTCGGCCGGAACTACAATCCCGCGGACACTCTGCCGCGGGTCACCGCGTCGTCGAACGCCAAGGAGATCCACGTCGACTTCGTCTCGGTGGTGAACCTCCCGCTCGGTGCGCGCGTGGTGTTCCGCGGAACGCGGATCGGGACGGTCAACGCCATCGATCTGGTCCCGGGCGCGGCGCGTCTGACCCTCGGCATCGAGGACGAAGCCAAAGTCCCGGTCGGCAGCACGGCCGAACTACGCCAGCTCACGATGCTCGGCGACATCTATGTGGCCCTCACCCCGCCGGACCGACCGAGTGCCAGCATGCTGCGCGACGGTGACAGCATCGGCCTGGCCGACTCCGACCCCGGTCCGCAGATCGAAGACATCATCACCAACCTGGCCGATTTCATGGCAGGCGGATCGCTCATGCGAGTGCAGGACGCGGTCGGAAAGGTCAACTCGTCGGTGGATGTACAGGGCGTCGATCTTCCGGCGGTCTCCCGTGTCGGCGCCGAGACCGTCGAAGATCTGGCGCGCGACACGGACCACCTGGACTCGATGATCGACTCCCTGCAGGAGGTGTCGGCCGAGATCTCCGCCGACCCGACGGTCCTGGGCTACACGTTCGGGCAGGCGGGCCGCACCGGACTGACCGAAGTGTTCAAGGCGGTCAACGAGGGCTTCAAACTGGTTGCCGGATCGAGTCGTCTCGCGTTCGGGCTCAACTGGCTGACCCCGCGCCTCGCACAGCTCAACCCGTTCCTGGCGAAACTCGTCCCGCTTCTGCGCAGCTATTCGGCACACTCCACTCAGTTCAACGGGAACGCAGGCAAACTCGTCGACGTCGCGCAGAACAAGCTGATCCCGTTCGCGGAGAACGGCGCGATCTCCCTGGACAAGGTGACGATGAACTCGGGGGACACCGAGGTGACCGAGTCGGTGGCTGCGGTTCTACGGATGATCGGAGCGCTGAAGTGACTCTCCGATCTGCGCTGTCGATCCTCGCGACCGTCGCCGTCCTGCTCGTCTCGATCGCCTACCTCCTCGGGGGTGTGCTGAACGTGAACCCACTCATCGACACGACGACCGTCACCATCACGGCTCCCAAGACCAACGGTCTGCACGCGGGGTCGGCGGTCGTGTATCGCGGCGTCCCGATCGGGAGCGTCGACGACGTCGTCTACACCGGCGAGGGCGATGTGTCGATCAAGGTCTCCTACGACGCCGCGTACCGAATCCCGGTGAACAGCGACCTCGTGATCGAGAACCAGTCGATGCTCGGCGAGACCGCGATGTACCTGGCGCCGTCGTCCGACGAGGGACCCTACATCTCCGGCGATCGGACATTGTCGGCGAAGGTCGTCGACGTCCCCGCGTCGGTGCCCGAACTCCTCGGTTCCGCACGCACCGTGCTCGATCAGATCGACCCCGCGCTGGTGAACGATCTCGTCGACACCATCTCGCAAGCACTCGCCGGGACGAAGGACGCGGTGCAACGGCTGACCCCGGCCGCGCAGATGGTGGCCGCCACGATGATCTACTCGCAGCCCGCGCTGATGAAGATCATCCGCAACAGCACGACCATGATGGCCGACGGGAAGTGGATCGGACCGGCGATGCGCCCGACCAGACCCGAACTGCTGATGGCGGGCAAGAACCTCTACGACGTGATCACTCACGTGAAGCCGTTCGCGGACTACACCAACGGCGGCGAGATGATCGCGCAACGCTGGAAACCGACCCTGCAGAGGGCGGCGGCCACGGTGAGCGAACTGGTTCCGCCGATCGGACGGTTTGCCCAGGTCCTGGTGCCGACCGCCCGCTCGTCGGGAGCGGCGATACTGGGCGATCTCAACATCGCCACCTTGCTCGAACAGGCCATGCGGACGCTGCCGGGCGACTCCCTGAGACTGACCGTGACGACACCCAAGTGAGAACAGGACTGGTTGGACCATGAACGACACGCGAGACGACACCGCCGCTGAGGTCACGGACGAGGACATTGTGGAGACCGGCACTGCCCAGGCAGAGCCTGAACGGACCGGGACTGCCCAGGCGAGTGCTGCGGATGCCGCGCGGGCGAAGAAGGAGAAGAAGAAGGCGAAGCGGGCCGCCGAGCTCGAGGCCGCGAGGCGCGACGCCGTCGAGGAGGCGCGCGCCGACTGGGAGCGTGCGGAACCCGGTCGTGAGGGTCCGAAGGCGTCCGTCGGCTCTCGCGTCCGCGAACACCTCAACCCGCGTCGGCATCCGGTGATCTGCGGGATCGTCGTCGTCTGCATCGCAGCACTCGTCGCGACGACGGTCCTCGCCGTCGCGTTCACGCGGCAGTCGGGCGACCTGGATTCAATGCGACAGCTCGATCAGGACAAGGCGACGGCACAGAACGTCGCGGGGAAGTACGCGGTGGGAGCGGCGACCTTCAAGGCCGACGACCTGCCCGCGTGGTCCGCCGCGCTCAAGAAGGGGACGGCCCCCGAACTCAACTCTCGGTTCGACACGGCGGTGCAGACTCTGACCCCGCTCATCCAAGAGGTCCAGTGGTCGCAGACCGCCGAGCTGATCGCCGCGACGACAGTCGACGTGCGCGCCGACCGGCAGTTCGTCGTCCAGGTGTTCGTCTCGACGGCGATGACGAGCACCCAGAATCCGGACGGCCTGAACACGGTCACCCCGTACACGGTGACGCTTGATCGGGACGAGGACTGGCAGATCACCGACGTCGCCGGAATCGGTGGAGTCGCGCAGGACGGATCGACGGGACAGGGAACGCCGAACCTGACACCGAACGGCGGTCAGCCAGCAGCGCCCAAGCCCGCTCCATGACCGAGTCTGGCCGGGGGAGTGGTTCCGGCCGGGAGAGCGCGCTGGTGTGGGCGCTCCTGCTTCTCGCAATCGGATCGGCGACGACGGTGCTGTGCGTGTGGGCGCGCGGCACCGGGTCGCGGGTCCCGGACTCGGCGGACATCGCGCAGGCGGAGGTCGACCGGGCAGGCGGAGCTGAGGAGTTGAGCGCCGTCGGAGCGCACACCGGTGCGGGCGCCGTTCTCCTCACCCTGGCGTTCGCGCTCATGGTCGTGGCGCTGTGGAGACTGAGTCCGCGATACCGTCCGGCCGTCGCCGGATACGTGACGATCGGCTGCGGATTCGTCGGGATCCTCGGCGTCCTCTGGTTCGCGCTGGACGCAGACCACCGGCTGTCCGCGTTCGGATCGTCGGTGCAGATGCAGTCGGACACCGTCCAGGTGAGCGTGTGGCCGTGGGTCACCCTCGGATGCTTCGCGGCTGCGTGCGCGGTTGGTGTCGCGCTGGTTCCGGGCGCGCAGCGTGACGATTCTGTCGTACCCGCGGGGCACGATGAAGCCGTCAACCACTGACGACACTCACCAGGAGACGCGATGGTGCTACCCGAGAACACTCCCAAATACTGCACCGCTCGCAACGATGACGGGACGCCGTGCACCAAGCCGGTCCGGCCGTTGAAGCCGCCCGTCCCGCCCGGCCTCGTCTCGTACTACTGCGACGAGCATCCTCGGCTGCGCTCCCGCTGATCGACCGTCCCATTCTGCTGATCGACCGGTCCTTTGGCTGATCGAGCGGAGTCGAGATCCCGTTGCCTGCGTTGCGGTCTCGACTTCGCTCGACCAGCGTGGGGGCGGGTGGCGTGGTCCGCACGTTGGTCGATTGGTGAGCACTTCCTGTTGATCGAGCGGTTCCTCCCCGTTGATCGAGCGGAGTCGAGATCTTTTGCGTGCGTTGCGGTCTCGACTTCGCTCGACCAGCGTTGGGGCTCGACCAGTGGTGGGGCCCGACCGGCGTGGGCGCGAGCCGCGGTGGTCCGCACGTTGGTCGATTGGTGAGCACTTCCTGTTGATCGAGCGGTTCCTCCCCGTTGATCGAGCGGAGTCGAGATCTTTTGCCTGCGTTGCGGTCTCGACTTCGCTCGACCAGCGTTGGGGCTCGACCAGCGGTGAGGAACTCGCCCGACTTCTACCCGCCAAAGCCGCGTGCGGCCAACTCTTCCAGCACGGAGACGTCGCCGCGGTATGGATCGGTCTCGCGCGGCCAGTGCACGACGACATCGGTGAATCCGATGTCGGCGGCACGACCGACCAGCGAGTCGAAGCGGCCGATGTTCTCCAGCGGCGAGCAGGGAGCGAAGTCGACGGCTAGATACGTGTCGAGGGAGCGGCCGGTGTCCGCGGCGGTCTCGGTGAGCAGCCGGTGGTTCGCCGCGACTGCAGCGAACCACTCGTCGACCGAGTCGGCGGCCGACCCGGTCGTCACCCAGCCGTCGCCGTGGCGTGCCGCGAACCGCACCGAGCGGGGCCCGTTGCCCGCGAGGAGCAGCGGCACACGTGAGCGGACCTCGCCGCCGACGAGACGCATGTCGAGGGTGGAGAAGTACTCGCCGTCGACGCTGACGTGGTCGCTGCGCAACGTACCGTCGAGGACACCGACGAACTCTTGAAACCTGTCGACCCGTTGTCGGACAGTCGAAGCCGGCTGGCCGAGGATCTGCGAGTCGGGCGAGCCGCCGACACCGAGTCCGACCAGGAGTCGGTCATCGGAGATGTCAGCGAGGGTCTGGACCTCCCGCGAGAACGCTGCTGGATGGCGGAAGTTCGGCGACGCGACGAAGGTGCCGAGCCCGATGCGCGACGTCACGGCAGCGGCCGCGGTCAGCGTCGGGATGCACGAGAACCACTGCGAGTCGGGGAGGCCGCCCCACACCAGATGGTCGTAGGTCCACGCGTGCGTGAAGCCCATCTCCTCGGCCCGCTCCCAGAGCGGACGGGCTGTCTGCCACGGCATGTCGGGCAGTATGGCAATCCCGTATCGCATGGTGGCCAGCGTAGTCAGGCGTCGCGGAGTCCGCGGTACACGGCAGCGCCGACGAACGCGCCGAGATCGTGAGGCGTCCACCGCTCGTCGCCTGCCTCGCGTGATTCCAGGAGCGTCCGGACGGCGCCTTCGCCCGAGGACACCCAGAACTCGACGAGCGCGGGCAGTTTCCGGACGGCGTCCTCCGTGCCCCACGCGTCGAGCGTCGGCCGGAGAAGATCGCAGCAGCGAGCCAACACGATCGCGCGTCCTCGTCCGAACAGGTCCGTGACTTCCGCATCCGGGTTCCCGTACAGCAGCCGCCACGACTGCGGTCGTGCGTCGACCGCTTCGAGCAACGACTGGAATCCTTCGACGAACACGGACTCGGTGGCGTCGACGCGGCGGTTGCGAAGGATGCTCGACAGGGATTCGCCGAGGTAGTGCTCCTCGCGTTCGATCAACGCGCGGAGGATCTCCGACCGCCCCGAGTAGGCGGCGTACACGACCGGCCGAGTCACATCGAGGGCCGAGGCGACGGCGGCCATCGTCACCGACGAGATGCCGTCCCGACTAGCGATCTCCAAGGCCGCGTCCAAGATCTGCGGACGACGCCGACCCGGACCGAGGTGCGGGGCGCGGGCCCGTGAGGTGCGACGATCGACGGTCACGTCCACCTCCGGTCTGGTCGTCGAAACAGTATGCAAGCCTACTGCGCGCCGATCTGCGTCGCCCGCGCCGGGGCGGCGAGATACTTCTCTCGGGCGTCGGCGACCGTCACCGTTCCGGTGAACGCCGGCGCGTCCGCATGCAGGTGCTGGCGGTACAACGCGCCCGTCATCGGGCCGACGCCCCGAGTCACGATATGGCTCAACAGTTCCGGCTGACTCGCGAGCGGGGCGAGAGCCACCCGCGTCGCCGTCCGGTAGGCGACGTCGACGACGGCGGGCTGATCGAAACCGCCGAGAGTGCGCATCCACTTCGGCAAAGAGGCGATCGCGGCGGGCGCGACGAGTCGGCTCGACGCCCACACGCGAGGCCCGCGGTCGAGCGGCGTGTGCAGCAGATAGTGCATGCCGCGTCGTGCGCGTTCGGAGACGCAGAGGGTCGGTCGGATCGTCTCGAAGTAGTCGCGCACCTCGTCGCGCGAGGTCGGCACGTCACTCGGGCGGCACGTCTGCAGCTCGGCTGCCCTCACGCAGTCGGCCCAGTACCGGCGCTCTTCGTCGGCCGTCAGCTTGCCCGGTCCGTACATCTCGTAGCACTTGAGTACCGAATGCCAACCGGTCACGTGAATCCACAGTTGCGACGCCGGATTGTTTGCGCTGTAACGCTTTCCGGAGATGGGCTCGATCCCCGTCGACTGCATGTGCACCTTCGTCAGATGGTCCGCAGCATTGACCGCCATCCGGCTGTCGCCGACTGCGACGATCAGGAAGTACGCGAAGGTGTGGTCCAACCTGCCGTGCGGGTCGGCGTAGATGCCGCCGACGTCCGCGACCGACGCCGTCAGATCCGGGTCGAAGTGCTCGAGGGTGACGGCACGCTGGAATCCGATCACGGCGCTCGGCGCGGTCCACACCTTCCACGTGGGGGAGTCGGGGCCGAAGAAGCCATAGTCGGTCGCGCGCAGAGGCATCGTCGGCGCGCCGAACTCCGGGCGGGACGTCGTGTGTTCGGTCATGGTTTCCTCCAGTGATCAGAGTCCGGGTTCACGGCTTCATCGTGTACGCGCCTGCGAGTCCGCGGGCCCGATTCAGGACGCGGTCGGCGCGGTCGAGGTCGGGCACGGGGCGCCGCACGATGTCGAGGGCGCGCGCCTGCTGCAGCGCCGTCGCGGTCGGCTTGGTGTGCAGTGAGACGGCGTGCCGGGAGAACTCGCGGACGAAGACGTCGAAGAGATGGTCGAGGACGTCGGCGTCGGCGCCCTCGATCCGTGACTGCTCCAACACGAGTTGGGCGTACGGGATCATCGTGAACAGCTCGCCGATGGAGAACAGGAAGTCGACGTCGCTGCGCTGCTCGGTGGTCGGCTCGGCGGCGGCCAGCAGAGTTTGGAACGCGAGTGCCTGCTCGGTGAACACCGCGACGTTCGGGACGTGGGCGAACTCGTCGAACACTGGCCGCCAGTCGCCGAATGCGATCTTCCCGAGCCCGGAGCTCGGGCCCTGGTGGAACAGGAACGAATCGTCGGCAGCGTCGCGTCGCACCGGCACCTCGCGCACGGCGGCCTTCGCGGCCTCGGCGCGCAACTGGGGCACCACACCCGCTGCGAGCGCTCCCGCCCGCCGAAGCGCTCCGGTCAACGGGGCCGCCGCCGGAACGTGCTTGAGGGCGAGGAGCCCGACGTCGGACGGGCTGAACATGTACGAGGGCATGAACTTCAGTGACAGTGCCATGTTCACGTGGACTGTGCCCTCCAAGCGCGGCAGACCGAACATGGAGGTGAGGCCGCCGGGGAACATCATGTCGTTCTCGAAGCCGCGCGCGGCGATCACGTCGGCGATGTCCTCGTAGATCTTCATTCCGGTACGCGTCACCGCCATCTTCTCGATCGCGCTGATCAGCAGATACCGACGGTCGTCGAGGTCGGCCGACCGCATGTAGTCGACGGCGCGCTCGCTGAACAGCTTCATTCCGGCCAGGCGAGCGTAGCTGTCGGAAACGAGTGCCTTGACCTGTGGGAATTCGGTGACCCGATGGCCGAACAGGATGCGGGCGTCCGAGTGCGTCAGGGCCTCGTACATCGCGTTCTCGCATGCGCCGATCGCGCCGAAACCGAGATTGAACTTGCCGACGTTGACCGTGTTCATGGCCGCGTCGAATGCCGCGCGTCCGGCGTGCAGGATGTCGTCGGCATCGACGGGATAGTCCTGCAGATCGAAGGCGGCGACGTACATCTGCGAGTCGACGACGTTCTTGCGCAGCCGGTAGTCAGCGTGCTGAGAGTCGGCGGCGAAGAACATGTAACCCGCGTACTCGTCATCGGTGATGCGGTGCGCCGTATCGGCCGAGTCGATGACCGGGGCGTCGCTGCGGCGACCGAACACCGACACCATGCGGGCGGCGTTGCCGTTGCCGATGTAGTACTTGCCGCCGTTCGCGACGAAACCGCCATCGTCGGTGGGATCCAGCAGCATGTCGGTGGAGTAGACGTCGGCGCCGTGCGCCTGCTCGGAGAGCCCGAACGCGAAGATGTCGCCGTTCTCGAGGCTGGCGGCCGCACGCTCGCGCGCCGCCGTGTTGGTGCTCTGCCAGATCGGCATCAGGCCGAGCACGGTGACCTGCCAGACGTACCAGTACTGCATGCCGTAGAAGCCGAGGATCTGACTCATCCGCGCGTTGCGAGCGGTGTCCCAGCGCTTGTCCGGATCGCCGTCGGCCATCGCCTCCGGCGTCAGGAACGTGGCGAATACCCGCTCGCGTCGGTTGAAGTCGAGGAAGTCCTGGTACCAGACCCGGTCCCGATTGTCGGCGAGCAGTCGCGCCTTGCCGAGTCCCTCGAAGTAGTCGACGGTGCTGCGCAGGATGCGCTGCGTCGCAGTGTCGAACTCGTCGAACGTGTGCGTCGTCGGATTGAAGATCTCCATCGTGCCCCTCTCGCATTCCTACGACAGCGTAGGAATATTCCTACGTCAACGTAGCATTACGGCTCGGCGATAGGAAGCACGGTGATTCTGCGCAGGTCGAACGGTCCGGTTGCGTGCCTCTCGTGGATTCTGTACAAACGTACATGTACAGATGTACAGAAATGGGGCGCTCACATGGCACGACACGATCCGCAGGCACGACGAGCCGCGATCGTGCAGGCAGCAGCGGACCTCATCGTCGAAATGGGTCCGGGCCGACTCACCCATCGACTCGTCGCCAGACGTGCACAGGTGCCACTCGGCTCGACCACCGCGTACTTCGCCTCGCTCGACGAGTTGCGGCAGGAGGGGCTCGGACTGCTCGTCGACGAGGTCGACGACGGACTGGCCGAGATCCGGCGCGAATTCGAGTCGGACGGGGCAGACGGGTCGATCGCGCTCGATGCCCTCGTCGGCACCCTGCACGAGTACCTGTCGCGGCGACGCAACGTCGTCTCCGACGTCGTCCTGGCGGCCACCGCGACGTTCGACGATCGGGCGCGTGAACTCGCCCTGTCCTGGACAGATGGTCTGGTCGCGGTCCTCGGCGAGTACATCGGCGCCGACAACGCACATGCGGTCGCCATGATCACCGACGGCGCGGGCGTCCACGCCGCGATCCGCGGAGAACCGCTCGAGCTAGACCAATTACGACGGGCCCTCGTTCCGTTCGTGCAGACCTCGGGAGGCCCGCGATGACCGACACGACGCCGACGACGATGTCGTCGCGGCGCGCGTGGGCAGGCACAGCAGTCCTGTCGGCGAGCCTTCTCGTCATCACGATGGACATGACGATCCTGAACATCGCGCTGCCGACCATGTCGCGGGAACTGCGGCCCAGCGGCGAGCAACTGCTGTGGATCGTCGATGTGTACTCCCTGGTCCTGGCCGGCCTGCTCGTCGCGGCCAGCAGCGTCGCCGATCGATGGGGTCGCAAGCGGATGCTGCTGATCGGCTACACGGTGTTCGCGGTCGCGTCGCTGCTCGTCTTGATCGCGGACTCGCCTGCCACAGTGATCGCGATCCGCGCAGCCCTCGGCGTCGGTGGCGCGATGGTCATGCCGACGACACTGTCGCTGATCCGGACGATCTTCGCGGACGCGAAGCAGCGGGCGATGGCGCTCGCCGTCTGGTCGGCAGTCGCGGGACTCGGCGCGGCCGTCGGGCCTCTGGTCGGCGGGCTGCTCCTGGAGCATCTGTCCTGGCATGCGGCGTTTCTCGTCAACGTGCCGCTGATGGTCGTCGCGGTGATCGCTGGCGCCGTCCTGCTGCCCGAATCGCGTTCGGACCGGCCTGGCGCGTGGGACTGGCCGACCGTCGGCCTCTCGTTCGGCGGCATGGTGGCGTTGATGTGGGCGATCAAGAAGTTCGGCAAGGAGTCGAGTCTGCTGGTTCCGGCCGCGTGGATCGTCTTCGCGGGCGCCGTCGTCGCGCTCACTCTGTTCGTGCGACGCGGTCTGCGGCAAGACGATCCGATGCTCGACGTCGGGCTGTTCCGCAGCCGGCCGTTCACCGGCGGTATCGCGGCGGCGCTCGGGTCGATGTTCGCGCTCGGTGCTGCGCTGTTGCTGCTCGCGCAGTGGCTGCAGGCCGTGGAGGGAAGTTCGCCGATCAAGACGGGCGTGCAGCTGATTCCGCTGGCTCTCGCGGCGGCTGCGGCGTCCCTCATCGCACCGAAGCTCGCCGAGATGATCGGCCCGCGAGCGGTCCTCGCCGCGTCGATCGCGGTGTCCGGACTCGGGATGATCGTGATCTACCTGCCGCCCGGCGAGCTCCATTATCCCGCGGTGGTCGTCTCGTTGTGTCTCGTGGGCGCGGGCATCGGTTCGCTCGCCGTCGGGTCCGTACTCATCATGTCGGGAAGTCCCGAGCACCGGGCGGGCAACGCGGCCGCGATGGAGGAGACGTCCTACGAGTTGGGCAGCGTGCTGGGCGTCGCGATCCTCGGCAGCATCGCATCGGTCATGTATCGCGCAGACCTCGACGCCACGACTGGATTCGTCGATCTTCCCGATGCAGTCACCGCTCCCGCGCGCGAATCCATCGGCGCCGCGGTCGATGTGGCCGGTGCGGCGGGCGTTCCCGGACTCGCCGACATGGCCGGCGACGCGTTCACGGTGTCGATGCAGGTCACGAGCCTCGTCGGAGGTGTGTTCATGCTGGCGTTAGCGGTGCTCGTGTGGTTCGTCGTCCCGAAGGGGACGACGTTGGAGCCTGCGCAGGCAGGCGAGCCGGTCAGCGGCTGACGCGACCCTGGGGTCGGAACCACATGGCGCGGGCCTGCGCGACGAACGTGTCGAACGGCTCGACGGACCTCGTCGCCCGGGCGACGAGGATCGCGCCCTCGAGACCGGAGACGATGAAGCCTCCGGCCAGCCGTGCCTGTTCTGCGTCCAGGCCCTCGCGCTGCAGCGCGTCGCCGATGAGCGACGTGGCCCGCTCGAACGCTCTCGCCGCCTCTGCGGCCGCATCCGGATACTCCTGGGCGCTCAACGAGGCCGCCGCCAACGGGCACCCGAGGGCGTAGTCGCTCTCGATCATCGAAGTCTTCCACTGGTCGGCCCAGAGTTCGAGAGCATCGACGGCGCTGTGCTCGGCCAGCACGCTCTTCAGGTACGCGCACACTCCCTTGCCTGCGGCGGCGGTCGCCTCCCGCAACAGTTCGGCCTTCCCGGAGGGAAAGTGCTGGTACATGGAACGGCGTGCGACGCTGCTGTGCGTGAGGAGTGTCGACATGCCGAACCCGTCGGCGCCGTGGGTGCGCAGAAGAGTGACCGCCGACGACACGAGGCGGTCGTGTACGGAGGGAGCAGTCATGAACCCAGCATATCGCAGTAGACTGTTCGTTCTGTATCGTTCGCGGTATGACTCATGTCTTCGATGAAGCGACGACCGTCGAGAAGCTCGACTCCGCAGACCGCTACACCGTCCGCGCGACGACGCACCCCGCGTACAACAACATGGTCGGACCGTTCGGCGGGATCACCGCGGCGACCGTCGTCCGCGCTGTCTCGGATCATCCTGATGTCCTCGGCGATCCGCTCGCGCTCACCATCAACTTCGCAGCGCCGATCGCCGAAGGCGAATGGGAACTCGCCCTCGAGGCGATCCGTACCAACCGCACCAATCAGCATTGGACGTTCACGATCGGTCAGAACGATCAGATCGTCGCCACCGGCACCGCGGTGTTCGGCGTCCGACGCGAGACCTGGGCCGACACCGAGGGCGACGCGCCGCAACTGCCGCCTGTCGACGACGTGCCTGCCACGGACTTCCCGGATTTCATCGCGTGGGCCCGCAACTACGACAAGCGGTTCGTCACCGGGAGTCTCGAGGCCGCGAGCGACGATTCGACGTCCACCCTCTGGCTGCGCGACGAACCGCCGCGCCCGCTCGACTTCCCGGCGCTCACGTCGATGACCGACGCCTTCTTCCCCCGGGTGTTTCTTCGGCACGGGACCTACATGCCCGCAGGAACGATCTCGTTGACCACCTACTTCCACGCGACCCGCGACGAACTCGCCGCACAGGGCGCGAACTCGGTCCGAGCGACCGCACGAGGCACCCGATTCGGCAACGGCCACTTCGACCAGTACGGCCAGATCTGGGGAGACGCCGACGTCCTGCTCGCCACCACCCACCAGCTCGTCTATTACAAGGACGCCGCACAGTAGATTGATCTGCATGTCGCAGACCTCTCGGGCAGCCGCCACCGTCCTCACCGGCGTCGCACTCGCGGCGACGCTCGCGGCATGCGGGCAGTCGGAGTCGGTGGACCCACAGACGCAGCGTGCTCTCGACTCGGCGCTGACCGACGGCGACTTCCCCGGTGGGTACAGCGTCGTCAAGCTCGGAAAGGACGACGAGAGCGCGATCTCCGAGCAGTTCGACGAGAGCCGCAAGGACGCGACCGTCTCGCCGGCCGCCTGCAAGTCGGACGCCGACGCCCCCGATGTCGCGAAGACGGGCCGCGTCGTCGCATCGAGCGGGCCGTCGACGCTCAGTGAGTCGGTCGCGGTGTCGAGCGTCGACGACGCGACGCTCGTCGCCGCCGTCACCGGCGAGTGCGCACGAGTGCGAGTCGAGGTGACGACCGGGGCCGCGAGCGGCACGACGGTCGACATCACCCACGCGGACGTCACGACGCCGACCGTCGACGGACACCGCGGGGTCGTGTTCCGGCAGATGTCGACCGTCCCCGACAAGGGCCGTCGCGAGATCGTCATCGGCCGCGTGCCCGTCGACGGCTACCTCGTCACGGTCCAGGCCGTCAACGCCGACGGGTCGCCGCCGAACCGAGCGGCATTCGACGCGACACTCGCCGCCGCAGTGCGGAAAGTCGCCGAAACCGGCTGACGAGACGCACCATTCGGACAACCGATGGCGGTGCGGCCGCCGCCGTACAGTAGCGACGTCACGCGGAATCGAAGACGAGGGAGTCGGTCGTGAGTGTCAGGTTGAAGCGAATGCTGGGCGCGTGTGTGACGACTGCGGGTCTGATCGGTCTGGTCGCAGGGTGTGGGACCACCACCGGGTCCCCCGTAGCGGCAGGTGACGACAGTTCGCAGACCACGTCGTCGACGGCCAATTCGGCGAAGGCTCGCGAACTCGTGCTGGACGCCTCCGCGTTTCCGGCGGGCTACACCGTGCAAGAAGTGCCGCGCGACCAGACCCAGAAGATGATGGACATGATCCTGGAGAGCACACGGTCCGCCGACGTCACACCGTCGCATTGCCTGCAACTCAGTGCCATCCCGGCGTCAGTCGACGCGGACGAACTGGGGCTCGTGGTCGCCACGAAGGGCGCGGAGGCGACGATAGCCGAGGGCGTCAGCGTCTCGATGGCGTCCATCGACGAGTACCGGGCACAGGTCAGCGGCGAGTGCGCCCATCTGACGATGGACATGGACGTCCAAGGCCAGTCGGTCAAGGGGACCGTCGACCAGAAGGTGGTCGACGGCCCGAAGACGAGCGTCGACGACACACTGGTCGTCGAGATGACGACGGTGTCCGAGGTCGGCACGCGGTCGGTGACCCAGCACATGGTCCTCGGTTACGCCGCGGTCAACGGTTACACAGTGTCGGTTCAGGCGACCGCGATGAGCCCGTCGGGTGCGGTCGACCGCGCAGGCTTCGACGAGGTGTTCACCAAGGCTGTCCATAAGGCTGTCGGCCAGACGTAGTCGTCGCTGGTCGAGCCCCCTCCCCGCTGGTCGAGTGCCCTCCCTGCCAGTCGAGCCCCTTCCCCGCCGGTCGAGCCCTTCCCCGCCGGTCGAGCCCCTCCCCGCTGGTCGAGCGAAGTCGAGACCCATCCCTCCGCCGGCCGAGACCTCACTGCCCCGCGAACACTGCGGCCGTGAAGGCCACTACCGTCGCGATCAGGAAGAACAGACGGAGCGCGATGCCGAGCCAGTTCGCCGTGTCATCGTTCATGTGCCGTGCCAGGGTGCACGGCATGCATCAGCTGACCGTCTGGGCCGCCGGTAGCCGCCTGTGCGGGAGCGGCGACCACTGCGAGCACGATGGCGACGGCTACTGCGATCACGACGCTGACTTGCAGGATCGCGACGCGCAGCGTCGGTGATTCCTGCACTGCCGTCGCGGAACCCTCCGACGCCAACTCTTGCCGTCGGTGTTGAACGTTTCCTCCCATGACCGAACCCCCTGTTCGTCTACCGACGAATCGCCGTCGGTGGAGCTTCTCCCCGCACTGATTCCACCAGGGTAGCAACCAAGCAGCAAATCGAAAGCGAAGAATTCCGGGTACGAGCAGGTCAGCCGGTTGCCAGGCGGCTCCGGCCTGGCAGGCGATGCTGACACGCAAGTGGCGGGTGTGGCAGAAGCAGAGAATAGGTCGGTCCAGAGCATGCGCTTGAGAACGATGAGCCCCGAAACGATGAAGCCCGAAACGATGAAGCCAGAAACGACGAGGCCAGAAATGACGATGGCCGCCGTCCCTCGCGCCATTGAGAGGGTACGGCGGCCACGTGAGTCCGCACGTGCGGAGAGCTCAGATCAGATGACGCCCAGCGAACGCATCGCGTCGGCGACCTTCACGAAACCGGCGATGTTGGCGCCGGTCACGTAGTTGCCCGGATCGCCGTACTCGTCGGCGGTGGTCAGGCAGTTGTTGTGGATGTCGCGCATGATCGCGTTGAGACGCTCTTCTGCGTAACGGAAGCTCCACGAGTCACGCGACGCGTTCTGCTGCATCTCCAGGGCCGAGGTCGCGACGCCGCCCGCGTTGGCAGCCTTACCCGGCGCGTAACCGACGCCTGCACCCTGCAGGACCTTGATGGCGTCTGGGGTGGTCGGCATGTTGGCGCCCTCGGCGACGATGGTGCAGCCGTTCTTCACGAGGCTCTTCGCGTCTGCCTCGTCGAGCTCGTTCTGTGTGGCGCACGGGAACGCGATGTCGGCGGGGACCTGCCACAGCGAGCCCTCGGTGCCGACCTTGGTGCCGTTGCCGCGCAGCTCTACGTACTCCGACAGGCGGGCGCGTCGGACCTCCTTGACCTCCTTGAGGATCTCGAGGTCGATGCCCTTCTCGTCGATGACGTAGCCGGACGAGTCCGAGCAGCCGATCACGGTGCCGCCGAGCTGGTGGATCTTCTCGATCGCGTAGGTCGCGACGTTGCCCGAACCGGAGACGAGGACGCGCTTGCCGTCGAAGCTCTGGCCCTTGGACTTGAGCATCTCGTCGACGAAGAACACGGCGCCGTAGCCGGTGGCCTCGGGGCGGACCTGCGAGCCGCCCCACGACATGCCCTTGCCGGTAAGGACGCCGGACTCGTAGCGGTTGGTGATGCGCTTGTACTGGCCGAACAGGTAGCCGATCTCGCGGCCGCCGACGCCGATGTCGCCCGCAGGGACGTCTGTGTACTCACCGATGTGGCGGTACAGCTCGGTCATGAACGACTGGCAGAAGCGCATGATCTCGAGGTCGGACAGGCCCTTGGGGTCGAAGTCCGAGCCGCCCTTGCCGCCGCCGATGGGCAGGCCGGTCAGGGAGTTCTTGAAGATCTGCTCGAAGCCGAGGAACTTGACGATCGACAGGTTGACGGACGGGTGGAAACGCAGTCCGCCCTTGTATGGTCCGAGCGCCGAGTTGAACTCGACGCGGAAACCGCGGTTGATCTGGACGTTTCCCTGATCATCGGTCCACGGGACGCGGAAGATGATCTGACGTTCTGGTTCGCACATCCGGGTGAGCACGTCGGCGTACTCAGGGTGCTTGGCCACGACCGGGCTCAGCGAATCGAAGACCTCGCGTACCGCCTGCTGGAACTCGGGCTCACCCGGGTTGCGGCGGTCGACGGCGTCGAAGATCTCCTGGAGCTGGGGTTCCCAGGTACTCATAGGCAACTCTCTCTACTCGAAATTGAGCGACGTCCCGCCATTGCGACGTCCCTCGGCCTCGACGAACCCGTGTAACACGTGTCGGCTGCCGGGCGATTCCGCGTGTAACTCTAGCCGCGTGTAACGATCACGTGAAACTTCACTCTTGGAATGTGGGATTGGACACGGACTAGAAACAAGCGCGAGACGCAGGCGAAACGCAGTGTGGGGTGCGATGGAACGCCGAATCGTCGGCATTGCGTCGTGCTTGCTCGCTGTTCCTGGCGAACGTGTGGCGTTCATGGGACGGCATCACGGGTCGGCGGCGCACGGCAACTAATCTGCGCGAATTGCCCGAAAAGCCTCTTGATAATCGAACACACGTTCGGTAATGTGGGTCACATCAGGTCGCGGTCCCCGGACTGGAGGTCCTGATCGGTTCTTTGACAATTCGATAGCGCGCCGCAGCGCATGGCGACTTCGCCTGTAAGCGGCCCCGGGGGAGGGGCCGAACTGCCGTGAAGGGTGTTGCGGCGGCAAGCGTGCCTCGGGCCGGGTGGCCCGAAGGTGCGAATGGTGTGCAGTCGCGTGGCTCTCGGCTCGTTCGTGTTGCCCGCCGCGGCGGTCCGCGGATGCGGCCTGACCGTGCGGAGACTCGCCGAGCTAGAGGACAGCCTTGAGGAACGCCCTGGTTCGGTCGCTGTGCGGATCTTCGAAGATCTGCTCTGGCGGCCCCGTCTCGGCGATCCGGCCCGCGTCGAACATCATCACGCGGTCGGAGACCTCGCGCGCGAAACGCATCTCGTGGGTGACGATCAGCATGGTGATGTCGGTGCTCTTCGCGATGTCGCGCAGCACCGACAGCACGTCGTCGACGAGTTCGGGGTCGAGTGCGGACGTGACTTCGTCGAGCAGCATCACTTCCGGATTCATCGCGAGGCATCGAGCGATCGCGACTCGCTGCTGCTGTCCGCCCGACAATTGGCTGGGATGCGCATGCGCCTTGTCGCTGAGGCCGACCATCTCGAGGAGTTCCGTCGCCCGTGTCCGCGCCTTGTTCCGCTTCTGTCCGAGGACGTGGACCGGAGCCTCGGTGATGTTGTCGAGGACGTCCATGTTCGGGAAAAGGTTGAACTGCTGAAACACCATGCCGATGCGCTTGCGCACCTCGCGCAGCTTCTTCTCCTTCTGGTTGAGCGACTCGCCGTCCACCAGGATGTCGCCCTCAGTCATCTTCTCCAAGGTCATCAGAAGCCGCAGGATCGTCGTCTTGCCTGATCCGCTGGGGCCGATCAGCGTCACCTTCTCGCCGCGGTCGACGGTGAAGTCGAGTTCGTCGAGCACCACGTGGTCGCCGAACTTCTTGACCACGTGGTCGAATCGGATCATCTCGCCCGGCCCGGCGGGCGTCTGCTTGGTCAGATCAGTAGGCAAGGTGTTTCTCCAGTTGTCGGATCAGGACCGAGGTCGGGTAGCTGGCCACCAGGAAGAAGGCGCCGGCTAGGGTGAACGCTTCGAGGTAGGCGAACTGCGACGCGCCGTAGGTCTGTGCGGCCGTCACCAACTCGACGACGCTGATGGTGAACAGGTAGGGGGTGTCCTTGAACATGGCGACGGCGTTGTTGCCGAGCGCGGGCAGACTGTTTCGCATCACCTGCGGAAGGACCACTGCGCGCCAGGTCCGGGACTGCGGCAACGACAACGCGTGCGCCGCTTCCCACTGGCCTTTGGGCACCGCCTCGATGCCTGCGCGATACACCTCGGCCATGTAGCTCGAGTAGTGGACACCGAGCACGGTCACACCGATCGACAGCGCCGAGAACTGCGGGAACAGCGCGTACACGAACAGCAGTTGCACCACGAGGGGCGTCAACCGTACGAACTCGCTCACCGCGTGCACGGGCATCGACAGCCAGCGTGGACCCGAGCGGCGGATCACCGCGATCAGCAGGCCGAGGGCGGCAGCCACCAGGAAGCCGATCGCCGTCGCCAGCAGGGTGATCTTGAAGCCGTCCCACAGGATCGGCATCGACTCTTCGGCGCGCTGCCAACTCCAGTCGATCACAGGCCACCTCCCACGGCGGCGTCCGTCGTGGGACGGAAGCTCAGTACCTCACGCAATGACGGTCCACGACCCAGCTTGTGTTTGGCTCTCGCTTCGACGAGGTTGAGGAACAACGTCACG
Organism: Gordonia zhenghanii; assembly: GCF_021738965.1. Classification (GTDB taxonomy): domain Bacteria; phylum Actinomycetota; class Actinomycetes; order Mycobacteriales; family Mycobacteriaceae; genus Gordonia; species Gordonia zhenghanii. The sequence goes on along the minus strand of NZ_JAKKOQ010000014.1, from coordinate 64,657 downwards.
ATGTAGGCCAGGACCAGGTAGATCAGCAGGCCGATGCCGAAGGAGAACAGGGTGTCTCCGGTCGACTTCTGCAGTTCGACGATGCGTGCCGTCAGGTCCTGCAACATGATGAACGACGCGAACGCCGTGCCCTTGAGCAGGTGAATGAGCAGGTTGCCCAGGGACGGGACCATCATCGCCCACGCTTGCGGAAAGATCACCAGCCGAAGCCGCTGCCACGGCGTGAAGTTCAACGCGATGGTCGCCTCGACCTGACTTTGGGGCACCGCGTTGAGGGCTCCACGGACCACTTCGGCACCGTAGGCGCCGTAGTTCAGCCCCAGTGCGAGGATGCCGCAGAACAGCGGGTCGAGTTGATAGCCGAGCAGCGGCAGCACGTAGAACAGCCAGAACAGCTGCACCACGAGCGACGTCCCGCGGAAGAACTCGATCAAGACCCGCGCGACGAACCGGACCGGCAGAAACCGCACGCGCACAACGGTTCCGAGAGCGATCGCGAGGACGAAGGCGAGTAGGCCGCCGCCCGCGGTGAGCTCGAGAGTGACGACGATGCCCTCCCCGATCCGGGGGAGGGCATCGACGAGGTCGTCGATATTGGTGTTCACCAGTCTGAGGAGCCCGTTACTCGCCTGCGCACAGTTGCTCGGTCGTCAGTGACGGGTCGGGGATGTTCTCCTCGGTGAACCCGAACGGTCCCAGGATCCGCATGTACTCGGCCTTGTCGGACAGGATCTTCTTCACTTCGGCGTTGTACGCGTCCCGCAGCTCCGTGTCTTCCTTCCGGAAGACCGTCGCACCGGCCGGATTCTGTTCCTTCCCGTTGATCACGGCGATGAACGGTTTGGTCACCTCGACGTCGAGGCCCGGGTTGTTCTCCTTCGCGTAGTTCAACGACACCGCAGTGAGGGCGAAGGCGTCGGCGCGACCGGACGTCACCGCATCGATCCCGGCCTGCTGATCCTTCACGAGTAGCGGATCAGGGATCGACAGCTCGTCGGCGTAATTGTTCTCGATCGCGCCGGTGATAGCGGCCATGTGTGCGCCACTCGACTTGATGGACTCCATGTTCGACAGATTCTTCGGGTTGCCGGGCTTGACCATGAGTGCGGTCGTGTAGTTGATCTCGGGGACGCTGAACGCGGCCTGATCACACCGCTCCGGTGTGATCGACATTCCGGCGCTCACCAGGTCGTAGCGTTTCGCGTTCAGACCCGGGATCAGCCCGGCCCAGTCGGTCTTGACGCCCTTCACCTCGTCGACTCCGAGGCGCTTGAACACTTCGCGGTGCAGCGCGATCGTCGCGCCGGTTACCTCGCCGTCCTTGTCGAACGAGTACGGAGCCTCATCGGCGTAAGCGACAGTGACGGTACCGGCGTCGCGGAGGCTCGCAAGGGTGTCGGTGTCGCCGGAGTCGGTCTTCGTGCAGCCAGCGACGGCAGTCGTCGCGAGGACTGCGGCGGTCAGTAAGGCGGCGCTTTTGATTCTCATGGTCGCGTTCTCCCTGTTGGACGCCAGCCGCAGCACTATGACCGCCTAGGCAGGTCGCCCGAGTCTCGTAATGTTCCCGGAGCCTCGCATCTTCGCAGTGTCGACTCTTTGGGTGAACAAACCGTACCCACAGATGGGTCACGTTCGCGGCGAAATCGACAGTTGCGCATAGTGAAACGGCTGCAGGCACGACAAGCTGCGCTGATTCCGCCCGTGGCGGATCGGGTGAGACTACGGTTGACGGCACAAGCCACGTTCGCCGACGCGGGAGTGTGTTGTGACAGATCCGATCACCGAAGACGTCAACGGATTCGACGAGTCCGCGTACGACGCCGAACTCGACTCCCGATGGCGGGACTTCCGAATCAGGCTCGCCGACTATCTGGCCGACCTTGGCGTCGGCCATCGGTTCACCGTTTACGACATGGTGTCCGATGATCACGTCGCGACGGCGCACGCCGAAGCCGTCGCGACAGCAGACGACACCCTCGAACTCGTCGTCGAGGCGGCCAGGCTCGCGGCACCCGGAACCGACCGGGTCGCGCGCACCGAACTGCTTCGGTCGCAGGGTTGGCAGGTCCACGGCGACGACACCATCGTCCTCGGCTTCGATCGCCGACATGTCGATGCTGCCGCGGTCGCCGTCGAGTACGTGTTCCGCGTGGTGTGGGACGTCCCCGACCCCGCGTACCTGACCGGCGACCAGGATCAGACGGCGCGGTTCTTCACGCCCTGAGTGCCGCCGCGAGTCCGACTGGCCCTCAGGAGCCGATGAGTTCGCGTTCGGTGTGGGCCGCCGGCTGGTGAGTAGTCGGTTCCGCGGAAGCAGCGGAGTGGCGCGACACTCCGATGACCAGTGCGACGACTCCGGCGACGACTGCGATCGCGCCGAGTACCGCGGCAGGAATCCAGAAGTCGTCTGCCGCCGAGAAGTCGGCGAGACCGGCGACGACACCGAGCGCGATCGCTCCGATCAACGCGATGGCGGCGACGACGGTCAACCCGATGCCGACGAGGGCGGCGCGCCGCCCGAGGTCGTTGCCGATGAATCCGGCCGGTCGCTCGGCGCTGTACGCGCGCCGCCACACGTGGATGTTCGACAAGCTGCCGACACGTTCCCAGCCCATGTCCTCACGCGCAGTGAAGTAGAGCGCAGGCACCGGTGCATCGCGACGCTCGAGCGCGTACCGGAAACGACCGGCCTCGCCCTTCTCGAACTTCATTCGCAGCGGGCTCCAGGCGTCGACCGTGGTGAGGACCTCGCCGCGCGCCGCTTTCTTCTCCAGCCACAACTCGAGGTCGTCGGGTGACGGGTGGCGGACGGGAACCAGCCAAGACGTGGCAGTCGTGCTCACGGTGTGCCTCCGGAGAGTCGATAGGAGTATGTCTCCTACCGACTCTCACCTCGGTGTGTGCCCAGGTCAAGGCTTTTGAGACGGCAATCACCAATCGTCTCAAAGGCCTGTTGTCCAGGTCACTCGGCGGGCGCGACGCCCGACTCCGGCTCTGTGGTCTCGGTCGTCGCCACGGTCTCCTCCGACGTCGACTCCTCGGTGATGGTCGGCTCTTCGGTCGTGGTGGTGGTCGGCGTGGTCGTCTCGGTGGCGGGCTCCGAGGTCTCGGTGCTCTCCGGAACCAAGGTCTGCCACGTCGCGCTCGTCACGGTCAGCGTCTGACCGCTGGTGGTGTCGAGCGTCCACACGCGGTCCGGTGATGCGTGGACCGCAGTCGTGACGGCGTCGGAGAGCAGACCGGCCGCCACGAACGAGCGGGCACTCCCGTCCGTGCAGTCGCTGCCGACCTCGGCGGCGGCGAACGTCGACGGCAGGGTGCAGGTCACGCTCTGATCGCCCGAACGGAACGTCAGCGAGCCGATGGCGTCGCCGGTCGACGTACCGAAGTCCGTCGGTGTCGGCGTCGAGGCGGCCGTGGAACTGTCCGCGCCCTCGGGCGTGGTCGAGGAACCGCCGGGCGCGTCGGCCTGAGTGCTTCCGTCGGTTCCGGGGCTCACGACGGCCGGAGTGCCGCCGTTGTCCTCCGCCTGCTGGACGACCGCTTCCGCGGGCTCGGTGCTGCCGTCACGTAGACCGTTGTCGGCCGCGGCCTGTCCGGTGAAGGACGGCGGGCCGTTGCTCGCCATCGGGTCGGGCAGGTTCATGCCCGCGGGCGCCGGACCGAGATCGTTCAGGGTGTTCCCGATCGCGGTGACGACGTTGACGCCGCGCAGCAGGTCGAGGACGGTCAGCTCCGTCAGCGGAGCGGGGGTGTTGACGACCCTCGTGTTGTTCACCGTCGTGTTGTTCACGGTGTAGGAGACGCGTTCGATGTTCGTCGTCCGGTAGGTCGGCCACGGGTGTCCGACGACCCGGTATCCGCCGACCGGCGCGGCAGCAGGCGGCAGCAGCGGGTTGCCGCAGGTGCACACCGCGCGAGGGACGCCTGCACCGTCGACGTAGACGGCGGTCCCGCGCTGGAGCACTGACTGGAAGGGCTGAGCCACCCCGCTGCGGTAGGCGTGGTTCGTCACCCACGTGTCGGCGGTCAGCACCACGGGCGTGAGGGTGTTGAGGTACCACGGGACGTCGGAGCGTCGGATGCCGAAGACGCTGGCCCACGCGGCGCCCGCGGCCGGATCATTGGCCAGGGAGTTGCCGAGGGCAGCCGTGTCGCACGATGCGCCGCCCATGGTCCCGTAGAGGCCGGGCGCGGTGCCGCTGACCGCTCGAACGCCGTGGTCGTCGGTGCCGCGCGGCGCGATGTTCGCCGGGGCGACCCGGTTGCTGAGGACCACGGAGTCGGTGAACGGGTCCGGGCCCGGATCGTCGGCCGCCCGCAGACTCAAGGCCGGAATCAGAATGTTCCCGGTCTTGTCCTGATACAGCTTCACCGCACCGAGGCCGACCACGACGACGAGGACGGCGACGATCGCCGACAGCACCAGGGTCATCCGTCGGCGACTCTTTCGACGCTCGGTGTTGAAGGCGACGGTCGCCGCGTCCGGTCCGTAGCCGTACGGCTGGTCGGGCATGCCTGGTGGGTAAGTCATGACGCTCCTCGTCCGAGCTTGATTCTCTTGTCCATCTATCGCCTATTTGCGCAGGTCTGTGTCGGTACGACGGGAAATTGGACTGAACGGACGAACGCGTCTTCCGCCTGTGGATCGCGTTGATCGTCGATATGGTCGAGGCGACACGTCCGCCCTCGCCGCGAAGGACTCTCATGACCGTGAACGCTCGCCAACCCGGACATCTGATGGCGGCGGAGATCGCCGAGCAGCCCGCGGCCTGGCGCGATCTTCTCGCGGCTCGCGCGGCCTGCGCCGAGATCGGCGACGTCATCGCCTCTCGCGCACCGCGTTTCGTCCAGTTCGTCGCGCGCGGGACCAGTGATCACGCCGCGCTGTACGCGAAGTACCTCGTCGAGATCGGTCTGCAGATGCCGGCGGGCATGGTGTCGCCGTCGGCGGTGACCGTCTACGGAGCGCGACCGGATCTGCGTGACGTACTGCTGATCGCGGTCTCGCAGTCCGGCGGCTCGCCCGATCTCGTGAAGTCCGTCGAGGTGGGTCGGGCGCAGGGCGCGTTGACGTTGGCGATCACCAACAACGGCGCGTCGCCCCTGTCGGATGCGGCCGAGCTCCACGTCGACGTGCGCGCCGGTGCGGAGAAGTCGGTCGCGGCGACCAAGAGCTACACGTCCGAACTGCTCGCCCTGTATCTGGTGATCGCCGCGTGGCGCGGGGCCGACTCGTCGGCCGCCGACGCACTCCCGGATCTCGGCGACCAGGTTCTCGAGTCCAGCGACGCGTTGGCAGGCGCCGCGCAGAAGTACCGATACGCGCAGCGTCTGCTCACCACGGGCCGCGGCTACTCGTACCCGACGGCGCGCGAGGCAGCGCTGAAACTCATGGAGACGTCGTATCTGACGGCTCAGGCGTTCTCGGGGGCCGATCTGTTTCACGGTCCGCTCGCGACCGTCGACCCGCAGGTGCCGGTGCTCGCGGTGCTTCCGGCCGGCCGCGGAGGCGACGCGATGGCCCCCGTCATCGAACGCCTCGTGGAGCGTGGCGCGGACATCTTCGGTGTGGGCGCCGCGTCGTCGATCGCCGGACTGGCCGGCGGCGTCGCGATCCCGGACGCACCCGAGGACCTGTCGCCGCTGCTCGAGATCATCCCGTTCCAGCTGATGGCCCTGCACCTGTCCGTCGCGCGCGGGGAGGACCCGGACACTCCGCGCGGCCTGCGCAAGGTGACGGAGACCCTGTAGATGATCGTCAGTGCCGGGGCCGTTGTCGGCGACGGCGTGGTTCACCGGCCGGGATGGCTCGCGATCCGCGACGGGACGATCGACCACGTCGGGTCGGGTGCTCCGCCGTCCGCTCCTGATCTCGAGTTCCCCAGCGGCACAGTGGTGCCCGGGTTCGTCGATCAGCACGTGCACGGGGGTGGGGGAGCGTCGTACACCGACGGGGACCCCGACCAAGTACGTGCCGCCGCAGCGTTCCACCGCGCGCACGGCACCACGACGACCGTCACGAGCACGGTCAGCGCGAGCCCTGACGAACTGGCGGGGATCGTCGCACGTCTCGCACCGTTGGTCCGTGACGGCGTCAGTGCGGGCATCCACTTGGAGGGACCATGGATCGCGCACTCGCGATGCGGAGCCCACGCGCCGGATCGTTTGCGCGCACCCGATCTCGCCGAGATCGATCGACTGCTCGAGATCGCCGACGGGACCATCGTCATGGTGACGATCGCGCCGGAACTGCCGGGAGCGCTCGACGCCGTCGACCGGTTGGTTGCCGCGGGAGTTCTCGTGGCCGTCGGACACACCGACGCCACGTACGCCCAGACCCGTGCGGCGCTCGATCGGGGGGCACGTGTCGCGACTCACCTGTTCAACGCGATGGCTCCACTCGGCCACCGCGAGCCGGGGCCGGTTCTGGCGCTCACCGAGGATCCACGCGTCGTCGTCGAACTCATCGGCGACGGCGTGCACCTTCATCCAGCGCTCGTCGCCGACGTGCAGCGGACCGTCGGTTCGGCGCGCACGTCCTTGGTGACCGATGCGATGGTCGCGGCGGGAATGGCCGACGGCGACTACGTGCTCGGCTCCCTCGACGTGTACGTCGCGGACGGCGTGGCACGTCTACGCAGCAACGATGCCATCGCGGGGAGCACCGCGACGATGGACGCGCTGTTCGTCAGGACCGTCGCCGGGCTCGTCGCCGAACCGGATCCCATGACGCGCGACGACGCCCTGCTCGCGGCGTCGGCCATGTGCTCGACGACGCCCGCGCGCGTCCTGGGCCGCAGCGACATCGGTCTCCTGACGGTCGGGCGTCGCGCGGATCTCGTCGTTCTGGACGAAGAACTGCAGGTGCAGCACGTGACCGGAATTGACATCAACAACGCGTCGGGTGCCGCGACGGAGGGATCGGCGTCGTAGGGTGAGTGACGAGCCTGCTCGGAACCGCCGGTAGGCGCCACGACATCTTCGGAGGGGATCTGCCGATGACTGCCAAGAAGAACTTGATCAAACGCCTTGAAGACGAGGTCAAGCGCCTCACGAACGAGGTGATGGCTCTGCGTGACCTCGTCATCGCCTACTCGCCGCTCGCCAAGAAGGACGAGCCGGGCGCCGAGATCGTCGCTGCGGTGACTAAGGGCGGGTCCAAGAAGGGCAACGCGACCAAGAAGGCCGACGCACCCAAGAAGGCTGAGGCACCCAAGAAGGCTGAGGCGTCGAAGAAGGCTGATGCGCCCAAGAAGGCTGCGGCGAGCAAGCCTGCTGCGAGCAAGCCTGCCGCACCGAAGAAGCCGGCCGCCGTGAAGAAGGCCGCCCCGGCCAAGCCTGCTGCGGCCAAGCCCGTTGCTGCCAAGCCGGCCGCCGCGACCCCGGCGCCGAAGCCTGCCGCGAAGCCGGCAGCCAAGCCCGCGACTGGCGGCTCGAAGACCGTCGCTCAGCTCAAGGCCGAAGCGAAGGCCAAGGGCGTCAAGGGATATTCGACGATGAACAAGGCTGAGTTGATCGCCGCTTTGAAGTAGGTCGACGGCGTAACTGACCTACCATCGACAGGGTCAGCTATGCATCGAACTGAATAGGAGCCCGGAGTGTCCGAGGTGGTCAAGGGAGTCGTCTCCCGAACCAAGAACGCGCCGACCGAACTCGTCGACGTCGTGATCCCCGATCCAGGGGCGCACGACGTGGTCGTCAAAGTGCAGACCTGCGGCGTCTGCCACACCGACCTCGCCTACGCGAGCGGCGGAATCAACGACGAGTACCCGTTCCTATTGGGACATGAGGCGGCAGGCGTCGTCGAGTCCGTCGGCGACGCCGTGTCGCATGTCGAGGTCGGCGACTTCGTCGTCCTGAACTGGCGTGCGGTGTGCGGCGAGTGCCGCGCCTGCCGTAAGGGCAAGCCCTGGTACTGCTTCGACACCCACAACGCGAGCGTGCCGATGACGCTCACCGACGGCACCGAACTGACGCCGGCGCTCGGCATCGGTGCGTTCGCCGAGAAGACTCTGGTCCACGAGGGTCAGTGCACCAAGGTCGATCCGTCGGCCGACCCGGCCGTCGCCTGCCTGTTGGGCTGCGGCGTCATGGCGGGGCTCGGCGCAGCGATGAACACCGGCCAGGTGTCGCGCGGCGATTCGGTCGCCGTCATCGGCTGCGGCGGAGTGGGCGACGCCGCCATCGCGGGCGCTCGCCTCGCAGGTGCGACGACGATCATCGCCGTCGACCGCGATCCCGGAAAGTTCGCGTGGGCAACCGAACTCGGCGCGACGCACACGATCGACGCGTCGAAGACCGAGGACGTCGCCGAAGCGGTCAAGGAACTCACCGACGGCAACGGCGCAGACGTCGTGATCGACGCCGTCGGCCGCCCGGAGACGTACAAGACCGCGTTCTATGCACGTGACCTCGCCGGCATCGTGGTCCTCGTCGGCGTCCCGACGCCGGAGATGCGCCTGGAGATGCCGCTGGTCGACTTCTTCAGCCAGGGCGGCGCGTTGAAGTCGTCGTGGTACGGCGACTGCCTGCCCGAACGCGACTTCCCGATGCTCGTCGACCTGCACTTGCAGGGTCGTCTGCCGCTGGAGAAGTTCGTGTCCGAGCGGATCGGCATCGACGGCGTCAACGAGGCGTTCGAGTCGATGGAGGCAGGCACAGTCTTGCGATCGGTGGTCCAGCTGTGACACTGCGCATCGACCGAGTCGTCACCTCCGGAACCTTCTCCCTCGACGGCGGCACCTGGGACGTCGACAACAACATCTGGGTGGTCGGCGACGACTCCGAAGCCGTGATCATCGACGCTGCACACGACGCCGCGCCGATCCTCGCCGCAGTCGACGGCCGCAAGGTGGTCGCGATCGTGCTGACGCACGCGCACAACGACCACATCGGCGTCGCACCGGAACTCGCCGAAGCCACCGGTGCGCCGATCCTGTTGCACCCCGCCGACGAGATGCTGTGGGAGCAGACCCATTCGGGTGTGCCGCACGACGACCTCTCCGACGGGCAGGTCATCGAGGTGGGCGGCGAGAGCCTCGAGGTGATCAACACGCCCGGCCATTCGCCCGGATCGTGCGTGCTCTGGTCGCCGTCGGCCAAGGTGCTGTTCTCCGGCGACACCCTGTTCCAGGGCGGCCCGGGCGCCACTGGCCGGTCGTTCTCGAGTTTCGACGACATCATCGCGTCGATCCGGGACCGCGTCCTGGTTCTCGACGACGACACCCGCGTCTGCACCGGCCACGGCGACGAGACCACCGTCGGCGCCGAGGCAGGCGACCTCGACGAGTGGATCCGGCGCGGTAACTGACTGCCGCTGGTGGAGCTCGTCCACTGCTGGTCGAGCCCATCCGTCGCTGGTCGAGCCCTTCGGCTCCGCTCAGGAGAACCGGAGTCGAGACCCCGTGCGGCGCACTGTCGTTCGGGGGATCTCGACTCCGCTCGATCAGCGTGAGGTGAGCTCGATCGGCGTGGGTCAGCGGGCTTCGTAAGCTCCGGGCCGGACCTCGTCGACGGAGACAATGTCGACGCCGAGGGGCATCAGGGAGATGGGCACCATCTTGAAGCTCGCGATGCCGAGCGGGATGCCGATGATCGTGACGCAGAGTGCGAGGCCGGTCGTGATGTGTCCGATGGCGAGCCAGAGGCCCGCGAACACGATCCAGATGATGTTGCCGATGGTCGAGCCCGCACCGGCGCCGGGTTTGGCGACCGTGGTCCGCCCGAACGGCCAGAGCGCGTACGCGGCGATGCGGAACGACGCGATCCCGAACGGGATGGTGATGATCAGGATGCAGCAGAGAATGCCTGCGAGTACGTAACCGATCGCCATCCACAGGCCGCAGAGCAAGAGCCAGATGATGTTCAGCAGAGTGCGCATGACGCCATCATCCACTATGTCGGAGGACGGGGAGTCTGCTCGCTCACGTTCCTTGCATGCAAGGATGCATGCAAGTAATTTCTCCGGTATGGGATCGAATGCCGAAGTCGCGGCCGAGCGTGCGTACACGGCGACGAAGAGCCGCATCATCAGCGGCGATCTGCCGGGCGGATCGCTGCTCAGCGAGGTCGCCGTCAGCGCGGAGTTGGGACTCAGCCGCACCCCGGTGCATGAAGCGTTCCTCCGCTTAGAAGCAGAACAGCTCCTCGATCTGCAGCCGCGTCGCGGCGCCGTCGTCCGACCGATGACTCCGTCCGAGACGAGCGACGTCCTCTCGATGCGCCACGCGATCGAGGTGGCGGCCGCAGCCCAGCTGTTCGGCAAGGGCGGACTCGGCGAGCAGACTCGCGCCGACCTCGACGCGAACCTCGCACGCCAACGCGTCCTCGCCGACGCCCAGGACGTCGACGGGTTCACCGTCGTCGACGATGAGTTCCACCTCCTCGTCGTCCGCGCCTCCGGCAATCCGATCGCCGTGCACTTCTACGAGCAACTACGGGCCCGTCAGCAGCGTCTGCGGAACCTCTTGCTGCGCATCGACCCGGCCAACCTCCGATCATCGTTGGACCACCACGAGCAGCTGGCCACCTGCCTGCGCGACGGCGCGGCCGACCGCTACTCCGCGCTCCTGCAGACCCACTTCGACCTGTACCAGGGCGCGCTGTGACCGCCGGGACGCAGATCCGCGCCGCGTCGGTCGCGTCGGCGAGGACGTTCCCGCGCGACTGGGTGCTCGTGTTCGGCGCGCTCTTCGTGTGCGCGTGGTCGGGCAACCAGTTCAGTCCGCTCCTCGTCATGTACCGCGAACAAGACCACTTCTCGGCGTCGACGGTCACGGCGTTCCTCGGGATCTACGTCGTCGGTCTGGTGCCTGCCCTCATCGTCTCGGGCTCCGTCGCCGACCGTGTCGGCCGGCGTGCACCGATGCTGGTGGCGGTGGCCGCAGGCCTCATCGGCAGTGCGCTGCTCGCGAGCGAGGAACTCGGCCTGTGGACGATCTTCGTCGGGCGGATGTTCTCCGGGGTCGCCGTCGGCACCGCGACCGCGGTCGGCACCACCTGGCTCAAAGAGCTGTCGCATCCGTCGTTCGACCCGCACGCGGACGTGTCGTCGGGCGCGCGACGCGCGTCGCTCGCGTTCACCCTCGGCTCGGCGCTCGGAGCGCTCGTCGCGGGCTGCATCGCCCAATGGGGGCCGTGGACGCACACGCTGCCGTTCCTCCTGCACATCGCCGTAGCGGCGCCGTTCGCATGGCTGCTGCTGCGGCCGACGGAGACGGCGCCCGCCGTGTCCGGGCAGGCCACCGAACGGAGCCCGCTTCTCGTGCCGTCGGCGCGACACCGCCGGTTCGTGCGCGTGGTGCTGATCTGCTGCCCGTGGCTGTTCATCGCGTGCGGGCTGTCGTACGGCTACCAACCGGTTCTGCTCGCCGACGCGGCAGGCGGTCTCGGTCTCGCGTACGGGACGCTGCTCAGCGTCATCGCGCTCGGCACCAGCGCGGCGGTCCAGCCGCTCGCAAAACGCATCGACTCGGCGTCGAGCGCACGCGGCCTGCTCGTCTCGCTGGCCACCCTCCTGCTCGGCATCGTCGTCATGATCGTCGCCGTCACCGCGGACAGCCTGTCGATCGGCGTCGTCGCGAGCGTCGTGTTCGGCGTCGGCTTCGGAATCGGGCTCACCTCGGGACTGATGGAGGTGCAGCGGATCGCGCCGCCCGAAGATCTCGCGCGACTGACCGGGATCTTCTACGCCGTCGCCTACCTCGGGTTCGCGATGCCGACGATTCTCGCGGCCCTTACCCCGCCCTTCACGACGCTGGAACTGCTGATCGCGTTGATCGTCCTGCTCGGGATCTCCCTCGGAGCCATCGCCTACCGATCGCGCAGGCACCTGCCGTGATGCATGAGGCGCGGAGCCGGACGCACAGGACCCGAGTTCGAGCGCGCGCTGGGAAGAGTAGACGGCGCCGGAGCACGAGTGCTCCGGCGCCGTCTGTCGTTCGCGTCTCGCGGTGAGCGCGTCTATCCGGCGCGTACCCGCCGCTCGATCTCGGCTCCGAGATCGGCGTCGACGTTGCGCCAGTACTCGAACGCCCGCGCGAGCACCGGCTCGCTGACCCCGCCGAGGAGATGTCCGGCGACGTTGCCCGCCAGTCGATCCCGCTCGTCGTCGCCCAAGACGTCACGGACCAACGAGCCGGGCTGCGACCAGTCGTCGTCCTCGGAGTGGTCGACGTAGGCGCTGCGGACGATCTCGCCGTCGCTGGCCCACTGCGGCTCGGCCTGCCCCGAATACGTGGCGGCCGGACCGCCCTTCGAGTTCGGCGCGTACACCGGGTCGCTCACCGGATCGATGCGCATCGCACCGTCCTTCGAGTAGGTGCGGACCTCGTTGTGCGGCCGGTTGACCGGGATCTGCTTGTAGTTGGCTCCGAGCCGTGCACGGTGTGCGTCCGAGTACGCGAACACACGACCGAGCAGCATCCGGTCGGGGCTGAAACCGATCCCCGGCACCACGTTGCTCGGCTCGAAGGCCGCCTGCTCGATCTGCGCGTGGTTGTCGGTCGGGTTGGTGTGCAGCGTCATCGTGCCCACCTCGTGGAGGGGGTAGTCGGCGTGCGGCCAGACCTTCGTCAGATCGAACGGGTTGTACCGGTAGTTCTTCGCATCGTCGAACGGCATGAGCTGGACCTTGAGCGTCCAACTCGGGTTGTCGCCCTTCGCGATCGAGTCGAACAGATCGCGCGTGTGGAAGTCGCCGTCGGCGCCCGCGAGCTGATCGGCCTCGTCCTGTTTCAGGAACTCGACGCCCTGGTCGGTGATGAAGTGGTACTTGACCCAGTGCTTGACGCCCTCGGCGTTGACCCACAGGTAGGTGTGCGAGCTGTAGCCGTTCATGTGCCGCCACGTGCGCGGGATGCCGCGGTCGCCCATCAGCCAGGTGACCTGGTGCGCCGACTCGGGCGACAGCGTCCAGAAGTCCCACTGCATGTCGTTGTCGCGCAGGTTGTTGTCGGCGCGGCGCTTCTGCGAACGGATGAAGTGCTGGAACTTCATCGGATCCTTGATGAAGAAGACCGGCGTGTTGTTGCCGACCATGTCGTAGACGCCTTCATCGGTGTAGAACTTCAACGCGAATCCGCGCGGATCGCGCCAGGTGTCCGGGCTGCCGCGCTCACCGGCGACGGTGGAGAACCGTGCCACCATCTCGGTCTTCGCGCCCGGCTGAAACAGGGAGGCGCACGTGTACGCCGACACGTCTCCGGTGGTCTCGAACGTGCCGAACGCGCCGCTGCCCTTGGCGTGCGGCTGGCGCTCGGGGATGCGTTCGCGGTTGAACTGGGCCATCTGCTCGATCAGGTAGTGATCGTGCAGGACGATGGGGCCTGCGGCCCCAACCGTGAGAGAGTGCTCGTCGCTTCCGGCAGGCGCGCCCGAGTCGGTGGTCGTGTAGTTCTTGTCGTCCGTCATGCTCGTCCTCCTAGGGAGGTAGAGGGTGGGCTGTAGGAGGCCCGCGCGACCGGGGCACGGGCCCTGACCCGAGGCTAGCGCGTCGTCAGACTCTCGTCAGGGGTTGCGCCCGAATGGTCGCCTCGCCCAGGGGCGGACGGTCACGCCTGCGCGCGCAGCTCCCGCTTCAACAGCTTGCCGCTCTGATTGCGCGGGAGTTCGTCGACGAACGTCACCGATTTGGGGACCTTGAACGGCGCGATTCGCTCCTTCACGAACGCGATCAACTCGCCTTCGGTGACCGACTGGTCGTCCTTGGTGACGACGACTGCTGTCACCGCCTCGATCCACTTCTCGTCGGGCGTCCCGATCACCGCGACCTCGGCAACCGCCGGGTGCAGGTAGACGGCGTCCTCCACCTCGCGAGAGGCGACGAGGACACCGCCGGTGTTGATGACGTCCTTGATCCGGTCGACGACCGTGATGTACCCCTGCTCGTCGCTGGTCACGAGGTCGCCGGAATGGAACCAGCCGCCCGTGAACGCCTCGTCGGTTGCCTCCGGCTTGTTCCAGTAGCCGCTGCACAGCTGCGGCGAGCGGTAGCAGACCTCGCCCTGCTCGCCGACCGGGACGTCGTCGCCGTTCCCGTCGACGATCCGGGTCTCGACGAAGAACGCCGGGCGTCCGCACGAGGCGGGACGGTCGGCGTGTTCCTCGGGTCGCAGAATGGTGGCGAGTGGGCCGATCTCGGACTGACCGAAGCAGTTGTAGAAGCCGATGTCCGGGTAGCGTTCGCGCAGCCGATTCAAGACGGTCACCGGCATGATCGACGCGCCGTACTGCGCCTTCTTCAACGAGCTCAGGTCACGGGAGTCCAGTTCGGGACTGTTCGCGAGGGGCACCCACACCGTCGGCGCCAGGAACAGAGATCCGATGCGGCGTTCCTCCACGAGCCGGAGGATCTCGCCGACGTCGGGCTTCTCGATCAACGAGACCGTTGCGCCGATCGAGAGGTACGGCAGCGCGAACACGTGCATGCCTGCCGAGTGGTAGAGCGGCATGGCGATCAGCGGGGCGTCGTCGACTGCTAAGTCGAGGCCGATCAGACTCGACACGTACTCGTGGACCAGTGCCTGGTGGGTCATCATCGCGCCCTTCGGCGCGGAGGTGGTGCCCGACGTGTACAGGAGCTGCGCGAGGTCCGTCGGCGCGACGACGACGTCCAGCTCGGGCACCGGACCGTCAGACGACGAGGCCACGAGGCTGTCGTCGGCGTCGCGCAGGGCGATCACCGGGAGATCGGTCGTGACCTCGTCGAGCGTCGGTCGCAGCGGCGGATCGACCAACACGATGGAGGCGCCGGAGTCCTCAAGCAAGTACCGCAGCTCGCCTGCTTTGAGAGCGAAGTTGATCGGCACGTGCACCAGGCCCGCGCGGATCGTGGCGAGGAACCCGATCAGGTAGGCGTCGGAGTTCACCCCGAATGCTGCGATTCGCGCTCCGGGCTCGACGTCGAGCGTGAGGAGCCGCGCAGCAGCGCGCGTCACGGCGTCGTCGAGCGCGCGGTACGTCCAGTCGCAGTCGGCGAACCGGAGAGCGACGGCGTTCGGCGTGCGCGACGCCGACCTGCGTAGAAGGGAATCGATCGTATTCACTCGGACATCCACGTTTGTCACGGTACGGCGCAGCTTTCGGATTCGGGTCGGATTGGATCGCCAGTCGAGTCGGTGCTGAGATCAGTACGCTCACCGCTGTGCGGGGACTAATAGTCCCCAGGGGTCGATGAGCGTACTGATCTCAGCAGTAGGGTGCGTCACTCCATCGTCGGGATGGAGAACTCGGCCCCGTCCTTGATGCCCGACGGCCACCGCTGCGTGACCGTCTTGGTCTTCGTGTAGAACATGATCGACGCCGGACCGTGCTGGTTCAGGTCGCCGAATCCGGACCGCTTCCAGCCGCCGAACGTGTGGTAGGCCACCGGGACCGGGATCGGCACGTTGACGCCGACCATGCCGACCTCGACGCGCGAGGTGAAGTCGCGCGCGGCGTCGCCGTCACGGGTGAAGATCGAGACGCCGTTGCCGTACTCGTGCTCGGTCGGGAGGGCGAGTGCCTCGTCGTAGTCCTTGGCGCGGACGATCGTCAGCACCGGACCGAACACCTCGTCGGTGTAGATCGACATGTCCTTGGTGACGTGGTCGAACAGGGTCGGGCCCACGAAGTAGCCGTTCGACAGGTCGTCGCCGTCGAAGGTGGAGTCGTCGCTGGTGCGCTCGCGCCCGTCGATGACGAGCTCGGCTCCGGACTCGACGCCCTGCCCGATGTAGTCGACGACCTTGTCGCGCGCGGCGCCGGTGACGAGCGGACCGTAATCGGCCTTCGGGTCCAGCGAGTGGCCGACGCGCAATGCCTTCACCTTGTCGACGAGCTTGGCGCGCAACGCTTCAGCCGTCTCCTCGCCGACCGGCACAGCCACCGAGATCGCCATGCAGCGCTCACCGGCGGCACCGTAACCTGCGCCGACGAGAGCGTCGACGGCCTGGTCGAGGTCGGCGTCCGGAAGGATGATCATGTGGTTCTTCGCGCCGCCGAAGCACTGCGACCGCTTGCCGTTGGCTGCCGCGGTCTCGTAGATGTACTGCGCGATGTCGCTGCTGCCGACGAACCCGAGAGCCTTCACGTCCGGGTGGGTCAGGAGGGCGTCGACCGACTCCTTGTCGCCGTTGACGACCTGGAACACGCCGTCGGGCAGGCCGGCCTCGGTGAACAGTTCGGCCAGACGCACGGTGACCGACGGGTCGCGCTCGGACGGCTTCAGAATGAAGGCGTTGCCGCACGCCAGGGCCGGTCCGGCCTTCCACAGCGGAATCATGGCGGGGAAGTTGAACGGGGTGATGCCCGCGACCACGCCGAGCGGCTGGCGCATCGAGTAGACGTCGATGCCGGGGCCCGCGCCCTCGGTGTATTCGCCCTTGATCAGGTGCGGGATGCCGGTCGCGAACTCGATGACCTCGATGCCGCGCTGCACATCGCCCTTGGCGTCTTCGAACGTCTTGCCGTGCTCCATCGACAGCGACGTCGCCAGCTCGTCCATGTTCTCGTTCACCAGCGTGATGAACCGCATCAGGACGCGGGCGCGACGCTGCGGGTTCCACGACGCCCACACCTTCTGCGCCTCGGAGGCGATCGCGACCGCGGCCGCGACCTCGTCGGTCGACGCGAGAGCGACCTGTGCCTGCACAGTGCCCAGGCTCGGGTTCAAGACGTCGGCGGTGCGACCCGAGGGTGCGGCGTCGCCGATCGTGGTGGTGCGCTTGCCGCCGATGTAGTGGGGGATGACGTCGGTCATGGTGGTGCTCCTTTGGGGTGGGTCTCGACTCCGCTCGACCAGCGGAGCTGTCTCGACTCCGCTCGACCAGCGGAGCTGTCTCGACTCCGCTCGATCAGCGGAGCTATGTCGGCTCCGCTCGACCAGCGGAGCTATGTCGACTTCGCTCGATCAGCGGGTGGTGGGGTCTCGACTTCGCTCGACCAGCGGGTTAAGGGTCGATCAGCGGTGGTGGGCTCGATCAGTGGGCGGGTGGGGTCAGCGGTGTTGGAAGTTCGGGGTGCGTTTCTCGACGAAGGCGGCCATTCCTTCGGTCTGGTCGTCGGTGGCGAACGTCGAGTAGAACAGGGAGCGTTCGGTGCGGACGCCTTCGGTGAGGCCCGACTCGAAAGCGCGGTTGACCGCCTCCTTGGCGAGCGAGGTCGCGATCGCCGACTTGTCCGCGATCTCGCCTGCGACGTCGAGTGCGGTCTGCAGAGTCTCCTCGGCGGGGACCACGCGGGAGACGAGGCCGAGACGATCGGCTTCGTCGACCTTCATCTGACGGCCGGTGAGGATCAGGTCCATCGCCTTGGCCTTGCCGACTGCGCGGGTCAGGCGCTGTGATCCGCCGATGCCCGGGATGACGCCGAGATTGATCTCGGGCTGCCCGAACTTCGCGGTGTCGCCTGCGATCAGGATGTCGCACAGCATCGCGAGTTCGCAGCCGCCGCCGAGGGCGAAGCCGTTCACCGCCGCGATCGTCGGGGTGCTCAGATCGGCGAGGCGGTCCCAGTCGCCGAAGAAGCGCTCGGACTGCACGTCGCTGAACGACTTGGACGACATCTCCTTGATGTCGGCTCCGGCCGCGAACGCACGATCCGAGCCGGTGATCACGATGGCACCGATCGCGGGGTCGTCGTCGAATGCGGTTGCGGCGCCGACGACTTCGTTCATCAACTGGGTGTTCAGGGCGTTGAGAGCTTTGGGGCGGTCGAGGGTGATCACACCCACGCGGCCCTGCGTCTGAACCGTGATCGTCTCGTACTCGGGGGAATTCGCCATGGGGTCTCCTTCTCTACAGCTTCAGTTCGAGATGATCCGGCAGCGGCGCTGTGAATGCGTCAGCGTCGACCGGGCCGGTCTTCCACGCGGGCTTGCGGTCCTTGTCGATCACTTGGGCACGGATGCCTTCGGCGAGGTCGGGGTGCTGCAGGCAGCGCAACGACGACCGGTACTCGCGGACCAGGGACTCGCGCAGCGAACCATCGTTCGCAGCGGCGCGCAGTGCCGAGAGGGTCGCGGCGAGCGCCGCGGGCGACTTCCCTTCGATCGCCTCGGCCGTCGCGAATCCCTCCGGCGTGGCGGTGGCGATGCAGTTCTCGAGGATCTGTGCGACGGTGTCGGCCGCGAACACGGTCTTGATCCAGTCGCGCCCGCCCGCGACCTCGGAATCCGGTGGGGTCTGGGCGAATTCAGTGAGGACATCGTCGAGCGGCCGGTCGGCGAGAGCGTCGACGAGCGCGTCGAGATCCTCGGACGGAACGAAGTGGTCGGCCAGTCCGAGCGCCATCACATCCCCGCCGCGCAGGTGCGTCGTCGTGAGTGCGGCGTAGGTGCCGAGCTCGTCGGCCACGTGCGAGAGGAGCCACGTACCGCCGACGTCGGGTACCAGTCCGATGCCCACTTCGGGCATCGCGAGGCGAGTGCGTTCGGTGACGATCCGAGTGTTCGCGTGCCCGCAGACGCCGACGCCGCCGCCCATCACAATGCCGTCCATCAACGCGACGTACGGCTTCGGGTACTCGCCGATCCGTGCGTTCATCACGTACTCGTCGCGCCAGAACGCTGCCGAGTCGGACGCTGCTGCGGCTTCGTCACCCGCGCCCGCCAGCGCATTCGCGTCCCGGTGGATAGCGACGATGTCGCCGCCTGCGCAGAGTCCGCGGTCGCCCGCGCCGCGCACCACGACGACGTCGATCGCGTCGTCATCGGCCCAGGCCACGAGGGTCGCGTCCATCGACTGCACCATCTCGTGATCGAGGGCGTTGATCGAGCGCGGGCGGTTCAACGTGATCACACCTGCGCGTCCGGTGACCGTCGTGACGACGGCGGGCGAGTCGGTGTCTGCGGGCATCGCGGGTGTTCTCCTCGGGTCGGCGTCGGACATGTGTCCGCCGACACCCATCTTCGCCAGGGGCAGGGTGTGCGTCAACGCACATTTGCGCATGGCAGGGGTGCAGAACTGCCGGGTGCGACTTCCTAGCGGATTACAATCGTGCAATGCCGGACAGTATCGATGCGCGGAGCGTGCGGGCCGACGATCTCCGCTACCTGTTGGCGGTGGCGCGAGCGGGGAGTCGGGCGGTCGCGGCGACCGATCTCGGCGTCGACTCGAGCACGGTGACGCGCCGGATTCGTGCCCTGGAGCAGGTGCTCGGCGTACGTCTGGTGGAGCAGGGCGTGGACGGCTGGGAACTGACGGAGATCGGCCGCGACGTCGCCGAACGGGCGGCGCCGATCGAGTCCGCGGTCGAGAGTGCGATCGACGTGGTGGCAGGCGCCCGGACGAATTCGCTGCGCGGCAATGTGCGGATCACCGCGCCGGACGCGTTCGGCGCCTACTTCGTCGCCCCGGCGATGGCGCGGCTGCGCAACGCCAATCCGGACCTGACCGTGGAAGTCCTCACGGCCACACGACAACTCAATTTGCATCAGTCGGGTTTCGACGTCGCGATCGCGGTCGGCGTGCCGATGAGCGGCAAACTCGTGACCGCGCCGCTCACCGAGTACGCCCTCGGCCTGTACGCCACCGACGAGTACTTCCAGATGCACCCGATGCCGCGGACGTCCGCAGACCTGATCGAGCATTCGTTGATCTGGTACGTCGACTCCCTGCTCCAGGTGGGAGACCTCGATCTCACGCACCACCTCCCTGCGTTGACGTCGCGGTTGATGTCGACCAACGTGTTCGCACAGGTGGAGGCCACCCGCGCGGGCGGCGGGATCGGACTGCTCCCGGCGTTCGTCGCGACCCGCCATCCCGACTTGAAGCGGGTGCTCGGCGACGACGTCGAGATCCGAATGGACTTCTCGTTCGCCGCGCGCCGGGAACGGCTGACGAGTCCGACGGTGCAGGCGATCCACGCCGCCCTGCGCGCCGAAGTGGATGCGCGCGCGAGAGAGTTGCTGCCGTGAGTCTGGCCGCATCCTCACCTATCGGATCGCACGCTCGCATACCTCGTCACACCGTCATTGCGTCTTAGCAGCCTCCGCCCAGGCTGCTGAGACGCAATGAGCGTGTGACGACGTATCTGACGGTGCGCGAGTCGAGGCTGCGGCGCCCTCATCAGAGCAGATGTCGGCCGATGAAGTCCTTCGCCTCGCGCATCGCGGTGCGGGAATCGGGGGTGAAGTACGGGAACATCTGGAAGACGTGGCCTTGGCCCGGCCATTCCTGCAACGTCGACGTTCCGCCAGCGTCGAGCAGGTTCTGGTGGATTATGCGGGCGTCGTCGGCCATGACTTCGCGGGAGCCGTACTGGATCAGCGTGTCGGGCAGGTCCATGTCGGGGGTCAACGCGACTCGCATCCGCGGATTGTCGGGGGACGCGTCGCCGCGGTAGCTGCCCATCAGTCGCTGCGCGCTCGCGGCGTGGATGAACGGATCGCGGACACCGCTGCGTTCCAGGGCGCAGGCGACGTCGAACACCGGATCGTAGAGCGGCGAGAACAGCACCATCGCTCGCGGCTGCGGCACGCCGTCGCGGTGGTTCGCGGCCAGCAGGTCTTGGGCCAGATGTCCGCCGGCGGAGTCGCCGCCGACGATGATCTGATCGGCCGAGAATCCTTGGTCGAGGAGCCAACGGTAGCCGCGGATCGCGTCGTCGCCGCCGGACGGGAACTGATGCTCCGGACCGAGGCGGTAGTCGAGACTGAACGCGCCGATGCCGGATCGTCGCACCAGTCGGGCGACGAGTCCGCGGTGGGTGCGAGCCGAACAGACGAGGTAGCCGCTGCCGTGCAGGTAGTAGAGGACGCTGCGGCCGCTGGACGGCGATGGAATGGCGCCGCCGAACTGCTGAGCCTCGTGCGTCCACTCGCCGCGCACCTGCGCGTCGTCGACCCGCTGCTTCACGACGGTTGTCTTGGTTCCACGTGGAACAGGACTGGCCGCGGACAGTGAGGCGTTGAGCGCGGGACGCATCAGCGGAATGGCCGCCGGTCCGATCGCCGGCACGCTCCCGAGCGCGCCCATGATCGGACGGGTCGCTCGCCAGACGTACGCGTTGAGCGCGCGGGCGCGCCTCGGCCCGGTCGTCTGAACGCCGGATGCGACTTCAGTGTTACTCGCGGTCATAGGGTCCACAGTTGAGACGATACGACGGATCTGCCCCATTACGGCGTCGTTTCGATCCGATGTCCTGCCGATTTTGCCGCGGAGTGCGCTGACGTGGCAGAATCGTGGGTACTGCACTCGGGCCATGCGCCCGAGCACTCCCAGCAAAGACGCTGAATCCCCGGCGACGCGCAGCTCGCGTCGGTCCGACCGGGTTCGAAGTACGAATCAGTACGCAGCGTCGCGTGCAGGAATGGCAGATTCCATGAAGCACTTGCCGGGGCCCACTGGCCTCTATGATCCGCGGAACGAGCACGACGCCTGTGGTGTCGCGTTCGTCGTCGACATGCACGGACGACGCAGCCGCGACATCGTCGAGAAGGCGATCACCGCGCTGGTCAACCTCGAACACCGTGGCGCCGCGGGCGCCGAGCCCAACACCGGCGACGGCGCGGGCATCATGATTCAGGTCCCGGACCGCTTCCTGCGGGAGGTCGTCGACTTCGAGCTGCCCGCCGAAGGCGCCTACGTCACCGGTATCGCGTTCCTTCCTCAGTCGGCGCAGGACGTCCGTGACGCCGTCGCAGGTGTCGAGGCGATCGTCCGCGAAGAGGGACTCGACCTGCTCGGCTGGCGCGACGTGCCCGTCGACGAGTCGTCGCTCGGCGCCCTCGCCCGCGACGCCATGCCCACGTTCCGGCAGATCTTCCTGGCGTGCGCCGGGAGTCCGAGCACACCGGATGACGCGTCGGTCATGGACCTCGAACGTAAGGCGTACGTCGTGCGTAAGCGCGTGCAGTACGAGCTCGGCGAGAAGGGTGCGGGCCAGGACGGTCCCGGTCGCGAGACCGTGTACTTCCCGAGCCTGTCCGGACAGACGTTCGTCTACAAGGGCATGCTGACCACGCCGCAGCTGCGCGACTTCTACCTGGATCTGCAGGACGAGCGCGTCGAGAGCGCACTCGGCATGGTTCACTCGCGCTTCTCCACGAACACGTTCCCGTCGTGGCCGCTCGCGCACCCGTTCCGCCGCGTCGCCCACAACGGTGAGATCAACACCGTCACCGGCAACGAGAACTGGATGCGTGCTCGCGAAGCGCTCATCGACACAGCTGCTTTCGGCAGCGCCACCGGGAGCGAAGCGAGCGGGGCGAACCGGAGCACTGCGATGGAGAAGATCTTCCCGGTGTGCTCGCCGGGAGCGTCCGACACCGCGCGGTTCGACGAGGTCCTCGAACTCCTGCATCTGGGCGGCCGAAGCCTGCCGCACTCGATCCTGATGATGGTCCCCGAGGCGTGGGAGCGCAGCGAGGCCATGAAGCCCGAGCACCGCGCGTTCTACGAGTACCACTCGGCGCTCATGGAGGCGTGGGACGGACCGGCGTCGGTCTGCTTCACCGACGGCACCGTGATCGGCGCGGTTCTCGACCGCAACGGTCTGCGCCCGTCCCGCATCTGGGTCACCAAGGACGGCCTCGTCGTCCTCGGCTCGGAGGTCGGCGTCCTCGACATCGATCCCGCGGACATCGTCACGCGTACTCGCCTGCAGCCGGGCCGCATGTTCCTCGTCGACACCGCACAGGGCCGGATCGTCGCCGACGAAGAGGTCAAGGACTCGCTCGCGGCCGAGCATCCGTACCAGGAGTGGCTCGACGCCAACCAGGTCGCGCTCGAAGACCTGCCCGCGCCGCCGCATGTCCACATGCCGCACGACCGGGTGACCCTCCGCCAACAGGTGTTCGGGTACACGAACGAAGATCTGAACCTGTTGGTCTCGCCGATGGCGGCGGCCGGAGCCGAAGCGATCGGCTCCATGGGCACCGATACGCCGGTGGCTGTTCTGTCGGCGCGTCCGCGTATGTTGTTCGACTATTTCCAGCAGATGTTCGCGCAGGTCACGAACCCGCCGTTGGATGCGATCCGGGAAGAGATCGTCACCAGCGTCCGTCATCGCATCGGCGGTGAGCGCGACCTGTTGAACCCGGGAGCCGACTCGGCCAAGCAGATCGTATTGAGCTCGCCGATCCTCGACAACGGCGACCTCGCGCGCCTCGTCGACATCGACGGCGATGCGACCGGTTTCGCGTCGGTCCACCTTCACGGCCTGTACCGGGTCGCCGAGGGCGGCGAAGGTCTCCGCAAGGCGCTCGACGAGGTGCGGGCCAAGGCGTCCGCCGCCATCGCAGACGGCGCGCGCATCATCGTGCTGTCCGACCGCGAATCGGACGAGAGGCTGGCGCCGATCCCGTCGCTGCTGTTGACCGCGGCCGTCCACCACCATCTGGTGCGTGAGCGCACCCGTACCCGCGCCAGCATCGTGGTCGAATCCGGTGACGCCCGCGAGGTCCACCACATGGCGTTGCTGATCGCGTTCGGCGCCAGCGGCATCAACCCGTACATGGCGTTCGAGACCATCGAGGACATGCTGGTCTCGGGATCGCTCGTCGTCCCGGGGACCGACGATCTCGATCACGACGCCCGCTTCGCGAAGGCGCGCGCCAACTACATCAAGGCCGCCAGTAAAGGCGTGCTCAAGGTGATGAGCAAGATGGGCATCTCCACGGTCCCGTCGTACAACGGCGCCCAGCTGTTCCAGGTGATCGGCATCGCGCAGGACGTCGTGGACGAGTTCTTCACCGGTCTGAACAGCCAGCTCGACGGCATCGGCCTCGACGAGATCGCCGACGAGGTGGCCCGCCGCCACGCCGTCGCGTTCACCGACCGCCCGAGCGAGCGCGCCTACCGCGAGCTCGAGGTCGGCGGCGAGTACCAGTGGCGTCGCGAAGGCGAGTACCACCTGTTCAACCCGGACACGGTGTTCAAACTCCAGCACGCGACCCGCACCGGTCAGTACAGCGTGTTCAAGGAGTACACGAAGCTCGTCGACGATCAGTCGACGCGGCTGGGCACCCTGCGTGGCCTGTTCGACTTCAACTTCGGCGACCGGGACCCGATCCCGATCGACAAGGTGGAGTCGGCGCGCGAGATCGTCAAACGGTTCTCCACGGGTGCGATGAGCTACGGCTCCATCTCGGCCGAAGCACACGAGACGCTCGCCGTCGCCATGAACCGGTTGGGCGGACGCTCCAACTCCGGTGAGGGCGGCGAGGATCCGCGTCGGTTCAGCCACGACGAGAACGGCGACTGGCGACGCAGCGCGATCAAGCAGGTGGCATCGGGCCGATTCGGCGTGACCAGCCACTACCTGAGCAACTGCACCGACATCCAGATCAAGATGGCGCAGGGCGCGAAGCCGGGCGAGGGCGGTCAGCTGCCGCCGCACAAGGTGTACCCGTGGATCGCCGAGGTCCGCGGGAGCACGCCGGGCGTCGGACTGATCTCGCCGCCGCCGCACCACGACATCTACTCGATCGAGGATCTCGCACAGCTGATCCACGACCTGAAGAACGCCAACCCGGCCGCGCGCATCCACGTCAAGCTCGTCTCCGAGGTCGGTGTCGGCACCGTCGCCGCCGGTGTGTCGAAGGCGCACGCCGACGTCGTCCTGATCTCCGGACACGACGGCGGCACCGGCGCGAGCCCGTTGACCTCACTCAAGCACGCGGGAGCCCCCTGGGAGATCGGCCTCGCCGAGACCCAGCAGACGCTGCTGCTCAACGGTTTGCGCGATCGCATCGTCGTCCAGGTCGACGGTCAGTTGAAGACCGGCCGCGACGTGATGATCGCGGCGCTGCTCGGCGGCGAGGAGTTCGGTTTCGCGACTGCGCCGCTCGTCGTCTCCGGTTGCGTCATGATGCGCGTCTGCCATCTCGACACCTGCCCGGTGGGTGTCGCGACGCAGAATCCGCTGTTGCGCGAGCGCTTCACCGGCAAGCCGGAGTTCGTCGAGAACTTCATGCTGTACATCGCCGAAGAAGTGCGAGAGCTGTTGGCTCGCCTCGGTTTCCGGACGCTGAACGAGGCCATCGGCCGGTTCGACGCGCTCGACACCACGGCGGCGACCGCCCGGTGGAAGGGCTCCAAGGCCGGCAAGCTCGACTTGTCGCCGATCCTGACGAGCCCGGAATCGCCGTTCATGAACCAGGACCTGCACTGCACGGGCGTCCAAGATCACGGACTCGACAAGGCGCTGGACAACGAGTTGATCGAGAAGGCCCGCGCCGCAATCGATTCGGGGACGCGCGTCAACCTGACCAGCGCCATCACCAACGTGAACCGGACGGTCGGCACGATGCTCGGCCACGAGGTCACCAAGGTGTACGGCGCGCAGGGGCTGCCCGACGGCACCATCTCGATCGACTTCACCGGGTCGGCGGGCAACAGCTTCGGTGCGTTCGTCCCGCGCGGCATCACGATGCGGCTCGAGGGCGACGCGAACGACTTCGTCGGCAAGGGACTGTCGGGCGGCAAACTCGTCGTCCGCCCGTCCCGGAAGGCTCCCGCCGACTTCGTCGCCGAGAACAACATCATCGCGGGCAACGTGATCGGGTTCGGCGGCACCGGAGGCAAGATCTTCTTGCGGGGTGTGGCAGGCGAGCGCTTCTGCGTCCGCAACTCGGGTGTCGCGGCCGTCGTCGAAGGCGTCGGCGACCACGGCTGCGAGTACATGACGGGCGGCAGCGTTGTCGTCCTCGGTGAGACGGGGCGCAACTTCGCGGCAGGCATGTCCGGCGGCGTCGCGTACGCGTACGACCCGAACGGCACGTTCGAGACGAACCTGAACACCGAACTCGTCGATCTGGAGGAACTCGACTCCGACGACGTCCTGTTCCTCGAGGGCGCGTTGATCGAACACCGTGACGAGACCGGTTCGACGGTGGCTGCGGCCGTCCTCGACGACTGGTCGAACCAGCAGGGGCACTTCGCCAAGGTGATGCCCCGTGACTACAAGAAGGTTCTCGCCGCCATCGACGTCGCCGAGCGAACCGGACGAGATGTGAACGACGCGATCATGGAGGCGGCTCGTGGCTGACACCAGAGGTTTTCTCAAGCATACCGAACGAGAGACGCCGACCCGGCGTCCGGTGGACCTGCGGCTGATGGATTGGCGAGAGGTCTACAACGACTTCGAGGACTCCACTCTGCAGACGCAGTCGAGTCGTTGTATGGACTGCGGTATTCCGTTCTGCCACAACGGTTGCCCGCTCGGTAATCTGATCCCCGAATGGAACGACCTGGTCTACCGGGGACAGTGGGATGCGGGTATCGACCGTCTGCACGCCACGAACAACTTCCCGGAGTTCACCGGCCGACTGTGCCCGGCCCCGTGTGAGGCGTCGTGCGTGCTCGGCATCAATCAGCCAGCCGTCACGATCAAACAGGTCGAGGTGGAGCTGATCGAGAAGGCCTGGGACACCGGTTCGGTCGATCCCGTCCTACCCGATCGCAAGTCGGGCAAGAAGGTCGCCGTGGTCGGTTCGGGTCCGGCGGGTCTCGCCGCGGCCCAGCAGCTGACGCGTGCGGGGCACGACGTCACGGTGTTCGAGCGCGCCGACCGCATCGGTGGACTGATGCGTTACGGCATCCCCGAGTTCAAGATGGAGAAGCGCTTCATCGACCGCCGTCTGGAGCAGATGGAGGCCGAGGGCACCGCCTTCCGCGCGGGAGTCAATGTGGGCGTGGACGTCACCGTGGAGCAGCTGCGCGGCGACTACGACGCCGTCGTTCTGGCGAACGGTTCGACGATCGGCCGCGATCTGCCGATCCCGGGCCGCGAACTGGACGGCATCCACCAGGCGATGGAGTTCCTTCCGCAGGCCAACAAGGTCCAGCACGGCGACACCGTCGAGAACCAGATCACGGCGACCGGCAAGAACGTCGTGATCATCGGCGGCGGCGACACCGGAGCCGACTGCCTCGGCACGTCGCTGCGTCAGGGCGCCGCGGTGGTCCACCAGTTCGAGATCATGCCGAAGCCGCCGGTCGAGCGCGCAGAGTCGACCCCGTGGCCGACCTACCCGCTCATGTACCGCGTGTCGTCCGCCCAC
Organism: Gordonia zhenghanii; assembly: GCF_021738965.1. Taxonomy (GTDB): domain Bacteria; phylum Actinomycetota; class Actinomycetes; order Mycobacteriales; family Mycobacteriaceae; genus Gordonia; species Gordonia zhenghanii. The sequence continues at coordinate 37,671 of NZ_JAKKOQ010000014.1, read as the reverse complement.
GAGGAGGGCGGCGAACGCGTCTACAGCGTGAACACCGAGGAGTTCACCGGCGAGAACGGTCGCGTCACGAGCCTGAGGGCACACGAAGTGGCGATGGTGAACGGCCGCTTCGAGAAGGTGGAGGGCAGCGACTTCGAGCTGGCCGCCGACCTCGTCCTCTTGGCAATGGGCTTCGTCGGTCCGGAACGCGGTGACCTGCTCGACGAGCTGGGTGCGACCTACGACGCGCGCGGCAACGTCGCGCGCGACGCCGACTTCGGCGCCGTCGGACTGCCGGGCGTCTTCGTCGCCGGTGACGCAGGCCGCGGTCAGTCGCTCATCGTGTGGGCGATCGCCGAAGGCCGTTCGGCGGCAGCGGGCGCCGACCGCTACCTGGCCGGTTCCACGCTGCTTCCCGCACCGATCGTCCCGACCCAGGTCGGCCAGCGGTAGTCCCACCGCTGGTCGGGCGGCGTCGAGACCCCTCCCGCCGTTCGAGCGGAGTCGAGACCCCTCACGCTGGTCGTCACCGCTGGTCGAGCGGAGTCGAGACCCTCTCACGCTGGTCGAGACCGACTCGGTCAGCGCCACCGTCCCAGCACGTCGGCGGCCGCTTTGCCCAGTGCGGCCTGCAGGAGCGGGCCGAAACTGATCCGGCCGACGCCGAGCGGAGCGAATGAGGCCGGGTCGTCGGCGTCGGGCACCGCGAGGGCGTTGACCGGCAGCGGGAGTTCGGCGGCCAGTCGGCGCAGGACGTCCGGCTCGTGGCGGCCGACAGGGTAGAGCGAGTCGGCGCCCGCGGCGGCGGACTCCGACAGTCGGGCGATGGCACGGTCGACGCGGTCGGCCTCGTCGCCGTCCTTGCGGATGAACAGGTCGGTGCGAGCGTTCACCACGACGTGGACGCCCGCATCGTCCGCGGCTCCGCGGAGGGCTCCGACGAACTCGGCGTGTTCGGTCGACGACCGGAGCCGGCGGCCTTCGCTGTGGACGGTGTCCTCGATGTTGAGGCCGACGGCTCCGACCTCGAGGAGACCGGAGATCAAGCGTTGTGCGCTCTCGCCGTAGCCGGCCTCGATGTCCACTGAGACCGGGACGTCGACGGCTCCCGTGATGTGGGCGACGCGGGTCAGCAGGTCGTCGAACGACATTCCTTCGTTGTCGGACTTACCGATCGAGTCGGCGACGGGATGGCTGCCGACGGTGAGGGCGACGAATCGGGCGTCGACCGCCGTTCTCGCCGACCAGGCGTCCCACACGGTCGGCAACACGACGGGGTCGCCGGGGCGGTGGAGTTCGAGGAGAGCGGTTGCGCGTGCGTTCAGTTCTTGAGTCGACGTCATAGCTCATGCCTACCCGGAGAACGCCACGGTGTCTCCGGACTCGGGTCTTCAGGACGCGAATTGGGCACTAGTACCCGGGTGTGAACAGTACCCAGTGTGAAAAGCGCCCGGGTCGGGCGCTACTTCGCGCCCAGTGCCGTCTTCCACGGCACCCGCGAGCCCGTCATCAGGACCGAACGCCGGTAGATCCGACCAGCCACCCAGACGGCGACGCCGGTGACCGCAGCCATGACGACGCACGAGCCGGCCACTTCCATCCACGTCGCGTATCCGGTCGCGACGCGCATCGGCACGACGGTCGACGAGAATGGCGGGATCCAGGCGAGTATCTGAATCGCCGACGAGTCGGGGGAGCCGATACCGAAGATCCCGGCGTACAGGGCGCCCATGGCCAGGACCATCAACGGCCAGGACGCGCTGTTGATCTCCTCCTGCCTGGACACCATCGCGCCGGTCGCCGCGTACAGAGCGGCGAAGAACACGAAGCCGAGCAGCAGCCAGATCACTGACACTCCGAGCATCGCCGCCGCGACGTCGGGGACGGTGAGGAGTCCCGTGAGCCCCGCGGTGATCAGCGCGGCGGCCGCGAACAGCAGCGTGGACGCCATCTGGACGATGCCGATACCGATGATCTTGCCCCACAACAGATGACCCGGTTTGACGGTGGCGAGGAGGATCTCGACGATCCGCGAGACCTTCTCCTCGACGACACCGACCGCGACAGCCATGCCGCCGCCGAAGATCATCATGAACATCAGGACCGATCCGACGTACGACAAGGCGAGGCGCTCGCCTTCGGCGTCGGCGATCTGCTCGGTGCGTTCCACGGTGACGTTCGCATCGCGCTGCAGTGCGGCCGGGTCGACGCCGGCGTCGATGAGAGCGCCGTCGACGACCGCCGAGGACACGCCGTTCTTGATCGCGGCTTCGACGTCGGCGTCGAGCTCGTCGTCCGAGTAGACGGTGTAGCCGCCGCCCGGGGCCGCGACGATCGCCGCGGTCACCGAGCCGTCGGCGGCCGCGGCTTCCGCGTCCGATGACTCGGAGAACGACAGCGCGACGCCGAGCCGGTCGCCGGTCGTCTGGATCGCCGCAGTCGTCGCGGCGTCGACGCCCTGAGTTGCGACAGACTCGGTCGACGGTCCGTCGTCGACGAACTGAGCTGCGACGATGCAGCCGACGATCGCGACAAGCAGCATGATGACGTTGGTGACGATGAACGACCGCGTCTTGATGCGAGTGGTGATCTCGCGTGCGGCGATCAGGCGGACCGACGTCCAGCCGGAGGCGGGCTCTGGGGTGCTCATTCGGCGGTCACGACCTCTCGGAACATCTCGGTCAGATCGGGGGTGGCGGACGCGAACGTGTGGACCGGACCGGTGGCGAGAGCCGCAGCGAGGACCTGTTGGTCGTCGTGCGAGCCGTCGACGTAGACGGTCGTCGCGCCGTCGTACTCGGCGCGGACGACGCCGGGCAGCCCGTCGGCCCAACCGGGCGGCGCCGCAGGCGCGTCGACGCGGAGTCGGACGCCGCCGCGTGCGCGCAACTCGTCGACAGCGCCCGACGCCCGCATCCGACCCTTGCCGATGATTCCCACTCGGTCGCACAGGCGTTGGACGAGGTCGAGTTGATGGCTGGAGAAGATCACCGGCACGCCTGCGGCGGCCTTCTCGGCGAGGACTTCGCTCATCACGTCGACGGCGACCGGGTCGAGACCCGAGAACGGCTCGTCGAGGACGAGGACGTCGGGATCGAAGACGAGGGCTGCGGCGAGTTGGACGCGCTGCTGGTTGCCGAGCGACAGGTCGGCGACGTCGTCCCTGACGCGGCCGTCGATGCCGAGTCTGCGGGTCCAGTACTCGGTGCGTTCGGCGGCGTCCGCCGCCGACAGGCCGTGCAGACGGGCCAAGTAGACGAGTTGGTCGCCGACTTTCATCTTCGGATACAGGCCGCGTTCCTCGGGCATGTATCCGATGCGGCGTCGGACGTCGGCGTCGATCGGGCGGTCGCCGAACGTCGCGGTCCCGGAATCGGCGGCGAGGACACCGAGGATGATCCGCATCGTCGTCGACTTGCCTGCGCCGTTGGATCCGACGAAGCCGAAGATCTCGCCTGCGCCGACCTCGAAGGTGACGTCGTCGAGTGCCCGGACAGTGCCGAAGGTCTTGGTGAGCCCGGAGACGGCGAGGCCTGCTGACGGGACAGGTGGCATGTGCGAGGGCTCTCTCGTTGTGGTCTATGTGACACGTTCACGGTAACGCGTGTCACCCGGCGCGCAGAAATCGTCACTAGTCGGTACGGACTGTGAAATGACCCTCTTTCTCGGCGTGTGGGGTAACGATTCGGCGTCTATCCGACGATGATCATGTGAGACATCAAGTAAGTCTCGGGGAGGGGACCAACCATGCAGCCAGGAAATCAGCGACGTCGTAAGTCGATCGTGAGCCTCGTCCGCCTGTTCTCAGGACGACGCCGCACGCCGGTGGCGCTCGCCGAGCAGCGGGAGCGGCTGGCCACCACGGCCGAGCTCAGCGAACTACGACTCGCACGCTGATCCCACCGACCTCCACGACGTCGCCGCCCGTCAACTGACGCCCGCGTCGAGTCTCGGTCTCGCCGTTCACCTCGACGAGCCCGTCGCCGACGACTATCTTCGCGTCTGCGCCCGTCTCGATCAGGTTCGCCAGTTTCAAGAACTGGCCCAGTCGGATGGAATCGTCCCGGATCTCGATGTCGTCCACACCGGCCATTGTCCCATCGTGTCGCGGACGGCGTCGCTATAGGTACGCTGGCGGCTGCCGGGACAGGGTCGACTCGATACCCGTAACCGGGGGTTACTCTGCGGTAGGTTGACGGCTTAGACTGGGCCCATGACCTCGCTGACCTTCACTCCGACTGCAGACCTCGTCGACGAGATCGGCGCCGACGTCCGCAGTTGCGATACCCAGTTCGCCCAGTACGGCGGCAACCGAGAGTTCGTCGGCACGGTGACGACCGTCCGCTGCTTCCAGGACAACGCCCTCCTCAAATCGATCCTCTCCGAGCCGAATGAGGGCGGCGTCCTCGTGATCGACGGAGACGCATCGGTGCACACCGCGCTCGTCGGTGACATCATCGCCGAACTTGGCCGCTCCAACGGCTGGGTCGGGATCATCGCCAACGGAGCGATCCGCGACGCCAAGGCCATCGGCGACATGACGATCGGCGTCAAGGCTCTGGGCACCAACCCGCGTAAGTCGTCGAAGACGGGTGCGGGTGACCGCGACGTCCCCGTCGAGCTCGGCGGCGTCACGTTCACGCCGGGCGACATCGCCTACTCCGACGACGACGGCATCGTTCTCGTCGCCCCGTCCGCCTGACCCACCCGACCGATCGCCCACACCCGTCCCAGGAGTTCACATGCCGAAGCCTTCGCCCGCCTACTTCACGCGCCTGGCCGCGCTCGCCGCGATCGACGAGCAGCGACCGACCAAGCCCGTCCTCGAAGCGTTCAGCGGCGCCGAGATGGCGACGGTCCCCGTCGCCACTGCGGACGACCTCGAGCGCGCCGTCGCCCGAGCCCGCACCGCACAGGTCGATTGGGCGGCCCGCACCCCGGCGCAGCGCGCCAAGGTGATCGCCGCGTTCGCCGAGGTCGTCCACGGAGCGGCCGACGACCTGATGGACATCGCGCAGGCCGAGACGGGCAAGGCCCGCATCTACGCGCAGGAAGAGGTCATCGACGTCGCGATGACCGCGCGCTACTACTCACAGCAGGGGCCGGGCATGCTCGCCGAGCACACCGTGCAGGGCATGCTGCCGGGCGCGACGCACGCACGCGTCCGCTACCAGCCCAAAGGCGTGGTCGGCGTCATCAGCCCGTGGAACTACCCGCTGACTCTCGCCGTGTCGGACGCGGTGGCCGCGCTCATCGCCGGCAACGCCGTCGTCATCAAGCCCGACAGCAACACCCCGTACTGTGCGCTGGCGCTCGCCGAACTCCTCTACAAGGCCGGCCTGCCGCGCGAACTCTTCGCCGTCGTTCCAGGCCCCGGTTCGGTCGTCGGACAGGCGATCGTCGCCACCACCGATTACGTCATGTTCACCGGGTCGTCGACGACGGGCGCGACGCTCGCGGCGCAGGCCGGTAAACGACTGATCGGATTCTCCGCCGAGCTCGGCGGCAAGAACCCGATGATCGTCACCGACGGCGTGAACATCGACGACGCGGTGTCCGGCGCCGCCCGCGCCTGCTTCTCGAACTCGGGTCAGCTGTGCATCTCGATCGAGCGGATCTACGTTGAGCGCTCTATCGCCGACGAGTTCAGCCGACGCTTCGCCCAGCACGTCACGGACATGACGCTGTCGTCGTCGTACGACTTCACGGCGGATATGGGCTCGCTCGCCTCCGCGCAACAGGTCGAGACCGTGCAGGCGCACGTCGACGACGCGGTCGGCAAGGGCGCGAAGGTCCTCGCCGGCGGCCGTAAACGCGCCGACCTCGGCCCGTTCTTCTTCGAGCCGACCGTGCTCACCGACGTGACCGGCGAGATGACGTGCTTCGGCGACGAGACGTTCGGTCCGCTCGTGTCGATCTACCCGGTCGACTCCGTCGACGAGGCGATCGAGCGCGCCAACGACACCGAGTACGGCCTCAACGCGAGCGTCTTCGCGGGCAGTACCGGGCAGGCGCAGAAGATCGCCGAACGCCTGCATGCTGGCACCGTCAACATCAACGAGGGCTACGCCGCGGCGTGGGGTTCGACGGCCGCGCCGATGGGCGGCATGGGCATCTCCGGCGTCGGCCGACGCCACGGCGCCGAAGGTCTCCTCAAGTACACGGAACCGCAGACCATCGCCACCCAGCGCGTCGTCGGCCTCGACGGCATCAAGGGCATCCCGCAGAGCCTCTACCTGAAGCTCACGCCGACCATCATCAAGTCACTCAAGTACTTGCCGGGTCGGTAGCGGCTCCAGCTAGTTGGGCACGTCCAGCTAGTTAGGCACATCCAGCTAGTTGGGCACATTCAGGGCCGCCACGCCGGGGATCAGACTGATCACGGCTGGCGGTCCTTGGTAGCGCAACCGCTTCACCGTCACGGTCGCGACGACGGGGCCCGAACCGGTCGGAGCGATGCCGGACGTCGGCAACGACACGGGGTATCCGGTCGTGGTCGGACCCTTCTCCCAGTAGCGGAGGTCGAGGTGCCCGGTCTTGCCGTTCCGCAGGTTGCGCCAGTCCACCGTGACGAACCGGTTGGGGTACTCGTAGTGGTACGGCGCGATGTGCTCGGCTGTGAACTGCACGGTCGCGGGCGCGGGCGGAAAGATCATCGGTCGCATCCCCGGTCGGGCGGTGACCGTCGTCCTCTGGAACGAGCCGCCCGGCACGGCGGGCGGTGGCAGCTCCAGTCCGCCGATCGCCGGGATGTGGAAGCTCAACGCGTTGGTCAGCGGGGGAGCGGCGTCCGCGGCGGGTGCCGTCGCGGTGATGGTGCCAGCGGCGGCTGCGACGGCGACGCCTGCAGCTGCGATCAGGGTGCGTGTGCGAGTGAAGTGTGTCATCAGCGTGAGTGGCACGGTCTCCCGCACCGAGGTCTACGAATCCGGTCTACTGTGACTGTCGCCACTAGCCGACTGTTCGTTAGCCCGTTCGAACTACGACCTCTACGAGGGTCACACGCGGCGTGCGACGTACGCGGCTGCGCGATCGGTGGTTCCGTTCACCGGGTACAACAGGTGCACGGCGTTCGGGCCGGCCAGGGGAGCACCGTTGCAGATGTTGTCGCCCTGGGCGCAGTAGCGGACCGTCTTACCCTGGTAGGCCTTGCCGACGCGCATCGTCGGTGCACCGGCGTCCTTCAGGAAGCGTGCCGACGGCGGGGCGATCAGGACGACGGCCGCGACGTGGTCGGCGAGGTCGGCGGACATCGGCTTCGGTGCGTACTGGCGGTACCGCGCGTAATCGGCGGGGATGTCGTACGAGTCGGCGACCGTGTACGCGGCGAGTGCACCGCCCTGTGAGTAGCCGCCGATGACGATGTCGGTCTTCGGGCACGCCGTCGCGATCTGCCGCACGCGGCTCTGCGTCGTCTTCACGCCGTCGACGAAGGTCTCGGCGAACTCCAACTTGTTGCTGAAGTCGCTGCTCGCGGAATAATGCACCGGCTCGACGCGGATGGACTCGCCCTTGATGCGGTTGCGCAAAGAGTTCTCGAACGCGATCCCGGTCACGCCGAGCGGCGGAGCGGTCTCGGCGGTGCCGCGTGCGAACAGTACGTGGACGTCCGCGCACTTCGAGGCGGCGGACGCGGTCGGCGCTTGTAACGCCAGTACCCCGCTGAGAGCGACGACCACACCGGACACCAGAACCAGGAGACGCTTCACCATGGGGTCTAGCTAATCACACAGACGTTGCGGACGCGCGACTCGACGCGACGAAAACGAACGCAGCGACCTCAGGGTCCCCGGTCAGCGGGGAGTCTGAGGTCGCTGTCGACGTCGTAGGTGGGAGGTGACGGTCAGCTGACGTGCACGTTCAACCGAGCAAGCAGATCGTTGTCGATCGCGGCCAGCTCGTTGTCGATCGCGTGCTGCGCCGACTTGCGCTGCGACGGAGGCATCGCGTCGGCCGCATCGGCGGCGACCTCGAGGTTGGTCAACCGATCGGTCATCGCGTCGACGAAGGTCTTGCCCTCGGCGGTCTGCTCGTGTGCCGCGACCTTGGCCGCGGATTCCCGCGTGGTGGCGATACGGGCGCGCAACGTGGCGCTGGGGCCGCCGTACTGGGTCAGCACCTTGGCCGGGACTCCTGCGCGTCGCGCCTGGACCTCGGTGAGCTGCGCTCTGGCAGCCACCGCGCCGCGGTAGGCGATCGGGACGAGGACGGGTGCAGCCATCCGACCGACCGTGAGGTACCGCTTCACCTTGGTCGGCGTGAACAGGGCCTTCTCCGCGTCGGCCTTCGCCTTCTCGGCGACGACCTTGGCTTCGGAGGCCGCGACTTTGCTCTGCGCCTTGGCCGAAGTCTTCGCCGTCTTGCGCTCGGTCTTCTGCGCGCGCTTGTGGAATTTGTTCTCGGTCTGCAGCTTCTGCTTATGCTTCTTGCGGTCCAGAGCGGTCTCGGCCTTGGCCTTGGCTTTGGCGCGGTACTTGATCGCCTTCTCCTCAGCCTTGCGGATCGCTTTGCCCGCCTTGCGATCAGTACGCTTCGAGCGCACCGAAGAGAGCAGTCCCATGCTCCAACCTCTCCGTCGGAATATCGACACCTGCGAATGGCTGTCTCCAGCTTTGCATAGTCTCGTGGGGTAGTGAATCACGCGGTCCGGTGTGGGCCGACGTTCGAGTCGACGAAATGAAGTGGGGGAGCCGCACGTGAGTCCTGCGGTCCTGGGGGCACGGAACCTCAGCGGATGTGAACATCGGCTGGCTCTCGACTTCGCCGAGCGCGGTGATCCGGCGGCCTCTGATGTGTCTCCGGAGGCCCGTCGTCGTATCGACGCGGCCCAGTCGCACCGGGCCTCGGTGATCGCGACTCTGCACGGACTGCAGAGTGCGCAACCGGCGGGCACCGTCGTGACCGTCGACGACGGCCCGCACCGTGAGCGGGTCGAGCAGACCCGCCGCGCCGTCGAATCGGGGGCGACGTGGATCTTCCGTGCGACGTTGCCGACCGATGTCGAGCGTGGTCGGCGCGGACACGCCGAAGCGCTCGTCCGGCACGACGGCGGATATCTGCCAGTGGTCATCGTCAATCACCGGGTCACCACGCCCACCAGCTCGGACCGGCCGGCCGACGCGCCCCCGCCGACCCTGCTGACCAGCCCGTTGTGGGGTTGGTTGCCCGAGGCCGATGCGACTCGGTCGTTCCGTTCCCAACGACGCGACGTGCTGCGGCTGACGCACCTCACGGCGATGCTCGACGACCTGGGCTGGAGCGCGGCGGTAACGGGTTCGGGGGGCCGGGAGCGCTGGGGCGGACTGATCGGACTGGACGCCGACTGCATCGTCGTGGTGCCGCTGACCACCGCGTTGGACGGGTACGCCGACGTGTTCGAGCGGCGGCGCGCGGTGGTCGACGGAGCGGTCCGGACCGGCCCGCGGCGCGTCGCCGAATGCCGCAGCTGCCACTGGTGGCCCCGGTGCGAGGCCGAACTGACCGAGCGGCGTGACGTGAGCCTCGTCGTCGGCGGCAGCCAGTCGCTGGTCCTGCAGGAAGCGCGCATCGAGACCGTCGACGACCTGGCGACCCATCGCGGCGATCCGCCGGCCGATTGGCCGGGCGCGGTCTCGTTCGCCGACGCCGTCGTGTCGGCGCGGTGCTGGGTGGACGGAATTCCGTTGGCGCGGCGCGGCGACCGCCCGTCCGTTCGGCGGGCCGCCGTCGAAGTGGACGTGGACATGGAGAGCTACTCCGAGCGCGGCGCCTACATGTGGGGCACCCTCCTGACCGACACCACCGACCCCGGCCGCGAGGTGCGGTATCGCGCCTTCGTGACCTGGGATCCGCTGCCGACGCTCGACGAGGGCCGATCGTTCGCCGAGTTCTGGACGTGGCTGTGCGCCGAGCGCGACGCTGCGCACGCCGCGGGCAAGACCTTCGCCGCCTACTGCTATTCGCAGCAGGCCGAGAACCGATGGCTGCGGGGCAGCGCCGACCGTTTCCACGGGGTGGTCCCCGGAGTGCCCCCGCGGGCCGAGATCGACGCCTTCATCGCCTCCTCGGAGTGGGTCGACGTCTTCGAGGCGGTCGGACGGAACTTCGTCTGCCCACGAGGCAAGGGACTCAAACGGATCGCCCCGGTCGCCGGATTCAACTGGCGCGACGACGAGGCGAGCGGTGAGGCGTCGATGGAATGGTATGCGGCGGCGGTGGCCCTCGACGGCGCGCCACAGGACCTGTCGCAGCGCGACCGACTCCTGGTCTACAACGAGGACGATGTTCGCGCCACCAAGGTCCTCCGCGAATGGATATCGTCCGATGCGGTCCTCGACCTCCCGCGAAGCGTGGACCTCCTGCCGGACTGAAATGTTCGCCCGCGAATTGCCAAACCGCTTGCCATGGGTATTGAATGTCTGCGACTGAGTCGGAGACGGCTGGTGGCCGGGGGGCGTGAGAAGGGGCGAGGAGAGTATGTCGGACGGGGAGGCGGGCGTGTTCGCCCTGCGACTGGACGAGTTGTTCCGGAGTCTTCCGGGGCAGGACGGGCGACCGTACAGCGCGAAGACCATTGCGCAGCGGGCCGCGGACCGCGGATATCGGATCGGCGAGTCGTATCTGAGTCAATTGCGGTCGGGCAAGGCCAAATCGCCGTCGTTCCGGACCGTCGAGGGGCTTGCGGCGGCGTTCGACGTCGACATCCGCCACTTCCTGTCCGACGACACCGAGCGTCGCAGCCGGATGGAGATCGAGCAGTTCCGGGCGATGGCCGACCCGGAAGTGCATCGTGTGGCGCAGCGACTCGCGGGGCTCCCGAAGGAGACGGTGGCCGTCGTCGACGAACTCGTCGACGTCCTGCACAAACGGCGAGAGCCCGCCGCCCGGGGCGACCAGGCGTTGCATCTGGTCGACGAAGCCACAGGCTGACGGACTCTCGCGCGTGTTTCTAGCCGATCGCTACCGCGGCGCCATGCGTAGAGCACCGTCCATGCGGATGGTCTCGCCGTTGAGGTAGTCGTGCCCCACGATGAGTGCGGCCAGGTCGGCGTACTCGGACGGCTCGCCGAGTCGGGCCGGGAACGGGATGCCTGACTCGAGCGTCTTCTTGATCTCCGGGGTGACGCCGGCGAGCATCGGGGTGTTGATGGTGCCCGGTGCGATCGTACAGACGCGGACGCCTGCGCGAGCGAGGTCGCGTGCCGCGGAGATCGTCATGGCGTGCACGCCGCCCTTAGACGCCGTGTACGCGATCTGGCCGATCTGGCCCTCGAAGGCGGCGACCGACGCTGTGTTGATGATGACGCCGCGGGCATTGTCGTCGTTGACGACGCTCTCGGCCTGCATGCGGTTGGCGGCCAGACGCATCACATTGAACGTGCCGACCAGATTGATCTCGATGACCTTGCGGAACAGGTCCAGATCGTGCGGCCCCTCCTTGCCGAGGATGCGGGAGGCCCAGCCGACGCCCGCGCAGTTGACCGTCACGCGCAGCGGGATGCCCGCTTCGACGATCGTGTCGATGACGGCCTGCACCTCGGTCTCGCTGGTCACGTCGGCGGCGACGAGCTGGACGCCGTCGACCTTCTCGGCCTTGTCGATGGAGGGCTGCAGATCGATGCCGAAGACGGTCGCGCCGTCGGCGGCGAAACGCTTGGCGGTGGCGGCGCCGAGCCCGGAGGCGGCGCCGGTGACGATGACGGCGGAGCCGGTGACGTCCATGTGAGAGTCCTTTTCTTCGGTCCACGGCCACGAATGGCCCGGTCGAGGAGACTCTAACGCACGGAAGCCGAGCGATCGATCGGTAGGCCGGGATCTGCGGCTGCGGCCTCGGCTGCGCGGCGGCGGCGCGTGGCGAGGATCCACCAGACGCCGCCGACCACGATCACGACGGTCGCTGCGATCGCCGACGCCAGGACGACGGCGGACGCCCCGATCAGGCCGTCCACCACGAGCCACGTCGCGAACACGAAGAACAGGACGGCGGCGCCGAGAGCGATGGAGCGTTCGGGCAGATGGCGGCCCAGGAGTCGTCCGACGGCGATCGCCAGCGCATCGGCGGCGACCATGCCGATCGTCGAACCGATCCATACGCCGAGCCAGTCGTGGTCCGCTGCGAGGGTGATGGTCGCGAGCATCGTCTTGTCGCCGAGCTCGGCGAGCAGGAACGACGACATGACGGCGAGGAACACGGATCGGCCGACGCGTCCGGCGCGGGAGGCCTCGTCGTCGTCGAGTTCATCGCCGCGCAGTGTCCAGAACCCGAACACCAGCATCGACAGGCCGCCGACGATCGAGAGGAGCGCGGTGGGGATCGACAGGCCGAGGAAGTGTCCGAAGAACACCGACGCCGCGTGCACCAGAGTCGTCGCGGTCAGGATCGCCGTGAGGACCACCCACCAGCGGTAGCGGAGCGCGAACGTCATCGCCATCAGCTGGGACTTGTCTCCCAGCTCGGCGACGAAGATGACGGCGAAACTCAACGCCAGGGCAGCGAGCATAGTGCCAGGTTAGGGTGACCTGTATCCCTCATTCAACACTCGGTGACACCGTGAAATCGCAGGTCGGGAGCCCGTATATGGCTGTTCGGCGCACCTGAACCTCGGGTGAGGCAGCCCTCGCCGAGCATCGCGCCACCTCATGGCAGGCACAATGGTGCGGTGATCTCCCCTGCAGTCGACGTCCGGAGCGCCCCGACTGGACCGCTCCGACCGATCGAGATCGCGTCCATCGCGATCTTCAGCGGTCTCACCGTCGTGCCCGCCGTCGTCGTCGCGGTGGTCCCGATGGCGGCCGCCCTCGGTTTCCTCGCCCCGGTCCCGATCGCGCTGCTCGCCGCCCGCACCCGGTTGCGCGCGGTGATCGCGGCCTTCGTGACGACGGTCGCCGTCACATTCGCGGTGGCCGGGCTCGGCACCGCGTTCGCAGTCGCCGCGACTGCGGTGGTCGGCGGAATCGTCGGCGAAGTCCGACGCCGCGGCGGCGGACCGGCCGTCCTGACCCTCGCCGCGTTGATCACCTCACCGCTCATCGCTGGTCTCACCGTCCTGATGATGTGGATCCTCGTCCCGCTGCGCCGCCTGGGGCTGGAAGTCTTCGACAACGTGCTGACCGGTCTGGCCAAGACCGTGCGACTGGTCGGGCTCGACGGGGCGGGCGACGCCGTCGAGAGCTTCTCCGGCAACGTCGTCGACCACTGGTGGCTGTGGATCTGGATTCCCGGCACCGTTGGCACGTTCCTGACGATCCTCGTCGCAGGCTGGATGCTCGGCAAGGTCCTCGACCGGCTCGCCGACGTGCGACTCGACGACACCCTCGAAGCCGCCCACACTCCCGTCGCCGACCGGCAGCCCGGCCCGCTGCCGATGCGCGCCGTCGGTGTCGGCTACCGCTATCCGGGCACGTCGCGCGACGTGCTGGCCGGCATCGACCTGGAGTTGCATCCGGGCGAGTTCGTCGCCGTCGTCGGTGCAAACGGATCGGGCAAGTCCACGCTCGCGAAGATCCTCTCCGGCGTCGACCCGACGATCGGCGTCGTCGACCGCCCCGGATCGCCGGGGTTGGGGCGTGCGGGCGGAACCGCGCTGGTCTTGCAGCGCCCGGAGGCGCAGATGCTCGGCTCGCGGGTGGCCGACGACCTCGTGTGGGGCCTGCCCGACGACGCGGCCGTCGACATCGACGGTCTGCTCGCGGAGGTCGGCCTGGCCGGCCTCGGCGACCGGGACACCTCCGATCTGTCTGGCGGCCAGCAACAGCGGCTTGCGGTGGCCGCGGCTCTCGCGCGCGGCCCACGGCTGGTGATCGCCGACGAGGTCACCTCGATGGTCGATCCGCAGGGCCGCCACGACCTCATCTCGATCCTCGCCGAGCTGCCCCGGCGCCACGGCATCACCGTCGTCCTCATCACCCACCGCGACTCCGAGGCGCGCGCCGCCGATCGGATCATCCACCTGGCCGACGGCCGAATCGTCACCCACCACCCCGAGTGGATGCGACCGGAGAGTGCAGCGCCCAAGCTGGCGTCCGCCCCGGTCGGCGGCCGGCCGTTGCTCGTCGTCGACGGTGTCGCCCACACGTATCTGCAAGGGTCCCCCTGGGAGGTGGTCGCACTGCACAGCGTGAACCTGCGCGTCGATCGCGGCGACGGCATGCTGATCGTCGGCGGAAACGGCTCGGGAAAGTCGACGTTGGCGTGGATCCTCGCCGGGCTGACCGAGCCGACGTCCGGGCAGGTACTGATCGGCGGCGAGTCGGTCGGCGAGAACGTCGGCCGTGTCGGTCTCGGCTTCCAGCACGCCCGCCTGCAACTGCAGAAGGTGAGCGTCGGCGACGAGATCATGGCGGTCGGCGGTGAGAAGGTCGGCACCACCGAGGTGGGGCGGGTGCTCGACCTCGTGTCGCTGCCGCGCGAGTTCGCGGCCAAACGCGTCGACTCGCTGTCCGGCGGGCAGATGCGACGGGTGGTCCTCGCGTCGCTGATCGCATCCGAACCGGACGTCCTCGTGCTCGACGAGCCGCTCGCCGGCCTCGATCCGCAGGCCCGTGAAGAGGTACTGACCGTGTTGGCCGCACTGCGTGAGCGCGGGGCGACGATCGTCATCATCTCGCACGACCTCGAATCGTTGGACCGGGTGTGCAACCGCCGCGTCGAGCTCGTCGCGGGCGTCCTGGAAGGCGGTGTCTGACATGCAGATCCCGATGTTGCGCCAGATCCCGGGCGACTCGCCGGTCCACCGTCTGTGGGCCGGAACCAAACTGATCGTCATCCTGGTCCTCGGACTGATGACGTGGATCCTCCCGTCGTGGCCTGCGCTCGGCTTCGTCGCCGTCTGCCTGATCGTGTTCGCGCTGATCGCCGGTATCCCGGTGGGCGCGCTTCCGCGTCCGCCGTGGTGGTTCTGGGCGTTGATGGCGGTCGGTGTCGCGTGGTCGTCGGTGGCGCGCGGATCGGAAGGCGGACTCACCGCGTTGCGTGCGGTGCTCCTCGGGCTGATCGTGGTCGCGATGTCCGTGCTCGTCGTGTGGACGACGCCGGTGGCGGAGCTCGCGCCCGCGATCGCCGTGCTGATGCGCCCGCTGCGCTGGCTGCGGCTGCCGGTCGACGAGTGGGCCGTCACGATCGCGCTGTCGTTGCGCGGGCTGCCGTTGCTGATCGACGAGATGCGCCTGCTGTGGGCCGCGCACAAGCTGCGTCCGAAGTCGAAGGCGTCGTCGGGGCATCCGTCCGCCGAGTTGGGGATCCTCGACATCATCGTCGCCGCCATGTCGTCGGCGATGCGGCGCAGTGCCGAGATGTCCGAGGCGATCACCGCCCGCGGCGGCACCGGACGCCTCACCGCGTACCCGTCGCGGCCCGGACGGCTCGACGCCGTGGTCCTGGTCGTGTTCTTCCTCGTATCCGCTGCCGCAGCGACCGTCGGCGTCCTCTACCTGTAACCGAGGGCGCGCCTGCCTCCTGCGTCTGTCCGCACTCGGCGACCGGTGCAGTCTTGGCCGGGGGAGCAAGCGGATGGACGGCGAGAGAGTCTCCGCGTCACCCGTATCGGGGAGAGTCCTGACCGATGTCGCCGGAACGAGCTAACCGCGTCGACCGTGGTGAGGGTGCTACCGTTACGCCCCGGGGGGCCGCTCGAGGCGGCGCGAGGTTCAGCAGGGGAGCAATACGTGAACGTCTGGAAATACGTCGGTTGGTACGCGCTCGGCTATCTCGGCGCGGTGATTGTGATCGGTGTCGTTGGGGCGGTGATCGGAGGCTCGACTTCGACAGGTGCGATCGTTCCGGTCGTCGCGTCGTTCGCGCCAATCGGCCGGTTCGTCACCGATTTCCGTCGGATACCGACTCCGTCGGAGAGACGGACGCTGTTCGGCGCCTGTGTCGGATTCTTTCTCGTCCTGCAGGTGGCGATCGTGATCGGGGCGACCGCGATGTACCCCGACGAGGCGGGTGACGTGATCTCGAACGGCGGTGCCGTCGCAGTGGTCCTGTTCGTCGGCGTCGCCCTTCCGATCGGATTCATGTGGCTGACGTTCCGCTACATGCCTGCCAAGAATCTCAAGAACATCCTCAAAGTCGAGGCGAAGAAGGCGGCGCGAGCCGCGCGCCGATCGTGATACCGAGGCCTGCGACCGGACGGTAATCGCCCCATGGAGCGATGGTCCGTGACGGATACTCGATGCATGTACGTCTACTACACTGCGTCCACACTCGACGGCTTCCTCGCCGACGAGAACGATTCGCTCGCATGGCTTCTCACTCAACCGATCGACGACGACGGCCCCTTCAACATCGACGACCTGATGTCCGCGACCGGGGCGATCGTCATGGGGGCCACCACCTACCAGTGGGTCGTCGACCACATCGCGGCGAGCGGCGACTCGTGGCCGTACGGCGACTATCCGACGTTCGTGTTCACGCACCGGGACATCGACGTCGTCGACCCGTCGGTCACGGTGCTCTCCGGTCGGCCCGCCGAGCATCGCGCGACGCTGGAGGCCGCAGCGGGGGAGAAGAGCGTGTGGGTGGTCGGCGGCGGCGACCTCGCCGCGCAGTTCGCCGAGGCGTCGATGCTCGACGAGATGACCGTCTCCTATGCGCCTGCGACAGTGGGCGCCGGACGGCCGCTGTTCCCGCGTCCCTTCGACTTCGAGTTACTGGAGACGGCCCGCAACAAGGCGTTCCTCATCGGCCGATACCGCGTCGTCGGACCGCGTACCTGAGGTCGCGCAGCATGCGTACGCTCCCGCTTATAGTCCGGACAATAAGCGGGAGCAGATGCATAACGCGTCAAGCAGAGAAAACACGAACGGCGGCCGCCCCGGTGAGGGGCGACCGCCGTCGGCGTCAGTACGAGATCAGGCGGGAACGATCAGACCCGAACCCTGGGTCTTCGCGCGGGCGAGACGCTCGGAAGCATCCTCCCAGTTCACGACGTTCCACCAGGCCTTGACGTAGTCCGGCTTGACGTTCTGGTAGTCGAGGTAGAAGGCGTGCTCCCACATGTCGAGCATGACGACCGGGATGAGGGCGGCGGAGGTGTTGCCGCTCTGGTCGGTCAGCTGCTCGATCACCAGGCGCTGGCCGATCGTGTCGTAGCCCAAGATGGCCCAGCCGCTGCCCTGCAGGGTGGTGGCTGCCGCGGTGAAGTGAGCCTTGAACTTCTCGAAGTCGCCGAAGTCGACGCCGATCTGCTCGGCGAGATCGCCGGTCGGCTCGCCGCCGCCGTTGGGCGACAGGTTCTTCCAGAAGATCGAGTGGTTGGTGTGCCCGCCGAGGTGGAACGACAGGTTCGCCGACAGTCCGTACACCTTGCCTGCGATGCTGCCGTCCTCACGTGCGGCCGCCAGGTTCTCGAGAGCGGTGTTCGCGCCCTTGACGTAGGTCGCGTGGTGCTTGCTGTGGTGCAGCTCCATGATCTTGCCGGAGATGTGCGGCTCGAGAGCGCCGTAGTCGTAATCGAGTTCGGGCAGAGTGTATTCAGCCACGATGATCCTCTCTACAAATTGAATGAGATCCGTACTGGGTCCAGTCAACAACATTTCCCCACACGGATACTTATTGCAACAGATCGGCGCACGGTTGTGTTCCCGACGGCCGGAGTTCACCGGTACGTCGTAGCCTGGACCCATGAGCATCTTCGACCGAATCTTCGCCGCATCCGCAGTCAAGACCGCGATGGTCGAGCGCGAGAATGCGCTGCCCGGTCGCGACACGCTGATGCCCTTGCGGGAGAAGAACCTCGTCACCGGTCAGTCGATGCGTGGCGAACCCGACGCCGCAGGCGGGTTCGGGCCGACCGGAACCGGCGACTGGGGTCCGGACCTGGAGTCCGTGGTCCTCGCGGGCGGGTGCTTCTGGGGCGTCGAAGAGATCTTCTGGCAGCAGCCCGGCGTCTACACGACCGCCGTCGGCTACGCGGGCGGTTACACACCGAACCCGACGTACGAGGAGGTGTGCACCGCGCAGACCGGGCACACCGAATCGGTGCTCGTCGTCTTCGACCCGGATCAGACGTCCCTCAAACATCTGATCGAGGTGTTCTTCACCTCGCACGATCCCACCCAGGAGATGCGTCAGGGCAACGACGTCGGCACTCAATACCGTTCCGCCGTATACGGATTCGACGACGAGGCGACCCGCCTCGCAGTCGAGACCGCAGAACGCTACGGGCCGACCCTCGGCGCCGCCGGGTACGGACCGATCACGACCGAGGTCCTCTCGCTCGCCGAGGCGGGCGACGGTCACTTCTACTACGCCGAAGACGTCCATCAGCAGTACCTGTTCACGAACCCGAACGGGTATCGCTGCCATGTGAGCACCGGGCTGACGTTCCCCGCCTGATGGGGCGCGCACTGACGCTCGAGCAATGGAATCGCACCCTGCTCGAGCGGCAGCATCTACTCGAACGGATCGACGACGACGTCGTCGAAGTCATCGACCGACTCGTCGGGATCCAGTCGCAGGATCCGCAGGCCGCCTTCTACGGGCTGGCGTGCCGCGTGCACGACTTCGATCCCGCCGACGTCGACACCCTCCTCACCGAGCGGGACGTCGTGCGCATGACCTTGCAGCGAGGCACCGTGTTCTTGATGGACGGACTCGACGCCCGCTGGATCAGGGAACTCGTGCAGCCGTCGATCACCGCGGCGGGCACCCGCAACCACGGCAGACGACTGGGTGTGACCGTGGACGACGTCGCCGAGCATGCCGCCGAAATACTCGCCGCCGCAGATGATCCCGTCCCCGGCGCTGCACTGCGCGACGAACTCGCACGACGGTGGCCCGACGAACCGCCCGCCGATCTCGCCGCCGTCGCGCGGTGGAGCCTCCCGCTGGTCCAGGCGCCTCCTCGCGGGCTGTGGCAGGCGTCCGGTGCTCCCGCATATCGACATCTCGACGACTGGATCGGACCAGGCGAACCCGCAGTGACCGGCGACGAGGCCCGGAAAGATCTGATCCGCCTGTACCTGCGCGGGTTCGGGCCCGCAACCGTCGCCGCAGTCCAGACCTGGTCGGGTCTGACCGGTCTCGGACCGATGATGAAGGCGATGGAAGCCGACTGGGAACTCCGCGAACACGAGGGGCCGGACGGGCAGCCACTCTACGACCTGGAAGGCCTGCCGATCGCATCCGGCGACGAGCCAGCCCCGGTCCGCCTCGTCGCACCCTACGACAACCTCCTCCTCGCCAACGCCGACCGCATCCGGGTAGCCGATCCGGACCTGTATGCCGCGCTCACCACCCCGAACGGGCGTTCCCCTGGATTCGTCTTGGTCGACGGCAGACTCGCCGCGACGTGGACGCCGACACGCGACGGAATCGATCTGGTTGAACTGCGTGATCTGACTTCGGCAGAACGCGCCGACGTCGAACGGGAAGCGGACGCGGTGCAGGAGATGCGCGCCTGAGTATCAGGTCGGTCACGAACCTGTCGGTTATGAACCTGTCGGTTATGAACCTGTCGGTTATGAACCTGTCGGTTATGAACCTGTTCTGGGGTTCCGAACTGAGATGTAGTAGCGCCGACCGGCGGGGTCGGCCATCATCACACGGTCGGTGCACTGCTTCACGACGGATGCGCCCCAGCCTTCGTGGCGTTCGACCTCGTCGTCGATGTCGGTCGCGGCCACCTCGATGTAGGTCGCGGGTTCGGCGACGTCGGACCGGACGAGGAGTACTTGGAGGGCGAGTCTCGGATTCCGGGTGAGGCCGACGCGGTCCGGGTCGTGCCTGCCTGGAGTCGGGTGGCCGGTCAGCGCCTCCCAGAACGCGACCTCGGCGTCGAACCGGTCGGTCGGAACGTCGAAGCACACTTGGTCGACGATGCTGATGGTGCCGCCCGGCCAACGGATCGGACGCGCGCGTTCGCTCTCGCCCTGATGCGGGACGAGACAGAACACGCCTCCGCCGGGAGATGACATCACGCGATGGGTGCCGTAATCGGCGATCAACGATGCCCCGAGCGCGGCGGCTTCCAACGACGCCGACAGGGGATCGACGACGTGAATGTCCAGGTGGGTTCCACCGGAGCCCTCGGCCACCCGTTGGACGCGCAGGTGGGCGTCGCCGTTGAACGGCTCGAGAGTCGCGAACTCTTGATGGGCGCCGCGTGGCGGCGACACGGTACTGCCTGAGATCGCGCGCCAGAAGGTGACCTCGGCGCCGAATTCGGTGGCCGGGAAGTCGAGATAGGCGGTCAGCCATTCCACATGCACGTCGCCGATTCTAGGCGCTGGTCTTCTGTGACGAGGCGTCGTCCACGTAACTCCAAACCTCTTGTTGAGAGTTTCGCCCGGCGTGTTATCCCCAAGTTATCCACACCTGTGGATGTGGATAACTCAGATGAGAGCCGGGTGTCCAAAAGGTGTCTGCGCGACGGTAATCGGGCCAATTGGACAAGAAAAGGAGACCCGCAACACATTTATACCCCCCTTTACCTAGGTCTATCCACATTTCCACAGGGTTATGCACAGCTTCTCGGAGCCTGTGAACCGATCGGTAGGGATCGGTTTACGACAGTGAAGACAGGTGTTGTGGATAGAAATATGTAGGTCTGCATAGTTGCATCCAGGCGGTTCTGCGGGACGCCGAATCCAGGCGCTCCCGCACGCCTGCCGCACCCTCGTCGGTTCGACGGTCCACCCGCGTCGCCCACGTGTGGAAAACTGGACGGCGTGGATATGGGCGACATCGAGACAGTGGCGGTGACCGACCTCCCTGACGACTTCACCGACGACGGCGACCAGATCCTGCTCGACGTCCGTGAGGACGACGAATGGGAGCAAGCGCGCGTGCGAGGCGCTCTGCACATCCCGCTCGCCGACGTTCCGGCCCGCGTCGATGAGATCGACCTCGACCGCGAACTCCTCGTCGTCTGCCGCACCAGTGGGCGCTCGTACCGAATCATGGAGTACCTGTTGATGCGCGGAATCGACGGAGCAGTCGTCAGCGGCGGCATGGTGGCGTGGCAGAACGCAGGCAAGCCCGTCGAGACCGGATCGGCCGACGCGTGAACCTCGACGTCTGCCCCGCGTGCCGTATCCAGGCGCCGCACCGTGACGGCCGCACCGTCTGCCCGCGCTGCGGAGGGCCGCTCGTCCAGACCGACGCACAAGGAGCGGCCGTCGTCTCTCGAGGCGGTCCCGCACCCCAGCAGCCCGCACCCCAGCAGCCCAGACTCCAGCCGGCTCGACGACCTCTTCGATGGACTGCGCACCGGCCGCGCGAAGCGATGCCCGCACCTCGTGGGCCGCGCAGCGCGAGGCGGCGACCGACTCCGTCCTATGCGAGCACACCGCGCTGGGGACTCGTCGACGTTCCACGCACGGAGTCCGTCGACGCCGCCGCCGATCCGGTCCCGCCGACGACCGATGCGCTGACTCGAGCGTTGCGGCTCGCCGCGTTGATCCTGGCCGGCGCGGGCGTCGTCCACGCGATCCGCTATGTCGTGGCCGTCGTCAACCGGACCCACCCGATCCCGATGTGGATCGACTGGCTCAGCAGCATCGCCGTGCTCGTCTTCGGGGTGATGGCGCTCGTGGCCGTCGTCATGGCCACCGTCGCGTTCGGACGGTGGGTGCGTCAGATACGGCGCAGACGGTACGCCTCGGCCGGCTTCGTCGACCCGCGACCCACCGTGGTGGTGTACCTGCTGTCGATGGTCCCGCTGGTCAACGTGGTCGGTGCGCTCTGGCTGCTTCACGAGGCGGCGCGGATCGGACCGCCGGATCCGCGCGCCGATCGAGTCCGGGTGCGTCTCGCGATCGCATGGGGGCTGGTCAACGCCCTCGCGCTGCTGGCAGCCGGTTACCGGATCGCGGCCTGGAGTACCACGTCACTCCAACTCGACGCCGACGCGTTGGCTCTCGTCACCCTGGTGTTCGGGGTGTCTGCGGTGTTCGCGCACTGGGCGGTCCGCCGGCTGGAGATCATCGCGGGGACACTCGAGACCGTCGAACGACCAGTACGACGTCTGGTCGCGGCATGACCGGGCGAGGAGTGTCGCGGTCGGGCAAACCTGCCGTCGTCGCGCACCGCGGAGCGTCCGGCGAAGTCGCCGAACACACCCTCGGCGCCTACGAACTGGCGCTCGAGCAGGGAGCCGACGGACTCGAATGCGACATCCGGTTGACTGCCGACCACCAACTCGTCTGCATCCACGACCGGACCATCGAGCGAGTCTCCGACGGTGTCGGCGCGGTCAGCGAGATGACACTGGACCAACTCCGGGAACACGATTTCGGCACGTGGCACAGCGGCAGTCCCGCACAGGTGTTGACGCTGCGCGAACTCCTCACCCTGACACTCGACTGGCATCGTCCGGTCCGGCTGTTCATCGAGACCAAGCACCCGGTCCGCTACGGGTCGCTCGTCGAGACCGAGTTACTCGCGATGCTCCACGAGTTCGGCATCGCCACACCGCCGTCGGCCGACCACAGCCGCGCCGTCGTCATCTCGTTCTCGTCTGCCGGGGTCTGGCGTATCCGCCGCAGCGCGCCGATGCTCCCGACCGTCCTGCTCGGCGACAGCGCCCGCATCATCGGGGGAACTGCGGCCACCGCAGTCGGCGCGACCGGAGTCGGCCCGTCCATCGACACCCTCCGCACGCACCCGGAGCTGGTGGACCGTGCTGCAGCGTCGGGGCGCGTCACCTACTGCTGGACCGTCGACGAACAGCCCGACGTCCAACTGTGCGCCGACCTCGGTGTCCGCTGGGTGGCGACCAATCATCCGGCCCGGGTGCGGGACTGGCTGGTCACCGCCTACTGACCGGACCCCGACGCGGTCCGTGAGATATTGGACGCATGGGTAAGAAGAGCAAGCGCGGCAGCGGTCCGCGCCCGGGAAGCAATCGCGCCGAACGAGTAGCCGCACGAAAGGCACGGCAGGCCGCATCGCTGGCCGGACCGGTCCGTCCGTTCAAGGGCCTGGCGGCAGAGTGCGACCTCGTCGCCATGCGGACGTTCATCGCGTCAGCGACTGCAACGGTCCCGTTCGCCGCCGACTTCGACGCGAAGCAGTCCGTCGAGTTCGCGACAGTGCTCCCCGGCGCGGTGTTCGCCGACGTCAGCGGTGACGCGCAAGCGCACGGGTATGCGGCGCTCCAGACCGATCCGGACCCCGACGACCTCCGGACGTCCGTGACGAACGCGCTCGCCTGGGCCGCCACCGCGACGACCGGAAGCGAGTACGACGGCTCGGCCACCGACCTCGACCTGGCCGACATCGTCGACCCGGCCGCGTCGATCGACGTGACCGTCCACGACGACTTCGCCTGGTGGTTTGCCGACGAGACCGATCTCGATCCGCAGATCAAGGCGATGCTCGAGCGCGCCAACGACACCATCCTGCCGACCGCGCGACTGACACCCGCCAGCGGCGTCGGCGCCCCGTGGTGGGTGGACGCGGGCGAGAAGGCGCACCTTCGCTGGGTGCGGCCCGAGGACGAGGACTCGCTGATGAACGCGTTGGCGCGCGTCCACGATGCCGGCGGGCTCACGCTCGGCGACGGCTCCCGTTTCGCCGGATCGTTCCGCACCCACGGCCTGCTCGTCCCGGTCTTCGACCTCGACGTGGAAGCCCACCACTCCGAATGGAACGACGGTCTCGACGCCTTCGACAAGGCGCTCACCGAAGCCCTCGCCGACACCTCCGACCTGACTGCCGCGCAGCGCGCGTCCAAAGCAGGCATCATCGCGCGCCAGGTGACGATCCGGTAGGGGTCTCGACTTCGCTCGACCGGCGGGGCGGGGTCTCGACTTCGCTCGACCGGCGAGGTGGGGTCTCGACTTCGCTCGACCGGCGGGGAATGGCTCGACCGGCCGGGAGGGTCTACTACTGCAGGTTGCCGCCTGCGGCGACGGGAGCGGCCGCGTCAGGGGTCGCCCCGGCGGTGTTCAGTTCGCGCTCGACGAAGTTCTCGAGGTCGAACAGATTGCCTGCGGCGCGGTGGGCGATGGTCTGCAGCGTCGTCATCCGGGCGACCTCCTCGACCTGCTCCTTGAGGAACCACTGCATGAACTGTTCGCCCAGGTAGTCGCCGCTCTCGCGCGCAGAGCTCGCCAGCGCGACGATCTGCTCGGTCACGACCTTCTCCTGTGCGAGGGCCAACGCGATCGGGTCCTCGTAGTCGTCGAACTCGGTGGTCGGCGCGGCCGCCGAGGGGACGCGCACGTCGATGTCCCGGTCCAAGAAGTACTGGATGATCATCATGGCGTGATTGCGCTCTTCGACGGCCTGCGCGTAGAAATGGCGCGCCATCTGGGGCATGTCGTGCGCGTCGTACCAGACCCCGAGTGCGATGTACTGCTGCGACGCCGAGAACTCGTTGCTGATCTGGTCGTGGAGTAGTTCTTGGAATTGCGTCGGCGTCTCACTCATACGACCAGCCTAAAGTACGGCCGCGCTAGCCACCGATCGTCGAACCGCCCGAATCACTCAACAGCTCCTCGGGGACTTCGACGCCACGGCTGACGTATTCGAAG
Organism: Gordonia zhenghanii; assembly: GCF_021738965.1. GTDB lineage: Bacteria > Actinomycetota > Actinomycetes > Mycobacteriales > Mycobacteriaceae > Gordonia > Gordonia zhenghanii. Next base: position 13,233 of record NZ_JAKKOQ010000014.1, on the reverse strand, counting down.
AACTTCGACGTGTCGTCGCCGGGCATCAACGAGTCGCCGTCGTCGGTGATCTCGTCGCCTGCCGCGGGAACCGTCGTCGTGACGGGGTTGCGCAGACGCAGAGCGAGCCACGCCAGGTTCCACAGGTGGTCGCCTTCGTCGACGGTCACCGCGTTCACCGCGCCGTTGGCGAACGGGATCAGTTTGAACGGATTCAACAGCACCGACGGACTCGTGACCTTCGACATGAGGGCGGAGAAGAACTTGCGCTGATTGACGACACGTTCGAGGTCGGCGTTCGCGAACGCCCGGGTCCGCACCAGGCCGAGCGCCTGCGCGCCGTCCAACGTCTGGCAGCCCTTCGGTAGACGCAGTCCGGCCTTCGGGTCCCGCAAGGCTTGGTCCAGGCACATCTCGACGCCGCCGACTCCGTCGACGACCTTGTCGAATCCGCCGAACCCGATCTCGATGTAGTGGTCGATGTGGACGCCGGAGAACTGCTCGACGGTCTGGACGAGGAGTCTGGGGCCGCCGGTGTTGAACGCCGAATTGATCTTGTGGCTGCCTTGGCCGGGAATCGGGACGTACAGGTCGCGCGGCACGCTGATCAGCATCGGCTTACCCGTGGTCGGGATGTGCGCCATCATGATCGTGTCGGTTCGGGAGCCGTCGCTGTCTCCGGTGGCGAGCTTGTCCTTGTCCTCCTGGCTGAGATCGGCGCGTGAGTCGGTGCCGACGATGAGCCACGTCGTGCCGGGCGTGTCGCCGACGCGGCCCGGGTAGTCCGACAGGGCGTCGACGCGATGCAGTTTGGCGTCGTAGTAGAACATCAGCGCGACCGGCATGATCAGCAGCACCAGCACGATCACCAGGACGATGCGCAGTACACGCCGCGGCTTGCGCTTGCGGCGCGGAGTCGGCTGGGCCGCGGCTGCGGGGCGGCGCGGCGGGCCGCCGGAGTCGGACCGGGGGCGGGGTCGCTGCGGCGGTGGGCCGGGTGGCGCTCCTGCGGGCCGACGATGCCGATCTTGCGGCGGGACCGGCTGCGGCTCCTGGCGCGGTGCGTATCCGGGACGTCCCCGCAATGGCTCCTGGCCGGGCGTCGGCATGTAGCGCCGTTGTTGCTGTCCAGGTTCGGCCGACCATGCCTGCGGTGGCCGATACGGCTCGCCGCCGGGCTGCCTGTTCGGCTGGCCGCCGGGAGGTGGCCGTCGCATCCTCGGCGGCTCGGGCTGGTCGTTCATCGTCGTCACGTTACCGATGGCACCTGAAAGCCGCCTGGGCGTCGGTCGCGTCGGTCGACTCCTCGAACGACCCGATCAGGTCCCGATCGGCGAGATGTCAGTCAGCGCGGCGTGAGTACGTCCACGCCGACGAACCGGGCGAGCTCCTCGGGAAGTCGCACCGTGCCGTCGGGCTGCTGATGGTTTTCCAGAATGGCCACCAGCCAGCGGGTCGTCGCGAGCGTGCCGTTGAGTGTCGCGGCGGTCTGCGCCTTGCCGTTGTCGTCTCGGTACCGCACCTGCAGGCGACGCGCCTGGAAGGTGGTGCAGTTCGACGTCGACGTCAGCTCGCGGTAGGTGTTCTGGGTCGGAACCCACGCCTCGCAGTCGAACTTGCGGGCTGCGGAGCTGCCGAGGTCGCCGCCAGCCACGTCGATGACGCGGTACGGGACGTCGATCGCGGCGAGCATGTCCTTCTCCCAGCCGAGGATCTTCTGGTGCTCGGCCTCGGCGTCCTCGGGCTTGCAGTAGATGAAGCCCTCCACCTTGTCGAACTGGTGGACGCGGATGATGCCGCGCGTGTCCTTGCCGTACGAGCCCGCTTCGCGGCGGAAGCACGTCGACCAGCCTGCGTACCGCTTCGGGCCGTCGGACAGGTCGAGGATCTCGTCCGAGTGGTAGCCGGCCAGCGGCACTTCCGACGTGCCGACCAGATAGAGGTCGTCGGCCTCGAGGCGGTACACCTCGTCGGCGTGCGAGCCGAGGAATCCGGTGCCCTGCATGATCTCCGGGCGCACCAGAACCGGCGGGACCATCAGAGTGAAGCCGTTGGCGGTGGCTTTGGCTGCAGCCATGTTCAACAAGGCGAGCTGCAGCTGCGCGCCGAGACCGGTCAGGAAGTAGAAGCGAGAACCGGACACCTTGGCGCCGCGCTCCATGTCGATGAGACCGAGATGCTCGCCGATCTCGAGGTGGTCCTTCGGGTTCTCGATGGTCCGCGGCTCACCGACGTGCTCCAGAACGATGTAGTCGTCCTCGCCGCCCGAAGGGGTCTGCTCGGCCACGAGGTTAGAGATGGCGCGTTGGCACGTGGTGGCCGTCTCCTCGGCCTCCTTCTGGCGGGCGACGGCGGCCTTGACCTGGTCGGCGAGTTCTTTGCCGCGGGTCAGGAGCTCGGCCTTCTCATCACCGGACGCCTTGCCGACCTGCTTGCCGAGCGATTTCTGCTCGGTGCGCAGCGAATCGGCTTCGGCGATCGCCGCACGTCGATCAGCGTCTGCTTGGAGCAGCCGGTCGACGAGTTCGGGGTCTTCGCCACGGGTGCGCTGCGAGGCGCGGACGAGGTCGGGATCTTCACGCAGGATCTTCAGGTCGATCACGCTTGGAAGCCTACCTGGGCGTGTTCCTGGCCCGGGGGACGACATCGTCGAGGGCGACCAGGCATGATGGAGGAGATGACTTCTGACAGCCACCGACCAGGAGGCGGCGACGACCTGTCGCCGCAGGACGCTGATGCCGACATGGTGTCCGACGCCGCTGACGCCGCGGTCGATGACACCGTGGCCTCAGACGGCGGCGCGTACCCGCCGACCAGTGCGTATTCGCCCGCCGACACCGAGTACCTTCCGGCCGCCGACGGCCGGGAAACCGACCGGCTGGACACTGACGACTGGGCGGACAGCGACCTAAGCGCTGACGATCTGGACCCAGACGGTCTCGACGTTGACGATCTGGACGCTGACGAGGCGACCGATGGGGACTGGGACGACGACTGGGATGACGACGAGGAGTCGGACGACGGGGCGCGCGTCGCGACCACCGGCACGCATCGGTCCCGCGGACGGCTCCTGATTCTCTTGACTGCGATTCTCGTCGGCGGCGTCGCAGCGGGCGGCGTACTCCTGGCTCGAGGCGGTTTCTCCGATCACGGAAGCGTCGGAACAACGGTGATCGGCGAAGGCAGCGCGCTGGTCGAGAACGACTTCACGCGTTCCGAGCCCGGCGACTGCCTCCAGTGGGACGCCGCGCAGCCGGGCGAGCCGAGCCTCACGGACTGCGCAAAGCCACACCGGTTCGAGGTCGCGGGCGCACTCGACACGGAGACGTTCCCGACGTCGGAGTTCGCGGCGGCGGCGCCATGGCCAGGTCCTGAACGCTTCGGCGCCATCCGCGACGAGAACTGTCCGGCGATCGTCGACCGCTACCTCGGCGGCGGCCTCGACCCGCAGGGTCGATTCGCGTCCGGCCTGATGTTCCCGTCGAAGGTCCAGTGGGAGAAGGGTGCGCGTGTCCTGCGTTGCGGCATCGAGCAGCCGGGCGCGAAGGGCGTCCAGGAGCAATTCACCGGACTCGTCGCAGACATCGACCAGTCGTTCACGTGGCCGACGGGTACCTGCGTCGGCATCGACAAGGACACGAGGAAGGCGACGAGCACCGTCGTCGACTGTTCGGAGCCGCACGCCTTCCAGACGACGGGCGGCGTCGACCTCTCGCAACGCTTCGGTGGCCGGAACTCCGGCAAAGCGTGGCCGAGCGCGCGCGACCAGAACGAATACCTGACGAAGATCTGTCCGAATGAGACCAACAAGTTCTTCGGCGGAGCGTCGAAGTTCGAAGAGACGACCCTCAACGTGCAGTGGTCGGTGATCTCCGAGGTCAGTTGGCTCACCGGCAGTCGCCGGGTGGTCTGCTACGCAGCGCTGCCCGATCGTGGCGGCTTCGCGACGCTCGTGGGCGACGCGCGCGAACAGGTGTTGATCAACGGTCGCCTCCCGGACCCGCCTGAGAAGGGCCCGCCGGGCCGCTCGGTCGGTACACCGGTGCCGTTGCCGCCCGGGTACAACCCCGACAGTCGGGAGATTCCCGCCCCCGCTGCGGGATAATGTCGGGCATGCCCGTATCGATGTCGAAGAGACAGTTCGAAGAACTCGTCGGTGATGCGCTCGACCTGTTGCCGAACGAACTGACCGATGCGATGTCGAACGTGGTGATCCTCGTGAACGATCACCACCCGGAAGACCCGACGGTCCTCGGGCTGTACACGGGCGTCTCGCTCACCGAGCGCACCAACGAGTACTCGGGGTTCCTTCCCGACACCATCGAGATCTTCCGCGAGCCACTCCTGGCGATGTGCTCGACACCGGACCAGGTCCGTCACGAAGTCGCCGTCACCGTGCTGCACGAGGTCGGGCATCATTTCGGCATCGACGACCGCTGGCTGCACGAGAACGGGTGGGGCTAGTCCACTCAACCCATGGGGTCTGCTCAACCCATCGGGTCTGCTGGGCTCCCGTCACCGTCCGCCAGATCGGCGACGCCCCAGCGTGAGACGGTCCACCGGGTGTCGCCGGGTTCCAGGACGACGGAACCCGTGTTCGGCAGGTAGTTCTTGAGCGCGAACTCCGAGTCGATCCCGGACAGGTGCGCGGCGATCAGTCGGATCGCCGCGCCGTGCGAGACGAGATACACGTCGCGTCCCTCGCCGGTCACATACTTCCTGGTGAGTTCGTCGATCACGGGCAGGTAGCGCTCGTGCAGCATCTCCAGTGATTCGCCGCCCGGGATCCGGGCGGCGAGTTCCCCGTGGTGCCAGCGGGTGACCACGTCGTGGAACTTCTCGTGCGACTCTTTGTCGCTGAGCCCCTCGAGATCCCCGACCTGGACTTCGTGGACTCCGTCCAGCTCAACGGTGTCGGCCTCCCAGACGGAGGCGATCATGTCGGCAGTCTGGCGGGCGCGGGAGGCGACCGAGTGGGCCAGGACGGCGGGCTTTCCGTCGGGGTGTTCCAGACCGAAGCGGACGCCCTGCCGGGCGCCGAAGTCGGTGAGGGACGCCCCGGGGAGCGCGGTGTCGAGGATTCGCATGACGTTCGACGTGGTCTCACCGTGTCGAACCAGGTGAAGGCGCGCCATGTCAGTCGTCCCCTTCCAGTAGGCGGGCGAACCATTCGTGGGATTCGCGGTGGTCGGGCGGCAGAGACGCTGTGCCTCGGGCGATGGGCCACGACCCGAGGTAGACGACGTTCTCGGCGGTTCGGTGCAGCGCGCGCAGTGCCTCGCCGACGGCCGCGTCGTTCACGTGCCCCCGCGCGTCGAGATAGAAGCGGTACTGCCCCGGTGCTCCGGAGCCGCGGGGGCGCGATTCGATGCGAGTGAGGTCGATGTCGCGCATGGCGAACTCGTTCATCGCCGCTACCAGACTTCCCGGGGTGTTCGGGAGATCGAGGATGACGCTGGTGCGGTCCGCGTCCGTCGCGGGGGTCGGCGGCCCGGGCGGACCGAGAAGCAGGAAGCGGGTCACGGCGTCGTCGGAGTCGGCGACCCCGTCGGCCAGCGACACGAGGCCGTGCAGGCGCGCGGCGGCCGCCGTGGTCACTGCAGCGTCGGCGCTACCGGCGGCGACGTCGGCCGCCGCGGCGGCGTTCGACGTCGCGATCACGAATTCGGCGTTCGGGAACTGCTCGGCGACGCTGCGGCGGACCTGTGCGGATGCCACCGGATAGGCCGCGATCGTCGTCACCGTATCGGCGGACGTCGGTTCGCGCGCGGCGACAGTGAACGCGATGTCGAGGGCGACCTCGGCGTATGCCTGGACGCGAGGCTGCCCGCCTTGGGGGACGAGCGCGTCCATGGTTGCCGGGACGGCGCCCTCCAGCGAGCTCTCGATCGGCACGCAACCGAAGTCGGCCTCGCCTGCACGGACGGCGGCGATCACCGCGAGCGGGCTCGAGAGCGCGCGCTTGTCGGCGGAGTCGGCGTCGGAACGCGTCGCGAGGATCGCGTCGAGAGCCATTTCGGTGAAGGTGCCCGCGGGGCCGAAGTAAGCGAAGACTGGCACGACTCCACAGTAGTCGAGCACTGGATTCGATGTGCTCGCAGTGAATTCAGGGTGCTCGCCGTGAGTTCAAGCGTTGACGTGGCGGCCATCACGAACTAGGTTAGGTATACATAAGTTAGGGTTGCCTACATAACAAGGTCGGCTACGTCGAGGCGGCCGATGTCGGCGGCATTCGATGTCCGAAGAAGATGCTGGAGGATCCTATGGCCACGATCGTTGCCCCATGCGACGCCGAGATGATCCAGACGGCCTGCCGTCGGGCGCAGGGCGGAACGCTCTCGGTGGACGGTTCGAACGTCTCGGACGCTTGTGACGCAGTGGCGATGATCCACCTCTTCGAGGGCGACGCCTTCCTGCTCGTCGCCGATGAGGCGCCCGCGCTCACCGTCGCGGTCGAGGGCGACGAGTCGTCGGCGGTCGTCGAGGTGATCGACTGTGCCCCACTGCAACTGCGTGAGCGCGTGCGGTCGCTGGTGTGGTTGACCGGATCGTTGCACGAGGTCCCGACCGAGCTGCAGCGCGAGTTGGCGGTCGAGATCGCGGGCGATCATCCCGACGAGCGGCTGCTCGACATCGGACACGGGTACTCGATGGTCCGCATGGCATTGGCGACGGCGGTCATCGCCACCGCGACCGGTGCGGGTGCGGTGGCCGTCGACGAACTCGCCTGCGCGGAACCCGATATCTTCTGGGCGTACGAGGCCGACTGGCTCAGTCACCTCGAGAGCGATCACGCCGACCTCATCCACCAACTGGCACGTCGGATCCCGCCCGCGTTGCGCTGCGGGCGCATCCGTCCGCTCCGTCTCGATCGCTTCGGGCTGACCTTCCGCGTCGAGTCCGCCGATTCGGACTCGGACGTCCGCCTCCCGTTCAGCCGCCCCGTCAGCCGCGTCGCCGATCTCTCGGCTGCTCTCCAGGCCCTCGCCCTACACCCCGAACTCGATCACCAGTCCTTCTGCTGATCCAACCGCTCCACGCTGATCGAGCCGGCCCCCACCCGCCGATCGAGCGGAGTCGAGATACCCGTTGATCGAGCCCCACCCGCTGATCGAGCGGAGTCGAGATACCTGTTGATCGAGCTCCGCCCGCTGATCGAGCGGAGTCGAGATCCCACCCGCGACCCGTACTCTGACACGGTGCAGGTGACTCGAGTGGACGATCGCTCCGAGCGACGGGCGATCATCGTGGAGATGGTCCTCGTCGGGATCTTCACCTTCGGGTTCTCTGCGCTGTACGCGATCTTGTCGCTGATCGAGATGCAACTCGGAGCGGGTGTCGCGGAGACGACGGTCGCGCTCAATCCGGAGACGTCGTCGAATGCCGTGATCGACGTGCTCCGTGAGTCGCTGCGGATCGTGAGACTGTTCGCGATCGGTGCGCTGGGCGTCTATCTTTTGTGGCGCAGCGGTTTCCGCCCGTCGGCGATCGGCATGGGTAGATTCGCCGCGCGTGATGTGCCGCCCGGACTCGGCCTGGCCGCCCTCATCGGACTGCCGGGTCTCGCGCTCGTCGCCGCAGCGTCCGCCTTCGGTGTCAACGCGCAACTGTCGCCGACTTCGGGGGACACGACCTGGTGGCGGCTGGTGTTGCTGTGTCTCGTCGCGGTCGGCAACGCGGTGGCCGAAGAGGTGATCGTCGTCGGCTATCTGATGGTTCGGCTCAAGCAGTTGGGGGTGCGCGACGGCACGAGCCTGATCGCATCGTCGCTTCTGCGCGGCGGTTATCACTTGTACCAAGGGATCGGCGGCGGGCTCGGCAACGTCGTGATGGGGCTCGTGTTCGGTCGCTGGTATCAGAAGACGAACCGACTGTGGCCGTTGATCGTCGCGCACGCAGTCATCGACATCATCGCGTTCGCGGGGTACGCCCTGCTCAGGGATCATCTGGGCTGGCTCGGCCTGTGAGGGGAGGCTCGAAGAAGGGGGAAGCGCGACACGGAGCGGGACGTACCCCCATCCGTGCCGCGCTTCGACGATCCGAGTGGCTCCCTCCCAAGAGCCCCGATTCCACCCGGATCGAGTCTGTCGGGTCGTCGGTGAGAAGCACGACGACCTGCGCGTGTGAGACGCCCTCGTCTCACACGCGCGTAAATGTATCACGCGGTAACCCCTATCGCCAGGACGGGCGGAGTGGTCGCGAACCGGCGCAGGCGACGCTCAGGCGGAGGCGCCCTCGGTCGCCAGCTGCACCAACTGACGTGCGAGCAGTGCGACGATCTCGTCGTGGTCGGGTCGATCGTCCGAGGTCGCCCACCGATGGATCACCGCGGTCAGTGAACCGATGAACGCAGTCGCGCCGTAGTCGATCCGCCGACTGCTCGCGGTCGGCAAGATCCCGATCACCTCGGCCAGATACGCCGACCATTCGTCGCGCCCGGATATCCGATGCTTCTCCATCGTCTCGGAGATGCCGCCTGCCTCCACGAACAGGCATCGGACCGACCGCGGATCGGTGGCGACGGTGTCGATGTACGCGGTCATCGCTGCGTGTGCGACGGCGTCGACGTCCGAGTGGTCTGCGGCGCGGACGGCTTCTGCGACCCGGTCACGCGTGGTCGACTGGATCTCGTCGTAGATCTCGACCATCAGCTCTTCGCTGCCCGAGTACTCCTCATAGAACTGGCGGCGCGAGAGACCGGCCTCGGCGCACAGGGCCGAGATCGTCGTCCGCGCGAAGCCGACGGTGCCGAACAATTCGAGGCCTGCCGCACGGAACCTGTCGCGGCGGTCGGCGCGGCGGTCCGCGAGCGACCGGCCGCCGTAAGACCGACGGTCGGCACCTCCGGGCGCGTCACCGGTCACCACGGCTCCGTCGATGTCGGGTGCTTCATCAGTTCTGGCCTCGAGTCGGGCTCAGGAGTCGAGGCGCTCCGAGCGCAGCTCGTGCCCCTTGGACGTCAGGCATCGTCCGCTCGCCAGATCCCACTGCCATCCGTGCAGGTTGCACGTCAGCTTCTCGCCTTCGACGACGCCGAACGCGCTCAGATCGGCCTTCAGATGTGGGCAGCGACGTTGAATCTTCCAGCCGTCCAGCTCGATCGACGCGTCGTCGTCGTGCGCCTCGTTGAACCAGCCGTCCGCGTACGCAATCCGCTCGGCGGACAGGCACTTGAAGAACGTGTACAGATACTCGTTGTAGCCGCCGATGCGCCATGTCGTGAAGCGCGTCGACAGGAAGATCGTGTTGACCCAGTCCGGTTCGTCGTCGCGCAACACGGTGCGGATCAGCTCGGGCGCGATCCGGAAGCCGTAGCGGTACTTGCCGTCGCCGTCCGCGCGCATCCGGACGGTCCGCTGCGGGAAGTCGAGCACGAACGTCTCGTCGCCCACGACCAGCCCGACCGGGTAGCCGATCCCGTCGGAGATCAGATCCGATGCCGCCATGATCGGCTCGAACAGCGACTTCAACTGGGGGAGCAGCTGTTCGCCGTCGGGGGCGGCCCACGTCGCCTTCTCGGCTGCGATGATCGGCGCGAACTTCGCCTTCATGGAGTCCAGGTACGCCTTCTTGCCCTCGCCGAAGATCTGCTCGGGCGGGTACGGGTGCGACAGTTCGAGCAGCTCGTCGCCGCGGAACTCGACGCTCGATCCCGACACCATCATCAGGCCGCGATGACGGACGCCGTCGTCGGTGCCGTGGATCCGCATCTGCTCCAGGAAGTCGGCCTGGTCGGGGAAGATGCTCGCCTTGTCGGCGTCGCTGCCGGTGTTGAAGTCGTTCAACGAGTACAGGTCGTCGTCCAAGAACATCGGCGGACCCGCCGACGGGACCACCCAGGTGGCGCCGACCTGCTCGATGTACGAGCGCGCACGGTCCATCCCGCGCTGACGCTTCTGCATCGCGAAGTTCGCCTTCGACTTGCGTGGGATGTCGTAGACCATCGGGTACCAGATGGCGCCCGAGTACTGGAGCAGGTGGACGTCGACGCGACCGAACTCGTTGCGAACCACGTCGAGGTCCACCGGGCGGGCGTCGTTCATGTTGAAGCAGACGGTCTCGCCGTCGTCGACGATCAGTCCCGAGTCGCCGATCGGTCCGTCGGCCGGAGCCCGCAACGCGACGATCATGATGTCCAGGTCGCCCTTCGGCCCCGACACACGGTGCTTGTGCGAGTCATCGGTCTCGACGAACTTGGTGAACCCGAGACGTTCCAGTTCGCGCTTGAGATCCGGTACCGGATAGTCGGGGAGCAGGACGGTGGCGTCCTTATTGAAGTTCTCGACGAGATTCCGCTCGTCGAAATGGTCGCGGTGCAGATGCGAGACGTACAGGTAGTCGCAGTCGCCGATGGTCTTCCAGTCGAGCTCGGTGTTGTCCGGGAACGGGATCCACGAAGCGAAGTAGGCAGGATTCACCCAGGGATCGCAGACGATGGAGCCTGCGGCGGTCTGGATGTGGAAGCCTGCGTGGCCGATGCTCGTGATCTGCACGGGGCTGGAGCCTTTCGATGGGGACTGCTTTCGGACAAGCTTATCGTCGCCAGGCGACGGGGTTCCTGTCGGCGGCCCGCTGCTGCCGGTCGCGTCGGCTGGGTCACGTCCGACCGTCGCCGCCTGCGCGTCCCGGCTACCATCACCTCTATGGAACCCGTGTACGCGTCAGTCGTGTCCACCGCCCGCATGCTGTGGCTCGCGCAGGGGCTTGACTTCGACATCTCAGGGGTCGAGAACGTGCCGGCCGACGGCCCAGGCGTCGTCGCGTTCAACCACACCGGCTACCTCGACTTCACCTTCGCCGGTATCCCCGCATACCTGCAGGGCAGACGGTACGTCCGCTTCATGGCGAAGAAAGAAGTCTTCGACAACGCAGTCGGGGGTCCGCTGATGCGTGCTCTCAAGCACATTCCGGTGGACCGCGCGAACGGTGCGCAGAGCTACCAGGACGCCGTCGACTATCTCAATCAGGGCGAGCTCGTCGGCGTCTACCCCGAGGCGACCATCAGTCGCAGCTTCGAACTCAAGTCGTTCAAGAGCGGAGCCGCGCGAATGGCTCTCGAGTCAGGTGCTCCGCTGGTCCCGACGATCGTGTGGGGAGCCCAGCGGATCTGGACTAAAGGCCATCCGCGGAACATGGGCCGGTCCGGCGCGAAGATCATGGTCGGCGTGGCCGAACCGATCCAGCCCGAGGGCACTCCGGCGGAGCTGACCGCGCGCCTGCACGAGTCGATGCGCGCCAAACTGACCGAAATGCAGGACGCATACGGCCCGTACCCGCCCGGCGAGTACTGGGTTCCCGCAGCGCGCGGCGGCGGGGCTCCGACACTCGAGGAAGCGAACGCCATGGACGCCGCCGACGCGGAGGCGAAAGCGCGTAAGCGCGAAGCGCGCGAAGACTGACGAAGGGGAGGCCACCGGCGATGGAGCCCGTGTATCGAACCCTTGAGGCGATCACCGCAGGCATCCGGCTGCTGCAGGGGACCCGCCTGGACGTCGGAGGGCTCGACAACATTCCGGAGGGCGGCGGCGTGCTGGCGATCAACCACACCGGATACGTGGACTTCCTCCCCGTCGGACTCGCCCTGCGGCAGCGCGGCAGACGGGCGCGTTTCATGGTCAAGTCCGAACTGACCGACGTGCCGATCACGAGATTCCTCGTCGCCCATACCGGCAGCCTCCCCGTCGACCGGTCAGCCGGAGCCGACGCCTACCGGGCCGCAGTCGACGCATTGCGGAACGGCGAACTCGTCGCCGTCTACCCCGAAGCGACCATCAGCCGAAGCTTCGAACTGAAAGAGTTCAAGACCGGGGCCGCCCGGATGGCCGTCGAGTCCGGAGCCCCGGTGATCCCGGTCATCGTATGGGGATCGCAGCGTCAGCTCAGCAAGGGAACTGAGCGGAACATCGGCCGTGCGCGCATACCGATCCACACGAGGATCGGTGCGCCGTTGATGTTCGATCCCACCGACGACGCCGTCGAAGCGACTCACCGCCTGCACGATGCGATGGTCGCCCAACTGCACCGTGTACAAGATGAATATCCGGATGCGCCTGCAGGCGCTGACTGGCTGCCCGCCCGGCTCGGCGGCAGCGCACCGACACCAGAGGAGGCGCTCGTCATCGAAGACGCAGAAGCTCGCGAGAAGGCTGCGCGTCGCGCAGCGAAACGGCAGGGGGAGTGAGCGGCGACCGGTTCGGCCCGCCCACGCTGATCGCTTCTGACGTCGACGGCACCCTCATCGACGACCACAACCAGATCACACCGGCCACCCGCGAGGTTCTCGTGCGGGCGGCAGAGGCGGGCGTCGAGCTGATCCTGTCGACGGGGCGTCCGCCACGGTGGGTGCCCGAGATCGCAGATCAACTCGTCGGCACGCCGGCCGCCGTGCGCTACGCGGTCTGCGCGAACGGAGCGATCGTCTACGACGTGCGCGACGACGCCGTGCTGTTCGCTGCCGAACTCGCACCCGACGTATTGGAGACGCTGCGCACCGTGTGCACCGAACTCGTGCCGGGGTGCGGTCTGGCGGCCGAGCGTGCAGGCAGCGTGGCGCACGACGCGGCGACCCCGTCGTTCGTCGCGACGGCCGGATACGAGCACGCCTGGCTGAACCCCGACCACGTCGAAGTCACCGACAGCCATCTCACCGAGCTGCCCGCCGTGAAACTGCTCGCCCGTAAACCGGGAATGAGCTCGCACGAGATGTCGGCGTTGCTCACCCCGCCCATCGCCGACCTCGCCGAAGTCACGTTCTCCATCGACACCGGGCTCGTCGAGCTCTCCGTGCCCGGCGTGCACAAGGCCTCCGGCCTGCAATGGCTGATCGCCAACACCGACGTCGCGGGATCGTCCGTCGTCGCGTTCGGCGACATGCCGAACGACGCCGAGATGCTCCGGTGGGCCACGCACGGCGTCGCGATGGGCAACGGCGACCCGGTCGCCATCGCTGCGGCAGACGAAGTCGCCGGGACCAACGCCGACGACGGCGTCGCGCGGGTTCTCGAACGCTGGTTCTGACCGGTCTGCTGGTCCTTCCTGCTGGTCGAGCGGAACGCTGTCCCGAACGAGCGGGGCGAGTCGAAGGGGCGAGGCGAAGGGGCGAGGCGAGCGGACCGCCGTTATCGCTGGGGTGGAGTCAAGTGGTCGAGCGGAGTCGAGACCTTGGGTCTCGACTTCGCTCGACCAGCGGGTGGGTCTCGACTTCGCTCGACCAGCGGGTGGGTCTCGACTTCGCTCGACCAGCGGGTGGGTCTC
>NZ_JAKKOQ010000013.1 GCF_021738965.1 Gordonia zhenghanii | reverse complement strand
ACTCGGTTCGGGCCGCGGCTGATTCGCTGGGTGCGACAGCGACAGAACGTCAGTCGTCGAGACCCGCGGTGAGATCCTCGATGTCACCGCGTTCACGCAAATGCTGGCCCGCTGTGCGACGGGGTCGGGCCGGGATCTTCTGCGGCTGTGCACGCTGACGATCGGGGTGCTTCGTGGCGTCCTCATTGGCAGTGCGACGAGGACGACGCTTGGGTGTGGCGGCGTCGGCCGGGGCCTGCCGGTCGGACGGGGTCTGCGGCTGGGGCGGAGCGGCGCGACGGGGGCGCCGAGTCGGCTTGTCCTCGCCCGGACGCGAGGCCGTCGGCGCGGCGGCGCGGCGGCGCGGCGCGGGTTCGCCCGTACTGGGCTGTCCGGCAGGCTGCGGGCGCGGACGAGGCTTTCGCGTCGCCGACGAAGGCTCGGGCGTGGTCGCAGCGGTCTGCGGCGCCCGAGGGTCTGCCGCCGGTTTCGATGCGCGGGTGGCGTCAGACTTCGGTGCGGTGCGGTGCGTCTTCTGTTTCGATGCCCCGCGGGCGGCGTCCGGCTTCGACGAACCGCGCTTCGGGCGGCCTTCGCCACTGCCTTGCGCGGCGACCGCCGACTTCTTCGATGCCGGCTTCTTCGGCGCGGCCTTCGCACGGGCTTGCTTCGTGGACGCCTTCTTGCCTGCGGTGCGCGTGCCAGTCGCGTTAGCGCCGAAACCGCCGAACGGGCGTTTGGAGACCGGGCCGGTGAAGAACAGGCGTCCGAGGACGACGGCGAGACACAGCACGAAGGCGATGACCATCCACGGGAAGCTCGTGGCGATCGGCAGCACGACCTTGAGGATCAGCGTCTTCTTGTCGGAAGCCTGATCGCCCGCCTCGATGTACAAGGCGATGAGACCGATGACGAACGCGATGAGCGGCGGCTGCACTGCGGCCGTGAACATGGCGCGACGCCGTACTGCGAGTGCGGCGATCACACAGCCGAAGATGAAGATGATCTTGTACGTTCGGCCGAGCTCACCAGTGGGCGCGGAATCGACCAGGGCGCCGAAGATCGTGATGGCCGTCGCCAGGAGAACCGCGCCCCACCATGGAAGCCCGCGTACGGTCGGCACGACGGACTGCTGGTCGGCAGGCAGGGCGGAGCTGCTCGAGGATCGGGAAAACACACTTAGACGGTACCGGTAACCGGAGCCGAGTCGTTTCATCCCCGCCCGCGAGTTCGCAGCTCATCACAGAATCGGTGACGTGGATCTCACGGACGCATCGACTGGTCTGGGTGATCTGTCCGAGCTGTTGGTCCGACCTGTCGACACGGAGAGAGCCTCCATCTCGGACAGTTTCCGCGCGGTGACGCCCAATCGGGAGTCGATGGCTCCGACCGCCGAGTTGTAGCTTTCGACGGTGCGTCGCAACGCTGATCCGACCTTCTCGAGGTGGCCGAGGACCTGGTCGATCCGTTGGTACAACTGCTTGCCGAGCATCTGAATCTGTTCTGCGTCCTCGGCCACGGCCTGCTGACGCCAGCCAAGCGCGACAGTGCGCAACAGGGCGATCAGCGTGCTGGGCGTCGCCAGGACCACGTCGCGCGCAAACGCGTAGTCGAGCAGATCGGAGTCGTGTGCCATCGCTGCGTCGAGCACGCCGTCGCCGGGCAGGAACAGCACGACGAACTCTGGAGTGCTGGCCTGCGCGGCCCAATACGCTTTCGCCGACAGCGAGTTGATGTGCGCGCGGACCGCTTGAGCGTGGCGTGCGACCTTGTCGCGGGCGGCCTCGGGCGACAGTCCGGGAGACGTCGAGTCGAGGTACGCCTGCAGCGGAGCCTTCGCGTCGACCACGATCGTCCGGCCGCCGGCGAGGTTCACCACGAGGTCGGGGCGGACCACACGGTCGGGCGTGTGGCCGTGCACCTGTGTCGAGAAGTCGCAGTGTCGCGACATCCCGGACAACTCGACGACACGCTCCAACTGGATCTCGCCCCATCGGCCGCGAATCTGCGGCGCTTGCAGGGCTCCGGCGAGTTTCGCCGTCTGCTCGTGCAAACGGTGCGAGGTCAGTTGCATTCCGCGGACCTGCTCGCTCAATCCGGCGAAGGCGTGCACGCGGTTGTACTCGGACCGTCGCAGTTCGTCCGACAGACTGCCCAGGGTGTCGCGCAGGGGCGCGACGAGAGCGTCGGACGGCATCGTCGTCGGCGGTTGATCGCGGATCGCTCGGCTGTGGCCGAACCATCCGAGGAACACCCCGATGATGAGGCAGACGGGTCCGATGACGGCAGCGAACGTTGTCATGCGGCCATCATGGACCCGACCTCTGACAAATCCCGGCCTTCCCCCGGCCTAGGCAGTCAGGCAGGCGCTGCTTCCCGGTCGAGCAGAGACTGTTTCACATCCAAGCCGTACCGGAAGCCGCCGAGCGTCCCGTCCGTGCGGACCACGCGATGGCACGGGACGAACAGCGCCGCAGCGTTGCGGGCGCAGCACGACGCGGCGCCGCGGACCGCCGCAGCATTGCCCGCAAGTTCCGCGAGCCGCGTGTACGTGACAGGCGGACCTGCGGGGACGTCCCGCAGCGCCGCCCAGGCCGCCGTCAGGAACGGCCCCGACGTCTGCCGGACGGCGACTCGCGACGGCGCGGCGAGGTCGCCCGCGTAGTACGCGTCCACGGCGGCGACGACGTCACCGCCGTCGCTCTCGACGATCTCCTCGGTGCGCAGTGCCGGGGCGATGAGTGACCGCAGGTAGTCGGGATCGTCGGTCCACCCGGAGGCGTAGACGACGCCCGCGTCGTCGAAGACGGCGGTGAAACGCCCGTCGGGCGTGTCGAGTCCGGCCCACCGCAGCGATGTGGATTCGGTAGTGCTCATGTCTGGTGTCCCCTCGTTGGAATTCACGGTGCGACGACGTCGTCGACTCGGTGGGCGAGCTGCTGCCGCCATAGGTGCATCGACGCGTACGACCGCCAGGGCCGCCACGATCCGGTGTCGGTCGGTCCCGCGCCGAGATCGGCGAGAGCCCGGTCGATCACCAGATCGCGACGGGTGAGGATGTCTGGATCACCCGTCACCCGCATCACAACCTGGTCGGCGGTCCAGTCGCCGACGCCCGACAGGCGCAGCAGGTCCGCTCGTAAGTTGGACGCATCGACCCCGGCGTGGAGTTCCATCCGTTCTCCACAGGCAGCCGCGGCGGTGATCGATCGAATCGCTCGCGCGGGCCCGGTCAAGACCGCCGGACCGTGCTCGGCGATCGCCTCGGCAGTGGGGAACAGGACGTTCGGCCGCCCGCCTACGGACGGCCATCCCGTAGGTTCGCCGAGTTCGGCGACGAGCCGCGCGATGTGAGTGCGCGCCGCCTTCACGCTGATCTGCTGACCCATCATCACGCGGATGAGGGTCTCGACGCCGTCGACACTGCCCGGGATCCGGATGCCGGGGTGTGCGTCAACCAGCGGCCGCAGAATCGGGTCGCGGCCCAGTGCGTCGTCGACCGCGACGGGGTCGGCGTCCAGGTCGAGGAGCCGCCGGACGCGATTGACCGCGGCGCCGAGATCGCGCATGTCGAGGTGCTCGAACGTGGTGACGACGTGGTCCGGGCCGAGGCTGATGCGGACTGACGCGGGACGATGCGGCAGACGCAGAGTGCGCTCGAACGTCGAACCGTCCCAGAGTTCGAGGCCGTCCACGGCGTGAGCGGCTAGGCCGTACAGGGTCCACGCGGAGTCGTACGGCGGACGGAACGGAAGTCGGAGCGTGATCGAATCGCCCGTAGACGACGGTCCGGCCCGGCCACCCGATGCGCGGAGGGCACTCGGCGTCGTGTCGTAGAGCTCGCGGATCGTGTCGTTGAACTGGCGGATGCTGGAGAAACCCGCCGCGAATGCGACGTCGCCGATCGACATGTCGGTGCTGTTCAGGAGCAGCCGGGCCGCCGTCGCGCGGTGCGTCCGCGCCAGCGCGACGGTTCCGGCTCCGAGTTCGGCGACGAGCACTCGGCTGATGTGGCGTTCGGTGTAGCCGAGGGCGGCGGCGAGCCCGCCGACGCCGTCACGGTCGACGACGCCGTCGGCGATCAACCGCATCGCGCGAGCCGCGAGGTCGGATCTGACGTTCCACAGCGGCGAACCGGGCGTCGCGTCGGGCAGGCATCGTCGGCAGGCGCGGAAGCCGCGTGCGGCGGCGGCAGCTGCGGTCAGCTCGAACCGGACGTTGTCTGCTTTGGGGGTCCGGGCCGGGCACGACGGACGGCAGTAGATTCCGGTCGTCAGCACCGTGGTGACGAACTGTCCGTCGAACCGGGTGTCGCGGGCTGCGAGCGCGCGATAGCACCGCTCGAAGTCGAGCGGAGACGGATCAAGTGTCGTGGTCACACCGCTAACGCTCCCATTTGCGGGGTGCTTCGTCTAGCGGAAATCAGACACGGCGGTGCGCCGCGCGGGATTTGTCGGACCGCTATGTGACCATGAGGGCGTGAAGGAGTCGAACGAGGAAGTCGAAGCGGCCGAGGTCGGCGACGACGAACCAGAGGTCGAAGCGGCGTCGCACTCGTCGCGGGGCCGGGTGTTCTTGGCAGGTCTCCGGTCGACGGCGGTCGTCTGCCTGCAGATGCTCCTCGTCCTGGCGTTCCTGTACGTCCTGCTGATCGTGCTAGCCAAGTTCTGGGTCATCCTGCTTCCGGTGGTTCTTGCGATCGTCGTCGCCACCGTCCTGTGGCCTCCGGTCCGATGGTTGCGTGCGCACCGGGTGCCGCCAGCCGTAGCCGTGCTCCTCGTGATACTCGTTGCGCTCGGCGTGGTCGGTGGCGTCATCGGGCTCATTGTCCCGTCGATCGTCGATCAGGCGCCCGCTCTCGCGAGCCAGGCCATCGACGGCGTCCAGAAGATTCAGGACTGGGCGCAGGGGCCGCCGTTGAACGTCGATGACGAGCAGATCAGTTCGTTCGTCGACGAGATCACGGCCAAACTGCAGGCGAGTGCCAGTGTCATCGCGTCAGGCGTGTTCAGCGGTGTCGGTGTTGCGACGTCCGTGCTCGTCACGTTGTTCACGACGGCCGTGCTGGTGTTCTTCTTCTTGAAGGACGGCCCCAGGTTCGTGCCGTGGCTCAACCACACGATGGGTACTGCGCCGGACCGGTCGCACCTCGGCGAGGTCCTGCTGCGGATGTGGAACACGTTGGGCGGTTTCATCCGGACGCAGGCCATCGTGAGTTTCGTCGACGCAGCGTTGATCGGTGCCGGTCTGCTGATCTTGAACGTCCCGCTGGCGGGCGTGCTGATCGTGATCACATTCCTCGGTGGGTTCATTCCGATCGTCGGCGCATTCGTGGCGGGAGCGTTGGCTGTGTTGATCGCGCTCGTGTCCGCGAGCGTGACGAAGGCGCTGATCGTGCTGGGGATCATCCTGGTGGTGCAGCAGATCGAAGGCAACGTGCTGCAGCCGTGGCTGCAGGCCAAATCGATGGACCTGCACGCCGTGATCGTCCTGCTGTCGGTGACGCTCGGCGGCACGCTCTTCGGCATCACCGGGGCGTTCCTCGCGGTTCCCGCGGTGTCGTGTCTGGCCGTCGCGCTCCGCTACATCTTGGAACAGATAGGCAGGGCCGCGGGCGAAGAGGTGGCCGAGGAGGATGCCGCGGCGGCGAAGGCCGCGGGCGGCGGATAGACTCACCTCCCGTGAGTCTTACCCTCGGAATCGTCGGCCTGCCCAACGTCGGAAAGTCGACCCTGTTCAATGCGCTGACCCGTAACGACGTGCTGGCCGCCAACTACCCGTTCGCGACCATCGAGCCGAACGTCGGCGTCGTCGAGTTGCCCGACGCCCGCCTCGACCGTCTGTCGGAGATTTTCGGCAGCGAGCGGATCCTGCCTGCGACGGTGAGCTTCGTCGACATCGCGGGCATCGTGAAGGGCGCCTCCGAAGGTGAGGGGATGGGTAACCAGTTCCTCGCTAACATCCGTGAAGCCGACGCGATCTGCCAGGTGGTCCGCGTGTTCGCCGACGACGACGTCGTGCACGTCGACGGCCGAGTCGATCCGCTCGCCGACATCGAGGTCATCGAGACCGAACTGATTCTCGCGGACATGCAGACGCTCGAGAAGGCGTTGCCGCGCATCGAGAAGGACGCCCGTAAGAACAAGGACCTCGCCGCTCTGCTCGACGCGGCGAAGAAGGCGCAGGAGATCCTCGACGGCGGTAAGACACTGTTCTCCGCGAAGGACTCGTTCGACCTGTCGTCGGTGCGCGAACTGCACCTCCTGACGGCCAAGCCTTTCCTCTACGTGTTCAACGCTGACGAAGGCATCCTCACCGATGACGCGCGCAAGGCCGAGTTGCGTGAAGCCGTCGCGCCCGCCGACGCGGTGTTCCTCGATGCGAAGGTCGAGAGCGAACTGCTCGAGCTCGACGACGAGGACGCCAAGGAACTCTTGGAGTCGATCGGGCAGGACGAGGCAGGCCTGCGACAGTTGGCTCGCGCCGGTTTTCACACGCTGGGGCTGCAGACGTACCTGACCGCTGGTCCGAAGGAAGCGCGTGCGTGGACGATCCGTCAGGGCGACACCGCGCCGAAGGCGGCGGGCGTCATCCACACGGACTTCGAGAAGGGCTTCATCAAGGCCGAGATCGTCTCGTTCGAAGCCCTCGACGGCGCCGGGTCGATGAACGACGCCAAGGCTGCCGGCAAGGTCCGCATGGAGGGCAAGGACTACGTCATGGCCGACGGCGACGTGGTGGAGTTCCGGTTCAACGTGTAGGTCTTCTTAGCTCAAACGCCCTCGGTTTCTAAATGAAACCGAGGACGTTTTCTGTCCAGCGTTGAGTGATGTGGGTTATCACGCTCACAGTTTCCTAAGGATTTCTCCGCGCGATGGCACACGGTCGTTCAGGAGACGCCTCGTGTGATGCCGGGAGCCGAGTATCCATTCGGTAGCCTCGAACAGAGGTACTTGAGCGCCTCCTCAAGCAGGTCTCGGATATCGATGGCGTCTACTAAAATGGCTTGGATCTGGCCTGATGCCTCGAACCGAAGGGTCCCGTCGCCGACGAACCCCGGCTTCACGGATCTCCTAGTCGTGCGCTTGGGACCGTGCTCGACGACAGGCAGCCATATCTCGTCATCGGGGTTACTGCGACCGCCGCCACCGCGGAAGGTGAGAAGGCTTCGGTCTTGCTTCACGGAGTGATAGCATTGATGCTATCGAATCTCGGGAGGTGGTGCCGGTGTCGTCGATCATTGTCCGTGGTCTTGATGAGTCCGTGAAGAATCGTTTGGCTGCGCAGGCCAAGGAGCACGGCCGTTCGATGGAAGCAGAGGTGCGCGACATTTTGACGCGCGCTTCGTCCCGGCCCCACATCGGGATCGCGCTGATGAACGTCGCCCGGGACGTGGGTGGGGTTGAGGAACTGCAGATTCCTGATCGGTCGGACGCCGCGCGTTCGGTGGATTTCGGATGATCGTTCTCGATACGTGCGTCATCTCGGAGGCTCTCCGGCCGACGCCCGACCCTGGCGTGATCGCGTGGCTCGAGTCCCTCACGGACAACGTTGCGATCACGACGATCACACTCGCCGAATTGCTCGCGGGTGTGCGGCGGCTGCCGGATGGTCGGCGTAAGAGTGGTTTGGAGGCAGCGCTCGGTTCCGCACTCGATCCGTACCGAAACACGCGTTCGCTTCTCACGTTCGATGACGAGGCCGCTGCAGAGTACGCAGAAGTTCTGTTCGCTCGAGAAGTGGCAGGGCTGCCGATCAGTACCCCTGATGCGCAGATCGCGGCGATCTGCCGGGCGAACGGTGCTGTTTGCGCCACGCGCAACGAGAAAGATTTTGCGGAGACTGGTGTTCAAGTTCTGAACCCGTGGACAACGTGAAGTCGACACCGCGAAGGGGGTCGGTGTCGCCTTCGTACTTCCACTAGCCTCGATGCACAGTGTCAATACTTCCGGACTCCACGCGCGACGAGGTATTCGGGGCAGTCGCCACGTGTTTCGCCCCGTCCTGGATTCAGGGGCGACTATGCACGTCGCCCTTCCTTCCGGAGTATCAGGACTTCCCAACGTGAAGGCGACGTTCTGCTCGCCAACGCTGCAGATAGTCCGCATACAAAGAGCGGTACCGTAATGTTATGCCACTCTCAGTCGGGTCAGGGGGTCCTCAACATGTCCATCAGCGCAAGTGAAGCGCGCAAGACGCTGTTCCCGCTCATCGAGCGCGTGAACGAGGACCGCGAAGCTGTCGAGATCGTCTCCCGCAACGGCAATGCCGTCCTCATGCCGGCTGATGAGTACGCCGCGTGGCAGGAGACCGCATATCTGTTCCGCTCGCCGGCAAATGCTCGCCGGTTACTCGATGCTTATGACCGCGCCCGCGCGGGGAAGACCGAGGTCCACGACCTTGATCGATCAGACGAGGAAGCTTGAGTGCGTCCGGTCTGGGACCAGTCCGCTTGGGAAGATCACAAGCATTGGCAGACGGTCGACCGGAAGGTCCTGAAGCGTGTCAACGCGCTCATCGACGCCTGCCTTCGTGAACCGTTCTCCGGGATCGGCAAGCCCGAGCAGTTGAAGTACGGAGCCCAGGGGTCGTGGTCGCGGCGCATTACCGACGAGCACGGCTCGTCTATCTAGAGGACGGCGACGATCTCGTGATCCTGCAGGCTCGCTACCACTAATGACCTAGACAGCGCTACGTATGCGCACCTGGTGCGACCGAAGTCGTTGGCTTGCCCTGGTCGCCGAGACTCCGCGGGCCGTCTTCGAGCATCTGAGTCTCAGTTCTGCTCCAGCTCGGTGCCACTTTCTCGCACAGAACAGTGCCCGGAATCTGCAGGGACGGAACGACGTCCTTCACGGAGCCCGATCGCTACCGTCGCGTCGACGGCGAACAATGCACACATCGCGATGGCGCTGGATCGACGACTGTTACGTATGTATTCACGCGCGAAGAGAAAGTGGAGCAGTGCTCGTGCGCCCACGGCCTGCCACCGCCAATGAGACGACCGGCCAGCCACGATCGTGATGCCGAGG
This sequence comes from Gordonia zhenghanii, assembly GCF_021738965.1. Lineage (GTDB taxonomy): Bacteria > Actinomycetota > Actinomycetes > Mycobacteriales > Mycobacteriaceae > Gordonia > Gordonia zhenghanii. The sequence continues at coordinate 196,527 of NZ_JAKKOQ010000013.1, read as the reverse complement.
ACGAGGTCCGCTATTCCGAGCGCGCGTCGACTTTTGGCATCGGTCTCCGTCAAAGCGAGCCATCGGCCGCCCGAGAGCGGTGCGAATGTCAGAAGACCACCCAACGCGACTGAGACGGTCCCGACAGTATCGGCTGCAGGGGTGAGGATGGGGTGCATGGGACGACTCCGTTTCTGCTGTCATGACTCGAAGTAGAACGCAGCCGCGTTGTTCCAGAAGACATCCGCGACCTGCGACGGGTCGAGCACCTGAGCGATGTACTCGAAGTCGTCGTCCTGGAACGGGCGCCTGGCACGGGTCGAGGGCAGGTCGGTGCCGACCATGAGCGCGGTCGGGTCGATGTCCATGATCGCCCGGATCACCGTCGCGGGGTCCATATGGATCCGCCCGAATCCGGTAGCTTTGACCCGCACTCCCTGCTCGACGAGGCGCAACAGGTTCGGCAGGCCGTCCTCGTGCATACCGAGGTGGTCGACGCTGGCGGCGGGGAGTCTGGCGATCCGAGCACTGAGATCATCGTCGATGGTGCGGGCATCGATGTAGAACTCCGCGTGCCAGCCGCTCATATCGTGCACGCGGCGGGCGAGACGGTCCATGTCGTCCAGGCCCGCTGAACCGCCGCGCGCGACGTTGAACCGTACGGCTCGCACGCCTGCGTCGTGGAGGTCGGAGATCTCGTGGTCTGTCGTGTCGGCGGGGATCTGGGTGACGCCGACATAGCGTGGACCGAGACTCTTGAGAGCCTCGATGAGGTACCCCTGATCGAAGCCCTGGAACGACCCGGAAACGACGGCGCCGCCATCGATGCCGAGACCGTCTATACGTGTTCGATAGTCCGCGACGGTGAACGGGTCGGGTAGATATCCGTCGTTCTCCACCCGCGGATAGGCGGGGTCGATGATGTGGAGATGGGCGTCGAAGATTGGCTGCGTCATGGGCGTGTACCTTCTGTGTCTGCTGTTGGTCTCGACTCTGCTCGTTCGGCTGGGATTGGTCTCGACTCTGCTCGTCTGGTGGGAGGGGTCTCGACTCTGCTCGACTGGCGGTACGGTGCGGTCATGAGCAACGATTTTGCGGTGGGCGACCACGTGGGTTGGAACTCCGAGAGGCCGGGGAAGTCTCCGGTGTCATAGTGAAAAAACACACGAAAGACACCGAGTACAAGGGCCACATGCGTCGCTGCACCCCGGACGATCCCCAGTACGAGATCACGAGCGACAAGACCGACCACGTCGCCATGCACAAGGGCAGCGCGCTGCATCGGATCGACTGACGGAGGGGCCACGTGAACGAGCCTCGCACGATCTGGACCATCGGGCACTGGACGTGCCCGATTCCCGACTTCCTCGAGCCTCTAGACGAGCACGGTGTCGAGGTGATCGTCGACGTGCGTGCCCACCCCGGGTCTCGACGCAATCCGCAGTTCGGATCGGATGCGCTGGCCGAGTGGCTCCCCGAAGACGGCATCGAGTATCGGCGGATTCCCGAACTCGGAGGCAGACGGCGGCGTCAGGACGTCGACCCCGCCGTCAATGCCGCGTGGCAGAACCAGAGCTTCAAGAACTACGCGGACTACACGCTCACCGAGGAGTTCCGGAGCGGTCTCGATGAACTCACGAGCATCGCGCGGTCGCACCGGGTCGCGATCATGTGCGGCGAACCGATGCCGTGGCGGTGCCATCGCCTGATCATCGCCAACACGCTCGTCGCGCAGGGCTGGACCGTCGAACATCTGGTCACCGGCGGCGCCCCTCGCACGCATGTCCTCGGCCAATGGGGCGCCAAACCGTCCGTCGACGCCGACGGTCGGGTGACGTACCCGGACCTGCCTGCGGACTGAGCGTGACGGATCAACTGTTCCTCGACCACGGACAGTCCTCGTCCGTGATAGTGCTTGACACCAGCGTTGCGTCACGGAAGTCCTTCGCCCACACCGGCGTCGACCGGGCCGGCCCGTGGAACAACGTCTGAATCATCGTGAACGAGGGAGTGCAGTGATGACGATCGCGACGATCTGCTTCGGAGTTCTCGCGCTGGCGCTGTGGACGATCATCGGTGCACGGATCGTCCGAGAGCCACGACATACCGGATACGGCATGGCGATCCTCGCAGGCATCGTCGTCACGTGGATCTTCGTCGTCCTGCTGGCCTCAGCACTGTCACCCGAATCCGATCTCGCCGACATCGCGGTCTTCGGCCCGGTGATGCTGGTGTTCGTCGCAGTGTTCGCAGTGTCGATCTACCTGCTGATCAACGCCGTCATCGTGGTGCGGCGCGAGGGCCTACGGGTCGCGACCCTTGTACCGGCGGTGTTCGGAGTGTTCCTGCTGATCGTCCTCGTCGCGACGGTCGCCACCGCCATCGCGCTCGTGACGGTCGACTCGTACACCACGATCGCGCTCCTCGTTCCGTTCGTGGTGATACCGATAGCCATCCTGGTGACTGCGCTCTTCGGATATACGGCGTACGCCCTCGTGTACAGCCGGGTGGGTCGTCCGATGCCGTCCGACGCCGTCATCGTGTTGGGCGCAGGGCTCGCGGGCGACAAGGTGACCCCGCTGTTGGCCGCTCGGATCGACAGGGGAATCGAGATGCTCGACGCAGCAGGAGGACCCGACCACGAACCGCTGCTGGTCATGTCCGGCGGAAAAGGCAGTGACGAGGTGCTCGCGGAGGCGGAGGCGATGGCGCGGTATGCGATAGACGCCGGGGTCGACGAGCACCGGATCGTCCGCGAGGACACGTCGACGACCACCGAGGAGAATCTGATCAACTCGCGGGCGGCGCTCGCCGAGATCGTCTATCCCGCACCGTCGTTGACGGTAGTGACGAGCGACTTCCACGTCTTGCGCGCCGCGTCGCTGACACGGCGTCTCGGTCTCGACGCGACCGTCGTCGGTGCACCGACCGCCCGCTACTACGTGCCTGCAGGATTTCTACGAGAGTTCACTGCCTGTCTGGTCCACTACCGTCGAGCCAATCTGATCCTCTGGGCCGCGGGCTCGTGTCTCGTGTGGGCGATGCTCGCCCTCATCTGGTACCTCAGCGGGCTGCAGACCGAGGTCGAGTACGCGATGTCGTGGTAGCTCGTCGCGTCAGTGGTACCGCTGAGGCCATAGGAGCTCGGATAGACAGCCCTACATGCTGAGCGGTACCACTGACGCGAGGCGTCGGTCAGCGTAAGGAGACATACACGCGCCAGGCGTTGCCGCCTACTCCGCGGCGAGGACGAATGCGCTTCGCAGTGGATGCCCGGGGTCCTGCGGCCGTACACGGTTGGTGAAGACGGATCACTGCTGAGTCCGACGATCGCTGACCTCGTCGGCTGTTGCCGCTGCGCGCTCCTCGCTCGCCGCCCACGAAGCCAGCAACTGCATCCGCTCCGCGGACGCAGATCCAGGCTCGGCCGTGTAGATCGTCAGCGTGAGGCCGGGCTCGGCTTCGAGTTGCATTCCCTCGTAAGCCAGCGTCAGCTCGCCGACCACCGAGTGATGGAAGGTCTTCACGCCGGTGCCGTGGTGGCGGACATCGTGCGAACCCCAGAGTCGGCGGAACTCGTCGCTGCGCGTGGACAGTTCGCCGATCAGGTCGTGCAGTTCTTTGTTGTGTGGATCGCGCCCGGCCTCGGTGCGCAGAATCGCTACGGTGACCTCGGCGAACATGTCCCAGTCGGGATAGAACTCAGGCGAGCGTTCGTCGAGGAAGGTGAATCGCGCGATGTTCGGCGGCTGCCCGGGCATGTCGTAGACGTCCTGGTAGAAAGCTCGTGCCAGCGGATTCGCAGCGAGCAAGTCCATCCGACCGTTGCGCACGAACGCGGGCCCTGAGGTGACCGCGTCCAGCGTCCACTGCAAACTCGAATGCGGAGTCCAACTCTTGGGACTGCGGCGTCGGGGCGGTCGCGCGACCGGGCTGGCGGCGTGCGCCAGATCGAACAGATGCGCCCGCTCGGCGTCGTCTAGGCGCAGTGCCTTCGCGATGGCGTCGAGGATCTCGGGGGACGCGCCGCTGATCGCGCCGCGCTCGATCTTGGTGTAGTACTCGACGCTCACCCCTGCGAGGGCCGCGACCTCGCTGCGACGCAATCCTTTGACGCGGCGGCTCGTCGTCCCCGCGGGCAGGCCGACCTGCTCGGGGGTCATCCGAGCGCGCCTGGAGATGAGGTACTCGCGCACCTCAGAACGATTGTCCATGCCTTCAACGTAGATCAGCGGGCAGCGGGCGAGGGAGTCTCTCGCGGTACCCCCATGGAGCAGGACTCCCACATGTGCGCGAGTCGTGGTGTCGTGGTCTTCGAGCAACGGTGATCAATCACCATGGACCGAAACACGAGAAGGAGCACCATGCCCATCACCTTCGACTTCACCGACAAGGTCGTGTTCATCACCGGCGCCGGAAGCGGTATCGGTCGCGCGACCGCCGAGGCGTTCGCTGCCGCCGGCGCCGACGTCGCGGTCACCGACACGACCGATGAGCCGCTGCGGGAGACCGCGCGACTCGTCGAGGCCTACGGGCGGCGGGCGTTCGTCGCGCTCTGCGACGTCACCGACGGCCGCAGCATCGAGGATGCGGTGACGGCGGCCGGCGACACACTCGGCCCGATCGACATCGCCGTCAACAATGCAGGCATCGAGCAGCCTCCGACGCCGTTGGCCGAGACCAGTGAGGACGAGTTCGACCGGCTCATGGCCGTCGACCTGCGCGGAGTGTTCCTCTCCATGAAGTACGAGGTCCTCGCCATGGGGGAGCGCGGCGGGTCGATCGTCAACATCTCCTCCGGTGCCGGGGTGGTCGGCATCAAAGGCCAAGCCGCCTATGCCGCCGCCAAGCACGGGATCCTCGGCATGGCCAAGTCGGCTGCGCTGGACTACGCAGCGCAGGGAATCCAGATCAACGCGATCTGCCCGGGCATCATCGAGACCCCGATGATGGACCGCTTCTCTGGCGGTACGCCGGAAGGTCGCGCGCGGGTCATCGCACAGGAGCCCATCGGCCGCATGGGCACTACAGAGGAGATCGCCTCGGCCGTGCTCTGGCTGTCGTCTGATCTCGGCGGATTCGCTGTCGGTCACGCTCTGGTCGTCGACGGCGGCCAGACCATCGGAATCAGCTGACTCGCGGAGCGAGGAGGGACACCGCCTCACAGCCCACGATCGCGGGACACTGCCCGCATGGCAGGGTGAACAGCGATGACGGATTCTGAGCGTGTGACCGTGGTGGTAGACGCAGCCAACTGCGTCGGAAGCGTCCCAGACGGCTGGTGGCGCGATCGGGCGGGGGCGACGAGGCGACTGCGTGAGTCCATCACACCCGACGAACTCCGCCGGGCCCTCCAGTTGGACGTGACTCCGCCGGTGGTGCTCGTCGTCGAAGGGCGCGCGCGGGGCGCCGAGTCCTCTGAGACGGTGCGAGTGGTGGATGCGCCGGGTAGCGGCGACGACATGATCGTCGACGTCGTCGAGCAACTCGCCGCGCGTGGAGAGGCGGCGGTTGTGGTGACTGCGGATCGAGGCCTGCGGTCACGAGTCGTCGCCCTGGGAGCGCGCACCGTGGGACCTCGCGTCGTGCGTTCGCGCTGACGCCGCGTGAGCGCCGGGGTTACTGCGCGGCCGCATCGATCGGCGTGAAGAAGTTGATCAGGTTTCCGTCCGGGTCCCGGACGAGGAGTGAACGGTTGCCCCACGGCATGTCCGTCGGCTCGTTGACGAAGACCTCGACCACGCCTTGGAGTGCTCGGTGGGTTGCATCGACGTCGTCGACGAGGAAGTCCAGGACGACGCTGCGGTTGCGACCGGCTTCGGCGACGCCGTCGCCGACCGCGGGAATGGTCGCGGAGGATGCGACAGCGAGATTCCCCGTCGGAGTGCGTAATTCGGCGAACATGGGGTGTAGGCGGGTGGCTTCGAGCCCGGTGGCCTTCTCGTAGAAGGTGACCAGTGCGTCTACGTCGTCGGTGAAGATTCGGGTGGCTGCCAGTTGCATGGGATTTCTCCTTGAGCTCGTCGGTGGTGGTGCGTGATCCGACCGTACGAGCCCTACAGGTCAGTATTCGTCCGGTAGGAGTTCGACTGTCAGGAGGATGGGTGAACCCGACCGAGCGCACGTCTCCTCCCACGGGGTCTCTTCGGAAGCGGCCCGGGTGCGAACCTGCGCAGTGGTCGATAGGTTGGCAGGGGCAGTCTCGTAATGACCTCGACAGGAGCACATCAGAATGAAGATCGGCATCATCAGCGGTTCGCTTCGCAACGGTCGCGCCACCAGTTCGGTCGCCGCCTACATTCACCGTGTGGCCGCCGCGCGTACCGGCGAAGCGAGCTACGAGCTGGTCGAACTCGCTGACTTCGACGTCCCGTTGCTCACCAGCCCGGTTCATCCGATGGTCGCGAACAAGAGCTATGACGACCCGAAGGTCCAGAAGTGGTCAGAGACGATCGACGGCTTCGACGCCTTCGTCTTCGTCACGCCGGAGTACAACCACGGTGTGCCGGGCGGCTTCAAGAACGCCGTCGACTCTCTCGGCGTCGAGTGGGTCGGGAAGCCGGTCGCGTTCGTCGGCCACGGATCGGTCGGCGGTGTCAGAGCGATCGAGCAGTGGCGGCAGATCGTCGTCAACTTCTCCATGCCGGTCGCGCGGGCCGAGGTCAACTTCAACATGTTCAACCACTGGGACGACGGCGCGTTCACCCCGGCCGACCGACACGACAGTGAAGTCGACACGTTGCTCGATCAGCTCGAAGGGTTGGCGCGGAAAGCGCAGGCCTGACTCGGCGCGGCAGCCACGCTTACTACGAGTCGTGTGACCAGCATGTGGTCACACGGCTCGTAGTACGAGGATTTGCAGTGGCGCTACACGATGGTCGGGTTCAGCAACGACAGTGCTCGCGATATGGACGTCTACGAATCGAGCGACGGCACCGAATTCGGATCGGTCAAACAGGCCGCATATCGGCCGTCGTCGGGGTATGTCCGGGATCCGAGCATCATGCGGCACACCGACGGCGACTACTACGTCACGTACACGACCGCCGACGGCGCGAACATCGGATTCGCCAAGAGTTCCGACCGGGTCCATTGGCAGCAGTTGGGCAACTGGCCCGTTCCCCTGTGCTGCGCGTTCCTGCCGGGGACCGGGGACGGGAAGGGGCCTGCCCTTCCGTTCGGAATCACCGGGTCGGCCGGGTTCAAGGGCGGGCCGTCGCTGTCGCCGTTCGTCACGAAGGCGTGGGCGCCCGAATGGTTCGTCGACGGCGGGCGGGTCCACGTGATCCTGTCGCTGTCGACCGGGGGCGGGTTCGTGCCGTACGTGATGACCGCACTCGACTCGTCGCTGAGCCTGTGGGGCCTACCCGTTCCGCTCGCGGGAATCGGAGCCGACCACATCGATACGACGGTGGTCAAAGTCGGCTCGACGTACCACGCGTTCACGAAGAACGAGACCAAGAAGGTCGTTCAGCACGCGGTGTCATCGTCGCCGGGCGGACCGTATTCGTTTGTCGCGCCGGGGGATTGGGGCTCGAAGGTCGAAGGCCCGGCCGTCACTCAACTGCCGGACGGAACGTGGCGGTTGTACCTCGACGCCTACGACGAGGGGAAGTATCTGTACTCCGACAGCAGCGACGGAATGAAGACGTGGTCGGCGACGAAGGAGCTTCCCGAGTTGTCCGGCAAGGCGCGGCACGTCGGTGTGCTGCGAGAGCCTGCCTGACGGGGCTGGCGACCAGTCGTTCGACGCACAAGTTCCTACTCGGCGACCGGCTTTCGACGGTTCGCCTTGATCGCTCCGCGTTGAGTCTTGGCGTCGAGCCGTCGACGCTGAGAACCCTTCGTCGGCCGCGTCGGCCGTCGGGGGACCGGTGGGGCGACTGCGTCCCGCAGCGCGTCGGCCAGTCGCCTGCGCGCAGCGACGCGATTGCGTCGTTGAGCGCGTTCCTCCGACGCGGCGATCATGAGGACGGACCCGTCGAGCCGGGCCGCGAGACCCCGCAGTGCTCGAGAGCGCTGCGCATCGTCGAGTGCCGTCGTGGTCGCGAGATCGAGGCTCAGTTGGACGCGGGAATCGGTGGTGTTGACGCCCTGGCCGCCCGGGCCCGAGGACCGCGAGAACTGTTCGATCAGCTCGGCCGCAGGCACGCGGAGGCCACGTGGCGCACCGGGGCCCGGCGAGATGATCAGATCGTCCATGGCTGACATTCTCCCGTGTGCCACTCGATCTGGCGAATGAAATTCCGCAGTGCACAGTGGCCTGGTGTGGACGCTCAGCGAGTCAGCATCGTGACCGCATGGTCGGCGACGGCCTCGATGTCGTCGCCGAGGTCGCCGCGCAACCACTGCTGGACCAGGGCCGCCATCGCGCCCGTGAACATGACCGCGCGGACCCGGCCGACCATCGGGTCCGTGTCGTGCGCGAGCGTCTCGGTGAGGGTCATCTCGTGGAGGAGTTGCTGCGTCTCCTCGCGTCGTCGGGCGAGCACGGCGTTCGCTTGGGCCTCGGTGAACAGGACTCGACCCCGCCGCGGGTCGACCGAGCTGAAATGCAGGACCGCGACGATGCCCGCGCGGGTTCGCGCACGGACCGAGGCGGCGGATCCGTCGACGTCCCGTGCGATCGCCTCACCCAGTGCGAGTGCCGTCGCGTCATAGACGGCTCCGAGCAACCCGTCGATGTCGGTGAAGCTCTCATAGAAGTACCGAGTGTTGAATTCGCATGCGCGGCATACGGATCGGACGGACAGTGCGGATTCACCGCCAGTGCCGAAGATGTCGAAGGCCGCGTCGATCAGCTTGGATCTACGTTCGGAACGGCGGTCCGCGAGGGGGACGCCCGCCCATCTTGTTGGACTCGACACCGTTCGAGCATACGTCTGCAGCCAATTCCTGGTCACGGGTGTAACCCAAACGCTATTCTGGATACGACCGTAACCAAATTGGTTGTCATCGAATACTCGAGGAGCTGATGATGCTCTCCCTGTCGTTGCCACGACTTCCGTCCAAGCTGTTGCCTGCATCGGGGTTGCCGCCAGTGCCGGGCTTATCCGCAGTGCCGGGGGTGTCCGCGGTGGCGGAGCTGCCGGTGCAGTGGCCGCACCAGTACGTGGGTGACTGGCTCAACGCGAAGTTCGCCGAGAGTGTGAAGTCGAAGTTCTTCCGGGGCATGGAGTTCGAGGCACCTGTCGGTGATCCCGGATGGTTCGGGCCGGACAGCCGGACCTGGTACGTCCACTCGCATACCCCGGCGCTCATCTTCGGACTGCAGTGCGCGTCGTACCTCGAACGACTCGATCCGAGTATCTACTGGATGGGGATGCACCACTCGCGTCTCGTGGAGCGCTCGGACAGCGGCCTCGTCGCCCGGATCGACCCCGAGGGCGCGATGGTGCGACTCGGGCATTCGCTGGCGTTCTTCGTCGGCGCGGCTTACGGGTCCACGGAGACCGCCGAGCGGCTCGCGCGAACCGTGCGATCGATGCACCACACGATCAAGGGGGTGCGTCCGGACGGTCTCGCCTACGACGCCGACGATCCGGACTGGCTGCGGTGGAACTACGCGACCGTCGTCTGGGGGATAGCGACCGCGCACGAGATCTACCACCCGAGACCTCTGCGCGGCTCCGATCTCGACGAGTACTACGCCGAGTTCGTGCGCATCGGTCACGCGCTCGGCGGAACGGACCTCCCGGCGTCGAAGGCGGAGGTCCTTGACTGTCTGAAGGAGTATTTGCCGAAACTGGGGCTGACGTACGGCAGTGCGGTGGCGACCGGGGTCAATCTCACGAACCCGGCGGAGGCGGCTGTCGACTGGGCGATCCGCGACACGATGCCGCCCTGGGCGGCGCGGCTCGTGATGTACCAACCGCCGAACCCGGTGGAGCGGCGCGCGCGTCGCACCGCGGTGTGGACGGCGATCAACGGACTGCACGCGAGCATGGGCGAGGCTCCCGAATTCGCGGCGGCGCGGCGGCGGGTCGCAGGTGGAACCTCTGTGGCGCACACCGAGCCGACGTATGTTCTCGGTTCCGACCCGGATATGGGTCGCGCGCGGGTGGAGGAGGAGTTCGGCACGTTGTGAGGCGTCCGAGGACGCACATCGCCCTCGTTATATCGCGGACTACCTCAACCCCGATCGTGGTCGAATGTCGCCGTCTTCTGGCCTCGAACGCTCCGAGGCGCTAAATTAGAACGTGTTCTAATTTACGACCTGAGGAGTTACGTCATGGGTGAAGTGCTCGCGCGCATCGAAGAGCACGCCGAGGAGATTCGAGCGGCGGGAGTCGAGGGCGACGAATTGATGCGTCTGCCCGACTCGTCGGCGCAGCGACTTCGCGACGCCGGAGTGATCCGGATGCTGCAGCCGGTGAAGCACGGCGGAATGTCTGTGCATCCGCGCGAGTTCGCCGAGACGGTGATGGGCGTGGCCGCGATGGACGGAGCCGCTGGCTGGGTCTCCGGCATCGTCGGCATCCACCCGTGGGAACTGGCGTTCGCCGATCCCAAGGTCCAGGACGAGATCTGGGGCGAGGATCCCGACACCTGGGTCGCCTCGCCGTACGCGCCGATGGGCGTCGCGACGCCCGTCGACGGCGGCTACACGCTGAAGGGCCGCTGGCAGTTCTCGTCCGGCACCGACCACTGCAAGTGGGTCGTGCTCGGGGCGATCGTCGGCGACGAGAAGGGAAAGCCGGTGATGCCGCCGAACATCCTGCACGTCATCCTTCCTCGTGAGGACTACACGATCCTCCAGGGCTCGTGGGATGTCGTGGGACTTCGCGGCACCGGCTCCAAGGACGTCGTCGTCGACGGCGCCTACATCCCGGCCTACCGCACGCTGAAGTCCGACGACGTCATGGACGGCACCGCGCCTCGCGCGGCCGGCCTCACCGACTCGACCTACCTCATGCCGTTCAGCTGCATGTTCCCGCTCGGCATCACCTCGGCGGTCATCGGCATCGCCGAAGGCGCGCTCGCCTGCCACATCGCCGCGCAGAAGGACCGCGTCGCAATCACCGGCCAGAAGATCAAGGAGGACCCGTATGTCCTCTACGCGATCGGCGAATCCGCCGCCGAGATCGCCGCGTCTCGCGCAGCGCTGCTCGAGACCGTCGATCGGTTCTACGACAAGACCGAGGCGGGTCAGGAGATCACCTTCGAGGAGCGTGCGATCGGACGCCGAACCCAGACCGCGGCTGCGTGGCGGGCGGTCCGGGCCGTCGACGAGATCTTCGCGCGTTCGGGTGGCGGCGCACTGCACCGGAAGTTCCCGATGCAGCGGTTCTTCCGTGACGCGCATGCGGGACTCGCGCACGCGATCCACGTTCCGGGATCGATCTTCCATGCGTCCGCGCTGACTCAGCTCGGCGGTGAGCCGCAGGGTATGATGCGGTCGATGATCTGAGCGTCGACCGAACCTGGAACGTGTTACAGTCCACTAATTGGACTAGTGTCCAGTCAGTAGTCCGTAAAGGTCGTCGGCGTAGGAGATGCAATGGATTTCGGGATCGTCCAGTTCACGAGTGATCGAGGTCTGTCGCCATCGGTCCTGGCGCCGTTGATCGAGGGCGCCGGATTCAGTGCCTACTTCGTTCCCGAGCACGGACACATCCCGACCAGGCGCGACGCGGCGCATCCGCAGACGGGCGACTCGTCGCTCCCGGACGACCGCTACATGCGCACGCTCGACCCGTGGGTGTCGCTCAGCGCCGCGGCTGCGGTCACCTCGACGATCCGTCTGGGGACTGCGGTCGCGCTGCCGGTGCAGTCGGACCCGATCACCCTCGCGAAGTCGATCGCCACGCTCGATCATCTGTCGGGTGGGCGAGTCACGCTCGGCGTCGGCTTCGGGTGGAATCTGGACGAACTCAGCGACCACGGTGTGCCGTCGAAGCGGCGGCGGACCATGCTTCGCGAGTACCTCGAGTCGATGCGGACGCTCTGGTCGAAGGAAGAGGCCGAGTATGCGGGTGAGTTCGTGAACTTCGGCCCGAGCTGGGCATGGCCCAAGACGGTGCAGCAGCCGGGGCCGCCGACGCTCGTCGGCGCGGCGGGCAACGAGAAGAACTTCAAGTGGATCGCGCGGAGCGCCGACGGCTGGATCACGACGCCGAACGAGGAGGACATCGAGGCGTCGGTCCTGCTCCTCAAGCAGATCTGGGCGGACGCCGGTCGTGACGGCGATCCGCAGATCGTCGTCCTGGATTTCAAGCCGGTCGCCGAGAAGCTCGACAAGTGGCGCGAGCTGGGCGTGACGACCGTGCTGTACGGAGTGCCCGACGACAGCGAGGAACGGGCAGGCGGCTACCTCGCCAAGCTCGCCGGAAAACTCGGTCTCGAGTAGGGCGATCGCGGTCGAATCAGTCGACGACCGGGCCGTGGCGAAGTCCAGGGAGGACGTAGTGCCGGAGGTGTCTGAGCACCGCGGCCTGGTCGTCCGGGTCGAGAGTCTCGCCGGGTGCTGAGCCCAGGCTGATGAGCACGCGGGCCACCCACTCCGCGGCCTCCGCAATGTCGGTGGCCGGGTGGATCTCGCCTCGTCGGCGGGCCGCCGCCACATAGGGCTCCCAGAACTGCGCCAACGTGGGCACCATTCCCTGCACGCCCGCTCCGACGCAAGCGGCGAACTCGTCAGGCTCGGCCTCGCGCAATCGCAGGATCAGCGAGCCGGGACTGTCGTACATCGTCCTGCCGTGCGCGACGCCCGCCGCGAGTCGAAGATCGAAGTCGTCGACTCCCTCGAGTGCGCGGTGCGCGGCTGCGAGAAAGTCCTCCGTCAGGCGAACGATCGCGGCGCCGAGCAGGCTCGACTTGTCGGGGAAGTGTCGGTACAGCCATGCGCGCGAAACGCCTGCGCGCTGTGCCACGTGCTGAACTGTGGTGCCGCGGATACCCGTGGCCGCCAGGGCGTCCTGGGCGGCGTCAAGGAGGCGGGTGCGCACGTCGGGGCCCGTCACAGCGTAGCGACCCACTGCTTGGCGGGTGCCGGGATCACGTGGTCGGGCATGGTCTCACGATACTAGTAGACACTTTTCTAAAACTGTGTACTGTCGGGGTGAACGCGTTCTAGCTTTCCCGGGAAGTGTTCGGAGGAGGACAGATGACAGGACTGAAGACGGCCGTGATCGGTGCGGGCATCAGCGGGCTCACTGCAGCCAAGATGCTCAGTGACTACGGCATCGATTACACGTGCTTCGAGGTCTCGGACCGCGTCGGTGGAAACTGGGCGTTTCAGAACCCCAACGGCATGAGCAGTGCGTACCGCTCGCTGCACATCGACACCTCCAAACATCGGCTGTCGTTCAAGGATTTTCCGATGCCGGAGGATTACCCGGACTTCCCTCATCACCTGCAGATCAAGAAGTATCTCGACGACTACGCCGACGCTTTCGGGCTGCGGGACCGCATCGAGTTCGAGAACGGGATCACTCACGCACGACGGCTCGACGGAGGCGGCTGGGAGTTGACGACCCAGCGGGGCGAGACCCGGCGCTTCGACCTGCTCGTCGTGGGTAACGGTCACCACTGGGACGCACGTATGGCCGACTTCCCCGGCGAGTTCAGCGGACAGTCGATCCACGCCCATCACTACATCGATCCGTCCGATCCGCTCGATCTGCACGGGAAGCGGATCCTCGTCGTGGGACTCGGTAACAGCGCAGCGGACATCTCCGTGGAGTTGTCGTCCAAGGCGCTGCAGAACGAGGTGACGATCTCGACCCGCTCGGGTGCCTGGATCGTGCCGAAGTACATCGCTGGTCGACCCGCTGACAAGTACTTCAAGACGACGCCGTACCTGCCGCTGTCATGGCAGCGGAAGGTCGCCCAGTGGGGACAGCCGGTGTCGGCGGGGCGGCCCGAGGACTTCGGATTGCCGACGCCGAACCACAAGTTCTTCGAAGCTCATCCGACCCAGTCGGTGGAGTTGCCGCTCCGACTCGGTTCCGGCGACGTGACCCCGAAACCGAACGTGTCCCGGCTCGACGGCGACACCGTCCACTTCGAGGACGGGACGCACGGCGACTTCGACGTCATCGTGTACGCGACCGGGTACAACATCACGTTCCCGTTCTTCGACGAGGATCTCATCAGCGCGCCCGAGAATCGGATAGATCTGTACAAGCGCATGTTCAAGCCGGGTATCGACGACTTGGTGTTCATGGGCTTCGCGCAGTCGACGCCGACGTTGTTCCCGTTCGTCGAGTGCCAGGCGCGACTCCTCGGCGCCTATGCGATTGGACGGTATCGGCTTCCGGCCGTCGAGACGATGAACGAGGTGATAGTGAGCGATCAACACAAGTACACCGGGCATATGCTCGACCGTCCACGTCATACCCAGCAGGTGGACTACTTCATCTATGAGCACGACCTGCGCACCAAGGAGATTCCGGCGGGAGCGGTCCGTGCCAAACGGTTCGGCGCGGCGTCGCGGGCGGTGTCGGCATGACGCCGCCGGTGATCAACGAGACCACAATTTCTGAAGCAACATCGAGGGACGATGCAATGACCGACGTTCAGGACGTCGCCTTCCACAGCGGAGGAACTCGTTGTGCCGCATGGCATTTCCGTGCGCATAACGAGAGCCTCGCCGGATCCGGCGGTCGGCCCGTGGTCGTGATGGCGCACGGGCTCGGCGGGACGATGGACTCCGGGTTGGCGCCGTTCGCCCAACGCTTGGCGGCCGCGGGACTCGACGTCCTGGCCTTCGATTACCGCGGGTTCGGGGCGTCCGACGGCCGACCTCGGCAGCAGGTGCGACTCGACGACCAACTCGACGACTATCGAGCGGCGATCGTCGCTGCGGCAGCGATCGACGGCGTCGACCCGAACCGGGTAGTCCTCTGGGGTGTGTCGTTGTCGGGCGGCCACGTCCTCACTGTCAGCGCGGGGCGCAGCGATATCGCCGCCGTCGTCTCGATGACCCCGCTTGTCAACGGGATAGCGGCAGGGCGCCTCGCGTTGGCCAACGTGCCCAAGGCGTCGATCGCCCGGTCGGCAGCGCTCGGATACCGCAGCAAGGTCAACCGACGAATCGGTCGGGACCCGGTGATGATGCCGATCGTCGCCGACCCCGGGGAGTTGGGCGCGCTGACGTTGCCCGGATACAAGGCCGACTACCTGGCGATCGCAGGACCCACGTGGGAGAACCGGGTGGACGCGGCACTCGGGTCGGAGATCGGCGGATACCGCGTCGGCAAGTGCTTAGCGGACATCACGGCCCCGGTGCTGATGCAGATCGCCGACTTCGACCGGAGCGCCCCGCCCCATGCGGCCGCCGAGACGGCGTTCGTTGCGCGCGCCGAAGTCCGGCACTATCCGTGCGACCACTTCGGGGTCTACCACGGACAGGGTTGGTTCGACGCGGCGTGCGACCACCAGATCCTGTTCCTTACGAGGCACCTCGCGTCGTCGACTGCATGAGCGCCCGGCGATCGCCGCAGACCGAGCGGCTCACGGACGTCGTCGACTACCTCGGCGGCGTCGCGGCCCGCGCCACGCTCACCGATGTCGCGAGCGCGCTGGGAGTCGACAAGTCGACACTGCACCCGATGCTCGCCGAACTGACGGCGCGCGGCTGGGTCGTCAGAGATCCCAGGACGAAGGCATACCGGCTGGGTCCCGCGCTGGTGCGTATCGGCAGGGTGGCCCAGCGGAGATCGCCCGAGTTCGAACTGATCGCGGAGGCCGTCGCCGATCTGTCGGCGGCAACGGGGCAGCCGTGTTGCGGGGTCGTAACCTCTGGCGAGTCGATGGTCGTCGCCGAACTCCATGGACCGCGTGTCGTGTCGGCGGGGTCGGATATGCGGCCGGGTGACCACATCACGTTGCAGGCTCCGCTTGGAGCGACCGTCGTCGCGTGGGAAACGCCGAACGTGGTGAACCGGTGGCTGAGTGGCATTGTCGATCGATCCGTCATCGGTCGCCACCGCCAAGCGCTCGCTGCGGTGCGGGGACGTCGTTTCGGGGTCGCGCAGTACCCGTCCGGTGTCGACCGATTCGAGGAGATGAGCCCACTGGTGCGGCCCCGCCGCGACGCCCGCGGTGCAGGTGTCGACGGGCCGGTCGCCGACATGCTCGTCGGCGACCTCGACCGGTCCGCCGACTATCGGGCGCTGTCGGTCGACGCTCCCGTCGTCGGCGCGGACGCGAGACCGATCGGTGTGTTGTGCGTCCTCGGCGAGGTCGTTCGTAGCGGCGCAGACATCGCCGAGCTCGGTGGCTTCGTTCGCGCGACGGCCGACTCGGTCAGCCGGACCGTAGCCGGTCGAGGTCAGGCGAGTGCGGCCAACCGCTTGAGTAGGTCTGGGTAGCGGCGGGTGTGGGCGCCGCCGTTGACGTCGAACGCCGACCCGGTGATCCAGGACGTGTCGTCGGAGAGCAGGAACTGCGCCATCGCTGCGATCTCGTCGGGCCGACCACTGCGGCCAAGCGGCGTGTTCTCCAGGTACTCCTCGCGCATCCCGGGGATCATCGAGATCGGTGCCACCAAAGGTGTGTCGACCAGTCCCGGCGAGATCGCGTTGACCCGGACGCCGCGGTCGCCGAGTTCCATGGCAGCGACTTGGGTCAGCATCAGGACGCCCGCTTTCGCTGTGCAGTACGCAGCCATTCCGGTCGCCGGCTGTCGGCCGTTGAGTGACGCGAGCGAGACGATGGAGCCGCCGTCGGCGACGTGGCGAGACGCGTACTTGAGTACGAGGAAGGCTCCGGTCTGGCAGACCGAGATCGTGGTGTTCCACTGCTCAAGACTCATGTCGGCGATTGCGCCAGCCGTCGACATCCCGGCGCTGTTGACGACCCCTCGCGGGCGTCCGTGCTCGGCGACCACGGTGTCGAAGAGAGCATTGACCGACTGCTCGTCGGTGACGTCGACGGCGACCGCCGTCGCACGTCCGCCGAGCTCTGCTGCCCGCTGTGCGGCCGCGGCGCCGTCGACGTCGGCAAGGACGACGGTTTCTGCGGCCTCGTGAAGACGCTGGGCGGTCGCTAAGCCGATGCCGGATGCCGCGCCGATGACGATGACGGGTGCTGGTGTGGTCACGGCTGTCTCCTGATGGCTGGTGTGACGATGATCTTCTGCTGGTCCGTGGGTGTGGCGAGTGACTCGACAGTGTTCTGGAGGTCGTCCAACGAAACGAAGCCGCTGACGAAGCCGTCCACATCGAGGGCGCCGCGCGCCAATGCGTCAGCGGCGGCAGCGAACTCGGCGCGCGTGTAGAAACTGACGAAGCTGACCGTCACGTCCTTGACGACGGCGGCCACGGGCATGAACGTGTCGGCAGTCATGCACACACCGGCGACGACGACGCGCCCGCCGGGAGCGACGGCATCGAGACAGGACGCGATGAGGCCGGGAGCTCCGACGCATTCGGCCACCAGGTCGTACCCGGTGCCGAGCTCGTCGTGTGCGGGATCGATGACACGGGATGCGCCGAGCCGTCGCGCACTGCGCCGACGGTGCTCCACCGGATCTGCGACCGTGACATCGGTGATTCCGCGTTCGCGAGCCCACAGGAGGATCGAGACGCCGACCGGGCCTGCGCCGATCACCAGGAGGCGATCGTCGGCCGAGGCCGCTCCGCGCTCGACGGCATGCAGCCCCACGGCCAGCGGCTCGACGAGCCCACCCATCACTGGATCGAGACGCTCGTCCAGCCTGATCGTCTCGGCGGCCGTCACGGTGACGAGTTCGGCGAACGCGCCAGCGCGCGCTCCGAGACCGAGTGGTGACGGTGTCACGCAGCGAGCGGGATCGCCGGACGTGCAATAACGGCAGTCGGCGCAGCCGACCACCGGCATCGACGCGACGGCGGTGCCGACCGGCCAGTCGTCGGCGACCGAGGCTCCGGAGCCGACGACTCGCCCAGCGAACTCGTGACCCATGATCGCGCCGTCTGGCATGAAGCCGTAGGTCTTCACGTCCGAGCCGCAGACTCCGCAGCCGTGGACCTCCACCAGTAGTTCGTGGGGGCCGGGTTCGGGATCGGCGACGTCACGGACGACGAAGCGCCCGCCGTCAACGACTGCTGCTCGCATCGGTGTGCTCCTGACGTAGAACTCGCTTGAGAAGCTTTCCGGTCGCATTCCGCGGGAGGGGATCGGTGCGCAAGACGACCTCGTCGGGAACCTTCGTCGTGTTGAGTCTCGCAGCGACGATCGCCTTCACCTCGTCGGTGTCCACGTCCGCAGCGGCCGGGACGACAGCGGCCACGAGTCGCTCACCGAGCCGCGGATCGGACACCCCGAAGACTCCGGCCTCGACGATCCGGTCGGAGTCGACGAGGACAGTCTCGACTTCGACGCACGAGATGTTCTCACCGCGCGAGATCACCAGGTCCTTCTTGCGGTCGACGAGGTACACCAGACCGTGCTCGTCGACGTAGCCGACGTCGCCGGTCTTGAACCAGGCGCCGTCGAACGCATCCGCGGTCTCGTCTGGCCTGCCGTGGTAGCCGGACATCAGGAGTCCGCCGCGGAGGAGTAGTTCGCCGACGGCCCCGGAAGGAAGGTCGACGCCGCCGTCGTCGACGACCCTGACGTCCATGGTCGGGCTCATCGGCCCAGCCGTCTCGGCGGCGACGGCGAGGATGTCGCCGCCCGCTGTGCACACGCTGCCTCCGACCTCGGTCATGCCCCACCCCGAACTGCGTCGGCTGTTGGGGAGAGTCCGACCGACGCGGGCGTAGACGCTCGGCGGGGTCGCCTGCCCACCCGGGACCACGTTGACCAGACTGGCGAGTCGGTCGGCGGCGTCGTCGACGGCGAGGAGGTCGCTGACGACCATCGGCGGCCCGGACGCCATCGACACCTGGTACCCGGAGATCAGGTCGGCGGCGCGGTTCGGATCCCACCGCTCCATCGTCACCACGCATCCGCCGGTGACCATCGATGCGGCGAGGCCTGCGAGTCCGGAGACGTGGAACAACGGAAAGATCAGCAGTGAGTTGATCTGCGGCATCATGCCGCGGAGATCGTCGATGTCGATGCCGTACGTCTTCGCCGCGAAGGTGAGGTTGGTGTCGGCGACGAACCTCATGTTGAGGACGACGTTGCCCATGCCGCGGTGTGTCAGTTGCACGCCTTTGGCGCGGGCCGAGGTTCCCGAGGTGAACAGGACGAGGGCGACCTGATCGGGTTCGACGACCGGCCACTCGATGTCGGCGGGCGTGCGAACCAGGAGGTCGTCGAGGGAATGGCTGCCGGGCAGGCTCGGATTCGTCGATATGACGACGGTCGCCGGGTCAGCGGTGCGGACGAGCGATTCTCGCTTCTCGTCGACGATCGTGACCTTCGACGGCACGTCGGACGTGGTGTCGGTGAGTTCGTAGACGGTGCTGCGTGCGTTGTACATGACCGCGACGGCGCCCGCGCGCAACGCGGCCAAGAGTCCGATGATGCTCGCCGGCCTATTGCTCATAGCGATGCCGACGTGGTCGCCGACTGCGACACCGAGGTCGTGCCGGAGGACGCGGGCCAAGGTGTCAGCGGCCCCGAAGATCTGAGCGTAGGTGTACGAGTTGGTTCCGTCTGTCGCCAGGAGTCTGTCGTCGTTGCCCTCGCGGAAACCTGCGAACACGTCGTACAAGCTGGTCTCGGCGTGTGTGTACGTGCGGCACGGCTCGTTCCGCACGAGGATCGTCGTCATCTCGTACGGAGCCCCCGGCCCGGTCAAACTGCGTTCGATCTCGCGGTAGGCGCCCATCACGGATGCGATGTCGGGGACGGTCTCGGTCAACGTCGATGCTCCTGCGGTGGCGATCCGACGTGTTCGCATAGTGCCAACACTGTGAGATTCGTGTCACATGGTGCGATCATTTAGTCATAGGGACACGCGGGTGTCAATGCGCCTGAACTGCCATGATGACCATTGTCGTGGGGCGGGACGGGATTCCTCGCATATGTGATCTCAGGTACATCAGATAAAGTAGAATACGTTCCAGTTTTGCATATCCTCACACTCGACCTGGAGGCCAACGCCCGTGACAACAGCTAACGAATCGGTGTCTGTCTACCGCGAGATCGAAGCCGATCTGACCGGCCCTGCCGGCCAGTTCGCGGTGGTCGACGCCGAGGTCGGCGGCGAGCCGATGCGTGTCTACCGGGACACGCCGGGGAGCCTCGACGAAGTCTTCACCGCGCTGGTCGACGAGTTCGGCGATGCGACGCTCTTCATCGAGGACGGCGTCTCGTACTCCTATCGCCAGGTGTCCGACGCAGCGGGCGTGCTGGCCGGATCATTGGTCCGCGACCACGGTGTCGCTGACGGCGCCCGAGTCGGTATCGCGATGAAGAACCGGATGGCGTTCATCGTCTCGCTCATCGCGATCGGACGCTGTGGGGGCGTCGCGGTGCTGTTCAACTCCCGTGAGAGCGAAGCCGAACTCGCGGGCGCCGTCGACGACGCGAAATGCGTCCTGATCATCGCCGACAGTGATCGAGCCGCCAGGATCCGGGCGCGGGACGGTCGAACCGAGCTCGTCGTCGTCTCCGATGGGGACCTGCCTTCCGGGCCTGCACGTCGCTACGACGAACTGCTGTCCGGAGCGGACTCGATCGCCGCCCGCGCAGTTCCCGATCCGGACTCGGCGTCGTGGATCCTGTTCACCTCCGGTACGTCGGGGCGGTCCAAAGGCGTGGTGCTGACGCACCGGAACCTCTGCACCCTGATCGTCAATCTGCGCGTGATCAAAGAGACGAACATCGTCACCAACGCCCGCAAGTACGGGATGGAGCCGGACGCACTGCGTTCAATGATGCCGAATCTCTCGGCGCTCCTGATCTTCCCGCTCTTCCACACCTCGGGGCTGGTGTCCCTGCTGACGACGATGGTCTCCGGCGGGTTCGTGGTGATCATGCCGCGCTGGGACGTCGACTCGGCGATCGAACTCATCGCCGAGCACAAGTTGGCGATGCTCGCAGGACCGCCGATGGTGATCGTCGACCTGCTGAGGGTCGAGCCGCCCGCCGAGAAGATCGGGAGTCTGATCAACGTCGCGGCCGCCGGACAGTCGACGCCGCCGGATCTGGTGGCGCGGATCGGTCGTGTACTGCCGAATTCGGGGCGCGGCGTCGGATGGGGCATGACCGAGACCGCGTCCAGCGTCTGCACCGCGAACGGGGATCTTCTTGCGATGTATCCGAAGACGTCGGGAGCGATGAGTCCAGTGATGGACGTGCGCGTCGTCGACGCTGCAGGCGAAGTCCTCGACGAGCCCGGCGCGACCGGCGAGCTGCAGGTTCGTGGACCCCAGGTGATGGCCGGCTACCTGAACCGCCCCGACGAGACGGCGGCAGTGTTCGACGGCTCCTGGTACCGCTCGGGCGACCTCGGATACGTCGACGACGGCGGATTGGTCTACGTCGTGGACCGCAAGAAGGACATCGTGATCACCGCGGGGGAGAACGTGTACTGCGCGGAGGTGGAGTTCGTACTGCTCTCGTCCGAACGCTTCACCGAGGTCGCCGTGTTCGGTGCGCCCGACGAGCGGATGGGGGAGCGAGTCGTCGCGGCGGTCACGCTCGCCGATGGCGTGAGCGCGACGGCAGAAGATGTCCGCGATCTCGTCCGCGAGTCTCTCGCCGAGTACAAGGTGCCTGCCGAGATCGTTTTCGACATGGGCCCGTTCCCCCGGAACGCGACCGGCAAGATCCTCAAACGGAAGATCCGCGAGAACTACCTCGGCTAGCTGCGAGCGTTCCCCGCGCCCGCCGGGTGCTCGTTCCACACGGCTGCGAGCGTCTCGGCGGGCGGGCGGAACGAGATCTCGAGGTCGCGTTCGACGGCAGTGTTGTCGGGGAGCGGGGCGTGCACGAGATAACCGACCGCGGCCTCGCTCAGCTGGGCGAGGAACTCCGGCACAATCGCGGGGGCTCGGTCGGCGACCCGACCGGCCACCGAGAGCACGCGGTTGGGGATCGGCCAGTGGCGCACGCGACGCCCGGTGACCTCGCTCAGGCATCGCGCCAACTCACGGTCGCCGAGACGGTGCCCGCCCGCCACGTACCGCCTCGGACCGTGACCGGGTTCGAGTGCCCTGGCGTGGGTCTCGGCGAGGTCGCGTACGTCCACGATCGTGAGCGCAGCGGTCCGCCCTACGACGCCCGCTCGAGTCAGGCTGATCACCGCATCACCCGCCTCGCCGAATCGGCCGTTCGCAGACGGTCCCATCACCGCGGTCGGATAGACGCTGGTCACCGGGTGGCCGTCTTCCTGGAGGCTCCGCGCGTACTGTTCGGCCGCCGCCTTCGACTGCCCGTACGCGTCCGGTCCGCCCCGCACGGGAAGGTCCGGACCGACAGTCGGTTCCGCCGCGTCCCAGAGTGCGCCCGAACTCGACACGTAGACGATCGGGTCGAGCCCGAGTTCTGCAGCCTGGCCGAGCACATTCCGTACTGCGGCGACGTTACGGCGGACGAGGTCGTCGGCGTTGCCCGCGTGGAGCTGCACCTCGGCAGCGGCGTGGATGACGGCGTCGCAACCCTCGAGTGCGCGTCGAACGGCATCGCGATCGCCGATGTCGCCGACCACGACGTCAGGGTCGAAGCCGAGGAAGGGCGCTGCGGCCGCGGCCCTCTCGGCGTTGCGCGCGAGCAGGCGCACCTCGTGACCGTGCTCGTGCACGGTCTTGGCGATCCATCCGCCGACGAACCCCGTCGCCCCCGTCACCAGGACACGCATCTGCCTTCTCCCTCAGCTCTGTTGCTCAGTCCTGCTTGCGCTGAGCTCTCTCGTGCTTGTCGATGACCCCGCCGAACATCATGTTGAGGGCCGATCCCTGCGGCCACCCGATGTAGTAGCAGAGGAACAGCGCGATCTCCTTCAAGTCGTCGCCGTCCAGTTCGCCGTTGCCGAGAGCGGCTCCGGCCTGGATCTCGGCGACGTCGATCTGGCCCGACGCCGCGAGCGCGCCGAGCAGTAGGAGTCGGCGGTCGCGGATGCTCAGCTTCTCACGCGTCCACACTTCACCGAACAGATGGTCGGCGGTGTGAGCGAAGAAGTCGCCGGGCCCGTCCTTCATCTCCCAGCCGTACACCGTGGACATCATGTCCAGGCCCTTCTGCCGCTGCGGGGAGGTCTGCTGGGCCGAATCCGGGTGGGTGGAATTCTCCGGTGTTCTCATTCGTCATCCTTTTCTACGGTGGTGCCGCTGAGGCCGAGACCGTCGGCGAACCGGTCGAGCGACAAGGCGGCGAGCGGCAGGTCGACGCCCACGTCGGCCCCGAGATCGAGAGCGAGCCCGAGGTCCTTCTCGCCGAGTCCGCGGACGTGGTCGAACACGTCGTACCAGAAGTCGTCGCGGGGGATCGGCGCTGCCGTGTCGCGCAACATGATCGCGCCTGCGCCGCCGGTGATCGCATCCGTGTGGCGGACCACCTTGCCGAGTTTCACCAGGTCGATGCCTGCGGCTTCGGCGAGACGCGCGGCCTCCGTGGTCGCGGTGAACGAGATGAAGTGCAGCAGGTTTCGAGCCAGCTTCATCTTGGTGCCCGAACCAACGGGTCCGGCGTGGATCAGCATGTCGGACACCAGGGAATACGGCGCCTTGATCCGGAGGTACGCCTCGCGGTCGCCGCCGACCATGATCGCCAGTCGGCCCTCCTTCGCGCCCTGGGCACCGCCGGAGACGGGAGCGTCGAGGAGTGCGACCCCTTTCGCCGCGCAGACGGCCGCGAGGTCGATCGCGGTCTGCGGGCCGATCGTCGAATGGACCACCACGACGGTGCCTTCGCGTGCGGTCTCC
Source organism: Gordonia zhenghanii (assembly GCF_021738965.1). Classification (GTDB taxonomy): domain Bacteria; phylum Actinomycetota; class Actinomycetes; order Mycobacteriales; family Mycobacteriaceae; genus Gordonia; species Gordonia zhenghanii. The sequence goes on along the minus strand of NZ_JAKKOQ010000013.1, from coordinate 172,801 downwards.
AGGATCCCGTCGGGTCCGGCGACGACGGCTTCGACCTGTTCGTCGTTGAGAACGGTGATTCCGATTATGGTTGCGGCGCTGGCTATCTCGGCGGGTGACTCGGCCCTTGTCGCACCGTCGACGGTCGCGTCGGGGCGAACGTCGCCGACGATCAGGCCGCCCGGCCAGGCGGCGAGACGCTCGGCGATGGGCGCCCCCATGTTGCCGAGGCCGATGAAGCCGATCGGCTCTTGCGTGGTGTCGTTCGTCGCGTCGGTCACCGGATGATCTGCCCGCCGTCGACGTTGAAGATCTGTCCGGTGATCCACGCGGCCTCGTCGGAGAGCAGGAACAGCAGCATCCCGGCCATGTCGTCCGGAGTGCCCATCCGCGAGAGCGGCAGCTTGCCGACCATCTCGGCGACCATGTTGCCCGGTGTCGTGGTCTTGGTCGCCTCGGTGTCGGTGGGTCCCGGAGCGATCGCGTTGATACGGATGCCAGACCCGCCCAGCTCGGTGGCGAGTTGCTGGGTGAGGCTGTTGACGCCTGCCTTCGCGACACCGTAGAAGCCGCTGTACAACCAGGCCGCCGTGGACGACTGATTGATGATCGCACTGCCCGGCTTCATCTTTCCGTAGACGGCGCGCGTCACATTGAGTGCGCCGTCGAAGTTCACGCTCATGAACTTCTTGTAGTAGTCCCACGGGACGGTGATGAGGAAGTCGAGCTTCATGCCGCCGTAGATCGCGGCGTTGTTGACGAGGTAGTCGATCTGGCCGTACGCCTCGATCGTCTTGTCGGCGAGTGCCTGCGCCGAGTCGGGGTCGGCGACGTCGGTGTGCACGTACAGTCCGCCGATGTCGGCGGCGACGGCCTGGCCCGCGTCGTCGTTGAGGTCGGCGACGACGACGTTCGCGCCTTCTGTAGCGAGACGTCGTGCGTACACCTCGCCGATGCCGCCTGCGGCACCGGTGACGATTGCGGTCTTTCCGTCAAAGCGATTGGTAGTCATGAGGTTCTGGTTCTCCTAGATGAGTCCGTTGAGGGCAAGTCGATTGAGATAGAGCAGGAGTCAGGCCGGGGTGGCGACGGCTTTGGTCTCGAGGTACTCCTCGAATCCGGCGACGCCCATCTCGCGGCCGATGCCCGAGTGCTTGTAGCCGCCGAACGGGACGTCCGCCGAATACCAGATGCCGCCGTTGACGCCCATGGTTCCGGTGCGGACGCCGTCGACGACCTTCTGGATGCGGTCGGGATCGGTGCCCCAGACTGCGCCGGACAAGCCGTAGGGCGAGTCGTTCGCGATGGCAATGGCATCGTCGTCGCCGTCGTGCGGAAGGATCACCAGGACGGGGCCGAAGATCTCCTCCTGTGCGACGCGTGCGGAGTTGTCGACGCCGGAGATGAGGGTCGGCTCGACGAAGAAGCCCTTCTCCTTGTCGGCGGGGCGGCCGCCGCCGGTCTCGATGACGCCGCCCTCGGACTTAGCGAGTTCGATGTAACCCAGGACGCGGTCGCGTTGGACGGCGGAGATCACCGGACCGCAGATCGTTCCACCCTGTGTGGGGTCGCCGGGCTGTAGGCCGGCCATCGCGTCGCGCACCAGGCCGACCGCCTCGTCGTGCTTGTCGCGGGGCACGAGCAGTCGGGTGGTGATCGCGCAGCCCTGGCCCGCGTGCGTGACGACCCCGAATGCGGCCATCGAGCAGGCTGCAGAGAGGTCGGCGTCGTCGAGGACGATGAACGCCGACTTGCCGCCGAGCTCGAGGAACACCCGCTTGAGGGTCTCGGACGCGGCGGCCATCACCTTGCGGCCGGTCGCGGTGGATCCGGTGAACGAGACGATGTCCACTCGCGGGTCCGTCGAGAGCAGTGCGCCGACCGCATGGTCGCTGGACGTCACGATGTTGATCACGCCGGCCGGGATGTCGGTCTCCTCGGCGATCACCTTCCCGACGAGCGCAGCGCACCACGGTGTGTCGGGTGCGGGTTTGAGGACCACGGTGCAGCCAGCCGCGAGGGCGGGCCCGATCTTGGCGAAGTTGATCTGGTGGGGAAAGTTCCACGGCGTGATCGCGCCGACGACGCCCGCCGCCTCCCGGACGATGTGTCGGTCGTTGGGGATGCCCATCGGCTTCGCGCGGCCGAGGTCGCTCTTCCACTCGTAGCTCTCGGCGAGGTCGGCGAAGTAGCCGAGGTCGGCGATCGGGCCTTCGAGTTGAGGGCCCGAGGTGAGGAACTTCGGTGCGCCGACTTCGGCGATCGTGATCTCGCGCAGCTCCTCGATGTGGCCTTGGAGTGCGTCCCGCAGTTGCCGTAGGCAGGTAGCGCGGAAGGCGGGATCACGCGACCACGTCGTCGTGTCGAAGGCGGTGCGAGCGGCCGCGATCGCCGCGTTCATGTCGGCTTCGGTGGCGTCTGCGGCCTGCCCGATCACCTCTTCGGTGGCCGGGTCGACGACGTCGAAACTGCCTGCTGATCCGGGAACTAGTTTTCCGTCGATCAACAGTTCAGAGCTGGTTTCTGGCTTGAGCGGCACGCCTGACTCTCTTTCTGGACAACTGTCTGGACTTGCGTATGAACCTAATGTAGCGTCGGTGCCGATGTCCAGTACTCACAGGAAGTTGGTCCCCGACATGGCATTCGACCGCGCAGAACTCGACGAGATGAAAGAACGCTGGCTGCAGGCCAACATCGACGTGGAGAAGGCCGGCGACTGGCGCCCACTCGCCGACTTCTACACAGAGGACGCGACCTACGGCTGGAACTACGGTCCCGAGTACGACTTCATGGCTGTCGGACGCGACGAGATCCGCGACATCGCGATCGGGCTGGAGATGGACGGGCTCGACGGCTGGACGTACCCGTACCAGACCTGGGTGATCGACGAGCAGACCGGCGACATGATCGGGCTGTGGAAGCAGGTCAACGAGGCCACCCGTCCCGACGGCTCGCACTACGCGCTCAACGGAGTGCAGGGGAGCTGGTTCAAGTATGCAGGCGACTTCAAGTGGGGATGGCAGCGCGACTTCTTCGATTACGGCAACGTCACCGCGCTGTTCACCGAGATGCTGACCGACGGTGTCATCACGCCGGGGCTCAAGGGGCGGATCGACCGAGTCTTGAACGCCGAGGGCCTCCTTCCCGGCTGGTATCCGTTGGGGCAGACGCCCGTCCCGATGTGGTGAGTTCCTCCATAGGTCCGACAGCTGCGAGTCGGAGCGGCAGGCGCGCCGCCGTGGTGGCGGGCTCGAGCCGGGGGATCGGGTTCGCCGTTGCGAAAGCGTTGGTGGCCGAGGGGGTCTCGGTCGTCGTCAATGGGCGAGACGCTGACGTCGCGCGCGCTGCTGCCGACGAACTCATCGCTGCGGGAGGTAGCGCCGTCGCGGTGCCGGGGGACGTCGCAGACGACGCGGTCGCTCAGGAGATGATCGATGCCGCCGTGCTCGCCTACGGCACGGTGGACATCGTGATCAACTGTGCGGGCGCAGCGGAGCCAGCGGGCTCGTCCATTCTGACGATGACCACTCGCGAGTTCTTCGCTCAGCTCGACGCCCACCTCGTCAGTTCGTTCGAACTGGTCAGGGCGGCGGCGCCGCTACTGGTCGAGCAGGGGGCGGGCTCCGTAGTGCTCACCGGCTCGGCGGCGTCCGCCGGGATATTCGGCGGCACCGGCTACCCGGCGGGGAAAGGCGGCGTGAACTCGCTCGCGTTGGCGCTGGCAGCAGACCTGCGCCCGCACGGAATCCGGGTGAACGTCGTCTGCCCCGGCGGTCGGACGCGGCTGTCCACGGGCGAGGAGTATCGGGCGCACATCAACGATCTGCACGAGCGCGGGCTGCTCGACGCGGGCACCCGCGACCTCGCGCTCGATCCGGCGCCGCCCGAATACGTCGCACCGTTGTACGCGTATCTGGCAGGCGATCTCGCTGCGGCCGTCACCGGTGAGATCTTCAGTGCCTCAGGCGGATTCATCGGCAGGTATCCGCCGTTCCAACCCGAGTTCGTCGCCTATCGCGGGCACGACGACCAGCCGCCGTACACGGTGGCGGAGTTGGCCGACATCCTCACTGGCTGACTTCCGGGCGGTGGCAGGATCTGACCTCGTCGACGTGACCGGCCATCGGGTGAAAGCGCACGCTGACGACCGTCGCGACGTACGGTGGATTCGAGTCGGGACATGACTTCGAAAGAAGGTCTCTGCGATGAATGTCAGTCGACGAGCCGCGGCAGGAATCATCGCCGCCGGAGCAGCGATAGGCGCTGGCTTCGTTGCCGCACCAGGTTCCGCGCAAGCCGCGCCGGTGACACCCTTCCAGATCAACCCCGCGCTCTACGGCAACCCGAACGGCAGCTTCGACGTTCCGGCGTTCCACTGCGGCGTCGAGTGGTCCGGGCCAGGCGAGGTCACGGTGACCGGAACCGAACGTGACAACTGGGGGTGCCTCCTGAGCACTGGCGTCCGGTGGATCAACCTGTCGACCGGCCGCACCGGGGCGGGGAAGACGTCGCCTGGCCTGCACGGTCACCCGCCTGAGGCGGTGCTGCACACCGGCCGTGGTCGGGTGGCTCTCATTCTCGACGCCCGCGCCCCGATGACCCCGGGGCTTGCGACGTTCGACGTGCGGTAGGGCAGTGAAGGCCCGTCGCTAGGTGTCTCTCCGGCTCGCGAGTAACGCGATACACGCCTGCGTCGCGGGTTCGATGATGTCGGACAACGGAGTTCGGGTCTCGACGGAGTTCGCTGTCAACTCGCGGATCCCACCCCAGATCATGATGCCGGTGGGGCGAGAGACGGGGGTGATGCCGTCCGCGGCCACTTGCGGTGTCGAGGTGATCGCGACGAACAGTTCGATCCACTCGTCCATCCCCTCGACTTTCAGTCCCTGACCGGCTTCGCCGAGAGCGGGCAGTTCGCGAATCCAACTCAGCGTCAGCTCGGGGTGGGTCTCGTTGGTCTCGACGTACGTGGTCACGGCCTGTCGTACTTGGACGGTCCACGGTGCACCGGGATCGATCGCTGCGGCGACCGCGTCGATGATCTGCTGGTTCGCTTCCCGTAGTACAGCGACGAAACACGTGGTCTTGTCGGGGAAGTGCTCGTAGAACGATCGGCGCGACGTCCGGGCGACTCGCACGACATCGGCGACCGTTGTCGCGCGGTACCCCAGGTCGGCGACGCAATCGCGCATCGCGGCGGTCAGCCGCGACCGGACCTGCGAATCGCCCGCTGTGTCGGGTGCGGTGGTGTCCGGTTTCGTCACACCTTCAGGATAGGCCCTTGTCGGTAGGCTCTTGTCGAGGGTGGTACGACAGCGTACCGTCGGATGGGTACGTATCCGTACCATCCGATCGGAGAGCACCCGATGACCACGGAAGCGCCTGGGAAGTCGTCGACCGCGCAGATGCCGCCGAAAGTTCCGCTGCCGACGTGGGTACAGGGCATCGGCTTTCTCGCGGCTCGACGAGGAGTGCTCCGAGCGTGTCGGGCACGGTACGGCTCCGCATTCGAACTCGAGGTCCCGGTTTTCGGGAAGCTCGTGGTGATCGCCGATCCCGCGATGGCGAAGCAACTGTTCACTTCGGGCGCCAAGACCATCAACGTCCAACCCAACCTCGGGCGCGTACTCGGGTCCGGCTCGATCTTCGCGATCGAGGGGACCGACCATCGCCGCCGTCGGAAACTGCTGACGCCGCCGTTGCACGGCAAGCGGATTCGCACGTACGAGCAGATAGTCGAAGACGAGACTCGGCGAGAGATCGCGTCGTGGCCGACAGGGAAACGGTTCGCGTCGCTCAAGCCGATGATGCGGATTACCCTCAACGTGATCCTCCGTGCGGTGTTCGGGGCCGACGGCGACGACTTCGACGATCTGCGTGCGCAACTGCCCGGTCTCGTCGAAGCCGGATCGCGCTCGGCGACGATGCCGGAACTTCCCCGGGTACTCAGCGGCGTTGATCCGAACGCGCGTATGCGCCGACGCCGCGAGAAGTATCAGGAGACGATCCTTCGCGTGATCGGCCAGGCGCGGCGAGATCCGAACCTGGCCGACCGTGACGACATCCTCGCGTTGATGCTGCAGAGCAGCTACGACGACGGAAGCGTGATGACGGACGAGGAGGTAGCCGACGAACTCCTCACCCTGCTCGCGGCGGGGCACGAGACCACGGCGACCACTCTCGCGTGGCTGTTCGAGCGGATCCAACGTCACCCGGCGATCCTCGAGGAACTCTCCGCCGAAGCGCAGGGCGACGGCGACGAGTACCGTCACGCGGTGATCCTCGAGACACAGCGGTCGCGGCCCGTGATCGACTTCGCCGGACGGCACGTAGTCGCCGACGATCTGGAGGTCGGTCCGTGGCGCATCCCGCGGGGACACAACGCGATGGTGTCGATATCGCTGCTGCACGACGACAGCGAGCAGTTCGATGACCCCGAACGCTTCGATCCGAGCCGGTTCGTCGGGAACACACCACCCGCCGCCTGGCTCCCGTTCGGCGGCGGCACCCGCCGGTGCATCGGCGCAGCGTTCGCGACCATGGAGATGGACGTTGTGGTCCGGACCGTTCTCCGAGAGTTCCGAATCGAGCAGACGACCGCTAAGGGAGAGGGCCTGCACTCGCGCGGCGTCGCGTTCGCACCGCGCTTCGGCGGCAGGATCGCCGTTCAGCGCCGCTGACGCTGGTCGAGCCCATCCCGTCGGTCGAGCGGAGTCGAGCCCCCCGCTCACTGCTGAAGCAACGCCCCTTGGACGACCACCGAGCCGTCCCGCAGCAGCCCGGCAGTGAACGTCGATCCGGCGGCGACCGCCTCGACGTCGCGCCATTCCCGAAGGTCGCACTGGCGATGATCGTCGGCTCCGGCGGCGACGACGGTCCGATCGTCGAGCAACGCGACGGTGTGGTGGCTGCCCGCGGTGACGTCGACGACGTTCGACCACGCCGACACATCACAGGCTTCGCCATGTCCGGTCGCCACGACGGTGCCGTCGCTGCGCAGGCCGACGGTGTGCACGGATCCGGCGGACACGGCGACGACGTCGCGCCACCCCTCGACGGCGCACTGCCGCCTGGAGTCGTTCCCGGTGGCGAGCGCGGTCTGGTCGGAGCGGAGGCCGACGGAGTGCCAGTCGCCGCATGCGACGGCGACCACGTCACGCCACGCGCCGACCTCGCACTGTCGTTCACGGTTCCGTCCGGTGGCTACCAGCGTGCCGTCCCCGCACACGCCGAGCGTCCACCGCCAACCCGCTGCGATCGCGACGATGTCGGTCCAGGCGTCGACGTCGCACTGGCCGTCGTCGTTCCACCCGGTCGCCACGACTGTGCCATCGGAGCGGAGCCCGACGGTGTGCGAGCGGCCGGTGTTGCGTGCTGTGTGCACGTCGCCCGCGGCGATCGCGACGATGTCCGTCCAATCGTCGACCGCGCACTCGCCTGCACGACCGTCGCCGGTCGCCGTCACGGTGCCGTCGGCGCGTAGGCCGACCCAGTGTCGGCGGCCGGCAGCGAGAGCGGTGAGCGGAGTCATCCGCCGTGCCGGACGCACCAGTCGAGCAGTGGCCTCGTCTGCCGCCAGTGCTTGCGGATCTCGTCGACGAGCGCGGATGAATGAATGATCTCGTCGAATCCGTAATCGCGGTCGACGATCAGTGAGCGATGGCGGAGCAGGTCGATACGCGGATGGTCCTTCGCCCAGCCGCGGGGCGCGGTCTTGAGTCTGTCGCCGCCGATCTCCCATCCGCGTCGCCGCAGGCTCTCGACGAGCTTCTCCAGCTCGGCGCCGTGCAGGTCGTCGTCGATGGCGCGCCGCAGGAAGGCCAGGCGTTCGGGTTCGGCGTGATAGAAACCCGCCCCGACGCGAACTCCGGGAGCACCGATCTGGACGTAGTACCCGGTTGCCGGTGCGACCGCGACGAACGCTCCCTGATGCGTCTTGTACGGCGTCTTGTCTTTCGAGAAACGCACGTCACGGTACGGACGGAAGACTTTCGCTTCGCCGAACTCGTCTTCGAGGTCGGCGACGAGGGCGGTCATCGGTGCGGCGACGGCATCGCGGTAGACGTCGCGGTTCGCTTCCCAGAAGACTCTGCTGTTGTCGATCTCGAGGTCGTCGTAGAAGTCGAGGGCTGCTTCGGGGAAACCGGTGAAGCTCATGCGTCGAGGATATCGGCAGAGGCACTCAGCGGTTCGGCGTGTGCACCACGATCTGGACGCCGGAGGGAACGGCGTCATGCGGGGCGGGCATTCGGCACGCGAGCCAGCGCTCGATGCTCGATCCGTGGGAGCGGGCCGCCCGGACTTCCGACGGACGGGGAGGTTCTCGCCGCGGCGGTGCGGTAGGGCCGGGCTCTTGCCGGAGCAGTTTCTCCGGATGTGCGGAGTGATTGACTTGCCATGGATCTCCGGATCCTGTGCGGCGCCAGCCGACGCGACCGCGGTGCGGGCCGTGGGCGATGACCACGGTCTCCCAGCCGCCGCGCTGGTTGCGGACGCTGCGGTTGTGTCCGCCGCACGCGGCGCCGAGGTGGTCTACGTCGGTCGGTCCGCCGTACTGCCAGTCGGGCATGTGGTGGGCCTGGGTGCGCACGAAGGGGACGCTGCAGGCCGGTGCGGTGCAACCGCGGTCGCGGCCGAAGAGTGCGAGCCGCTGGGGGAGTGTCGCCAAACGCTTACCGCGTCCGAGGTACAGGATCTGGGAGGTGGCGTCCGCGAACACTTCGAGCCACGGCGTCGCGTCGGCGACGAGATCGACGAGATCTGCGACCGGCAGCCGCGTGCCGGTGGAGGTAAGCGCGATTCCGGTATGGGCTTCGAGGTCTTTCAGTTCGGCCGTGACCACGAGGTGGGCGGGCAAACTGGTCGGCCGTCCGAGGGCGCCGTCCCTGATCTGAGCGGTGAGAAGTGCGTCGAGCGCATCGTGGTTCCGCTGCTCGGTGGAGCGGAAGTCACGATCGGCTGCCGCGGCGACGGCTTCGGGGTCGAGTCCCTCGGCGTTGACCGGACCGTGAGGAGATTCGGGGTCGTCGGGGTTGTTCATTCCGGGCGCCGCCCATCCGATCAGGAGTGCGTCGAACTTCGCGCGGGCCTGCGGTGTGAGAGTGCCGCCCAACTTCGACATGAGGCGCCGGTCCTGTGCACCGAGGGTCACGCTGCGCTGACGTCGCCGGTCGTGCTCGTCCGTCAACGCGCCGTCGGGATCCAAACGCTCGAGCAGTGCGTTACCCGCGATCGCGAGATCCCGCGGAGTCAACGAGGCAGCGACCTCGGCGAGCTGCGCTTCAGCGTCGGCTACGAGATCTGCCGGGACGCTGGCGGGGATCTTCTTCATCGTGTCGGCGACGACGAGCACGTGGTCGACGCCGATCGCACCCTCGGCGACGGCGTCAGCAGTGGTCGGCAGGGAGGGCAGGAGCGTCTCGCCTTGGAAGTTCCGGAACGTGCCGACGGCGGCAGCCGTGAGACGGCGTCGTTTTCCTGCCGCGGCGCCGAGCCGAAGGACTCCGTCGTAGAACTGGTTCTGATTGTTGCAGCCAGCTTCGACGAACGCTTTGCGGTCGGAGACTTCGACGTACAGCTTGGCGTCGACGCCGTCACCACGGCGATGCGCGCGCTCAAGCGTCGTCACAGTCTCGACGACCTCGGAGTCGGTGAGCGGACTGAGGTTGGCGTCGGCCAGTGCGGCAGCGACCGAGTCGGCGAGGCGAGCGAGTTCGAGCGGGGACGAAGGAAGCGAGAGCTGGTCGGTAGTGATCATTTCGAGCCTCCCTTCGGTCCTACTCGGCTGATAAGTCCAGTTTACCTAATAGTGATGAGAATAACAATGGATAGGAACGTGCATTCGACATGTTCGGATGGGAGTGATCGAACCGACGGTGTCATGCTGTGGTTCATCCCCGACGACTCGGGACTGCACCTGCGGTGCCGCTACCCGGACACGACGGACGGTCGCCGTAACGTCGGAGGATGGCTCGACGCACTCGTCGAACGACTTCAGGTGTCGGCGCGCGGCGATGTCACGAGAAGTGTCGCTGGTCGACGAGCACGCTGACGTATAGGTCGGCGTCGATCGACGATGTCGCCGTTCCCGCGGGGACCGAAACCATGGCGACGAAACCGCTGGGATCGGGTACCCCTCGCTTCGCCTGTGTGACGATACCGCTGACGACGCCCGCGAGGTCGGCGGCCCGACTCCCGTCGACGCGCAACCGGGGGTCGTCGAGATCGATCCGCACCCGGTCGTCACGTGCCGGAGCCGTGTCGCCGAAGGCGTCGGCGGGGCCGGTGACACCGATTCCACGGGACCACCGCTCGATCTGTGCGGCGCGGTCGGCGATCGCGGCAGCCGTGGGCTCGGTGCACGAGTCGGGCCGGAGGCCGACGACGAGGCCGAGGAGGCCGGGATCGATGTCGTAGTGATGGCGTTCGAGGACCTCGACGGACCGGTACGCGATCGGTGTCTCGTCCCTGACCTCGTAGGTCTCGAGCACCGTTCCGGTCGCCGTCGGATGCACGCCGCCCGAGTCGTCGTGCCAGGAGAGTCTGACGGTGATCGGCTGTGTCGTCGGATCACCGTGAGTGCGGTCCCAGTGCGCAGACCAGGTGTCGAACCGAATCAGTTCGAGGTCGGCGATCCACGTGAACGGCTGGGTGACGACGAATCTGTCCGCCGGCCTGGCCGGGGCTGCGCACAACGTTCCGCTGAACCTGGCGCCGGGCACCGGCAGCTCACCGCAACATCCGTACTCCCACGACGCCACCGACGCGTACACGAGGGTGTGCGTATCGTCGGCCTCCGCTAGATCGCCCATCCCGGGAGTCTAGCGGCGATGTGTCGGAAATGCCTGGTGCCCAACGGTTTGAACGTGAACCAGGTAACACGCGGTACATCCAGCGAGAGTAGATTCACTCCCGCTGAACAACGTATCCACAGGGGAAGGACTGCCGGTGACGACTACACCGCAGAGTGTCGACACGGACGTCGACGAGGGGTATCAGAGGGGGCTCACGTCTCGTACGGTGCAGATGATCGCCATCGGCGGCGCTATCGGCACCGGTCTGTTCTACGGAGCGGGCGGGGCGATCGAGAAGGCCGGCCCGGCGCTGATCCTCGCGTACGCCGTCGCGGGCCTGGCGATCTTCATCGTCATGCGTTCCCTCGGCGACCTCCTGCTCTACCGGCCGATCTCCGGCGGCATCAGCGAGTACGCGGACGAGTTCCTCGGCCGTTACATGGGATTCACCCAGGGGTGGACGTACTGGGCGGTGTGGGTCACCACGTGCATGGCCGAGATCACCGTCGCAGGCAAGTACGTCAACTACTGGTGGCCGTCCATCCCGGTCTGGGTGACGGCACTCGCCGCCCTCATCGTGTTGTTCTGCGCGAACCTGATCTCCGTCGGACTGTTCGGACGCACCGAGTTCTGGTTCTCAGCGATCAAGGTGACCGCCATCCTCGGCATGATCATCATCGGAATCGGTGTGCTGCTGCCGATCTCGGGCCTCGGTCCGGACGTCGGACCGTCCGTGACGAATCTGTGGAACGAGGGCGGCTTCTTCGCGACCGGCTTCACCAACGCGCTGCTCAGTCTGCAGATCGTCATGTTCGCCTATGTGGGTGTCGAACTCGTCGGCGTCACCGCGGGAGAAGCCCAGAATCCGCGCGTCACGTTGCGGCGGGCCATCAACTCGGTGCCGTTCCGTATCGGCATCTTCTACGTCGGCTCGCTGTTGGTGATCCTCTCGGTCCGGAGTTGGAAGGACTTCCACGAAGGCACCAGCCCGTTCGTCGCCGTCTTCCAATACATCGGCATCCCCGGAGCGGCGGGCATCGTCAACTTCATCCTGCTCACCGCGGCGTTGTCGTCGTGCAACTCGGGCATCTACTCGACCGGCCGCATGGTGCGGTCCCTCTCGCATCGGGGAGACGCGCCGAGTGCCCTCGCGAAGCTGTCCGGCCGCCAGGTGCCGATCGCGGGCATCGTGCTCAGCGCCGTCGTCATGGTGATCGGCGTGGTCGTCAACGTGATCGACCCGGAGCACGCGTTCACTTACATCACGTCGGTGTCGACCGTCGGAATCGTCGTCGTGTGGGCGACCATCGTGCTCTGTCAGATGTGCTATCGGTTCAAGGTCCGGGCCGGGACGCTTCCCGACTCCGGCTATCGGGTTCCGGGCGGAATGGTCAGTTCTGTCATCACCCTCGCGTTCCTCGGAATGGTCGTCGTCCTGCTGTTCTTCAACGAGGACGGGCGCATCGCCCTCGTCGTCGGCGCGATCTGGTTCGTCATCGTCACGATCTGCTACTTCGTGTGGACCGGCGGCAGGCGCACGCAGGTCAGGCGGTCGGGGACGTCTGCTCTCACGAGGTGACCCAGTGGTGTTGGATTGGAGCATTCCGCGGTCGTCCGCGGGCGTCCTCGTCATGGTGGGGCTCGCCCGCGACGCCGGGCTGACCGACGAGCAGACACTCGCAGGCACCGGCCTGGACGTCGACGCCGTCGCCACGCCCGACTCCGAGGTGCAGCTCCGGCAGGAACTGGTGGTGATCGGCAACATCGTCGACGCGCTCGGCGATCACACCGGACTCGGGGTCCGAGCGGGCGCCCGTTACCAGCTGACCACCTACGGCGTGTTCGGGTTCGCGTTGATCAGCAGTCCGACGCTGCGCAGCGCTGTCGATGTCGGCCTGCGTTACTTCGACCTGACGTACGCGTTCTCCACCATCGAGCCGCGCGACCTGGGGGACCGGTTCGAGTTGGTGTTCACTGCGCCCGACGTTCCCGAGCCGTTGCGGCGATTCGTCGTCGAACGTGACCTGGCGGCCGTGCGGACCATCGGGCGCGACCTCCTCGGCGACCCGGCGCGGCCATTCGTCGCGCACTTCGCGTTCGACGAACCCGACGACGTCGAACCGTACATCGACCTGTTCGGTGCGCTGCCGGAGTTCGGTTGCGACGAGACCCTGCTGTTTCTGCCGCGCGACGCGATGGACGACCCCCTCCCGCGCGCCGATGCGCAATCCGCAGCGTTCGCGCAGGCGCAATGTCGTGAACTCCTCTCCAGGCGTGCGGCGCGATCAGGTCTGGCCGCGCGAGTCCAGGACCTGTTGACGGCGGATCCGGCGGATCCGCCGACCGCGGACGGGGCGGCCGCAGCCCTGTCGATGAGCACGAGGACTCTCCGGCATCGGCTTGCGGCGGAAGGTGCGTCCTACCGCGGCCTGCTGCAGGAGATGCGTTCCCGGCTGGCCGAGGAGATGTTGGTGAGCGGGCGGCTCACCGTCACGGAGACCGCCCAGCGGCTCGGCTACGTCGAGGTCTCGAGCTTCTCGCAGGCTTTCCGGCGGTGGCATGGCTGCGGGCCCGCCGAATTCGTGCGTCGCCGTACTGGCCGATGAGCCTTGCCGAAACGAGTAACTCTTGCGCCGTCGCACACCTGCCGCTGAAGCGTGCCCGGCGATAGCCTTCAGAGCATGACTGCACGCACTGGCCCGTCGATCGCCATCATCGGCACCGGATTCGGCGGCATCGGGATGGCCGCACAACTCAAGGCCGCAGGCCACCACGATTTCGTCATCTTCGAGAAGGCGGACGATGTCGGCGGAGTGTGGCGTGACAACGAGTACCCGGGCGCCGAGTGCGACGTCCCGTCGCACCTGTACTCGTTCTCGTTCGCGCTCAAACCCGATTGGACGCGCCGCTTCGCAGGCCAGGCGGAGATCCTCGGCTACCTCAGGGACTGTGCCGATCGCTTCCGCCTCCGCGAGCACATCCGGTTCGGGACGCAGGTGCTCGGTGCGACGTTCGACGAGTCGGCAGGCGAGTGGGTGCTCGCGCTGCCGGACGGGCAGTCGCATCGTGCGGCGGTCCTGATCGCGGCCACCGGCCAGTTGAGTCGTCCCGCCTACCCCCGGATCGACGGACTCGACACCTTCGCGGGAGCCATGTTCCATTCGGCGACGTGGGATCACGACTACGAGTTCGAGGGCAAGAAGGTCGCCGTGATCGGGACCGGCGCGTCGGCGATCCAATTCGTGCCCCACATCGCCGATCGCGCCGCCGACGTCGAACTGTTCCAGCGGCATGCCCCGCACGTCATCGCCAAGCCCGACTACCCGTACCGGAGCAGCGTGATCGCGGCGTTCCGGCGGTTCCCGACACTCCTCAAAGCGTCGCGAGCGGCGACGTACGCGTGGTTGGAGCCGCGAGGATTCGCATTCAATGGCTCCATGGTCGGCAAGATCCTGATCAAGGCCTTCGAGAAGCGCTATCTGCGGAGCCTCAAGAAGCAGATCGCCGATCCGGAACTCCGCCGCAAGGTGACACCGACGGAGCCGATGGGCTGCAAACGGGTCCTCATGTCGAACGACTACTACGTGGCACTGGTCCGTGACCATGTCGACGTCGTCACCGACGGGATCGAACGCATCGTGCCCGAAGGCATCGTGACCGTCGACGGCACGCTCCACGACGTGGACGCCGTCGTCCTCGGAACCGGTTTCGCCGCAACGGAGTTCTTGGCGCCGATGACGGTGACCGGGCTCGGCGGTGTGGACTTGAACGAGGTGTGGCGCGACGGCGCGCAGGCGTACCTCGGGATGAGCGTGCCCGAGTTCCCCAACTTCTTCATGTTGTACGGCCCCAACACGAATCTCTCGCACAACTCGATCGTCTACATGCTCGAGTCGCAGTTCTCGTACGTCGTCGACGCAGTGACCGACCTGGCCAGGCGCGACGCAGCGTGGCTGACGATTCGCAAGGACGTCGACGACGCGTACAACGAGGACATTCAGAAGCAGCTCGGCTCGACGGTCTGGGCGACGGGCTGCGATGGCTGGTACACGACCGAGTCCGGGAAGAACACTCAGAACTGGCCCGGATTCACGTTCAAATACCGTTCCGCCACACGCGCATTCGATCCGGGCGTGTACACAGCGACGCCATCGACGCACGCATGAGAACGCGGTCGGTGCGTCCGGGAGAACTTCGGACACACCGACCGCGTTGACGCGTTCAGTTCTGCCAGGTCGGGTGGCCCCTCCAGATCACCCGACCCCTTAGATCACTTGACTTCTGAACGCATGATTCGGTTGACACCGAAGAACATCGGGACGGCGAACCAGATGAGGCAGCCGACGAGGAAGTGCGCCCAGTCCGATCCGTTCGGCGAGTCGCTGAGCATCGGAATGCGGATCCACTCGATGAGGTGGTCGTTGATCCACGGGACCACCGCTCCGACGATCTCTAACACGGTCGGGATCACGAAGTAGGCGACGATCGCCGCGGGCGTGTTCAGGAGTAGCGCCGCGAAGGCGAAGCCGACGAGGACGCCGACCAGGATGTTGAGCAGTCCGGACAGCAGGCCGCTGCCGGTGATCGACCAGGTGCCTGCATCGGTGTAGATCAGTCCGCCGATGAGGTTGCACAGCGCGCCGAGTGCCAGCGCGATGACGACGGCGACGACCGAGGCGATGATCGAGACGATGAGCTTCGCGATGATGACCCGCTCACGCCGTGGCTCCATCGTGAACGTGGTGAGCGCGTTGCGCTGGCTCCATTCACTGGTCACGAGGAGGATCGCCATGACGGGCAGCAAGAAGCCCATCGGTGCGGTCATCAGGCCGAACAGGTTCTGGAACGTGATGTTCGCGTCGGCGGCCGAAGGACCAGGATCGCCGGGCCCGACGATCAGGACGACGAGGCCGATGATGGCCGAGATCGCCGCAATCGACACGGCCAACCAGAAGCTGGCGCGCGTGTCGACGAGCTTGCGGAGCTCGACCTTGATCAGTCGGCTCATCGGGATGTCGGGGCCGTCGAAGACGGCGGGTACGGGCTGTGCGGTCGCGGTCATCACTGGACTCCCTGTGGCTGTTCACGCTGGTTCTGCTGGGTGAGCTGGAGGAACATCTCCTCCAATCGGGCGCCGTCGCCGCCGCGCAGTTCCACGAGGTGGACACGGGCGTCGAGGGCGATACGACCGACGACGTCGGGAGTCGCCTCGACGCGGAAACCGCCGCGGTCCACCGGGTGGGCGACGACTCCGGCCGCGTGCAGGGCCTGCCCGAGATGCGCGTCGTCCGAGCCGCGGACCATGGCGCCCGTGCCCGCGAGCAGTTCTTCCTTGGTGCCTTCGGCCACGATCCGGCCGTTGCCGATCACCACGAGGTCGTCGGCGATGATCTCGATCTCATGCAGCAGGTGCGACGAGAGGAGTACCGCGCCGCCGCGGTCGGCGTACCCGCGCAGAAGCGTGCGCATCCAGTGGATGCCCGCCGGGTCGAGTCCGTTCGCGGGCTCGTCGAGCATCAGCACACTGGGGTCGCCGAGCAGGGCGTTGGCGATGCCGAGGCGTTGACGCATGCCGAGCGAATAGTTCCGCACCCGCCGTCCGGCTTCCTCGGGGGTCAGACTGACCATCTTCAGCGCGTCGTCGACACGCGAGCTCGGCACCCCCAACGTGATGGCCGACAACCGGAGGATCTCGGCTCCGGTCCGGCCGGCGTGCTGGGCCGACGCGTCGAGCAGGACGCCGACGTGGGTCGCCGGATTCGGGATGTCGCGGTAGGCGACGCCGTTGACGGTCGCCGAACCTGCTCCCGCGGGGGTCAGCCCGGCGATGATCCGCATGGTGGTGGACTTTCCGGCGCCGTTCGGACCCAGGAACCCGGTCACACGCCCCGGCTTGCAGGTGAACGAGACGTCGTCGACGGCGACGAACTCGCCGTAACGCTTCGTGAGGTTCTTGACTTCGATCATGGATTCCATTCTGTTCGCCGTGGAGGACCGTGTCATCCGACGCGAGGACAATCTCGCATCATCCGAAAGTATGAGACGTACGGCGACCTCCGGCTGAAGTCGGCGGACGGCCGTCACGACTAGCGTGTAGTGCGTGCGCCCTGTGGACTATCAACCGACCTTGAACTGGTGGGGGCATACGTGGCGGGTGATCGGCGTCCTCGTGATCTCGGGCGTCGGCTGGGCTCCGCGGATCGGTTATCAGTGGACTGATCACCGGTGGTGGTTCTGCCTCGACCTGTTTCTCGGTCTCGTCGCGTTGGTTGTCGCGATGCGTTACCGGCGGACGCATCCGGTACTCGTCGCCACTGCCACGGCTCTGATGACTGTCGTCTCGACGACCGCGAGCGGTCCGGCAGTCCTCGCGCTCGTGTCGTTGTCGACGCGCCGTCGGTGGAAGGAGATCGTCCCGCAGGCGCTGTTGACGATCGTCACCATGCTGGCCAGTGAGTACGTGACGCAAGCGCCGGACGAGGCTCCGCTGACGACCCTCGACTGGGCGTTGTTCGTCGTGATCGCGGGGTTCATCATCGCGTGGGGCATGTACCTCGGATCGCGGCGCGAACTGCTGGCCAGTTGGCGGGCTCGCGCCCTGCTGACCGAGGCCGAGCAGGCGGCCCGCGTCCGCGAAGCGCAGAGTGCGGAGCGTGCACGTATCGCCCGAGAGATGCATGACGTTCTCGCGCATCGGATCTCGGCGGTCAGCATGCATGCGGGAGCCCTCGCGTTCCGGGATGATCTGTCGCCCGGTGAGGTCAAGGAGACGGCGCAGACCATCCAGAATTCGTCGCGTCAGGCGTTGACCGAACTGCGCGAAGTGCTCGGTGTGCTGCGCGACGGGCCGGGCGACGCCGATCCCGAACTGCCGCAGGCCACCGTCGCCGATCTCGATGAGTTGATCGAGGAGAACCGTCGAACGGGGATGCGTATCGACGTGCACGTCGACGTCGACGTCGACACGTTGCCGACGGTGCTGGGTAGGACCGTGTACCGCTGCGTTCAAGAGGCGTTGACCAACGCCCGCAAACACGCGCCAGCCAGTCGCGTGCGACTGTCGGTGGTCGGTTCGCCCGGCCGAGGTATCGACATCCGGGTGGAGAACCCGCTGTCGCTCGCCGCCGAACAGTCGCCGCCGGAGTCCGGCTTCGGGCTCGTCGGACTCGCTGAGCGCGTCGAACTCGCGGGTGGCCGCCAAGAGCACCGGACCACGGGCGGAGACACCTTCGTTCTCACCGTGTGGTTACCGTGGCAGTCGTGAACACCGTGGACGGTCCGGGCGCTTCGAGCGCACCGAGGCGGATAATGCTGGTCGACGATGATCCGCTCGTCCGTTCCGGTCTGCGCCTGCTGCTCGGCGGCGATCGCGACCTGAACGTCGTCGCCGAGGCAGTGCACGGCGCCGACGCGCTCGGGCAGTATGCGGCCGACCCCGTTGACCTCGTCCTGATGGACTTGCGTATGCCGGTGATGGACGGAATCGCGGCGACCGCCGCGTTCAAAGGTCAGGAGAGTTCGCCGTCTGTGATCGTGCTGACGACGTTCGACGCCGACGACTACGTCGTGCGTGCCCTGGCCGTCGGAGCCGACGGCTTCCTGCTGAAAGACACTCCGCCCGCCGATATCGTGGCCGCGATCAAGAACGTGTTGAGCGGACAGCCTGCTCTGAGTCCGTCGGTGACGGCCGCGCTGATCAAACAGGTCGTCGACTCGAGCGGCGACGACCGGTCGAAGTCTGCCGAACGCGCGATCGCCGAGCTCACCGATCGCGAGCGCGACGTCGCGACCTGTGTGGCGCGAGGCGCGTCGAACGCCGAGATCGCCGCCGAGCTCTACATGAGCGTCGCGACCGTGAAGGCCCACATCTCGCACATCTTCGTGAAGCTCGGTGCGTCCAACCGGGTCCAGGTCGCGATCGCAGTGCACGATGCGGGCCTCGTCTGACTACTGTGGACGCATGAGACCTGGCGACCGCGCACCCGACCTCGCACTGCCCGACCAGACCGGGCAGACGCGCAGACTCTCCGAACTCCTCGCCGACGGCCCCGTCGCACTGTTCTTCTATCCGGCGGCATTCACCCCGGGATGCACCAAGGAAGCCTGCCACTTCCGCGATCTCGCCCGCGAGTTCACCGACGCAGGCGTGCAGCGTGTCGGAATCAGCCGCGACGAGGTGTCCAAGCAGTCGGACTGGACGGAGAAGCATGCGCTCGACTATCCGCTCCTCGCTGATGTCGACGGGTCCACTGCCGAGGCCTACGGCGTACGACGAAGCGGACTCCTGTCGTCGTTCATGCCGACTAAGCGCACCACGTTCGCGATCGGTGCCGACGGTGTGATCGCCGACGTGATCGCGTCCGAAGTCAGCATGGATGTTCACGCCGATCGCGCGTTGACGGCGCTCGGCGCCTGAGTCGGACCGTCATCGGATCACACCGCGACGACAAGTCTGCCCGTGCGGTGACGGTCGGGGTCGGGCACGGGGACGGCGTCGACGAGGGCACGCGTGTAGTCGGTGTGCGGTGCGGCGAACAGGGCGTCGGCGGCTCCGGTCTCGACGACACGTCCCGCACGGAGTACGGCTACACGGTCGGACACCTGGCGGATCACGGCGAGATCGTGGCTGATGAACAGGGCGGCGAAGCCCAATTCTGACTGCAAGTCGGCGAACAGTTCCAGTACACGGGCCTGCACGGACACGTCGAGCGCGCTCGTCGGCTCGTCGGCGATCAGGAGTTCTGGGTTCGCCGACAGTGCGCGGGCCAGCGCGACGCGCTGCCGTTGACCGCCGGAGAGCTCGTGCGGAAGCCGTGACGCGAACGCCGTCGGCAAGTGGACGGCCGACAGCAGTTCGGTGACGCGTCGGGCCCGCCACTCCCGGCTGCCCAGTCCTTGGATCTCCAACGGTTCGCGGATCGATTCGGCGACGGTGAACCTCGGGTTCAGTGACGCGGACGGATCCTGGGGCACGAACGCGATCCGTCGTCGTACTGCCGAGAGTTCCTTGCCGGACAACGCGGCGATATCGTGCCCGTCCACGAGGATTCGTCCGCCCGCGGTCGGGAGGATGCCGCCGATGGCACGCCCGAGGGTGGTCTTCCCCGACCCGGACTCGCCGACGACGCCCAGGACTTCGCCCGGAGCTACCTGGAGTGTCACCTCCGACAGAGCAGTGTGCGAGCCCGCACCGAACCGACCAGGATGCGTCACTGTGATCGAGTCGACGAGCACCACGGGGGTCGCGTGGTCTCCGGTCTCCGCGGTTCGGGCGTCCGCAGCCTCGATCCCGGGGGCGTCCAGGCGAGGGACTGCGGCCAGAAGTTGCCGCGTGTACGGCTGTGCCGGCGCGGCGAACACCTGGTGGACGTCACCGGTCTCGATGACCTCGCCGAGCTGTACGACCACGACGCGGTCGGCGATCTCGGCGACCACCCCCAGATTGTGGGTGATGAGTAGGATTCCGGCCCCGGTCTTGTCGCGCAGGCGGACCAGTAGTTCGAGGATCTCCCGTTGCACGGTGACGTCGAGGGCGGTGGTCGGCTCGTCCGCCAGGAGTAACGCGGGATCATTCGCGACGGCGAGTGCGATCACGACCCGCTGCTTCTGTCCGCCCGACAGCTGGTGCGGGTAGTAGGAGACCCGGGTCGCCGGATCGGGGATCTCGACGAGCGTCAACAGCTCGACGGCGCGGCGTCGAGCCTCGGCCCGTGAGAGACGGCGATGCCGGGTCAGCGCCTGCCGCAACTGCCAACCGACGGTCTGCACCGGATTGAGCGCGGTCTGCGGCTCCTGGAACACCATGGCGACGCGGTCGCCGCGGATATCGGCGAGGTCGCGTTCCGAGAGCCCGAGGACTTCGACTCCGTCGACTCTCACCGAGCCGGCAGCGGTGGCGCCCGAGGGGAGCAGGCCGATGGCGGCACGCGCGGTCATCGTCTTACCCGAGCCGGATTCGCCGACGAGAGCGACGATCTCGCCGCGGTCGACGGACAGACTGATACTTGCGACGGCGGGGCGCGGGTAGTCGAAGCCGACGCGCAGGTCGGACACCTCGAGTGCGAGTGTCACAGATTTCTCCGATCGTTCGAGATCGACTGTGCGATCAGATAGAAGCCGAGGACGAGGGCCGAGATGACGATCAACGGTCCGATCGAAAACCACGGATTGGTCTCCAAGTAGCCGTTGCCCGCGGCGAGGACGCCACCGAGCGAGGGGGTCGGCGGGACGACACCGATGCCCAGGTAGCTGAGGGCGCCTTCGATGAACACGCCGAGCGACAGCGACAGCGCGAACTGAACGCCGAGCGCTTCCACCGAGTTGGGTAGGACGTGCTTGAACAGGATGCGCGGCGTGCTTGCGCCGCTGACCAGAGCGGCCTCGACGTACGGTTGTTCCCGGATCCGAAGGACCGAGGTGCGGACGAGTCTTCCGAAGACGGGGATCTCGGCGATCGCGATGATGATGCCGACCGTCACAATTCCGGGCCCGAGGATCGCAGTGAGCGCGATGCCGAGAATAAGGGCGGGGAAGGCCAGGATCACGTCGAACACCCGCTGTGCGATCGCGTCGAGTCCGCGGACGGACACCGCGACGAGGCCGACGAGGGTACCGATCGCGGCGCCGACCGGTACCGCGATCGAAATCACGAGAAGATCGACCCGGATACCGACGAGCACGCGGCTCAGGACGTCGCGGTTGACGTCGTCGGTGCCGAACCAGTGGTCGGCGTTGGGGGAGAGCAGGTAGGCGCCGTCGATCTGCTGCTCGGCGCCGTATGAGACGAACAGCGGACCGAACAGCCCGGCGGCGACCACTGCGAGCACGAGGATTGTGCCGACGAGTCCGGTCCCGCGGAACAGGCCGCGGTACAGGGGTGCGCGGACTCGGAACTCGTCGCGGTCGGCCGGCGACTCGGGGACCAGCCCCGGATCGAGTCCGGCTACGCGGGTCTCGTCAGGGGAGACGTCTGTGGTGGTCATCGGGAACCTGCCAATCGGATACGGGGGTCGAGCCAGGCGTGGACGACGTCGGCGGCGAGTTGGATCAGAACGAACACCGCCACTGACAAGAGGATGAGGATCTGGACGAGCGGGTAGTCACGCGAGGAGATCCCTTCCTCGGTCAACATTCCGAGTCCCGGCCAGCCGAAGATCGCTTCGACGAGAACGGCTCCGCCGAGTAATGCCCCCACGATCAGGCCGAAGGCGGTGATGGTCGACGGGAGCGCGTTGCGCAGAGCGTGCTTGAGGACGACGTCACGGCGCGACGCTCCGGTGGCCAGTGCGGTGACCGCGTACGGCTGCGCGAGCTCGGACTGCAGGGCTTCGGTGAGGAACCGCGAGAGCATCGCACCGGCCGGGAGCCCCAGGGTCAGCGCTGGAAGGAGCAGATACTGGGCGGTGATCCACAGGTCGTCGCTCAGTCCGTCTGGCGGAGTCCCGCCTGCTGGAAGGACTCCGGCGCCGACGCCGAACACCGCGATCAGCACGGTGCCGACGACGAACGTCGGGAGGGCGATCGCCACCGCGTTGACGCCGGTGAGGAGCGCGTTCACCACTCGGTTCGGTCGGATCGTCGCGGCGAGCGACAGACCGAACGCCAACACGATCGCGAAGACTCCGGCGGTCACGGTCAGCACGAGGGTGTTCGTCAGGCCGGACGACACCAGATCGCCGATGTCGCCGCCGATCTGGTAGCTCGTGCCGAGGTCGAGAGTGAGCACACCGGCGAGCCACGAGAAGTACTGGACGAAGAACCCTCGATCCAGCCCGAGGTCGTGGCGGATGACCTCCAGATCGGCCGGAGTGGCGTCGGGGCCGGCGAGCGCCGACTCCGGGCCGCCCGGGATGAGGCGAAGCACTGCGAAGATGAGTAGGGATGCGGCGACGAGGACGATCAAGGCCGTCGGGATCCGTCGTAGCAGGTAACCGGTCATTGTCTACGAGCTCCGATCCGGGTCGGTGAGGCTGGTGTCCGCGAAATGGAGTTGGACGCGGTGATCCCAGGCGACGTCGCGGACGTTCGGGGCCGCGGCGATCCGCGTCAGGATGACTCCGAGTTCGATGATGAACAGGTCGTCGAGCCACGCCTTGTCGAGGCGTCGGTACGCAGACACTGCTTCGGGCGACGTCGGATCGGTCGCCGTCCAGGCGGCTTCGGCCGCGGACGAGTATTCGCGGCTCACGTAGTTCGACGAGTTCTTCGCGGCGTTGAACGGGTACGCGCTGACCGCGAGGGTCGACGGTGTGAACTGGGCGAACGCGTGCTGCAGAACCCACAGTCCGGGAAACTGCGACCCGATCAGTTTCTTGGATTGCACGGTCTTCTCATTGGGAACCAGGTTCACCGTGATCCCGATGTCGCGCAGATTGGACTGCACGATCTCGGCGACGATGCGGAAGGACGATCCGGTCGTCGTGTAGTCGAGGTCGATCGGCCCGATCGGCCCCACACCGCGCAGCAGGTCCTTCGCCTTCTGGACGTTCCGCGAGTAGGTCTGGTTGGCACCGGGGTCATAGGCAGGCGAGGTCTTCGGCCACGGCAGGTTCACCGGATATCCGGAGCCGCGGAAGACGTCGCCGATGATGCGGTCGCGGTCGACGGCGAAGGCGATCGCCTTACGGACTCGCGGATCGGCGAGCGCCGGATTGGCGACGTTGACGCCGACGTACACCTGCGACTCGGCTCCGGTCAGTTCGATGTCGGTGAAGCCGTACCGCTCGGTCGCCAGCTGCTGGTCTTGGGACGTCAAGTCGCCGGCGAGGTCGAGCTGCCCGGTCCGCAGCCGTGTGTACAGCGACTTGGGGTCCGTGGACTCGACGAGAGTCACCGCGTCGAGCGGCGGCGCCCCGCCCCAGTAGTCGTCGTTGCGGACCAGACGGATCCTCGAGTTGGGCGTCCACGACGCGAGCCGGAACGGGCCCGTCCCGTTGAAGGTCTTTCCGGCCTTGAGTTCGTCGAGGGTGTCGCCGTCGAGGATGGGGGCGGAGTCGAGCAGGTCGAAGATGTTGCTCAAGGGGTGTGCGAACTGCAACGTCACACGGTAGGGATCGGACACGTCGTACCCGGTGATCGCGGCTGCGGTCCGCTTGAACTGGGGGGTCCACGGTCCGCCGAGATACGCGAGGATCGACTGCTTCACATCCTGGGAGGTGAACTCTCTGCCGTTGTGGAAGGTGACGCCTTCGCGCAGAGTCAGGGTGAGTGAGCGTCCGTCCGGAGCCGACGTCCACGACGTCGCCAGCGAGGGGCGCGGCTTCGACGAGTCCGGTGGATAGCTGACGAGCGTGTCGAACACGTTGGCCACGACGTGGCCGTTCGCGCCGCCTGCGCCGATCTGCAACAGCGTGCTGGGCGTCAGGTCGCCGAGGACCCCGGCGCGGAGTTCGCCGCCGCGCTGGACGGGGCCGGTCCGGGTCGCCGGACTCTGCTGGGCGTCGACGGCGCTGCGGCACGCGGTCAGCCCGACGACGGTCACCAGTGTCAGGGCCAGTACGCACAGCGCGCGTATTCGCGGAGGGCGAATCGATGAATGTCGGGACATGATCCAGGGGGCTGCTTTCTCGGATTAGATCGGTCGGTATTGAACGACTGGCATCGAATGATCCGGTATGCAGCTGAATTTGTAATCACTTCCATTCACGGCGAATAAAACCTTTGCCCCGGCACTCACATGCGGCGCATTCTCGGGCCATGAGTAACGATATTCCAGAATATGCCCGCGGCTATGAGGGCTTCGACGGAAGAATTGGACGTATCAGTTCGCAGTCGACGCCGTGGTGGCCCGAAGAAGAATCGGCGACTCGCGCGTCGCCGAACATCGTCGTGGTTCTGATCGACGACATGGGATTTTCCGACATCGCGCCGTTCGGATCGGAGATTCCCACGCCGAACATCGATCGGATCGCGGACACCGGGTACCGGCTGAGCAACTATCACACGACGCCGGTCTGTTCGCCCGCCCGCGCAGCGCTGCTGACCGGGGTCAACCCGCATCGTGCCGGCTACGGCAGCGTCGCCAACTCCGATCCCGGTTTCCCCGGCCTTCGACTGGAGCTGGCCGACGACGTCCTGACCCTCCCGGAGATTCTGCGCGAGTCCGGTTACGCGACGTTCGCAGTGGGCAAGTGGCACCTGGTGCGCGACGCCGACATGAGCCCCGGACGGTCCCGCCGGTCGTGGCCGTTACAGCGCGGATTCGACAGCTACTACGGTTCGTTGGAGGGCCTCAACTCCTTCTTCCATCCGAACCAACTGATCGCCGACAACTCGGTGGTCGACGTCGACGAGTATCCCGAGGGGTATTACGTGACCGACGACCTGACCGACCGCGCGGTCGCACAGGTCAAGGCGTTGCGCGCGCATGACGCCGACAAGCCGTTCTTCCTGTACTTCGCGCACATCGCGATGCACGGGCCGCACCAGGTGAAGGCGGAAGACCTCGCCCGACACCGTGGCCGATACTCCGCCGGGTGGGACGAGGTCCGGCGACACAGGTTCGCCGAGCAGGTAGCGGCCGGCCTGTTCGATCCCGGAACTCCGATCGCGGAACGCAACACCGAACCCGGTTACGACGCTCCGCTCTGGGAGACCCTGTCGGCTGAGGAACAGGAGCGCTACCAGCGGTACCAGGAGGTCTACGCCGCTCTGGTCGACAGCGTCGACCAGAGCGTCGGACGGCTCCTCGACCTTCTCGACGACCTCGGCGAACTGGACGACACCATCGTCGTCTTCACCTCCGACAACGGCGGAACTGCGGAGGGCGGACCGGCCGGAACCCGGTCGTACTTCAGCCAGTTCGTGCACGGCCCGGTGCCGCCGGACTGGGAACGCGACGTCCCGCACGACGAGTCGCTGATCGGTTCGGCGGATCTGGGCGTCCACTATCCGCGCGGGTGGGGTCAGGCGTCGAACACGCCGTTCCGCTTCTACAAAGGGCAGACGTTCGCCGGCGGTGTCCGCGTCCCGTTCCTGCTCTCGTGGCCGGGCGGGCTCGCTCGCGCCGCCGACGACAACGGTGTGCGCAGACAGTTCTCGTATGTCACCGACCTCGCACCGACGCTCCTGGACCTGGCGGGGATCCAGACGCCTCCCACTCGTCACGGTCTGCCCGCCGCCGACCGTGACGGTGTCAGCGTCGTCGACGTGTTCCGCGACAGCAGCGCAGCATCGCCGCACACCGAGCAGTACGCCGAGTTCGGCGGCCATCGCGGCTTCTACCGCGACGGGTGGAAGCTCCTGTCGCTGCACGACGGCGATCCGACGCATGTCGATCGGCCGGTATGGGAGCTCTACGACATGCGGACCGATCCGGCAGAGACGCACGACGTCGCAGCCGAACATCCCGACGTCGTCGCCGAACTCGCGGCGGCGTGGGACGAGGCCGCCTGGCACAACACCGTCTTTCCGCTGTTCGACGTGCCGGGCGACGCCCAACGCAGACGGCCTGCCGAACGGGAGCGCTTCGAGTCACCGGTCCGGATCCTGGCCGGCGCACCGACGCTCGAACGCTACCGATCGAGCAGACTCATCGCCTACCGCGACTTCGAGGTGATCGTCGAGCTCGACGGCTGGTCGCGCGAGGACGAGGGCGTCCTCGTCGCACACGGTGATCTGCAGGGTGGATATCTGCTCGCCGTCGAGGACGGAAGGCTGACGTTCGTCTTCAACTCGTACGGCCGGATCAGCCGCGTGTCCGGGACCTTGCCGCCGGGCACGAGGACCGTTGTCGTCCGGGCCGAGGCCACCGCGGACGTGCGGTGGAACTTCGTGGTGACCACCAGGGACGGGGACGAGAAGGGCGGGGAGGAGACGGTGGTCGCGGAACTTCCGCGCGCGGTACAACTCGTCGGTATGGCTCCGTGGACCGGCATCTCGGTCGGGCTCGACGCACGGGGGCCGGTCGACCCGGATCTGCGCGGGAGACGAGGGGTGTTCCGCGCACCGTCGAGCCTGGTCGCCGTCACGTACCGTCCCGGCGAGGTGAAAGTTCCCGCTGAGGTGCGGAAGTCCATCGACCAGCGGGCAGAGGATGTGGCCGACTGACCGCTCATCACTTTCCACTCACCATGAATCTATCCCTGTCGGTTCATATCGGTGCGTGCTTCACTGAATACACCGAATCGGTGAATCACCGGTCTTTATCACCTGGATCTCGAACAGCGAGTATCAGTTCCTCTACTCGCTTTCGTGTTTCCGCTACATCTCCATTCCCGATCGGTTCAAAAGAGTCCGATAACCCGCAACCTCGGCACTATGAAAGGCGTTCACAATGACCGTAACCGTCTCCAATTCCACCGACCGAGATCTCGAGATCCAGGCCGTCTACGCCGACGCCGGAATCACTGTTGACAAACTCGGCGAACACATCGGTGCGCGTATCGGGGGAGTCACGCTCGGCGGCGAGGTGCCGGCCGAGAAGATCGAAGCCATCCGGCTGGCGCTCGCTGTGAACAAGGCGATCGTCTTCACCGGCCAGAACCACCTTGACGACGAGAGCCAGTACGCGTTCGCTCAGTTGCTCGGCGACCCGACTCTTCCGCACCCCACCGTCACCTCACGGGGTGATCAGCTGCTGACCATCGAGGGCGCCGCGAACAGCTGGCACACCGACGTGTCGTTCGTCGACCGCATCCCGAAGGCGTCGATTCTGCGAGCTGTGAACCTGCCGACCTGGGGTGGAGCCACTACCTGGGCGTCGACGACCGCAGCGTACAACCAACTGCCCGACAGTCTGAAGGCGTTCGTCGACGGGCTGTGGGCCAAGCACACCAACTTCTACGACTACGTGACCAACGACGTCGACATCGACGACACCGACGTCGAGCACCGCGTGGTCCACTACGAAGAGTTCACGAGCAAGGAGTACCAGACCATTCACCCCGTGGTCCGCGTCCACCCGGAGACCGGTGAGAAGACCCTGCTCCTCGGCCACTTCGTCAAGGAGTTCGTCGGCCTCAAGCCCGCCGAGTTCAGCGCCGTCTACCAGCTTCTTCAGAACCGAATCATCAAACTGGACAACACTTTCCGGTGGAACTGGAGCCTGGGAGACGTGGCGATCTGGGACAACCGAGCCACCCAGCACTACGGAGTCGCCGACTTCGGGTCGCAGAGCCGCAAGTTGCACCGCATCACGCTGGCGGGCGACGTCCCCGTCAACGCCGAAGGCCGCACCGGGGAGATCATCACCGGCGACGCCTCGCACTACTCGGTAGTCGAGCAGCCGAAGCGGTTGGCGCCGTTCGCCGACTGAATCGGCCTGCCTGTCGAGTTCGCTGTGGCGGTCAGTCTCGGCCGAACGAGTACCAGATCGGTCCGGTGAGCAGCCAGATGACGGTGATCGTTCCGAGTACGCCGAATCCGCTGACCAGCGCCTCGCGTTGTTCGGGGTCGGCGACGGTGACACCGAGCAGTCCGGTGATCGCCACGGCGATGCCGACGGCGCCGAGCCAGCGTCCGAAGTCGGCCCACTCGTAGCGACGACGTTCGGGGCCGGACGCCGCGAGCTTGCGCGGCGCCGGTCCGTCGGCGAAGCGGTGTGCGAACCGAACGTCGGCCCACGCGATCAATCGACGGGAGAACATGATCGTGCAGCCGAGATAGATCGGGGCCAGTCGGTGTGCGAACTCGACGTCGCCGCCCTGTGCCAGATCCAGCCCGACCGCGACGAGCAGCACGACGTCGATGAGCGGGACGCACGCGAAAACGATCATCGACGGGCGCGGCATTCGCGCGACGTACCGCAGGGCGAGTCCGCCGACCACGAACACCCAGAAACCGATCTCGCAGGCTGCGATCGTCAGAAGTACGGGGTCGGGGAGTTCGCTCATGCCTTCAGCGTTCACCGGAACGTCCGGTGTGCGCGTCCGCCCTCGGGTCGGTGACGGGTCCGCCTTTCGGTGGACCCGTGCCCGCCGGGCGTGTGCTGTAGTGGAGGAACGATGAAGTCTCCTCTGGGCGGATCCGACCTGTCGCGGTCGACGAATCTCGTCGCCGTCGGCACGCTCGCCGTCGGGCTCCTGCTGTGGGCGTGCGGCGCGTTCAGCTTCTTCTCCGACCACGACGTGTATCCCTGGTATGCGAAGTTGGCACTGCTCACAGCGGCTTTCGTCATTCAGATCACGGCGCGTCGTCGGCCCGTTGTCGCATTCGGAGCGATGTGCGCGTTGCTGGCCGTCGACGCGTTCTGGGGGCCGTCGTTGCCGCTGTGGATCGTGATGTCGGACGTCGTGTTCCTCTGTGCTGCACGAGGCACCCGGATCCTGCGGCATGTCGTGATCGTCGTGTGCACGGTTCTGACGCTCGGACTCGCTATCGCGGGTGCGGTGGTCGGCGGCGTGCAGGTCGGCGTGCTCGTCGGACTGGTCGGCATCGCTTTCCTGCTCTCGCCGATCACCTACGCGCAGTCGGTGACCGCGGCCCGGCGGGCGTCCGATGCGGAGAAGACGGCAGCGGTCTCGCAGGCGCACGCGGACCGCACGCAGGCGCTTGCCGACGAACGACGCAGGCTGTCGCGCGAACTGCACGACACGGTGGCCGGGCACGTGTCGGCCATCGCCATCCTGTCCGAGGTGGCTCGGGACGTGGCCGATCCGGCGCAGATCGTCGACTCGATCCGCGGGAACAGCCTCGCCGCGCTACGCGAACTCCGCGCGATGATCGACGTCCTCGCCGCCGATGGGGACGAGAGGACGACCGCCCGTTGGTCGTCCCTCGGACCGTTGATCGCCGCTGCCGACGCGGTCGGCTCGACGGTCACCGTGGACGGTGATCCGCAAGCGCAGTCGCATCAGGTCGAGGCGGTGCTCACCCGGATCGCGGGCGAGGCGCTCGCCAACGCCACACGGCACGCGCCCGGACACGCGGTGAGCGTTGTCGTCGACGAGTTCGACGATCGCGTGCGCCTGACCGTGCGTAACGAGATGTCGTGCGAGCCTTCGGGAGTCGGCAGAGGCATCGTAAACATGGGGATCCGCGCGGAGAGCATCGGTGGTCGGGCGGACGCCGGACCCGCCGGGACCGACTGGATAGTGACTGCGGAGGTGCCCCGATGAACGACGACCGGCGCGTGCGGGTGGTGCTCGCCGACGACCATTCGGCGGTCCGCGAGGGGCTCCGAATGGTGTTGGAGGCGTCGGGGCGGATCAGTGTGGTCGGCGAGGCCTCCGACGGCGCAGCCGCGGTGAGCGCGGCGACGCGGCTCCGTCCGGACCTCGTGCTGATGGACGTTCGGATGCCACAGGTGGACGGGATCGCGGCCACCGAGACGATCACGTCGTCGACGGACGTCCGGGTTCTGGTGCTGACGACGTTCGGGCTCGACGACTACGTGCTCGGCGCGCTCGCCGCAGGCGCGTCGGGATTCCTGCTGAAGACGGCGACGGGTACCGAGCTCGTCGACGGAACGCTGCGAGTGGCGGCCGGAGATGCGGTGCTCGACGCCGAAGTCGCACGCGTCGTGGTGGACGCGATGCGCGGACGCCAGACCGCTGCCGCGCCCGACCTGTCGGCGCTCACCGATCGCGAACGCGACGTCCTCGCAGGTGTCGGTGCGGGACTGTCGAACGCTCAGATCGCACGGCGCCTGGAGATAGGGGAGTCGACGGTCAAGACTCACGTCTCGCGCGTGCTGATGAAGCTCGATGCGCCGTCACGAGTCCAAGCCGCCGTGGTCGCAGTTCAGGCCGGCCTCGTCTGACGGCTCCAACCTCGAAAATCGGGTTACGCGATCGAACGTTCTATCGGGCTACGCGACTTTCGGGGTAGTAGCCGCCGATGGTGCTTCCGGGGGTCTGGTCATCGTGAGAGTCGAGTAGAGGACGAGCATCGACGACGCGGCGGTGAAGTTGAGCCCGATGTCGCGGGCGCGGACGTGCGACCCGACGGCGAGTACGAAATAGATCGTCAGCATCGCGGCCGTCAGGCGGGCGAGCCCGGGATATCGGGGTGCGGCGGCGAGTCCGACAGCCGACGCGGCCTTGATCACGGGGAAGACCCAACGGTGTTCGGCCGGGAACTCGACCGAGTCGAGGCAGCGTGCGACGTAGGGGATGGGGCCGATGCAGGCTGCGGCGTCCGCCGCCTGGCCAGCAGCCGCCAGCTGGTAGACGCGGGGGTCGCGGGCCAATGCGGTGAGTGGACTCATGTTTCGACGGTAGGACGGCGATTACGAGATCACAAGGCCGCACGTCACACGGCTTATCCGATCGGCTCGTCGAACCGTAGAAATCGTACGGTCCGCTGCGGGTCGACGTTGTCTTTGTTGGCCCGAAGCGCGTCGAGTTCGGTCGCGAAGACCCGGTCGACACGGACTACTCCGTCGTCGACGACGACCGCCCACACGCCGTCGCCAGCGACATCGACCCGAGGCTTGGGATCGGGTCGCACCGGTGTCCGGTCGCGGACTGGCTTGTCCCGCAACTGATTCTCGACGAACTGCCCGACCATGCGGCGGAGGCCGTCGCTCGCTTCGCGGGTGAACCAGTCCATGTCGTCCGGGCCGGGTCCGTAATCAGAGCCTGTCATGGTCTTCGCCTTTCATCGGTGACTCCATGGTGACCGAATCCACCACCGCTCGCCATTGCCCCCGGTACGAGGCTCGGTAGGATTCTGAGCGTGGTCGCGTGCGCGGCCCCGGACGAGCCCGCCGTACCCGGTCAGCGACAAGACGGTGGAGACGGGAATCCGCCATGGCCTGGATCGTCCTGGTGATCTCGGGGCTCTTCGAAGCCGTGTGGGCGACCGCCCTCGGCCGATCCGAAGGGCTGCACCGACTCTCGCCGACCATCGTGTTCTTCGTAGCGCTCGCCGTCAGCATGGGCGGTCTCGCCTACGCGATGCGTGATCTGCCGACCGGGACGGCGTACGCGGTGTGGGTAGGGATCGGAGCCACTGCGACGGTCGTGTATGCGATGGCGACCGGGGCGGAGGCCGCGAACATCCTCAAGATCGTGTGCATTCTCGCGATCGTCGGCGGTGTGATCGGCTTGAAACTGGTCTCCTGACAAGACGAAGGGGCCGGAACCACAATGTGGTCCCGGCCCTTGTCGGGTGTCGCGGATCAGCGGCCCGACAGTTTGTTCTTGAGGGAGTCGATGCCATCCTTGGCCTTGTCAGCAGCCTCGGTGACCTTCTCGCGGGCTCCCGCGAGGCCCTGGTCGGCCTGGCCCTCATTCTTGAGGTCGTCGTTGTTGGTCGCTGCACCTGCAGCTTCTTTGGCGCGCCCCTTGAGGTCGTCTGCCTTGTTCTGTGCGTCGTCTGCGATTCCCATGCGATACCCCTCCGTCGAATCGAACACGACCGGATCGCGCATATCGGATCCGGGCCATCCGTATGGACGGCACCTTTCACGGTACCGGTCTTCGCAGGACACGGCAGGGCGGGGCTGACCTGGAGCCGATGTGCAGGGCCGACGTGAGACTAGAAGTCGCCGTTGGCCTGTCGCAGCGTGCGGATCGCGTCGACCAGCGCGCGTGACTGGTCGGGCGGAAGCCCGATGTCGGCGAACACCACGTTCAACGCGACCGTCGCCTTCTCGACTACTTCGCGGCCCGACTCGGTGATCGCGACCAGCGTGGTCCGGCCGTCGGTTGGGTGCGGGCGGCGCTCCACCAGACCCGCCTCGACGAGACGCGCGACGGCACTGGTGGCCGACGACACGTGCACCTGGAGGAGGTCGCTCGTCTTGGAGATCGGTAACGCACCGGCCCGACTGAAGGCGAGGAGACGGAGCAGTTCGAAACGTGCGAAGGTCAAGCCGAACGGTTTGAGTTCGTTCTCCACCCGCGCGAGCATGATCTGGTGCGCGCGCATCACCGAGGTGACCGCTTCCATGCCGTCGGCGACGGCCTCGCCCCACCCGGCGTCCTCCCAGTTGGTGCGGGCCCGTGCGATCGGATCGTTCTCGTCACGCACGGAACCCACTCCTTCACCAGACCGAACTACTTCAAGGTGTCGATTATGGCACTGAAGTCGAGATGTCCGTTCTCCGCGGCGAACGACGAGTACAGCTCGGCAGCATGCGTGCCAAGGGGAGCCGACGATCCGCTCGTCGACACCGCGTCCATCGCGAGCCCGAGATCCTTGTTCATCAACGCCGTCGCGAAGCCCGGCTTGAAGTCGTTCTCCGACGGCGCGGTCGGCACCGGGCCGGGAACCGGGCAGTTGGTGTGCAGCGCCCAGCAGTTTCCGGTCGCACCGGTCACCACGTCGTACAGCGCCTGATCGGCCAACCCGAGCTTGTCTGCCAGGACGAAGGCCTCGCCGACGGCGATCTGTTGGACCGCCAGGATCATGTTGTTGCAGAGCTTCGCGGCCTGGCCGTTGCCGGTGCCCCCGCACG
Source organism: Gordonia zhenghanii (assembly GCF_021738965.1). GTDB lineage: Bacteria > Actinomycetota > Actinomycetes > Mycobacteriales > Mycobacteriaceae > Gordonia > Gordonia zhenghanii. Next base: position 139,687 of record NZ_JAKKOQ010000013.1, on the reverse strand, counting down.
GCACGATCTTGCCCGCCATCGGGTCCAGGACCGGTTGCGCGGCCGACACTGACGCGTCGTCGCCGCCGACCATGAAGGCCAGCGTGCCTGCGGTCGCGCCCTTCACGCCGCCGGACACCGGAGCATCCACCTGCAGCATCCCCTTCTCGACCGCCTGCGCATTCACGTCGCGGGCGTCTTCGACGGAGATGGTGGACGAGTCGATGAACAGCGTCCCCTTGTCGGCGTGCTCGAGGACCGACGCGTACACGGACTTCACGATCGCGCCGCTCGGCAGCATCGTGATCACCGCATCGGCGCCGACGACCGCTGCTTCAGCCGAGTCGACCGCGCTCACTCCGTGGTCGACGGCAGCGGCGACGGCGTCGGCCGACAGATCGAAGCCGACTACTTCGTGACCGGCTGAGATGAGGTTCGAGGCCATGGGGCCACCCATGTTGCCCAGTCCGACGAATGCGATCTTCATCGCGATTTCCTTTCGTTGCTGAAACGGGCGGCTTCGGCACGGCCGATCACCATCCGCATGATCTCGTTGGTTCCTTCCAGGATGCGGTTCACGCGAAGATCGCGGACGATCTTCTCCACCCCGGTCTCATGGAGGTAGCCGTACCCGCCGTGCAGTTGCAGTGCTTGATCGGCGACGGTGAAGCACGACTCGGTCACGAACCGCTTCGCCATCGCACACAGTTCGACCTTGTCGGGATCGCCTGCGTCGAGGGCTTCGGCCGCGCGCCACAGCATCAGTCGCGACGCTTCGAGGTTCATCGCCATGTCGGCGATCGTCGCGCGGATCGTCGGCTCGTCGATCAGCGGTGCGCCGAACGCGTGACGATCCGCGGTGTACGCGAGCGCCATGTCGTACGCCGCCTGTGCGCCGCCGAGCGAACACGCGGCGATGTTGAGGCGGCCGCCGTTGAGTCCGTTCATGGCGATGGAGAAGCCGGTGCCTTCCCCAGTGGGGCCGCCGAGCATCGCCTCGGCGGGCACGCGTACGTCGTCGAAGATCACCTGGGCGGTCGGCTGGTTGTGCCACCCCATCTTCGCTTCGGCGGGGCCGAATGACAGTCCCGGCGTGCCCTTCTCGACGATGAACGTCGAGATCCCGCGTGCTCCGGCGTCACCCGTCCGCGCCATCACAATGTAGACGTCGCTGACGCCGCCGCCGGAGATGAACTGCTTGCTGCCGCGCAGGACGAACCCGTCGCCGTCGCGTCGCGCCGTCGTCGACAGAGCAGCGGCGTCCGAGCCTGCGCCTGGCTCGGTGAGGCAGTAGCTGGCGACCGTCTCCATCGACGCCATGCGCGGCACCCAGGTGCTGCGCTGCTCGTCGGTGCCGTAGGTGTCGACCATCCAGGTGCACATGTTGTGGATCGAGAGGAACGCGGCGGTCACCGGGTCGGCCTTGCTGAGCTCTTCGAAGATCCGGACGCCGTCGATGCGACGCAGACCCGAACCGCCGACGTCGTCGTTGGTGTAGATCGCGGCCATGCCGAGCGATGCGGCCTCAGTCATCTCCTCGACCGGGAAGTGCTGCGTCCGGTCCCACTCCAGCGAGTGCGGGGCCAGGCGTTTGCGGGCGAAGTCGCGCGCGGTCTCGACGACGAGCAGGTCGTCGTCGTTCAGAACGGGATAAGGCATGAGGCAAGAATAAACTTGGAAGTCCAACTAAATCAATAGGTTGGACGTCCAAGTTTATCTGCGGGGTGAGTCGGTGCGGTGCGTCAGCGGCCGGTCCACTGCGGCGGACGCTTCTGTACGAAGGCCATGATCCCTTCGGTCGTGTCCTGACTGACGAGGATCTCGTCGAGCACCGCGAGACTGTCGCGGACCGCGGTCACCGTGTCAGCCGTCGCGTCGGTCGACGCCATTGTCGAGATCGATGCACGAACCGCGGCGGGCGACGCGGCCAGGACCTCCTGGGCGACGCCGCGCGCGGCCGTCATCACCTCGCCGCGAGCTGCCACCCGCGAGACGAGTCCGTGTGAGTGCGCTTCCTTCGCATCGAGGCGGCGGCCGGTCAGGATCATGTCCCGGGCCAGGGCGGGCGGCAGCACCCGTGGAAGTCGGACGAGTCCGCCCGCGGCCGCGACGAGGCCGACCTTGACTTCGGGAAGCCCGAAGGTCGCCGACTCGTCGGCCACGATCACGTGGCACGCCAACGCGATCTCCAGGCCGCCGCCGAGTGCGAAGCCGTTCACGGCGGCGATCACCGGCTTCGGCAACCGGCGGCGGGCGGTGAGGCCAGCGAAGCCGTTCTCCGGCATCGACAGCCCGCCGCTGCCTGCGCTGGCCGCGAGGTCATTGCCCGACGAGAATGCCTTCTCGCCCGCACCGGTCAGGATCGCCACCCACAGGTCGGGGTCGGCGAAGTAGGCCTCGAAGACGGCGTCGAGTTCGGCGTTGGTCTGCGGGCTGATCGCATTGCGTGAGTCGGGACGGTTGATCGTGACCTCGAGGACGTGGCCGTCCCGCTCGACGATCAGATGCTCGTACTCGTCGGCGAAGCCGGGAGTCGGGCGTGGATGCCGTTCGTCGAGTTCGGCGCGAGTCGACGCGACGACGTTCCGGTCGGCCGACGACCGCGCGTACACCGTTCGGCCGACGGGATCCTCGTTCCCGCAGAGCAGGTCGAGGAGATCGTCGCCGTCGGCGGTCGCGATGAACCGGGTGCCGTCGTGCAGGCGTCCGATCACACTGCCCGCCCGATCCTCACGGTCGGGGTTGAGCACCGTGAACGATTCGATCACGGCGCGACCGTCGGCGTACCGCGTCAGCGGAACGGTCGGTACAGCGTCGAGTTCGCGTTGCACGGCGTCGGACGTCGACACCCGCCACGGAGCAGGGGTCGTCGAGTAGACGCCGACCGAGTACTTGCTGAGGATCCCACCGTTCGCCCCGACCAGGCCGAACGAGCCCGGTGTGCGCCGAGCGCGGTCGACGATCTCGGCGATGCCGTGCATCGAATAGTTGTTGCCTGGCCCGCCGAAGTAGGGGAGTCCGCCGGTCGCGGTGAGTCCGCGAGGGTCGTCGGGTTCGAGACCGAAGGCGTCGGCCACGTTCGAGACCGCGATGGGAAAACAGCTGTACAGATCGAGTGCGGCGACGTCGCTCATCCCGATCCCGGCCATCTCGAGCGCGGTGTGCACCGCGGCGACCGCCGACGGCGCCCGCGAGAGATCGGGGCGCTGCATCATCGGCGGTTCGCGGAGGTCGGCGTGTCCGTGGACGAACACCCACCGTGACGGGTCGATGCCCGCCCGTCGTGCCGCACCTACCGACATCATCACGACCGCCGCGGCCTGGTTCACCTGGTCGCGGGAGATCAACCGTCGCGTGTACGGGACGCAGACGCGCCGATTGTTCTCGCTGGGGACGGCGAGATCGGCCGGCGAGTACACGCGGGAGGTCGACGAATGCGGATTCGTCGACGCGATCTGCGACATCGGAGCGAACAGCGTGCCCATCTGGGCCGCGTACTCGGCGCGCGAGCGGCCGAGGCGGTGGCGACGCGCGTTCTCCAGCAGTGAGTACTGCGCGACCGGGGTCATGACTCCGTGCCGGACCTCGTCGGCCGAGGTGAGCCCCGCGATGCCGAATCCGCGGTCTTCGAGTTGGCCGCCGACCGTTTCGGAGTAGTCGGGCCGGTCGTCGGACTTCCTCGCGGCGCGGACGGTCGACATCACCTCGGCGCCGAACAGCACGACGGCGTCGGTGCGGCCGGCCGCGATCTCGGAGCCGAACTCGGTCACCAGGTGCTGTGGGCTCTGGCCACCGGTCACCTCTTCGACAGCGCGGCGCGGCGCCATGCCGGTCCGCTGCGCGACGGCACGAGGCGTGTTGTCCGGGCGGCCGAGCGGCGACTTCGACATCGGACTCGACCGCTCGAACGATCGGACTGCGACCGCCACGTCGATCGCCTCGGCGAGAGTCGTCGGATCGATGCCCGCGTCGGCGAACGCCGCGCGGACTGAATTCGCTGCGAGGTCCGCTTCGCCGAGCCTCTGGTAGTCCGGGTCGTCGAGACGTTCGGACGCCTGTCCGACACCTACGATGATCGGAGTGGTCGGGTCGATGTCACCGGCGGCGACGATGTTGTCATCCATGAATGGCATTATTCATCGGCGGCCGCATCGGGTGTCACGCTGGTCGGCCCGAGAAGGCGTCAACGGTCGACGATCGAGGACCTCGAGGAGGAATATGCGCGCGATGGCTTACGCAGACGCGGCCATGTACTGGGCTTCTCGGATCACCGACAACGACCAGTTCCTGCTCTTCGCGTTCGATGCACCGACCTCGGCGACAGAGGCGGCGGACCTCGTCGGCACCGTGCGACGCCGCGCGGCAGGTCTCGCGGACCTGCATCTGAAGGTCGAGTCGGTTCCCGGCGACCTCGACTATCCGCGCTGGACGCCCGCGCTGGTCCGCGACGACGCGGTCGTCGTCCACGCCGGTCCCTTCGAGTGGAGCGGCGTGCTGGCGGAGGTGGCCGGACTGCCGCAACTGCGCGAGCGCGGATCCCTGTGGCGAGTCCACATCTTCGATCGGGTGGACGGGGTGCGCGGTGCAGACCGCGCCGCTCGGGTCGCCGTCTTTCAGGTCTCCCACGCGCTCGGGGACGGCAGACGCGTGTCGGCGATCGCCCGCGCGCTGTTCGGCGGTGCTCAGCCCGAGTCCGCGCGCGACGGACCGGTCGCCGTCGACGACGGCCGGCTCGCGGCGGTGCGCGGCGGGGCGATGATCGGACCGCATCTGGCTCGTGCGACGGCGCGCGGCCTCGCGGCGTGGTCGGCGGCCGAACCGGAACCCGATGCGGTGTCGGTCGGTCCGACACGAGCCAACGCCGATCCCGGGTCCGTTCGAGAACTACGGACGCTCACCGTGCCTATCGAAGCGGTGAAGGCCGGTGGGCGATCGGTGACCGCCGGTGTCCTCGCTGTTCTCGCCGAGGTCCTCCCGGACTTTCTCGCCGCTCCGCCGGGTGACGCGTGCGTGGAGGCTGCCCTCGCATTCGAGGACGAACCGGACGCAGACGCCCTGTCGCGCAACCGTTTTCAAACGGCAGGAATCAGCATCCACGCCGACGTCGACGACCGGGTCCGACGAGCGGGCCTGATCGCAGACGATCTGGCCGCCGCGCGCCGCCGCGCTCACTCGCCGGGTCGGGTCGCGGCGCGGCGAGCCGCGGCGTCGGCGCCGGCAGCACTCGCCTCGGCCGCGGTCCGCCTCGGCGCCGACGCGCCACCGCCTGCGACCGTCTCCGGGTGGACCGTCGTGTCGTCGGTGAATCGGGGTGCGGCGGACCTGTCCCTCGCGGGAGGCCGGGTGCTGATGACGGCGGGCTTCCCCGCCCTCTCACGCATGCATTCACTGACGCACGGCATTCACGGGATCGGCGAGAACGTCACGATCTCGGTGTGCGCAGGCGGCGCGGTCGCGTCCGACGTCGACGACTACCTGTCGGCGCTGGCGAGCGCGCTGGACCAGACCAGCGATCGGTGACGGACCGCTTCGAGAGTGCGTGCAGGTCAGGTCGACGGATGCTCAGCCGAGTGGCGGCATGGGTTGATCGTATGAGCCGCGTCCGCCGCCGTTCCCGCGCGTGAGGCGTTTGGGGAGGCGCTCGGCGAGTCCGCCGATCGGGGCGACCGACGCGTTGAGGAGTTCGACGATGTCGTTGAGACGGTCGACGGTCTCCTGCATCGCAGCGAGATTCGGCGGCAGCGACGCCAGCGTCGCCGACAACTCGGTGAACTTGTCGAGCGGGCCGCCCTCCTCGATGAGTCGGTCCAGCGCACCGCCTTCGCCGAGTAACTGGTCCAGGAGACCGTCGTCGCTCGCCGCGCGGTCGAGCAGGCCGTCCTGTTTGGCGAGCTTCTCCAGGACGCCGTCGGGTGCGGTCAACTTGTCGACGATGCCGCCCTCGGAGGTGAGTCGCTCGAGAATGCCTTCGTTCTCGGTGAACTGGTCGACGACGCCGCCCTCGCGCGTCAGTCGATCGAGCGGGCCGTCCTTGGCGGCCAAGCGCATCAAGATGCCATTCTCGTCCGTCATCAGGTCGAGGAAGCCGCCGTCGGCGGTGAGTCGCTCGAGGACGCCTTCGTTGTCGGTGAACTGGTCGACGACGCCGCCGTCGCGCGTCAGTCGGTCGATGGGGCCGTCCTTCGCGGCCAGGCGCATCAAGATGCCATTCTCGTCCGTCATCTGGTCGAGGATGCCGTGGTTCTCCGTCAGCTTCTCGAGCAGACCGTTCGGTGCGGTGAGTCGGTCGATGACGCCGCCCGGCTGGACCAGACGATCAAGCGGTCCGCCATTGGCGAGGAGGCGGCCGAACGGCCGATCCGGTCCTAGCAGATCGGCCACCTGGCTCAGGATCGCCAACGGCGCCCGGACCGACGTGGTGTTCGCCTCTGCGCTGCTGACGCCGAGGACCTCGTTCACTTCGGTCTCGATGCTGCCCGCAGTCAACCGTGCGACGTTGACGACCGATTCGACGGTGCCGAGCAACACTCCGGTCGTTGCGAAACCGACGCGGAACGGCAGGGTGACGAGTTCACGTGCGTCGATGGGGGACCGGCTCATGCGCCGAAGTGTACCCGGCGGTTGCAGAAACCCGTCACTTCTTGGCGGCGGCCTTCGCCGCCTTCTTGAACTCGCGGACCTTGATCAGCGAGTCGCCGTCGACGACGTCGGCGACCGAGCGGAAACCCTTCTTCCCGTAGTCGCCGGTCACCGTCGTCCAGCCTGCGGGCTTCACGTCGAGTTGCTTGGCGAGGAGCGCGGTGAAGATCTTCGCTTTCTGCTCGCCGAAACCGGGCAGGGCGTGGATCCGCGCGAACAACTCTTTACCGGTCTTCGCGGTGGTCCAGATCGACTCGGTGTCGCCGTCGTACTCGTCGACGACGATGCGGGCCAAGTCTTGGATTCGGCCGGCCATCGACCGTCCGTAGCGGTGAACCGCCGGGGGAGTGGCGCACAGGTCGGCGAAGGTCTCGGGGTCGGCGGAGGCGATCGCCGCCGGGTCGAGCGAGCCGAAACGTTCGGCGATCTTCGCTGGACCGGCGAACGCCCGCTCCATCGGGAACTGCTGATCCAGCAGCATCCCGGTCACCAGAGCGAACGGGTCGGACGACAGCAGTTCGTCGGCGACCGGGTCCTGAGCAATCTGAAGATTCGCCATGAGCTCATGGTAAGGGGTGGCAGACTGTCGCCATGCGCGAACAGGAGCTCACGAGGCGTTCACACATGTCGAAGGTCAAAGCAGGCGCGGGCGTGGTTGCAGCGGCGACGTTGGCGGCCGTCGGACTCGGTGTCGCGGCACCGGACGCCTCAGCGGCGCCCTGGGTCGGCGAGCATTACGTGAAGACGGTCCGATGCTCGATCGCCGATCCGTGGCCCGCGCCCCGGATCCCCGTCGCCATCGACATCTACTCCGGGATCAAGTTCCCGTCCGATGGCCTTCCCGGCCCCGCGATTTCATTGCGTGCCAACGATATTCGTTCGAGCGGACAGTGGGGAAACGTCACCGAGTACACGATCTCGACGACGGTGAAGTGGAAGAACCTCCGTACTGGTCGCAGCGGCCGAGTCGCCGTCCCGACCCGCACCACGCACTACCAGTGGGAGGCCGTCGTGCACCCGGGCACCGGCCCGGTCCGTCTGACGATCAAGCAGAAGGCCGGCGCAATGGCGTGGAACCCGATGGTCAACCCGCAGTACCGGACCTGCACGACCACCGCGCCGAGCTTCGCCGGCTGATCGAGTCTCCGCGCTGAGCGAGCGTGCCTCCACACGTTGAGCGAGTGTCCTCCACACGTTGATCGAGCGGAGTCGAGATCCTTTTGTGCGGCAGGAGTCTCGACCCTTCGACTCGCTCCGCTCGCTCAGGACGGCGCTTCGCTCGACCGGCAGAGGGGGCTCGACCGGCTGAGCGTCTCGTGCCGTTGAGCGAGTGTCCTCCACACGTTGATCGAGCGGAGTCGAGATCCTTTTGTGCGGCAGGAGTCTCGACCCTTCGACTCGCTCCGCTCGCTCAGGACGGCGCTCCGCTCGATCGGCGAAAGGGGCCCTAGAAGAGCTTCTTGAGGAAGTCGGTGAGAGCGGACTTCTCCTGACGGTCGGCGTCACGTGCATCGCCCGTCAGGTAGGTCTTCGCCGTCACTTTGTTGCTCGCGAGCTGTGCTGTGGTCACGTACTGGAGGTTGGTGGGTACGTCGGTGTCGTCGTCGACGAGCTTCTGGCTCAACATGAGCGGGCGACTGAAGCCGCTCGACGGGAGCGCGAGCTGCTTACGCAGGTCGGTGACCAGCGACCGCTTCGACGAGATCGGGACACGTACGAGGTCGGCCACATTCGACGATCCGATCGCCTTACTGAGAGCGGGGGCGCACTCGTCGCCCGCCTTCGCGACGAGTTCGCGTCCACGCTCCGACAGCAGCGACTCCACCTCGTCGGATGGGAGGGACGCGAGCGTGTAGACGACGTCGGTGACCGTGGACGGCGACACCTTCGCCGACTGCGGGCTCAACCCCGTCACGACATCGGCGTAGCCGACGGGGAGCGTGGTCGCGGTCGCGCCGCGGAAGTCGAGCTTCGGCGACTCGGACGACGATGCTGATCGGGCCAGGTCGACGGCGACTGCCGCGCCCTGCTCGTCGCCGACGGCAGCCCACTTCGACGACAACGCAGGCTCGACGTCGAGTCCGGCGCGCACGGCGTCCGCCACGCCCTGCGCGGCGGCTGAGTAGTCGACGTACTGCGGCGAACCGGCGGTGCCGACCACCGAGTAGTCGGGGACGATCACCGCGTAGTCGTTCCGCAGCAGATCGGAGACCATATCGGTGTCGCGAGCGACCTTCGACTTCGTCGGGCCGCACTTGCTGGAGATGCCGTCGGCGTCGTGCGCGTAAGCGATGACCGGCCAGCCGCTCGCCGGCTTCTTGCCCTTCGGGGTCAGCACGACGGCCGTCGTCAGGTGAGTTCGACCGTCGCTGCCCTGCGTCCAGAAGCTGTACTGCTGGCCGTTCGCTGCGCCGGCCGCGAGGTCGCCGTCGGCGACGGGGCGGTTCGCGAACACCGTGCCCGCGGTCTGGCCGCCGCGGGGAGCCTCGTCGGTCGACGGGGCGGGATCGGCGAACGCCTGGGTGACGCAGACTCCGCCGACGAGTCCGGCTGCGACGACGGCCGCACCGACCGTCTTGACCGGGCGTGAAGTGAACACGCTGCGCCTCGACGGCGTGTGATCCGGTGCGGCAGGGATGCGACGGGGCTGCGCGGTCATGATGGTCCTCAAGTCTTCAGATGTGAAAAGTGTTGTGCGCCAGTGTCAGCTGGTGACGGCGCCGAGAGCGGGAAGGAAGTAGCAGGTGCGGCCCGCGGTCGTAGTGGTGCCGAACACCGCGGACAGGACGGTGCCCTTGCCGGTGGTTGCGCGAGCGAGTCGGAGCCCGTGGAATCCATCGCGCGTGGCGAGCGCCTTGAGCAGCGGACCGACGGTCTTGTCCTGCTCGAGCGGCTTGAGCGTTTCCATTCCGCCCTGCATCGTCGAGGTGTTGAACCACGCGACCTGCAGGTTGTCCGAGTCGGGCTTCGACGGCGGGACCAGAGCGTAAGCGATCTCGCCGTCGTCGACGGCCTGCAACGACTTGGATGTCTCCGGATCTGCGAGCTTCAGGAGTCGGTCGGCTCCGCTGCCTTCGAGGAGCTTCGAGATCGCCGAGCTCTCGGCGACCGGCCACGGGCCCGGGACCGCGACGGCGGGCGCCGTGACGATGCCGAGCGGATTGTCATCGGTGGGGGCGGCGCAGAACGGGGCGATCGCTGGCGAGAGCATCTTGGCTCCGGTCAACTTCTCGAGGGTGCCGATCACGTTGCCAGCGGCCGGAGTAGCCGATCCAGCGACGGGACTCGGTGCTGCCGGATCGGTGGAGGGTGTCGTGCTCTCCGGTGCGCTGCTGCCCGGCGCGGTCGGTGCAGTCGAGTCCGGTGTGGTCGAGTTCGGGTCTGTCGTCTGCGGTGACGTCGGGAGGATCGAGTCGAGGGCGTCGGGGTTGATGCCGAGGCTGGTCAGCAGTCCGGACGGGTCCACCTGTCCCTCGGAGCCGAGGATCGACGAGAGTGCGCCGATCGCCTCTTCCGTGCCGCCGGATTGCTTGAGTGCCCGCAAGAGCTCGGCGAGCTCGGCGTCTCCGGGGATGCCGTCGAGAGTCGGGGCCGCGCCGTCGGGCGCAGGCGTGCTTGGAGTGGTCGAACTGCCTGGTGCGGTGGACGAGTCCGGCGCCGTGGAGGACTCGGGCGCGGTGGAGGACTCGGGCGCAGTAGAGGAGTCTGGCGCAGTAGAGGAGTCCGGCGCAGTCGAAGTGCCAGGGGTGGTCGGGGTGGTCTCCGGCTCGGCCGACGCGTGGCCCGGTGCACCGATGGTCACGGCCAATGCTGCTGCGGCGCTGACAATTCCGATACGGACCGAGTTCCTGACGACTGTCACTGGCTTCCTCCACAACGAACGAGTCGTCACACCAGCGTGCCGATACGTGTGTTACTGGTGTGACAGATGGTTTCGAAGTTAATGGTGGTGTTAGTGGGGCGAAAATTCAAGGAGCGAGTCCGAGTTGTGACATCACCGCGACATGACAGTGCCCTCCGGGAAGACCCGGAGGGCACTGAGCAGTCAGTCGAGTTTCGTCAGACGATCGCGGTGCCGATCGTCGGTGCGATCATGCACGAGACGGTGCGGCCCTTCGTCTTGGTGGTCACCTCGCCGTAGACGGTCGAGACGATGCGGCCGCGGCCGGTCTTCGCGATACCGGTGAAGGTGCCCGGACCCTTGGTCGCGTTGATCTTGGCGTTCGGCTTCAGCTGGGTCTGTCCGGTGCGGCCGTTCTCCAGGTTCAGCCAGGAGACGTAGAGCCGGCGGCTGGAGTTCTTCGCGGGGCCGGTGCCGAGGCTCGTGTAGACGAATCCGGCCTGGCCGCGCTTGGGGCCGGGCGCCGGGGCGTCCTGCGGGCCCGCAGTGGCGAGCGCCATGCCGACCGAATTTCCGCCACCGGGCATGCAGCCGAAGCCGAGAGTCGGATACAGGAACTGCTGGATCCGCGGCTTGTTCGGGCCGTTCGGGATCTCCGGGGCGTCGTCGTCCTTGGCAGCACCACGCTTGGCGACCGGGATCGCTCGGGCCGCGACGGCCTGCTGCTTGCCGGGCTCGCCGAGGAAGTCGATGAGGCTGCGCCACGTGTCGGCTGCCTGTGTCGGGACCGCCGGGTTGTCGGCGAGCGAACGTGCCTGCTTGAGGAGGGCGGTGTCGACCTTGCCGTCCTCATCGCGGGTCGCGACGGAACCGATCAGCGCGGGCGCGAAGGTGCCGAGCGACTTGAGGACCTCGGGGTCGACGTCGGGCGCCTTCTCCGGGAGCGGGATCGTCTGCTCGGACTGCGGAGCCGGGGTCGATTTCGTGGTGCTGGGTTTTGCGGTGCTGGGCTCGGCGTGGGCCGTGGCCGGAGCTACGAGGGCGCCGGTGACCGCGAGGGCGGCGACAAGGGTGGCGGTGCGGCTGGTGCGCGCGAATCGCACGGCGGGTCCAATCGGTAGACGGCTCAGATGATGACGCGAGTGTAACGCGAACACCATGAAACTACTGAGGCTGGTGTGAAAATTGTTACCTGTGTGAAATATGGTTCGACGTAGATGTCATCGAGCGTCAGTGGCGTCGGCGACATCTGTCGTCTCCTGGTTAGATTCGTCAGGAACACGTGTGCCGTTACGCGGCAGCGACGACACATCCGGCCACAGGAGGCACCGAGTGCAGTACCGCGCAGTGAAATTCAGAGCGCAGACGGTGCGCCGGGCGCTGGCTGTCGGCATTGTCGCCGTCGTTGCGTCGACGTCGTTCGCGTGTGCCTCGTCCGACAGCGCGGAAGAAGTGAACCTGCTGACGCATGATTCGTTCGAGCTGCCGCAGCGACTGGTCGACAAGTTCCAGGACGAGACCGGCCTCAAACTCAACATCGTGCGGTCGGGAGACGCAGGTCAACTGTCGTCCGTCGTCTCGTTGACGCCGGGCTCGCCCAAAGGCGACGCCGTGTTCGGTATCGACAACACCTTCGCGGCGCGGCCGATCGATGCGGGAGCGCTCGAGCCCTATACCTCGCCGTTGGCGAAGGGCGGCGCCGCCGAGTACGCGATCGAGGGTCACGCCGACCAGTTGACCGCCGTCGACCGCGGCGATGTCTGCGTCAACGTCGACGACGTCTGGTTCGACAGCCACGACGTTGCGGCGCCCACCAGCATCGACGATCTGACGAAACCCGAATACCGAGATCTCACCGTGCTGATGGACCCGGCGACGTCGTCGCCCGGGATGAGCTTCCTGCTTTCGACCATCGGACGGTACGGAAAGAAGGCTCCGGACTACTGGCGGCAGCTGACCGGCAACGGTGCACAGATCGTCGCAGGCTGGGAGATCGCCTACAACCAGGTCTTCAGTGCAGGCGAGGGGCACGGCGACAAGCCGATCGTCGTCTCGTACGCGTCGAGCCCGGCCGCCACACCCGGCACGCACGCGGTCCTCGACAGCTGTTTCGCTCAGGTCGAATACGTCGGTGTCCTGAAGGGGGCGCGCAATGTAGCCGGCGCCAAGAAGGTCGTCGACTTCCTGCTCAGCCCGGACGTCCAGGCCGCATTGCCGACCTCGATGTACGTCTACCCGGTGCAGAAGGACGTGCGGCTGCCCGCTGACTGGCGGCAACGCGCGCCGTCGCCGTCGTGGACGGTGCGCATGACCCCCGACTACATCAACAAGAACCGTGAGGAGTGGCTCACGCAGTGGCGCGAGACGGTGAAGAACTGACCTTCCGCACGCGAGGCGTGTCAGGTCTGGCGCGCAGGCTCGGTCTTCTCGTCCCTCTGCTCTTCACTGCGGTCGTGTTCGCCTGGCCGCTCGGGGTTCTGGTGATGCGGGCTCTCGACGACAGCGACTCGACGACTCTCACGCAGGCGTGGTCGCGGACGGGTGCGTTGGGTCTGCTGGGCGTCACCGCACTGCAGGCCGCGGTGTCGGCGGTGGCCGCAATCGTCGTCGCCGCACCGATCGTCTGGCTGCTGTCGCGGGTCGCGCTCCCCGGGACCGCGCTGCTACGGGTGATCGTCACTCTGCCGTTCGTACTGCCGACCGTCGTCGTCGGCGTCGCTTTTCGCGCGCTGTTCGACGGTCCTCTCGAATTCCTGGGCATCGGCCCGGGATGGACGTCGATCATCGCCGCGCACACCTTCCTCAACGTCGCCGTCGTCGTTCGTGTGGTCTGCGCAGCCTGGCAACGAGTGGATCCGCGTCAGGTGGCGGCTGCGCGATCGCTCGGAGCCTCGCCGTTCCGGGCGTTCGTCGACGTCGTCGCGCCGCGCCTTCTACCGGCGGTCGCGGCGTCCTTCGCGTTGATCTTCCTGTTCTGCTCCACCAGTTACGGCGTCGTGGTGATCCTCGGCGGGGGGAGCGCGCGGACCCTGGAGACGGAGATCTACCTGCAGGGCATCGGGTACGCGCGGCTGCCCGACGCCGTCGCGCTGTCGGTCCTTCAGATCGTCATGGTGCTGGCTGCGCTCGGGGTGGCGCGCGGGCTCGGGTCGGCCCGGGTGCCGCAGAGCGGTGTGGCCTCGCATGCGCAGCGCCCGCGTGGAGCCACAGCGGTCGCGGCAGTCGCGGTGCTCGTGTGGATCGGCCTCTGGTTGGTGCTGCCAATCGTGACGCTCGTGGTCCGCTCGCTGCGGCCGGGCGGACGGTGGGGGACCGCCGGGTATGCAGCGATGCTCGACGACACCTACGGTGCGTCTGCCGTCGCGTCGCTTCGATACTCGGTGACCAGTGCGTTGCTGGCGACGGTGATCGCAGTCGCCGTCGGACTGCTCACCGCTGCTGCGTTGACCAGAGGCGGCGGGTTCGTCGCCCGGACCGGCGCCGTTCTGTCGATCCTGCCGCTGGGTGTCAGCGCCGTCACCCTCGGGTTCGGGTACACGCTGGCGTTGGCCGAACTCCCGTACGAGGTGGCCGCGTCGCCACTGATCGTCCCGTGTGTGCAGGCGCTGATCGCGATTCCGGTAGTCGTCGGGGTCATGGTCCCCGCGCTCGAACAGGTCTCGCCGCGACTGCGGGATGCGGCGGCGACACTGGGCGCCCGCGGTCTGCGGGTGTTCCTCACCGTGGACCTGCGGCTCACCGCACGGTCGTTGAGCGCGGCCGCCGCGTTCGCGTTCGTGATGGCGATCGGTGAGTTCGGCGCGACCACGTTCCTTGCCAGGGCGAACACGATGACGTTGCCGGTCCTCATCGGCTCGCTGATGGGCAGGCCCGGAGCCGACAACTACGCGGCCGCGATGGCTGCCTCAGTTCTTCTTGTCGCGGTGAGCGCAGTGGTCGTCGCCGCCGTCGAATTCGCGGCGAGCGCGAGAACGGGCGAAAGGAGGCGGATCGGTGCTGACGCTGCATGACGTGTCGATTCGATACGGGTCTCGGGAAGTGGTGCACGGGGTCGATTGGGAAGTCGGCGGCGACTCGCCGGTGACGGCGTTGCTCGGTCCGTCCGGGTGCGGGAAGTCGACGCTGCTGCGTGCGATCGCCGGACTCGAACCGGTCGCCTCCGGCACCGTCTCGTACGACGGCCAGGACCTCACCCGGATCCCGGTGCATCACCGGGATTTCGGCGTCGTCTTTCAAGACGGTCAACTGTTTCCGGGGCGGACCGTCGGCCAGAACATCGCCTACGGGCTCGCGCGGCGTGGCCTCGATCGCGCGCAGTCGCGGGCGCGGGTCGCCGAACTCCTCGAACTCGTCCGGCTGCCCGGAGCGCAGAACTGGCGAGTCACCGAACTGTCCGGTGGACAGGCGCAACGCGTGGCTCTGGCGCGCGCGCTCGCGCCGAGGCCGCGATTACTGCTCCTCGACGAACCGCTCGCGGCACTCGATCGCCGACTCCGGGACGACCTCGCCGTCACGATCGCCGACATCGTCCGGACGGCGGGTACCCCGACCGTCGTGGTGACGCACGACCACACCGAAGCGGCGCTCATGGCCGACGTGGTCAGCGTGATGCGCGATGGATCGATCGTCGACACCGCTGCGCCCCAGCGGCTCTGGCGTCGCCCGGCAGACGAATGGGTGGCGCGGTTCCTGGGCGCGACCGACATCGTCGACGGGGGCGTCCGCGCAGGAGTACTCACCACCGACATCGGGGCGGTGCCCGTCGACGCCGACCTGGACATCGTCGACGGACCGTGTCGGGTGGCGCTGCGCCCGGACTCGCTGCGCGCCGAGCCCGACCCGATCGGGGCGGCGGTCGTCACCCGTGCAGTCCCGCTGATCGGGACCTGGCGCCTGCAGGTCGACGTCGGCCCTCGCACGGTCGATGCGGTCTCGGACGTCGCCGTCGCTGCTGCGGACCGGGTGTCACTGACTCCGATGCCCGAACGGATCGGCGTGGTGCGCACATGAGCGTTGTCGTCGTGGCCGGCGCGATCTATTCCGCCGACGGGCGCCTGTTGTTGGCGCAACGCGCTCATCCGCCGGAGTTGGCGGGACTGTGGGAACTGCCCGGAGGCAAGGTGGAACCGGGCGAAACGCTCGATGAGGCGCTCGTCCGTGAGTTGTGTGAGGAATTAGACGTCCGCGTCCTCGTGACCGACCGGCTCGCTGTGACCGTGTGTCCCAAGCCGGGACTCGAGTTGATTGCGATGCGGGCGCAGGTCGTCACCGGAACGCCGCGGGCAGTCGAGCATCTCGACGTCCGCTGGGTGGACTCCGCGGCGCTGGTCGTGCTCGAATCGCTCGGATCGATCGTGCCGAACGACCGGGAATGGATTCCCGAACTACTGGCTGACCTGCAGGGACGGGAATAGAGGGTCGCTCAGGCCGCGCGTGCCTTCTTGAGTGCTTTCGTGGCCTGCTTCTTCGACATGGAGTCGCAGTCGAGTTTGCCCATGCGATGGATGACGACAGGGCACCGAAGGCAGCGTGTCGATTTACGGCAGCACTTCTTCTTCGGCTTCAGGCTCGCGACGCGAGCGGGATCGCTCTTCCCCATGCGGCGAGTTTAGCTCAGCCTAACCACATAACGCGAGCGGTGAAATCGCGTCAGGCCGGACCGTGCCGTTATCCTTACTAGGTTAAAAGTCCGGGCCCGATGAAAGAGACCTTAGTGAGCGCAGTCCCCAACTTCCGCAACGTCGCGATCGTGGCGCACGTCGACCACGGCAAGACCACCTTGGTCGACGCGATGCTGCGTCAGTCCGGCGTGTTCGCCGAGCGCGCCGAACTCGTCGACCGCGTCATGGACTCCGGCGACCTCGAACGCGAGAAGGGCATCACCATTCTCGCTAAGAACACCGCAGTGCACCGCCGTCAGCCCGACGGCGCCGAATACATCATCAACGTCATCGACACCCCGGGTCACGCCGACTTCGGTGGCGAGGTCGAGCGTGCGTTGTCGATGGTCGACGGTGTCGTCCTCCTCGTCGACGCTTCCGAGGGGCCGCTGCCGCAGACACGCTTCGTGCTGCGCAAGGCACTCGCCGCGTCGCTGCCGGTGATCCTCGTCGTCAACAAGACCGACCGTCCCGACGCGCGCATCGGCGACATCGTCACCGAGGCGCAGGACCTGCTCCTGGACCTGGCGTCCGACCTCGACGACGAGGCAGCCGAAGCCGCCGAGCTCGCGCTCGAGCTTCCGGTTCTGTTCGCGTCCGGCCGTGCAGGCATCGCCAGCACCGAGCAGCCCGCCAACGGCGAGGTTCCTTCGGGGGAGAACCTCGACCCGCTGTTCGACGTCCTCATCGACAGCGTTCCCGCGCCGAAGGGCAGCGTGGACGCGCCGCTGCAGGCGCACGTCACCAACCTGGACGCGTCGCCGTTCCTCGGTCGACTCGGCCTGGTCCGCATCCACAACGGAACCCTCCGCAAGGGTCAGCAGGTGTCGTGGTGCCGTGAGGTCGACGGCGAACCCGTCATCGAGAAGTCGAAGATCACCGAGCTTCTGGTGACGCTCGGCGTCGATCGCGCACCGGCCGAGGTGGCTACCGCAGGCGACATCGTCGCAGTCGCGGGCATGTCGGAGATCATGATCGGCGATACGCTCGCCGATCCGGACAACCCGATCGCACTGCCGCGTATCAGCGTCGACCAGCCAGCCATCTCGGCGATCGTCGGCACCAACAGCGCGCCGCTGGCCGGACGGGTGAAGGGGCACAAGCTGACCTCGCGCATGGTCAAGGACCGCCTCGACAGCGAACTCGTCGGCAACGTGTCGCTCCGGGTGCAGGACATCGGGCGTCCCGACGCGTGGGAGGTGCAGGCTCGTGGCGAGCTCGCACTGGCCATCCTCGTCGAGCAGATGCGTCGCGAAGGCTTCGAGCTCACCGTCGGCAAGCCGCAGGTCGTCACGCGTCAGGTCGACGGCAAGGTCCACGAGCCGTTCGAGCACCTGACGATCGACGTTCCCGAGGAGTACCTGGGCGCCGTCACCCAGCTGCTGGCCGCTCGCAAGGGCCGTATGGATCAGATGAACAACCACGGGAGCGGCTGGGTCCGCATGGAGTTCGAGGTGCCGTCCCGCGGCCTCATCGGTTTCCGCACCGACTTCATGACTGAGACGCGCGGCACCGGCATCGCCAACGCGGTGTTCGCCGACTACGGCCCGTGGGCGGGCGAGATCCGTGCCCGCCACACCGGTTCGCTGGTCTCCGACCGTGCGGGCAGCGTCACGCCGTTCGCCATGATCCAGCTGGCCGACCGCGGCACGTTCTTCGTCGACCCGGGCGACGACTCCTACGAGGGGCATGTCGTCGGTATCAACCCGCGCGCGGAAGACCTCGACATCAATGTCACGCGCGAGAAGAAGCTGACCAACATGCGCCAGTCGTCGGCGGACGTCATGGAGACGCTCGCCAAGCCGATGGTCCTCGACCTCGAGGCCGCGATGGAGTTCTGTGCCGCCGACGAGTGCGTCGAGGTGACGCCCGAGGTGGTGCGCGTGCGTAAGCTGCATCTGGATGCATCGACTCGTGCGCGTGAGCGTTCACGCGCCAAGTCGCGCGACCAGAACTCGTAAATCGGAAGGTGCGTGGATGACCGGCACGGCAGGCTCGGTGCTGCGTTCAAGAGGTCGGGGTTCAAGAGGCCGGGGGTCTCGGAGTTTGAAACGCGTCACCGCGCTGGTTCTGGCCGGTGTCGTCGGGTTCGGGTCGACGGCCTGCATGGCCGACCCACCGCCCCCGGTGAGGGAGACCCTTCCGACGACGACGCCGAACGAGTACCCGGACGAACGCACCGTGTACGTGGCTACGGACTCGATCGGGTCGGGATTCAATCCGCACGTCGGATCGGATCTCGGCTCGGTGACGACGGCGGTCGCCGCGCTCACTCTGCCGAGTGCGTTCCGGCCGACTCAGACGCCCGAAGGCGTTCAGTGGACGCGGAACGACGCACTGCTCGCGTCGGCGGAGGTCACCTCGACCGAGCCGTTCGAGGTGACCTACACGATCGTCGACGACGCGCAGTGGTCGGACGGCCTCCCGGTGACCGGAGACGATTTCGCCTACCTGTGGCAGCAGATGTCGCGGCAGCCGAACGTCGTCGGCGCTGCGGGCTATCGAGCCATCAAGAAGGTCGAGACCAGCAGCGGCGGCAAAGTCGTCACCGCGACTTTCGCGAAGCCGTACACGGCGTGGCGGGAACTGTTCACCTCGCTGCTGCCGAGCCACAGCCTCAAATCCGAGCCGACCGGTTTCCAGACGGGGATGGACAAGGGCAAGCCGGTGACCGCCGGACCGTTCGCGATCTATTCGATCGACCGGTCACGCGACGAGGTGCGGCTGATCCGCAACGACCGCTACTGGCGGAAGCCGCCCGAGATTGACCAGGTAGTGCTCCGTCGTGCGGGTTCCGCGCCGCAGATGGCGCAGACCATCCGCAACGGGGACTCCACGATGGTGTCGCTGACCGCGGGACCCGCGTCGGCCGCCGAGGTCGGCGCGATCCCCGGGGTGACGACGATCCGTCGTCCGATGACTCGGGGACTCACGGTCAACGCCAACACGCGTTCGCAGACCATGGCGTCGCTGCCGGTGCGCCGCGCGATCCTCGGCATGCTCGACAGCGGTCTCATTCGGGCAGCGGCGGCGGGCGACACCGTCGTGACTCCGTTCGCGAACACCGTCTATGCGCCCTCCAACTTCGGGTACAACACCGTCGAGCGCGCCCGTCCCACCGCGCCCGAGGTGCGCGACCTCCTTGCCCAAGCCGGGTACCGCTCCGGAGTTCGGGCGCCTGAGCCGACCCCGGAGTCGACCGGACCTAGTGAGTCGTCGACGACACCGTCGACGACGACTCCCGCGCCGAGCGACGTTCCGGGACTGCCGTCGGGGGTGGCGCCGGTCGCTAAGGACGGGAAGGACCTCGTGGTCCGGATCGGTGCGGTGAACTCCGACGAACGGATCATGTCCGCGGCCGAGACGACCGCCGATCAGCTCCGGGCATCGGGTGTCCGCGCCGTTGTTCAAGGCATGTCGAACACCGATCTGTACGGCTCGGCGCTCGTCAACGCCCGCGTCGATCTGGTCGTCGGGTGGACCGGCATGGGCGGCGATCCGGCGACGTCGCTGGCCTCCCAAGTCGGTTGTGAGCCGCCGACCGCCGGCACCGAGGCCGGTGCACACACCGACAATCCCGAGGACACGGGCGACGCCGACGAGAGCGTCCTGCCGACGACGTCGGAACGGTCAACGAGTCAGACGGCTCCGAGCGATGACAGCACGTACACCGGCAACGTCTCGGGCCTGTGCGATCCGGAACTGATGTCGCTGGCCACCGATGCGATGAGCGTCGACGATCCGAAGGAATACTTGACTCGCGCCGAGACGATACTGGCCGACCAAGCCGTCTATCTGCCGATCTACCAGGACTCGGTGCTCGGCGCCTCGACTGACGAGATCGTCGGTGTGTCACTGGACGGAGCTCCGCAGGTCGGAGTGTTCGGTGACGCCGTCCGCTGGAGCCTGGGTTGACGGCCGGCCAGCGGCCGCGCCTGCTCCTCCTGCACGCGCACCCGGACGACGAGTCGATCATGACCGGCGGTGTCATCGCGCGGTACCTCGCCGAAGGCGTCGACGTCCGCGTCGTCACGTTCACACTCGGCGAGGAGGGCGAGGTGATCGGCGACCGGTGGGCGCGACTCGTCGCGGACGGCGGAGCCGATCAGTTGGGCGGCTTCCGGATCAGCGAACTCGACGCCGCCCTCCGTGCGTTGGCTCCAGACACGGCGTCCGCGCCACAGCCGCGTTTCCTCGGCGGCGCGGGCCGGTGGCGGGACTCCGGAATGGCCGGCACGCCGTCCGCCGAGCACCCGCGTGCACTGTTCCAGGCTGCGCAGGCCGACCTCGTCGCCGCGCTGTGCGCCGAGATAGCCGACTTCGAACCCCATGTCGTCGTCACCTACGACGAGGCGGGCACGTACGGTCACCCCGACCACCGGCGGGTGCACTCGGTGTCGGTCGCGGCGATCGCCGAGTCGACTGCGCAGACCGGGTACCCGCTCAAGGTGTACGAGTCGGTCACCGCGCGTTCCGTGCTGAACGCCGGTCTCGATGCCGTCGCCGAGATTCCAGAGGGTTGGCGGATGCCTGAGCCGGGGGAGTTGCCCAGCTATCCCGACGACATGATCACGACTGCCGTCGACGTCACCGCAGTGCTCGACCGAAAGGTCGCCGCGCTCGCCGCGCACGCGACTCAGGTGACGATCGCACCGTCGCGCGCCGAGTACGCGTTGTCGAATCTCATCGCGCAACCGGTCCTGCCTGTCGAACACTTCATCCGGACCGACGAGGGATCCCGAGCCGATACGAGCGACGGCGTCGAACGCGACTTGTTCGAGGGCCTCCGGTGAACGTCGCCGACCGCATCGAGCTGGCGGTGCTGACCGGGTGCGGAGTCGTGCTCGCCCTGCTGACCGTCTTCTTCCTGAACGTGCGAATCGGTGCGGTGCCGGTCCCGTTCACCGTGGTGATTGCGGCGATCGGCACGACGCTGCTCCTCCGCCTCGCCGCCGGCACCACCTCCTCGTCGTGGCGGTATGCGCCGCTCGTCGCGTGGACAGCCGTCGTCGTCATCGCCGCGGTACCCGGAATCAACGGAAACGGACCGCTCATCGGCGACTGGCGTGTGCTCCTGCTCCTGCTCTGCGGTCTCGGCCTCCCCGCCATGGCCACGTCCATGTCGCGCCTGAACAACTTGTAGCCCGCTGGCCGAGCTTCGATCCGCTGGTCGAGCGGAGTCGAGGAGACAGCTTGCTGGTCGAGCGGAGTCGAGACCCGCTGGCCGAGTTCCGATCCGCTGGTCGAGCGGAGTCGAGGCCTCGAACCGAGCGAAACACTCAGTCGAGGTGGTCGGCTAACCGGCGCAACCACTGGCCGAGCAGCGCGGTCTCGGTCGGACCAAGCACGTCGGGGATCCCCGATGCGAGAGACGCGACTCGTCGGAGGTCGTCGGCGCCCGCACCGCCTGCCCCCTCTCCGGTGATGCTCGCGAGCGTCGCGTCGCGCACGGCCGACGACAGTTGCGGGTCGGCTTCGGCGAGGATGATCTGCCGTAGGGTCACGCCGATGTTGGTCGCGAGTATGTGTGCGACAGCCTGGTCCGGGTCGACAGCGAGCCTGCCCTGATCTGCGGCACGGTCGGTCAGCGCGCGCAACAACATTGTGGGCTTTGCATGGGCCGCAGGCGAGTAGCCGGGCCGCACTTTGCCGTACATGAGCGTGTAGTAGCCGGGGTTCTCCAGTCCGAAGCGGACGTGGGCGTCCCACCCGTCGCTGATGTCGCGGATCGGGTCACCGCTCGACTCGTGGCCCTCCTTCTCGTCGAGGTACAACTCGAACCCGCGTTCTACGACGGCATCGATCAGACCTTGCTTGCTGCCGAAGAAGTGGTAGAGCGTCGGCATCCGGACGCCGACGCGCTCACAGACGTCGCGCAGCGAGAAGTCCTCGCCTGGTGCCGCAGCGATCAGTTCCGCGGCGGCTTCGACCAGCCGCGTCCGTGTATCACTCTTCTCTGTCTCTGGCACACCGCTACACTAGTCGTGTAGCGTTGATATGTCATCACGTAGCAACGATATACACGGAGGGGAATTATGACTGACTACCCACTCGACGGGCGCAGGATTCTGGTCGCAGGCGGCGGTAAGAACCTCGGCGGTCTCATCAGCCGACAGGCAGCAGGCGCGGGCGCGGACGTCGCGATCCACTACAACAGCGAGTCGTCCAAGGCTGAGGCCGAAGAGACTCTCGCTGCAGTCCAGGCCGAGGGACGCACGGGCGTTCTGCTCAGCGGTGACCTCACCGATCCGGACACCGTCACCCGTGTGTTCGACGAGGCAGTCGCCGCCCTCGGCGGGCTCGACATCGCGGTGAACACCGTCGGCAAGGTACTGCGAAAGCCGATCGCCGAGACCTCCGAACTCGAGTACGACGAGATGTTCGACGTCAACGCGAAGTCGGCGTACTTCTTCATCAAGGAGGCCGGGCGGACCTTGAACGACGGCGGCAAGATCGTCACCATCGTCACCGCGCTCCTCGCGGCGTTCACCGACGGCTACTCGACGTACGCGGGCGGAAAGAGCCCCGTCGAGCACTTCACGCGGGCGGCAGCGAAAGAATATGCGGCGCGCGGTATCTCAGTGACCGCCATCGCGCCCGGGCCGATGGACACCCCGTTCTTCTACGGCCAGGAGACGCCCGAGCGCGTCGAGTTCCACAAGTCGCAGGCCATGCACGGGCAGCTGACCAAGATCGAGGACATCGCCCCCATCGTGAGTTTCCTGGCAACGGACGGCTGGTGGATCACCGGTCAGACGATCTTCGCCAACGGCGGCTACACCACCCGCTGACCACTGATTACTGACCATAGGAGGACGACCATGACTGCAGCGATGCCGACCACCGTCGCGGATTTCATCGAGACGGTGAATCGCCACGACGAGCAACGGTTTCTGAATGCTTTCGCCGACGACGGCTTCGTCGACGACTGGGGTCGCGTGTTCACTGGCCGCGACGAGATCAAGGCATGGAGTGATAAGGAGTTCATCGGCGCGACCGGCACGATGACCGTGACCGACACGCACGTCGACGGAGACCGGGTCACCGTGATCGCAGACTGGCGGAGCACACACGCGAACGGACTCTCGAAGTTCGTCTTCGACGTCGCAGCCGACAAGTTGGCGTCGATGACGATCCGCGAAGGCTGACTGCACCGCTGGTTCAGGCCAATTTCGCTGGCCGAGCAGAGTCGAGGGCCCGGGTGCGCCCACAATCAGTACGCTCAGCGACCGCTAGGGACTATTAGTCCTCGGTGTTCGGTGAGCGTACTGATTTCTGCACGTTGCCCGTCGGTGTCGCTCTGCGAGGGGCTGACGCGCATTTCGTCGGGCCATGCGGGACGCGAGACCCCGCCCGAAATTCACGAGATCGAACTCGTGTCTACCATCGAACAGGTGACGTCTTCTGAATCGGTAATCGGGGCCCCGGCTCCTTCGCCGTCGGCCATGAGGCGCGCACTGCGCCGAGCAGCCGACGCAACCGCGCTCAACGTCGACGAGGCTGCGGTCCTGCTGGCCGCGCGCGGCGACGATCTGACCGCGCTGTCCGCAGCTGCGGCGCGTGTGCGTGACGCGGGTCTGGAGGCCGAGGGCCGCGCCAAACAGGTGACCTATTCGCGCAAGGTATTCATCCCGTTGACGCGTCTGTGCCGCGACAAGTGCCACTACTGCACGTTCGTGACGGTGCCGGGCAAGCTCAAGCGCGAGGGACACGGCATGTTCCTCGAACTCGACGAAGTCGTGGCGATCGCCCGCAACGGCGCCGCCCTCGGCTGCAAAGAGGCGTTGTTCACCCTCGGTGACCGACCCGAGGACCGATGGCCCGAGGCCGCACAGTGGCTCGACGAACGCGGCTACGACTCGACGCTCGACTATGTGCGCGCCGCGTCCATCCGCGTCCTGGAAGAGACCGGGTTGCTGCCGCACCTGAATCCCGGCGTGATGAGCTGGGAGGAGATCAACCGACTCAAGCCGGTCGCGCCGAGCATGGGGATGATGCTCGAGACGAGCGCGCGTCGCCTGTTCACGGACAAGGGCGAATGCCACTACGGGAGTCCGGACAAGGACCCCGTGGTCCGCGAACGAGTCCTCACCGACGCAGGCCGACTCTCGGTCCCGTTCACCACCGGCATCCTCGTCGGCATCGGCGAGACGCGTATCGAGCGTGCCGAATCGATCTTCATGATTCGTAAGGCGCAGAAGGCGTTCGGGCACATCCAGGAAGTGATCGTGCAGAACTTCCGCGCGAAGCCCGACACTGCGATGGGGTCGGCTCCGGATGCGGAGATGTCTGAATTCCTGGCGGCGGTAGCGGTGACCCGACTGGTCATGGGGCCGCGCATGCGGATCCAGGCTCCGCCGAACCTCGTGTCGGCGCAAGAGTGCCGAGCGCTGATCGAGGCAGGCGTCGACGACTGGGGCGGTGTCTCGCCGTTGACCCCGGACCACGTCAACCCGGAGCGTCCGTGGCCGAACCTGGACACGCTCGCCGAACTCACGGCGTCGGCAGGCCACACCCTCACCGAGCGGTCGGCCGCCCAGCCTCGCTATGTGCTGGCCGGGTCGCCGTGGATCGACCCGCGGATCGCCCGCCACGTCGCCGCACTGACCGACCCGGTCACCGGCCTCGCCGTCGACGTGCGCCCGGATGGCATGCCGTGGCAGGAGCCCGACGAGGAGTGGGCGTCGTCCGGCCGTGTCGACCTCAACACCGAGATCGACACGGACGGCCGAAACACCGAGACGCGCAGCGACATCGACAACGCGTTCGGCGACTGGGACACCATCCGGGAACAGGTGTTGGCGCTCGACGACTCGAGCGCGCCCGAACGCCTGGAGTCCGAGGTGTCGGCGGCTCTCCGTCACGCCGAGAACGATCCGGCCGGGCTGTCGGACGAGGAGTACCTCGCGCTCGCCACGAGCGATGGTGCGGGACTCGACGCTTTCGCGGCGCTCGCCGACTCGATTCGCCGGGACGTCGTCGGCGACGACGTCACCTACGTGGTGAACCGGAACATCAACTTCACCAACATCTGCTACACCGGTTGTCGCTTCTGCGCGTTCGCTCAACGTAAGGGCGACGACGACGCGTTCACGCTGTCGCACACCGAGGTCGGCGACCGGGCGTGGGAAGCGCACGTCGCAGGAGCGACCGAGATCTGCATGCAGGGCGGCATCGACCCGGAACTGCCGGTGACCGGTTACGCCGACCTCGTCCGCGCCATCAAGAGCCGGGTGCCGTCGATGCACGTGCACGCGTTCAGTCCGATGGAGGTCGTCAACGGAGCCTCGCGCGGCGGCGAGTCGGTTCGCGACTGGCTGACGGCGCTCCGGGAAGCGGGACTCGACTCGATCCCCGGCACTGCCGCGGAGATCCTCGACGACGAGGTCCGGTGGATCCTGACGAAGGGCAAACTGCCGACGTCGGCGTGGATCGACGTCATCACCACCGCGCACGAGGTGGGGCTGCCGTCGAGTTCGACGATGATGTACGGCCACGTCGACTCGCCACGGCACTGGGTCGGGCATTTGAACGTGTTGCGCGGCATCCAGGATCGCACCGGTGGCTTCACTGAATTCGTGCTGCTGCCGTTCGTCCACCAGTCCTCGCCGCTGTACCTCGCCGGAGCCTCCCGCCCCGGCCCCACCCAGCGTGACAATCGGGCCGCCCACGCGTTGTCTCGCATCATGCTGCACGGGCGCATCGGCAACATCCAGACGAGCTGGGTCAAGCTCGGGGTGGACGGCACCCGGGCCATGCTGCGAGGCGGTGCGAACGACCTCGGCGGAACGCTCATGGAGGAGACCATCTCGCGGATGGCCGGCAGCCAACACGGCTCGGAGAAGACGGTGGAGGAACTGCACGAGATCGTGACCGGGATCGGCCGCACGCCCCGTCAGCGGTTGACCGATTATCGCCCTGCTCCGGAGCCGATGCTCAGCCTCGGACTCGGCTGAGTTCCGTGATTTCACTGCATGAGTAAAAATCCCCGCAGGTCAGGGTGTGCTGATTCGGGCCGCCCGGACTGGTCCGGATAGTCTGTCTATCTGTGCGGTGCGACGGTGCCGCGACATGCGTAGACGATGCGATCAGCCCTCGCGTCGTCGCGGAGAACGAGAAGGAGAAGCGACGTGACCTACATCATCGCGGAGCCGTGTGTCGATGTACTGGACCTCGCATGCGTCGAGGAGTGCCCGGTCGACTGCATCTACGAAGGCGGCCGGATGCTGTACATCCAGCCTGACGAATGCGTCGACTGCGGTGCCTGCGAGCCGGTCTGCCCGGTGGAGGCGATCTTCTATGAGGACGACGTCCCCGACGAGTGGGAGCCGTACCTGAGCGCGAACGTCGACTTCTTCGTCGACCTCGGTTCGCCGGGCGGCGCGAGCAAGGTCGGCAAGACCGACTTCGACCCGGACTTCGTGAAGAAGCTGCCGCCGATGGGCGGAGAGGACTGATCCGACCCGTGAGTCGCCTACAGCCGGTCAGCGCCGGTCTTCCGGACTTTCCCTGGGACACGATCTCGGGAGCTAAGAAGCTGGCCGCATCGCACGACGACGGGATCGTCGACCTCTCGGTCGGCACTCCCGTCGATCCGGTGGACCCGGTGATCCGTGACGCGCTGGCCGCGTCGTCGGAGTTCCCCGGGTATCCGGCGACTCTCGGCACCGCAGCTCTACGCGAGGCTGCGGTGGGTGCACTGTCCCGACGTTTCGGGATCACCGGACTCGACGAGTCGTCGATCCTCCCGGTGATCGGCACCAAGGAAGTGATCGCCGGACTGCCGTCGCAGCTCGGCGTCCCGGCGGGCGACACCGTCGTGATCCCGGAGGTCGCGTACCCGACGTACGAGGTCGGCGCGCTGATCGCGAACGCGGTTCCGCGGCGTGCCGACGCTGTCGCGGACTACGGCGACGAGGCGCCCGCTGCGATCTTCGTGAACAGCCCGTCGAACCCGACGGGAGCCGTCTTGTCGGCCGAGCTCCTGCGGGGCGTCGTCGACTGGGCGCGCGAGCACGGCAGCGTCGTGATCTCCGACGAGTGCTACCTGGGGCTCACCTGGGAGGGCACAGCACATTCGGTGCTGCACCCGGACGTGTGCGGCGGCGACCACACCGGTCTGATCGCGGTGCACTCGTTGTCGAAGGTCTCGAACCTCGCGTCGTACCGGGCGGGTTTCCTAGCGGGCGACACTGTGTTGATCGCCGAACTGCTCGCCGTCCGTAAGCATTCCGGCATGATCGTCCCGTTCCCGATACAGGGGGCGACCGTTGCAGCCTTGAACGACGACGCACACGTCGACGCGCAGCGTGAGGTCTACCGCGCGCGCCGCGATCGTCTGAAAGCCGCGGTCGAGGCCGCGGGCTTCACCGTCGATCACTCTGAGGCAGGTCTGTACCTCTGGGTCACCCGAGGCGACGATTCGCGGGCCACCCTCGACTGGTTCGCGCAGCGCGGCATCCTCGTCGCCCCCGGCGACTTCTACGGCCCCTCCGGCTCCGAGCACGTCCGCATGGCACTGACCGCCACCGACGAACGCATCGACGCCGCCGTCGCCCGCTTGCGCTAGCGCACTCGCTGGTCGAGACTCACCCGCCAGTCGAGCGGAGTCGAGACCCCGCTGGTCGAGCCCTACCCGTTGGTCGAGCCCTACCCGTTGGTCGAGCCCTACCCGTTGGTCGAGCGGAGTCGAGACCACGAGCGGCGCACGCCCCACACACGAAACGGCCCCGACGTCCAAGACGCCGGGGCCGTTCGAGACACGTCTCAGTTCGCGTGCAGCGCCTCGTTGAGTTCGATGCCGTCGCCTTCCTTCGCAGTCACCTCGACTGCGCCGGTCGTGCTGTTGCGCCGGAACAACAAGTTCGAGCGTCCGGCCAGCTCGCGGGCCTTGACGACGGAGCCGTCCGGTCCGGTCACCTTGGTGCCTGCGGTGAGGTAGAGGCCGGCTTCGATCACGCAGTCGTCGCCGAGCGGGATGCCGCAGCCGGCGTTCGCCCCGAGGAGGCAGCGCTTGCCGATCGAGATGATCTCTTTGCCGCCGCCTGACAGGGTCCCCATCGTGGAGGCTCCGCCGCCGATGTCGGAGCCGTCGCCGATCACGACGCCCGCCGAGATGCGGCCTTCGACCATCGAGGCGCCGAGGGTGCCCGCGTTGAAGTTGACGAAGCCCTCGTGCATGACGGTGGTGCCGGGCGCGAGGTGGGCGCCGAGGCGCACGCGATCGGCGTCGCCGATGCGGACGCCCGTGGGGGAGACGTAGTCGACCATCCGCGGGAACTTGTCGATCGAGGTCACGGTGACGTGTCCGCGAGCGCGCAACCGCAGGCGGGTCTGCTCGAAGCCGTCGACGGCGCAGGGGCCGAAGTTGGTCCACACGACGTTGGCGAGCAGACCGAACTGGCCCTCCAGGCTCAGGCCGTGTGGCGCGATCAGCCGGTGCGACAGCAAGTGCAGACGCAGGTAAGCGTCGTGTGCGTCGATCGGTGCGCTCGACAGGTCGGCGATCACCGTCTTCACGGCGATCGTCTTGACGTTGCGGGCATCGTCGACGCCGACGAGCGGCCGTAGGTCCGCGGGGACCTCGTCGCCGGTCAGTTCGGTGGAGCCGGCGACGCCGGGCTCCGGATCGAGTTCGGGGTTCGGGTACCACGTGTCGAGGACGGCCGTCTGGCCGTCGTTCTCCCACACGGTGGCGATTCCAATGGCAGCAGCACCTTGAATAGTCACGGCACGAGTTTAGCCGGACGGCACCTCATGGCCCCAGGACCCGGCCCCAGGACCCGGCCCCAGGCCCCGGCCCCGGGACGCGTCGGGGCGCTAGTCGAGCTGCGCGAGTGGGCGCTCGCCGTCGGCGGCGAGATCTCTGGTGCGTCGGCGCGGCATACGATGGTTGACTGTGAGCACCCCGAGCCTGAATCTGTCCGCCGACCCGATCGATCTGACCGCCGCCCTCGTCGACATTCCGAGCGTCAGTCGGGACGAGACCCTGATCGCCGACGCCGTCGAGGAAGCGCTTCGCGGGCAGACCTCAGGGTTCGAGGTGGTCCGCCACGGGAACTGCGTGCTGGCACGCACGGATCGAGGTCTCGGCTCACGCGTGATCCTGGCCGGTCACCTGGACACCGTCCCGATCGTCGACAACGTCCCGTCCCGCCGCACCGATTCCGCGGAGGAGGGCGATGTCCTGCACGGCTGCGGGACGGTCGACATGAAGTCGGGCGACGCCGTCTTCCTGCATCTGGCCGCCATGTTGGACGACCCGTCGCACGACATCACGCTGATCTTCTACGACTGCGAGGAGATCGCCGCCGAGTTCAACGGCCTCGGAACCATCGAACGGGAACTGCCCGACTGGCTCGTCGCCGACGTCGCGATCCTCGGCGAGCCCACGGCCGGACTCATTGAAGCGGGATGTCAGGGCACCCTGCGGGTACGTTTCACCGCAACCGGCACCCGTGCGCATTCGGCGCGAGCGTGGATGGGCGACAACGCGATTCACAAGCTCGGCGAGCTTCTCACGGTCCTCGAAGCCTATGAGCCGCGTCGTGTCGACATAGACGGGTGCGAGTATCGCGAGGGGTTGTCGGCCGTCGCTGTCCACGGCGGCGTCGCGGGCAACGTGATCCCAGACGAGGCATACGTCGACGTCAACTTCCGGTTCGCGCCGGACCGCAGCCCCGAGCAGGCGTTCGAGCACGTGCGCGACGTGTTCGCTGCCTCTCTCGACGCGGGTGCGGTGACAGCCGAGATCACCGACTCGGCCGCGGGCGCACTGCCTGGCCTCGCGCATCCGGCCGCAGCCGCCCTCGTCGACGCCGCGAATGGACAGTTCCGGGCCAAGTACGGGTGGACCGACGTCTCGCGGTTCGCCGCGCTCGGCATTCCCGCGGTCAATCTCGGCCCCGGCGATCCCAGCCTGGCGCACCGTGCCGACGAACGTGTGCCGGTCGAGCAGATCACCCAGGTCACGCAGACGTTGCGGACGTATCTGTCGCGCTGATCTGTCGCGCTGGGTAGTTCGTCGTCGGCGAACTCTCAGCCGAAGAGCAGGCCGCCGCCGAGGTCGACGACGCCTGCCCAGACGTCGTCGGGCCGGTCGGTGATCGGGCCCATCTGCTCGAACACTTCGGACGAGATCGAACCGAGCAGCAAGTTCCACACCGACAGCACGCGAGCAAGCGTCTCCGGCGCCAGGCCGAGCGGAGCGACTTCGTCCGATGTTGCGGTCGCCGCCAGTGCCGAGGCAGCAGCGCGTTGACGGGTGGGCCGCGTACCAGGGGCGTCGGGGGGATCACCGGCTGCTGCGATCGCGCCGAGTGCCAGGATCGGTCGGGTGCCTGCGCGCAGGGTCGTGTCTGCGGGGGCGTGATATCCGGGGACCGGTGAGCCGTAGAGCAGTGCGTATTCGCTCGGGTGGGCGATGGTCCACGTGCGCAGTGCGTCTGCGAACGCTTCGAATCGCTTGCGGGGCACGGAGTGTCCGTCGACGGCGGCGTCGAGCGCGTCGCCGAGATCGTCGTACGCGTCGACGATCAGCGCCGTCAACAGGTCGTCCCGGTTCCGCACGTAGCGGTATAGGGACGACGGAGTGCGCCCCATGTCTCTGGCGACGGCACGCAGCGACAGGGCGGCGGCGCCGTGCTCGGCCAGGTGTCTGCGGCCGACCTCGCGGAGGTCGGCTTCGATACCGGCCCGTTTCCGGGCTCGGACACCCGGATCGTCTGGAGTCCTCATTGCGTTCATCGTCGCATGCGAATTAATTAGTGAACAGTGTTCTTGATTTATCGACCGCGGGGGCCTAGTTTCAGAAGAGAGAACACTGTTCACGAAAAGGAGTCGGTAGTGATCGTTTATCTGTGGACTCTTGCAGGACTCCTGTTCGCGGGCGAACTCGTGATGCTCGCGGCGCTCGGCGGCTCAGTCTGGATCCTGGCGGGTCGCGGCGGGCCCGGTGTCGCGGCAGGTGCGGCGACGGTGGCGATCGCGATCGCGGCGTGGGCGGTCTTCGCCTCCCCGCATCCCGTCGTCGACGTGGCAGCAGCCAAGGCCGCCGTCAAGATCGCGCTGTATGCGGGCGCCGCTGCGCTTCTCGCGGTCGCAGGCGTCAGGACTTCGGTCGTGTACGGGTTCGTCGCGTTCTCACTGATCGTCAACATCGCGGCGGTCCTTCCGCCGTACCGAGACTTCTAGGAGACGAAGATGACCGAGAACACTGACTTCACGCAGTCCGAGCCGACGAGACGCTACGTCGCGCCGACGGGGTTACTGAGCACCGTGCCCAACCGGATCGTCAGGGTGCTGGTTCGCATCGGTGTCGCGCCGAGCGGCTGCTACGACCTCCAGGTGCCGGGGCGGGTGAGCGGCGAACTGCGGACCACGCCGGTCAACGTGCTCGACCTCGACGGCGAACGGTACCTCGTGGCCGCGCGCGGCCGGACGCACTGGGTCCGCAACGTCCGGGCCGGGGGCGCGGTCAGTCTCCGACGCGGCAGGCGCACCGAATCGGTGACCCTCGTCGAACTCGACGACGAGCGGAAACCGGAACTGATCCGCGCGTACCTGACACGGTGGGCCTGGCAGGTCGCGACCTTCGACGAGGGCCTCGCTCCGGACTCGACCGACGCCGAGATCCTCGACGCTGCACCGGGAATGCCGGTCTTCGCTGTGCGGTAGGTCCGCATCCACGACCGACTCGTGGCGGGCTGATGGACGAGGGCGGCGGCACTGAGCCGAGGTCGTCGGAATCGGACTGGATCTCGCCGAGGGGAGTTGATCGAAGTTCGGGTGAGCGGCTCGGACGTCGGTTGATACCGTTTGCGCCATGGCAGACGATCCGCGCGAGGCGCAGTCCGATTCCGGCGACGGTTCTCCCAGCGACGTTCCGCACGTGGATGTGCAGGTGCGCCACGTCGGGGCGGCTCAGGTACGACTGCCGGGCGATGCGGAGCAGGTGCCGACCGACCGTGGCCTCCTCGAATGGGTCGACCCGCGTGATCCCGCGCGCGCCGCGAATCGGACGGTGCGCGACTCGTGGCGTGTCCTGCGAATCCAGTCCGAGTTCGTCTCCGGGTTCGACGCGCTCGAGAACGTCGCCGAAGCCGTCACCGTGTTCGGCTCGGCCCGTGACCAGCCGGGGTCGCCCGGCTACGAGCAAGCCGTCGAACTGGGCAGGCTGCTCGGCGAAGCCGGGTTCGCCGTCATCACCGGTGGCGGTCCCGGCGCGATGGAGGCGACCAACAAGGGCGCGTATGAGGCTGGCGCGCCGTCGATCGGGCTCAACATCGAGCTTCCGTTCGAGCAGCACATCAACCCGTACCTCACGCTCGGCATGAACTTCCGGTACTTCTTCGTCCGCAAGACGATGTTCGTCAAGTACGCGCAGGCGTTCGTCTGCCTGCCCGGCGGGTTCGGGACCCTCGACGAGCTGTCCGAAGCGCTCACGCTCGTCCAGACGGGCAAAGTCCTCCGGTTTCCGATCGTGCTCGTCGGCCGCGAGTTCTGGGGGCCGCTCGTCGAGTGGATCAAGACCACGCTCGCCGCCGAGGGCAAGATCTCGCGTGACGACCTCGACCTCGTCACGCTGGTCGACACTCCGGCCGAAGCCGTCCAGGCCGTGTGCGACAAGGCTGTCCGCCCGTGAGTGTCGACGAGCCTGCGATCTGCGTCTACTGTGCATCCGGCCCCGTGGACGAGCAGTACTTGCAGCTTGCGGCCGACGTCGGCACGGCCCTCGCCGATGCAGGCCTCGCCCTGGTGTCCGGCGGCGGCAAGATCTCGATGATGGGCAGCATCGCCCGGGCCACCCGCGCCGCGGGCGGGCGGACCATCGGCGTGATCCCCGAGCATCTGATGGCCAAAGAGGTCGCCGACCTCGACGCCGACGAACTGATCGTCACCGACACCATGCGCGAACGAAAGCGACTCATGGAGGAGTTGTCGGACGGGTTCATCACCCTGCCCGGCGGCATCGGAACCCTCGAAGAGTTCTTCGAGACCTGGACCGGTGGCTACCTGGGCGAACACGACAAGCCCGTCGTCATGGTCAATCTCGGCGGCTTCTACGATCCGATGCTCGCCTGGCTGAACGATCTGCAGACTCGTGGTTTCGTGTCGTCACATGCTCTCGACAGGCTTATCGTCGTCGAGACGGCGGCCGACGCGGTGACCGAACTGACTCGACGGTAGGGTAACGGCATTCACATGTCGGTGGGAGGAGTGGAGCAAGCATGAACGCAGTGCCAACCAAGGTCGGTATCACAGACCTGCTCAAGGGCGTGGTAACGATGGCGCCGGATCTGCCGTCGATGGCCAAGCATGCTCCAGGCCTGATCTTCCGGTCCGGCGACAAGAAGAGCACGATCGGTCAGATCTTCGCCAAGCTGGCCGCGGACCATCCTGACCGGCCGTTCATTCGATGGCACGGCGAATCGACGTCGTACGGCGAATGCAACCGTCAGGTGAACCGTTACGCCGCGGTCTTGGCCGAGCGCGGCGTCGGAGTCGGCGACGTGGTGGGGATCCTGTCGAAGAACAACCCGACCGACCTCCTCGTCATCCTCGCGACGCTCAAACTCGGAGCAGTCGCGGGCATGCTGAACTACAACCAGCGCGGCAACGTGATCGATCACAGCATGTCGCTGCTCGACGCGAAGGCCCTGATCTGGGATCCCGAGTGCAAAGACACGTTCGACTCGATGTCGGCGTCGTCGCGGCCCGAGCACGTGCTCGACTTCCCGGCCCTCGACGAGGCTGCCGCATCGAAGCCGACGACCGATCCCGCCGTCACGGCCACGCTGCCCGCGTCGACTCTCGCGTTCTACATCTTCACTTCGGGCACCACCGGCCTGCCCAAGGCCAGCGTGATGAGCCATAACCGGTGGCTGGCGAACTACTCGGGGATCGGTGGACTCGCGGTCCGGCTGCGCTCGTCGGACACCATGTACGTCGCGCTGCCGCTCTACCACAACAATGCGCTGTCGGTGTCGCTCGGAGCCGTGCTCGCGGGCGGTGCGTGCATGGCGTTGAGCAAGCAGTTCTCGGCATCGCGTTTCTGGGACGAGATCATCGAGAACCGTGCCACCGCGTTCACCTACATCGGGGAGCTGTGCCGGTACCTGCTGGCGCAGCCGCCGAAGCCGACTGATCGGCAGCATTCGATCCGCGTCGCGATCGGCAACGGCATGCGACCGGAGATCTGGGACGAGTTCGAGGAGCGGTTCGGCGTCGACCGGATCGTCGAGTTCTACGGCGCGAGTGAACTCAACCTGGCATTCGTCAACGTGTTCGGCGTCAAGCGGACGGCCGGCTTCTGCCCCCTTCCGTTCAAGGTCGTCGAGTACAACTCCGACGGCACCGCCAAGCGAGACTCGCGCGGCCAGCTCAACGCGGTTCCCAAAGGCGAAGCGGGCCTGTTGATCTCGGAGATCAGCGACCGGGTTCCCGTCGACGGCTACACCGATTCGGCCGAGACCGAGAAGAAGGTGATCCGCGACGCCTTCAAATCGGGCGACGCCTACTTCAACTCGGGCGACCTGGTCCGGGAGATCGGTTTCTCGCACATCACGTTCGTCGACCGACTCGGCGACACCTTCCGGTGGAAGGGCGAGAACGTGGCGACCACCCAGGTCGAGAGCGCCGTGGACACCGCAGACGGCGTGTCCGGAACAGTCGCGTTCGGCGTCGAGGTCCCCGGCTGCGACGGCAAGGCTGGCATGGTCGCCGTGACCGTCGACGGCGAGAAACCCGATCCGAAGGCGTTCGCCGACCACCTGTACGCCGAACTGCCCGCCTACGCGGTGCCGCTGTTCGTCCGCTTCGTCGGCGAGATCGAGGTCACCTCGACGTTCAAGAACCGCAAGGTGGAGTTGCGCGACGAGACCTACACCGATGTCGGCGACGACGAGGTGTGGGTGCTCAAGGGCCGGAAGGACGGTTACGTGCCGTTCTACGACGAGTACCCGGCAGACGTCGCGGCAGCCAAGGCCCCGCGCTGACCGGTGACGGGCGCGCCCGTAGGGTGAATCCGTGAGCCTTGACCCATCGGCCGGACCGGACTGGTCGACCCTCGCAGGTCGCACTGTCGCCACCGACCGTGCCCTCGTGATGGCGATCGTCAACCGGACCCCGGACTCGTTCTACGATCGTGGAGCCACCTTCTCCGACGACGCCGCGAAAGCGCGCGTCGACGCGGTCGTCGCCGACGGCGCGGACATCGTCGACATCGGCGGCGTCAAGGCAGGACCCGGCGACCCGGTCGACGCAGACGCGGAGGTCGCGCGCGTGGTCCCGCTCATCGCGTGGATCCGATCGAGTCATCCCGACCTGTTGATCAGCGTCGACACCTGGCGCAGCGAAGTCGCGACCGCGGCGTGCGAAGCGGGCGCGGACATCATCAACGACACGTGGGCGGGTGTCGACCCGGGTCTGGTCGACGTCGCAGCGCAGGCCGGAGCGGGCATCGTGTGCTCGCACACCGGTGGTGCTCGGGTCCGGACCAGACCGCACCGGGTGGCCTACGACGACGTGGTCGCCGACGTGGTCGCCGAGGTGACTGGCGCAGCCTCCAGAGCCCGCGAGGCAGGCGTCCGCGACGACGGTATCCTGATCGACCCGACGCACGACTTCGGCAAGAACACGCACCACGGGCTCGCGCTCCTACGCGAGATCGACCGGCTGGTCGACACCGGGTGGCCGGTGCTGATGGCGTTGTCGAACAAAGACTTCATCGGCGAGACGCTCGGCGTCGGACTCGAGGAGCGGGTGGCAGGCACACTGGCCGCGACCGCGCTCGCTGCCTCGCACGGCGCCCGGGTGTTCCGCGTCCACGAAGTCGCCGACACGCGTCGCGTCGTCGACATGGTCGCGTCGATCGCAGGCTCCCGGCCGCCCTCGCGCGCAGTGCGAGGACTGGCATGAACCGAGGACTGGAATGAACACCGTCTGGACCGACCGCGGCGAGGGGGAGGCCCGCTGGTCGCACACGCATACGTGGGATCACCCCGAGTGGAGCGTCGACGAACTCGTCGCAGCGAAAGCAGGCCGCACCGTATCGGTGGTACTGCCCGCGTTGAACGAAGAAGACACCGTCGCGGGCGTCATCGGGACCATCGCACCCCTGCTCGGCGGGCTCGTCGACGAACTCGTCGTCGTCGACTCCGGGTGCACAGACCGCACCGTCGAGCGGGCGCGGGCGGCAGGAGCACGAGTCGTCTCCCGCGAGGAGGCGATCCCCGGCATCGAGCCGCAGCCAGGCAAGGGCGAAGCGCTGTGGCGCTCGTTGGCCGCGACCACCGGTGACCTCGTCGCGTTCGTCGATGCGGACCTCATCGAGCCGGATCCGATGTTCGTGCCGAAGATGCTCGGCCCACTCCTCGCCGACTCGGACATCCACCTGGTCAAGGGCTACTACCGTCGGCCGTTGCTCACTGGAGCGACGCACGACGCGTCCGGAGGAGGACGCGTCACCGAACTCCTGGCCCGGCCGCTGCTCACCGCCCTCAAACCCGAACTCGGCGAAGTGCTTCAACCGCTCGGCGGAGAGTACGCGGGCACCCGGGAACTCCTCACGTCGGTGCGTTTCGCGCCCGGCTACGGGGTGGAGATCGGGTTGCTCGTCGACACCTACGAGCGGTACGGACTCAGCGGTATCGGGCAGGTGAATCTGGGTGTACGACAGCACCGGAACCGGCCGCTCCGCGACCTCGCGGTGATGAGCAGACAGATCGTCGCGACGCTCCTGGACCGCTGCGGCGTCGACGACTCCGGCGTCGGGCTCACCCAGTTCGTACCCGACGAGACCGGCGGTTTCGCGCCGCGCACCACCGATCTCTTGCGCGAGGAACGGCCGCCGGTCGCCGAACTCGATCCGGCGGTCCTGCGGGCGACGCCGTCGGACAGTCGTCGGCGTTAGGGTGGAGGCGTGGTGATCATCGGTCTGTACGTGATCGGCGTGGCCCTGCTGGTCGCGCTACTCTTCGGCGTGGTGTGGTTCGTGTTCGGTCGCGGTGAGGATCTGCCGCCGATCGAGTCCGGCACCACGCTCACTCGGCTGCCGCGCGCGGGCATCAGCGGCGACGACGTGCGCGGCCTCGTGTTCGCGCAGACCTTCCGCGGATACCGTGCCGTCGAAGTCGACTGGGCGCTGGAGAAGCTCGCGCGCGAGATCGACGAACTCCGCGGCGTGGTCCACGAATTGTCGGGCCGGGAGGTCGCCGACACGGGTGCGATCCCGACGGTGCAGGTGTACGAGACTGACGACTGAGTAAGTTCCGTGGTCCTGAAGGCGACGCGCGTGTGTGGCGCACGTATCATTACACGAGTCAGGGAATCGTTGGAGGGAGCACGGGTATGGCGGCGATGAAGCCACGGATGGGCGACGGCCCGATGGAAGCGGTCAAGGAAGGTCGCGGGATCGTCGTGCGTATCCCGATCGACGGCGGCGGCCGCCTGGTCGTCGAGTTGAACGACGAAGAGGCCGGCGCACTCGGCGAGGCTCTTCGCGAGGTCACCGCCTGACGGCGAACCCGGAACTGTTCGCGACCGCACGGCTGGCCTGCCCGATCTGTTCGGGAGCACTCACATCCTCGTCGCGGGTGCTCGGCTGCGCATCAGGACACCGCTTCGACCTCGCCAGACAGGGCTACGTCTCGCTGCTGAGCGGGAAGGGCACCGCGCACCGATCCGACACGTCGGACATGGTGGCGGCTCGCACGCGAGTGTTCGACGACGGACTGTACGCCCCGATCCAGCGGGCGGTCGCCGCCGCTGCGACCGGCTCGACGGGTGTCCTCGTCGACGCGGGCGGTGGGACCGGAGCCTACCTGGCAGCATCTCTCGACGCCGATACCGATGATCGTGTCGGCGTCAGCGTGGACCTCTCGAAGTCGTGCGCGCGGGCAGCGGCTCGGGCGCATCCGCGCGGCGTGTCCGTCGTCGCCGATCTCTGGGCCTCGATTCCGGTGCAGACCGGAGGCGCGTCCACCGTCCTGTCGGTATTCGCGCCGCGCAACGTCGCCGAGACGACCCGCATCCTCGCGCCCGGCGGCCAGTGGGTGATCGTCACCTCGAACACCGGGCACCTCGCCGACATCGTCGGACCGATGGGCATGCTGCGCGTCGGCGACGGGAAGACGGACCGGATCGACGCCGATCTGCGAGCCGACTTCGACATCGTCTCGGCCGACCGGGTGAGGGCGTCGCTGGACCTGTCTGCGGACCGGCTCGCGGACGTCGCGGGCATGGGACCTGCAGGATTCCACCGCAGTCGTGACGAACTCGTCGAGGCGGCCGCCGGACTGGCGGCAGGCGGCTCCGTGCCGACGATGATCGACGTCACGGTCACCGTCGCGCGACGCCGATAGACCGTGACCTCCCTTTAGTGCTGATTCGGGTCGGTCGGGTGGTCGGTCCGGCTCTGTGCCGATATGTTTGAACCGTGAGATCACAACCGCACGTGCTCGGAATCGTCCTCGCCGGCGGAGAGGGCAAGCGACTGTATCCGCTGACGATGGACCGCGCCAAGCCCGCGGTCCCGTTCGGCGGCTCCTACCGGCTCATCGACTTCGTCCTGTCGAACCTCGTCAACGCGGGCTACGAACGCCTCTGTGTCCTGACCCAGTACAAGTCGCATTCGTTGGACCGCCACATCTCGCAGAACTGGTGGGTCTCGGGGTTCCACGGCGAATACATCACCCCGGTGCCTGCGCAGCAACGGCTCGGTCCGCGCTGGTACACGGGCAGTGCCGATGCGATCTTCCAGTCGATGAATCTGATCGACGACGAGAAACCCGACTACATCGTCGTCTTCGGAGCCGACCACGTGTACCGGATGGATCCGTCGCAGATGGTCGAGGCGCACATCGCGTCGGGTGCGGCGGTCACCGTCGCGGGCATCCGGGTGCCGCGCAAGGAGGCGTTCGCGTTCGGTTGCATCGACTCCGACGACGACAACGCGATCACGGCATTCGTGGAGAAGCCGAGCGATCCGCCCGGCACCCCTGACGATCCGGAGGTCACGTACGCCTCGATGGGCAATTACGTGTTCACCACCGACCGGCTCGTCGAGGCGCTCAAGATCGACGCCGCCGACCCCGACTCGGACCACGACATGGGCGGCGACATCATCCCGGCGTTCGTGCGGACACATGAGGCGTACGTCTACGACTTCGACGACAACGCGATCCCCGGTGAGACGCCGCGCGACAAGGGCTACTGGCGGGACGTTGGGACGATCGACTCGTTCTACGACGCGCACATGGACCTCATCTCGGAGAATCCGGTGTTCAACCTCTACAACCAGCGCTGGCCGATCCGCGGAGCCACCAGCCACCTTCCGCCCGCGAAGTTCCTCAAGGGCGGTTCGGCCAACGACTCGATGGTCGGCGCGGGGTGCATCGTGTCCGGCGGCACCGTGCACAACTCTGTGCTGTCGAACGACGTCGTCATCGGCGAGGGGGCCGTCGTCCAGGGGAGCGTCCTCATGCCCGGCGTCCGCATCGGTCGGAATGCGGTGGTGCGCAACGCGATCCTCGACAAGAACGTGACCGTCGCCGACGACCGGCAGTTGGGCGTCGACCTCGCCCACGACGGCGAGCACTTCCAGGTCAGCGCAGGCGGAGTGGTCTGCGTCGGCAAGAACTTAGTAGTCGAGTAGCGGCTTCAACGCGGGGGCTCCGGACTCGATCAGCACCGGGATCGTGTCCGCGTCGATGTCGGCGGGAAGGTCGTCGACCGGCCACCAGGCGAGGTCGACGGACTCGTCGCTGCGCACGATGGCCGGGAGCGATCCGTCCGGCGTCGGATCGGCGACGGCCGCGTACCGAACGTCCAGATGGCGCGTCGGAACGCCGAGCGAGCAGGTGATCGGGTGCGTGTGCAGGTGCACGGGGGCGTCCGACAGTCGTAGCGACGGCAGCCCCGACTCCTCGAGGCCTTCACGGGCAGCCGTGGCGGCGACGCTCGCGTCGTCCGGCTCGCAGTGGCCGCCGAGCTGGATCCATTTTCCGACGCGCGGATGCAGAGTGAGCAGGACATGCCGCAGTGTCGCGTCGAACACGATCACCGAACCGGTCACATGCCCGGGGACGCACGCGCGCATGCACGGATCGTCGGCGGCGTCGACGAAGGCCAGCATGGTGTGGCGCAATGCGTCCTGCTCGGCGTCCGGAGCAGTCCAGTCCGCGAGGATCGCGCGAGTGGCGTCGGTGATGCTCACAGCTGCGTCACCAGACCCTCGATCGAGGCAGGCGCGCGGAGCGCCTGCTCGTCGGCCGGATAGCCGATCGCGACAGCGCCCAACGGCTGCCACTCGTCGGGCAGGCCGAGTTTCTGGCGGACCGTCGACGCCGCGAAGATCGTCGAGCCGACCCAGCAACTGCCGACTCCGCGGACCGACAGCCCGACCAGCAGCCCGGAGACGGCTGCGCCCCCGGCGACGGTGAACATGGTCCGCTCGCAGGCGTTGCGGCGGGTGTCGGAATACGTGTGCATACCCTCGCCGGTCAGGACGGGGATGACGAGTTCCGGTGCGTCGTAGAGGATCTGCCCGCGCGACACACGCTTCGCGATCGAGCCGTCGGTCTTCTCGTCGGATTCGAGATCGGCGCGCCACGCGTCGCTCATCGCGTCGAGGAGTGCGCGGCGACGCGTGTCGTCGCGGAGCCAGAGGAACTGGATCGGATGCGTGTGGTGGGGCGCCGGTGCGGTGAGGGCGTCGGCGAAGGCCGCGTTCATCACCTCGTCGGGTACCGGGCCGTCGGCGAACGATCGGACCGATCGGCGGGTCAGGATCGCTTCCCGGCGGCCTCGGTCGATCGCCTCCTCGACGCCGAGGCGAAACATGTCGTCCTCGAGGTCGCGGACCAGGTCGCGCGCCGTCGAACCATCGTCGGCAGGGGTCCAGCCGCGGACCACCGCGACCGGCACGCCGTCGAGTTTGCCCTTCACGAGGTCGGCGGCGCCTGCGAGTTCGTCGGCGACGGCGATGTCGGTCACGACCAACGTGTTGCCGTACGTGTCGTCGATGCCGTCGTACGCATGGCTGACGGCGACGCCTGCGGCCCCGATGGCCACATCGGTCTGTCCGGTCCGCCAAGCACGCCCCATCGTGTCTGTGATGATGACCGCGACGTCGAGTCCGCGTGCGGCGAGATCGGCGCGCAGCCGGGCGGCGCTCGCGTCCGGATCGAGGGGCAGCAGTGCGATCTGATCGGTGCGGACGTTGGAGCCGTCGACGCCCGCCGCGGCCTGCACCAGACCGTTGCGGTTCGCGGTGATCAGAGTCCGGTTGCGTTTGGCCACGACGCGAACCGTTTCGTCATCGATGAGCTTGCGGCGGAACGTGTCTCGCTCTTCGGGGTCGGTCGGCGCGTCGACCATCCGGCCCTCGGTCTTGGAGAAGATCTTGCTCGTCACGACCAACACGTCGCCGTCGACGAGCCACGGCGCCGCCTTCGTGACCTCCGCTGCGACGTCGCTGCCGGGGCCGAACTCGCCGAGTCCGGTGACCGGCAGGATCTGCAGTCCCTCGAGCGCGCGGTGATCGCTCACGGTGTCTCCAGAGTTCAGGGTGTCTCGAGAACTCATGGGGCCTCCATGCCGACCAGGGCGAGTGCCGCTCGGATCATCTGAGCCGTCGCGCCCGGATCGGTCATCAGCAGGGGGGCGGACCCGATCGAGATCCCCTCGACCTGCGCGTGGTCGCCGTCGGCGATGAGCCAGCCGTCGAGGAGTCCGTTGCCCGACCGCGCGCCGAAGTGTCCGGCGATCGCCTCGGCCGACGAGCCGACCCCGATCACCGACAGGCATTCGTCGGCCATCCCGCGCAGCGGCTTGTCGTCGATCACCGGGCTGATGCCGACGACCGGAGCGGCAGTGTTCCGAAGCGCCGCTCGAATCCCGGGGACGCTGGTGATCGCGCCGATGGACACGACCGGGTTCGACGGTGCGAGGAGCACGACGTCGGCGTCGGTGATCGCGTCGAGCACACCGGGTGCCGGCTTCGCGTCGTCACTGCCGACCTGAGCGAACCCGTGCGTCGGCACCTGCGCCCGATGCCGCACCCACCACTCCTGGAAGTGGATCGCGACCTTCTCGCCGGGTTCGCCGCCCGGATTGTCGATCACCACGTGGGTCTCGTGGCGGTCGTCGGTGACCGGCAGCAGTCGGACCCCCGGCTGCCAGCGCTTGGACAACGCCGCGGTGACGTCCGAGAGCGCGAAGCCCGCGTCGAGCATCTGAGTGCGGATCAGGTGGGTTGCGAGATCGCGGTCCCCGAGTCCGAACCAGTCCGGATCGGCTCCGTACGCTGCGAGTTCTTCCTTCGCGTTCCACGTCTCGTTCCGGTGGCCCCATCCGCGCTCGAGATCGATGCCGCCGCCGAGCGTGTACATGCACGTGTCGAGGTCGGGACAGATGCGGACGCCGTGCATCCAGGCGTCGTCGCCCACGTTGACGATCGCGGTCACCGAGTTCGAAGCCGCTTCGGCGGGCGCCGAGTCGAAGGGTTGCGGGAAGGGGGTGACGCCGAATAGTTCACGTGCGCCCTGCAGGAAACGGGCGCCGCCGACGCCTCCGACGAGTACGGTCACTTTCACAGGGATCCACTCTAGCCAGCGCCCGGCGACACGCCGAGGGGCGTCGGCAAACTTGTGTGCGAACGGTTTTGTCGGTCCGTGGTGTTATGAATGAATCTTGGCGTTCGGCTTGACCCGCACCGTGCCACCGTGTGTAATCACATCAGTGTCATTAAGGGTGGAGCGAAGCAGGGAGGGCGCCGAGTATGACTATTGATCACGGCGAAGGTGCTGAGCCGGCCAGTCGACTTACCGGCTCGGGGTTCGGGCATCTGACGGCTGTACCAAGCGATTTTGAAGCACTGTTCGATGCAGTCGAGGACGAATGGCAGGATCGCGCACTGTGTGCGCAGACCGATCCTGAAGCATTCTTCCCCGAGAAGGGCGGATCGACGCGCGAAGCGAAGCGAATCTGCCAGGGGTGCGAGGTCAAGGCGGACTGCCTCGAGTACGCACTCCACAACGACGAGCGGTTCGGCATCTGGGGTGGAATGTCCGAACGCGAACGCCGCCGCCTCAAGCGCGGCATCATCTAGTCCCGGCGTCTCGCCGAATTCTTCAGTCCGGTCCGTCTTCGACGGTCTCCTCGTCGACGCCGAGGTACGTCGCGACTTGTTGGATGAGGATCTCGCGCAACAACTCCCGCAGATCGTCGTCGAGGGCGCGGAGCTCCAACGGGCGGCGGAACAGGACGATCTGTGCGCGCGTCGGTCGGCCCTGTGCGTCGACGGCGGCCGGAATAAGACGGGCCAACGGCACCGGCCCGTCGGCGGTGACTTCCTCGGGCCAGGCGATCGTCTCCCACTCCGACGGATCCGTCCCTCGGGGAAGGGTCCCCGGAATGTCGTCGACGGCGACGTCCAGACCGGACAGTCGGTCGTGCCATCGCGCATCCAACTCGGCGAATGCGTCCACGGCCGCGCGATCGAACTCGTCCGATTTCGTTCGGCGTGCGGGGGCGCCGGGAGGCAGAAGCGGTCCGCGGAGGCCGCGTCCGCGCCGATCCCTCGTCCGACGTGGTGCGGGGGAGAGAAGACGGTGGCCCGATTGCAGGGGAGCGAGACGAAACGCCATGAATGCCAGTCTAGGACGTGTGTCGATCGAGGCGCCGCCGACACGACACGATAAGGTGTGGCTGTGAGTTCCCCTCGTCAGTGCTGCCGCCCAGGCTGCTCCAAGCTGGCCGTGGCCACGCTGACCTTCGTCTATGCGGAGTCGACAGCGGTCATCGGCCCCCTCGCGGGCGCCGACGAACCTCATTCGTGGGACCTGTGCGCCGAACACGCCGATCGCATCACCGTTCCGCGAGGCTGGGAGATGCTCCGCAGCGGAAGCGGCTTCGAGCAGACCACCGAAGACCAGGATCTGACGGCGCTCGCCGAGGCCGTCCGCGAGGTCGGCGCCGCCGCTCCTTTCGCGCGGCCGTCGTTCCGGGCGCATACCGATTTCGACGAGTCGCAGCGCGGACGTCACCGGGCTTCGGACCGTCCCGCCGCGTCGGCAGGCGTCACTCCGCGGCCGGGACGGCGTGGCCACTTGCGGGTCCTGCCGGATCCGGTGGACTGAGCCCATTAGGACGCCTCGGCTCGCCGAGGCCATGCCCTAGGCTGGAACACATGTCTGACCCCCTCCGCGACCTCGACGATGTCGATGGTCTCGTCGCCGCCGACCACGACGGTCTGCTTCGGTCAGCCGCGACGTCCGGCGCGCACGTCCGCGCCGTCGCGCACGCCGTCTCCGAAGGTGCGCTCGCATCGCTCGCCGACCTCCATCCGCGCGCCGTCGTCGTGGTCACCGGCCGGTCGGCGTCGGCACGCCGCGCCGCTGAGTTCGTCGTGGCGCTCCTGGCGTCGCACGTCGACGTTCCGCTCGTCGTCGCCCCTTCGCTGCCCGGCTGGATCGGGCCGCTCGACGTGGTGGTCGCGGCAGGCGACGACCCGGG
The DNA here is from genome assembly GCF_021738965.1 of Gordonia zhenghanii. Classification (GTDB taxonomy): domain Bacteria; phylum Actinomycetota; class Actinomycetes; order Mycobacteriales; family Mycobacteriaceae; genus Gordonia; species Gordonia zhenghanii. Next base: position 95,053 of record NZ_JAKKOQ010000013.1, on the reverse strand, counting down.
CGACCGCAATTACGCTGACGCCGCGCTGCGCGCGCTGCGGCGTCGGGCGGAGCTCGTCGCGGTCGTTCCCGTCGAAGGGCCGTTCGCCGACGCCGTCGGCGCTCAGCCGCTCGCCGACCTGTCGCCTCGGCTGCCCGTCGACACACGCTTCGGCTTCGTTCGCATCGTCGCGGCGCTCGTCGCCGTGTGCACGGCGTTCGGGGCGGTGCGGACGCACCCGGCGCCGCCGGCGCTCGCCGATGTCGCCGACCTCCTGGATGTGGAGGCGACGCTCGACCACCCGGAGAACGAGAGCTTCCGCAACCAGGCGAAACTGTTGGCGACACGCGTCGACGGCCGCGCGATCGCCTGGACGGGCGACGCTCCGGCGGCGACCGCACTCGCCGAACACATCGCCGCGACCGTGTTCACCGTCGCCGGAATCACGTCGGCTGCAGGCGACGAGGCAGGCGTGCTCGCGCACCTGCGTGTCCCGGCGTCTGCGGGGTCTGCGGTCGTGGACGCGATCTTCTACGACCCGGACTTCGACGACGCGCTGCCCGCCGACCGGCCTCGCGTCGTGCTGTTGACGACTGCGGCCCGGAGTTGGGCCGTCGAGCAGCGCACTGCGGCGTTCGGCGACGTCGTCGTCGTGACCGAGGAGGCCGGACCCCTCGACGACGCCGCCGCTGCTTCGCAGGACGACCACGGCGTCGCGGAGTTCGGCGACGTGCCCGCGGACCTCGCCGCCTACCTCACGGTGGCGGTGCGCGCCGACTTCGCGGCCGCGTACCTGGAACTGACAGGAGTCGCCGCGCGATGAAGCTGCTCGCCGGAGTCATCCGGCCGTACGCATGGGGGTCGCGCACCGCACTGGCGGAGATGCGCGGCGCGCCGAGCCCATCGGCGCACCCGGAGGCCGAACTGTGGTTCGGTGCGCATCCGGCGTCGCCCGCGACTGTCGAGTCGGGCGGTGACCTGCTGTCCCTGATCGAAGACGACCCCGAGAATCAGCTCGGAGCCGACGTGCTCGACCGGTTCGGTGCGCGCCTGCCGTACCTGGTGAAGGTGCTCGCAGCACAGGAGCCACTGTCGCTCCAAGCGCATCCGAGCGCCGAGCAGGCGGCTGACGGATTCGACAGGGAGAACGCGGAAGGTCTGCGGTTCGACGCACCCGAGCGCAACTACCGCGACGGCTGGCATAAGCCGGAGTTGGTCGTCGCGCTCACCGAGTTCGACGTCCTCGCCGGCTTTCGTGATCCGCATGTGACCGTCGAACTGCTGCGCAGTCTTCAAGTCCCCGCGTTGGACCCGTACCTCGGTCTCCTCGCGGGACAGCCCGACGACACCGGGCTGCGTGCGGTGTTCACCACGTGGCTCACCCTGCCCGACTCGGTGATCGGCACTCTTGTGCCCGACACGCTCGACGGTGCGGTCCGCGTCCTCGAGCGCGGCGAGCAACGGTTCGCGCTGGAGCTGCGTTCGCTTCTGGAACTCGGCGAGGCGTACCCGGGCGACCCCGGTGTACTCGCATCCCTCCTGTTGAACCGCATCCACCTGAATCCGGGCGAGGCTCTGTACGTCTCCGCAGGCAAGCTGCACGCGTATCTGCAGGGAACCGCGGTGGAGGTGATGGCCAACTCGGACAATGTGCTGCGCGGGGGTCTCACTCCGAAGCACATCGACGTTCCCGAACTACTCAGGGTCCTCGACTTCACCCCGGTCAGCGTCGACGAACTGACGCCGGAGACTCAGAGCGTCGGCGCCGAGCGCGTGTACATGACGCCCGCGCCCGAGTTCCGGATGTCGCGCGTCCACCTCGACGGAACGGGAATGCACCAGCCGTCGTCGATCAGCTTCGGGGTGTCGGGGCCGCAGATCGTCGCGGTGCTCTCCGGTCGGATCACGGTGACCGCGGGTGACGGGCACGACGTGACCGCGTCGGCGTGCGACGCCGTGTGGATCCCCGACGCCGACTCCGATGTCGTCGTGCATGCGGCGTCGTCGAACACGGAGTTCGTCCGCGTCTTCGTGCCGTGAGCCCGGCGGGCGCGAGTCAGCCGGTGAGGGCGCGTTCGGCGGGTGTCGACACGGTACGCACCGTCGTCGGCGGGCTGCCGTCGGGTGCGAGGATGTGCAGCAGGGACGCGTCGCCGAGGTCCTGACGAAGCAGGAAGCAGCCATCGGATGCCTCGACGGACCGTCGTCGGACACGGAGTTCGGTGAGTCCCGGGTCGCAACTGTGGTCGCCCGGGCCGTCGACGTCGCGGATCACGACTTGCGCGGTCGGCGGAACAGTGGCGCCGACACCGAACAGCAGCGGGTCGTCGATGGCTGTGGCCAGCGGGAGCCATTGCGCGGGACGGTCGGTGACCACATGCCCGCGGACGCCGAGCGCGGCGAGCCGGACCGCCGTCTGTCGGACGAGGCGCGGCTCGGCCGCGATGTCGACTCGGTCGACGAGCGGGCCAGCCAGACGCAGAGCGACCGGTGCACCGGACTCGGTCGCGCCGACCACCTGGCCGTCGCCGCCGATCGGCGGAGCCGAGCCGACGAACCCGTCCGGAGTCAACGTCGCGACGATCTGCGCGGCGTCGTGGACGGTCCATGCCGCGTCCGCAGAGAGCGCTGCCGCAGGCAACGGCGCCAGACGGGTATGCGGCGCGGCGGCCGCGATCACTCTCCGCACGCACCACAGGACGGCGCGGAGCGTTCCGGCCGCCCCGCCGCCGCGCAGAGCAACGGCGTCGCCGCACTGCTCGGGGTCGATGTGGACGACGAGCGCGACGCTGCGATGCGATGCAGGGTCCAGCGGACCGAGGAGGCTGCGGTACGCGCGTGCGGCGGGCCCGTCGCCCCAGGAAGCGAGGGTGCGAGTGACCACGTCGATCCGGACCGGACGCGCGTCCGCGTAGTCGAAGCAGCGTGCGATGGCGTCGATCGGAAGCCGGGGGCGGGGACCGTCGGGCAGCAGGACCGGTGTGGGCGGCCCCGGCACGACGGACAGCACCGACACGAGTCGCGGCCCGTCGAGGTGGACGCCGACGAAGCCGTCGTCGTAGGGGACGTCGAACGGTGCGGGATGCAGAGACCGCTGGTCCCGACGTATGAGCAGTCGCATGTGAATTCCCCCGAATCGCGTGGCGTCACAGTACAACGCGACTAGCGTGCCTGTATCGGATTCGATATCGGGGAATCGACCGATTCAGGGGGAATGTCATCAATGGCCAGACACATCACAACGCGCGCCCAGGTCAGCGGCTACCGGTTCGGGCTCGCGAGAGCCGAGCACGCGCTGATTCGTCGGGACGTGCGGATGCTCCACGATCCGATGCGGTCGCAGAGTCGAGCGCTCATCGCAGGCGTCGTGATCGCAGTGCTCATCGTGGCGGGAGCTGGTGTGTACGGACTCGTCCGGCCCGCCCCGTCGGTCGGTGACGCCCAGATCGTCACCGATCCGGGCGGCGCCATGTTCGTCCTCGTCGACGGTGTCATGCACCCGGTGTTGAATCTGGCGTCGGCACGGTTGGTCGTCGGCAGTCCCGCGCCGGTCAAGTCGGTCAGTGCGGCGTCGTTGCGGGAGCATCCGCGTGGCCCGACGCTGGGAATCGCGGGCGCACCCGCATCGCTGCCCGGACCTGCCGCCGACGGCGACTCCGCCTGGACGATGTGCGACGGACCCGACGGCACGACCGTGCTGTCCGGCATCGACCCGCACGCGGCCGCGGCCGACACCGGCGTCCTCGTGTCTTACGGCGATGAGCGATGGCTGCTCTTCACCGATCGGCACGGTGAGGGCCCCGTGCCGGTGAAGGCCAGAATCGACACGACTCGCGTGGAGGTGATGCGTGCGCTGGGACTCGAAGGGGTAGAACCTCGTCCGGTGTCCGCCGTGCTGCTCGACGCCTTTCCGGAGCGGCCCGCACTCGCGGTGCCCGACGTGCCGGGCAGGGGAGCGGCCGGTCCGCTCGGGGCGAGGGTCGGCACCGTCGTCCGCACCGCGACCGTCGACGGCGCGTACGCCTACCGGGTCGTGCTGTCCGACGGCGTCCAACAGGTGCCGGAGACTGCGGCAGACATGCTGCTCGCCGTCGACGCCGACGTCGCGCCGACGGTCCGTGACATCGCGCCGGCCGAACTGACGAGGATCCCGGTCGTCGACCGCCTCCCCGTGGGGCACTTCCCGGATACGGCGCCGACCATACGAGGCGGAACCGACGTGGTGTGCCGACACTGGACACGGGGACGCGACGATGCGGCGGCCGACGAACGACTCGTCGTCGCCGCCCGCCTGCCCGTTCCCGACGGCCGGACCCCGGTCCGCCTCGGCTCAGCGGACGGTGTCGCAGGCCCAGGCCTCGATGCGGTCTATCTCGCGCCCGGAACCGCCGAATACGTGACACTCACCGGCATGCGGGCCGACAGTCCGCTCGCGGGTCAGCGAATCCTCGTCTCCGACACCGGAGTACGGCATCGGTTGTCGGGGGACGACGCGGCGACCAGCCTCGGACTGTCGGACGCACCGGTCCGGGCTCCGTGGTCCGTGGTCTCGGTGATACCGGCGGGTCCCGAACTCAGTCGGGTCGCGGCATTGACGATGCGCGACGTCGTGCGGTGAGCCGAACGGTCAGTGGGCGACACACTTCAGTCGAAGCCTCAGCGGCCTGCGGCGAGGATCCGGACCATCTGTTCCCAGTCGTCGGCGATCTGCTCGTGCGTCAGCCCGCCGACCGACATGAGGTGGCGGACGGTGATCGCGTCGATCGGCGCTTGAACGGCGTGTGCGATGACGTCGACGCCGCTGGAGAAGCCGATCTGGCGAAGAAGGATCTTGACGTGCTGGGTCGACATCGCCCACACGGGATGCGCCAGGCGGTCCGGGTCGTCGGAGTTGGCCTCGAGGAGTAGGTCGAGGTGGTCGACCGTCATCTTGAGGCGGGCGCGACCATAGGCGACGAGCCGATCGAGCGGATGGCCGCCGGGGCCGAGCGGCTCGGGGCCCGACAGCATCGCCTGCTGCAGGTCTGACTCGGAGTGGTCCAGGAGTGCATGCATGAGGCCGGTCCGGTTGCCGAAACGGCGGAACACGGTGCCCTTGCCGACGCCTGCGGCGCGGGCCACGGCGTCCATCGTGACGGCTGAGGCTCCGTGGTGATCGATCAGCGACTTGGCGGCAGCGAGCAGAAGTCGGCGGTTGCGTGCGGCGTCAGCGCGTTCGGGCGACGGCGGCGGTCCGCCGACGACCGGCAGGCCGACGGGGTCGTGGTCCGAGATCGCCATGGCCCGACATTAGCCGATAGTCGCGTTCACCTGCGATTCATCCGCGAGGTGACCGATGTCACCGCGCTGGCGGGACTAATGGCGGACCGAGGTCCGTTTAATCTTTCGTGGAAAACGCGAGACGCCGGACCGGCGCCTGAACCGAGTGAGATTCACGTCCACGTGAACATCACACGCGAACCTCACAGCACGAGCGAACTTCATTAGGAGAGAATTCATGTCGGACAACAAGCTCACGGTCGCCATCCTCGTCGGCAGCCTGCGCGCCGCATCGGTCAACCGCCAGCTCGCGGAAGTCGCCGTCGAGAACCTGCCCGCGGGCGTGTCCGCGTCGATCGTCGACGGTCTCGGAGGCCTCGCGTTCTACAACGAGGACATCGACGTCGAGGGCTCGCTGCCCGCCGGTGTCGCCGAGTTGCGTGAGGCCGTCGCCGCGGCTGACGCAGTGCTGCTGGTGACCCCCGAGTACAACGGCACCTTGCCTGCCGTCCTCAAGAACGCCATCGACTGGCTGTCGCGTCCGTTCGGGGCGGGCGCCATGGGCGGCAAGCCGGTCGGTGTCATCGGTGCGGCGATGGGCCAGTATGCCGGCACCTGGTCGCGCCAGGACACCCGTAAGTCCGTCGGCATCGCGGGCGGCCGCGTGGTCGAGGACGTCGAGGTCGGTCTCATCACCGGCAAGCTCGACGATGCCGGTGTTCGCAGCGAGGCGATCGTCGGCCAGGTGACCGAAGCCCTCCGGGTCCTCGTCGACTCGGTGGCGGTCGCTGCCTGACCCGGTGGCGTCCGTATGAGACGGTGAGCGCCGGAGACCCCGGCCTGGACCGTCGATGAGCCCTGTGGCCGCGATTCGATCGCGGCCACAGGGCTCATTCTCTTGGGTTGAGCGGGGTGTTCGCGAGGCTCCGGGGGGCGCGTGAGGATCCTCCGGCGGCGCGGGGAGACCTTCGTTGTCACACCCTGATGATTCACTGATTGTCATGGCCCGATCCACAGTTGTTGAGTACTCCTCCACATGGCTGTGCATGACACGCCGAGTGGGCCGAGACACGCCGATCGACCTGTGGACAGAGACTCTGCGACCTGGGACTTTCACGAATGTTATTCACAAGTGATTGTGGTTCGTTGAAAACCGAACCACTAGGTGTAGTGTTTGAAGTGTCCGGGGGGCGGACAGAAGGCGATCGAATCACATCGACGTCGTTCACCGGGAAGGCCTCCCGAGCACACCACCGAAAATGTCGCAGGGAAGCGGTCACCGACCGCAGGATGAGGGAGTCTCGCCGATGGCAATCACCGTCTACACCAAGCCCGCTTGTGTCCAGTGCAATGCGACGTACAAGGCGCTCGACAAGGCCGGCCTGTCGTACGACGTCGTCGACATCAGTCAGGACGACGAGGCTCGCGATTACGTCATGGCTCTCGGCTACCTGCAGGCTCCGGTCGTCGTCGACGGCGACGACCACTGGTCGGGCTTCCGTCCCGACCGCATCAAAGCCCTCGCGGTCGGCGCAGCCTGAGTCCCGGCCGATGTCTGCGGCCGCCGACGAGATACCGGGCCGCGACGACCTGCCGTTGATCGTGTACTTCTCGTCCGTCTCGGAGAACACCCAACGCTTCGTGTACAAACTCGGAGCCCGATCGCAGCGGATCCCGCTGATCGACCGGGAGGGCGCTTTCCGAGTGGATGAGCCGTACGTGCTGATCAGTCCGACCTACGGGGGCGGGAAGGTCAGCGACAACGGGGCGATCACCGCTCACGCAGGCGGCGGCTACGTACCGAAACAAGTCATCAAATTCCTCAACGTCGAACACAATCGAGCGTTGATCCGCGGAGTGATCGCCGCCGGTAATACGAACTTCGGAGCGGAGTTCGCTATGGCGGGCGACATCATCGCAGCCAAATGCCACGTGCCCTATCTGTATCGGTTCGAGTTGATGGGCACACCAGAGGACGTCATCCGAGTACAGGACGGCCTCGCCGACTTCACCCGAACACACCGCGCACCAGCGCACTAGACACTTCCAGGAGCCATCGTGTCGCCCACAGTCACCGCATTAGATTCCACCGTCTCGGCCAGCCAGTCCGGCGTCCACGCGAGCCCCGCGGGCCATGGGGCGGGGGAGATGGACTTCCACGCCCTCAACGCGATGCTCAACCTGTACGACGAGGACGGGAAGATCCAGTTCGAGATGGACAAGGAGGCGGCGCGGCAGTACTTCCTGCAGCACGTCAACCAGAACACGGTCTTCTTCCACGACCTCGACGAGAAGCTCGACTACCTCGTCAAGGAGAACTACTACGAGCCCGAGGTCCTCGCGCAGTACGACCGCGAGTTCGTCAAGCTGCTGTTCGGCCATGCCTTCAGCAAGAAGTTCCGGTTCCCGACGTTCCTCGGCGCGTTCAAGTACTACACGAGCTACACGCTCAAGACGTTCGACGGCAAGCGCTACCTGGAGCGCTTCGAGGACCGCGTCTGCATGGTCGCGCTGACCCTCGCCGCCGGTGACACCGCCCTCGCTCGCAATCTCGTCGACGAGATCCTGGACGGACGCTTCCAGCCGGCCACTCCGACATTCCTGAACTCGGGCAAGAAGCAGCGAGGCGAGCCGGTCTCGTGCTTCCTGCTCCGTATCGAGGACAACATGGAGTCGATCGGGCGGTCGATCAACTCGGCGCTCCAGCTGTCCAAGCGCGGCGGCGGCGTCGCACTGCTGCTGAGCAACGTCCGCGAGCACGGTGCGCCGATCAAGCAGATCGAGAACCAGAGCTCGGGCGTCATCCCGATCATGAAGCTGCTCGAGGACTCGTTCAGCTACGCGAACCAGCTCGGTGCCCGCCAGGGCGCAGGCGCGGTCTACCTGCACGCCCACCACCCGGACATCTACCGGTTCCTGGACACCAAGCGCGAGAATGCGGACGAGAAGATCCGCATCAAGACACTGTCGCTCGGTGTGGTGATCCCGGACATCACGTTCCAGCTCGCCAAGAACAATGACGACATGTACCTGTTCAGTCCGTACGACGTGGAGCGGGTGTACGGCAAGCCGTTCGCCGATGTGAACGTGACCGACGAGTACCACGCGATGGTCGAGGACGCTCGTATTCGGAAGACGAAGATCAAGGCGCGCGAGTTCTTCCAGACGCTCGCCGAGCTCCAGTTCGAGTCGGGCTACCCGTACGTCATGTTCGAGGACACGGTGAACCGTGCGAACCCGGTCGCAGGCAAGATCACGCACTCGAACCTGTGCTCGGAGATCCTCCAGGTCTCGACGCCGTCGGAGTTCAACGACGACCTCTCGTACTCGCACGTCGGGCGGGACATCTCGTGCAACCTGGGTTCGCTGAACATCGCGAAGACGATGGACTCGCCGGACTTCGGTCACTCCATCGAGACAGCGATCCGCGGCCTGACCGCGGTCGCCGACCAGACGTCGATCGACTCGGTTCCGTCCATCAAGCGTGCGAACGAGGACGGGCACGCCATCGGCCTCGGTCAGATGAACCTGCACGGCTACCTCGCGCGGGAGCGGATCTTCTACGGCAGCGAAGAGGGCATCGACTTCACGAACATGTACTTCTACACGGTCGCGTACCACGCGATTCGTGCGTCCAACCGGATCGCTCAGGAGCGCGGCAGCGCCTTCGTGGGCTTCGAGGACAGCAAGTACGCGTCGGGCGAGTTCTTCGACAAGTACATCGACCAGGTGTGGGAGCCGAAGACCGACAAGGTGCGCGACCTCTTCGCCCGCTCGGGAACCGATGTGAACGGCCAGCTGTTCGCCGACGGCGGGATCAACATCCCGACGCAGGACGACTGGCGTGAGCTGAAGGCCAGCGTGCAGAAGCACGGCATCTACAACCAGAACCTGCAGGCCGTCCCGCCGACCGGATCGATCAGTTACATCAACAACTCGACGAGCTCGATCCACCCGGTCGCGTCGAAGATCGAGATCCGCAAGGAAGGCAAGATCGGCCGCGTCTACTACCCGGCGCCGTACCTGACGAACGACAACCTGGAGTACTACCAGGACGCGTACGAGATCGGTTACGAGAAGGTCATCGACACCTATGCCGCGGCGACGCAGCACGTCGACCAGGGCCTGAGCCTGACCCTGTTCTTCAAGGACACCGCGAGCACCCGCGACGTCAACAAGGCGCAGATCTACGCATGGCGCAAGGGCATCAAGACGCTCTACTACATCCGCCTTCGCCAGATGGCCCTCGAAGGCACCGAGGTGGAAGGCTGCGTCAGCTGCATGTTGTGAGCTGACTGCATCGATATGCAGATAGAACGGCGCGTCGCCCTGGGCGGCGCGCCGTTTCCGTTGGTCGAGCGGAGTCGAGACCCCGATCGAGCCGTCCCTCCCCGCTGATCGAGCGGTCCCTCCTGCTGATCGAGCGGAGTCGAGATGGTGGCCTCGACGCGGTTCGGCCAGCCCATGAGAACTACAGTGAGCCGTATGAAAGCCGTTGTGTGCAGCCGAGGCCGATTGACCGTCGACGACGTCGCCGACCTGACGCCGGGACGAGGGCAACTGGTGCTGGAGGTGACGAGGACCGGGATCTGCGGATCTGATCTCCACGCACGTCATCACGCGGACGTCGTCGCCGAGGTCGCGGAGACCGCGGGGTACTCCCACATGATGCGATTCGATCAGCGCGTCGTGATGGGCCACGAGTTCGTCGGAACCGTCGCCGAGTACGGACCGGGCTGCCACAAGCGGTGGAAGGCGGGCACACGCGTCGTCGCGCTCCCGATGACCGGTGAGGACGACGGACCACAGCTGATCGGATTGTCCGAGCGGGCGCCGGGCGCGTACGCCGAACGCGTCGTCGTCCAGGAATCGATGACAATGCCGGTCCTGGACAGTCTCTCCGACGACGAGGCGGCTCTCACCGAACCGATGGCGGTGGCCTGGCACGCGGTCCGCCGAGGTGACCTCGGACGAGGGCAGGCCGCCGTGGTGATCGGCTGTGGACCCATCGGGCTCGCCGTCATCGCGATGCTGAAGGCCTCGGGTGTGAAGAATGTCGTGGCCAGCGACCTGTCGCAGCGCCGCCGCGAACTGGCTCGCGAAGTCGGAGCCGACATCGTCGTCGATCCGCGCGAGACCGACCCGTTCGACGCCTACAAACCCGGCCGTAACGAGCTGCGGTCGGTGTCCGACCTGGTCGGCCTCGCGCTGGGCACCATGGGGAAGCTCCGTACGCTGCCCGGCCCGATTCCGTGGTGGCATGTGTTCCGGCTGGCCGAACGTCTCGGCGAGGTCCCCGCAGGTCCCGTCGTCTTCGAATGCGTCGGTGTCCCCGGAGTGATCTCGCAACTCGTCGACTCCGCTCCGCCTCGGTCGCGGATCGTCGTCGTCGGCGTGTGCATGGAGCAGGACTCCTTCATGCCCGCGATGGCGGGCAGCAAGGAGATCGACTTCCGGTTCGTCTTCGGCTACGACCCGGGCGAGTTCTACGAGACCCTGCAGATGATGGCGAGTGGCAAAGTCGACGTGAAGCCGCTGATCACCGGAACCGTCGGACTCGCCGGGGTGGAGGCGGCGTTCGACGCGCTCGCCGATCCCGAGGTGCACGCGAAGATTCTCGTGGACCCGAGGAGCGCGAAGACCGAGGTCTGAGGGTCAGGCTGCGCGTTGCACCTTCATGTCGGTGATGAAGCGCGTCGCGCCGACCGACATGTACGTACCGGTCAGCGCGACCATCGCGACCGCGGCCGACCTCGGCAGATCGCCGCGGACGAGATGCGCGGTGCCGTGTGCTGTATCGGTGATGTCGACCATGAGGGAGAGTCGTTGCCAGCGGGGCCGTTCAGCCTGCGGGGTTGTCAGATAGCCGACTCCGAGGGCGATCGCGCGCGCCCCGAATATTCTCGTCATGTAGTCCAATTCCGGTGTCTGCTTGACGCTCAGGCCCCGAGCGAGCGCTCCCGGCGCGGCGAGGGACGCCGCACCGAGCGCTATCCGTCCGATGGCGAGACCACGGAGCGCAGCCAGCAGAGGGTCTCGAGCCTTCGCGTCATCTGTGCTCATCGTCACATAGTGGCACGATGGGTGGTCGCTGCCAACCCGCTCCTCAGGCTCCTCGTTACGAGAGGTGCCACGCGAACGCCGCCGCGATCGCGCCTGCGCCGTTCGCGGCCCAGTGCAGCGCGATGCACGGGAGCAGGCTGCCGGTCCGCACGCGGAGCCAGCCGAACACCGCGCCCGACGCAGCGGTGAACGCCACTGCCCCGATCACGCTGAGCGCCTGGCCAGCGGCGCCGGAGCCGACCACGCTCCCGATTCCCGCATTGCCCTCGGCCAGCCCGATCGACGACACGATGTGCCACAGGCCGAACAGGACGGCTTGAACGGAGATCGCGACAGCGACCGAGTGACGGCGCAGCAGCGCACCGGTCACGATGCCGCGGAACAGGAGTTCCTCGGGGATCACCGTCTGCAATGGGATCAACACGAACGCCGAGAACAGCGCCCACCGAAGGTCTCGGTAGGCGTCGTTGTGGAACAGGTCGCGCAGTGGCGGGACGGCGAGGGCGAGGCCGATCGCAGCCACCACGACGACGACGATCACTGCCGCCCAGCGGGCGCCCCGGGCCCAGGTGCCGGGCGACAAGCCGAGATCGGCGGCACGCAGACCCGAGCCGACGGCCAACGCTGCGGCGACGAGCGCGGTGATCGTCACGATCCACCGCGACCACGTGTCGTGGGTGAAGTGCATCATCGTCTCCGCAGCGAAGACGGCGACGATGAGCGCGATCAGCAGGTAGTAGTAGCGGACACGCTGGCGGACGAGTTGTGATCCTGTGCGCGGCGGGGGCGAGAGTGCCACATCGTCCTCCTCGCGTAATTGCAGGGTCAGGCGATTCTATCGGCGTGTCGCCGCGCGCCACGCCGAGAGCCATCAAGACACACGATGTTGTGTTGCGTTGGCTCGTCGCCCCCAAGCGGTAGGGTTGAGCCGTTCCGATCGATCGCTATTTCTTCAACGCGAGGTGTCATGTCTGAGATCGCCCACAGTCCTGCAGAAGGTGCTCCGGTGAAGCTGGTGAGCCGGGTGTCGGCCATCAACTGGAACCGGGTGACCGACGACAAGGACGCCGAGGTCTGGGACCGTCTGACCGGCAACTTCTGGTTGCCCGAGAAGGTCCCGGTGTCGAACGACATCCCGTCCTGGGGCACGCTCACCGAGTACGAGAAGACCCTCACGATGCGGGTCTTCACCGGCCTGACCCTGCTCGACACGATCCAGGGCACGGTCGGCGCCATCTCGCTGATCCCGGACGCCGTCACCCCGCACGAAGAAGCGGTGATGACGAACATCGCGTTCATGGAGTCGGTGCACGCCAAGAGCTACAGCTCGATCTTCTCCACCCTCTGCTCCACCAAGGAGATCGACGAGGCGTTCCGCTGGTCCGAGGAGAACGAGCATCTGCAGCGCAAGGCGCAGATCATCATGGACTACTACCGCGGCGACGACCCGCTCAAGCGCAAGGTGGCGTCGACGCTCCTCGAGTCGTTCCTGTTCTACTCCGGCTTCTACCTGCCGATGTACTGGTCGTCGCGCGCCAAGCTGACGAACACCGCGGACATGATCCGGCTGATCATCCGCGACGAGGCCGTCCACGGCTACTACATCGGCTACAAGTACCAGCGCGGACTCGAGACGCAGACGCCCGAGCGTCGCGCCGAGCTCAAGGACTACACGTTCGAACTGCTCTTCGAGCTGTACGACAACGAGACCGACTACACCGAGGGCCTCTACGACGAGGTCGGCCTGAGTGAGGACGTCAAGAAGTTCCTGCGCTACAACGCGAACAAGGCGCTGATGAACCTCGGCTACGAGGCGATGTTCCCGAAGGACGAGACCGCGGTGAACCCTGCGATCCTGTCGGCGCTCTCGCCGAACGCCGACGAGAACCACGACTTCTTCTCCGGATCCGGAAGCTCGTACGTCATCGGCAAGGCCGTCAACACCGAAGACGACGATTGGGACTTCTGAGCCGACTGGACTTCTAAGCCGAGACTGGACTTCTCACTAACCTGTGATTCGGTGTCACCCACTGACACCGAATCACAGGTTAGACGTTTGAATCCCTACGTCCGCCGTTTCAACTCCGCGTAGAACGTCGCCAGGTCGTCGAACGCCTCGGCGAGCTGAGTGGCCGGAACGCCGGACACCCGCAGGGCCGTCCGCAGCGCGGCAGGCTCCAGTTCGGTGAGCGCATCGACGGCGGGAAACGGGGGAGGGGGCGGCAGGACGACGGTGTCGCCGTAGAAGTCCTCGGGCAGCACGTCGCCGGACTGCGGGGCGGCCGCTGTGTCGATTGACCCCGAGTCGCCTCCCGCGGCAGCGAGCAGCGACGGCAGATCGGTGCCCATCACCTGCAACAACGTGGTGGGTCGGCGATCGATCTCCGCGGCGACCTCGAATGCGGTAGCCAGCACGTGGATGCAGCGCGGAGCCTCGTCCGGACAGGTGCAACTCGACTCGACGTCGGCCGACTCCGTCGGAGCGATCAGATTGCCAAGCCCGGCAGGCTGTTCGCCGCGCGCCAACGCGAGCAGATCGTCCACGTCGCCGGTGGTCCGCAGCAAGCCGACGACGGTGTCGGCGTCGACGGATCGCGTCCGCAGGATCACATCGAACGGATCGAGCTGGGAGCCCCGCACCGACGAGGTGATCGATCCTTCGCCGATCGACAGGTCGTCGACGTGCCGATCGCGGAAGTAGCGTCGCGCACCGGTGATGTGCCGATGGTCGGCTCCGACTTCGACGACGGACACGAAGGCTCGCGACCAGCCGGTGATTCCGTAGCCGCGAATCGGTGCGGCCTTGCGTCTGCGCCCCGTCATTCGCCGACCGCCTCGTCGCGCAGCGCCAACAGATCGAACAGTGCGTCGTCGTCGAGGTCCGACAGCCAACTCTCGCCCGTCTTCACCGTCAACTGCGACAACTCCCGTTTCGCCGTCACCATCTCGTCGATCCGCTCCTCCAACGTGCCGACACAGACGAACTTGCGGACCTGGACGTTGCGGGTCTGCCCGATCCGGTAGGCGCGGTCGGTCGCCTGGTCTTCGACCGCCGGATTCCACCAGCGGTCGGCGTGGATGACGTGGTTGGCGGCGACGAGGTTCAGTCCGGTGCCGCCTGCCTTCAACGTCGCGAGCAGGACCGGCGGGCCGCCGTCGCTCTGGAACCGTTCGACCATCGTGTCGCGCTCGGTACGTGAACGACCGCCGTGCAGCACCGGGACCTCGACTCCGAGGATCGGCGACAGCCACCCTGCGAGCAGATCGGCGAACGCCGCGAACTGCGTGAAGACCAGCGCCTTGTCACCTTCGGCGATCAACGTCGTCAGCACGTCGATCATCAACTCCACCTTGCCGGAGCGGTGGTGGCGTCTGCGCATCAGCGGCGAACCGTCCGCGAGATAGTGCGCCGGATGATTGCAGATCTGTTTGAGTCGCGTGAGTGCGGCGAGGACGCTGCGGCGCCGTTCGCCGACCGGATTGCGTTCGGCGAGCGCCTCGTGCAGTTCGTTGAGGACGGCCTGGTAGAGACCGGCTTGCTCGGTGGTCAGGTTGGTCCGCACGATCAGCTCCGACTTGTCCGGCAGGTCCGGGGCGACGTCGGGATCGGTCTTGGTCCGGCGCAGGATGAACGGGCCGGTGAGTGCGTTGAGACGGCGCAACGCGTCGCGGTCCCGGTCGCGTTCGATGGGCTCGGCGAAGCGGGACCGAAACGCGGACGCCGTACCCAGCATTCCCGGATTCACCAGGTCGACGACGGCGCGGAGATCTTCCAATCGGTTCTCGACAGGTGTTCCGGTCAACGCGATACGGAGTCTGGCCGGCACGGCACGCAACGCCTTCGCGGCAGCGGTGTTCACGTTCTTCACGTGCTGAGCCTCGTCGACGACCAGTTCGCTCCACGGCAGCGCAGCCAGGTCGGCCCGGTCCCGAGCGAGAGTCGCGAACGTCGTCAACACCACGTCGACGTCGCCGGAACGAATCGAGTCGACCGAGCGCCCAGCTCCGTGGTGGACGGCGACGCGCAGACTGGGTGCGAACGTCGCCAGCTCGCGGTGCCAGTTCCCGATCACCGACATCGGGCACACGACGAGCGCGGGCGGACGGTGCCCGTCGTCGACTCTCATCGTCGTGAGCAGTGCGATGACCTGCACCGTCTTACCGAGACCCATGTCGTCGGCGAGGACAGCGCCTGCCCCGAGCTCGCCGAGCGTGTGCAGCCAGTCGAGGCCGCGCTGTTGATACGGGCGCAGTTGGGCGTGCAGCGACGCAGGCGCCTGTACCGGCGCGGGAACGATCGCTCCGCCGCGCGCGACGTCGTCGAGCCACCCGAGGCCGTGGACCGACGAGACCGGCACCGGCAGTCGGTCGACCGGATCGGCGACGAGATTCAACAGCTCGCCCATCGTCGGTTTGGCGTCCGGGTCGGAGACTGCGCGTTGGGCGGCGAGGAAGGCCGCGGCGCGATGCAGGGCGGCGCCTTCGGCGCGCAGCCACCGCCCACGTACCTTGACCAGATTCCCATGCTGTTGAGCGAGTTCGTCGAGGTCGGACTGAGTGAGCTCCGGCGAGTCCGGAGCGTCGCCGAGCGCCAACCGCCACTCGAAGTCGGAGATCTCGTCGAGGCCGACGAACCCCGGGCGTGAGCCGCCGTCCGGGATCGCTTTAGCCGCCCGCAGGGACAGGCTCGGCGAGATGGCCGCGATCGTCCGGGGCAGTAAGACGGTGATCCCGGCCTCGGAGATCGCCGCGGCGCCGTGCGTGAACAAGTCGTCGACCGCCGGGGTGTCGAGCAGGAAGTCGAGTGAGTGCGGATCTGTGTCGGCGGTCGCGAGCGGTCCGAAGGCGCGGACCGCGGTCGCGAGGTCGCCGGTGATTGACTCCAACTCGTGCGGGTCGATCCGATGCGGCGCGACGGCCACCACGTCGCCGGTCGCCGTATGGCGACACACCTCGAGACGCCATCGTTCGTCGCCGGGCGACGTCGGCTCGTCGGGCGGCTCGTGCAGACGGAGCACCAGCGATGCAGCCTCCGGTCCGACGGTGGCCAGCCAGTCCGTCCACGCGCCGCGCGCGCCGGGCAGATCGGGTACCGGTGACGGAGCCTGCGCGGCGAGGCCTGCGATCAACGGGACCTGCGACCCGACCCGATCACCGATCCGGCGTCTGACCTCGTGATCGATCAATTCGTTCGCGAAATCGGTGATGGCCGACGATCCGCCGTTGTCCGCGACCGCCGCAGGCGCAGCCCCGTGCGCGACCTGCAGCCATGCGCGCCAGGCGCTCGTCGGCATCGGCAGCCACCGCACCTCGACGATGCCTGCGATCTCGACTGTGCCAGGCGCGACGGCACCTGCATCGATCGCCGAACGCACGCCTGCGAGGAGATACCGGTAGAACGCGACGTCGCCGCCGGGCGTCAGGTGGTCGAACCGATCGAGCAGTTGGACGGCGGTCGGCACTCCGACGGCGGTGGCGTGGACGAACTCGCGGCCACCGGTCGTGGTCCGGAGTTCGATGGGATGGCGCAGCCGCCGTCCGCCGATCAGATCGACGAGAGTCGACGGCACCTCGGCGACGTCGTCGAGGAGCGTTCCCGCGGCCGCCGACGAAGCGTCGATCGCGGGCCACACCGCGAGTCCGACACCGGGGCGCCATAGGACGCGCAGGGTAGGAGCCTTCACGGGCACACCTTCATGGGCACAGTTATACGTCGACCCGCTGACAATATTCTCGACCGACTGCAGCTCTTCTACCGACTCCAGCGTCTCTACCGACTTCAGGCCTAGTCGCCGGAACTGCTGCTGTTCAGCGATTCCTTGAGGTCGTTGACGATCAGCCAACCGGCTGCGACGCCGGGTCGGCCATACCAGACGTCGTCGTTCACCGACAGCACGCGCTTCCAGGTGGGAGCGCCCAGGTTGAGCCATTCGTCCGACAGGACGACGTCCTTGCCGCGGTCACGACCGCCCTGACCCTCATAGCTGACGTAGATGAGGTCGGCGTCCGCGTCGGCCATGTTCGCGTCCGTCATCGGCACGGCGTCGGGCGTGCGCTGCGGCGCCGGACGGGACACGCCGACCAGGGACATGACCTGTGCGCCGAACGACGAGGTGCCTTCGATGAACGATTCATCGGGCGTGAAGCGCACCAACGACACCTGGCTGTGCGAGGCGTCCATGACGCGCCCGACGCGAGTCGCCTCGGCGATGAACTCGTCGACCCGTTGCTGGCCGGCCGCCGACCTGTTGGTGGCCGCGGCGACGCCCAGTAGGGATGCCTTCCAGTCGTCGGACGGTTCGACGACGGCGGTGCGCGCGTCGCCGAGTGCGCCCGTCGCCGTCAGCGCGTCGAGGCTCTTCGCGGTGCCCGGCGTCGACAGCACGAGGTCGGGCGAGGCCTGGCGGACTGCGGCTGCGTCTGGTGTGTCGCCGATGGCCGGCACCGCGGCCAACTGCGGGCCGAGGTACTCGGGCACCGAACCGGGCGCGGCGGTGATCGCTCTGACCTGAGGTCCGAGGCCGAGCGCGCACAGGCCGTCGAGCAGGGCGGGGTCGGTGACGACGATGCGCTTCGGATCCGTGCGGCCCGGATCGACGGCGGTCGGCGCGAGACAGGTACGAGAGAAGTCTCGACCGGCTCCGACTATGTTGACCTCGGCGAACCGGGTGGTCGTCGTGGAGATCACCGACCCCTCGGGGGTGCGGAGCAGTCCGTCGTCGCTGCCGCATGCCGACAGGCCGACGGCGAGGGCTGCGGCGCACGCCAGGGCGGCGGTGGTGGTGCTCATGCGACCGCGTGCGAGTCGTCGAGGGAATTGGTGCACGCGCCCACGCTAGCACCGGTCCGCTGCACGTCGATCGGGCCGCGAACACGTAAGTACGACAGTTCGTAGGACCCACTCGGAATCGTGGCCGCCTCTGGTCTACGATCGATATTGCAGCGCGCTGTCTTCGGTCGGCGCCACAGCAGTAGACGGACGAAGGTCCAGTGCCGCCGACCGGGACAACGGACGCAACGGTGCTCACGAGGAGGAATCAGTGACCGCGGTAGAACAGCCGACGACCCGGGTGGAGGCCGAGCGCCCCTATCCGGAGCGTTACCAGCCTAAAGGCTCTTTCTTCTACAAACTCATCACGACTACCGATCACAAGCTGATCGGTCAGATGTACATCGTCACCTGTTTCGCCTTCTTCCTCGTCGGCGGTCTGATGGCGCTTCTGATGCGTGCTGAGCTCGCTCATCCGGGACTTCAGTTCCTGTCGAATGAGCAGTTCAACCAGCTGTTCACGATGCACGGCACCGTGATGTTGCTGATGTACGCGACGCCGATCGTCATCGGCTTCGCCAACTTCGTTCTGCCGCTTCAGATCGGCTCGCCCGACGTGGCGTTCCCGCGTCTGAACTCGCTCGGCTACTGGTTGTTCCTGTTCGGCAACCTGGTGGCCCTCGGCGGCTTCCTCACCCCGGGCGGTGCCGCCGACTTCGGTTGGACGGCGTACACGCCGCTCACCGACATGGTGCACTCGCCGGGCCTCGGCGCCGACCTGTGGATCATGGGTCTGGCAGTCGCCGGTCTGGGCACCATCCTCGGCGCCGTCAACATGATCACCACCGTCGTGTGTCTGCGCGCACCGGGCATGACCATGTTCCGCATGCCGATCTTCACCTGGAACATCCTCGTCACCAGTGTTTTGATCCTGCTGATCTTCCCGCTGCTGACCGCAGCGCTCATGGGCCTCGAGGTGGACCGCCAGTTCGGCGCCCACCTGTACGACCCGGCCAACGGCGGCGTGATCCTCTGGCAGCACCTGTTCTGGTTCTTCGGTCACCCCGAGGTCTACGTCATCGCCATCCCGTTCTTCGGCATCGTGTCCGAGGTGTTCCCGGTGTTCTCGCGCAAGCCGATCTTCGGCTACTCGGGTCTGGTGTACGCGACCCTCGCGATCGCTGCTCTGTCGGTGGCCGTCTGGGCGCACCACATGTACGTGACCGGATCGGTCCTGCTGCCGTTCTTCTCGTTCATGACGTTCCTGATCGCGATTCCGACCGGTGTGAAGTTCTTCAACTGGATCGGAACCATGTGGAAGGGCCGAATAACGTTCGAGACGCCGATGCTGTTCTCGATCGGCTTTATCGTGACCTTCCTCTTCGGTGGTCTGACCGGTGTCCTGCTCGCTGCGCCGCCGATCGACTTCCACGTGTCGGACACGTACTTCGTCGTCGCGCACTTCCACTACGTCCTCTTCGGCACCATCGTGTTCGCCACCTACGCGGGCATCTACTTCTGGTTCCCGAAGATGACCGGACGCATGCTCGACGAGACACTCGGCAAGTGGCACTTCTGGCTGACCTTCATCGGCTTCCACCTGACGTTCCTGGTGCAGCACTGGCTGGGCAACGAGGGCATGCCGCGTCGTTACGCCGACTACCTGCCGTCGGACGGGTTCACCACGCTGAACGTGGTCTCGACAGTCGGTGCGCTGGTGCTCGGTATCTCGACGCTGCCGTTCCTGTGGAACGTCTTCAAGAGTTACCGCTACGGCGAGGTCGTCACGGTCGACGACCCGTGGGGCTTCGGCAACTCGCTCGAGTGGGCCACGAGCTGCCCGCCGCCGCGTCACAACTTCACCGAGCTGCCGCGCATCCGTTCGGAGCGCCCGGCGTTCGAGCTGCACTACCCGCACATGGTTGAGCGCATGCGCGCTGAAGCCCACGTCGGTTGGGGCAGCGAGAAGCACGACGCGCACTGACGCTGTAGACACGAGAAAGGCCCGCCCGAGTTCGCTCGGGCGGGCCTTTCTCGTGCTGCGTCTCCCCGGTTGGCTCCGACCGCGGTCCAGGCCCCATAATTCAAGGGTGGAAACAGTGGACTCCAAGCGCACCATCCTCATCACGGTCAGCGGCCCGGACAAGTCGGGAGTCACCTCGTCGTTGATGGGGGCGCTCGCCGGTGTCGGCGTCGACCTCCTCGACGTGGAGCAAGTGGTGATTCACAACCACCTGACGCTCGGCGTCCTCGTCTCGACGACGGGATCGGCCGCCGCCGTCCTCGACGCCGTCGATCTGCCCATGCATTCGCGCGGCATGTCGGTCGAGATCAAGGTGGATGCGACGAGTCACGGGCACCGACCGTCGACGCACGCGATCGTCATCCTCGGCAGGCCGGTGTCTGCGGAGGCGTTTCAAGCCGTCGCCGCCGAAGTCGCCGGCTGCGGCGGAAACATCGACTCGATCCGGGGCGTCGCCGACTACCCGCTGACGGGCCTGGAACTCCTGGTGACCGTCGGCGAGGACGCGTCGACCGACACGGCGCTGCGTGCCGGCCTGGTGACGGTCGCTGCGCGATTCCCGATCGACGTCGCCGTCGATCGTGGTGGCCTCGCGCGTCGCGCGAAACGCGTCATCGTGTTCGACGTCGACTCGACGCTCATTCAAGGCGAGGTCATCGAGATGCTCGCCGCGTCGGCTGGACGGGAGGCGGAGGTCGCGGCGGTGACGGAGGCCGCGATGCGCGGGGAACTCGACTTCGCCGAATCGCTGCACGAGCGGGTCAAGGCGTTGGAAGGGCTCGACGAGTCGGTCATCGATCAGGTCGCGGCGTCGCTGGAGTTGACGGCGGGCGCTCGCACGACGATCCGAACGCTGCACCGGCTCGGTTATCACTGCGGCGTGGTGTCGGGTGGTTTCCGACAGGTGATCGATCCACTCGCCCGCGAACTGGAACTCGACTTCGTCCGCGCCAACACCCTCGAGATCGTCGACGGAACGCTGACCGGTCGGGTGATCGGCGAGGTCGTCGACCGGCCGGGCAAGGCGCGGGCTCTGCGTGCGTTTGCCGATCAGGTCGGTGTCCCGATGGGGCAGACGATCGCAGTGGGCGATGGGGCCAACGACATCGACATGTTGGCGGCGGCCGGCCTCGGCATCGCGTTCAACGCGAAGCCCGCGCTCCGCGAGGTAGCCGACACCACGCTCGATCACCCGTTCCTGGACGCCGTCCTGTTCATGCTCGGTGTGACCCGTGACGAGATCGAGGCAGCCGACTTCGAGGACGGAACCCTTCGCCGGGTGCCGTTGGAGTCGTAGGACCGTGTTTGTCGACTCGTACGACCGTCTCGTCGGCTACGTCGGCGGCGGCGAGGATCCCGAGGACCCCGCGGACGTCCTCGCGATGCAGATGGTGCTGCAGATCGAGAAGACCTATCCGCCGAGCAGGCACGGACTGCTCGTCGCTGCCGCCCGAGCGGCCGTCCTGCTCTGTCTCGACGACCGGGGAGGGCCGGAGGGGCCGTGGGCGCCCGGTCTGGACGAGTGGTGCGATGCCCGGATCCGCAAGATCGCGCGCCGCGCACGCGGTAAACCGTGGCGCGATGTGCAGGGCCTGTGGGGCGTGACCGCCGAGCACGACGGCTGCTCTGTTCGCGCGTTCGTGCCCAGTCGCGTCGGCGACGTGGATCAGCGGATTCGCAAGTTGCAGATCGGTGGGACCGACGTCGACGGCGACCTCCCCTCCGATGATCCGGTGGGCGCGTCCTCCGGAAACGAAACCTCTGGGCCCACCGTCGACGGGCTGTGCCTGTGGCTCAACCCGGACCTGGAGATGTCGGTCGGAAAGGCCGCCGCGCAGGTCGGACATGCGTCGATGCTCGGCGTCGCGCTCTTCGCCGTCGAGGATGCCGAAGCCTGGTACGGCTCCGGGTGTCCGCTGGACGTGCGCCTCGCCGACAGTGGCCGCTGGTCGGCGTTATGCACCGCCGCGGAGAGTGGCGCCGCCGCCGCAGTCCGGGACGCGGGCTTCACCGAGGTCGCGCCCGGCTCCATGACGGTGATCGCCGAACGCGCGCCCGTATCCGTTGAGCGAGCGCCCGTTTTGTAGTTGGTTGAGCGCCCGTTTTGTAGTTGGTTGAGCGAACGTGCCTCTTGTAGTCGGTTGAGCGAGCGAAGCGAGTCGAAACCCCGCCCCGGCCGCGCACACCCCGCAGACGAACGGTCGCTCAGTCTCCCTGCGGCGCAAGATGTTTGACGGTGCCGAGCAGCACCTCGCGGTCGCCCGCCAACGGTGCGAGAATCAACTCGTCTGCGCGTGCGAGGCCTGCGAACCCGGCCAGTTGCTCGCGGACCTGGTCGGGGGTCCCGACGGCGGCGTACCGGAGCATCTCGTTCACCTGGGCGCCGGGGGGAGCGTCGAGCAGCATCTCGGCTTCGGCGTCGGTGAGGTTGCGGCCCTGGTTGAACAGATGCTTGATCCGGCCCACCTTGGCCTTGTGGAACTCGGACGCCGCGCGCTCGGCATCGTCGTCGGCGATCACCGCGGCCGCTGCCATCACGTAGGGCTCGGACTCGCCGCCGCCGGGCAGTGGGGACGGGCGGAAGTCGCGGAGATAGATGTCGACGGCCTGTTCGAGGGCCTGCGGCGCGAAATGCGATGCGAAGGCATACGGAAGGCCGGTCGCCGCCGCCAACTGCGCGCCGAACAGCGACGAACCGAGGATGTAGAGCGGGACGTCTGAGCCCTTGCCCGGAGTGGCCTGGACTCCCTCGACGCCGGTACCGGAGAAGTAGCGGAGCAGTTCGACGACGTCCTGCGGGAAGTGCTCGGACGCAGCCGGCGAGCGGCGCAGTGCGTGAAACACGGCCTGGTTTCCGCCGGGTGCGCGTCCGAGACCGAGGTCGATGCGGCCGGGATGCAGTTCGGCGAGGGTACCGTACTGTTCGGCGATCGCGAGCGGCGAATGGTTGGGGAGCATGACGCCGCCTGCACCGAGACGGATCCGCGACGTGTGTGCGGCGATGTGCGCGATCAGCACGGCGGGAGCCGACGATGCGATCGTCGGCATGTTGTGGTGTTCGGCGTACCAGATGCGCTCGTATCCGTGGCCGTCGGCGTAGATCGCCAGCTCGGTCGAGTACCGCAGCGATTCGGCGACCGCCTCACCGTCGCCGACCTGGGCCAGGTCGAGCAGCGAGAGTGGAATCGAGGCAAGGGAGGGAGAAGAATCGGTCACGCCCTTGTTCAGCGAAATATGTCACTCGTTTATTCCGCTGCCACGGAACGCAGGTCCATCCGGCACCATGGACGTCGTGACCGAAACCATCGCTGATCCCGACCTCCTCATCGAATTCCACGACGTCTCGTTGGTACGCGGCGGCACGACGCTCGTCGGGCCCGTGGACTGGCGTGTGGAGCTCGACGAACGATGGGTGATCATCGGCCCGAACGGCGCAGGCAAGACGTCGTTGCTGCGCATGGCCGCGGCTCTCGACCACCCGACGCGCGGCGAGGCGTTCGTCGTCGGCGAGCGGCTCGGACGCACCGATGTCCGAGAACTCTCGACCCGGATCGGGCTGGTGAGTTCGGCTTTCGCCGGACGTGTGCCCGCCGAGGAGAAGGTGTCGGATCTGGTGATCTCGGCGGGCTACGCCGTGCTCGGGCGGTGGCGCGAGGAATACGATCCGATGGACCGCGCGCAGGCTTCGGACATCCTCGAGTCGATGGGCGCCGAACATCTCGCCGATCGCACGTTCGGCACGTTGAGCGAGGGCGAGCGCAAACGGGTGC
Organism: Gordonia zhenghanii; assembly: GCF_021738965.1. Lineage (GTDB taxonomy): Bacteria > Actinomycetota > Actinomycetes > Mycobacteriales > Mycobacteriaceae > Gordonia > Gordonia zhenghanii. The sequence goes on along the minus strand of NZ_JAKKOQ010000013.1, from coordinate 71,190 downwards.
TGATCGCGCGCGGGCTGATGACAGATCCCGAACTGCTCCTGCTCGACGAGCCCGCGGCCGGACTCGATCTCGGCGGCCGCGAAGAGCTCGTCGATCGGCTGGGAATCCTTGCCGCCGATCCGGATTCGCCTGCGATGGTGTTGATCACCCATCACGTCGAGGAGATCCCGCCAGGCTTCACCAATGTGTTGATGCTGTCGGAGGGCGGCGTCGTCGCACAGGGCGCCATCGAGGACACGTTGACGGCGGAGAACCTGTCTGCGACGTTCCGGCAGAACATCGTCCTCAATTACGACGACGGACGCTACTTCGCGCGGCGTGCTCGTCGTGCGGGCGGACACCGCAGGGCCTGACAATCGCGTCGGGTTAGTGTCGATTGACCTTCAAATGGTGATCAGAGGAGACCTCCGTGGCTGAATCCAGTGCGGTCCCGGTGCGGGACGCGTCCACCGTCGTACTCGTGCGGGACGGCGCAGACGGCATCGAGGTGTTTCTGCAGCGGCGGGTCAAGCAGATGGCGTTCGCCGGCGGCATGACCGTGTTCCCCGGCGGGGGAGTGGACCCGCGGGACCGCGACGCCGACATCCGCTGGACGGGACCCGAGGTCGACTTCTGGGCGGACGTGTTCTCCACCGACGAGGAGTCCGCTCGCGCACTCGTGTGCGCAGCCGTCCGCGAGACGTTCGAGGAATGCGGCGTCCTTCTCGCCGGAACGACCGACGCCGTGCACGACGACCCCGCGGCGCTGTTCTCCGAGCGCGCGCGACTGGAAGCCAAGGAGATCTCCCTCGGGGAGTTCCTCGCAGCTCAGGGACTCGTGCTGCGCGCCGATCTGCTTCGGCCACTCGCACACTGGATCACCCCGGAGAACGAGAGTCGCCGGTACGACACGCGCTTCTTCCTCGCGTCGATGCCCGACCGGCAGGAGGCCGACGGCGAGACCAGCGAGGCCGCCGAGACGAAGTGGATGTCGGCAACCGCGGCGCTCGCCGACTGGGATGCGGGAAACCATTTCCTGCTGCCGCCCACCTGGACGCAGTTGCGCGACGTCTCGTCGTTCACGAACGTCGACGACCTGCTCGCCGCGCAGCGCGAGATCACCGCGATCCAGCCGACGATCAGTGACGGCTCGGGAATCGCCGGACTGCGGTTCGCCGACTCGGACAGCTACCTTGCCGCCCTGTCAGACGGTCGCGGGCAGACGAGCCTCTCGCCGTAGCGGCGCAACTGATCACGTCGGCAGTTGCGCGATCTCCGTGTCCGCGTACTTCGAGACCAGATCGAGGACCCGCTGGTAGTGGACAGAGCCGCGGTCGACGATCGACGTATGAGTCTCGCCGTCCAGAAGTCGCAGATATCCCTTGCCGCCCGCCTTGTCGAGGGCGGCGACGTACCGGATCGAATTGTGCGGCAGCACTAACGAATCGTTCTTGCCGTGGATCGCGGCGACCGGGATCGTCGGATCGAGGTTCTGGATCGGGTCGACCGCCGAATACCGCTCCGGCACGGCGTGCGGTTCGCCGCCGAGCGCCGCCACGATCCGGTCGTCGCCGTCCTTGACGGCCTGCACCATGTCGAGTGGTCCGGCGAGAGAGACGACTCGTTTCGGCCGGAATGCGGGCCGGGCGCCCACCTCGCCGGGTTCCAGATCGTGGCGAGTGCCACCCCAGACGGCGAGCTGCGCTCCCGCCGAGTGTCCGACGACGACCTCGTCGCCGGTGGTGATCTCCGGGTGCGCTGCGTCGAGTTCCACCACGTAGTCGAGCGCCCGCGCCACGTCCACGAACGTCGCAGGCCACCCGCCGCCTGCACCGACGCGGCGGTACTCGATGTTGTAGACGGCCATTCCGCGCGCGGCGAGGTCGCCTGCGATGCCGTCGAAGATCTCTGCACCGAGCGGCATCTTCCATGCCCCGCCGTGGACGAGGACGACGAGAGGCACGGTGTCGACCGCCAGGTCGCCTGCGGGCAGATAGAAGTCGGCCCAGTTCTGGTCGGGATCGGCGTCCGGTCCCGAGTAGTACTGGACCCGAGACTTCGTGACGCCGTCGGGCACGGGAGCCGGATGACCCGGCGAGGTGCTCGTCGGATCGGGGCCCGAGGGATCGGGGCCCGAGTCGGGCGCCGAGCAACCGGCGAGTACGAGCGTGATCGCCGCGGTGAGGGCGAACAGGGACCGGCGCATCGGCGATCTTCCTCTCGAGACTCCCGAAGTGGAGACGCGTCGATGTTACCGGTTGTCCAGAGTGTCGCGGTCGTCCCATTCCAGGAGGGTGTCGAGACGATGCGCGACGTCGTCGATTCTCTCGTGCAGGTCGCCGAGGCTGGCGAGTCGGTCGGGCACAGTGGCGACCGTGAAGTCGTCTGGTTCGACGTCGTCGATCTCGTCCCACCTGATCGGAGTCGACACCGTCGCGCGAGGCGTGGCCCGGACGGAGTAGGCGGCGGCCATCGTGTGGTCGCGGGCGTTCTGATTGAAGTCGACGAACACCGACGACGGATCTCGGTCTTTGCGCCACCAGGTGACGGTGGCCTCGCCCGCCGACCGCCGCGCGACTTCGGCGCCGAAGGCATGCGCAGCGCGACGGACGTCGGCGAACCCCCACTCCGGTTCGATGCGCACGTAAACGTGGAGTCCGTGACCGCCCGACGTCTTCGGATAGCCGGTGATGCCGAGTTCGTCGAGGACCTCGTGCACGATGTGCGTGGTTCGACGCACTTTCGGGAAGTCGCAGTCGGGCATCGGGTCGAGGTCGATGCGCCACTCGTCGGGGAACTCGATGCCGGGAGACGGGGGAACGGTCCCGGCCCGCCGTGAGTTCCAGGGGTGGAACTCGACGGTCGCCATCTGGACCGCCCACAGCACGGCTGCCGGTTCGGTGACGCACAGCTCGTGCACGGTCCGGGAGTACCGCGGGAAGTACACGTCGACGGTCTCGATCCAGTCGGGCGCTCCTGCAGGCAGTTTCTTCTGGTGGACCTTCTTCTCGGTTGTGCCTTTCGGAAACCGGTGGAGCATGCACGGGCGGGTGCGCAATGCGCGGGTGATCGGCTCGCCGACGGACTGGTAGTAGTGGGCCAGGTCGAGTTTCGTGAGACCCGCCTCCGGGAAGTAGACGCGGTCGGGACTGGTCACTCGGACCGTCCGCGTCTGCCCGTCCGTCCCGGGGACCAGTAACTCGACTGCATCAGCGCCCATGGGGTAACAGTAGTTCGCTCACGTCTCGCTCATGAGGACTGATTGAGGATCAGAGCTTACTAACCGGTAGCCTGCCTTGCATGGCTGAGTTCGTGACCCTGGAGACATCGCCGGATCATCCCGGCGTCGGGACGATCCGTTTGAATCGTCCGCCGATGAACGCGTTGAACCGTCAGGTTCAGACCGAGTTGGCGGCGGCCGCCGACGAGGCGTCGACGCGCGACGACATTAAGGCGGTCATCGTCTACGGCGGACCGAAGGTTCTCGCTGCGGGCGCGGACATCAAGGAGATGAACGACATGTCGTTCGCCGACATGTCGAAGGTCGCAGGCCGCCTGCAGGACGGGATCGGCGCGATCGCGACCATCCCGAAGCCGACGGTCGCCGCGATCACCGGATACGCACTCGGCGGAGGCCTCGAAGTGGCGCTCGGCGCCGACCGCCGGATCGCTGGCGACAACGCCAAGCTCGGTGTGCCCGAGACGCTGCTCGGCGTGATCCCCGGCGGCGGCGGAACCCAGCGCCTCGCACGACTGATCGGCCCGTCGCGCGCCAAGGACATGATCTTCACCGGCCGCTTCGTCGGAGCCGAGGAAGCGTTGCAGATCGGGCTCGTCGACCAGGTCGTTGCACCCGACGACGTCTACGACGCGGCGCTCGCGTGGGCCGACCAGTTCGCGAACGCGGCCTCGGCCGCACTCGCCGCGGGCAAGGCCGCCGTCGACGCCGGACTCGACACCGATCTGACGACCGGCCTCAAGATCGAAGCGCAGCTGTTCGCATCCCTGTTCGCGACCGACGATCGCACGATCGGCATGGAGTCGTTCGTGGCGAACGGCCCCGGCAAGGCGAAGTTCACCGGAAAGTAGGACGACGATGACCACGATCGACAACAACAACGACCCGGCGCCGAACCCGCACGCCACCGCTGAGCAGGTCGAAGCCGCGCTCAAGGACACGAAGCTCGCTCAGGTCCTCTACCACGACTGGGAGGCCGAGACGTACGACGAGAAGTGGTCGATCTCGTTCGACGAGCGCTGCATCGACTACGCGCGCGGTCGTCTCGACCTGATCCTTCCCGACGTCGATCTGCCGTACGGGCGTGCCATGGAGTTGGGCTGCGGCACCGGCTTCTTCCTGCTGAACCTGATGCAGTCGGGCGTCGCTGAGAAGGGCTCGGTCACCGACCTGTCACCGGGCATGGTGAAGGTCGCGCTCCGCAACGCGGAGAACCTCGGGCTCGACGTCGACGGCCGCGTCGCCGACGCCGAGAGCATCCCGTACGACGACGACACCTTCGATCTCGTCGTCGGACACGCGGTGCTGCACCACATCCCGGACGTCGAGAAGTCGCTGCGCGAGGTGCTGCGCGTGCTCAAGCCGGGTGGACGCTTCGTGTTCGCCGGTGAGCCGTCGACCTACGGCGACTTCTACGCGCGCTGGATGAGCCGCGCCACCTGGTGGGCCACCACGAACATCACCAAGTTCGGCCCGCTCAAGAGCTGGCGGCGTCCGCAGGAGGAGCTCGACGAGAGCTCGCGGGCCGCAGCCCTCGAAGCGGTCGTCGACATCCACACCTTCTCGCCCGAGGACCTCGAGCGCCTCGCGAGCAGTGCCGGAGCGGTCGACGTCCGTTCGTCGAGCGAGGAGTTGGCTGCCGCGATGCTCGGTTGGCCGGTCCGTACCTTCGAGGCCGCGGTGCCGCCGGAGAAGCTCAGTTGGGGCTGGGCCCGATTCGCGTTCGGCGGCTGGAAGCGCATGACCTGGCTCGACGACAACGTGCTCCGCAAGATCGTCCCGCCGGAGTTCTTCTACAACGTGCTGATCACCGGAGTGAAGCCGGAGAAGTAGTCTCCGCAGCCTCGGATACGTTCTCGCTGTCTCAATGCGTCTTAGCAGCCTCCGCGGAGGCTGCTAAGACGCATTCAGCGTGCGCTACTGCCCACGTTGATCGAGCGGAGTCGAGATCCCGCTGATCGAGCCGCCACCCACGCTGATCGAGCCGCCACCCACGCTGATCGAGCCGCCACCCACGCTGATCGAGCCTCCACCCACGCTGATCGAGCGGAGTCGAGATCTAACCCCGCACACCGGGCCGACAGAGGAACGCGGTGGCGTTGCGCCCGATCCGCGTCAGGATGAGGGTCATCGGCGACGATCCCTTCAGCTTGAGCCGGCGTCGCAGGCGATCGGGGTCGATGTCGAGGCCGCGGACCAGGATCTCCAGACTCCCGCAGTCGTGCGCAGCGAGCGCGGTGCGCAGGACTCGTTCGGTGACGCCGACCTGGTCGACGATCGCGAACCCCCGGGCTCCGGCGGGAACGGCGTCGCCGGTCAGGTACGCGATCTGCGGGTCGAGCTGTCGGAGTCCGTGCCTGCGGGCGTAGTGACGGACGAGACCGGCGCGCACCACCGCGCCGTCGGGATCGACGATCCAGTCGTCGACTCCGGGGTCGTCGATGTCGTCTGGATCGTCGGAGGACAGTTCGTCGGCGTGCACGACGCTGTCTGTGCCGGTGCGCAGCACGGTGGCGCGGCGGGCGGGCAGGTCGTCGGCCTCGGTCCACAGGCACGCTTCGCGGACGCCGCCGTCCAACGACGTCACCTGGACCGCTGCCTCGACGCCGAACCGGTCGCGCAGCATCTGGTAGTCGAGACCGGGGGAGCATTTCACCACCATCGGCCGTCCGGCGTACACCGACAGGAGTTCCAGAAGCGGCGGGTCGAGTTCGTCGAGTCGGAACGTGCGCCCGCGCGCAGTCCGGCGTGCGGGGTCGGCGATGACGACGTCGGCGCGAGAGCAGGGGGCGAGGGCGTCGGCGCGCAGGAGTTGGACGCCGCGTCGGTCCCGCAGGTTGTGGGCGGCCATCGCGAGACGGACGGGGTCGAGGTCGCTGCCGATCACACCACTGACGCCGTCGGACGCGGAGAGCGCCACCATCTCGGCGCCGATCGAGCACGTCACGTCGTGGACGACGGCTCCGGGGTGGCGGACGGCGATGTCGGCGGCGCGACGCACGGCCACCGCGGACGGCGTCGACTGCTGCAAGGCGGTATCGCTCAACAACAGTGTGTCGGGGTCGTCGAGCTTGCCGGCGGCACGCCGCCGCGCCCGCACCGTCTCGACGAGCGCGGCCTCGTGCGGCGCGTGCTTTCGGCGCAAGGCCGGAATGTCCTTCAACAACGACGAGTCGGTCAGCGGGAGAGCTGCGGCGTCCGCGAGCGCGTCAGAGCCCCGCTCAGAGGTGAGGAACGCGATGTCGTCGACGTCGAACTCGTACGCCACGGCGTCAGGGTCGGCGATCGAAGAAGTAGAGTGTCCCGTTCGTCGTGGCCACCACGAGTTGGCCGGTGGCCGAGACCGCGACGCCCGTCGAGAATCCGGCGGCGTCGGGCAACGGCAGCGACCGCTTGGTCTTGCCGGTCTTCGAGTCGAACTCGGTGAGCACGAGTTGTTCGTCAGGGCCATCGCGGACCACCGACCACGCGGTGCCCGCTGTGGTCTGAGTGCCAACGCCCGCGAGGTGGACGTCGTCGCGGCGCGCTACTTCGGAGACGTGGCTGCCGTCGTCGTGCAGGATCGTCAGCGGCGCGCCGAGGCTGCCCGCGGGGATGAGGGTGCCGTCCGGTGACACGGAGAGAGTCGCGAATCCAGCGTCGTCGAGCTGATACGACCAGCGGACTCGGCCGTCGGTGGCGTCCACCGCGTACAGCTTGCCGTCCCGGCCGAACGCGTAGACGGTCCGTCCGTCCGCCGACAGCGACGCGGGTCCGGCCATGCCGCCGCCCAGATCAGCGGTCCACAGCGGGTCGATCTTCTCGTTGCCGTCGGCGTCGGCGTACGTGAGAGCGGTGAGCTGAGAGTTCTTGGCACCCTGCGGGAAGACGTTGAGAAAGGTTCGTTTGGCTGCGACGTCGACGGCGGGCGGTGCGGCGATCGCACACTCCGGTCCGCCCGTCGTGCACTGCGCGATGCCTGCGGTCGGGTCGGCCTCCTTCGGCTTCGGCCGATACCGCTTCTGCGGAGCAGCCAAGTCGCCGGTCTGGGTGTTCACCAGCAGTACTTGACCGCCGGTCGTGGCGACGAGGAGACGTCCGGGGCCCGCCGACTTCGCGGAGAGGCCGAGGCCGGCCGTCGGTAGACGCCACCGGATCGCGCCGCCGCTGCTGTACGCGACGAACAGACCGGCCTTCCCGATGTACGGCTGCCCGAGGTTGTCGTAGAACGCGGTGTTGAGCGCCGACTCGGTCCCGAGTCGCCTGCAGAAGTTCTTGCGGCCAGAACGCTGGTCGAGGACCTGGAAGTCGCATCCCGACGGTGCCTGTGACGTACTCGCGACGTCTCCGCCGCTGTTGATCGCGACCTGGGACAGGACTCGCCCGCCCGCCGCTCGGGTCCACGACAGACGAAGGTCGTCTGGGACCCCGGCGTACGTGAAGTTCGCGTTGGCTCCGCTGCCGCCGGACGACGACCAGCCTGCCGCCGGCTGCGCCCGGAGATCATGGTGGCCGTCCGAGCATGCGGACGCGACGACGGCCAGAACAGCTGTGAACACTATGAAGACCAGGCGTGAACTGCGTCGTCGGCGGACTGCCTGGGTCATCGTGCTCCTGATGTCGGTGGTCGGGGCTCGCGGACGACTCTATCGTGTCGCCTCGACCTGATTCCGCAGGCCGGGCACGGTCCATTAGGGTTTGTCGTCATGACCACGATGTGGAACGCGTCCTACCGTTCGCGCCGACGCGCCGGTCGGGCCAGAGATCCCGAGCAGGCCCGATTTCTGACGCTCGATTCGTTGCGATGGATCAAACGCAATCGTGCCTGGACGCCCTGGTATCTCGTCCGCTACTACCGGTTGGCCAAGTTTCGTCTCACCAACCCGCACGTGGTGCTTCGCGGCATGGTGTTCCTCGGCAAGAACGTCGAGATCCACGCGACTCCGGAGCTCGCGCGCCTGGAGATCGGACGTTGGGTTCACATCGGTGACGGTAACGCGATCCGCTGCCACGAGGGCAGCCTCCGGATCGGTGACAAGGTGGTCTTCGGCTGCAATAACGTCGTCAACTCGTACCTCGACATCGAGATCGGCGGGTCGACGCTCGTCGCCGACTGGTGCTACATCGTCGACTTCGACCACGTCACCGACAACATCGACCTCCCGATCAAGGATCAGGGCATCGTCAAGGGGCCGGTGCGGATCGGTGCCGACACGTGGGTGGCGGCCAAGGTGACGGTGTTGCGTGACACGATCGCCGGGCGCGGCTGCGTCCTCGGCGCGCACGCCGTGGTCCGCGGCCAGTTCGACGACTACGCGATCATCGTCGGCGCGCCCGCGCGTGCGGTGAAGAACCGCAAGGACGTTTGGGAGGCCGGTGCGGCCAAGCGGGCTGAAATCGAACGCGCTCTCGCTGACATCGAGCGTAAGAAGGCATCGGCCGACGGCGCAGCGGGTGAGAACTTCGCGGATGAGAAGGCGCAGTCCGGCGACGTCTGACCTGGTCGCTACTCGCCGGCTGTGTCACCGGCCGCCGGCTGCTCGGCTTCGGCGGTGGTCTCGGCTTCCGCAGGCGGTGCGTCGGTCGTAGACGGCGCGGGCGCTGTCGTGTTCGCAGTCCATTGCCCGCCCTGCGTGCTGACAACGGTGACGGTTCCGTCGGGCGCTGTCACCTGCAGGTCGTCCGTGCCGGGAAGCCATCGGACATCGCTGCCCGACGAGAAGTCGTCCCGGTAGACGACGTCCGTGCTCGTAGTGTCGCGGATAGTCACTTGCGAGCCCTCTTGGTAGTACGAGTACGCGGCGGACGCGCTGGACGTCCCTCCTGCGGGGAGTTCCGGTTTCTGCGACGTCGATGTGGGGACGGCCGATCCAGGTGCGGTCGATGCCGTGGGTGCACTCTCCTCAGTGGAGTCGGTCGGCGAAGCAGATTCGGGCGGCTGAGTCTTCTCGGACGGACGGGTGGATGCGGACGGTTCGGGTGCGACAGATGAGGTGGGCGCCGCGCGTTTCCCCGCAGGTGTGTTCGGGGTGACGCACTCGGGTCCGCTCGGAAGGAGTGCCCGGTACTTGATGCTTTGCGAACTGGTCGGCGACGACGTCCAGTTGCCGACCCTTGCGACCACATGTACCGAGAAGGTGCTCCCGAGAATCGCACTCAAGAGCGACGTGATCAGTCCGACAGTGATCGTGAAGCTCTGTGAGTCCTGCGTCGTCGGCCCGGCGGTGCCGAGAGATGTCGTGCCGGACATCACGTTATAGGTGAACACTCCTCGCTGTTCCGCTGGAACGGGCCAGGTCAGCACCACGTTCTTAAATAGGAGACCGCTGACATCCCTGCACGTGAGACTCGCCGGAGCGTTGACCTGGACCGCGGCGAGCGAACCTGCTGCCGTCGCCTGGTTCGGTGGCAGAGCTGCTTGCGCATTACCTGACACATGCAGTCCCGATGCGGCGATCACGACGACCGACGCGGTTGCGGTTCCGGTGCGTAGCCGTTGCGCCGTCGTCGAGCGGCGCCACCCGTTCGCGGGTGCGAACGCCACGGCGAGAAGGAACAGGGCTGCGAGCACCTGCAAAACAAGCGTGTACGGATTCTGCAACCATGACGCGACATATCCGAGGACGGGCACGGACCCGAACACACGGGTGCCTTCGGTCACGACGTACGCATCGTGGTCGGGCGCGTTGTTCCCGTCGCCGCGCATAGTCAGCGTCACCGAGTTCCCGGCGACGCCGTCGATGGAGACCACGCGGTGGGTCACCCGGACTCCGTCGTCACGGATGACGCCGACCACGTCTCCCGGGTTCAGATCCGTCGCGGGAACTGCTTTGCTGATCCCCAACGAGCCTGTTGGAATCGTCGGCGCCATCGAACCTGTCTCGAAAACCACCGGTCGGACGCCGAGCACCAGCGCGATCAAGGTCGAGACGATGCACACGACACCGACGACGGCACCCACCGTCAGTGCCAGGTCGGCGATGCGGCCGCGTCGACCGTCTCCGTGGCTGTTCATGCGGACGTCGCATCGAAGGTGAACAGGACCGTCCCGGACGTTCCGGCAACCGTCTGGGGCACGCCGGACGGCGGCATGGTCAGCTGGACGCACAACGCCTCTACTCCCGTACCAGCGGTGAGCGGTCCGCGATTGCCTGCGAATAGGACAGGGCTGGCCGGGATCGGCTGTGCGGAGACGATCGACGTACCGGTGCACGTGCTGTTCGCCGTCATCTTGAGTGTCATCGACCGTCCGAGAGAACTGCTGCTCGACACGCTGACGCTGTATCGGAATGCGGTTGCACCAGTGTTCTGCACGTTGATCACGGTCGGAGTGGTGGTGTAGCCGGGGTACACCGGGCCCGAGAAGGCGAAGTTGTGCTCCTTGACGGTGTTGGCCTTGATCTCGAGCGCAGTCGTAGTGAATTTGCCCGATACGGTCGCGGCGCTCGTCGACCACAGTGCCGTTGTGCCGATCGCGCCGGTACCGAGTAGCACGCCGCACGCCAGTGCGGCGCGCACTCGGCGTGAGGTGCGCTTCGTGAATCTGGACGGTTTCACTGTTCCTGCTCCTCGGTGCTTGTCGGCGATGCGGCGGCGACCACCGGCAGTCGTTCGGTCGGTGTGTCGTCCACATCCGGGGTCTCGTCGTCGCGATTCTGGTCCTCGCGGAACCCGGTGTAGAACTGCCAGGCGCCGTAGGCGAACAAGGCCCCGGCGATCACGAATACGACGATGGTGCGTCGGTTGCCGCTGAACCACGTGTTGACGTAACCGAGGTAGGGGATCGAGTACCAGAGCCGTCCGCGTACCTGGACCGCGCGGACCGCTGGTGCGTCGACGACGTTGTTCGCGTCGCCCTTCGTGATGAATCGGACCTCGCCGTCGTCGGCGCTGGTCACCTCGATGATGCGGTGGGTGACGACTTCGGGGTCGCCCGATCGGATCTGGTAGGTGATGACGTCGCCGACGCCGAGGGTGTCGGCTGGTTGTGGTTTGACGACGATCAACGATCCCGGCGGATAGTCCGGTCGCATCGATCCGGTCAGCACGGTGTACGGCTGGCCGCCAGCGATCTTCGGGACGACGATCGCGGCGAAGAGAATCGCGAAGGCTGCGGCCAACAGAAGCCACGACACGGCCTGCCACAGGTAGTGGATGGCCGACCGTGACGTTGCGTCGGCAGCCGCGGATGAACCAGCGCCGGGGCCGGGATCGGCAGTGACATGCCGCTGTTCGGTCACGGACGCACCTGCTCGGCGGCGAAATTGAACGTGATGCGGAACGTCGCGGACGGTGCGCCGGTGATCGAGACGAGTTTGGCGCGAATACACCATGTCGTCGACTCGGCGGGCTCCAGCCGTTGCAGTGGTGGCGCTGGCGGTGGTGGCACGAAAGTCTGAGTCGCGACGGACGTGTTCGCTGCCTTGAAGGCCCCGGACAGGTCGGTCGTCGCCGCGGCGGGGCACGAACCCCGCGCGCCGGACAAGCGCACCGTCACGACACCGCTCTCTTCGACGGTCGGTCCGGCTGTGGCGAGTGTGAACTCGAGCGGTGGTGTGCCGGTGTTGGTGATCTCGAGTTCGGCCTGTCGTGCGTCGCCTGGTGCGAGGTTCTCACCGCTAAGGGCTTCAAAATTGAACGACGACCCCGAACCACTTCCCACGCGCAGGCTCAGCGAGCCGGTGTGGACCGTGGTGCCCGAGCCCATGTCCATCTGGTCGCGCCACTGGGCCCCGGTGGTCTGCACCGATCCGAAGATCAGCACAGCCACCAGGACTCCTGCGGCGGCCAGGAGGACGTTCCTTCTGTTCATCGGGTGTCGTCGTCGATTGTGTTCAGCTCAGATCACGGACGGACTTGGTTGAGCGTCACCTTCATACCGGAGACGGAGACTGCTGTGCCGACGTCCTGCAGATTCGGTGTGCTCTCCAGGAAGTTGACTCGGACGGTGACCGGGAAGTTGTCACCGTTCGAGACGGAGATCGGCGCAGTGGTGGAGTCCGTGCCGTTGACCGTGGTGGTCACGGTGAAGTTGTTCGAAGGCACGTTGCCGGTGCCGAGGTCGACACCGAGCGTCGCCTTCATGTTCTTGCCGGTTGCAGCGACGGCGCAGGTCCCTGCGTACTGCCAGATGTCGCCGGGGACCATCAGGTCCGTGCCCGGGGTGATGACGGTACTGCCGTTCATCGTGGGGCTCACATCGGTCCACGCGCCGGTGGTCCCGCAATCCAGACCGAACTGGCCTGTCGTGATGTTGCTGCCCGCGATGTCCTCCGTGTCGCTCCACAGAGCGAACGATCCGGCGCCGCCGAGTAGGACGATGGCGCCTGCTCCGATTGCGAGCGCGCCTTTGGTCTTCCGATTCATCTCGATCTCCTGTGCTGTGGATCACATCCACAGGGGTGTGGTTGTTGATCTCACACAGATGGTCGCCGGAATCGTCGGAAACGTTTCGCGCTGGCACGAAATCACCTGTCCTCTGAACAGGTGATTTCTTAAAACATAGGGATGTTTATCCGTATTGTCAGGATTTCGGGTCGCGATCCGGCATCGGACGGAGCGGAATCTCCGGACGCGGGCGCGAAACGGCGGGCCGAATGCGCGCCGCCCGGTAGACGGCGGCCGTCCGCTGGGCGACGACGCGCCACGTGAACTCCTCGGTCAGGCGTTCGGCGGCGCGGCGGGCGTGTACGGCAGCCACCTGCGGATGGTCGAGAACGTCGCAGACCGCGTCGGCGAGGCCGACCGGATCGAACGGGGCGAAGTTGCGTCCCGTCTCACCGTCGGCGACCGCCTCGCCGAGACCGCCGACCGTCGACGTGACCAGCGGGATGCCGGTGGCCGCGGCCTCCAGAGCGACGATCCCGAACGGCTCGTACCGGCTGGGCAGCACGATCGCGTCGCAGCGGTGCATGAGTGCCACCAGTTCGTGGTGGTCGCGCCGGCCGGCGAAATCGACGACGGACGTCACGTCGTGCGTCCGGGCCAGGTCGCGCAACCAGTCGAGTTGGGTTCCCTCTCCGGCCACGGTCAGCGTGGTGCCCGGGTGTGCGCGGCGGATCACCGGCAGCGCGGCGATCAGGTCCTGGACGCCCTTCTCGTATTCGAGGCGGCCGGCGAACAGCAACTCCGGCGGGCCCGTGCGTTCGACGCGGGGTGCGAACGACCACGCGCCGACGTCGATCCCGTTGTGGATCACCGTGATCGGAGCGAGGTCGGGGCCGAAGAGTTGGGTGACCTCGTCGCACATCGACGTCGAGCAGGTGATCAGCGAGTCGGCATCGCGCGCCAACCACGCCTCGACAGAGTGCACCTGTCGATTGACGTGCCCGGCGACCCATCCGCTGTGCCTGCCGGCTTCGGTCGCGTGCAGGGTGGCCACGAGCGGGACGTCGAAGAACTCGGCGAGCGCGACCGACGGGTGTGCCACCAGCCAGTCGTGAGCGTGGACCACGTCGGGCGTCCAGCCCCGACCGAGCAGTCGCAGTCCTGCGCGCACGAATGCGTGCCCCATCGCGAGGGTCCACGCCATCATGTCGACGCCGAAGTCGAACTCGGGTGGATCCTCGGCGACTGCGATGACCCGCACACCGTTCACGACCGTGTCCGTCGTCGGATGGGTCGACGCGTCGGTTCCCGATGGACGACGGGTCAGGACGGTCACGTCGACGCCCAGGTCGGCGAGTGCTTCGGCGAGATGGTGGACGTGCCTGCCGAGGCCGCCGACGACCACGGGCGGGTACTCCCACGAGACCATCAGGACCTTCACCGGCCGGTCCTGCGCGTGCGTTGCGGTGCTCACCGCTCCTCCAGACGTCGGGCGTCGAGCGCACCGAAGAGATTGTCGGCGTTCCGCCACCCTCGGGCGAGGCGGAGTGCTTGATCGTCACGGCCCGCGTCGGCTGCCGCGCTGATCTCGCGGGTGGCGTGCGCGTGCTTGTAGGCGCGGTCCTCCGCGTATCCGGCGGCAGTGTCCTTGGACACCATGAACGGCCAGTCGGACTGGACGGTCATGAGGGTCTCACGGAGGATCTGGTCGGATACCTCGTCGCGTTCGGTCGGCGCGGTTGACGACGCACGCTTGTCGAGGCTGTCCAGAGCGGTCGCGGTGACCTCGCTGTTCAACTGGACCAGATGCTGCACCTGCGGACCCTCCCAGACACGCCAGTCCTTGCCCGACCCCCACGACGAGTCGCTGAGTTCCACGGGTTCGCCGACGTAGCCGTCACGGCGCGCGGTGTCGAGGGTGCCGACGGTGATCCCGGCTTCGGGGAGCCGCCGCAGGAGGCGTTCGAGCCAGATCGGCCCTTCGTGCCACCAGTGCCCGTACAACTCGGTGTCGAACGCGGCGACGACGAGGGCCGGGCGTCCGATGCGGTCGGACTCGGAGATGAGACGGTCGCGGACGGCGTCGATGAAGTCGTCGACGTGCTTGTCGATCGCGGCGTCCACTCGCGCCGGGTCGTACGTCTTCTTCGCTTCGGCCGGCACCGTCTTCCCGGTGACGCGCACCGATTTGAAGCCGGTCTCGTGGTCGTAGGTGTGAAAGTCGCGGTAGTCGGCGTGGCCGGGATAACCGGACTTGGGCGACCACACCCGGTAGCTGACCGTCAGGTCGCGGCCGAAGGCGACGACGCCGCTGTCGCCGACCGGACGTCCGAGTGCGGTGTCGCCGTGCAGGGTCGGCCCGTCGACCATGAAGTGGCGGACGCCTGCCGCCGCGTACTCGGTCTCCATGCCGGGCGCGTAGGCGCATTCGGGCGCCCAGATGCCGGACGGTGTCGAACCCCAGCGCAGGCGGGCGTCGGCGAGGCCTTCGCGCAGCGACAGACGCCGCAGTCGGGGATCGAGGAGTGGCGCGAACGGGTGGGCGAGGGGGCCGCCGAGCAATTCGATGACGCCCGACGAGACGAGCGGCCGGATCTGCGGGCTCCCGCCGTGCCGCCACTGCGTCTCGAAGTCGGCGAGCGCCGCCGCCGCGGCACGGAACTCTCGTGTTCCGGTGTCGGCGCGGTCGGGATCACGCGAGGTCGCGGCCTCCATTGCCCGCAGCTGCCAGTCGGCGAGCCATTCGTGCATCGACGCCGCGGCGTACGGGTCGTCGAGCTGTGCGGCGAGCACCGGGGTGACGCCGAGTGAGAGCTGATCGGTGAACCCGTCCTCCGCGAGGCGACGCAGGACGCCGAACACCGGGAGGTAACTGTCGGCCCACGACTGGTAGAGCCACTCTTCGCCGACCGGCCACCGTCCGTGGTTCGGCAACCACGGAAGGTGTGAGTGGAGGACGAGGGTGAACTGGCCGGGAACGCGGTCGGTCATCGTGACGTCACCACTCAGTAGCGGGCGGCGACAGCGAACAGATCGAGACTGGCGTCGATGTCGGCGTCGGTGGAACGGAGGATGTCGAAGTCGGCGATCGTGATGCCCGCTACGTCGTCGACGAGCTCGTCCGGCCAGGGCTCGCCCGCGAGCGCACGGTCGATCTGCGCGTCGATGATCGATCCGCCCCACTTGGCGTCGAGTTCTTTCAACCGCTCGCCGTGGTGGACACCGAGCATCGCGACGATGTCGAAACCGTCGTCGGACAGCAGTTCGGTGAGCTCGCTCGCCGACAGTTCGCGGGTGTGGAACGGGTTGAGCGGGGTGTCGCGGCCGGGGGAGAAGGTGATCCGGTTCGGGGTGCTCATGAACAGCTCGCCGCCGCCGCGCAGCACGCGGTGGCATTCACGAACGAACTCGCTCTGATCCCAGAGGTGCTCGATGACCTGGAAGTTCACGATCGTGTCGACCGTGTTGTCGTCTACCGGGAGATCGATCAGATTTCCCTGGTGCACAACGAGTTCCGGATATGTGCGACGAGTGTGGGCGACGGCCTGCTCGTCATAGTCCACACAGGTCACCGAACGGGCGGATTGCGCGATCATCGACGCGCCGTAGCCCTCGCCCGATCCTGCTTCGAGGACGTCGCGGCCCGCGCAGCGTCGCAGAATGTAGTCGTAGGCCACCTCGTGGCGCCGGAACCAATAGTTCTCGGCGGGGATTCCCGGGACGGTTCGTTCGCCAGTCAGGGCGAGCTGATCGGCGGCCTGCGGTTCACTCATCTGCACGAGGGTAGTGGAACGGGTTCTCGTCGCCCGCATCGCGCCGCTTGTGAGGACGGCGGCGGCATGAAGATCACGTGAAGCCGAGTCGGTGAGACCCATATGAGGGACGCCACGTTCTCTAGCCTGGTGCGCAGCCGCTACAGTGAAATATGACCCAGGGCCTTACCGGCCGGTAAGTTGCCGAACCCGATGCAGGAGGTCGACGCAGACCCATGACGAATATTGTCGTTCTGATCAAGCAGGTTCCCGACACCTGGTCCGAGCGAAAGCTCGCCGATGGCGACTTCACGCTGGACCGCGAAGCTGCCGACGCCGTTCTCGATGAGATCAACGAGCGCGCCGTCGAGGAAGCACTGCAGATCAAGGAGCGGGGCGAAGGCGAGGTGACCGTCCTCTCTGTCGGTCCCGACCGCGCCACCGACGCGATCCGCAAGGCGTTGTCGATGGGCGCCGACAAAGCCATCCACATCAAGGACGACCTGCTGCACGGCTCTGACGCCGTCCAGACCGCCTACGTGATCGCCAGCGCGCTCGGCACCGTCGAGGGCGTCGAGATGGTCATCGCGGGCAACGAGGCGACCGACGGTCGCGTCGGCGCGGTCCCGGCGATGATCGCCGAGTACCTCGAACTCCCGCACCTGACGCACCTGCGCAAGCTGGAGCTCGAGGGCGAGACCTTGCGTGGCGAGCGCGAGACCGACGAGGGCATCTTCCAGGTCGAGGCTCAGCTGCCCGCGATCGTCTCGGTCAACGAGAAGATCAACGAGCCGCGTTTCCCGTCCTTCAAGGGCATCATGGCAGCGAAGAAGAAGGAAGTCGCTGTCCTGTCGCTCGCCGACATCGGCGTCGAGGCCGACACCGTCGGCCTCGCGAACGCGGGCAGCACCGTCACCGGTGTCACCCCGAAGGCCGCGAAGACCGCTGGTGAGCGTGTCACTGACGAGGGCGACGGCGGCGACAAGGTCGCGGAGTACCTGGTCGGCCAGAAGATCATCTGATCCCCGCTCCCAGATCCAGCGACTACCAAAGACATTCAGGAGAAAATCATGGCTGAAGTACTCGTGCTCGTCGAGCAGGATACCGACGGTGGACTGAAGAAGGTCACCAGCGAGCTCATCACCGCCGCCCGCGCTCTGGGCACCCCGTCGGCAGTCGTCGTCGGCAAGCCGGGCGTGAGCGAAGGCGTCACCGGCGCTCTCGCCGAGGCAGGCGCCGAGAAGATCTACGTCGCGGAGTCCGACGACGCCGCAAACTTCCTCGTCTCGCCGAAGGTCGACGTTCTGTCGTCGCTCGCCGAGTCGGCCGGTGCAGGCGCCGTTCTCGTCGCCGCGACCGCCGAGGGCAAGGAAGTCTCGGGCCGACTCGCCGTGCGTCTCGGCTCCGGCCTGCTGACCGACGTCATCGAGGTCCGTGAGGGCGGCGCAGGGCTGCACTCGATCTTCGGTGGCGCGTTCACCGTCGAGGCGACCGCAGGCGGCGACACCCCCGTCATCTCGGTCCGTCCGGGTGGCGTCGAGGCCGAGCCGGCCGCAGGTGCGGGCGAGGTCGTCACCGTCGAGGTTCCGGCGCAGGCCGAGAACGCCGTCAAGATCACCGGCTTCGAGCCGAACGTCGGCGGCGACCGACCGGAGCTGACTGAGGCGTCGATCGTCGTCTCGGGTGGCCGCGGTGTCGGTTCGGCCGAGAAGTTCAGCGTCATCGAGGACCTCGCCGACTCGCTCGGTGCGGCCGTCGGCGCATCGCGTGCGGCTGTCGACTCCGGTTACTACCCGGGCCAGTTCCAGGTCGGTCAAACCGGTAAGACCGTCTCGCCCCAGCTGTACATCGCCCTGGGTATCTCGGGCGCCATCCAGCACCGCGCAGGCATGCAGACCTCGAAGACGATCGTCGCCATCAACAAGGACGAAGAGGCTCCGATCTTCGAGATCAGCGACTTCGGCATCGTCGGCGACCTGTTCAACGTCGCCCCGCAGCTGACCGAAGCGGTCAAGAAGCGCAAGTGATCATGCACTGATCGACTCGTAGAGGCCCGGCCGGAGATTCTCCGGCCGGGCTTCTTCGTCTCTGGATACCCCGGTCTCGTCACTTCCCGGTCTGTTCACTTCGCGTGTGTGGACACGTCACGCGGTCGTGTCCGGCTGGTTCGGTCCGTCTCGTTGACTGCAGGCATGACAGTGATGAGTTCGGCAAGGCGCACAGTGCTTCTGTCCGGTGGCGACTACGAAGTGTCGATCACCCTGGACTCCTACGATGTCGACGCGGCACAACGGCTGCGCTTCGACGTGTTCAACAATGAGCCCGGCTACTCCGACTCGATCGGCGACGCGGCGTCCGGGCGCGACGCCGACCGCTTCGACGAGTACTGCGAACACCTCCTGGTCCGCCACCTTCCGACCGACACGCTCGTCGGCTGTGCTCGGGTCCTGCCGCCGCCGCGCGCCATCGCGGCGGGTGGCTGGTACTCGGCAGGCGAATTCGACCTCGCCCAGCTCGACCCGATCCGCGGGGAGACCGTCGAGATGGGTCGCGCCGTCGTCGATCCGGGGCACCGCAGCGGATCGGTCACGGCCATGCTGTGGGCGGCCCTTCTCGGATACCTGGAGGACGGCGGCTACCGGTACATGATGGGGTGTGTCTCAGTGCCGCTCGACTCGCCGATCGGCCGCG
The DNA here is from genome assembly GCF_021738965.1 of Gordonia zhenghanii. Lineage (GTDB taxonomy): Bacteria > Actinomycetota > Actinomycetes > Mycobacteriales > Mycobacteriaceae > Gordonia > Gordonia zhenghanii. Next base: position 52,224 of record NZ_JAKKOQ010000013.1, on the reverse strand, counting down.
GACGTGAACTGCGCGGAATCCGGGACCTGGCACGCGAGGAGTACCGCGCCGACTGGGAAGCGTTCCCGTATCTGCGGGTCGAGGTCGACGGCAAGAGTCTCGACGAGTTGGACCCGCCGGACAAACCGCGGCTGCCCGCACTCCTGCGCGGATACATCCGTCTCGGCTCGCGCGTGTGCGGCGAGCCGGCGTTCGACGAGGTGTTCGACGTCGGTGACTTCCTCACCGTCCTGGACCGGACCAGAGGCGAAGCCCGGTACGTCGACAGACTGCGCGGTGCGATGGCCCGCCTCAAGAGCGCGGACTGACGGCGATGAACCAGTGGGTGCCGACCAGTCCCTGCGACACCGGTTGTGTGCCGGCGACGCCGCGCGTCTCACGGCTGCGGGTGTGGATCCGCGTGAGCGCGTTCATCGTGTTCACGATGATCGCGTTGATTCTCGGGCTCTCGACGCTGCTGCTGCCTCGGCGATCTCGGCACGGCTACTGGCGCGTGAGTTCGCGACTGGTGCTCGCGTCGATGGGCGTCCGGCTGAGGGTCGACGACCAGCGTCCCGCGGAGTCGAGGAGGCTTCGCGGAGCCCTGATCGTCGCCAATCACATCTCGTTCCTCGACATCGTGGCGATGGCCGCGGTCGCGCCCGCCCGGTTCGTCGCCAAACGTGAAGTCCTGCAGATGGCGGGGTTCGGATACGTCGCCAGACTGTTCGGCGTGCTGCCGCATGTGCGCGGTGACCTCGGCGGGCTGGCTCCGGGAGTGGCTCGGGCGGCGGGCGTCCTCGACCGGGGGCGCACCGTCGCCGTCTTCCCGGAAGGGACCACGTGGTGCGGCGGTGCATCGGGTCGCTTCCGCCCGGCCTTCTTCCAAGCGGCCGTCGACGCGGGGGTCCCGGTGGTGCCGATGCGGCTGACCTACACCGAGGTCGGTCGACCCGCAGCGCTCGTCGGCTTCATCGGCGAGGACTCCGTCGGGGCGACCTTCAGCCGGATCGTGGCCGCCCGGAAACTCGCGGTGACGGTCACCGTCTTCGATCTACTCCTTCCTGTTCCCGATCGCCGTCTGCTCGCCGAGGTGTGTGAGGAACAGATCATCGGGATCGATCCGATGCGTCAGTCCGACGTCACGCTGGTCGACCGTTCGGACTCGGCCCCGTCGAGCGTATGAGGTCGGCGGCCCGATCCGGCCGCCGACGGACGGCTGCCAGGCCGGTCGAGCGGTGATTTTCCAGTAGTCATCACCGCGGCTATCCTGGATCGCGTCATGCCAACACCCCGCCCGTCCGTTTACCTCGACAACGCCGCGTCGACCCTGTTGGGTCCTGCGGCGATCGAGGCGATGGCGCAGGCGTGGGCACATGCAGGCAATGCGTCGTCACTGCACGGAGCCGGTCGTCGAGCGCGTCGCGTGCTCGAGGAGGCGCGCGAGTCGATCGCGCAGGATCTCGGTGCGCGTCCGTCCGAAGTGATCTTCACCGCCGGCGGCACGGAATCGGACAACCTCGCGGTCAAGGGCATCTATTCGGCACGGCGCGCTGCGGATGAGCGCAGGCGGAAGATCGTCGTGTCCGCGGTGGAGCATCACGCGGTCCTCGACCCAGCCGAGTGGCTGGTCGACGACGCCGACGCCGAACTCGTGGTGCTTCCGGTGGACGAACTGGGAGCGGTGCGCGTCGACGTGCTGCGTGAACTGCTCGTCGCCGACGCCGACTCGGTCGCCGTGATCTCGGTGATGTGGGCCAACAACGAGGTCGGCACCGTGCAGCCGATCGACGACGTCGCGCGCCTCGGCGCCGAGTACGGGGTCCCCGTGCATTCGGACGCGATCGCCGCCGTCGGCCATGTGCCGGTCGACTTCGCGGCGAGCGGACTGGCGGCGATGAGTGTCGCCGCACATAAGTTCGGCGGACCGCAGGGCGCGGGTGTTCTCGTGCTCAAGCGCGACGTCGCGTGCACTCCACTGCTGCACGGTGGCGGCCACGAGCGCGACATCCGTTCGGGCACTCAGGACGTGCCGTCGGCAGCCGGGATGGCTGCGGCCCTGCGTCGGGCCGTCGCCGATCGTGACTCGGACGCGGTGCGCCTCACTCGACTGCGGGACCGGTTGGTCCACGTACTCACCTCGGTGGGCGGAGTTCGGATCAACGGGGCCTTGAGCGCCGGGGACGACGCAGCGCTGCCGGGACTGGTGCATGTCTCTTTCGAGGGCTGCGAAGGCGATTCGCTCCTCATGCTGCTCGACGCCAAGGGCGTCGAGTGTTCGACCGGCTCGGCGTGTACCGCGGGCGTGGCGGCGGCCAGCCATGTACTGCTGGCGATGGGCCTGGACAAGGCGACGGCGCGTGGATCACTGCGCTTCTCCTTGGCGCCCGAGAACGACGACGACGATGTGGACGCGGTGGCGCAGGTGATCACCGAGGTCATCGACCGTGCACGGGCGGCAGGCATGCTGTCGGCCCCGGGCGCGCGATCTGGAGGGGGACGATAATGCGGGTTCTTGCTGCGATGAGCGGTGGCGTCGACTCTGCGGTCGCCGCTGCACGCGCGGTGGAGGCAGGCCACGACGTGGTCGGTGTGCACCTTGCGCTGTCGACGGCCCCGGGCGCGCTGCGGACGGGCTCGCGCGGGTGCTGCTCGCGCGAGGACGCCGACGACGCACGTCGCGCCGCCGACGTTCTGGGCATCCCGTTCTACGTGTGGGACTTCGCCGACCGATTCAAAGAGGACGTCATCGACGAGTTCGTCGCATCGTATGCGGCGGGCGAGACCCCGAACCCGTGCCTCTCGTGCAACGAGAAGATCAAGTTCTCGGCGCTCGCCGAACGCGCTGAGGCTCTCGGATTCGACGCACTCGCGACCGGCCACTACGCGCGGCTGGTGAACGGTGAACTGCGGCGCGCGGTCGACGAGGACAAAGACCAGTCGTACGTCCTGGCAGTCCTCGACCACCAGCAGCTGTCGCGGGCGATGTTCCCGATCGGCGACACCCCGAAGCCGCAGATCCGGGACGAGGCCGAGCGTCGTGGCCTCGCCGTCGCGAACAAGCCGGACTCGCACGACATCTGCTTCATCCCGTCCGGCGACACCCGTGCGTTCCTCGGTGCACGAATCGGTGTGCGGCCCGGAGCGGTGGTCGATTCGTCGACCGGCGAGAAGCTCGCCGACCACGAAGGCGTCCACGGTTTCACGATCGGTCAGCGCAAGGGCCTCGGCGTCGAGGCTCCGGCGTCCGACGGCGCACCGCGCTATGTGACGGGGATCGACCCGGAGTCCGGGACGGTCACCGTCGGACCGGCCACCGATTTGGACGTGTCGGCCATGACTGCGACCAAGGTGATCTGGACCAGCGGCGTCACCCCGGACGGGCCGATTGAGTGCACGGTGCAGGTGCGTGCGCACGGCGGACTGGCTCCGGCGGTCGCGACACCGATCGAGGTGGACGACCGACCGGCGATGCGGATCGACCTCCGCCAACCGTTGCGCGGCGTCGCCCGCGGACAGGCCGCAGTCCTGTATGCGGCCGACGACACGAACGGCGACTTGGTGCTGGGCTGCGGACGGATCGCAGACACCGTCGAGTCGGCCGGGTGAGTCTCCGCGCCGAGGGCATGCCCTCCGGTCTGGGGACCGGGCTGGGCCCCATGCCTGGCACCGACCCGACCGAGGCCGTCCGGATCGTGTCCGGCGAGACGGACTTCGCGTTCCTTCCGGAGTTGCCGAGTCGCGGAGTAGGCGCGGATCCCGTCGGGCGGGCAGGCGCCGTACTGATCGACATGCCGTTCGAGATGGTGCACGACGTGTACCGGCTGACGTCGCACCCCGGTTCGGCGATGCGCCGCGCCAACGACTTCCTGGCCTGGGATCTCGACGCCGTGGAGGAGCACTGGGAGACCGAAGGGCTGATCGGTACCGGCCGCCTGCTGAAAGTGCAGGTGTGCGGCCCGTTCAGCTATGCGGCCCAGGTCGAGTTGCGCAGCGGGCACAAGATGATTCGCGATCACGGGGCTGTTCGAGACGTCGTCGCGTCGATGTCGGACGGGCTGTCTGAGCACGTCAGCGACGTGGAGCGCCGCCTCGGCGCGCGGGTCGTCGTTCAAGTGGACGAGCCAGACCTCGACGCTGTCGTGAACGGGACTGTGCCGCCGCTGACCCGGCTCGACACGATCCGGCCGGTGCCTGCATCGCTCGTGGCACAGCGACTCGAGGAGATGGCGTCGAGGATCGGTCGCCCAATGATCCTCAGCGCAGGCCCCCGCCCCAATTCTCAGGTGCGCCCGCTCTTGAGTTCGTACGCGGTGACAGTCGACCTCGCCCGTCCGCTGTCGGATGCCGACAGGGACTCGATGGGGGAGTACCTCGACGGCGGCGGCATCATGCTGGCCGGCGTCGTCCCGTCGTCCCGACCGCGGGTGCTTCCGACCGCCGAGGAGACAGCTCAGCGGATGGCCGTGGTCATCGACGAGATCGGGTTGGATCGAACTGTGTTGCGCGACAACATCATCGTCACCCCGAGTTCCGGTCTGGCCGATGCGCCCCCGGAGTGGGCCGCGTCAGCACTGCGCCTCGCTGCCGAGTCGGCCGAGCTCCTGGCTCAAGACCCGGACGCCCTGTAGACCTGCCGCTGGTCGAGCCTCTTCTCCCCCCCCGGCCGGGGGGGCGCCCCCCGCGGCCGGGGGGCGGGGGGGGGGGGGGGGGGGGCCCCCCCCCCCCCCCCCCGGCAGGGAAAACGCTCGACCGGCAGGGAAAACGCTCGACCGGCAGGGAAAACGCTCGACCGGCAGGGAAAACGCTCGATCGGCAGGGGGACGCTCGATCAGCAGGGAAAGCGCTCAAGTCGCGCTGCTTGTAGTTGGTTGAGCGAGCGAAGCGAGTCGAAGCCCGTGGCGCAAGTCGGCGACCGCGCGGTCAGCCGTCCAACACTGCGATCGCACGTTTGGGGGCGATTTGGCGGAACGACGCGTCCAGCAGTTCGGTGACTTCAGCCCAGTCACGGTCGTCGGCGAGATCGATGCCGAGCCAGCCGTAGGCGCCCACATAAGCGGGCACGAAGAACCTGCCGTCTTGGACGAGGGCTTCGCGTTCACCGGGGTCCGGGATGAACAGGAGAGCGTTGTCCAGGCGGACCCGGGTCTCGCCCTTCCGCGCTCCGCCGTACATCGCGAACATCTTGCCGCACCGGAACGTCGGCCGACCGTGCGCGACCTTCTCCGTCGCCTCGGGGAGCGCGAGAGCTCGGCTGCGGACCTGCACGAGGATCGGATCGGCGTCGTCGAACATGATTGGGTGCCCCATTCCGCCAGGGTAACCGGTGTCGTAGGCCTGCGTTAACCTGAACGCGTGACTGATCCGCAGACGCGAGACACAGATTCCGACGACGCCGCACGGCAATGGGCCGAGCTCGCCGAGGAGGTACGCGGTCACCAGTTCCGTTACTACGTGCAAGATTCGCCGGTCATCACCGACGGCGAGTTCGACGAACTGTTTCAGCGTCTGCTGGCGCTGGAAGCCGAGCATCCGGCGCTCGCAGTCGCCGACTCGCCGACCAAACTCGTCGGCGGGGGATTCTCGACCGACTTCACGTCGGTCGATCACCTCGAGCGGATGATGTCACTCGACAACGTCTTCGACTCCGACGAGATGCGCACCTGGGTGTCGCGTACCGAGTCCGAAGCCGAACAGGGCATCGAGTTCCTCTGCGAGCTGAAGATCGACGGCGTCGCACTGTCACTCGTCTATGAGAACGGCGTCCTCGTGCGCGGTGTGACGCGGGGCGACGGTCGGACCGGCGAGGACGTCACCCTCAACGCTCGGACCATCGTCGGCGTTCCGCACGAGCTCAGCCCGACCCCGGACTATCCGGTTCCCGACCTGCTCGAAGTCCGCGGCGAGGTCTACTTCCGCCTCGAAGACTTCGCGACGCTCAACGCGTCGCTCGTCGCAGACGGCAAGGCTCCGTTCGCCAACCCGCGCAATTCGGCGGCCGGTTCGCTCCGCCAGAAGAACCCGCAGGTCACTGCCAAACGCAATCTTCGGATGATCTGTCACGGCATAGGTCGGATCGACGGCTGGCGGCCCGACTCCCTGCACGATGCCTACCTGGCGCTCGCCGACTGGGGGCTGCCCGTCTCGAAGCACACGCGGAAGGCGGTAGGCGCCGACGACGTGCTCGCCGCCGTCACGTACTGGGGCGAGAACCGGCACTCACCCGACCTCGACCACGAGATCGACGGACTGGTCGTCAAAGTCGACGATGTCACGCTGCAACGCCGTCTCGGTGCGACGTCGCGCGCTCCCCGCTGGGCGATCGCGTACAAGTACCCGCCCGAAGAAGTCACGACCAAACTGCTCGACATCATGGTCGGCGTGGGACGCACCGGTCGCGTCACCCCGTGGGCGCAGATGGAGCCGGTGACGGTCGCCGGATCCACGGTGTCCCGTGCGACCCTCCACAACCCCTTCGAGGTGGAGCGCAAGGGTGTCCTGATCGGTGACACGATCACGATCCGCAAGGCCGGCGACGTCATCCCCGAGGTCCTCGGCCCCGTCGCCGACCTCCGAGACGGCAGTGAACGGGCATTCGTCATGCCGGTGAACTGTCCCGAATGCGGGACCGAGTTGGCTCCGGCGAGGGAGGGCGACAAGGACATCCGGTGCCCCAACCAGCGGACGTGCCCCGGACAACTCCGGGAACGCCTGTTCTACCTCGCCGGTCGCGGAGCGTTCGACATCGAAGCGCTCGGTTACGAAGGGGCACAAGCGCTTCTGTCCAGCGGTGTCCTCACCGACGAGGGTGATCTGTTCTCGTTGTCCGAGGACGATCTCCGCAAGACGGGTCTGTACACGACCAAGGGCGGAGCGCTCTCCGCCAACGGCAGGCGATTCCTGGAGAACCTCGACAAGGCCAAGGAGGTTCCGCTGTGGCGTGTCCTCGTCGCATTGTCGATCCGACACTGCGGCCCGACGCCGTCGCGTGCTCTCGCCACCGAGTTCGGTTCGCTCGAGCGGATAGCGAATGCGTCCGTCGAAGAACTCGCTAACGTCGACGGACTCGGTCCGACACGCGCGCAGAGCGTCCACGACTGGTTCACCGTCGACTGGCATCGCGACATCGTCGCCAAATGGCGTGCCGCAGGAGTCTCGATGGCCGACGAGCGCGACGAGTCGATCGAGCGCACCCTGGAAGGCAAGACGCTGGTCGTGACCGGATCGCTCGTCGACTTCAGCCGCGACGGCGCGAAGGAGGCCATCATCTCCCGCGGCGGCAAGGCCTCGGGCTCGGTGTCGAAGAAGACGGACTACGTCGTCGTCGGCGACTCGCCCGGCAGCAAGGCCGCCAAGGCCGAGCAGTTGGGCGTGATGATCCTCGAAGAGGACGCGTTCAAAGTCCTGCTCGAGACCGGCCGTGCGCCGGGGGAGAGCTCGGACAGCGAGGATCAGCCAGAAGAGGATTAGTCAGGCGGACAGGACTGACCTCTCAGGTCTACGGGATGACAGTCGAGATGATTCCGGTGAGGTAGCCGAGCCGCGCGACCTCGGACGGCCGGAACTCGGGGCCACCGGTACGGCCGAGCAGCAATGCTTTGGCGCCGTCGCCGAGCGGGGCCGCGGCCAGCGTCGTGTCCATGTCGCGCCAGACGTCGGGAACCCAGTCGTTGTCGGAGGCGAATCCCTGGGCGGACTCCAGCGGCAACCAGTCGGCGCGCTCCAAGGGCGTCTCGGGCGCACCCGAACTCGCGAACAACCTCAACACATCGGTGCCGGGCTTGGCGACGACCATCGCCCACGAGGCGCGAAGCACTCGGGGCGAGTGATCGACGAGGACCTGCAGCCGGTCGGAGCCCGCCGCGGCGACCACGTCGATCAATTCGAGTTCCAGGTGTGTGTCGAGCACATCAGAGAACGGGCGCAGCGACTCGACGCGCACATCGTGCACGTTCTGCGCCGCGGTGATCAAGGTGTCGGGCAGCGACGTCGACGGGAGTTCGACGACGATGTCGTCGATCGCGTAGCCGTCGCCGCGCTCGATCACTTCCAGGGACCTGATGTCTGCGCCGACCGCGCCCAACTCGACCGCGAGCATGCCGAGGCTGCCGGGTCGGTCGGAGAGGCGGAGGCGGAGTAAGTACGACACCGCCGTCTACTGCTGAGGAGCGGGCTGAGGGATCGGCTGGTTCGGCACCGGCGGTCCGCCCGCCACCGCGCTGACGCCGACCGCAGTCCCATACGCGCAGACCTCGACACCGCCGCCGCCCGCGTACTCGGTGGTCTCGAAACGGAACGCGAGGACAGCGTTCGCCCCGCGTCCCTGAGCCTCGGTCGCCAACCGGCTCAACGCTTCCTGACGGCACTCGTGCAGCAACTGCGTGATGCCGCGCAACTCGCCACCGGCCAAGGACTTCAGACCCGCACCGATGTTCGACCCGATATGGCGCGACCGCACCGTGAGGCCGAAGCACTCGCCGAACACGTGCTCGATCCGGTAACCGGGAAGTTCGTTGGTGGTGACGATGATCATGTCCATCACGCTACTTCGCACGCGCCGTCGAGGCCACCGAGAAAGCACGCCGATCGCCATCGCACCGACCGGCTCGGCAATGAAACCGGCCGAGTCGGGGGATCAAGCGGAGGCGACTGCGGCATCGGCGCGCGTCTCGCATACCCTTGAGGCAGTCCATCCCGCAGGCGAGAAAGGGTCATTCGCGATGCCCACCGAATCGGAGTCCGCAACGTCACCGGCGATCAGCCGTGACGAGGTCGCACACCTTGCCCGGCTGTCGCGCCTCGCGCTGACCGATGACGAACTCGACCAGTACGCGGGTCAACTCGACTCCATCCTGACCCACGTCGCCCAGGTCGCCGAAGTGGCAGCCGACGACGTCCCGCCGACCGCTCACCCGGCCGACCTGCAGAACGTTCTGCGCCCGGACTCCGTCGTGCCCGGCCTCACGCCGGATCAGGCGCTGTCGGGGGCGCCTGCCGTCGAACAAGACCGTTTCGCCGTACCGCAGATCCTCGGGGAGGAATAAGTGACCGAGACCAGTACCCGCGCCGCGGGCGAGATCACCGGGCTGTCGGCTGCCGATCTGGCCGCCAAGATCGCGTCCCGTGAATTGTCGTCCGTCGAGGTGACGCAAGCGCATCTGGACCGGATCGCCGAGATCGACGACCGACTCGGTGCGTTCCTGCACGTCGGAGCAACCGAGGCTCTCGACGCCGCCCGCGCAGCCGACGAGACGATCGCTGCAGGCCAGGCACCGAGTGCTCTCACCGGCGTCCCGATCGCGTTGAAAGACGTCTTCACGACGACCGACGCTCCGACGACGTGCGGCTCCAAGATCCTCGAAGGCTGGGTGTCGCCGTACGACGCGACGCTCACGCGACGTCTGCGCGAGGCGGGCATCCCGATCCTCGGCAAGACCAACATGGACGAGTTCGCGATGGGCAGTTCGACCGAGAACTCCGCCTACCAGGTGACCCGCAACCCGTGGGACGTCGAGCGCATCCCGGGCGGTTCGGGCGGCGGCAGCGCGGCAGCGCTCGCCTCCCACCAGGCTCCGCTGGCGATCGGCACCGACACCGGCGGCTCGATCCGCCAGCCCGCCGCCGTCACCGCGACGGTCGGCGTGAAGCCCACGTACGGCACCGTGTCGCGGTACGGACTCGTCGCGTGCGCATCGTCGTTGGACCAGGGCGGTCCGTGTGGTCGTACGGTGCTCGACACGGCCCTCCTGCACGAGGTGATCGCCGGGCACGACCCGCGCGACTCGACGTCGATCGACGCACCGATCCCGGACGTCGTCGGGGCGGCACGCGAGGGTGCGAACAAGGATCTGACCGGTGTCCGCATCGGCGTCGTCAAGCAGTTGCAGGGCGACGGCTACCAGGCCGGTGTGCTCGAATCGTTCCAGAAGGCCTGCGAGACACTCACTTCGCTCGGCGCGACGATCGTCGAGGTCGACTGCCCGAGCTTCTCGTACGCGCTCGGCGCCTACTACCTGATCCTGCCGTCCGAGGTGTCCAGCAACCTCGCACGGTTCGACGCGATGCGGTACGGCTTGCGCGTCGGTGACGACGGCACGCACAGTGCAGACGAGGTCATGGCACTCACCCGCGCTGCCGGGTTCGGGCCAGAGGTCAAGCGCCGCATCATGATCGGCACGTACGCACTCAGCTCCGGCTACTACGACGCCTACTACGGTCAAGCGCAGAAGGTCCGAACGCTGATCGCCCAGGACTTCGCGAAGGCGTACCAGGACGTCGACGTCCTGATCTCGCCGACGACGCCGACCACCGCGTTCAAGCTCGGTGAGAAGGTCGACGATCCGCTGGCCATGTACCTGTTCGACCTGTGCACGCTGCCGGTGAACCTCGCCGGAACCGCAGCCATGTCGGTGCCGTCGGGCACCGCGAGCGACGGGGGATCGGTCCTGCCGGTCGGTCTGCAGATCATGGCTCCGGCTCTCGCCGACGACCGCCTGTACCGGGTCGGCGCGGCCTACGAGGCCGCTCGCGGCCCGATCGCCTGACAGCCTGACGGCATCTCGGCGACCGATAGGCCCTGTTCGACGCCGTAGTGGTGTCCGCTGCCGACCGGGCCGTCCAAGGAGACGGCCAGGTCGAGCGCGGTCCCGATGAACGACGCCACAGGCGTCCACGGCGCTCGCACCGACGGTCTCGCTCCGACGGTCTGGGTGCCGTCCGCGTGGTGCGGCGGTCGCCACAGCAGCGACGTCTGGAAGTCGGCGACGGGGTCGGTGGCGTTCGCGATGCTGACTCGGGGTGCACAGTCGGGCAGTGATTCGACGCTTCCGGCAGGAGCCCCGGACAGGACGGTTCCGGCGACGTCGACGCCGTTGCGTACCGCCCACGCCCGAGCGGTATCGGCTCCGATCGCGCCGAGGCTCTGCCCGTAGAGGTACACCGGGGGCGGAGTGGGTGTGGACGCCGACCGTCCGTCGAGTGCCCGAAGAATGGCGATGGCGCTCTGGCCTGCGCTTTCGGGGGATCGGACATAGGCCTGCCAGGACGGAACGTCGGAGTACTGCATCGCGAGAAAGCGGATCGATCCGTCGAAGCGTCGGGCGAATCCGTCGAGTGCTGTGGAGTCGATCCATCCGGACCCGGTCGGAACCGCGATCACGACGGCGTCCTGGTCGAGTCCGTCCGAGGCGACCCACTCGTCGACGAGCTCGTGAGCACGCGTGTCGAGTGTCTTCGGACTGAGAAGCGAGTACGAGAGCTTCGGATCATCGGGGACGTTCGGGGCGGCGTTCGCCTGGGCCGTCGGCCCCACCATGAACGCAGCGGTGAAGGCGGCGACCAGGGCGCCGACCGTCCACCACCGCGCGGGCACGAAGACCACCGCGCAGGCGACGAGTAGTGGGACGCCGCCGATTGTGGCGGCCCACCCGATCCCCGGAGGCGACGCGGCGACGTCTGCCGACGTCTGGGTCTGCCACCACAGGGCGCCGATGAGGAGTCCGCAGGCGGCGACGGCTGTTCCGGTGAGGAACTCCCGGCTCGCACGACGGCCCGGTGCGAGGGCCGCGACGAGCCTGCCGATTCCCATGCCGACCAGTGCGAGCACGGTGCCGACGACGGCGAGGAGCAGTGCTGGTCGTGGCAGTTGGCCCGGTGACAGGGTCACCGCCCATCCGAGAACGCCGCCGACGACGACCGCGGGATGAACGTGGCGGCTCACGGCTTGGTTCCGACCGACTCGACCACGCGCAACGTCGCGGTCGAAAGAAGGTCGGAGGTCGACTCACGTTCCGGCGCTCGCCACTGCTGGCGCCATGAGTTGACAGTGAGACCACCGTCGGCGACGGTGGCAGCGGCTTCGCACAGGGGATCTGTGCATGAATCGTGCATGGCGTCGACGAGCATCGCGTCGAGCGCGCGGCGTGCCCAGGGCGACGCCGGATGGCCGGTCTTAGTACCGAATCGGAGCAGGTCGTAGCCGAAATCGTGGGCGCGGCATGCAGGCTCGAAGCTCGTAGGCAGCGAGACCGGTGACGAGCACGACCCCGCCGGGTTGACCGGTCGAGAGTCCTGCAGCACCGGTCGGTATCCCATCGCCGACTCGAATCCGGCAGGCAGGTGGGTGAGCGCGTCCTCGGGGGAGGTGCCGACGAGATCGGCGATATCGCGATCGACGTCGTTCGCGATCGGGCCGACCCGCGGAGGTGATGCGGCGACGACTGATGCGACGCCTGCGCCACCGAGGACGAGGAGGGCCAGGAAGGCGATGGCCAGGCCGACGCCGAGACGTCGGACGGCACGGCGAAGTAGGGTGGTCGAAGCGGTTTTCGTGGTCATGGACTTACCGTCGCAACCGGCGACACCCATCGGGATCGCCCGCAGAAACGATTACCGCCCCCTACCTCTCGGTGGTCTGTGACGATGCCGTCACCCGTCAGTACCGGAACGATCTCCATCCTGTGGGGGAGGCGTCCACGCCGTCGTCCACCCTACCGTCGACAACGTGAAGAGACCGTCCCTCAAACCCTTGGCCCGCGTGCGGCGCATCTCCTTCGATGCGTTCTCCTTCGACGCGGTGCCCGACCCGGCGCTCCGTCGCTACCTCGGCAGCGGGTGGAACTGGCTCGCCCTGGTCGGCGCGGTGACCATGGTCGCCGTCACCTGGCCGAATCTGGCGATGAGCCACCCGATGCCCGCCTACCTCCTGCCGTTCTTCGCGGTGGCCGCGTCCGTACCGATCGCGTTGATCTTCGCCGGGCCGGCGGCAGTTCGCGCCGGGTGGGCGACGGTGGTGATCACGGGATCGGTTGCGAGCTTCGTCCCGCATCCGGGGATCGACTTCCCGATGCCGATCCCCATGTTCCTCGTGCTGTTCGCGATGACGGTCGCAGCGTTGATCACGCAACCGTTGTCGAGACTGCCGCTCGTCGCGGCGATCACTGCGGGCGCCCTCGTGATCGGCGTCGTTCCGGGAGCGAGACTCGGCTGGATCTTCGCGCTCGTGCTGGCGACGATCGGAGTGGCGTTCGTCCGCTACCGCCTGTCGTCGCAGAGGCAGATCGAAGAGCAGGCCATCGAGACCGAGACTGCGCAGGCCAGGGAAGCGGTCCTCGCCGAACGGACGCGGATCGCGCGGGAACTGCACGACGTGGTCGCGCACCGAATGTCGATGGTCGTCGTCATGTCCCAGACCGCGAAATACCGGTTGGCCGCAGGCGACGAACCGGAGACAGTCGGGGCGGCCACCGAAGCGGAGTTCACCGCGATCGCCGACGCCGCCCGGCAGTCGCTCGACGAGGTGCGAGCACTCCTCGGCGTCCTCCGGCCCGCCGATGCGCCGTCGACCCGACCGGTGCAGGGCATCGCCGATCTGCCCGAGCTCATCGGCCAGGTCCGCGCAGCCGGAGTCGGCGTCGAATACGCCGACCGTGTCGCGGACTGGGGCGAACCGGGCGCGGCCGGAACCGCCGTCTACCGGATCGTTCAAGAGTCGCTCACCAACGCCGCCCGACACGCGCCCGGATCGAGCGTCGTCGTGCGGATGGTGGACGCGGGTGACGAGGCCGTCGTGTCGATCGTCAACGGTCCGCCTGCGGACCCCGGCCACGTGCGGCAGCCCGGGGGCGGTCACGGCCTCGTCGGGATGACCGAACGCGCGTCCGCAGTCGGCGGAACGGTGACGGCGCAGCCGACGGCGACCGGTGGGTTCGCGGTCACCGCGACCGTCCCGCTGCGACGCCGCTAGGGTTGCACGGGTGAGTGTGACCGTGGTGATCGCCGACGACCAGGCGATGGTGCGTGCCGGTTTCGCTGCGCTGCTCGATGCGGCCGACGGGGTGTCGGTGCTCGGCGACGCCGAGGACGGGATCGCCGCCGTCGAGGTCTGCAAACGACTGCAACCCGATGTCGTCCTGATGGACGTCCGGATGCCGCGCCGCGACGGGTTGTGGGCTGCACAGCAGATCATTTCGAGCGGCTCGTCGACCCGCGTCCTCATGCTGACTACCTTCGACATCGACGACTATGTGTACTCGGCGCTGCGGATCGGCGCGTCCGGCTTCATGCTCAAGGACGCGCCCGCCGACGAACTGGTCCGCGCGGTCCGCGTCGTCGCAGCCGGCGACGCGCTCCTCGCTCCGTCGGTGACGAAGCGGTTGATCGCCGACGTCACGTCCAGGACGGTCAAGACTGCGTCGCCGGCGGTCAACGTATTGACGCCGCGCGAGCGCGAGGTGCTCGAGACGGTCGCCGACGGCAAGTCGAACGCGGAGATCGCGGCCGCACTGTTCGTGTCCGAGCAGACCGTCAAGACACACGTCAGCAATGTGCTCGCCAAGCTCGGTCTGCGGGATCGCGCGCAGGCTGTCGTCTTCGCGTACGAGAACGGACTCAAATAGCGTCTGGGCGCACCTGAACCGGAATCTCGTGCTGTCATGGAGTCGGATGTTTCGGTGAGGGCGAGAACGACAGTGAGGGCGATATGGCGCGTTTCGGGATTCTGACCTCAGGCGGCGACTGCCCGGGCCTCAACGCGGTGATCCGCGGGACCGTCCTGCAGGGCGAGATGGTGCACGGGCAGGAGTTCGTCGGTTACCGAGGCGGCTACCGCGGTCTCGTCTACGGCGACGTGATGCCCCTCGAACGCAGTGTGGTCCGCGGGATCTCGCAGCAGGGCGGCACGATTCTCGGCACCAGCCGGTTCGGACCGTACACCGAACCGGACGGCACCCCGGAGAACATCCTGGCGCACATGAAGCGGCTGGAGATCGACGGAGTGATCGCGATCGGCGGCGACGGGACGATGGCCGCCGCAAACCGGCTTCTGGAAGACGGGGTCCCGATCGTCGGCGTGCCCAAGACCATCGACAACGATCTCGTCGCCACGGATTACACGTTCGGTTTCAACACGGCTGTCGAGATCGCGACCGAGGCCGTCGACCGACTCCGCACCACCGGCAACTCGCACCAACGCTGCATGGTGTTGGAGGTGATGGGCCGACACGCTGGCTGGATCGCGATGTATGCCGGGACGGCGGGCGGCGCCCACGCCATTCTGATTCCCGAGCACCCGGAGAGCCTCGAACAGGTCTGCGAGTGGGTGGAGAGTGTCCGCGACCGCGGTCGGTCGCCGATGGTGGTGGTCGCCGAGGGGTTCACGCTGCCGGAGATGGACGAGGCGTACTCAGACAAGGGACTCGACGGGTTCAATCGTCCGCGACTGGGCGGGATCGCCGAGATCCTCGCACCGCTCATCGAGGAGAAGACCGGGATCGAGACTAGAGCGACGGTCCTCGGTCACATTCAGCGCGGCGGCGTCCCCTCCGCCTGGGACCGGGTGCTCGGCACCAGGTTCGGGCAGGCCGTCAGCGATCTCGTCGCCGACGAGGCCTGGGGCCAGATGGTCGCGCTGCAGGGGATGGACATCGTCCGCGTCCCCTTCGCCGACGCCGTCGGCCACACCAAGAACGTCCCCCTCGACCACTACCGAGGCGCACGAGCCATCTTCGGCTAACCCCCGGCCCTCCCCGTTGGTCGAGCGGAGTCCACGTTGGTCGAGCGGAGTCGAGACCCCCGCTCAGGCGGCCTCGCTGATCTTGGCTGCCTGCGCGTTAGCGATCTCGAGCACCTGAGACTTGGTCTCGGGAGTCACCTTCCCGGAGTCGTTCAGGCTCGTGACGGTCACGAGGAACACCACGCCGTCGACTTCGGCCGCTACGCCGTACTGCGTGGTCGTGAGCGTGACGTCCATGGCTTGGCCCGTCGTGGTCGCCGTGAACTCGACAGCGTCCGATGCGCCCTTCACCTGCGGGTCGTCGCCGATTTCGACGGAGCCCTTCGACGTGACGTTGTCCCCGCTGTACTCGACGGTCGGACATTTCTGGTTCGCGTCGCGGAGGTCGGCGACGGACGGGCCGTTCTTGACGACTGCCTCGCCGAGCAACAACTGCTGGTTCTCAGTGCTGCCTGCGGTCAGTGCCGCGTCGCCTTTACCGGTGAGCGTGTCGACGACGGTCGCCTTGTCGGCGCACTCCGGCGGATCGACGACGGCGCCGTCCGGCAGCGTCATGTTCCCGAAGACCTGGTCGACCGAGGCTTTGGGAAGGATCGTGAATTCGCTGCCGCGCGGAAACTCGTCGGCGGTGAGCAGAAGTTCCTGCGCCGATGCTGCGGGGGCGGCCTGCTCAGAGGTGCTCGCAGAGTCGGCTCCGGACGTCGCATCGCCGTCGTCGGCCGAACCGCAGGAGGCGATGGCGAAAGCGATTCCGGTCGCGGCGAGAATCGCCACCAAGTGTCGGGTACGCATCAATGCTCCAGTCGATAGTTCCGATTCCGGACAGACTGTAACCGGCGGACCATGTCTACTCAATCGCTCCCGGTCATTTCAGCGCGTCGGGTCATTCGGACGGTTCAGTCACTCGGGATGACGGCCCACAGGATCGCGTAGAGGAGAACCTGGGGGCCGGGCAGCAGGATGGATGCCACGAACGCGATCCGCACCCAGCTCGCTTCGACGCCGAAGTACTCGGCGAGTCCGCCTGCGACGCCTGCGATCTGTCGGTCGGTGCGGGAGCGGTGGAGCCTGCGGGGCGCGGCGGTGGGCGGATCGGCGGTGAACGGTTGCTGGTCGCTCATGAGAGCTCCTCTTCTTGGTTGGATCGTCGACGCGGTCGCCTCGACGACGTGCCTTCGACGCTACGAGCGAGACGCCGATCGGGGCATCGGTGCGATCCCCGAGATCGACCCCCAGATACGATGGAGCGCATGAGTGCGGCAATCGACGAACTGATGGACTTCGACGACGTCATCGAGGCTTTCGACCCGGTCATGGGCATGGAGGTCCACGTCGAGCTCGGCACCGCGACCAAGATGTTCTGCGGGTGCCCGACGACGTTCGGTGGCGACCCGAACGCGCAGGTCTGCCCGTCGTGCCTCGCGTTGCCGGGCGCTCTGCCTGTCGCGAACGCGGCGGCCATCGAGTCGGCGGTCCGCATCGGGCTGGCGTTGAACTGCTCGATCCGCGAGTCGAGCGTGTTCGCGCGGAAGAACTACTTCTACCCGGACCAGCCGAAGAACTACCAGATCAGCCAGTACGACGAGCCGATCGCGTATGACGGCTACCTCGACGTCGTCCTGACCGACGGAACTACGTGGCGCGTGGAGATCGAGCGTGCGCACATGGAGGAGGACACCGGTAAGTCGTTGCACATCGGCGGCAGCACTGGCCGTATCCAGGGGGCCAGCCATTCGCTGCTCGACTACAACCGTGCGGGTGTCCCTCTTGTGGAGATCGTGACCCGCCCGATCGAGGGTGCAGGCGAGCGGGCTCCCGAGGTCGCGCGCGCTTATGTGACTGCGCTCCGTGACCTGCTCAAGTCGTTGAACGTCTCGGATGTTCGGATGGACCAGGGCTCGATGCGCTGCGATGCGAATCTCTCGCTCATGCGCAAGGACGCGACCGAGTTCGGCACCCGCACCGAGACGAAGAACGTGAACTCGTTGCGCAGCGTCGAGACCGCAGTCCGCTTCGAGATGCAGCGGCAGGCCGCAATCCTCACCGCAGGCGGCGAGATCATCCAGGAGACCCGCCACTTCCAGGAGGCGGACGGCACCACGGCCGCCGGTCGCCGCAAGGAGACGGCCGACGACTACCGGTACTTCCCGGAGCCGGATCTGCCGCCGGTGATCGCCGACCCGGCGTGGGTCGAGTCGATCCGCGAGACGCTGCCCGAACTTCCGTGGATCTTGCGCGCCCGCATCCAGGAGGAGTGGGGCGTGTCCGACGAAGTGATGCGCGACCTCGTGAACGTCGGAGCCGTCGACCTGATCATCGAGACCGCCGAAGCCGGCGTGTCCGCGGCCGCCGCCCGTAGTTGGTGGGTGTCGTTCTTGGCCCAGCAGGCCAACACTCGGGGCGTCGAGCTGACCGAACTGGCGATCACGCCGAAGCAGGTCGCCGAGGTCATCGGTCTCATCGACGAGGGCAAGCTCACCAACAAGCTCGCCCAGCAGGTCGTCAACGCTGTGCTCGACGGCGAAGGCGAGCCCGCTCAGATCGTGGCCGATCGCGGTCTGGAAGTGGTGCGCGACGACTCGGCGCTGCAGAAGGCAGTCGACGACGCTCTCGCCGCGAACCCGGACATCGCCGACAAGATCCGCGGCGGCAAGGTGCAGGCCGCAGGCAAGATCGTCGGCGACGTCATGAAGGCCACGCGCGGTCAGGCCGACCCGGCGCGCGTCAAGGAACTCGTCCTCGCCGCCTGCGGCGCCGAGTGACAGCGGGCCTGTGCGACGTGAAGTCTGTGTGACCTGACGACACTGCCCGAATCACCCCGGCGCCCCGAATGATCGGGGACCCGGGGTGATTCGTTTCGGTCAGGTCCGGTCCTCGGCCCCGCCGCCTTGCGGAGTGTGGATGGCGACGCGGTCGTCGTACGACTTCGTCGACACGCCGGGAACGGTCTTGTTGAGAGTGGCCAACTGGAACGCGGATCCGAGTGTCGTCATCCGGCCGACCGCGCCGTAGCTCTTCGAGAGGTCTTCCTCTGACGGTTCCCCGAGAACCGGGCTCGCGCTGTTCGGCTTGGTGAACACGTCGATGCGCTTCTTGGCGGCGACCGACACGCTGATCGTGTCCGTGCCGGTGGCGCATCCGGTCAGTCCGGGCCGATCGGCCCACGTCCACAACGTCTTGAGCGAGTTCTGGCTGACGATCGACAACCGGTCGCCTGCCTGCCCGCTGTCGGCGACGTAGAGTGCGCTGCCGTCCGGGTCGGGGCACAGCGCGACATTCGAGCCGAGCCCGGTGGCGAGGATCTTCGGCTGGGAGTCCTGGCTGTTCGGGTCGATCTCGAAGATCTTCCCCGCCAGCGATGAACGGTTCTGCGCCGCGCCGGGATCGCCCGCGTCACCGGTGGCCACAGTGAGAGCGTTCGGTCCGGTGAAGGTGATCGACCCCATGTTTCCGGTCGCCCCCTTCGGGATGCCGGTCAACACGGGTTTGACCGACCCGGTCGGCGCGATGCGGACGATGCGGTTGTCGGACGGCGTCGTGATCAGCGCGAAGATCATCTGATCCTCCATCCACGTCGGCGACAACTCGAAGTCGATGAGCCCGCCGTCGCCGGAACCGTCGACGGGGACCGTCGCGATCGTGCGCTGCGGACCGTAACGCTTGGACAGGATGATCTTGCCGGTGGTGCGTTCGGCGACGTACGTCGTCTGTCCCTGCTCGTCGGCGGGGCGGACACCGGCGGTCTGACCAAGGCAGGTCGCGATGACGGCCGGGTTCGGATCCACACACGGACCCTCAGGCGGGTCGGCGGGTTCGTCGGGCTGCTCGGGCGACGGAGGCGACTGTTGTCCGGTCTGGGGCGGCACCTCGCTGAACGTGCCCTGATCGGCGGTGTGCTGTTGGTCTGCGAAACTCGCGCACCCGGCCGAAGCGGTGACGGTGGCGAGGAGGACGGCCGCCGTGACGGCTCGCCGCGAGAGATTGGAAAGCAGCGGCATCACTACAGACTATGCGATCGTTACCAAATCGTCGGGTGGCGCTAAGCCACCTGCGGAGGTCGGCAGCATAACCTCGGTGATGTGAGTAGTTCCAATGACAACGATCCGGTGCCGGGTAGTTCGGCGTCGCGACAGCGGCCCCGGCGTCCCCGACCCGACCGCGACGACTTCATCGAACAGCACGGAGTCGAACGACAGGCGAGGGTTGAACGAGAGGCGCGGGGCGAACGGCAGGAGAGGCGTCCCGCGCCTAACCCACAGCCCGCAGAGGGAGCCACTGAGGCTACTGACCCGGTCTCGACGGACCATTCTGTCGAGAGCACGGGGAGTGGCGACGCGGGCGAGCCCACGTCGGTCATCGAGGCCGCATCGTCGCCCGCCGACGACAACGACACCGCTGTCATTGAGCGGGTCGACGACGGGCCGCGTGCCTATGGCGACGTCGACGAAGGGGAGAACCATGGCAGCGTGCCTCATGACGAGGACTCTCGGACCACGCGACTCCCGCGCAGTTCGGTGCCCGTCCAGTCGTCCGACGAACCGGTGACCACCGAGCCGTTCGCAGATCCCGACGACGAACGGGACCGTCCGCGCGGCGAGCGACGCACCGCGGAGCACCTGACTCAGGATCCGCTCCCGTACATCGAACCGCAGCCGACGATGCCGATCGACGACCCTGCTGTCGGGACCGAGCCGTTCGACGACGAACCCGACGACGAGCCCGCGGCCGTAGCCGCCGCCGGGCCGGTCACACCGGCCAGGCGAGGCAGCGTCGATCTCGGCCTGCTGATCCTGCGCGTCGCACTCGGTGCCGTGTTCGTGCTGCACGGTCTTCAGAAGCTGACCGGGTGGATGAACGGGCCGGGACCCGACGGCTTCGCCGAGTTCCTCGCCAACGCGTCGAACCCGAGCCTCGGGTTCGACGAGAACGCCACCAAGATCCTGTCGCTTGTCGCAGGTGTCAGTGAGACGGCAGGCGGCGTCCTGCTGATCCTCGGCCTGTTCACGCCCATCGCGGGCGCAGCGGTCCTGTCGAGCATCCTTGTCGCGATGACCTACAAGGCGACTCTCGCCGGAGGCGTGTGGTTCTTCGCGTCCGACGGCAACGGCCAGGGGATCGAGTTCGAGGTGATGCTCGCTGCAGCCGCAGCCGCCGTGATCCTCACCGGTCCTGGTCTCTACGCGGTGGACCGACGGTGGGGTTGGGCGCGCCGCCCGGCCTGGGGCTCCGCTCTCTGGCTGCTCATCGGCATCGGTGTCGCCGTCGCCGTCTGGATCGTGTTCAACGGAGCGAACCCGCTGATCTCGAACTGAACCTCTTGCTGGTCTCGGGGGGTCTGTTGAGACAGCTTTGCTGGTCGAGCGGAGTCGAGACCCTCAGCTGCGTACGGCGCGGGTCTCGACTCCGCTCGACCAACGTGGTGGGAGTGTTGCTCGACCAACGTGCTGAGGCCGGTCTAAGACATGAAAAAGCGGCTGCACCTGGTGGGGTGCAGCCGCTTTTTCTATGCTGCGTCAGTCGACGACGCGGACCGCGCCCTTGTCGGCCGACGAAGCCAGCTTGGCGTAGGCTCGCAGCGCCTTGCTGACGGTGCGCTCGCGATTGCGCGGAGCCCACGGGTGCTCGGAAGCCTCCATCTTGGCGCGACGCTCGGCGAGCGTCTCGTCGTCGACGAGCATCTTGAGCGTGCGTGAGGCGACGTCGATGAGGATCTCGTCACCGTTCTCGACCAGTCCGATGTCGCCGCCTGCGGCGGCCTCGGGGGAGGCGTGACCGATGACGAGGCCCGATGAACCGCCGGAGAAGCGTCCGTCAGTGACGAGGCCGCACTTCTTGCCCATGCCGGTGCCCTTCATGAACGCCGTCGGGTGCAGCATCTCCTGCATGCCCGGTCCGCCTGCTGGGCCTTCGTAACGGATTACCAGGACTTCGCCTGCCTGGAGTTCCTTGGATAGGATGGCGTGGACCGCGTCCTCCTGGCTCTCGACGACACGCGCCGGCCCCTGGAAGTGCCAGAGATCCTCGTCGACGCCCGCCGTCTTCAGGACGGCGCCGTTCTCGGCGAGATTGCCGTGCAGCACGCACAGGCCGCCTTCGACGGTGTACGCATGCTCCAGATCGCGGATGCAGCCGTCCGCCGCGTCGGTGTCCAACGACTCCCACCGATTCGATGTGGAGAACGGCTCGGTGGTGCGGACGCCGCCGGGAGCGGCATGGAAGAGCTCGATCGCCTGATCGGTCGCGGCGCCGCTCCGAATGTCCCAGTCGGAGAGGAAGGCGTCCAGCGACGGAGCGTGCACCGGGTGGACGTTCTTGTTGAGCAGTCCGGCACGGTTCATCTCGCCGAGGATCGCCGGGATGCCGCCTGCGCGGTGGACGTGCTCCATGTAGTACTTCGGCGAGTTCGGGGCGACCTTCGCCAGGCAGGGCACGTTCCGCGAGATTCGGTCGATGTCTGCCAGATCGAACTTGATCTCGCCTTCCTGAGCGGCGGCCAGGATGTGCAGGACGGTGTTCGTCGAACCGCCCATCGCGACGTCGAGGGCCATCGCGTTCTCGAACGCTTCGCGGGTGGCGACGTTGCGCGGCAGGACCGACTCGTCGTCATCGTGGTAGTAGCGCTTGGCGATGTCGACGACCACCTCGCCTGCCCTGGTGAACAGGTCGTGGCGGGCCACCTGGGTGGCCAGGGTCGAGCCGTTGCCGGGCAGCGACAGTCCGAGTGCCTCGGTGAGGCAGTTCATCGAGTTGGCGGTGAACATGCCCGAACACGAGCCGCAGGTGGGGCAGGCGGACTGCTCGACCTTGAGGAGTTCCTCGTCGTTGACGTTGCTGTCGGCGGAAGCGGAGATCGCGTCGATCAGGTCGGTGCCCGGGCGGACGACGCCGTTGATGACGACCGAGGTCCCGGCCTCCATCGGTCCGCCGGAGACGAACACGGTCGGGACGTTCAGACGCATTGCGGCGTTGAGCATTCCGGGCGTGATCTTGTCGCAGTTGGAGATGCAGACGAGGGCGTCGGCAGTGTGCGCGTTGACCATGTACTCGACCGAGTCGGCGATGATCTCGCGGCTCGGCAGCGAGTACAGCATGCCGCCGTGGCCCATCGCGATGCCGTCGTCGACGGCGATCGTGTTGAACTCCTTCGCCACGCCGCCGGAGGCCTCGACGGCCCGGGCGACGATCTCGCCGACGTCCTTGAGGTGCACGTGTCCCGGCACGAACTGGGTGTACGAGTTGGCGATGGCGACGATCGGCTTGCCGAAGTCGTCGTCTGTCATTCCGGTGGCACGCCACAGTGCGCGTGCGCCGGACGCTTCTCGACCGACCGTGGTGGTGCGAGACCGAAGGGCTGGCATGGTGGAACCTCGCTCGAACGTTGTGATTTCCGATCAGGGCAGTGATCGGCTGCTCTGACGAGTTTACGCGCATTGCGGCGACGTGAATCGTCGCAGGGTACAGCGTCCGTGGACCGCTCACTATTCCCCGAACGCGTGCCCGGTCGCTGGCCCCGCCCTCAGATCCCCAGCACGGCTTTCGCGATCGAGAAATAGATCACCAAGCCGGTGGCGTCGCAGAACGTCGAGATGAACGGCGTGGAGAAGACAGCCGGGTCCACCCGGATCGTCTGGGCGATCAACGGCATGATTCCGCCGACGGTGGCGGCGACGGTGCAGACGGACACGATGGTCAAGCCGATCACGGCGCCGATCCCGGTGTCGTAGGCGAGCGTCGCGACGCCGAAGCCTGCGAGGCCGAGAACGGCGCCCATCGTGACGCCGACGCAGGCTTCTTTGCTCGCGACCCGAAAGACGTCGCGCGGGCGGACTTCGTCGGTCGCGAGAGCACGCGTCACCGTGGTCGCCGCCTGCGACCCGGTGTTGCCGCCGATGCCGGTCAGCAACGGGATGAACAGAGCGAGTGCGACCTTCTGCTCGAGTGTTCCCTCGAAGACTTCGAGGACGTTGACGGTGAGGATCGCCGAGATCGCCAGCACGAACAGCCATACGGCGCGGACTCGGGTGATCGAGACGACCGACGATCGCAGGTACGGCGTGCGGAGCACCTCGTGCGCGCCCGCGCGGGCCGCGTCCTCGTCGCGTGCTGCCGCCACTACTTCGGCAGCGTCGTCGAGGGTGAGCATGCCGATGAGGCGGTCCTCGTTGTCGACCACCGGCATCGCCGGAAGACTGAGGTCGACGCAGCGCCTGGCGGCAGACTCCGCGGACGTCGTCGCCTGCGTGAAGATCGGCGTGCGCCGGTACGTCTCGACGGGGACGGCCCGATCGCTGAGGAGCAGATCACGCAGACTCACGACGCCGAGGAGTCGACGCTGATGGTCGACCACCGGGATCGTGTAGATGGTCTCCGCGTCGTGTCCGCGGTCGATGACCCGCGCAAGGCCCTGCTCGACGGTGTCGTCGCCGTACACGTGGACGAACTCCGGGCTCATCCGGCGTCCGACCGAGTGCTTGCCGAATCCCAGTACGACCGAGGTGGCCTCGCGTTCGTCGGCGGACAGGGTTCTGATCAGCCGCTTCGCGACGGTCGCAGGCAGTTCGTCGAGGAGTTCCGCGCGGTCGTCCGGGTCCAGATTGTCGAACGCGTCGATCACCTCGGCGTCGCCGAGCGCCTCGACGAGTCGTGCCTGCGTCGACGACGACATGTCGTCGAACACGTGGACGGCCTCGTCCTTGGGGAGCAGCCGGAACGCGATGGTCCCGCGGCGGGTGTCGAGCCCGTCGAGGACGGACGCCGCCTCTTGCGGCGCCATGGCAGCCAACTCGTGCGCGGCATCGGTGAGGCGGCCGTCGTCGATGAGGAGTTCGATGTCGCGAGTGGTGATGGGCACCGGATCCACCTAGCTCTAGTCTTGCGATGCTCTAGTCTTCCGACTTCGCAGGACGTCAGTCCTCGTCGGATTCGCGCTCGCCGGCGGCGCGCTCTTCGCGGTCGGCCGCGATGCGCGCTTCGCGTTCGGCGGCGAAGGGGTCGGGCAGACGTCCGCCGCTGGCGGCCGAAAGCTGCGGCACGTCGTCGAAGCCCACTGCGGGAAGTCTTATGTCGCGACCGTCGACGGTCACCGCGCGCACCGAACTCCACCGAGGGAAGCGAAGACCCGCGACGTCGTCCCACGACACCGACTGCTCGCCGAACGTTCCGACAGCGACGATGCCGTCCGAGTTGACGTAGGTGTGCAGACGATGGATCCACCACGCGAGGGCGACCGGCACCACGGCCAGGAAGCCGAACCAGAGGGAGCCGCCCATCATGATCACCACGAGAAGGACGGAGACGAGCACCACCGCATAGGCCAGGCGAGAGATTTTGAAGTCGAATACCGAATCGGTCACGAGATCGATTGTCCCATGCATGCTGTCTTCGACCGTCAGAGGTGGATCCTCCCCAGGCGACGAGGCCGATTTGACTCAGTCGGATCAGGGGCCTACTTTGTTCCTCGTGATGGATCAGAAGCTTCTCGTAGTAATCGGTCGGCGCGTCAACGCCTGATCGGTCACTTCGTAGACCCTTCTGAAACATCAACGACGCGCCCCTCGACCAGCACACGCTGTCGAGGGTTTTTTCTTGTCAGGACCCGGTGACCACGGTCGTCGGCCCGGCGGGACGTCAGAATTTTGCTGGCACTAGAGGATGAGGAACGTGCAGTGAGTACTCCAGCAGCACACGGAGCCGGGGGTCGGCCGCAGTCGCCGTCGACCGAGTCCATGCGATCGGGCGACGCGGTAGTCGCACCCGAGCGGGTCACCGGCGCGCAGTCGGTGGTCCGGACCCTCGAAGAACTCGGTGTCGAGACGGTGTTCGGCATTCCCGGTGGCGCCGTCCTCCCCGTCTACGATCCGCTTCTGGACTCGACGAAGGTCCGGCACGTCCTGGTCCGCCACGAGCAGGGTGCAGGCCACGCCGCCACCGGTTACGCGCAGGTCGCGGGCAAGGCCGGTGTCATGATGGCGACGTCCGGTCCGGGCGCGACGAACCTCGTCACGCCGCTCGCCGACGCACAGATGGACTCGGTCCCGGTCGTCGCGATCACCGGCCAGGTCGGTCGCGCGCTGATCGGCACCGACGGTTTCCAGGAAGCCGACATCTCCGGGATCACCATGCCGATCACCAAGCACAACTTCCTGGTGAGCTCGGCAGCCGACATCCCGCGCATCATCGCGGAGGCCTTCTACATCGCCGAGAGCGGCCGCCCCGGCGCCGTCCTCGTCGACATCCCGAAGGACATCCTGCAGGCGCAGACCACGTTCTCCTGGCCGCCGCAGTTCGATCTGCCGGGATACCGTCCCGTCACGCGTCCGCACGGCAAGCAGATCCGGGAAGCGGCCCGCCTCATCCAGCAGGCCAAGCGGCCGGTGCTGTACGTCGGCGGCGGCGTCATCAAGGCCGAGGCGTCGGCCGAACTGCTCGAGCTCGCCGAGCTGACGGGCATCCCCGTCGTCACGACCCTCATGGCGCGCGGCGCGTTCCCCGACAGCCACGACCTGCACATGGGCATGCCGGGCATGCACGGCGCAGTCGGAGCCGTCGGCGCACTTCAGCGCTCGGACCTGCTGATCACGCTCGGCGCCCGTTTCGACGACCGCGTCACCGGCCAGCTGGACTCGTTCGCACCCGATGCGAAGGTGATCCACGCCGACGTCGATCCGGCGGAGATCGGCAAGAACCGTGACGTCGACGTCCCGATCGTCGGTGACGTGCAGGCGGTCATCGCCGAACTCGTCGATGCGCTGCGCGCTGAGCACGCGACCGGTGGGTCGAAGCCCGATCTGACCGAGTGGTGGACGTACCTTGGCGGTCTGCGTTCGACGTACCCGCTGAGCTACGACGGTCAGTCCGACGGCTCGCTCTCGCCGGAGTTCGTCATCGAGGAACTCGGCAAGGCTGCCGGCCCGGACGCGGTCTACGTCGCGGGCGTCGGCCAGCACCAGATGTGGGCTGCTCAGTTCATCAAGTACGAGAAGCCGCGTACGTGGCTCAACTCGGGCGGTCTCGGCACCATGGGCTACTCGATCCCGGCCGCGATGGGCGCGAAGGCCGCTTCGCCCGACACCGAGGTCTGGGCGATCGACGGCGACGGCTGCTTCCAGATGACCAACCAGGAGTTGGCGACCTGCGCGATCGAGGGCATCCCGATCAAGGTCGCGCTGATCAACAACGGCAACCTCGGCATGGTCCGCCAGTGGCAGACCCTGTTCTACGAGAAGCGCTACTCCAACACCGACCTCTCGACGCACTCCCGGATGATCCCGGACTTCGTCAAGCTCGGTGAGGCCCTCGGCTGCGTGGCGATCCGTGTGGAGCGTGAGGAAGACGTCGCCCCGGCGATCGCTAAGGCTCGCGAGATCAACGACCGTCCGGTCCTCATCGACTTCATCGTCGGCAAGGACGCACAGGTCTGGCCGATGGTCGCGGCAGGGACCGGCAACGACCAGATCATGGCTGCGCGTGACATCCGTCCGCTGTTCGACGATGACGAGGCGGCATCCGACCCGGTCGACATCCACGACGCGATGGACCGGGAACAGGCCTCTACCGAAGGAAAGGATTCGCTGTGAGCACCACCCACACGCTGAGCGTTCTGGTCGAGGATCGGCCGGGTGTGCTCGCCCGCGTCTCCGGACTGTTCTCGCGCCGCGGCTTCAACATCGAGTCGTTGGCGGTCGGCGCCACCGAACTCAAAGGGATCTCGCGCATGACCATCATGGTCACCGTCGAAGACTTCCCCCTCGAACAGGTGACGAAGCAACTCAACAAGTTGATCAACGTCATCAAGATCGTCGAGCAGGAACCGACGAACTCGGTGTCCCGCGAACTCATGATGATCAAGGTCCGCAGCGATGCGGCCAACCGAAGCGAGATCATCGACGTGGTCAATCTGTTCCGCGCCAAAGTGATCGACGTGTCGCCGGAATCGGTGACGATCGAGGCGACCGGCACGTCCGAGAAGCTCGAAGCGTTGCTGCGGATGCTGGACTCATACGGGATCCGGGAAATCGCCCAATCCGGCGGAGTGACTCTCGGCCGTGGACCCAAGAGCATGTCGGCCAACCGCTAACGGGACAATGGACGACTAGTCGTGCCGGACCGTGACAAGCACAACACCTAAACACCATTCGAAGGGAATTGCTGTGGCAATCGAACTTTTCTACGACGCAGACGCCGA
Source organism: Gordonia zhenghanii (assembly GCF_021738965.1). Classification (GTDB taxonomy): domain Bacteria; phylum Actinomycetota; class Actinomycetes; order Mycobacteriales; family Mycobacteriaceae; genus Gordonia; species Gordonia zhenghanii. The sequence continues at coordinate 24,550 of NZ_JAKKOQ010000013.1, read as the reverse complement.
TCTGTCGATCATCCAGGGCCGCAAGGTCGCCGTCATCGGTTACGGCAGCCAGGGCCACGCCCACTCGCTGTCGCTGCGCGACTCGGGCGTCGACGTCGCCATCGGCCTGCGTGAGGGCTCGGCGTCGCGCGCCAAGGCCGAGGAGCAGGGCCTCAAGGTCATGACCGCTGCGGAGGCTTCTGCGTGGGCCGACGTCATCATGGTCCTCGCTCCGGACACCAGCCAGGCCAAGATCTTCACCGAGGACATCGAGCCGAACCTCAAGGACGGCGACGCGCTGTTCTTCGGCCACGGCCTCAACATCCACTTCGACCTGATCAAGCCGGCGGCGAACGTCACCGTCGCGATGGTCGCGCCGAAGGGCCCGGGCCACCTGGTCCGTCGTCAGTTTGTCGACGGCAAGGGCGTGCCCTGCCTGATCGCCGTGGAGCAGGACCCGAAGGGCGAGGGCCAGGCCCTGGCTCTCAGCTACGCGAGCGGCATCGGCGGCGGCCGCGCAGGCATCATCAAGACCACCTTCAAGGAAGAGACCGAGACCGACCTGTTCGGTGAGCAGGCCGTGCTCTGCGGTGGTACCGAGGAACTGGTCAAGACCGGTTTCGAGGTCATGGTCGAGGCCGGCTACGCACCGGAGATGGCCTACTTCGAGGTTCTGCACGAGCTCAAGCTCATCGTCGACCTCATGTACGAGGGCGGCATCGCTCGCATGAACTACTCGGTGTCGGACACCGCTGAGTTCGGTGGCTACCTGTCGGGCCCGCGCGTCATCGACGCGGGTACCAAGGAGCGCATGAAGGGGATCCTCACCGACATCCAGTCCGGCGAGTTCACCCGTCGCCTGGTGGCGAACGTCGAGAACGGCAACACCGAGCTCGAGGGCCTGCGCAAGGCGAACGCCGAGCACCCGATCGAGGTCACCGGCAAGAAGCTGCGCGACCTGATGAGCTGGGTCGACCGCCCCATCACCGAGACCGCATAAGGTCCGTCTGCGCTCAGAGTCCGTCTGACTCGTCAGGCCCCGTCCTCCTTCACCGAGGACGGGGCCTGACGCGTTCGCGGCAGTCTTCGCAGGGGCGACTGGCCGGACGACGGGGCCATCGACCACCGTGACAATGGGGCATGGCATGGTTAGCCTGCAGGCCGTACAGACCTCGACAGGAGACATGATGCCCGGAGTCCACCACACCGTCAGGACGCGTGTTCCGCGCGACGAGGTGTTCGCGTACGTCGACGATCCGGTCACGGTGCCGGACTGGATGTTCGGGGTCACCGAGTTCGAGCCGACGACGGACCAGGGGCGGGGACTGGGTGCGGTGTACGACGCCGTCATGAAGATCGGGCCGAAGTCGCTCGCGTCGACACTGGAGGTCACCTCGTGGACCGAGGATGAGGAACTGATTCTGACGTCGGTTGCCGGATTCGGGGTCGTAACGAGTTGGCGATTCTCCGATGCGGACGACGGCTCCACTGTCGTCGACGTCCACTTCGACTACCGACTCCCGGGCGGTCTGGCGGGCCGAGTACTCGGGTCGATCATCGAACCCGTCGTCGGACAAGGGGTTCGACAGACCGAGGAAGCGCTCCTGCGAGCCCTGGAATGACGGTCCGGGAGGCGATCCGCTCCGTTACCATGCGGTGACCGAGTCCCGATTGCCCGAGTTCCGACTGAGAGAAGCGCCGATGACCGAAGTCCGCCACCACGCCGCCGTCAAGGGGTCGCGTGCAGCCGCGTTCGCCTATGTCAACGACTACCGGAACGTGCCGGAGTACATGTTCGGCGTGAGTGAGTTCCGCCCGGTCACCGAACAGACCAGCGGTCTCGGTTCGCAGTTCGTGACCGTGCTGAAAGTCGGCCCGAAGACACTCGAGTCCACCGTCGAGTGCACCCAGTGGGTCGAGAACGAATTGATCAAGATGGAGTCGATCAAGGGTTTCGGCGCGGACACCGAATGGCGTTTCACCGACGGCGACGAACCCGGTGTCGTCGAGATCGACGCGGTGTTCGGCTACACGCTCCCCGGCGGTGTCGGTGGACGAGTGCTCGGCGGCCTCCTCAGTCAGTTCGTGACGCCGGCCGTGAAGCACTCCGAGTCGGTGATCCGCAAGCACCTCGTCGCCGAGGGCTGACCCCGCTGCTGGTCGAGCGGAGTTCTTTTCCGCCGGTCGAGCGGAGTCGAGACCACCCCGGAACGAGAACGGCGGTCCACTCCCAAAGGAGTGGACCGCCGATTCTTCTCGTGCGGTGCGGAGAACCCTTACACCGGCTTGAACGCTCCGTAGCCTTGGCGGGCGAGACGCTTCATGATCGCCTTGCTGCTCGTGCCGGTCTCCGGTCCGATGCAGGACAGGAAGTAGTACGCGTTCACCATGCCGACCAGACGGTCGCCGACGACGACGGGGCTGCCCGAGTCGCCTTCGACGACACACATCTGACTGATGTGACGGTCGCCGATGGCCGTCCAGTTGACGCCGCAGGTCTTACCCGTGGTGCGACCGGTCTTGCACAGGACGGTCGGGAATTGCGGTGCGCGCGTGTCGATCTTGCGGATCGTCACACCGTTGACGGACCGCACGGGGCGGACCTTGCTCGCGTCCAGCTTGATGACCGCGATATCGATGTCCGAGGCGCTGTAGGCGAAGGTTCCGATCTGGCCGCGCTGCTGGTAGCGCTCGGAGAGCACGCGCTGGCCCGGCTTGCCGCAGTGGCCTGCCGTGACTGCGATCAGCTCGCCCTTGTGCTTGCCTGCGGTCGGACGACCGACGGTGGTGACAGTGCACGCCGAAGCGGTGTTGCCTCCCTTGAGGACCAGGATTCCCGAGCCCCCGCCAAGCGGGACCTGACCTGCAGCATCGGCGTCACCGACGCCGACGCCGATAAGCGACGCCATCGCAGCCGCCATGACTGCGATGAGAATCGTCAGCTTCTTCATATTCACTCCACTCGCGTGTTGTCTTCGGGTCCGCGCCGTGACGCAGACCTCCCCACCTTAGTGCGCGATCATGGGTGACCCCAGTCTTGAGCGCGATCGTGCGTACGTCGTGACTCAATCGATACGACGCTCGCAATGTACCGCCCTCGGGTGTCGGACGCCACATAGGCAGGTGGGCCGATGGGTGCGATGTGTCTGAAGGCTCTAGAATCTGGCGTGTGAATCGTCGTCCGGCGCAGTCTGGCGGCGTCCGTCCCCGAGAGTTCTGGAGAAACCTGTGACCGATGCTGGCCGCCCAGTCGTCCTGATCGCCGATAAGCTCGCGCCTTCGACCGTGGAAGCACTCGGCGGCGACGTCGAGGTCCGCTGGGTCGACGGCCCGGACCGCCCGAAGCTCCTCGAAGCCGTCGTCGACGCCGACGCCATCCTCGTGCGGTCGGCGACCACCGTCGACGCCGAGGTCCTCGACGCAGGCAAGAAGCTCAAGATCATCGCCCGCGCGGGCGTCGGACTCGACAACGTCGACGTCCCGGCCGCCACCGAACGCGGCGTCATGGTCGTCAACGCTCCGACGTCCAACATCCACTCGGCGGCCGAGCACGCCATCGCACTGCTCATGTCGACCGCCCGCCAGGTCCCGGCCGCCGATGCGACGCTGCGCGAGCACACCTGGAAGCGTTCGTCGTTCTCCGGTGTCGAGATCTTCGACAAGACGGTCGGTGTGGTCGGCCTGGGTCGTATCGGGCAGCTCGTCGCTGCCCGTCTGGCCGCCTTCGAAGCCAAGATCGTCGCGTACGACCCCTACGTCTCGGCAGCCCGCGCAGCACAGCTCGGCATCGAGCTGCTGCCGCTCGACGAGCTCCTCGAGCGCGCCGACCTCATCACCATCCACCTGCCCAAGACGAAGGAGACCGCGGGTCTCATCGGCGAGGAGCAGCTCAAGCTCGTCAAGAAGGACGCGATCATCGTCAACGCCGCGCGCGGCGGCCTGATCGACGAGGCCGCGCTCGCTGCGGCGATCACCGAGGGCCGTCTCCGCGGCGCAGGCATGGACGTCTTCGACTCCGAGCCGTGCACCGATTCGCCGCTGTTCGAGCTCCCGCAGGTCGTCGTCACGCCGCACCTCGGCGCGTCGACCGCGGAGGCACAGGACCGCGCGGGCACCGACGTCGCCAAGAGCGTCAAGCTGGCCCTCGCCGGACACTTCGTGCCCGACGCGGTGAACATCACCGGCGGGCCCGTCGACGACGAGGTCGCGCCGTGGCTCGAGCTGTCCCGCAAGCTCGGCGTCCTCGCGGGCGTCGTCGCAGGCGGCATGCCGACCAGCCTGACCGTCGAGGTCCGCGGCGAGTTGGCGTCCAGCCCGGTAGACGTGCTCGGCCTCTCGGCCGTCCGCGGCCTGTTCTCGGCGGTCGTCGACGAGCCGGTCACCTTCGTCAACGCTCCCGCCGTCGCGTCCGAGCGCGGCGTGGCTCACGAGGTCGTCACCGAGTCGGAGAGCCCCAACCACCGCAGCCAGGTGGACGTGAAGGCCGTGTTCGGCGACGGCAGCGTCGTCAACGTCGCGGGTACGCTGACCGGGCCGCGTCTGGTCGAGAAGATCGTCAACGTCAACGGCCGGAACCTCGACTTGCGCGCCGAGGGGCGCAACCTCCTCATCAGCTACGCCGACCAGCCGGGCACCCTCGGTCGGATCGGTTCGCTGCTCGGCGACGCAGGCATCGACATCGAGGCCGCAGCGCTCGCGCAGGACGCCGACGGCGACGGCGCCACGATGCTGTTGCGCGTCGACCGCGAGGTCGGCGACGACGTGCTCGCGTCCATCGGTGACGCCGTCTCGGCGACCCTGATCAAGCAGGTGGATCTGGGATGACCGACTCCTCACTGCGCTCAGACGGGATCAAGCTCGCCGTCATCGGCGGTGACGGGATCGGTCCCGAGGTCACTGCCGAGGCACTGAAAGTGCTGCGCAAGCTGTACCCGAACGTCGAGACCACCGAGTACGACTTCGGAGCCCGGCGCTACCACGCGACCGGCGAACTCCTCACCGACGGAGATCTCCAGTCGCTGCGCGAGCACGACGCGATCCTGCTCGGCGCGATCGGCGATCCGTCCGTGCCGTCGGGCGTTCTCGAACGGGGCTTCCTCCTGAAGCTGCGGTTCGCGCTCGACCACCACGTGAATCTGCGTCCGTCGATCCTGTTCGACGGTGTCGCATCGCCGTTGGCCGGCGATCCGCGGATCGACTTCGTCGTCGTCCGGGAGGGCACCGAGGGGCCGTACACGGGCAACGGCGGGTCTATCCGTGTCGGCACGCCGAACGAGGTGGCCACCGAGGTCAGCGTCAACACCCGGTTCGGCATCGAACGCGTCGTCCGTGACGCCTTCGCACGGGCGCAGTCGCGCAGCAAGAAGCTGACTCTGGTCCACAAGACCAACGTCCTCACGTTCGCGGGCTCGATGTGGGCTCGGACCGTGGACGAGGTCGGCAAGGAGTTCCCCGAGGTCGCGACCGATTACCTGCACATCGACGCGGCCACCATCTTCATGGTCACCGATCCGGCTCGCTTCGACGTGATCGTCACCGACAACCTGTTCGGCGACATCATCACCGATCTGGCGGCAGCCGTGTCCGGCGGCATCGGCCTTGCGGCGTCGGGCAACATCGACGCCACCCGTGCCAACCCGTCGATGTTCGAGCCGGTGCACGGCAGTGCACCCGACATCGCGGGGAAGGGTCTCGCCGACCCGACGGCCGCGATTCTGTCGGTCGCCCTGTTGCTGCGTCACCTCGGCGATGACGCGGGCGCTGCTCGCGTCGAGGCCGCGGTGGCCGCCGACGTCGCTTCGCGCGGTGAGTCGCGCGGTTCGACGTCCGAGGTCGGCGACCGCATCCTGGCGGCAGTCTGACCCCATCGGGCAGGCCACCACGGCCCCCTTGAGTCACGACAGAGAACGGCTCGCACCTCGACGAGGTGCGAGCCGTTCTCTGTGTGCGGCGGCGCTCATCGCCGCCGGTGTCACTCGCGGTCGTCCCGACTGACGCCGGAAGCGGGGATCGGAGACTCGCGGAGCGGCGGATCCTTCGGTACCAGTCCCATCGCGATCAGCGGGGCGATCGCGGCGATCCCGAACGCCGCGGGATAGCCGCTCGCATCGATGAGCCGGCCGAACACGGCAGTGCCCGCCGCCGTGGCGACGTACTGCGCAGTGTTCTGCACACCGAGGCTACGACCACTCCACGACGGTCCGGCGAACTCGGCGATCGCCGTGAACGCCAACCCGTTGTCGGCGACGGCGCTCACCGTCGCGATCACCATGACGACGACGGCGAACGGGCTGCCGATCGCGTCGGTGAGCGCCAGCGCCGCCGCGGAGACGCCCGCGGCCGCCGCGATCACGCGGATCGGCTTCATCCGGGACCCGACGACGTCGGACGCACGGCCCGCGACGATACGTCCGATCGCACCGATGACCTGGGTGACGGTGACTAGGACTCCTGCCGCCAACGGAGACCAGCGGTGGCCGACGATCAACCAGGCGGGCACGAACGTCCACAGCAGCGACTGTGGGATCACCAGGAGGACGCTTACCGCGTGGACTCGCTGCAGGAAGCTGGCTCCGCGATAGGGATTGGCGGTGCGGGCCGAGTCGGTCACCACGGGCAGGGGAGGGTCGACGATGGCGACCGCCACCGCGATCAGTCCGACGAGGGTGACGACGACCGGCACCGTGAAGGCCGCGGCCAGCCCCCAAGCATGCGCGAGCACCGGCATGGTCAGCGCACAGACTCCGATCCCGAGCGGTTGCGCCATCTGTCGCACGCCCATCGCGGTGCCGCGTTGATTCGCCGGGAACCGGCCGACGACGATGCGGCCGCTCGCGCCGTTCGCGGCGCCGGAGCCGAGTCCGCCGATCAGAAGGGGCACGGCGAGCGCGACGACCCCGCCTCCGGTGGAGGCCACGACGAGCGCGGCCACCGTTCCGGCCGCCGTCACCAGCAGCGACACCAGCAGGACGCGGCGCTCGCCGAAGCGGTCGAGGGCTGCGCCCCACGCGATGATCGTCACCGTGAGGCCGATGGTCGGGATCGCGGCGAGAACGGATGCGTCCGACAGTGACATTCCTCGGCTGTGGAGTTCGGGGATGACGTACGCGACGCCCGACGTGGCGCAGGTCGTCGTCATGGCCGCGACGAGCGAGCTCACCAGCATCGCCCATCGGCGGTTGGTCGACACGGTTCCTGGCCGGTGGGGTCCGGGCATCGAACACCTCCCTTAGTTCCAAATTGTGAGATTACTGTTTCACAGTGTAGAACACGATCGGCAGTGCGATAGTCTTCGGGATATGAAACTCGGTCGAGTCGCAAGTCCGGACGGCGTCGCATTCGTCGCCGTCGAAGGCCCCGAAGGGCAGGAGACGGCCCGGGAGATCGCGGAGCATCCGTTCGGTGATCCGACGTTCACCGGACGTGAATGGAAGCTCGCGGACACCCGTGTCCTCGCCCCGATCCTGGCGACCAAGATCATCGCCATCGGCAAGAACTATGCAGCTCACGCCGCTGAGATGGGCGGCGAGGCTCCCGCCGACCCGGTGATCTTCGCCAAGCCCAATACGTCGATCATCGGTCCGGGCGTGCCGATCGTCCGTCCGCCGTCGTCGGAGCGCGTCGACTACGAGGGCGAACTCGCCGTCGTGATCGGCCGGCCCTGCAAGGACGTGCCTGCGGCGAAGGCCAAGGACGTCATCCTCGGATACACCGTCGCCAACGACGTCACCGCGCGCGACCAGCAGGCGCACGACGGCCAATGGACGCGTGCCAAGGGCTACGACACGTTCTGCCCGCTCGGTCCGTGGATCGTCACCGACTTCGACCCGTCCGACGTCGCCGTCCGCACGGAGCTGGACGGCGTCACGAAGCAGTCGAGCCGCACCTCACTGATGTTGCACTCCGTCGGCGACATCATCGAATGGGTCTCGCGCGTCATGACCCTGTTGCCGGGTGACGTGATCCTGACCGGCACCCCGGAGGGCGTCGGCCCGATGGTCGCCGGACAGTCGGTGTCGGTCTCAGTGGAAGGCATCGGGGCGCTCGTCAACCCCGTGATCGACAAGTGAGCCGCCCGGGGCGCGTCGCGCCGACCGTCGTTCGGAACGGCGACGTCAGTCTCTCGTGTACCGAGGTCGGCACGGGTCCGCTCGTCGTCATGGTGATGGGCACCGGGAGTCCGGGGCGCGTCTGGCACGCGCACCAGCAGCCGGCACTCGTGAAGGCAGGCTATCGAGTGGTCACCTTCGACAACCGAGGCATCGCACCGTCGAGCGAATGCGGTGAGGGCTTCACCCTCGCCGACATGGTGGCGGACACCGCTGCGGTGATCGAGCACTTCGGCGGTCCTGCCGTGGTGATCGGGACCTCGATGGGGGCTCGCATCGCGCAGGAACTGACGCTGAGCCGCCCGGAACTCGTCCGCGCCGCCGTCATGCTCGGCACGTACGCACGCCCGACACCGTTGATCACCGCGTACAACGAGGGGGAGAAGGCCGTGGTCGACGCCGGTCGCACACTGCCCGACGACTTCTACGCCGCCATCAGTGCCCACATGAACCTGTCGCCTGCGACGCTCGCCGACGACCGGTCGGCGCGCGACTGGCTCGACATCATCGGGTTCGGCGGACAGTCGCACACGCCGGGTCTGCGGGCGCAGCTCGACCTTCCGGAGAGGGATCAGAACCGGCTGGCCGCGTATCGAGGCATCACTCGTCGGTGCCTCGTCGTCGGATTCGCCGACGACCGGACGCTTCCGGTGTTCTTGGCTCGCGAAGTCGCCGACGCGATCCCCGATGCGCGGTACGAAGAGATCGCCGACGCGGGCCACTTCGGATATCTGGAGCGCCCAGAAGCCGTCAACTCGTTGTTGATCGAGTTCCTGACGACCGTCTAGTCCTGCTGCCGCACGGCGGAAGTCAGTCTCGGGCACGCACGGCGGAGGTCAGTCTCGGGCACGCACGGCGGAGGTCAGTCTCGGGCACGCACGGCGACGACTGCGAGCAGCGCTGCTGCCGTGGCGGCGTCGGAGAGGGTGATGACGAGGGGTCGTCCGTCGACTCGAGTGATCAAGACGGCTGGTCCGGAGCGCAGCACGATCCCCGTTCGGCCTCGTGCCAAGCGGATTCCGTAGCCGCCGAAGTCGCCGATCGCACGGATGTCGATGACCGATACGTCCTCGATGTCGTCCGCCGGAACGTGCCAGCGGGGGATGCCCGCGATCGAGCGGAGCGTCAGTCCGGACGAGTCGATGCGGACGTGGAAACCCACGATGGTCGCGACCGCGGCGGCGGCGACCACGATGATGACGACTGCGGCCCAGAAGGCGCTCGCCGCACCGCCGTTCGTCCAGGTGACCAGTGCGACGACCACGGCGAAGCCGAGTAGGAGGCCGGTCAGCACAAGGATCGCGCGGGACGCTGTCTCGGTGTGCAGCCACACGGCACGGTGGCCGGGCGCCAGGCCCATGGGCTCTGCGGGGCTACCGGGGTCCGCCGGCGGGTCGGACGGCTGGACGTACCAGCCGATCGCACCGACGACGGCCGCCGCGATCGCCGCGGCTCCGATCAGCGACACCGGCGACGAGGTGTCGCCGTCGGTCTGGGAGGCGAGGGCGCCCGCGAAGACCACTGCCAGCGCCGTCGCCAATGCAGCGGACGCCGTCGACAACCAGCGGAACGTCCCGCCGGTGGCGCCGTCGCGTAGGACTCGATAATTGACGGCGGAAATGCCGACGGCGATGAGCCCGGACACGATCGCGGCCACGACCATCACCCACGGCGAACCCCATCGATCGGCGTCGCCGGAGGCGTTCCAGTGCACGGCGACCTCGTCGGGTAGGTCGGACATCGACATGATCTGCACGACTACCGCGATCAGTGTCACCAGCGTGGGCGTGACGAATCCGACGGCGACGTAGGCGAGTCGGCGCCTGGTGGTGTTGTCAGTCGAGTGCACGGGTTGCCTCCTTGACGAGGGCGGACAGAGTCTCTGGACTCAGGCCCGCGGAGATGGCTTTGGCTGCGAGGGCGGTGATGTCGTCGTGGACGGCCGACAGAGTGTCGGCGGCGGCCGTGAGTACGGCGCCACGTCCACGGCGGAGTTCGACGAGGCCTTCGTCGCGCAACTGTTGGTAGGCGTGCAGGACGGTGTGGACGTTCACCTCGAGCGCGGACGCGAGATCCCGGGCGGACGGCAGGCGGTCGCCTGCCCCCGAACGCCCGGCGGCCACGTCCGAACGGACGCTGTCGGCGATCTGGGTGAAGATCGGCGCGTCGCTGGTGGGATCGATGTCGACAAGCACGAAAGTATTCTAGTTCAACTAGAACAATCGAGTCAATGAAGGTCCGCCCTGCTCGACGTAGTATCCGGTCGATGACATAGGCTGACCTGCATGACAAGTGCTGACAACGTTCGCGTCCGCTTCTGTCCGTCTCCCACCGGGACCCCGCACGTCGGCCTCGTGCGCACGGCCCTGTTCAACTTCGCGCAGGCCCGGCACGCCGGCGGGACGTTCGTGTTCCGTATCGAGGACACCGACGCCGCGCGTGACAGCCAGGAGTCGTACGACGCCATCCTCGACGCTCTGCGCTGGCTGGGTCTCGAGTGGGACGAGGGTCCCGAGGTCGGCGGCGAGTACGGGCCGTACCGCCAGTCCGAGCGCACGCAGATCTACCTGGACGTCGTCGCCCGACTGCTCGAGTCCGGCGAAGCGTACGAGGCGTTCTCGACGCCCGAGGAGGTCGAGGAGCGACACAAGGCGGCAGGCCGCGACCCGAAGCTCGGGTACGACAACTTCGACCGTGACCTCACCGACGAGCAGCGCGAGGCGTACCGGGCCGAAGGGCGCAACGCGGTGGTGCGTCTGCGGATGCCTGCCGAGGACATCGCGTGGGACGACATGGTGCGCGGCACCACGACGATCAAGGCGGGCACGGTCCCGGACTTCGCGTTGACGCGCGGCAACGGTAAGCCGTTGTACACCTTGGTCAACCCGGTGGACGACGCGATGATGAAGATCACGCACGTGCTTCGCGGCGAGGACCTGCTGTCGTCAACGCCGCGGCAGATCGCGTTGTACGGCGCGTTGATCCGGATCGGTGTCGCCGACGCGGTGCCCGAGTTCGCGCATCTTCCGTTCGTGATGGGGGAGGGCAACAAGAAGCTCTCCAAGCGCGACCCGCAGTCGAGTCTGTTCCATCATCGTGACCGCGGCTTCATCCCCGAGGGGCTGCTCAATTATCTGGCGCTGCTCGGCTGGGGATTCTCCGGCGACGAGGACGTCTTCGGTCTCGACGAGATGATCGAGGCTTTCGACGTCCGCAACGTCAACTCGAACCCGGCGCGATTCGACCAGAAGAAGGCGGACGCCATCAACGCGGAGCATCTGCGTCGGCTGGAGCCCGCTGACTTCGCGGCCCGACTTCGTACGTTCCTGATCGGCCGAGGCGAACTCGTCGAGCCGATCGACGACCAGCAGTTCGCTGCGGTCGCTGAGCTCGTGCAGACGCGTATTCAGGTGCTCGGCGACGCGTGGGCGCTCATCAAGTTCCTGTACGTCGACGACGCCGACTTCGCGTTCGACGAGAAGTCGGCCGCCAAGAATCTCGGAGCCGACGCGGTGCCGGTCCTCGATGCTGCGATCGCTGCGTGCGAGGCATTGGAGACGTGGGAGACGCCTCGGTTGGAGGAGACGCTCAAGACGGCGCTGGTCGACGGGTTGGAGCTAAAGCCGCGTAAGGCGTTCGGTCCGATCCGCGTGGGTGTGACCGGCGCGGCCGTGAGCCCGCCTCTCTACGAGTCGATGGAGCTCCTGGGTCGAGAGAAGAGTCTCGCTCGCCTCCGGATGGCCCGTGAGGTCGCGCAGAATCAGGCCTGACCAGACGATTTGCGCTCAGGGGTGGGGTTGTTGGTAATGTACTCCCCGGCCAGGAAAGCGCCGGTCCACTCACGGTGACCGACGCAGTCCGGGTCAAATCCCTTGGGGTATGGTGTAATTGGCAACACAGCGGTTTCTGGTACCGCCATTCTAGGTTCGAGTCCTGGTACCCCAGCGAAGTTCGCGGAGCGATTTGTGAACTTTACAATTGAAGAGTTGTTCTAGGGCCCCGTCGTCTAGCGGCCTAGGACGCCGCCCTCTCAAGGCGGTAGCGCGGGTTCGAATCCCGTCGGGGCTACAGCGAGAAGACCCTCATCATCCGGTGAGGGTCTTCTTCTTCTCTCTATCTGCTGGTCGAGCGGAGTCGAGACGCACCCCCGCTGGTCGAGCGGAGTCGAGACCGCAACGCTGTAGTTTGCTGCCACATACTGGCAGCAAACTACAGCGTTGATTTCCCGGACGACTGTTCGGCCACTCGCGCCTACTCGTAGTACTGCGCCGTCGAGCCGGCGAGGGGCATCTCGGGGAGTCCGAGTCTGCGGTGGTCCCACGACCGGACACGGTCGGCGACGACGCGGACTGCGACGCGCTTGTGCATCATGGCTTCGACGGCGGGGCGCAGGTCGTCGGTGTACGGCCCGTTGTAGCGTTCCCACACGCCGATTCCGGCCTTCAGGCACGTGTCGGAATCGTCGTAGATCTCGGCGTGGCCGGAGATGCTCACGCCGCGGAGGGCGTCGTAGGTGAGACCGTCTTCGATCGACACCGTGACCCGCGAGTCACGCCGCAGGTTGACGGCCTTCTGCGACTTGGCCTTGGTCTCGATCCAGATCTCGCCGTCGATCACGGCGTACCACATGGCCACCAGGTGGATGCCGTCCTTGCCGTACGTCGCGAAGGTCGCTGTGCGGTGCTCGGTGATGAACGCTTCGACCTCGTCGTCGGACATGACGATCTCACTGCGTCGGTTGGTTCCCATGTGTGAGAACGTAACTCACAATCGGGCGCTGATGTCCGAAGCCGCCGAGATCAGTTCCATGCCATAGCGTTCGCCCGGCTTGCGACCCAATCGGCCGATCGGGCCGGAGATCGACACGGCCGCGATCACGTCGCCCGCCGAGTCGTAGACCGGTGCCGACGCGCTCGCGACGCCGTCGACTCGTTCGGAGACGCTGTGTGCCCAGCCGCGTCGCCGGATGTCGGCGAGGGTGCGGTCGGTGTAGGCGGCGTCCAATAAGAGCATCGAGCGGGTGTCCGGGGCGGCCCACGCGGCGAGGACCTTGGCCGCAGATCCGGCAGCCATGGTGAGTCGGGTCCCGACAGGAACGGTGTCGCGCAAGCCGGTCGGCGGTTCCGACGCGGCGATGCACACGCGGACTGCGCCTTCGCGGCGATACAGTTGAACGGACTCGCCGGTGGACTCCTGCAGCCCGGGAAGTACCAGCAGAGCGGCTTCGCGCACATGGTCGTGTGCGGTCGCGGCGAGCCGAGCGAGCGCCGGACCGGGGACCCACCGTCCGGAGTCGTCTCGGGTGAGGAACTCGTGGACCTCTAGTCCTACGGCGAGGCGGTGTGCGGTGGCGCGAGGCAGCCCGGTGGCCTCGCACAGTTCGTTGAGGTTGCGTGGTGCGGCCGAGACGGTGTGCAAGACCGCCACGGATTTGTCGAGCACGCCGATTCCGCTATCCTTTCCCATAGGACGATACTAGCTGTCCAAATAATGAGATCAAGTATCGGCGGGGCGGCCCGTCGAAGGAAAGAACCGAGTGGCTCATGAGTGACAAGAACGCGAAGCCGCGCACGCTGGCCGAGAAGGTGTGGGACGACCACGTCGTGGTGCCCGGTGAAGTGGACGCGCACGGCAATGCGAATCCGGACCTGATCTACATCGACCTCCACCTCGTCCACGAGGTGACCAGCCCGCAGGCCTTCGACGGTCTCCGCGTGGCGGGTCGCAAGCTCCGCCGCCCGGACCTGACCATCGCGACCGAGGACCACAACGTCCCGACGACGGACATCTTCAGCCCGATCGCCGACCAGGTGTCCGCGCTGCAGGTCGAGACCCTGCGTCGCAACTGCGAGGAGTTCGGCGTCCGCCTGCACCCGATGGGCGACGCCGAGCAGGGGATCGTGCACGTCGTCGGACCTCAGCTCGGGCTGACCCAGCCGGGCATGACGGTGGTCTGCGGCGACAGCCACACGTCGACGCACGGTGCGTTCGGAGCCCTCGCCATGGGCATCGGCACCTCCGAGGTCGAACATGTGATGGCCACCCAGACGCTGTCGTTGCGCCCATTCAAGACCATGGCCATCACCGTGGACGGCGAACTGCCCGACGGCGTGACGAGCAAGGACTTGATCCTTGCGGTGATCGCCGAGATCGGGACCGGCGGCGGCCAGGGGCACGTCCTGGAGTACCGCGGCTCGGCCATCGAGAGCTTGTCGATGGAAGCGCGCATGACGATCTGCAACATGTCGATCGAGGCCGGTGCACGTGCGGGCATGATCGCCCCCGACGCGACGACCTACGAGTTCCTCAAGGGTCGCCCGAACGCGCCGCAGGGCGACGACTGGGATGCGGCCGTCGAGTACTGGGACAGTCTGCGTACCGACGACGGGGCCGAGTTCGACCGCGAAGTCCGCATCGACGCTTCCCAGCTGACCCCGTTCGTCACCTGGGGTACCAACCCGGGCCAAGGCCTGCCGCTGGGCGCGAGCGTTCCCGATCCCGCCGACATCGTCGACGAGAACGAGTCCTCCGCTGCAGCCCGTGCGATCGAGTACATGGGGCTGACTCCGGGAACCCCGCTGCGCGACGTCGAAGTCGACACGGTGTTCGTGGGGTCGTGCACCAACGGTCGTATCGAGGACCTGCGCTCGGTCGCCGAGATCCTGACCGGCCGCAAGGTGGCCGATGGGATGCGCATGCTGATCGTCCCCGGATCGATGAAGGTGCGTGCTCAGGCCGAAGAAGAGGGACTCGGCGAGATCTTCACGGCGGCGGGCGCCGACTGGCGGATGGCCGGTTGTTCGATGTGCTTGGGGATGAACCCCGATCAGTTGTCGCCGGGGGAGCGTTGCGCGTCGACGTCCAACCGCAATTTCGAAGGTCGCCAGGGCAAGGGCGGCCGGACCCACCTCGTCTCGCCTGCCGTGGCGGCCGCGACCGCCGTCCGCGGCCGGCTCGCTGCTCCCGCAGACCTGGTCTGACCCCGACGAGCTGAGAAAGTAGAACTGACATGGAAGCCTTCACTACGCACACCGGCATCGGAGTTCCGTTGCAGCGCAGCAACGTCGACACCGACCAGATCATCCCCGCGGTGTATCTCAAGCGAGTCACCCGGACCGGATTCGAGGACGGCCTGTTCGCGAGCTGGCGCACCGATCCGGACTTCATCCTCAACAACGAGCCCTGGTCCACGGGGTCGGTCCTGGTGGCAGGCTCGGACTTCGGTACCGGATCGTCGCGTGAGCACGCCGTCTGGGCACTCATGGACTTCGGGTTCCGCGTCGTCATCTCGTCACGCTTCGCCGACATCTTCCGCGGAAACTCGGGCAAGGCCGGACTGCTTGCCGCCCAAGCCGATCAGTCGGACGTCGAACTGCTGTGGAAGCGACTCGAGGCCGAGCCCGGACTGGAGATCACCGTCAGTCTCGAGGAGTTGACTGCTACTGCGGGCGACCTCGTCGTACCGATCCACGTGGACGACTACACCCGCTGGCGCCTGATGGAAGGCCTCGACGACATCGGCCTCACTCTGCGTGAGGTGGACGAGATCGGGACCTACGAAAAGCGTCGCCCCTCGTTCAAACCGGTGACCCTCTGAAACATCGCACGACCCACTCGACCCCCGTCTCGACTCCGAATCCGGTGTCGCGGCGGGGGTTCGGTGTCGATCCGGTGAATACCTTTTTCGGAGAGTCTCTGTGATCTGCGACATGTTTTCCTCTACCGTGTGACATAGCTGGCGAGCCGAGTCGGCGTGATCCGCGGAGGTTTGAATGAACAAGGCAGAACTCGTCGAGGAACTCGCTAAGAGCCTCGACGCCGATCGAAAGACGGCGAACACCGCCGTCGAGCACCTGATCGACACCATTGTGCGCGCCGTGAACAAGGGCGAGAGCGTGACGATCACCGGATTCGGAGTCTTCGAGAAGCGAGCTCGCGCGGCTCGTGTCGCGCGGAACCCGCGCACCGGCGAGACGGTCAAGGTCGCGGCCACCCAGGTCCCGTCCTTTCGACCGGGCGCCCAGTTCAAGGCGATCGTCGCCGGACAACAGAAGCTGTCTGCGGGCCAGCCCGCTGTGAAGAGGGCCGCCCCCGACGCCGTACCGCCCACGAAGACGGCGGCCAAGAAGACCGCGGCGAAGAAGACTGCAGCGAAGAAGACCGCAGCAAAGAAGGCGCCTGCGAAGAAGGCCGCGACTAAGAAGGCCGAGGCCAAGCCGGCGCCAGCTAAGAAGGCTGCGGCCGCGAAGACTGCGACGACGAAGACTGCAGCCGCGAAGACTGCGACGACGAAGACTGTGACGAAGAAGTCACCGGCTCCGAAGAGCGCGGCTAAGAAGTCTGATGCGGGGAAGTCCGCTTCCAAGAAGTCATCGGGTAAGAAGTCGTCCGCTAAGAAGAAGTGACCTCGAACATCGTCAGTCCGCGAACGGGCTGGGGATGTGATCGACGGCGATCAAGGTGTCGCCGCGCAGGGTCAGGACGCACACGCTGCCCTTCCGGTTCCGGGACGCAGGCAACCTGACGCCGTCTCGCTCCGCCCAGCGAGCGAGCACAGGCGGAATCACCTTGCCCTGACTACAGACCGCGCGCACCGGTTCGTCGCTGGCAGCGAGGGCTAGCAGTCGCTCGAACGATGCATCGGGGTCGGCGGCGTACGCCTCCTCGGTGAGTGTCGGTTCCACTTCGATGGACTCGCGGAGCGCCTCCGACAACGGTACGAGAGTCTGCACGCAGCGCAGACGATCGGCCGCGTGAAGATGATGCGCGCCGAACAATCCGAGCAACTCGGTCAGTGCGGCCGCCTGGCGGCGCCCCTCCTGGTCGAGGGGACGGTCGCGGTCGTCGCCGCGGAACTTCGCACGTCGCCCGGCCTTTGCATGCCGCACCAGCAGCATCGTGTGCAATTCGTCGACCGGCTTGGAAGCGAAAGTACGCAACACCTTTCGGTCGGCTGCGTAGCTCACCTTCGCGATGGCGTCGTCGATCGAGTGCCACCGCAGCGTGTCGCACTCGTGGTTGACGACGAACTCTCCGCCGGTCGCGGCCACCGACCAGTAGGCGACCTTCTTCAGGGCGCCCGAACCGAGCCGGTATTCGACGGTGATCAACCGATGGCCCATCCGGACCTCGTAGCCGGTCTCTTCGACGAGTTCGCGTGCCGCCGTGGCGACGAGGAGTTCCCCCGGCTCCGTCTTTCCCTTCGGCAGCGACCAGTCGTCGTACCGTCGACGGTGCACCAGCGCCACTTCGATTCCCGCGGCCGAGCGACGCCACAGCACACCGCCCGCGGCCCACACCACTTTCTGCGAGGACGAACTCATCCGGCTGTTCCCCTCACCTGCCGTCGTGGGGTTCCAAGTGGTGACGGGAGCGGCGGGCCATTCTCCGTTGATGGTCACGGACCTCTTCGCCGGCCGCCGGACGGGCCTCCCAGTTGCCTTCCGACCGCAGTTCCCAGCACCGGGTGCGCGGGTCCATGGCCGAATCGAAGATGTCCTGCAGGTCGGCCACCAGACGGTGATCACGCACCTGAACCATCACCTCGACACGCCGGTCCAGGTTTCGGTGCATCATGTCCGCGCTGCCGATCCAGTACTCGTCCTGCGCTCCGAAGTGGAGGATGCGTGAATGCTCTAGGAACTGGCCGAGGATCGATCGGACGACGATGTTCTCGCTGAGTCCGGCGATACCGGGTTTGAGTGCGCAGATCCCGCGGACCACGACGTCCACCGGCACGCCTGCGCGCGACGCGCGGTACAACGCATCGATCACCTGCTCGTCCACGAGTGCATTGGCCTTGAGCTGGATCCGCGCTCGCGTGTCACCGTTCTCGAAGGCACGGATCTCGCCGTCGATCCGTTCCACGATGCCCGTGCGGATGCCTGCGGGCGCGACGAGAAGGTTGCGGTACTCCTTCTTGCGTGAGTACCCGGTCAACGTGTTGAACAGGTCGGTCAGGTCGGCGCCGATCTCCGGAGCCGCGGTGAACAGGCCGACGTCCTCGTACAGGCGAGCCGTCTTCGGGTTGTAGTTTCCGGTGCCGATATGGCAGTAGCGGCGGATCGTCGAACCCTCGCGGCGCACCACCAGGCAGGTCTTGCAATGCGTCTTCAGACCGACGAGACCGTAGACGACGTGGACGCCGGCCTGCTCAAGTTTGCGCGCCCACTTGATGTTGGCCTGCTCGTCGAACCGGGCCTTCAGTTCGACGAGGGCGACGACCTGCTTGCCTGCCGCGGCCGCGTCGATGAGGGCGTTGACGATCGGGGAGTCGCCCGATGTCCGGTACAGCGTCTGCTTGATGGCCAGCACATGCGGGTCGGCGGCGGCCTGTTCGATGAACCGTTGCACACTCGTGGAGAACGAGTCGTACGGGTGCTGGACGAGGACGTCGCCGTCGCGGAGCGTCGAGAAGATGCTCTTGGGCGTCTCGCGCTCACCGAACGCCGGATGCGTCTTGGGGACGAACGGCCGCTCTTTGAGTGCAGGCCGATCGAGGCCGTACACCTGCCAGAGTGCGGTCAGATCGATGAGCCCGGGGATCTGGACGACATCGCCCGGATCGACGTCGAGTTCGCGCAGCAGCATCTCGAGCATGTGATCGGTCATGTCGTCGCCGACCTCGAGGCGGACCGGCGAGCCGAAACGGCGGCGTGCCAGTTCTCGTTCGAGCGCTTGAAGAAGGTCTTCGTCGCGGTCTTCGTCGACCTCGAAATCGGCGTTGCGCGTCACCCTGAACAAGTGGTGGTCGACGATGTCCATGCCGGGGAAGAGCTCGGACAGGTTGGCCGCGATCACCTTCTCCAACGGCAGGAACAGGGCGGGCGGCTGCGGCATGTCTTCGGACCGCCGCTCGCTCTCGCCGGTCAACGTGTCGACCCGGATGAACCGATTGACGTTGTTGGGGACCTTGATTCGCGCGAAGTGCTCACTGCCTTCGGCGCGGTCGCGGACGGTGACCGCGAGGTTCAGGCTCAGCCCCGAGATGTAGGGGAACGGGTGCGCCGGATCCACCGCCAACGGGGTGAGGACCGGGAACAACTCGTTGTGGAAGTGCTGACGGAGTCGCGACTGCTGGTCCTGCGTCAGATCAGACCATTCGACGAGGCGGATGTTCTCGGCTTCGAGCGCCGGGATCACCGAGTCGATGAACACCCGGGCGTGGCGATTGGCGATCTTGCGGGAACGCGACGCGATCATCTGCAACTGTTCGCGGGGCGAACGTCCGTCCGCGGAGCGCACAGACAGTCCGGTCTCGTCGCGGCGTTTGAGGCCTGCGACGCGCACCATGAAGAACTCGTCCAGGTTGGACGCGAAGATCGCGAGGAACTTGGCCCGTTCCAGGATCGGCATCGACTGGTCCTCGGCGAGTGCCAGGACACGGGAGTTGAAGTCGAGCCACCCCAATTCGCGGTTGAGGTAGCGGGCCGCAGGCAGGTCCGCGTCGAGCTCTGGAGTCACAGTCTCGGCGGGCAGAGCTGACGGCAAGGCGGTCAGGGATGCGGTCTCGATGTCGTCGGCGGTGCTCACCGGTTCATTGTGCCGCATCCGCGGCGGACTGTCCTGTCGAACCCGGCGCGCCGTTCGCCGGGCGGGCGAGTGCGGTGAGTGTCCGTGGACCGAGCCCTATCTCAGAGGCGACGGCGAGGTCGTCCGGGGTGTCGATATCGGTCCGGAGGTCTGGCCAGCGTCGACGATCGGGATCGAGTTCGACCGCCCCCGCATCGCGGTGCCGTTGCGCCGACTCGGCACCGAACCGCGGGGTGAAGCCAGGGTGTGCGACGAGCAGAACGGTGCCGTGCCCGGACCGGTCGGCGACGAAGGCGGCCGGCGCGGACTTCAGTGCGAGCGCTGCCTCCTGCAGCGACTGGGCGAGTGAGTCTGGTTGCAGGGCGGGCAAGTCTGCTTGAAGGAAGGCGGTCGGCCCGGTCGGTGCGGCGCCATGGGCGAGCGCGGCGTTGAGCGAGGAGAGCCCCGTGGCCGGCCCCGGCTCGTCGAGGACCCGCGCACCGGTGTCGGCGGCGAGGCCGTGCACGTCCGCGTCGGGACTCACGACCACGGCGGCGGCTCCGATCGCAGCGACGGCGTCGAGCGTGTCGAGGAGCATGGCGGCTACGAGCGCCCGACGATCCGCGGAAGCCGGGAGCGGGGTCAGCCGTGACTTCGCGTCCGACAACGACTTCACCGCGAGCACGACAGTGCACCGAGCCGACGTCGACGCTGCAGTGGCCATGGCAACCATCGTGCAGCACGAGAATGCCGAGTCGGTGATCGGGTCGATGCGAATCGGGTGCGACGGCAATCGCATGGCTTAGGCTGAACTCACTCTCGTGTGGACCGGTGTGAGGAGTTGCGTGTGCGTGCAGTGGTGATGGGTTCCGGCTCGTGGGGCACCGCGGTGGCGAAGGTTCTGGCGGACGCCGGGAACGACGTCGTGATGTGGGCCCGCCGACCCGAGTTGGCCGAGCAGATCAACGTCGACCATGTGAACGGCGACTACCTGTCGGGGATCACGCTGCCGGACACGTTGCGCGCCGTGAGCCAACCGGCGGAGGCTTTGGCCGGGCGCGAGCTCGTGGTCTGCGCCGTTCCGTCGCAGTCGTTGCGGGACAACCTCTCCCAGTGGCTCGACGACTTGTCGCCGAACGCGATCCTGCTGTCGCTGGCCAAAGGCGTCGAAGTGAGCAGCGGCAAGCGGATGAGTGAAGTGATCGCCGAGGTCACCGGTTTCCCGGCGGAGCAGATCGCCGTCCTGTCCGGCCCGAACCTCGCTCGCGAAGTGGCGCAGGGGCAGCCCGCGGGGACTGTCATCGCGTGCGTCGACGAAGAGCGGGCCAAGCAGGTGCAGAACGCGTTCGCGACCGGATACTTCCGGCCGTACACGAACACCGACGTCGTCGGATGCGAGATCGGCGGCGCAGCCAAGAACGTCATCGCTCTCGCCTGCGGGGTCGCGTCGGGGATCGGGTACGGCGAGAACACGTTGGCGATGATCATCACTCGCGGACTCGCCGAGACCATCCGGCTCGGGGCGGCGCTCGGCGCGGACATCACGACGCTCGCCGGGCTCGCCGGGATCGGTGACCTGGTCGCGACGTGCTCGTCGCCGCTGTCGCGGAACCGCTCGTTCGGTGCGCGGCTCGGTGAAGGAGCGAACCTCGACGAGGCGCAGGCGGCGACCAACGGGCAGGTCGCCGAAGGCGTGAAGTCATGCCGGTCGGTGCGCGCCCTCGCTCAGGCGCACGGGGTGGAGATGCCGCTCACCGAAGCCGTCTACCAACTCTGCCACGAGGGAATGGGCGTGCAGGACATGGTGAGCAGTCTCTTGGGGCGGTCGACGAAACCCGAGGTGTACGGCCCGATCTGACCGTACGAGGGTCTGCGCTATTTCCCGAAGTCGAGGGGCGCGCGATCGAGTCTCTGTGCGACGAGCGCCGAGATATCGGTGATCGGCGCGTTGCCCGAACCCGCGGGGACCCACATGGCGATGTACGGGCGGTGATCGACGCTGACGTAGGCCTGCCCGCGTCCCTGAACGGTGTCGGTCATGAACCACTGCACCGGGTCGATGACCTGCAGCGCGCTGGTCGGCGCCAATTCGTCGGGCCGGGAGACGCCGCAGCGGACGACGATCGGGTCTGAGCCCTCGCGGCTCCAGCGGACGGTGGTGCCGTCGACGGCTTTCCCGTCGAAGTCGCCGAGCCGGTCGGGCAGAGCGTCGATGAACGCCGGACACTTCTCGGAGCCTTCGCCCTGCGCGGTCGAATAGTCGTCGACCGGAGTCGATTCACTGTCCGGCCGATTCGAGTACTTGACCGCGGCGAAGGCGATGAACACGGCGATCACCATCACCGGGACTGCGACCAGGGTCGCGATCAGTGCCGGGCTGAGGGGTGAACGCTGTTCGTCATCGGAGGATTCGGCCATGGGATTCAGGATAGCCAGCGGTCGGCCGAGCCCTGGGGCCTGCCAGTAGGATCGGGTCGATGCAGACTGTGAGTGACATCGGTGAACGTCGCCTGATCGCCATGTTCACCGAGGCGGCGACATCGGCCGACGACGACGTGGTGATCGGGTCGGGCGACGACGCTGCCGTGTTCACCGCCGATGGGCCGGTGGTCGTGAGCACGGACACCGCAGTGGCCGGACGACACTTCCGATTCGACTGGTCGACCCCGACAGAGATCGGCGCTCGAGCAGTGGTGCAGAGCGCCGCAGACATCGCGGCGATGGGCGGGCGGCTCACCGGAACGACCGTCTCCCTCGGCTGCCCGCCGGAGACGCCGGTGGACCGACTGCTCGCGATCAATGCGGGCATCGTCGAGCAGACCCATGCGTACGGCGCCCGAGTGCTCGGCGGGGACCTCGTGTCGTCGCCGACGACGGTGATCACGGTGACCTCCATCGGCGTGCTCGACGGCGTCGCTCCGGTCACGCTCTCGGGCGTCGGGGTAGGCGATGTCCTCGCCGTCAGTGGACCGCTCGGCGGTGCGGCAGGCGGTCTCGCGGTGCTGTCAGCAGTCGAACACGGGGCGGATCCCGCTCTGCACGACCGCCATCCGGTGGCGTTGGCCGCTTATCGGCTGCCGCAGCCGGATCTGGGCGCGGGCCCCCGTGCTGCGCGGGCGGGCGCGACGGCGATGACCGACGTGTCCGACGGGCTCGTCGAAGAACTGGTGACACTGTCGGCGTCGTCGCGGATGCGTCTGGACGTCGAGTCGGCGTCCGTGCCGCGCGTCGACGGCCTCGATGCGGTCGGCGACGACCTCGCCGTCGACCCGGTGCGCTGGGCGCTCGGCGGCGGTGAAGACCACGTCCTGCTCGCGGCGTTTCCCGCCGACGCAGTGCCTGCGGACTGGACTCGCATCGGTGTCGCCTCCGCAGGCGTCGGGGCCTTCGTCGACGGTGAGCCCGTCGGCTCGATACGGGGCTGGCAGTCGTTCACACAGACGTGATGATTAGATGCAACGCATGGCTGTCTATGCACTCGGCGATCGTGAGCCGACCCTCGGGAAAGACGTGTTCATCCATCCTGACGCGACGGTGATCGGCGCCGTCACGTTGGGCGACGGCGTCTCAGTGTGGCCGGGTGCGGTACTGCGCGGCGACTACGGGACGATCACGGTCGGCGCCCGCACCAACATTCAGGACGGAACCGTCGTCCACTGCACGTTCACCGAGCCGACGGAGATCGGCGCGGGCTGCGTCGTCGGACACAACGCGCACATCGAAGGGGCCGAGATCGGCGACGACTGTCTGATCGCGTCGGGGTCGGTGGTGCTGAACGGTTCGACGATCGGAGCGGGTTCGATCATCGGCGCGGGCGCAGTCGTCTCCTACAAGTCCTTCGTGCCCGAGCGCTCGATGGCGCTCGGCGTGCCGGCCAAGGTTCGTGAAGGATATGTGGTGGCCGACGGGCATCTGACGGCGAACACCGAGCTCTACTATCAGAACGCGCAGTTCTATTCGACGAACCTGCGGCGGATCGATCGATGAGCCCCAAGCCACTCCACGAACTCCTCGACCCGGGGTGGGCGCAGGCGCTCGCACCCGTCGAGGAGCAGATCACTGCGATGGGCGAGTTCCTACGCGCCGAGATCGAGGCGGGGCGTCGGTATCTGCCCGCAGGCGCTAACGTGCTGCGCGCGTTCACCCAGCCGTTCGACGACGTGCGGGTCCTCATCGTCGGCCAGGATCCGTATCCGACGCCCGGCCACGCGGTGGGTCTGAGCTTCTCGGTCGGGGCCGACGTGCAGCCGGTTCCGCGGTCGTTGCAGAACATCTACACCGAGTACTGCGACGACCTCGGTCATCCGCGTCCCTCGAACGGCGATCTCACGCCGTGGGCACAGCAGGGCGTTCTGTTGTTGAACCGAGTCCTCACGGTGATGCCGGGCGAGCCCGCGTCACATCGCAACAAGGGCTGGGAGATCGTCACCGAGTGCGCGATCAAAGCTCTCGCCGCCCGCGACGAGCCGCTCGTCGCGATCCTGTGGGGCAACGATGCGCGCAAGCTCGTCGAGTGGATGCCCGACGTTCCGACGATCGAGTCGGTGCACCCGTCGCCGCTCTCCGCCTCGCGCGGCTTCTTCGGGTCGAAACCCTTCAGCCGCGCGAACGAAGAACTCCTCGACCTCGGCGGCGATCCGGTCGACTGGCGCCTGCCGTAACGGATCTCGACTCCGCTCGATCAGCGAATGGTGGTCGAGCCCGGTCCTGCTGGTCGAGCGGAGTCGAGACCCTGCTGGTCGAGCCCGGTCCGCTGGTCGAGCGGAGTCGAGACCCCGCCCGTCGAGCCCCGGTCCGCTGGTCGAGCGGAGTCGAGACCCCGCCCGTCGAGCCCCGGTCCGCTGGTCGAGCGGAGTCGAGACAGTGAGGATGGAGGGTGGGTCCTCGGGGGCGTGTTCTGACTTGAGTCGAGACTGACGCCTGTGTGGTTGTCGTGAAGGGGACGTGTCGAA
>NZ_JAKKOQ010000012.1 GCF_021738965.1 Gordonia zhenghanii | reverse complement strand
TGCTCTGGCGTCCTCGGCAGCGATGCTCGCTCGGATCGCCTCTTGCGCCCGCGGCGGCAACGTGGGCAGCATCGCTTCGACGTTCGCGCGGTGGCGGATCGCGGCCTTGCGGACCGGCATGCCCGGATTCGGCTGGACCTGCGGAATGATCTCCGAGAAATCGTCCTTGGTACCACCACCGGAGATACCCGCGGCCTGCATCGCGGCCTCCGCCGCAGCAGCGCCCTCGTCCTTCTCCTCCGACATGCCGATCGGACCGAAACGATCACCCGCGAGGAACTGCTTGACCACCGGCTGCTCCGAGGTCAGCAACTGCTCACGCGGACCGAACATGACCAGTTCCTTACGGAAGAGCATGCCGATGTTGTCCGGAATCGTTCGAGCGATATTGATGTTGTGCGTGACGACCATGATCGTCGCATCGATCTCGGCGTTGATGTCGATCAACAGCTGCGAGATGTACGCGGTACGGACCGGATCCAGACCCGAGTCCGGCTCGTCACACAAGATGATCTCGGGATCGAGAACCAACGCACGCGCCAGACCGGCACGCTTACGCATACCACCGGAGATCTCACCGGGCAGCTTGTCCTCAGCGCCCGTCAGACCCACCAACTCGACCTTGTCCAGGACGATCTTGCGGATCTCGTCTTCCTTCTTCTTCGTGTGCTCACGAAGCGGGAACGCGATGTTGTCGAACAGACTCATCGAACCGAACAGCGCACCGTCCTGGAACAACACGCCGAACAGCTTGCGGATCTCGTAGAGCTCCTTCGCCGAACACTGCGTGATGTCCGTGCCGTCCACGATCACCGAACCCTGCTCCGGGTGCAGCAGACCGATCAACGTCTTCAGGAACACCGATTTACCAGTACCCGACGGACCCAGCAACGCGCTGACCTCACCTTTGGGAAGCGTGAGACTGACGTCGCGCCAGATGTTCTGCGAGCCGAACGACTTGGTCAGATTCGCGACACTGACTTCTACACCCATGATCTATTCCTCTGCACTCGACATGCGGTCAGTTGCCCGGAGCCGCGGGCACGCCCGGCGCTTCCGGTGCGGCGGGCTGCGGGGCTTCGGGTGCACCCGGCTGCGGCGCTGCCGGAGCACCATCGGCCGGTGCGGCGCCGTCCGCGTCGAGGTTCGTGCCGTTGCTGGTGATCGCAGTGATCTTCCAGTCCTGGTCCTTGTCAATTGTCAGCTTGTACGTGGCCGTGGTCTCGATACCGCTGGCGGGGGTCTGCACGTTCTTCGTCGTGATGCCGACGAACGCGTCGACCTTGTAGGTGTCGCCCTCGACCGACGTGACCTTTGCGGAGATCGGCGACGACGTCGACGACCACTGCAGCGGACGAAGCAACTGCTCCATCTGGCCCGCGGCATTGCGCAGTCTCGTGCCCAACTCCGGGGTTGTGTTCGCGGTCAACCGCTTGAGCCAGCCCTGAGTGTCCTCATAGCTCATCTCGGCCGCGCCAGTCGAGTAGTCCAGAGCGACCTTCTCGGCGTGTGCCGTGTCAGCGTTCGCAGCTTTCATGTCGTTGAGCTCCGACGACTTGTCCACCACCATCCAGATCAACGCGGCCAGCACGACGACGACCGCCAGAGCCGCGAGACTGGACAAGAGCGACTTCATCGTGATCGTGCGATTGGCGAAAACACCGCCGACCCCGCGACGCCCCGGCTTGCCTTCCGCCGTCGCTTCCGACTTGGACGTCCGACCCGAATCACCGGCCGCATCGTCGAACCGCGCGCTCTTCTTCTCCGGCTCGAGCTTCTCAGCCTTCGAGACGTTCTCTTCCTTCGCGGCCTGCGGCGAGGCGATGTCCACCCGCTCTTCCGAGAGCTTGGCTGTGGTGGTGGATGTGGGACCACTCATGATGAATCTCCTAACAATAGGATTCGGGCTGTCGTCGGCTCCCTTGTGCTCTGGGCGCCGTCAGAGGTCGTCTCTGGATCTCGTCGTTCGTCCGCCTTATGCGGGGAACAACAGCAATCCGTTACCGCCCCCCTGAAGGAAACCGGACCGTCAAGCCGTCGCCACCATTCGTCGCGGCGATCAACGTGTCGAGCAATTTACCCGTATCGACGGTGCGCATCGCGGCTGCTCCCGCAGAGGTCACCGGCAACAGGTTCTCGCCGATGATCTGCAGCTCGCCCGAATTCCGGTCCAGGAACTCCTGAAGCATGGCGACCAGCGGAGTCGCACCCTCGTTGATGCCGGTGAACATCGGCCCCGACCAGTCGATCGCGTCCTTCACACCGTCTTCCAGATACGCGAACATCCTTCCGAAGTCGCGGATCTCCGGGGTGAGCCTGGCGATGTCGCCCGGAAGACGGGACGACTGCATCAGCAGCGGCTGCATGGTCGACAGCAGGGTCCGCAGCGAGTCCTCGTTCCGGAGGAACTCGTCGGTCAGGAGTTTGCCGACCCGGTTCAGGTCGCCCAACACCTCGATATCATCGGGCAGACCAGCGTTGAGCTGGTAGAAGACGTTCTTCACCTGTTTCGGGTCGACTTGAGTGAGCACCTCGGTGACCTGCTGCGACAGATCCTTGAAGGTGGACGCCTCCCGGACCCGCTCCCCGTCGATGCTCGCGTTGTCCTGCAGGTACGGACCGGACTCCGTCGTCGGCAGCACCGCTATATACGCTTCGCCCAGTGCCGAGAGGTTGTCCACACGATAGTTGCTCTCGACGGGGATCTTCCGGGAATCCTTGTAGTCCCAGGTCACCTTCGCCCCCTGAGCGGTCTGCGAGATCTCGGTGACGTGACCGATCTCGATCCCGCGCAACAGGACTCGTGACCCGACGAGAATTCCGTTCGTGTCCTGCACCGTGATGCTCGCGTACTTCGCCCCGATGGTCTTGATGTGCAGTCCCACATTGAAGATGTAGAGGACCGATAGGACCAGGATCGCCACCATCCCCAGGACGGAGAGTCGCGTCTTAGTGATCATCGAACTACTCCCAGGATGCGCAGGATCGAAGCGGAGTCCGCGAGGAGCTGCTTGTCGCTGCCCTTCGCCTTGACCGAACTCACAGCTACTCGAGGATTCTTCAAGAACGGTTTCAACGTGTCGTTGACGAAGTCGTTCGTGCTGGCGATCACGCCGTCGCCGGCAGGCCAGATCGGCGCCGCGTTCTCGGCCCCTTCGGCCATCGATGTGAGGAGCGGAACCAGGAAGAGACCGCCGGTGAACACCGACCCGACCGACGGGAGCAGGGTCGCGATGTGCCGGACCAATGAGTGCGCGACGGTGTGGAAGTAGTCGATGCCCTCGTCACCGAACACGTGCTCGATCTCCGTCGCGCTCTTCGGGAACGACTTCGCGACGCCGTTGAGGCCGTTGAGCAGTCCGTCGATCTCGTTGAGGTTGTCACCCAGGTCTTGCAAGTCTGTCGACACCGTGTCCGCGAGTCGTCGGACGTCCTTGACGTTCGGCAGCGTCTTGTTCAGGGTGACCATCGTGTCCTGAACCTTCTGAATGCTGCCGCCGTTCACGAAGTAGGCCAGCACCGCGATCGTGTCTTCGAGAGTCGGCGGCGACGTGGTTCGTGCCATCGGGATCACCGAACCGTCATGCAGATTCCCTTGATTGGTCGGATTCTTCGGCGGTGTGAATCCCAGGTAGGTGTCGCCCAACGGCGTGTTCTGGCGGATGATCGCCGTTGAGTCGGCCGGTACCGGACGGGACTCGGTGAGTCCGACGACCACGTCGACACCGTCCTTGGACTCGTTGAGCTCCTTGACTCGCCCGACCTGCAGACCGTTCATCATCACGTCTGCGCCGGTCGGGAGGTTCAACACGCTGGCGAACTTCAAGGTCACCTCGTAATCCGAGCTGACACCCGCCTTCACCGACGGCAGCCGGTTGGGGCTGAGCGAACAGCCGGACACCACCATGATCACTGCGAAGAGGGCGATGAGGACCGCCGTGTACTTAGTCTTCACTTCGCACCCGCCTTCAGCACCAGGTCGATCGGATTGACCGACGTCGTCTCGTTTGAGCCGCGCTTGCACGCCTTGCCCAAGGCCTTGCACTGATCGGCCGAGACCTTCACCGACGGCGCCTTATACGGCACCGACAGTGCTCCGGACGCCGCAGTCTGGTCTCGCAACGCGTCTCCGATCGCCGGCGACAGGCTACTCAGAGTCTTGTTCCATGTCGGTGCATTGCCTGCGATCGCTTCGACGACCGGTGTACCCACGTCGAGGACGATCTTCTCGAGCTCTGGTCCGTAGTTCTTCCACACGTCGTACATCAACGCGATGGTCCAACCGATGCCACGGCAGAATTTGGCCACATCGTAGAAGAGCTTGGCACCGATCTTGGACACTGATTCGCCCTGACTGGACAGCGACGTGATCTGGTCCCAATGCCTGAGCGCCTCTGCGGTCAGCGGAGCCATGTCTGCGATCGACGAGCCGATGTCGGCGGTGAAGGCGTCAGGGTCTCGCGCGGCCAGCGCGGCATTACGGAACATCGAGTTCGCCATGGCGCCGGTGCCTTCCAATGCGCGGTCGCTCCCATCGAGTGCGCGCTGCAGGTCGAGGCCACCGTCGTTCGAGAGTCCTTTGAGGAAGTCCGACGCCGATCCGGCGACCTCGCTGATCGACTTCGGCGTGTAGCTGTCGTCCATCGAGATGCAATGCCCGGGTTCAAGGGTCGGGCCTTTCTGGTAGTTGCCCACGAGTTCGAGGCCTCGGTCGGCGAGCAACGACTTAGAACGGGTGACGGCCTTCACGTCGGCCGGATAGGCTCGCCCGGAGTCCAAGGAGAAGGTGACGTTGACCTTGGGTCCCTGGGCACGAATCTCCTCCACCGTGCCCACTTTCATGCCCATCTGCGTCACCGGGTTGCCTTCGTAGAGTCCGATGGCGTCGGTGAAGTCGACGCAGAAGCCATCGCCTCCGTCCGCACCTTCCGTGGTGGCCGTTGCGGAACTGAACCCCACGCCGGTGACCGCGACGCCGACCGCGACCACCATGGTGACGGCCAGAGTTGCGAACAACCGTCTCCTGATCTTCGAATCGTGTACCGCCCGAGCATGATCGTCCGCGCCGCCTGCACCCTCTGCGACTTCGTTCGTTTGCGTCATGTCAGCATTCCTTCCCCGCGAGTGGGATGCAGAGGTTCTCGAGCATCAACTGGCCGTTGCTCATCTGCCGCAGACTGCCGGGCGTCAACGATGACTTCAGCTTGTCGCGCATGCCGATGAGGCCATTGATCGTGGGCACCAGTTCCGCCTCCATCGTTCGGATCTGACCCATGATCGAACGAATCTGCGGCTCGTAGGCCTGACTGTTGACCAGGTAGGTTCGGAACGTCGGTGCTGCCCGGTACAGAACAGTGGAGAACAGCTTGTAGGCGTAGTTGAAGCCGGCCGAGTTGACGTGATAGGTCGTCACGACCGAGTCGAGCTTCTTGACCAGTGAGAACACGAAGTCCTTGTTCGACTCGAAGGTGTTCAGATACCGCGACGCGAGTTCCGCCACCTGGTGGACTTGGTCTCGTTGCTTCGCGAACACGCCGGTCACCGAGTCGAGTCCGTCAACGATCGACCGGAGTGACGTGTCGTTCTTGCCGAGCGAGTCGGCGACCTGCTGGATGTTCGAATGCCAGGTAGGCGTCTCGACGTCGTCTGTCGTGTGCGGTGCCGCTTGAATGACGTCGCCGATCGAGTACGGCACTGTCACGCGCGACACCGGGATCGTCTCCGACAGTTCACTGCTGCCACGCGGGGTGAGGGTGATGGCGTACCCGCCGACGGGCGTCAACATGCGAACGTCGACTGTGGCCTGGTCGCCGACGAAGGTCGACTCGTCGATCCTGGCCTCGACCAGCACAGACTGTTGCTGCATGGTCACCTCGGAGACCTTGCCGACGACGATGCCCGCGACGCGAACGTCTTCGCCGGAGTGGATCGACGCGGCGTCGGTCACCTCGAACGTGATCGACTTCTTCCCGGGCGGATGCACGTACAGAATGAAGATTCCAGCGAGCACGAGCACGACCGTGACGATCACTCCCACGCCGAGCAGCTTGTGGTTGGTGTCCCGGTGTGGCTTCTTCTTGCGCGTCGGCCACAGCCTTCGGAGAGCGGTCATGGGTTGCACAGGGTCACCTGTCCCTCATTGAAGAAGTACTTGGCTTCGAGCGGGATCTCTGCAGTCCCGTTCGAGCACTTCGGATACGGCTCCTGGAATCCGTCAGTGCTCTTGAGCCCCTCCAACGCATTGGGCATGAGCTCGAACACTCCGAAGAGCTGGGTCGCATTCTTGAAGATCGTCTTGATGCGGTGTGGCATGTCCACGCCGTCCTGCACATTCAGCGCAGCGAGGAGCCGTTCAATGGGTTCGAACAGTGCCGGCCCGGCGGACGCGGTGACGGCGAACTCGTCCAGGACGGTGGTCGCTGCGGTGATCGGTAGATCGACCGCACGAAGGAAGGACATGACGTGCTCGTTCCGGCCGCCCATGACATCTGAGATCCGCGCCAGATTCGCTGTCAGCGTCGACAGGAGTTGCTGGCGGCTCTTCGCGTACTCCGTCAGCTTCTGCGTGCTGTCGAGCATCGGACCCAACCCGGTTCCGTCTCCCTGAAGCAGAGCGATCGCGTTCTGGCTGAACTCGTTGATGTCCTTTGTCTGCATAGTGGTCAGCACCGGTTGCAGACCGTTGAAGAGTTCGGTGATGTCGAACGATGGGACGGTCTTGGTCACCGGCACGTGGCTGATACGCGGTCCCGACTCGTCGTCGCCCCGCACGTCCACGTATCGCACACCGGTCAGGTTCTGGTATTTGATCGCCAGTTCCGTCTTGTCGGTGATCTTGTGATCGTCGTCGAGGGTGAACTCGACGTGCGCGAGCGGTTTGTCCGGTGAATCGCCCTCGGTCAGTTCGACCTTGGTCACCTTGCCGACTCGCTTGCCCTTGTACCGGACGTCGCCGTTCTCATGCAGCCCCGAGGCATCGGTGAAGTCCGCGGAGTACGAGTGGGTACTCTCCTGCACCGGATTGCGCATCGCGTTGATCACCAGGATGAACAGCAGCAGTGCGACCACTGCCACGACTGCCACCTTGGAGCCCGAGATCAGAGTCTGTACTCGTGGTGAGGCCACAGTCAGTTCTCCTTCTTCTTCGTCGGCCGATCACTCGGCCGGGAGTTCTTGTCGGGTTGCGACGTCGCGCCCGGTTTGACTCCCATCGCTGTCATGGTCTGTGAGAGGCCCGGCACCGAGTCGAGGAGAATCCGCAGCTGGAGCGTCTGCTTGCCCTTCGGCCCCTTGAAGCTCCGCTCCAGGCCTTCGACAGCCTTCTGGAGCTTCGTCATGTTCGACGCGTCGCCCATGACTCCCGGAACCTCGTCGGCCAAGTATTTGATCGACGTGACGACCGGTGTGAGTTCAGTCGCGTGCGATGCCAGCAGAGTGCCGATCGCACCGAACAGACCGTCGGACGCCACGGTCAGCGACCGGTTCATCAGGTCGTGGTAGGCCTTGTCGGCCCCGCGAGACCCGTCCGGCATCCGGTTGAACTGCGCGTTGGTGATCGCGTCCAATGCACCGAGGGCCTCGACGTTTGCGTTCGGGAACACCGCAGTGATGTCGTTCAACTTGCCGAGCAGGGTGCTGGGCAGCTGCTTCTGGGTGCGGGACACGTTGTCGCTGACGACGATCATCGTCTCGATCAGCGGCGAGAGACCGGATGCGTACTTAGTGACCTTGTTCAGGCTGCTGATGACGTCCCGGGTCAGGCTGCCGTCCACCACGATCGATCCGTGCTCGAGCATGGTCGACATCGTGAAATCAGGGGCGGAGTCACGCGCGATCGTCTCACCGTCACTGATCGATCCCCCGCCGGGCTTCGCGATCAGGTTGACGGCAGTCGTACCGAAGTAGTTCGCCGGCCGGAAGTCGACGTCGAACGTATCGGTCAGGGTCGCTGCGGCCGCTTCGTCGAGCGCGATGTCGACCTGGACCGAATAGGGGTCGGTGGAGTCGATCGACGTGACGACACCCACTTCGGCGCCGCGGAGCAATACCTTGCTCTTCTCCTTCAGGCCCGGGCCGCTGGCAGGCAACACCAGGTGCACCTCGGTGCCGGACGGTTCGGTCGCCTTCGGGTAGACGACCGCGGTCACGATGAGGGCCAGCACGATGACGATGATCGCTGTGGAGCCCGCAGTCACCAGGGTCCTGGTCTGATTTCCGACGCTTCCTCGGACGAAGTCTTGATGCATTGATTTGGCCATGTCAACCCCTAAACGGAAGCGGTGGATTGAGACCCCAGATGACCACGGTCATGAGGAAGTTCAGGACGACGATCGCCACGAGGGACGCTCGAATCGCACGTCCGGACGCCGCACCGACCCCGGCAGGACCGCCACTGGCGAAGTAACCGTAGTAGCAGTGGATCATCGTGACGATCGCACAGAAGATGAGGGCTTTCGCAATCGACGCCAGCAGGTCTTGCCAGGTCACGAACTGAGCGAAGTAGTGATCGTAGGTCCCCGCCGGTTGTTCGTGGAAGACCTTGACGATGAGTCCTCCCGTGATGAAGCTGACCACCAAGGCCATCACGTAGCTCGGAAGGACCACGAGCATGCCGCCGACGAGTCGGGTGCCGACGACGA
The DNA here is from genome assembly GCF_021738965.1 of Gordonia zhenghanii. GTDB lineage: Bacteria > Actinomycetota > Actinomycetes > Mycobacteriales > Mycobacteriaceae > Gordonia > Gordonia zhenghanii. Next base: position 209,061 of record NZ_JAKKOQ010000012.1, on the reverse strand, counting down.
ACGGGATGGCGCGCAGGCCCATCGTCTCCGTCGCGTCGATCTCTTCAGAGATGCGCATGGCGCCGATCTCCGCCGTCATCCGACACCCCGCCTGGGCGGCGAATCCGATACCGGTGATGATCGGAGCCACCACGCGGATATTGCCGAATGATCCGATGATCCCGGTCAACGGACCGAAGCCCAACAGGTCGAACGCCATAAAGGCCATGATCGCCACCACGGCTCCGACTGCGATGCCGAGGAAGAACAGCAGACTGACCACGCCGCCGTCGACGATCACCGACCCGCTGCCCCATGCCATGTCGTTCATGGTCTTGAGGGTCTGCTTGCGGTACTGGCGGATCGTGGTCGGCAGCAGGACGATCGTCTTCCACACGAACACCGCGATCTGCCCGAGTTCGGCGATGGCGCCGGCGATCTTGCCTCTGATACCCCGACCGATCCGGACGAGGATTCCTCCGGGGGCCGCAACGCTATGAGCGCGCATCTCGTTCTGTGTCATGTCGTCACGCCAGCCTTGCCGGGAAGAACATCGTCTGCACCTGACTCACCGCGAGGTTCGTCATAAAGATGCAGAAGACGCTGAGCACCACCGAGGCGTTCACGGCGTTGGCGACGCCCTTCGGTCCGCCTTTCGCCTCGAGCCCTCGCAGGCTCGCGATCACGACGACGATGAAGGCGAACAACACTGCCTTGAACACCGAGAAGGCCAGATCGACCGGAGTCGCGAACGCACCGAACGACTGCCAGAAGCTGGCGGGCACCACGTTGTTCACGTTGGCGGAGATCGCCAGACCCGCACCCACGCCGGACGCGATGATCATCACGCAGAGGGCCGGCGCGATGGCGAGCATCGCGAGAAACCGGGGAACTATCAAACGTTGCACCGGATTGACGCCCATCACCCGCATGGCCTCGATCTCCTCACGAATCGACCGAGAACCGAGATCGGACGCGATCGCCGACGCGGCAGCACCACTCATCAGGAGCCCGGCGGCCATCGGCGCCCCTTGGCTCACAACTCCGAGGCCGCTCGCTGCGCCAGCGAGCGAGTTGGCTCCGACTTGGTCCATGACGCCGCCGACCTGCACGGAGACTTCGGCGCCGATCGGGACCGCCATCAACAGTGCAGGCAGTGCGGTGACCTTGAACAACTTCCATATCTGGTCGATCACCTCGCTGCCCGCGAGCTTCAGCGACAACGAATCGGTGACGGTGAAGCGCACCATCTCACCGGCCAGCCCCGCCGATCGGCCGATAGTGTCGATGCTCTGCGTGACCCGGCCGACGAAACCGGTGAGGAACTTGCCCACTCCCCTGATCAGAGCCTGTACTCGATCACGCATATGCACCCGACTTCGCGGGCTGCGCACGCCGTCAGGCTGGAGCGTCGTTGCGCTCATCGTCACCTCTCTCGTGGTTCCGAAACGTCGAACTCATTCGGAGACTTCTTCGGTCGTCAGGCGCCGGTGCACCCGCCGTTCTCACCGGCGACCACCAGGTCGACGGCGTTTCTTACTGATCGGGGCCGGTCAGCCCATCAATTTGCGGAGTACTCGGCGCATCGCCGACCCGTAGGGCGGATACGCGACGGAGACGTCCGGTCGAGTCGGCTTGCGCAGTACCGCCTTGTGGTGGCTGAACGTGTCGAAGCCGTGCTTGCCGTGGTAACGGCCGAGTCCTGAGTCGCCGACGCCGCCGAACGGCAGTTCCGGGACAAGAAGCTGATAGAGGAGATGATTCACGCCGACCACTCCGGACGAGGTCTGCCCGATGACCGTCTCTTCGACCCCGCGAGATTCGGTGAACAGGTACAGAGCGAGCGGTTTGGGTCGCTCGTTGATGAATTCGACGGCGTCCGCGATCGACGGGACGCTGATCAACGGCAGGATCGGACCGAAGATCTCCTCGGTCATGAGTTCGGAGTCGAGGTCCGGGTCGGTGACCAGAGCCGGCGCAATCGACAGCGCGCTCTCGTCTACGGCACCGCCGAAAGTCTCGCCGCCGTTGGTCTGCAGTAGGCCCGCGAGCCGGTCCAGATGGTGCCGATTGACGATGTGGGTCGTGTCGGCGGCTGCCTGCGCAGGCAGCTCTTCCAGAAGTCGCGACACTAGTCTCGGACGCACCGACTCCTCGACCAGGACGTAGTCGGGGGCGATGCACGTCTGCCCCGCATTGATCGACTTGGCCCACGCAATGCGCCGAGCAGCGACCTCGATGTCGGCGTCGGCCGCGACGATCACCGGGCTCTTTCCACCCAGTTCCAAGGTCACCGGGGTGAGGTACTTCGCGCTAGCCTCCATGACGGCCTTTCCGACCTTCGTGGAGCCGGTGAAGAAGGTGTGGTCGAAGCGGTGGGTCAGAAGCTCCCGGTTCGTCATGCCGTCGCCGAGCACCACCCGGACCGCATCCCCGTCGATGTAACGCGGGAGCTTCTCGGCGAGGACCCGTCCGGTCGCGTCGGCGAGGTCGGACGGCTTGACGACTGCGGTGTTGCCTGCTGCCAGCGCGCTGACGAGCGGCTGGAGAGTAAGCAGTAGCGGAAAGTTCCATGTTCCGAGGACGAGGACGACGCCTCGAGGCTCAGGCACCGTGAACGCCTTGCCGGGCGCGGTCGCCGCGCTGATCGGCACCGAGGTCGGCTGCATCCACGTGTTCAGCTTGGCGAGCGTGTGTCGGATCTCGTGGCGGACCGGCCCGACGTCTGCCATGAACGATGCCATCGCTCCGCGGCCGAGGTCGGATTCGATCGCTGTGACGATGTCGCCCTCACATTCGTCGATGAATCGGAGGAGGCCCTGCAACTGAGCCTGACGCCACGCGAACGAACGGGTGCGACCGTCCCGAAACGCCTGGCGGGCGATGCCGACCTCGTCACCGACGGACGATGTTCTTGCCGTTGCGATCTCGGTAACGCTCATCGGAAACTCCTGGGTCGAACGAAATTGGGCACAGGTCCTCCGAGACGATCGGTCTGCGTTCCGACGCCGTATCGGTGAACGGGCTGAGCATACATAGTGTTCAGACGTGATGTCAATCACTAGCGGTTATACTCAACGATCCACATCACCAATCAGCGCCATGTGATCCACAACACCAACGTGTGCCTACAGTAGATAGGTTTACATGAGACGTCAAGCGTTCTTTGTCAGCAGCCCTCAGTCGACACCCGTGAGCTAGTCGAACAACACGTACATACATTTTGTATGGACTATTGTCGAGGAATGCTCTCCGAATCGATCTCGCATACCGAGGTGCTCGAAGTCTCGCAGTCAGGAGCTGCTCGACACCTGACTCTGGACCGTCCCGAGGCTCTCAACACCTTCGATACGCAACTGCAGGAGGAACTCCGCACCGCGGTCGACGCCGCGGCTCGTGACGACTCCGTACGGTGCGTCGTACTGACCGGCCGCGGACGCGCGTTCTCGGCAGGCGCCGACCTCTCGTTGGACGACCTCAGACCCGACACGAGACTCGCGCCTCGGACCGAGGAAGAACTCCGGATGAGGTACAACCCGACCATCCGCACGCTGCGGACAATGGACAAACCAGTGGTCGCCGCTGTCAACGGATCCGCCATCGGTCTCGGCTGCGCATTGGCGATGGCCTGCGATCAAGTCGTCGCCGCGGAAGGCGCGTGGTTCTCGCTCGCGTTCGCCAAAGTCGGGCTCACGCTCGACGCAGGTGCCTCGCTCCTGATCGGGGCGCGGATCGGGATCGGAAGAGCCACCCGGATGGCGATGCTCGGGACCAAGGTCGACGCGACGACCGCCCAATTGTGGGGAATGGTCGACGAGGTCGTCCCAGACAACGGCCTGATCGAGCGAGCGAGCACACTCGCGGAGACGCTCGCCTCAGGTCCGACTGGCGCATTCGCTGCGACTAAACAGAGCTTGAACACTGCGCTTCTCGGCAGGCTCGATGCCACGTTCGAAGCCGAGGTCGCAGGCCAGAGCGCACTCGTCGACGCCGCGGACTTCAGGGAAGGCGTGGCGGCATTCGCCGAGCGCAGAGCTCCGACGTTCACTGGTCGATAGCCACGCGCACCCGGCCGGGGATCAGGAGCCGACTCGCTCCGCCCGCCGCCCGTAGATCGACGCGAACAGAACAGTGCCGACCATCCCGATCACCGCTTGGAGATCCTCGAGATGATCCTCCCTCGCGAGCGATCCGGCGACCGCTCGCTCGACCGCCCAGAGCAGTGTCGCCGCGAACTGCCGCGCGGGCGGGCCCTCTGGCGCCAGTCCTCGGGCACGGTCGGTCTCGATGACCGCTTCGAGTGTCGTCTCCATGGCAGTCATCGCAGTCAGGTACTCGTCCCGCAACTCGGGCAGGCGCGGCCATTCGTGCACGGCATTCCGGATGATCGGACCGGTGAAGCCTTCTAAGCTGAGCCACTGCACAACCAGTTCGCTCATTGCCTCCGGATCGGAGCGGTCGATGTCCACGAGGCCGCGCAGGCCCGCGACGACGTCGACCGCCGCATGCCGGAACAGCGCCACGAACGCATCTTCCTTACTTCGGAAGTAGAAGTAGAACGACGCGCGAGATGTCCCGGCCTTCGCCAGGACCTTCGCGACGCTGAGTTCCGCGAGTGTGCAGTCCACCAGTAGCTCGCGCATCGCCTTCAGAATCGCCTGAGGCGTCTCGGACTCGAGTTCGTCGTCGGCGGTGGTGGACGCGGGCAGGTCGACCGAGATCTGGCTCGCCGCCGGGTCCGCGTCGGCCGCGTCAGTCGCGACACGACCGCCGTAGATGGCCGCTTCGTTGAGTGCCCGTAGCGAGTCTGCGATGTCCTCCACTGCAGGCAACCGAGGATCCAGCCCCCTGGTACTCACGTAGAACGTCCGCTCGACGGCTCCGACGAGTAGGGACGCGACCATCTCGGCCGGCGCCCCGTCCGGCGCTCGACCGGCCTCCCGTTCGTACCGGATCTGCCCGGCGACGGTGTCGACGAAGCGCGCGAACGTCTTCTGCCACGCAGCACCGACTGCGGGTTGGCTGTGCATATGCTCGATGACGGCGCCGATCACCGCGCCGTGTTGAGACCACATCTCCAGAGTGCTCGCGAGCGACAGCCCCATCTGACGGGCACGATCGCGCCCCGGGGAACTCGACCACGGAGCCTCGCCACCGTACGACTGGTCGAAGATCCGTGCCACGAGTGCGACGAGGACGTCGTGTTTACTCGCGAAGTAGTGGTAGAAATTGGCACGGGAGAGTCCAGCGACAGGCAGTATCTGCGCGACAGTCAGATCCTGCAGCGACGTGTCCGCGAGAAGCCGCTCCGTCGCGTCGAAGACGGCCTGCTCAGCCGTCGTCGTACCGTCGAATTCACGTGGCCGACGCCGGGCAAAGGACCGCTGAGTCATTCGCCCGATCTTACACGATGTAAAGACACTACGTCTGAACAGTGACGGCAGTTCGCCCCGTGATTGCTACGCGCCCCGTGACTGCGGCGAGCAACTCGCTGTCGAAGTCGTCCGCACACTCGAGCATCGGATAGTGCCCGCAGTCGAACTCCACGAGTCGACTGCCTAGGCGGTCCGCGACCCACCGAGCGCCGCGCAGCGACAACGCCGGGTCGGCGACGCCGACGAGGGCCGTGACCGGAACTGACAGTCCGTCGAGCACGTGGGTCTGATCGGTGCACATCAACGTCCGCATCGCGGCACGCCCCGCCCAACTCGGCGTCTGCAGCGAGACCCGATGGAGCCAGTCCAGAACCGCAGGTGCGGGAGGCTCTTTGAACGGATCGCCGACAGCCTTACGCCGCAACAGGATTCGATTCGCATGCTCGGCGGCGAGGATCTGCTCAAGCGGACCGTCCGCTGGCACACCGAAGGGAAACGACTCCGTTCGCGAGGCCGCGACGCCGTTCGAGGCCACCATCACGACGGCATCGACTCGGTCGGGGTGATCATGCGCGGCGCGCAGTGCGACCATGCCGCCGAGCGACCATCCGACGACGACGGCGGACGAGATGTCCAGGGCGTCGAGCACGCCGATCGCATCCTCGGTCAGGTCGGTGATGTCGTATCCCGAGAGCGGCGCGTCCGAGTCTCCGTGTCCGCGCTGATCCATCGCGATCGCACGATGCCCGGCTTCGGCGACGATCCGCAACTGGCGGTCCCACACCTCGCCGGACAGGCTCCACCCGTGAATGAAGAGCACCGGCGGACCCTCGCCCACTTCTCGCACACTGATTCGAGTCCCACTCGCGGTCGCGACCAGTCGCTGAGTCATTCCTTCTCCTTCAATACGTTCGGTGACGGCCTGCCGCCGAGTGAGTTCACCGTCAGCCGACGAACGTAGCGACGTCGGCGACGGTGCAGCGATCGGTCCGGTAGTTGTTGACGACGTGGTCGGGGTCCGCATATCCGAAGGAGATGCCGATCACGACGAGCCGATCCTCTGGCAGATCGAAGAACGCTCGCAGGACCGGAGCCTGCGTCGCGAGGGCTGCTTGCGGAATGCTCGCGATTCCGCGGCTGTGGGCGGCGAGCAGGAAGTTGTTCACGAACAACCCACAGTCCACCGCCCCGTAGGTGCCGAGGCTGCGATCCGTGGTCAGGACCGCGACGTGCGGCGCGTCGAAGAAGTCGAAGTTTCGGAGCGTCTGCTGCGCCGACGCCGCGCGGTCGCCCTTGTCGATCCCCAAGCTCTCATACAGCTGCCAGGCACTGGCGCGCCTGCGGTCGCGGTAGACGCCGTCGTACGAGCCCGGGAATGGCAGGTCGGGCTGCTCGGACGGACCTTCGGTAATCGCTGCGGCCAACGCCGCGCGGAGGTCGTCGGTCCGGCCACCCGAGGTCACGTGCAGGTGCCACGGCTGAGTGTTGCACCACGAGGGCGTCCGCCGCGCGACGTCGAGCACGCGCTCGATCTCGTCACGCGGCACCGGATCGGGCAGGAACGCTCGGCAACTCCACCGGGTGGCGAGCAACTCCTCTAGCACGGCGGTCGCCGAGTCGTCGGAATCGGAAGTCATGGGGTCTCCTGTCGATCGGCCAATACCACTGAACACCTAACTAGACATTGAGTGTAGACATAGTGTCCGGTTGGGTCTACCCTCGATGTAACAGTCGTCACAAAGATCCGATCAAGGACATCCGATCACGCACAGGAGGCACATCTGATGACCACCGAGCCGCTCACCTTCCGCGGTGACCTCGACGTCCCCGAAGGGCTGCCGAAGGGCATCGACCTCGGCCGAATGAACAACGTCGACAAGGCCGTCGCCATGTACGGGCGTTCCGAGGTCGAGACCATGACAGATCACGCTCTCCTTGCCGACGACTACGCCTACCGGGCGTTCCTCGACTTCAAAGACAAGAGCAACTCGATGAACTGGCGGACGTTCGACACCGCAGTCGAACACGGCATCGACGCGCTGGACGATGTGACTCCCGGCGTCGCGGCACTGTTCGAACAGATGGAGACGGTCCCCGACTGGGTCGACTTCGACCAGCTGTACCGGGGCGCGGTCGCGTTCTGGCGCGCCGGACTGATCGTCCAGCCGATCCTCGCCTGGGGAACCATCGCAGGCGGGTTCTCGATGTACAGCGCTACCCGACCAGTCCTCTTCAGCGGCCGCCTCCGTAAAGCAGACAAGGTCGGCACGCGGCTGGTCGAGAGCTTCCGTTATGTCGTCGCCGCATACACGCCGGGCGGCATGCAGCGATTCGAGGAGGGCTTCCGACTCACCGCCAAGGTCCGGATGATCCACGCCGCCGTACGACACGGTCTGAGCACCTCAGATGCGTGGGACTGGGCCGACTGGGGCATCCCGATCAACAACATGGACTCGATGGTCACGCAGGCCGGTCAGTTCGGCGTCAAGTTCACCGACGCCGTCCAAGCCTCGGGCATTCGGTTCTCCGATCGCGAACTCGAAGACATCTTCGCGTTGTCTCGCTACGTGGGTTGGGTGATCGGCGTGCCGCCCGAACTTCTGCACACCGGCTACGAGGACGCGCGCCGCAAGACCGATCTGCACACCATGCTCGAACTGCCGCCGGACGAGTTGTGCCGCGACGTCGTCGACTCCGTCATCAGGTTCAGCATCGAGCACCCGCCGGGCGACGTCGAAGTCCTGCCCGGCCCGATCGCGAAGGTCATGACCAACGACCGGCGTCTCAAGCTCGCCTACGGACTGCTGCGCGAATGGCTGCCGGCCGATGTCATGGATGCACTCGGCGCGGAGAAGACGCCATGGCGACACATTCTGCCTGCGGCCCGCCCGCTCATCCGAGTCGCCGACCGCATCCAGCGGGCCCTGCCGCACGACGACGAGAAGGCGGCGTTCACGCTCCTGCACAACTTCAACGACGCCATTGCGGTACCCGACGGCGACACCTCGCACGAGGTGGCCAACCCGGAAGAGGTCGGAGCCGACATCGCCGCCAACAAGGGCGGTATGCCGACGGTGAAACAGGGGTGAGTTCCCGACAGCATCCCCCTCCCCTGGCCGGAGTCCGCGTCATCGAACTCGCGGGCATCGGCCCCGGGCCGTTCGCCGCGATGATGCTCGCTGATCTCGGAGCCGACGTCGTCTGCGTGGACCGGCCCGGCGGCAATCCGTGGGCAGTCGCGGGCCACGACATCATGTTCCGCAGTCGGCGCCACCTCGCCGTCGACCTGAAAACGGCCGACGGCGCAGCAGTGGTCCGCCGCCTGTGCTCGACGGCCGACGGCCTCATCGAGACGTTCCGCCCCGGTGTCGCAGAACATCTCGGGGTCGGTCCCGAGGAGTGCCGAGCGGTGAACCCCGACCTGGTGTACGGCCGAATGACGGGCTGGGGTCAGACCGGGCCGATGGCTGCGATGCCCGGTCACGACATCAACTACATCGCGCTGACCGGAGCACTTCACGCGATCGGTCGCGAGGGACAGCCACCCGTGCCGCCGTTGAATCTGGTCGGCGACTTCGGCGGCGGCGGAATGCTTCTCGGCTTCGGCATGGTGTCCGGGATCCTCGCCGCACGTGGCGGCGGAGGAGGACGCGTCGTCGACGCCGCGATGATCGACGGTGTGTCGGCACTCATGGCGATGTGGCACTCGTACCGCGCGGAGGGCGAGTTCTCGACCGAACGCGGCACTCATCTGCTCGACACCGGCGCGTTCTTCTACGACACGTATCTCACCCGAGACGGACACTGGGTCAGCATCGGCGCCATCGAGGCGCAGTTCTGGGCCGAACTGTGCGATGTCCTAGCCCTGCCCGACGAGGTCCGACACAACCAGTTCGACCGCAGCCGCTGGGACGAGTTCCGAGGCGTGCTCGCCGCCGCGGTCAGTGAGCGCACTCGCGACGAGTTGGACGTCGCCTTCGCTGGGCGCAACACCTGCTACGCACCGGTGCTACCGCTTGCGGAGGCCGTCGAGCATCCTCACCACGTCGCCCGCGGCACCTTCCTCGAGGTCGACGACGTCGTCCAACCGGCTCCAGCACCGCGGTTCGACGGTGTGCCGCCGACGACTCCGAGGAGCCGCCGGTCGCCGGGGGCCGACAGTCGAGAGGTCTTGGCGGACGCCGGGTTCAGCGATGCCGAGATAGACGAGCTGACGGCCGCTGGCGTCACCTCGCTCGATTGACTGTTTTCACGGGTCGAAGCCCCGGAACGCCTGACGTTCCGTACGGTCACACGGGTAGTCGTACCGCGGGCCGGCAGTACCCGAGCTTTGGAGGAGGAGCCCAGTGAAGCCAGCAGAACTGTTCGACATCAGCGGTTCGACGGCCCTGGTGACCGGCGGCACCAGCGGAATCGGGAAGATGATCGCCGCTGGGTTGGCCGCGGCCGGTGCACACGTCGTCATCGCATCGCGAAAGGCCCAAGCGGTCACGGACACCGTCGCGGACCTCACCGAACTCGGCGTCGTCACCGGCATTGTGGGCGACGTGTCGACACCCGACTCTGCGCGTGCACTCGGCGCCGAAGTCGTTGCGGTGCACCCGAAACTGAACATTCTCGTCAACAATGCCGGTGTCACGTGGGGCGCGCCGCTCGAGGAGTTCCCCGACTACGGCTGGGAGAAGGTCCTCAGCACCAACCTCGCCGGGGTGTTTCATCTGACCGTCGCCTTGCTTCCCGCGCTGCGCGCCGCCCGCCAGAATGACGATCGCGCCTCGATAATCAACATCGGCTCGGTGGACGGCATCAATGTTCCGGAGATGGACAGCTTCAGCTACAGCGCCAGCAAGGCCGGGCTGCACCAACTCACCCGACATCTCGCGAAGAAGCTTGCGCCCGAAGCGATCACCGCGAATGCGATCGCGCCGGGGCCATTCGAGTCTCGTATGATGCGCTTCATCACCGACGATCCGGAATCCCTAGATCGCGTTCGCGCGAGCGTCCCACTCGGGAGACTCGGCGAACCAGACGACATCGCAGGCCTGACTATATTCCTGGCCTCGGCAGCGGGTCGATACCTCACCGGAACGGTCATCCCCCTCGACGGCGGCGGGGTGGGATGCGGCAGTCCGGCACGACTCGGATAGCCGCTGTTCACACCACGTCGACCCCGCGCCCGCGAGGGCTCCGGGGTCGACCTAGCAGCCGGCTGTGCGACGGCGCCGCTACAGCCCCAACGAGCGCCCCACGATCTCGCGCATGATCTCGTTCGTACCGCCGTAGATCCGCTGTACTCGCGCGTCCCGCCAGCGGCGGGCAACCTCGAATTCCTCCATATAGCCGTAGCCGCCGTGGATCTGCAGGCACGTGTCGAGTGCCTCGAACTCCAACTCAGTGGTCCAGAACTTCGCACCGGCAGCCTCGGCCGCGGTCAGTTCTCCCGCGTTTGCGGCCGCGATGCATCGGTCGATGTAGACCCTCGCGATGGACACTTTGGTGGAGAGTTCGGCGAGTGTGAATCGGTTCGCTTGGAAGCTGCCGATCGGTTTGCCGAACGCCGTGCGTTCCGATGCGTACGCGACCGCCGTCTCCAGTGCGTACTCAGCGCTCGCGGTTGCCACCACCGCCATCGAAAGGCGTTCCTGCGCAAGGTTGCCCATCATGTAATGCAGGCCTGATCCCGGTTCACCCAGCACGTCGGCGTCGGGTACGAAGACGTCGGCGAAGAACAGTTCGGCGGTGTCTTGCGCCCGGCGACCGATCTTGTCGAGTTTGCGCCCCTTCTCGAATCCGTCTGCGCCGGCTGCGACTACGAACAAGCCGAACCCGCCGCCGTCGTCCTCGGGGATCCGCGCAGCGACGATCACCAGGTCGGCCTGAATGCCGCTGGTGATGAACGTCTTCGATCCGGTGAGACGCCAGCCGCCGTCGTCGCGGACGGCCGTGGTCTTGATCGCGCGCAGGTCCGACCCGGTTCCGGGTTCGGACATCGCGATCGCGATCACGGTGTCACCGGCGGTGATGCCCGGCAGCCATCGCTCCTGCTGTTGCGGTGTGGCGATGTCCAGGTAGTACGGAAGGACGATGTCGTTGGTGAGCGAGAAGCCGTCGCCGACCGCGCCGGTGCGGACGATCTCCTCGTCGATCACCGCGTTGAATCGGAAATCACGCAGCCCTGCTCCCCCGTATTCCTCGGGTGCAGAGAAGGCGACCATTCCGTGAGCCGCTGCCGCAGACCAGAACTTTCGATCGACCAGTCCCGCCGACTCCCAGTCAGCGGTATGGGGTACCGCTTCTTTGATCAAGAAGGCGCGTACGGTCTCTCGGAACTGTTCGTGTTCGGTCTCGAAGATTGTGCGCTTCATATCTCAGACACCCATCGACTTTCCGATGATCTCTTTCATTATCTCGCTGGTGCCGCCGTAAATCCGCTGGACGCGCGCATCGACGTACGCGCGAGCGATCGGAAACTCCGCCATGTATCCGTATCCGCCGAACATCTGCAGGCACTTGTCCACGACGACGCCCTGGGCCTCGGTCGCCGCCAACTTCGCCATCGCGGCGCGGTCGGCGCTCAACGTCCCGTCGACGTGCGACGCGAGGCAGTCCGCGACGAACGTGCGCACCACCTCGGCCTGCACGTGGCAGTCCGCGAGGGTGAATCGCGTGTTCTGATTGGCCGACAACGGTTTGCCGAACGCGGTCCGTTCGGTCACATACTCCGAGGCGAGCTCTACGGCCCGCGCGGCGGCCGCGGCACTCGCAACAGCGATCGTCAACCGTTCCTGTGGAAGGTTCGAGACCAGCGCCTTGAACCCGGATCCCAACTCGCCGAGGATATTCGACACAGGCACGCGAGCGTCGTCGAAGAACAGTTCGGCGGTGTCCTGCGCATGCATGCCGATCTTGTCGAGATTGCGACCCCGAGTGAACCCCGGTGTGTCACGCTCGACCACGATCAAGGACAGGCCACTGTGCCGGTCGCCGTCGCTCTCGGTCCGAGCGGCGACGATGACGAGATCGGCATTGATGCCGTTCGAGATGAAGGTCTTGGCTCCGTTGATCACGAACTCGTCGCCGTCTCGAACCGCCGTCGTCGCGATGCCTGCCAGGTCCGAACCGGTACCGGGTTCGGTCATCGCGATCGCTGCGATCAACTGACCGGAGGCGAGCCCCGGCAGCCATCGGCGACGCTGATCGGCGTCTGCATAACGCAGAAAGTACGGAATGCAGATGTCATTGTGCAGGTTGACCCCGAATGACATCACGCCCGCGCGCGCCACTTCTTCCGCGATGACGGCGTTGAACCGGAAGTCATCGACGCCCCCGCCGCCGAATTCCTCCCCTATCGCCATTCCGAGGAATCCATGAGACCCCGCTTCGGCGAACATCTCCCGCGGAAAAGCACCCTGCTTCTCCCATGTGTCGTAGTGGGGCACGACTCGGGTCTCCAGGAACTTTCGGAAGCTAGAGCGGAATTCTTCGTGATCTCCGCTGTACACCGATCGCGACGGACGTTCAGTAGTCATTGCAGTCATCAGAACACCATACACCTTGTCTATATAGCTTGTCTCTCGCTATTTCGTCGACAGCTTTCCTGCCACGAGACGACTCAGCGCAGCCATGTCTGGGCGATACCAACGGCTCAGCGGAATCCGGTCGACTTCGACTACGACCACGTTCGACGCCGCACCGGACATGCCGGCGAGCACCGTGCGGGCACGTGCCGTGTCGAGTCGCGTCCCGTCGCTCGTCGCGATGGCCGCGAACAGTCGTCCGTCGAGTGAACCGACGACCACCATCGCGACGTCGGGCAGCGACGAGAGGGCGTCCTCGACCGTGCGAGGCCGCAGTGGGCCGTCGTCGCCGACGACGACGTCACTCGCCCGACCCAACGGCCACAGATCGCCGTCGGCGTCTGCGTAGAAGTCCTCACCGGTGTCGATCCACGCGTCGTGCGGACCGAATACCCCGCGCATCGGCGCGTCCTCCCATTGCGGTCGCTCGCGGTCCGCGGCGACGAGGAGGCGTGCCGGAGCGGTCGACTTCGCGCGAACTAGGTAGCCGCCCGCGTCGTATCGCAGACCGCCCGTCGCCGGATCGATTGCGGCCAACTCGGTCCGCGCAGTGCCTGGAAGGCACCTCCCCACCGACCCGATCTTGCGACCGGAGACCTCGGCGAGGATGGCGTCCGTGCGCACCGGAGCGAAGAACTCAAGCACGCGTGCCTCACCGAAGCGGTCGACTACTCTGTGCCACAACGCCACCGGCATCCCCGATCCGATGAACAGCCGAATCGGATGATGAGTCTCTTCGACCCGGTTCGGCTCAGCCACGAGAAGCGACAGCATGCTCCACGTGTAGGGCACGACCGTCGCGCCGTACTGCCTCACGTCGGTCCAGAACCGCTCGGGATCGAACTCGTCAGTCAGGGCGAGCCGTGCGCCCGCCGCGACCGGAGCCGCGGTAGCCAACAACAGACCTGACGGGTGATACATGGGGTTGGCCGCGTACACCGTGTCGGCTTCAGTGAGTGCCGCCGCCGACGCGGCCCCGTAAGCCGACAGCGCCCAGCGACTGTTGCTGACCGGCAGCGCGCGGATGCCTTCTGCGCCGTCGCCGAAGAGAACGAACCCGAGGTCGCGGCCACGGCCGGGATCGGTCCTGAACCACTGCGGGACCCGAACCAGCGAGGAGTCGACGGCATCGAGTTCCGATACGCCCGCGGCACCACCGCTCGTCTGCTCACCCGCCGGGCCGACCAGATGCACTGTGACATCGAGTCCCACGACCACCGGCAGGTGTTCACCGTCGACGACGATCCGCCGGGCTCGGCCGAGCCGAGCCTCGGTCGCAGTGTCGCTGCCGGGCCGCAGGAGAACGGCGACCGCACCGATGCGACTCAGTGCCGCGGCCGTAGACAGGAGTACCGCTCCGGAGGAGACGAGCACCCCGACGTGCTCCCCTCTCCGCACGCCGACGTGTAGAAGCCGCAATACCAGGTCGTCGATCTCGCGCCGGATGTCCTCACGCGAATAGGCATGGCCCCGATAGAACAGACAGACGGCGTCTGGGTCCTGCTCGTGCGACTGGGCCAGCAGACTCCCGTAGGAGACCGTCGTCGTCGGTCCGACCCGCTCGAGTCGGATCAGTCTGGGGATCTGCTCGACGGCCTCGTTCGCCAGATCGGTCAGCGTGCCGCCGACCCGGTCGAGGACGCCTTTTGCGAGACCTAGAGCTGCGAGCGCACCCGCCGTCCCCACGTTGACCACCTGGCGCACGATGCTCCCGCCGGGCGGTCGAGGCCGCGCCTGCATGCCGCCGTCGCGTGCGTCGACGATCTTCGCCGGACGCTCGCCGCGACCGCTCGTCCACTCGACCCATTCGGTGACTGTCGGCCAAGTCTCGCGATTCGCACGGGAGCCCACACCGAGCCCGAAGTGCCCGGTCGGGATGCAGCACTCCCACACGTCTGCGTACGGCAGACCTTTGACCACGTCACGCACCGCGCGCGGCGGCGCGAAGGCGTCGTACTGTCCGGTAAAGATCAGCACCGGACAGGTCACGTCGGCGAGCGTCACGACCCGGCCGTCGAAGACCAGTCCCCCGCGCACGAAGCGCTCGTTGGTCATCGACTCCATCACCTCCGCGATCGCGGGACCGGGGAACGTGATCCACCCCTCACGTGCCAAGAAGCGTCGCTGGCGTTCTCGAGGCAGCAGTGCATCCCGGTCCCCGAGTGCGGCGAGGTACTGCACACGCTGTTTGGCGGTGGCGACCGGCGACGTCCAGCTGAACAGGTTGGCCGCCGCCCACCCGGGCAGCCCCGTCTTGGACAGCACGTCGACACCGAAGCGCGAGATCGCGGCGAACACCTCCTCCGGCAGGTCGACGCCGGGCAGCGAGAGCGGTTCCATCGGGCTTCCGAGCGCGAATATGCTTGCGACACCGTCCGTCCGGCGCAGTGCGGTGGCTTGATAGCAGAACAGGCCGCCCTGCGAGTAGCCACCGATGTGCACGTCGGATCCAGAGATCTCACGGACCTTGGCGATCGCATCGGAGACCGCGAGGACGTGATCGGTCACGGTGCGCTGCCGTCCGCCGGGTTCAGCAGCCGGGTCTCCGAAGTCGACGACCCATGGATCGCGCCCCACCTGGTGCAAGAACCCGACCGCACTCGTCGACGGCGACACGTCCCAGACGTCGGCGCTGAGCATGAGGGGAGGAACCAGGAGTACCGGCGCCCGAACGGCGCCCTCGTCGTCAACGGCCTCGCCCGAGAAGTAGCGGCGCAGGTCAACAATGGCGTGCGCATGACGATGTCGAACGGCGACGGCTCCTCGCCGGTCTCCAGCCCGCCGAAGCGGAGATACTCGACGACGTTCGCCGCAGTGCGAGCGGCGTGGCTCAACGTGGCCCACGGCCCGCCGTCGTTCCGCGTCGGTCCGTGCTGGTCAGATTCCGGCTGGTCTGATTCGGGCATGTCGGGACTTCCTGTTCGTCAGCGAGATTCGGTGGGGTGTGGCGGCCTCAGCCGCGGGCGAGGTCCACTGCGTCTCCGATCGCGTCTGCGACGACGTCGGGAGCCTCGATCTGCGGAAGATGCCCACTGCCGGGAACGACGAGGAGGCGAGAGTCGGTGACCGCGTCGATGAGCGCATCTGCGCCACCGACGTCGCATACCGGGTCGGCCGACCCCCATACGAGGATGATCGGCCGGGTCATCGTCGAGAAGTCCAAACAGCCGGCCTGCACCTCGGCCATGAGTCTTCTGCCGATGACTCCGATCCGTCGGAAGTCACGCATCCCGTCGTAATGCGACCCGAACCGCCAGGCGTTGCACAGGCCTGGAGCGAGTCGCACACGGTAATAGGCCGCGATGAGCGTCTGCACATAGATCGCCGGATAGGGCACCCTGTACGCCACCCTCAGCGCGGGCAGTAGGCGGTCCAGTGCTCCGCTCATCGTGTGCAGCACCGGATGGAACCCAAGACCCGCCGGAGCCAGTGCGACCACTGCCCCCACGTCGGACCGGTCGGTCCCCGCGCGTAACGCGAGAGTGGCGCCCATCGAATTGCCGACCACGACCGCCGGAATCGGATCTGCGGCCGAGCCAGTGTCCGCGGGACCGTTGCTCGGGTGCAGCACCTGTAGCGCCGCGGTGATGAATCCGTCGTACTCGTCGAGCAGATCCGTGCGTCCGACGCCGCTGGCTGCGCCGAAGCCCGGAAGATCGACGGCGGCAGCTCGCTGCCCTCGCGCAGCCAGTTCGAGAAGCAGTGGACGCCATGTGTCGGCACTGTCGGCGAAGCCGTGCAGCAGCAAGACCAGCGGGCCGTGACCCGACACCTCTAGAACTCGAGTTCGGTAGTCGCCCACTGTAATTCGTGTGTCGACGATCTGCGCTTCGGCCATCACGTCCTGCTTGCACTCCAAGAACATCTATGGACTCCGTCCGGTCTTGCGATTGTGATTGACACCACGTCTGAACAGATTGTATGGTCAAGCGTATGCCGCAGTCCAGTAACTT
Source organism: Gordonia zhenghanii (assembly GCF_021738965.1). Taxonomy (GTDB): domain Bacteria; phylum Actinomycetota; class Actinomycetes; order Mycobacteriales; family Mycobacteriaceae; genus Gordonia; species Gordonia zhenghanii. The sequence continues at coordinate 192,177 of NZ_JAKKOQ010000012.1, read as the reverse complement.
CCCTGATTCCAACTGGGGCGCACAGCCCGCCGGCGCGTTCGCTCCGTCCCCCGACTTCACCGAGACCGAGCTCGACTCCGCTCTCGCAGAGGCGAATCTGCCGATCCTGCTCGGATCTCTGGCCTTGCTAACCGGCGACGACAAGTGGATCCGCGACCCCTATCTGCCGACGGCTCCCACCGATCTCGGCGACCACGATTCGGGTGGGTTCGACGAGGCGACGGCCGCCCGGATTCGCGACAACGCACGCGAGGTGCTCCTCCGGTGGCAGTCGGGCGAGCTGACGGCGCCGACAGATCCGCCCGCACCCGAGCGCGTCGCGGCTATCCTCTCGGTCATGCTCGCCGAGCCGATTGGCCCCGAGTACGGCCCGCTGCTCGCCGAGGAGATGGGGCTCGCGCCGCGGCACACCGAGCCCGAACAGGCGTCGACGACGCCGTTCCACGTCGTCATCATCGGGGCGGGAATCTCCGGACTGGCGATGGCGGTTCGGTTGGGGCAGGCCGGGATCGACTACACGATCATCGACAAGAACGACTCCGTCGGCGGCACCTGGCACGAGAACGTCTACCCCGGTTGCGGTGTGGACACCCCGAGCTACCTCTACGCCCTTTCCTTCGACCCCAAACCCGACTGGTCGGGATACTTCGCACCGCAGTCCGAGCTCAACACCTATTGGAACCAACTCGCCGCCCGTCACGGCGTCGACGAGCACGCGCGTTTCGGCACCAAGGTGCACGTCGCATCGTACGACGAGGACGCATCGACCTGGACCGTCACCATCGGCCCGGCCGACGGCGACGAGCCGACCGAGGCCATTGCCGCCGACGTCGTCGTCAGCGCGGTCGGGCTCCTCAATCAGCCGAGCGTCCCGAGGATTCCGGGCCTCGACGATTTCGCCGGGCCTGCTCTGCATACCGCCCGGTGGGACGACGCTGTCAGCCTCGAAGGCAAGCGCGTCGCGGTGATCGGCACCGGGGCCAGCGCGATGCAGTTCGTTCCGGCGAGCGCCGAGATCGCGGATCAGGTCACCGTGTTCCAGCGGACTCCGCAGTGGGCGATGCCACACCCGTTGAAGGGTGAGTCGGTCGACGACGCCAAGCACTTCCTGAACGCCCATGTCCCCTTCTACGTGGCGTGGTACCGCTCCCGCCTGTTCTGGCGGATGGGCGACAAGGTGTGGAAGCTACTGCAGGTCGACCCCGAGTACCCCCACCTCGGTCGCGCGGTCAACAAGGCCAACGATCGGCTGCGAGCGCATCTGACCGCCTACATCGAGCACGAGTTGGCCCGGCACCCCGACCTCCTGGCCAAGAGCGTGCCCGACTACCCGCCGTACGGGAAGCGCCTGCTGATCGACGCGGGCTGGTTCCGCACGCTCACCCGGGACAACGTCGACCTGGTCACCGACGGCATCGAGGCCATCACCCCCACGGGGGTCCGGACCGCCGACGGGGTCGAGCACGAAGCCGACGTCCTCGTGCTCGCGACCGGGTTCAAAGCCGTCGACGTACTCGCGTCGATCGAGGTCAAGGGCCGCGACGGCCGCGACCTGCACGAGACATGGGGCGAAGGAGACGGCCGCGCCTACTTGGGCATCACCGTCCCCGGGTTCCCGAACTTCTTCTGCTTGTACGGACCCAACACCAACACGGGACACGGCGGCACCGTCATCGCAGGCACGGAGATGCAGGTCCAGCACGTCACGTCCCTCATCTCGTCGATGATCGACCGCAGACTGGCGAGCATCGAGGTCCGCGAGGACGTGCACGACGCATACAACACCGAACTCGATGAGGCGATGGCGTCCACCGTGTGGGACTTCGGCGGAACCACCACCTATTACCGCAACGACCGCGGTCGCATCGTGACCAACAGTCCGTGGCGCTACGTCGACTACTGGTCGCGAGTGCACGAGCCGAACGAGGCCGACTTCATCGTCACCGAGAAGACTCCCGCCTCCGCCCAGACGTCCTGAACCTCTCGCTCGCCCCGATCCCACACCCTGTCGATCCACTCCAGATGAGGCCACACATGTCCAGTGCACAGACCACCGACACCGTCACCGCGGCTCCCGGCGTCGCCTGTTCCACCCTGCCCGCCGCGTTTCAGGCGACCGCAGCGAACCGCGCAGACCAGGCCGCGCTCATCGCCTTCGGTGAAGACCGGGAACTCTCATGGAGTGAGTACGCCACAGCCGTCGAGGAAGTCGCAGGCGGGCTGGCCTCGCTCGGCATCGGACGCGGCGACACGGTCGCAGTGATGGCGCCCAACAGTCCCGAGTTCCACATCGTCGACATGGCCGCGTTGCATCTCGCCGCCACGCCGTTCTCCATCTACCTGACGTCGGCGCCCGACCAGATCAGTTACCTGTTCGGCAACGCCGAGAACTCGGTCGTGGTGGCCCAGCGCCGGTTCCTCGACGTCATCGCGCGCTCGGAGGCTCCCGCACTCCGGTACGTCGTGGTGCTCGATCCCGATGACGACCTCCCCTCGACGGTCGGCGCCGCACAGGTTCTCTCGCTCGACGACCTCCGGACCCGCACGCCTGCCGAATTCGACTACGCCGCAACATGGTCGGACGTGTCGCCGGACGACGTGGCCACCTTGATCTACACCTCGGGCACTACCGGCGCACCCAAAGGCGTCGAACTCACCCACGCGAACCTGATGTTCGTCATGCACACGTGCAATCAGCGCTTCCCCTTCGCCGTCGACGGCGCGGCTATCTCGTACCTGCCTACCGCGCATGCCGCGGACCGGGTGTTCTCGCACTATTTGGCGACGGTGACCGGATGGCCGATCACCACCGTCGGCGATGCATCGCAGGTGTTCGCGGCGGTGGCCGCCGCTCACCCGTCGTGGTTCCTCGGCGTCCCCCGAATCTGGGAGAAGCTGCGGGCTGCTCTTCTGGCCCGGTTCAGCGCAGCGTCCGACACCGCGAACGGACCGAACGTGTTGGCCGCCGTCGACACCGCGACGTCACGCGTCCGGCTGCAGCAGAGTCGGTCCGACGTACCCGCCGACATGGAGGCCGCGGTCGCCCACGCCGACGCGGAGATCTTCGCCGGACTCCGTGAACAGCTCGGGTTCGACCGAGTCGCACTGCTGATGACGGGCGCCGCACCGATCGCACCCGCCGTGCACGAGTTCTTCCTGGCGCTCGGCCTGCCGCTGCAGGAAGGCTTCGGCATGTCGGAGACGGGCGCACTCGGTTTCACCAACATCCCGACCGACATCCGGGTCGGCAAGGTCGGACTGGCTCAGCCCGGCACGGAGGCCAAGCTCGCTGCGGACGGCGAGCTGCTGCTGCGAGGCGCTCACGTGATGCGGGGCTACCGCAAGGACCCCAAGAAGACCGCCGAGGCGATCGACGCCGACGGGTGGTTGTACACCGGGGACATCGCCACCATCGACGACGACGGCTGGGTCACCATCGTCGACCGCAAGAAGGAACTGATCATCAACGCGGCGGGAAAGAACATGTCGCCGGTCAACATCGAGGGCAAGCTCAAGAGCGCGAACCCGCTCATCGGCCAGGCGTGCGTGATCGGTGATCGACGACCCTACAACGTGGCACTGGTGGTCATCGACCCTGATGCGGCGCGCACGTTCGCTGCCGCTCACGGGTACGCCGACACCTCGCCCGCCGCGATCGTGAACGATCCCGACCTGATCGCCGCCGTCGACGCAGCCGTCGAGACCGCGAACTCGCAACTCTCGCGCATCGAACAGATCAAGGCATATCGCATCCTCGACGACGAGTGGCTTCCCGACTCGGAGGAACTCACTCCGACGATGAAGCTCAAGCGTCGCGGGGTCGCATCGAAGTACTCCGACGTTATCGAGGAGATCTACGCGGCGTCCCAGCGCTGATCACCTCATCCCAACGGTACTTTCTCCGGACGGTCTCCCCGCATTCGCTGCTCCTCGTCACTACCGAACGCCAGCCCCGGTAAATCTATCGCTATAAGATTTACGACACCGGAGTTCGATCGAACCCCAAAGTGCACTTCGCAACCGACGAAGCCGCCGACGACGACCGATGGAGACCCCCATGAACGCACCCGAGTACACGCGAGCCGACGAACCCGCCGTCCTCGTCGAGAATCGCGGTCACGTCGCCGTGATCACGATCAACCGACCGGAGGCGCGCAACGCCGTGAACTCCGCCGTCGCCGACGGACTCGGCGAAGCCCTCGAGCAGGCTGACACCGACCCCGAGATCCGTGCGATCGTATTGACCGGCGCCGGAGACAAGTCGTTCTGCGCAGGTGCCGACCTCAAGGCGATCTCGCGCGGCGAGAGCATCGACGCGACCGACAAGACCCGCCGGAAGTGGGGATTCGCAGGCGTCGTGACACATCCGATCAGCACCCCGCTCATCGCAGCCGTCAACGGCACAGCACTCGGCGGGGGCACCGAACTCGTCCTGGCCAGCGACCTGGCGGTCGCCGCCGAACGTGCGACATTCGGACTCCCCGAGGTCAGGCGCGGCATCATCGCCGCAGCAGGCGGCGCGTTCCGCATCGTCGCGGCGCTGCCAAAGAAGGCAGGCATGGAGATTCTGCTCACCGGCCGTGCCGTCTCGGCCGCCCACGCCGCCGACCTCGGACTCGTGAACCGCGTCGTACCGGACACCGACGTCGTCGACGCAGCGATCGAACTCGCCGAAGAGATCGCCGCCAACGCCCCACTGGCAGTCCAGGCGTCCAAGCGGCTCGCACTCGGCATCGTCGACGGCACGGTGCCTGCCGAGAGCGATCGGTGGGCGGCCAACAAGTCGGAGATCCGCGCAGTGTTCTCCAGCAGGGACGCGCAGGAGGGCCCGCGCGCATTCGCCGAGAAACGCGCACCAGCGTGGCGCGCCGAATAGGTGACGGCACGAGGCCCCATCGACTCGACGGTTGACGGCAATAAACTAATACCATTAGTCTAATGCCACACCCGCCGTCAGTGTCGGTGATCACAGCCACCCACTCGTCACAGGAGGTCGCCATGACCGTTGCCATCGACATCAATCATCTGAGGACACGCGCGTTGCGCAACCTGCTCGGCCATCTAGACGGGTCGACCACCGACCTGTGGCCAGAGGTCGCGGGATCGGCCGCACCCGATTTCGCCGACCCGCTCCGGGCCGAACTCGAGCGCGACCGGATCTTCGGCACAGTGCCGTTCATTGCCGCGCATTCGTCCGAAATCGCGCGCAAGAACGACTTCGTGACTGTGGAACTTCCGCGCAACAAGGTGATTCTGATCCGGCAGCGCGACGGTGGGGTCAAGGCCATGATCAATTCGTGCCGCCACCGCGGAGCCGAACTCGTCGCCGAGGAGTCTGGTCGGTGCCGTCTGTTCTCCTGCCCGTACCACCGGTGGTCCTACGACCCGTCGGGCGAACTGCGCACCGTCACCCTGGACGACACCTTCGGCGACTTCGACCGATCGCAGTACGGCCTCGTCCAGATCCCAGTCGAGGAGCGACACGGATTCATCTGGGTCGTCGACGACCCGAACCGCAGCATCGACGTCGCCGCTTGGCTCGGCCCGGAGATGGACGCGATCATGGCGTCGTACGACATCGGCGACCTCGTGAGCATCGACCCCCACACCTACCGCCGGCCGACCAACTGGAAGATCATGCAGGACGGCTTCCTGGACAACTACCACGTCAAGTACGCGCACCCGAACACCGCCGGGAAGATGCTCCACACCAACGCCGTCGCATTGGAGGACTTCGGTCGCTCGTTCTGGTTCCTCACCGCTCGTAAGACTCTCGACCAGTACATCGGCCAGGACGTCGAATGGGACGAGTCCTTCGAGGCGCACACCATCGAGAGTTGCTTCCTCGGCCCGAACACGATGCTGCTCAAGCATGCGACGCACTTCGAGTTGCTGACGTTTCGACCGGTCGGAGCCGACCCCAACCAATCGATCATGCAGATGCGCATCATGGCCCCGTCGGTCGAGGCCAGCGGACTCGAGCCCGCCCATTGGGAGAAGAGGTGGGCCAAGAACTGGGGACTCCTCATCGCGATCCTGCACGATGAGGACTTCCCGATTCTCGACGGTTCACAGCGGTCGATGAACAATCTGGATGCGGGACCGATGCTGCTGGGGCGCAACGAGATCGCCAGCCACATGTTCCGCAGGCTGATCGCCGACCTGATCGGTGCACCCCGATGACGAGGGTGCGAACCGATGACGCCGCTGCAGACGATCCACTGGTGACCCTGGAGTTCTACGACGGCCCGCCTCGCCAGACCGCCCGAGAACTGATCGCCGCCGCGCGGGCCGTGGACGAAGAGATGAGCTTTGCGTCGCAGCGCGGCAGACGGACAGCACCGGCGACATCGACCGTCGAGGTCCGGACCGGACTGCACCGATGGTCGCTCCCCGCGGCCGACCGGTCCCGTCTCGCGGGGGTGATGACAGACCGCCCCGGTTCGTCGGCGAGAGTCCTCGACGTCGTGATCGCGCCGGAGTACCGCTCAACCGGCGTCGCGACAGCGGCGATCGAACGAACTCGCATCGAAGGCTGGTTCGCCGCACCCGGCGTGTCGGACTTCGTCGTCGCGTGCGCATACGGATCACACCCGGCAGCGCTGCGCCTGGCCCGTCGTTTCGGCGCGATCACCGTGGGCGAGCGACACCATATGGTGCTGCCGGCGATGTCGGCGTACCGCGCTCCGACTGCGGACACGTCGCACGACTCCGCGTCGGTGTCCGGCGATCGTTGGGGCGCCCTCGCCGAGCGCGTCGTCGACGACGTGGTCGACGGAACGGGCTCAATCGATCTCGCCTGCGGCGGGCCCGCGGTCCACACCCCTGCGACGATCCACGACGCGGTCACTCGACTGTTCGCAGCGGGCGCCACTTCGATAGAGGCGGCCGTCGACGGCCGCGACGACGAGCTGATCGACCTCCTTCGGTCGGCCGCCTTCGGTCACGACCGAACCGACGTTCTCATTCAATTCGACCCGAGGATCACCCCGTGAACACCAGCATTCTCCGACCACTGTCCGCATGGGCCGTCCGCCGACCCGACGAACTCGCGGTCGCGTGCGACGACACGAGACTGACCTGGCGCGAACTCGATGCCGCCTCGACGCGGGCGGCAGCCGAACTCGCCGACGAGCACCAGGTCGCACAGCACGACCGCGTCGCGATCCTGGGCCGCCCCGGCACCGAGTGGGTGGTGGCCGCACTCGGTGCGATCCGGCTCGGCGCCGTCGTCTGTCCGCTCAACGAGCGCAGCGGCCCAGCCGACCTCGCCCAGTCCGTCGCCCAGACCACGCCGAGTGTCATCGTCGTGGCCGACGCGTTTCGTGCCGGGGTCGCCGATCTGGACGTGCCGACCACCGACCTCGCTCGTGTCGGCCGACCCGAAGGATCGACCGCGACGGCGCCACAGGTGAAGGTCGACGGCTCCGACCCGGTCGCAGTGCTTGCGACGTCCGGATCGACGGGCGCACCGAAAGGCGTCGTCTTCACACACGACTCGCTGGCGAGCAGCTTCTTCGAATGGTGCCTGGCCGAACCCGCGTTCCTCCATGCCCGAGCGTTGAGCGTCAGTTCGATGGCCTTCGGCGCGGGCCTCCTCAACGGCTTCCTCGGCCCGCTGGTGCTCGGCGGAAGCATCGTCTACCTCCCCGAGTGGGACCCGTCCGTTGCCTTGGCTCTCATCCGAGACCACGACGTGAATCACCTCGGAGCCACCACGTTGTTCTACGAGCAGATGGCGGCGCACCCCGACTTCGACGACGCCGATCTGTCGTCGTTGACCATCGCTTTCACCGGCGGCAACCCGGTCACCGCCGACCTCATCCGGCAGTGGGGCGCGAAGGGCATCGGGCTTCGCCAGGTGTACGGGCTCACCGAGTCGCAATCACACGTGACGCTGCCGACCGCCGAACTCGCGATGACGCATCCAGACAGCGTCGGCATCGGCGGGGTCCTGAACGAGTTCGACATCGTCGGCGCCGACGGGGCCTCGTGCGGCCCGGACGAGCCGGGCGAGATCGTCATCTCCGGTCCCGGCATGGCTGCCGGCTACTGGCGGAACCCCGAACTGACCGAGGAGACGTTCGGCGGCGGACAACTGAGGACCGGCGACATCGGCGTGCGCGATACTCAGGGACGCATCCGGGTCGTCGGCCGTACCAAGGACATCATCATCTCGGGCGGCATCAACATCTACGCCGCGGAACTGGAGCGCGTCATCTCGGAGATGCCTGCGGTGGCCGAGGTTGCGGTGATCGGTGTCTCCGACACCGAGTTCGGCGAGACACCCGCAGCCCTGATCCGCACCGTCGACGGTGAGGAGCTGACGTCGTCCGACGTCGTCGAGCACTGCCGATCCCGGTTGTCGTCGTACAAGGCTCCGCGTTACGTCGAATTCCTCGCCGACCCCCTCCCGCGCACCGCTGGGATGAAGATCCGTAAAGGCTTGCTGCGCAGCGACTATGCCGACCTGCCCGCACGAGGTACGAGGATCTCCTCGCGTAGAGTCTGACCCTTGTGGGACGCAAACCGCTGATCCAGCGTGAGACAGTCGCCCGCGCGGCGGTGGAGATCGTCGACGCGGACGGCCCCGCGGCGCTGAGTCTGGAGCGGATCGCGACGCGGCTCGGTGTGAAGGCTCCATCGTTGTACAACCACTTCGCCGATAAGACCGAGATCCTCGAAGAGGCCGCACGGACCATCGTGCTTGAGACACCCGAGCACGCCGACGTCGTCGACGGCGACTGGATCGAATGGCTCGTCGACGGCACGATAGCCTTCCGCGGAGTCCTCCTGGCCCACGCCCGGTCGGTGCCGCTCGTCGTCGAGAACTTTCCTCGACGCCTCCTCGAACGGCTGTACGCACTGCATTGCCGGATCCTGCAGGACAACGGAGTGCCGGTCGCTGACCAGATGTTCATCGTCGAGAGCGTGCACCGGATGACCATCGGCTCGGCGATGTGCGCGGCGACGGGCCGACCCGCCATGTCCGCACCTATCGATCCCGACCAGTTCGACCCCGACGTCGTCGCGTCCCTGACCTCAGGCGAGTGGGACGACGACCGTCTGTTCGTGGAGTCCGTCCGCACGTTCCTGCACGGAGTCCGCGCACGCCGAGGTCAGTGATTCGCCCGCGCGAGTTCAACGCTGCGGCGCGCAGCACGGTGCTCGCGTCGAGGAGTATCGCCTCGACCCCCGCTTGATCGATCCAGTCGCGGCCGCCCTTAGCCTCTCGCGGGCCGCATCGAACCGGCCACTGGACTAATACCGTTAGATTTACCACAACCGGCCCCCGCAATCGCGAAACCCTTCTCACGCCTGCGGATTCTTGCTAATTTTATCTATAGTCATTAGCTTTATCGACGACGTACCGCACCCGAGAGAGAGCAGGAGCAGCACATGCCGGAGTCCGATCTCGACCAGTTCCGTCAGATCTACGAACGGCACGTCGAGCACGTGCGGGTCGGCGACACGAAGGCCGCGATCGCGGAGATGGTCAGCGCAAACGTGCCCGCCGTGTTCGACGGAGTCGACGTTCCCCGCTCCGCTGTCGAGAGCGTCGAGATCGTCGATGTCCGGGCCGACGGCGATCTTCGCATCGGGGAGGCGGTCTACCGCCTCCCCGACCGCACGATCGGCCTGCGCTCGATCTGGGAGCACCACGGCGGTCGCTGGCTGGCCGCGGGGCTCGAGAACTTCGACCCGCTGGGGAGCGACGCGTGAGCACCGACCAGAACTATCCGTGGGGTCCCGCGGCCGACGGTCTGGACCAGCCGTACTGGGACGGAATGATCGCAGGTGAACTGCGGTTGCAGCGCTGCAACCAGTGCCGCACGTGGATCTGGGGACCACAGTGGATCTGCGGACGATGCCACGCACTCGAACCTGGCTGGGAGGCTGTGGAGCCGACCGGCGTCGTCTACGCATGGTCGCGCAGTCACTACCCGTTCATTCGCGAGTACGCCGATCGCGCACCGTATGTGACCGCCCTCGTCGAACTCCCTCGCGCGGGTGGTCGACGGGTCCTCGGCCTGATGCCCGACGCACACGAGATACGTATCGGCGATGCGGTCGAGGGCCGTTTCGAACTCGACGAGGACGCGACGTGGCCGCTGTTGCGGTGGTACCCGTCCGAGACCAGGAGGTAGTCAGACCATGACCATCGAACTGCGCGGCGCGGCCGCGGTGGTCGGCGTCGCCGACCACCACTACAAACGTGGCGAAGCCCCGTACGGCGAGCTCCCGATGACGTTGGAGGCGATCGTCGCAGCGTGCGCGGACGCCGGCGTGAACCCGCACGAGATAGACGGGTTCGTGTCATATGCGGGCGGAGGCTTCGACGGGTCTACCCTCGGCGGTGCGCTCGGCGTCGACGATGTGCGCTGGTCCACCATGATGTGGGGCGGCGGAGGAGGCGGCGTGGCTGCCGCGATCAACAACGCGAACATCGCCATCGCCACCGGTCAGGCAGACACCGTCGTGGTCTACCGATCGATGGCGCAGGAAGACACCGGACGCCTCGGGTACGCCTCCTACTTCTACGGCCCCCACTACCTCGCCCACGGAGTCGGCTCTCCCGCGCAAGTGTGCGCGCTCCGCACCCAGCGTCTCCTCGAGCACGACGGCGTGCCCCGCGAAGCCCTTCGGTCGCTCGTGCTCGCGGCCTACCGCCACGCCCAGAACAATCCGTCAGCGGCTGGCTACGGCCGCCCCCTCGACGAGTCGGGGTACGACGAGTCCCGACTCATCACAGAGCCGTTCCACCTCTTCGACTGCTCCCGCGAGAACGACGGGGCTGTCGCGCTGCTCGTCGTGTCCGCAGAGCGGGCACGCGCCATGCGTCCGGACGCCGCGTACCTGATCGCCGGGGCGCAGGGCGCGCCAGGAGGTTACTCGGCGCTGATCGACAACGACGACCTGTACACCACAGCAGGCTTCGCGGGCCGCGGCGACCGTCCCGGCGTGGCCGACCGCCTATGGGCCGCAGCAGGCTTCGGCCCGACCGCCGTCGACGTCACCCAGGTCTACGAGAACTTCTCCGGTCCGGCCGTCGCCGCGCTCATCGACCACGGTCTGGCGCCGACCGGAGCCGCAGCGGGCGAGGCGCTCACCGTTGACAACTTGACCGCGGGGATCGGCGACCTCCCGGTGAACACGAGTGGTGGCAACATCGCCGACAGCTTCGTCAACGGCATGGGACTCGCGGTCGAAGCCGTCCGCCAGATCCGCGGCACGTCGACTAACCAGGTCCACGGCGCGCGGACTTCGCTGTTCATCGGCGGCCCGATGGCACCGCTGGTCTCGTCGACACTGTTCGGCCACCAGGACACGCTCTAGCACTCGATTCTCGAAGGACACCACAATGACGACATCGCCGATCACCGAACCCGCACTGGACCGACCCGACCTCTTCATCGACGGTCGGTGGATCGCCCCGTCCGACGGCGGAGTCACCGACGTCATCGAGGCGGCCACGGAGAGCGTCCTCGGCGCGGCCGCATCTGCGACACCCGCCGACGTCGACCAGGCCGTCGACGCAGCTCGGCGCGCACTTCCTGCGTGGCGTGCGACCCCGGCTGGCGACCGCGCCGACCTGTTGGACGCGTTCGCGGCACAACTCAAAGCGCGCGCCAAGTCGACGGCCGTCCTGTCCAGCCGAGAGAACGGCATGCCGATCGCACTGTCGGTCGGCGTCAACGGGTACGCGCCGTCGATGATGGTCGCGTACTACGCCGACCTCCTTCGACGTTCTGACACCGCAGACGTCCGCCCGAGCACCCTCGGGAGCCGCACCATCGTGCGTCACGAGTCCGTCGGAGTCGTCGCTGCGATCACGCCGTGGAACTACCCGCAGTCGCTGGCAGCGATGAAGATCGCGCCCGCCCTCGCCGCGGGTTGCACCGTCGTCCTGAAACCGTCTCCGGAGACTGCCCTGGACGCATACGTGTTCGCCGACGCAGCGCTCGCCGCCGGTCTGCCCGAGGGCGTCCTGAACATCGTCCCGGGCGGCCGCGAGGCCGGCGCACACCTGGTGGAGCACCCCGGCGTGGACAAGGTGGCGTTCACCGGGTCCACCGCTGCGGGCCGTGCGATCGGTGAAGTGTGCGGTCGTCTACTTCGCCCGGTCACGCTCGAGCTCGGTGGCAAGTCGGCGTCGATCGTCTCGGCCGACGCCGACCTCGACCACTTCACCTCCCACCTGGCCGAGGTCTCGCTGGTCAACAACGGGCAGACCTGCCATGCGTGCACGCGGATACTTGCTCCGCGCTCCCGCTACGACGAGGTCGTCGACGCAATCAGCTCGACTGTGGCGGCCCTGACTGTCGGCGATCCCCTCGACAAGTCGACACACGTCGGCCCGCTCGTGACCCGGGCCCAACGCGATCGCGTGCGGGCCTACATCGAGATCGGTCGCAGCGCCGGCCACCGTCTCATCGCGGGCGGCGGCGTCCCCGAAGACCTGGACCGGGGGTGGTTCGTGGCTCCCACTGTGTTCGCCGACGTCGACAATTCCGCGCGCCTCGCGCAAGAAGAGGTCTTCGGTCCGGTGCTGACCATCACCCCGTACGCCGACGACGACGAGGCGGTCTCGATCGCGAACGACTCCCCGTATGGGCTCGGCGGGACCGTGTGGACCGCCGACGAAGAGCATGGAATCTCCATCGCCGACCGGATCGAGACCGGCACCTTCGGAGTGAATCATTACGCGCTCGACCTCGCCGCCCCGTTCGGCGGGGTGAAGGAGTCCGGCCTCGGCCGCGAGCTCGGCCCCGAGGGCCTGACCCCGTACCTGCGGTTCAAGTCCATCTACCTTTAGACGCGAAGCGAGTGATCGAGATGTCTCTGCCTCTGGAAACGGTCCGTGTCGTCGACCTCGCGGACGGGCCGAGCGCATCGGCCGGACGCCTACTTGCCGACCTGGGCGCCGAAGTCGTTCGTGTCGTCCGATCCGACACCGCGCACTCGAATGAGGAGGACCGGGACGGGCCGATCGCCGACGCGCTACGCAGCGCGAACAAACAACGTCTCGTCCTCGACCCGAATTCGGACGCCGAGACCGTCTCCCGGTTGATCGCAGGCGCCGACATCGTGCTCGCCTCCGACGGCCCCGGAGCCGCTGACTGCTGGGGTCTCGACATCGCGACGGCGAGAGCGGACGCGCCCCACCTCGTGTGGGTCTCGATCACCCCGTTCGGTCAGACGGGCCCGTACCGACGACGCGTGGCCGACGAGAACGTTCTGTATGCCATGTCCGGCGTGCTGTCACGGTCGGGCGCTCCCGGCGAGGTCCCGCTGCTCCCCCCGGCGGGTCTCGCCGAGGGAACCGTTGCCGCGCACGCCGCGTGGGCCGCCCTGCTGGCGTACCGCAGACGACTCGAGACCGGCGTCGGCGACACCGTAGACGTCTCCGCATTCGAGGCGCTCGTACACGGCTTCGACCCGGGGTTCGGCACCCAGGGCTCGGCCGCTGCCGGCCGGTCGGAGGACTACCCGCGCAATCGCCCAGCTGCCGCCGACTTCTATCCCGTGTTCGGGTGCCGCGACGGGCGGGTCCGCATCTGTCTGCTCGCCAAACGCCAGTGGCGGGCGATGTTCGACTGGCTCGGCGGGCCCCCGGAGTTCGCCGACCCCAGCTTCGACACGATTCCCGCACGTTTCGCGGCGGCCGACCGCCTGCACCCGCTGATCGCTGCCCTCTTCGCCGACCGCACACAGGACGAACTCGTCGACGAGGGTGCACGCCGCGGCATCCCGGTCGGCGCGGTCTACACACTCGGTCAGGCGCTCACCGTCGACCACTTCACGGAGTCCGGCGCGCTCCTCGACGCTGAGCTGTTCCCCGGCGTCCGAGCTCGCGTGCCGGCAGGCCACACAAGCTTCGCCGGCCGTAGAGCAGGATTCCGAATGTCCGAACGGACCATCGACGCGCTCCCGCAGTGGGACGCGCCCCGACCACTCGAGACCCCAGCACTCGAGACTCCCGCGCTCGAGGGAACCGGGGATCGGACCGCTGCCCCACTCGCCGGCGTACGTGTCCTCGATCTCGGCGTGATCGTGTTCGGCGCGGAACTGAGTCGACAGTTGGCCGACTACGGGGCCGATGTCATCAAGATCGAGAACGCCGACTATCCCGACGGCCTGCGACAGTCCAAACGCGGAGCCAAGATCCCCGCATCGATCGCCTGGGGCCATCGCAACAAGCGGAGCCTGGGACTCGACCTGCGGTCGCCCGAAGGAGCGCAGTTCTTTCGACGGCTGGCCGCCGACGCTGACGTCGTCGTTGCGAACTTCAAACCCGGAACCTTGGCCAACATGGGAATGTCGTACGAGGCGCTCGCCGAGATCAACCCGACGATCATCGTCGCCGAGGCGAGCGCGTTCGGAGCCACCGGGCCGTGGCGTACGCGGATGGGCTACGGCCCCCTCGTGCGCGCTGCGTCCGGGGTGTCCGCGCTGTGGAGCTACCCCGACGACGAGCTCCTCTGCGACGGGTCGACGGTGTATCCCGATCACGTGGCCGGACATCTCTGCGCGACCGCCGTCCTGTCCGCACTCATCGCACGCAGACGTACCGGCCGCGGAACGTCCATCGCGCTCGCCCAGTCGGACGTCGCACTGAGCCACATCGGTGCGTCCCTCGCCACCGAGAGCCTGACGCCCGGCTCCACATCGCCGACCGGGAACGCCCATCCCCGTCACGCGCCGAGCGGCGTATTCGCCTGCGCAGGCGACGACGAATGGTGCGTGGCCACGGTGCGCGGTGACGATGAATGGGTCGCTGTCTGCTCCCTCGTCGACCGCCCGGACCTCGCGACGGACGAACGGTTCGCCACGGCGGCGGCGCGCCTGACCAACCGGGCAGCGGCCGACGACGTCCTCGCCCAGTGGGCTGTGACGCGGACTCCGGCTCAGGCGGCCGCGGAACTCCAGGAAGTGGGCGTGGCTGCCGGGCCGATGTTACGGCTCCCGGAACTCCTCGAAGACCAGCATCTGCGTGCGCGCGAAACGTTCACGACGGTGACACACGACCTGCTGCCCGCAGCACTTCCCGCCACCGCACGAGCCGCCGTGTTCGGCGCCGTCGGAGACCCGCCGTCACGTCAGGCCCCTCTCGCCGGCGAGCACACCAGAGAGATCTGCACCGATCTGCTCGGTATGGCAGACGCCGAATACGACCGTCTCGTCCACACCGGGGTGCTCCAACCAGCACCGTGAGCCGCAATCGCCGACGCGATAGAAGGCGGGGCGGAGTCGGTCGACTCCGCCCCGCCTTCTTTCGTTTGTGCGGCGTCAGCGGTTGTTGTATCCGGCATCGACCGGCATCGTCACACCGGTCACGTAACGAGCTTCGTCGGATGCCAGGAAGACTATGGCGTTGCTGATGTCGACGGCTTCGATCAGTTCGACGGGCATCGGGTTCTTGTACGCGTCGTCGCTCGCCACCTCGGGATGGTTACCGACGAACTCCCCGTACTCCGCGTTGGCGACCATCGGAGTGTCCACTCCGGTCGGATGGATCGTATTGACGCGGATGCAGTCCTTGGCGAGCTGCTTGGAGTACAGGCGCATCAGACCGACGACGCCGTGCTTCGACGCTGTGTAGCCCGCCTGTCCGGGCAGCGTGTTGAGTCCGATACTGCGCAGGCCTGCCGCCGAACTGGTGATGGTAATGGTTCCACCGCGGCCTTGCTCGATGAGAACAGGTGTGACGACGTCCAGCACCTGCCAGACCCCGGTCAGCATGACGTCGACGGCGTCGAACCAGGCCTGCCTCTGATCTCCGGGTTCGATGACCGGCATGATGCCTGCGTTCGGGATGATCGTGTCGACGTGCCCGAACTGTTCGATGCCTGCCGCCAACGCCGCTTCGATGTCCTCGCGCTTGCGCACGTCGCCGATCGTCGTGACGATCTGGCCACCTACTTCCTTGACGAGACGCTCGGTCTCGGCGAGGTCCTCTCGGGTGGCCATCGGGTAGAACACCGTCGGGATCTGCGCACAGATGTCCATGCCGATGATCGCAGCGCCCTCTTCGGCGAGCCGCACCGCGTGCGAACGACCCTGACCTCGCGCGATACCCGTGATGAAGGCTACTTTTCCGTCCAGTCGTGCCATACTTTCATTCCTCTCGTGGGGTGAAACCTGTTGTGGATGAAAAATGCTCGGTGCGCGAGAACCGGTAGTGCTCGGCGGAATCCGCGCGCAGCGAGCTGCAGAAGTCCGCGATTCCCCCGCTCAGCACGTCGTTGTCGTCGCCGGCGATCATGTGGCCCGCCCCGCGCACCTCGACATGTCTCGCGTCGGGGATGAGAGCCAACAGGTCATTGACACCGTCGTCGGACACCACGTCCGACTGCGCGCCGTGGACGAGCAGCGTCGGGACCGTGATGCGCCGTGCCGCCGATCTAGCCGCGCTCTCACGCTCGGCGGCGGCCTCGACCGAGTTCTCGCGCTGGGCGAGGATGCGCGGATCCCAGTGCCAATACCAGCGTCCGTCACGCTGTCTCAGGTTCTTGCGCAGACCCGCTGCCCGCGGCATCCGCCTCCGGTTCGGGTTGTAAGCGACGACGGCGGCCAACGCGTCGTCGAGGGAGTCGAACCCCTCGATCCCACGCGCCATGAAGTCGTGGATCTTGGTGAGCCCCTCGGGCCGCGCCTTGGGCGTGATGTCGACCAGGACCAGTCCGCGTGCGAGCGAACCGTTCGCAGACTGTGCCATCAGCGAGGCCATCCCGCCGAGCGAGGCCCCGACCAGGATCGGCGCCTCGGGGAGCCTGCTCACCAGTGCGCTGACGTCACGTGCGTGCGCGTCGATGGTGTAGTCGCCATCGAACGCCCATTCGCTTTCGCCGTGCCCTCGGAGATCGACGGCGTGCACGCGCCACCCGCCGTCGGCCAGTCGCTCTCCGGTGCGCTGCCACGAGTGCCGTGTCTGTCCACCGCCGTGCAACAGCACGACGATGCCCGAGCTGGGTCCGGCCGGCGACCAACTCGTAGCAGCGAGGTCGACGCCATCGCCTCGGAAGTGTTGTCGAGTATCTGTGCGGGTCATTCGGAGACCACCTTGAACTGGGCAGATCAGCCCGTGAGAGTCGTTGTACGCCAACCGGACCGAATCGAAGATCGACAGCCTCAGTTGCCCACCTAAAACTAATAGCATAAGATTATGCGGTACTCAACCGTTTCCGGGAAGGCGCGTATGCCCACTCACCGCACCTTGCGCGTGACCGCCAAGGACGAAGTCGCCGATCAAGTCGTGTCACTCCGCCTCGAGGATTCGGACGGTGCCGAACTGCCCGATTGGCAGCCCGGCGCACACATCGATGTC
Organism: Gordonia zhenghanii; assembly: GCF_021738965.1. Classification (GTDB taxonomy): domain Bacteria; phylum Actinomycetota; class Actinomycetes; order Mycobacteriales; family Mycobacteriaceae; genus Gordonia; species Gordonia zhenghanii. Next base: position 174,848 of record NZ_JAKKOQ010000012.1, on the reverse strand, counting down.
GAGCTGGACAACGGGCTCACCCGCCAGTACTCGTTGTGCGGCGAGCCGGGCGACGAGTACTGGCGGATCGCGGTTCTACGGGAGACCGACGGCCGCGGCGGTTCGGCATACGTTCACGACGAACTCGCCGTCGGCGCCGAGGTCCGAACGCAGGGGCCGCGCAACCACTTCGAGTTCGTGGACGCCGATTCGTACTTGTTCGTCGCCGGTGGAATCGGCATCACTCCCCTGGTTCCGATGATGGAGGCCGCGACGCGCGCAGGCTCGCCGTGGCGGCTGCTGTACGGCGGACGCGCGCGGGGCAGCATGGCGTTCGCGGATTACCTGGTCCAATCCCGCCCCGACCAGGTGACACTGGCCCCCGCAGACGAAGTCGGCCTACTCGATCTCGAGTCGGCGCTGAACGACGTCGACGACGGGTGTGTCGTCTATTGCTGCGGCCCCGAGCCGCTACTCCTGGCGATCGAGGACGTCAGCCAACGACTCGGCGTGCAGCTGCGCGTGGAGCGGTTCGCAGCCAAAGCAATTGACGAAGACGCAGTCGACGAGGCGTTCGAAGTCGAGCTGGCACAGTCGGGCCAGGTCCTGACGGTCGGAGCCGACGAATCAGTGCTGTCAGCCGTGCTCGACGCGGGAGTCGACGCCGACTTCTCCTGTCGCGAAGGAACATGCGGCACCTGTGAGGTCGCAGTTCTCAGCGGCGACATCGACCACCGCGACTCCGTCCTGGACGAAGACGAGGCCGCCGCGGGCGACGTGATGATGATCTGCGTGTCACGGTGCAGGTCGAACCGTCTCGTCATCGACCTGTAGGCGCCACCGCTCGGCGCCGCGCCTAGCGGTGCGAACTACTTCGACCCATCTGAAGCCTGCGCGGCCGGCAGGAACGCAGGCAGCACGAAGGTGCGGAGCATCTCGCGGTGCGACGGATCGTCCGGCCGATCGAAGTCGAGCCGACCGACGAGGATGAACTGGATCAAGGCGATCCACTCGGCCATCTTCGCTCGATCCAGATCACTGCGGATCTCCCCGCGCTCCAACGCGCGGTCGAGCACCGGCTCCCACATCTCGGCGGTCAGCCGCGCGGCCAGTCCGGAACTGCCGACCAGGGGCTCGGCGAGTTGCATGTGCTCGGGTGAGACCAGGACCCTGATCAGCGGATCCTGTCGGCCACGCTCGACGAGGAACACCAATCCCTCGACGAGCTGATCGGCGAACGTCGGCTGGTCCAGAAGGAACTTCCTCGCCTTGACGAACAGCAGTCTGGAGCGCCGCTCGATGAGCGCCGACATCAGCGCGTCACGCCCGGCGAAGTACCGATAGACAGTCGGCCGCGAGACGCCTGCCTCGCGGCCGATGTCGTCCATCGTGGTCTTGGCGGGACCGTACTTGGCGAAGACCTTCTCGGCTGCGACCATGATCTGTACGCGAGCCTCGTCCGCATCCTCCGACAGGACGTTCCCGGTCTTTCTGCGCGCCATCATCGATCCTTCTCCTCGTACCTGTACGGGGCAACGATACATGAGACGCATGTTGTTCTATGTCAGCGACTCCCAATCGAAGTCGCCCTCGTGTTCGCTGACCGTGTCACCGAAGACGGGCGAACGCTTGTCCAAGAACGACGCGACGCCCTCTCGAACGTCACCGGACCGGCCCCGCTCGACGAGCAGCGCCGATTCGACACGGTGTGCTCGTCGAGGGCTGTCGGCCGCTGACATCTGCCACATCATCGCCCGCGTGAGCGCCACCGACACCGGTGCCGTGCCGTCGACGAACTCGTCGGCGATCTCCAGCGCACGGGTGAGGACCGATGCCTTGGGCACGACCTCGGATACGAGTCCGGCGGCGAGCGCATCGGCAGCCTGAACGGTCGCACCGGACATCGTCCACCGCAGGGCGGTGGCCATGCCGACGATCCGCGGCAGGAACCACGTCGAACACGCCTCCGGCACCAGGCCTCGTCGGGTGAACACGAACGCGAACTTCGCATCGTCGGATGCGATGCGCACGTCGGCGGGAAGGGTCATCGTGACGCCGACACCCGCGGACGGGCCGTTGACCGCGACGATCACCGGCTTGCGCGAGTCGAAGATCCGCAACGACGCGATGCCGCCCGAATCCGGCGGGATGTCCCCTCGTCCAGACTCCGGCAGGAAGGTGTCGCCGCCCGCTTCCAGGTCGGCGCCCGCACAGAACGCGCGACCGGTCCCGGTGATCACTACGGCTCGCACCGAATCGTCGGCATCCGTGGCGTCGAAGGCTGCGACCATGTCATCACGCATGCCGAAGGTGAAGGCGTTCAACCTATCTGGCCGATTCAGCCAGATGACAGCGGTGGACTGCCTGCGTTGGACCCAGAGCGTCGGACGTTCGAGGAGAACGTCGACGGGGTCGTTCATCGCACCTTCTCGAAACGCACGTGGACGTCCTTGTACGAGTCGCGGATCGCACTCTTTGCGATCTTGCCTGACGGCAGTCGCGGGAGCGGGTCTTCGGTGACCACGACGTACCGCGGCACTTTGAAGTCCGCGAGGACGCTCGAGCAGTGCTCGACGATGGTTGCGGCGTCCACGTCGCCCTTGACGGTGACGATCGCGGCGGGCGTCTCGCCGAACCGCTCGTCCGTCGCAGCGATGACTGCGACCTCGACGACCCCGTCAACCTCTCCGATCGCACTCTCGAGTTCGACGGGCGAGATGTTGATACCGCCGGAGATGATCAGATCCTTCAGCCTGTCGACGAACCTGACCCGCCCGGCGGCGTCCGCCTCACCGAGATCACCGCTGTGCAGCCACCCGTCGCGCAGCGCGTGCTCGGTAGTCTCGGGGTCGTTCCAGTAACCGGGTGTCACGCCGGGCCCGCGAACCACCAACTCGCCGGTCTCGCCCGGCGCAGCCTGCCTTCCGTTCTCGTCGAACACCTTGACTTCGGTGAAGATCGATCCCGTCCCGCAGCGATCGGGATAGTCCAGCGCCTCGGAGGCGATGGTCGCCGTCGCGACGCCGCCTGCCTCGGTCATGCCGTAGATCTGGCGCAGCAGCACGCCTTTGTCGGACCAGCGACTGAGCAAGTCCGTCGGCACGGCCGCGCCGCCGACGATCGCCGTCTTCAGCGACGACAGATCTGCTCCGGCGAACTCCGGCGCTCGCGAGATCGCTTCGAAGATCAGCGGAACCCCGAAGATCGCCTGGACCGAATGCTTCTCCAGCAGCGTCACCGCGCGGGACGGCAGGAGTTCAGGCTCGACGACGAGCTTTCCGCCGAGCACCGTCGTTATCAGCAATCCGTAGACCAGACCCGGAGTGAACGCCAAGGGAAGCACGAGCAGTGTCGTGGTCCCGGGCCGGAACCCCTCCTCGGTCAGGGTGTTCTCCAGGACGATCGACAGCAGCGTCCGGTTGGTGAGGACCACGCCTTTGGACAGTCCGGTGGAACCACTCGTGAACAGGATCGTGGTCGGCTCGTCTGGTTCGACGTCCACGCGGAAGTCGTCAGAGCCACCGTCCCGGAGTGCCGTGAGATCACTGAACGGCACCCTGGTGAAATCCGAACCGAGCGCTGCGGTCTCAGCGGCCAGTTCCTCGAAGCCGGGCGCGACGACGATCGCGGACACACCGGCCTCGTCGGCGATCTTGCGAAGCTCCACCGGTCGGTACCGACTGTTCAACGGAACGAGAGTGCCGCCGGACTTCAGGATCGACAGCGCGGCCACCGGCCATTCCAACGAGTTGGGGCCGAGCAGACCGACGCGATCGCCCCGCTTCACGTTCGCCGACTCGACGAGGTGGCGGGCTCCGCGGCCGGTCCAATCACGAAGCGACCCGTAGGTGAGTTCAGACTCGTTGAAGACGAGTGCGACGGAGTCCGGCTTTGTTCTGCCCCACCAGTCGAGGGCGGCTCCGATAGTTGCAGTCATGACGTGTGTTCCTTTGTTCGCGGGCTGTGGTCTGCGGGCGGCGTTCTTGGCCAGTCAGGGTTCTGGACAGTCAGGGTTCTGGACAGTCAGGGTCGCGGTGCGGCAGCGAGCTCGTGTCGACCGATGATGAGTTTCATGATCTCGTTCGTGCCGCCGTAGATCCGCTGAATGCGTGCGTCGGTGAACGCACGGCCGACGGGGTACTCGAGCATGTAGCCGTATCCGCCGTGCAGTTGCACGCAGGCGTCGGTCACCGCCCACTGGTTCTCGGTTGCGATCAGCTTGGTCTTCGCTGCGTCCTCGGCGGTGAGTGCTCCTTCGTTGAACTGCCGAACCGCACGATCCAGGTAGGCGCGGCACGCCTCGGTTCGGGTGATGTGATCGGCAAGGGTGAACGACGTGTTCTGGAAGTCGGCGATCGCCTTTCCGAACGCTCGCCGCTCCCGCACGTAGTCGACGGTCCACCGCAGGACCGCCTCAGCCGAGAACTGTCCGGCGAGCGCGATGCCGAGTCGTTCCAACGGCAGGCTGTCCATGAGATGGGCGAACCCTGAGCCGACGCCGCCGAGAACATTCGCATCCGGTACAAAAACATCGTCGAAGAACAGTTCGGCAGTGTCCTGGGCCTGCAGTCCGACCTTGCGGAGTTTGCGTCCTCTACGGAAACCGTCCATCCCTTCTTCAACGACCAGCAGGGTGAACCCCTTGGAGCCCGCCGTGACGTCGTTGCGAGCTACCACGATCACCAGATCTGCGAGGATTCCGCTCGTGATGAACGTCTTGGAACCCGATAGGCTCCAGCCGCCGTCCACGCGCGTCGCAGTGGTCGTGATCCCCTGCAGGTCACTACCGGTTCCCGGCTCACTCATCGCGATGGCGCCGATCGTCTCGCCCGTCGTGAACCCGGGAAGCCACCGCGCGGACTGTTCCTCGTCCGCCAGCCGCAGCAAATAGTTGAGAACGATGTCGTCGTTGGTGGAGAAGCCCGACTGCAACGAACTCGCACCCACTCGGGCGAGTTCGTTGATCAGCACTGCGCGAAACCGGTAGTCGGTCACTCCGCTGCCTCCGAAACGTTCGGGCACCGCAAGACCGAGCAGCCCCTGACCGCCGGCAGCAGTCCAGACCGCGCGACCTATCTCCCGCTCCTCCTCCCACCTGTCCAGATGGGGGACGACTTCGCGGGCGACGAAGCCCCGCACCGCATCCGCGTAGGCGAGGTGATCGGCCTCGAAGAGATCACTTTTCATGAACGCTGTTCTCCTTCAATGAATCTCGTACTGAACGTCTGTGCGGTCATGCTGGAATCCGGTACGTCGACTCACCGATACGAGGACGTCGTCACTCGACGGCGCGTAACAGATGACTCCGTCGAGACCCACTGCCGCGGCTCGCGCTCCGGCCGCCGGTAGGAGCGCGGTGAGCACATTCCTGCGCCGGGCTTCGTCCAGGCTCGACGCGGTAGCCAGGCAGTCGATGTTCCCGCACCTGCCGATCTCATCGACGAACACCGGCGCGAGGTCCAGGCGGGCCGCCCCGACCAGCCCCGAATCGTCCCCGACGCCGAGCACGTGGTGACCGGCGGAACCGACCGCCGCCAGGAGCCGGTCGCGCTCGCCCGCCGAGACGTCGAGGTCGGCGAACAGACCCTCGATCGCGGACGTGTCCGCGGAGGTCAGTTCCTCGGCTCGCTGGGAGTCGCCGTCGGAGGACTCGATACTCGGACGGACCAGCTTCCACACGAGGCGTGTGCGCGGCAGTAGGTTGCGATCGCTGATCCGACCCGACGCCGGGTGGTTACCGCGGGCCCACGATCGGACTCCGGCGAATCCGCTGCCCAGCCATCCGCCCGGAGCCGACCCCTCGACGCCCTCGCGCTCGAGCAGAAGGGTGACGATCCCGATCGAACGGAGGTCGGGGTCGATGACGATCGTTCCGTCCGCCCACCCGTCGCCGGAAGGCACGAGCCGGATGACCCCGGCGACACGCTCCGGCTCATCCGGTCCGTCCAGGGACACCGGGCGAGCGGCGAGCCACACCACCAGGTGTCGCACGCCGTTGTCCGCGGCCATGTCGTGCGCGACCTCGTCGGGATCGATCACGTTGTACTCGGGCTCCGCGTCGTACGCTGCCGCGCGCACCAAGAGGTCCCGCAGCTGTTGCGCATCCTGCCCCGCGAGTTCGGAGCACCACTCGTAACGAATCATGGCGTGTCCTCTGAACTAGCGTGCCGCCGCGGCGGCGCGACCGGCGTCGACCAGCTTCCGACTCTCGCGGCGGAATACCTGATTGGCGACCTCGTTGCGTCCCAGCATCATGTCGCCCGCATCCGCGCTGGCCATACCCTGCTGTGAGCCCCTCAGCAGCGGAAAGTCCTCGTTATGCAGCACCGCGAGGAGAATGTCCCAGTTCTTGGTCCACAAGCGTTCCCACCGTTCGGGCTCCATTCCGCTGTCCTCGACCTTCGGCACGATCAGCCGCTGCTCCATGCGCGACTTGGTCGGGTCGGTCGGATGCGGACGGAACGTCAGTAGTTGGAAGTGGTCCGGCTGACGAAGAAGAGTGGAGTTCGGCAGCAGGAAGTGGGTTTCGGTGACGTACTTGTCGAGTTCGGTGTCGCCGGGGTCCTCTTCGAGAAAGCGGTCGATCGACTTGCGCGGTGCGATGAATCGGCAGTGCCGCCCGAAGTCCTCGAACGCCATGACATTGGTGTGGATGATCTTTCCGGCGGTGTTCGGATGGGCGTACTGGATGTGGTATCCGTCGAGGAACGCGTCCTGCATGATCTTCCAGTTGGTCGGCTCGTCGAAGCCCGCCGCTTTGAAGCACACGGAGTCCTCGAGGTCGTACTCAGAGAGGATGCCGTCCATCTCGGGGCCGAGCCAGTCCGCGACGTCGATCGTGGCCTTCGCGTTGTCTACGACCCAGACGAACCCGTGGCGTTCCTCGATCGGGATCTCGATCAATCCGTGCTCGGAGCGGTCGACGTCGCCGAAGGTCGTGTCGCGCGTGATGGTTCGCAGCGAGCCGTCCGGGTCGTACGACCACCGGTGGTACGGGCACGAGAAGATTCGGCAGCGCCCCTTCTCGCGGTCCTCGAGCAGGGCACCGCGGTGCCTGCACAGGTTGACGAAGGCTTTGAGGCTGCCGTCCTTCTGCCGCACCACGATGATGTTGTTGCGGGGCATCTGCACCGTCATGAAATCGTTCGGCTTGGCCAGCTCCGAACTGTGCGCGATGATCGACGGCACTGTGCCGAAGATGTGGTCGCGCTCGTCCTGAGCGAGCACCGGGTCGGTGAACTCCTCAGGCGCGAAGTCGATGACTTCCTCGAACTTGTCTGTGGTCTCGTTCCGTAGGAGTTCCAGCGCGCGCCGGATCCGATCCTGGCGAGGCAGTGATGTCGTCATGATTTTCTTCCCGTCATCAGATGTCGAGCAGTGCGAGGCTGTTCCGCACCCCTGTCGTATCAGTACGATAAACCTATCGTATGTAGGTTTAAGAAACAACGAATCGAGCAGAACGGATAGCTCCGACACGAATGGGGTCGGGCGCCAGACGACACCCGACCCCGTCACGCGACCGGTGACTCCCGAGTCCTAGCTCTCCGGCGTGAACTCGATGGGCATCCGCAAACAGCCGCGCACCTGCGACGCCTGAAAGACCGGCGGATCGGACTCCACGAAGCGATAGTCCGGAATCCGCTCGTGAATCACCTCCATCGCGACCTTCAGCTCGATGCGGGCCAGGTGCGATCCGATGCAGCGATGCGGCCCGCCGCCGAACGACAGGTGACGGTTCGGGCTGCGCGTCACGTCAAGGTTCGCCGGGTCGTCGAACTCTGACGAATCGCGGTTCGCCGAGCACAACAACAGGATCAACTGATCACCGGCGGAGATCTCCTGACCGCCCAACACCGTGTCGCGCGTCGCGCGCCGCCCCGGAATCACCTGGGCGTCGATCCGCAGGATCTCCTCGACCGCGTTCGGAATCATCTCCGGGTCGTCGATGATCTCCTGCCGCTGATCAGGGTTGGCGATGAAGTGCTTGAGCATCCATGCCATCGACCCCTGAACGGTGTGCAGGCCCGCGATGAGGAGCAAGAAGAACAGGCGGTTGAGCTCTTCGTCGGTGAGCAGGCGCACGCCGTCCTCGAGCTCCACTTCGGTGTGGATCAACGTCGACGTGATGTCGTCACCCGGGTTCGCACGACGATCCTCCACCATCTTCTGGAAGTACCCGAACATCTGCATCGCAGCGCCCGCCCGAGCCTCGAGAGACTCCTGCTCGCTCGCGCCCGGCTTGCCGAGCAAGGCGATATCGCTCGCCTCCGTGAACAGTGGAGCATCGGACAACGGCCAGTCCATCAGCGCAAGGAAGACGCGAGCGGGGAGTTCGTGAGCGAACTCGGACACGTACTCGGCACTCCCCTTCTTCGCGAAGCCGTCGACCAGATCGTTGACCACTCCGCGGATCTCGTCGGTGAGCTTCTTCATCCGCGCGGGGCCGAACAACGGCTGGAGAGCCTTGCGATACCCGGCGTGCTCCGGCGGGTCGAGTTCGATCGGCAGAAACTTGCCGAACGCCTCGCTCGTCACGAGGTTGTTCGGGTAGCTGGAGAAGGTTTCCGCATCGCGGAGGACCTCGTGAATCTCGTCGTACGCAGTGACGATCCAATGTCCGTCGTACTTCGGCGACCAGACGACCGGCCCCTTGTCGGCGAGTTCCTTGGCACGATCCTGGAACAGATCGACGGGAGCCGCGAGTGCGGGGTCGTATACGTCGAAGTCGACAGTTACTTCTTCTCGTGCCTTGTGAGCAGTAGTCATGACATCTCCTTGCGGATGAGTGGAATCGGGGCCGTCTTATCGCGGCGGTTCATTACCGGGTCAGTCACTTTCGGGACCCGCTCGCCGTCGAAGCATCGACGAGCGACAGTGCACGTTCGGGACACGCCGCCGCCGCGGCTTGTGCGGCCGAGGTCTCAGTGTCGGACAACGGACGCTCGGGCAGGATCGGATAGCCTTCGTCGTCGCAGTCGATCAGATCGGGCGAGGTGCCGTAACACATGCCGTGTCCGGCGCACGCGGTCCGATCGACGAGAATCTGCACTTGGGCCATCACTGCTCGTTCGGGTTCGTCTGGTTCAGGTCCTCCTCGAACCACATGCCGACGCGAGACAGGGTGCCGCCGTCGGTAGAGCCGAGGACGGCCCCGGAGATGTACGCCGAGTCGTCCGACGCGAGGAACAGCGCGACCTTGGCGTTGTCGACCAGCGACGGCGGGCGGTTCAGCTTGAGCGGGATCGGCGAGACGAACGGATCCCACGGCCCGGAGACTTCTTCGTACGACTGCCCGACGACCGGCGAACCGGCAGGCATCAGGAAGTTCGGCGACATGCCGTGCGTCGGAGCGAGGGCGTTGACGCGGATTCCGTACGGCCCCAGATCCAGGCTGAGACCGCGGACCATGCCGTTCACACCAGCCTTCGTCGCGCTGTAGAACGCGATGTCGTGATACGCCGTCAGCGATGCTGCCGACGAGGTCGCGAGAATGACGCCGCCGCCGTTCGCCTTGAGCGCGGGGACCGCAGCCTGCGCCGTGTAGATGACACCCGTCAGGTTCACGCCGAGCACGTTGTTCCAGTCCTCGACCGTCAGATCCTCGAAGTTCACCTGCTCGCCGCCCGCAACAGTCGGAACGCCGCCGCGCGAGACGACTCCGGCGTTCGCCCACGCGATGTCGAGCTTGCCGAACGTCTTGACGGTCTCGTCGACAGCCGCACCGATCTGATCACGCTGGGAGACGTCGGCAGTGATCGCAATCGCTTCGCCACCCTGCTCCTTGACCAGCTCCACAGTTCCCGCCGCACGTTCGGGATCGATGTCGACCACGGCGATCTTGGCGCCTTCGGACGAGAACAACTGTGAGGACTGCCGTCCCAATCCGGAACCCGCACCGGTGATGAGCGCGACTTTGCCTACGAGTTTCATTCGTTCTTCTCCCTTGAGGATTTTCTGTTGACTCTGAGGATCTTCTGTTGGCTCGCGTCAGATCGATGCCCCATCAGGATCAGCGGGGCCAGGATCAGCGGGCCATGGACTGCGGATCGAGGTGGACGTTCGAAACATCGAGCTGTGATGAGTACCACTCTCAACCTCGACCGTAATACATATGACATGAGACGTCAACTGATATTTGTCAGCAGCTCGACGTCGCTCTACGGCCCCTGCTCCTCGGGTTCAAGCGGGGCCGAATCTATGCTTGACAGGTAAATCGTGTGGGTCCGTCGCGACGGCTCCTGCTTTCGGACGACCGAACGAAAGGTGCGGCATGGCACGCCCGTCCAAACCGTTGATCAGCCGCGACGCCGCAGTGCAGGCGGCGATCGAGATCATCGACGCCGAGGGGTTGGACGCGTTCAGCCTCCCCAAGCTGGCCGAACACCTCGGAGTACGGGCCCCGTCCCTCTACCATCACTTCGCCGACAAGAACGAGATCTTCACCGAGGTGGCCCGGTACATAGCAGGCAAGACAGTCGTCACACCGCGGCGCAGACCAGGCCCCGACTGGCCCGAGTTCTTCATCTCGCTCGCATTGAACTTCCGGCAGTCGATCCTGCGACACCGCAACGCCGCTCCCGTCCTGCTGAAGCACCTGCCACGCGACCTCTTCGTGTCGACCTACGAGGACACCGCGCGGTTCATGCTCGATTCGGGCGTACCGGTCGAGCTTCACGTGCGGATCCTCAACGGGATGGAGACGCTCGCGATCGGGGCGGTGCTGATGGAAGCGATGCGCACGCCAAGCACCAAGACGACCATCTTCCCGAACGTCGATCCGCAGTCACAGCCCCTCCTCACCGAAGCGCTCGCGAACAACGAACTGACGCAGCGGAAGCTGTTCGAGGACACCGTGCGCAGCTACCTGCACGGCGTGATCCGCGACCACATGTGACCGTGGATCACGCCGTGCAGGAATCGCTTCCGCGGGTCCCGAGTGTCAGGACAGATGCACGGTCTTGGTCTCGAAGAACTCCTCGAGACCTTCGGGGCCGCCCTCCCGTCCAACGCCCGACTGCTTGTAGCCGCCGAACGGGACAGTGAAGTCGACGACCCCGCCGTTGACGTTCACGGTTCCGGTACGGATGCGCTTGGCGATCTCGTACGCGTGGTCGGCATCGGCGGAGTACACCGCGCCCGCTAGGCCGTACTGAGAGTCGTTCGCGATGGCGACGGCGTCGTCCTCGTCTTTGTACGTGATGACCGAGATCACCGGACCGAATACCTCCTCCTGGGCGATACGCATGTCGTTGGTGACGTTGTCGACGATGGTCGGCTCGACGAAGTAGCCGTGCTCGAATCCGCCCCGACCGCCGCCGTGCGCGATCGTGGCGCCTTCGGACTTCGCGATCTCGATGTAGCTCTCCACCCGGTCACGCTGCCGCGCCGAGACCAACGGTCCGAGGAAGTTCGTCTCCTGCCATGGATCACCGAAGGGCAGCATCTCCAGGGCGGCCTTATACGCGGCGACGACCTCGTCGTGTCGCTTCTCCGACACCAGGACGCGAGTCAGGGCGATGCAGGCCTGACCGGACTGCATGCATCCGCCCATCGGCAGCGACTGCATCACCGAGTTCAGGTCGGCGTCGTCGAGGACGATGGCCGCGGACTTGCCGCCCAACTCCAGCGACACCTTGGCGACTCGCTCACCGACGAGGGACATGATCCGTCGACCGACGGCCGTCGACCCGGTGAACGTGACGTGGTCGACTCGCGGGTCGACGACCAGCGCTTCGGACACTTCTCGATCGGCGGCAAGCACACTCACGACCCCTTCCGGCATGCGCCCCTCGTCGACGAGTTCGCCGACGACGTCGGCGAAGATCGACGGGGACAGCGGAGCTTCGGGCGACGTCTTGAGAACCACCGAGCACCCGGCGGCGAGCGCAGGAGCCACCTTGAACGCAATCGTGCCGATCGGGCCGTTCCACGGAATGATGACGGCCACCACTCCGTTCGGCTCTTTCAACACGCGCGAGACGCCGCCGTCGGCCCGCGTGCGTTCGTCGACGAGTGTGACGTCCCGGGCCTCCTTCGCCACGGCATGGAACAGTCCGGCCGTCATCTCCTGAGTCATTGCACTGACCGGAACCGTGACGCCGACCTCGGCGACACCGACCTTCGTCAATTCGTCGAGACGGGCCGCCAACCGATTCGCCATCTCATCGATGACGTCGGCGCGCTCGGTGATCGGCGTCGCCGCCCAGGTTCCCTCGTCGAACGATTTCCGTGCGGCGCCGACCGCGGCTGCGACGTCGTCTGCCGTCGCACCCCGAACGCGCGCCACCACACCCTCCGACCAGGAATCGACTACGTCGAACCAATCGTCACCGGTCGACTCGACCCATTTTCCGCCGATGAAGACGTGTGGCCGGTCGGCGAAGGTGATGGGTGCAGCGGGCTGGGCCGTGGTGGTCATCGTCAAGATCTCCTCGAAAGTCGTTGGCAGCACACGGACGGCGGCGTACAGCCTGTGAACCGTGTCACAGGCGAGCATAGATTATCTACAACATTTAGGTCAACACCTGACACAATTCGTCATATGTATCACGGACGATCACGTGATCCGTCAGACGATGCCGGTCAGGACCGCCGCTGAATCCACCCTCACACCGCTCCCGACCTGGTCTTCTTCGATCAACGCGTCGAGGAGATCCGCGCTCTCCGTGCCGACCAGCGACCGCCCGCCGTCCGGCGTTCGAACCGCCACGAAGGCCCGCTCAGGCGCCCCGGCACGATCATGTGCGACCGAGTACGCCTCGACCCTGGCACTCCCGACGAAGTCGGTCTGCGCGGCCACCGAGCCAAACGCATCTACCTCGGCCTGCACGTCACGATGCACAAACTCTCGCACCGGCGGCTCGGTTCCGTAGACGCCCATCGCGTGCTTCGTCAGATAGCCGCCGTTCGCGGTGACCAGCCCGCGGTGACCGGGATTCGCACGGAGGGTCGTGGCCATCGTGGCGATCGCGTGGGTGCTGTAGTTGTTCCACGGACCACCCGCGAACGTCAGCCCGCCGGTGACGGTGAGCGCCCGGGACGGATCGTCGGTCGGCAGTCCGAGTTCACGCGCAGCGACCTGCACCGCGGACGGAAAGCACGAGTACAGATCGACGTGCTCGACGTCGTCGACGGCGACACCCGCGTCGTCGAGCGCACGAGCACCTGCCACCCGGATCGCTGCGCTGCCGTCCAACTGGTTGCGCTCGGTGATGTCGTAGGTGTCGTGCGCATCCGCGGCCGAGTGGATGAACACCCAGTTGTCACGCGGAATGCCCAACTCGGTCGCTATACCGACCGAGCACACGAGCACCGCTGCCGCCTGTTCGACCATGTTGTTCGAGTTGAGCAGCTTGGTGTACGGCCGGCATATCCACCGGTTCCCTTGACTCGGAGTGATGATCTCCTCGGCGGTGTGGGGCTTCTGCGTCCACGCGTGCGGATTAGTCGTCGACACGTCGGCGAATCGTGACCACAGACGTCCGATCGCCTCGCGATGCTCCGACACACTGCGACCCGCAGAGGTCCGCAACGCGTCCTCGAACAGTGGATAGACGAACGCGGGGCGATCCAAACCGATGCGCTTATGGCCGTCGAACACCATCGGCACCTCCGGAATCGCGAGTTCGGGAAGTTCGACGTCGTCGTCCTGCTTCGTCCAGTCGGGACGCTGCCCCTCCGCACGGAGCTTCATCCGGGTGCGCCACGCCTCGGCCCCGCCGACCAGGACCACCTCCGACCGTCCGGCGAGAATGTCCGCAGCGGCAGCGGAGACCAGCGTCTGCGGGCTGTTGCCCCCGTCGCCCGTGTAGGCGGTGTGCGCCACCCGAGCCCCGAGGCGCTCGGCGACGAGCAGACCTGGATTTCGGTATCGCCAGGACAGCATCCGGACGAGTCGAATCGAATCGATGCGCGTGAGGATCCGGTCCGATCCAGCCTCGCCTGCCGCCGCACGGGCGGCTTCGGCGATGAGATCGACAGGTTCGACGCCGCCGGATCGATTGTTGAGCTGCCCTCCACCGACGAGGATCGGAGTTCGCGGATCGAGTGCCATCGGGACTCCAGGTTCGATAGTCAGAAGGTACGGTCCCGACGACTATATCTAAAGCCGTTAGTTTATGGCGTATTCCACTCCCGCGCTCCGCAGCCAGTCGGCCAGGTCGCGCGCCGCCGCGTCGACGACCTGCGGCCAGTCCATCGCTGAATCGTCGGCTTGATCGCTGACCGCCTTCACCAGCGTGATCGGGATTCGGTAGTGGGCGCAGACCTGGGCGATCGCCGCCCCCTCCATGTCGACGAGGTCGGCGCGTTCGGCCAGCATCGCACGATGATCGGGATCGGTGACGAAGGTGTCGCCGGTGGCCAGGACGGTGCCGTCGCCGCCTGCGACCTCCCATCGGTCGACGGTGTCGTAACCGATGGCCGTCAACGCTGCGGCACTGATGTCGTGCTCGATGACGACCGACGGCACGAACAGACCCGCATGGTGGTCGTGCAGGGCCCCGGCAGTCCCGATGTTGACGACACGCTTGTACTCACCGCGCTCGAGGCGCCGGGTCAGCGCCATCGCGGCGCGAACCTTGCCGATTCCGGTCACGAGGAGATCGGCGCCGGACGGCACGTGAGCCGCCTCGGCGTGCGTCGCCGAGACGATCAGGGTCCGCGCCACGTCAGTCGGTCGGCTTCGACGAGACCGAGGGCGCGCCGTCGTCGGCTCCGTGCGACGATCCGAGTCCGGCCAGCCGCGAGAGGTGGTCGAACCGGTTGTTCGCGATCCGCATCGCGACTTCGTACGGGAACGCGAACTTGCGCGCCCACCAGTACCCGAATCGCACGTCGATCGACGTGTAGACCATGAACTTGTTCTTCACCACGCCGCGGACGATGGCCTGCGCCGCCTTCTCCGGCGTCACCGCGATCTTGTGAAAGCCATCGACCTGCGCCGCAACACGCGGATCACTCCGGTCGAGACCGACGATCTCGACGGTTCCGACGAGCGGCGTGTCCACCCCGCCCGGGCAGACGAGCGACACCCCGATGTTGTGCCGACGAAGGTCGTAGCGCAGCACTTCGGAGACGCCGCGGATGCCGAACTTGCTGGCGCTGTACGCGGCGTGCCACGGAAGTGCGAGAAGCCCCGCGGCGGACGACACGTTGACCACCTGGCCGCCTGCCCCGCGCCGCACCATCTGCGGGACGAAGCTCTCGATGATGTGGATCGGACCCATCAGGTTGACTTCCACGAGTTTGCGCCAGTGACGGTGCTGGAGATTCTCGACGGTCCCCCACGCCGAGATCCCGGCGACGTTCATGACGACGTCCATGACGCCGACCTCCGCGTCGACGGCTCGGGCGAACGACGCCACCCAGTCGTAGTCCGACACGTCGCCCGCAGCGTGGTAGACGACGGATCCGCCGCTTGCGCCGACCTCGGCGACCACCGCGTCCAACGGATCGGGGTGCAGGTCGGTCAGGACGAGGTCGGTGCCCTCCCGCGCTGCGGCGAGCGCCGTGGCGCGCCCGATCCCGCTGGCTGCTCCGGTGATCAGCACCGTGCGGCCGCGCAAGGTAGGAACCGGGGTCGGAACCCAGAACAGCTCGCGGATCGTGGTCAGAAGTCCCTGCGGATCATGGCCCATGTCACAAGCCTAACCGGTGAGTCACAACCGCCCCCGACCCTGCGGGCGTCCCGGCCTCAGGATCAGACGGGCAGTTTGCCGCCGAAGACGGCGTACACGACCGACAGCATCGCTTTGAGGACCTCTGCCGACACGTCCTGCCCCTCGGTCATCAGGATGCGCTGCGCCTCCTGCGGGCTATTGGCCTTCGCGATCTTCTCGAACAGCGGGCCGGCCGCGGCGAGTCCGGCGAGGTCGACGCCTCCGGCGGAGTCGTCCGACTCCGGCGACGCCTGCTCCCGCGGGTCGACGCCCTGGCTCGACTTGTCGTCGCCGGGCGCCGGAACAGGTGCGGTCGGATTGGCCGAGCTCGCCTTGCCGTCGACGTACGACGTGATCCCGTCGGTGATCGCCATCGCGTACTTCGCGGCGCCCTGCGGCGACGACAACGACTTGGCCTCGGCCGGGTTCGACAGATTGCCCATCTCGACGAACACCGCGGGGACACGGGTCAGGTTGACGCCTGCGATGTCCGCACGCGTCTGGATTCCGTCGACGGCGCCCGCATACCCTGCTGGCTGCAGCCCCGCCTTGACCAGTGCGTCGCGCATCGTGTTGGACGCCTTGCGGCCTTCACTCGCCTGCGCTTTGTCCGCGGCCTTGTCCGGCAGCGGCAGGGTCGGGACGATCAGGTGGAAGCCACTCTTCGAGTTGTCGGCGGTCTTGCTCGTCGAATCGGCGTGCAGACTGACCGCGACCGCGGCGCCGGACCGGCTGGCGGCTTCGGCGCGCTCGTCGACGCACCCGCCCCAGCCGGTGTCGTCCTTGCGGCTCAACACCACGCGGGCGCCCTTGCTCTCGAGTGCCGCCTTCACCAACTGGGAGACCTCCCAGTTGACGGTGTGCTCGGCCTTGCCGGTCACCGCGGTCGCCCCGGTGGTCTGGCAGGCCTTCTTGCCGCCCCGCCCGTCCGGCACCTGCTTGTTGAGGTCGTGACCTGCGGCAGACCCCTGGTGACCGGGGTCGAGGAAGATCGTCTTCCCGGCGAGATCCTTGCCTGCGCCCGGAAGCGGCGCGGCTTCCGACGACGGCGCGTTCACCAGCCCGAGACTCAGTGCTGCGGTTGCGACGAGCGATGCCGCGGCGAGTGTTCCACGGCGTGCACGGACAGCGTTCATCGGCGCTGCTCCCTTTCCAGACGACACATCAGCTTTCACACTGATAACTTGCGTAACAGTCAATCAGTAGTTGAGGGTCGCTGTCGAACGGGAACCTTCCGCGGAGGGAAATCGTTAACCGGCTGTGACCCCCGAGCCTGTAGAGACGCCAGAGCCCGTAGGCCCCGAGCGCGTGAGCCCCAAGCACGTAGGTGCAGAGCCTGTAGAGTCCGGACGTCGGCCCGTCCCCACCGGAAAGCCCCGCATGTTCTCCAGAATCGGCGCCAAGTATCACGACCTGCGCCACAATCACCGCTACGGCTTCCTACTCCGCTACGTGACGATCGTCGTCGGCGTGCTGGTCACAGCCGTCGGCGTGATCACTATTCCGTACCCGGGCCCGGGGTGGGCCATCGTCTTCCTCGGCTTGCTGATCCTGTCGCAGGAACTCGAGTGGGCGGCCCGCCTTCGCCGGTGGATCATGGAGAAGCTCAACGCCTTCTACTCCCGGTACATCGACGGCAACCTACTAGCCCAGATCCTGCTCGGCATCGCGACCTGCGCCATTGTGATCGCCACCCTCTGGCTCACCGGTGCGCTGCATCTCGCCGCCGGATGGGTCGGCATCGACGCCGACTGGCTCGCCTCGCCCCTTCTGGGCTGACGGGATCTGCTCGTCGACGATGTAACGGGTGATGTGCAGGATGCCGTACTCGTCGTCTACGCCGCCGTCGACGCCGGGCGGGGCGACGACCTGGGCGAGCGCGTCGTCTGCTGCGGCGACGTCGAGGCCTGCGCCGATCACCACGAGTGACGTGCCCGGCGTCTGATCGGCCCACGCCTGCGTCGTCACCCGGACTATGCCGCCGACCGCGTGCACCACGTACGCGTGATCGCGGTGCCCCGCGACGTCGAGGAACACTCGACCCTTGATCCGGTACGTGCCGACCGGTGGGCGTTCCAGGAAGCGCGCGAGACGACGCGGGTCCGCCGCATCCGGCGTCTGGATCGACGTGGACTCGAAGGCGGCGTGCAGGTGAGCACTGTGATCGTGCTCGGCCGCCTCCTCCGCGAGGAGTTCGTCCAGAGCGAGTTGCCGCACGCCGACGTCGACGGCGCGCTCGGGCGCATCGTCGAACATCATCGACGGATCGACCGCAGCATCGCTGACGACGACGGTCGGGGCCGTCGGATTCGCGGCGGCGACCAGACCGCGCACCGACTGGAGTGCCGCCTCGTCGACGAGGTCGGCCTTGTTGCAGACCACGAGGTCGGCGATCCCGACGTGATCGCGCACGGATGGAAAGTCGGCGACGGTGCGCATCAGCGCGACGGCGTCGAGGACGTAGACCAGACCGCCGTACGACGCGGTCGGACCGCACGCGGCGAGCACCAACCGGATCAGTGCGCTCGGTTCGGCGATTCCACTCGCCTCGATGAGGATCGCGTCCAGACCCGCACTCGGTGCGGACAGCGCACCGATCGCGTCACCGAGACCGTCAGCATCGGTCGTGCAGCACATGCATCCGTTCTCGAGGGTGACGGTGCCGCCCGCCACACCGGACACGAGAAGAGCATCGACGTTGATCGAGCCGAAGTCGTTGACCAGAACACCGATACGTCTGCCGTCCGCATTGCTCAGAACATGATTGAGCAACGTCGTCTTGCCCGCACCGAGGAATCCGGCGAGTACGACGACCGGAATATGTCGTTCACGCACCGGTCGGCACACATTCTTCACAGGCGACTGCCAGTTCACGGCCGTTCCGATCGGGGTGATTGACGACGCGCGAGGTCGGCGTCCCGCATTCGACGCATCGTCCGATGACCGTCGGACTGCCGAATTCGATCGACATTCGTTTGTCGAATACATACAGGGAGCCTTCCCACAGGCCTTGGTCTGCGAAACGCTCGCCGTATCGGACTATTCCGCCGTCGAGTTGATACACGTCAGTGAATCCTCGATGTCGCATCAGTGCACTGAGAACCTCACAGCGCACGCCTCCCGTGCAATAGGTCACGATCGGCGCGTGTTTGAGATGGTCGAGTTCTCCGCTTTCGAGAAGCCCGACGAAGTCACGGGTGGTGTCGACATCTGGCACGATTGCGCCGCGGAATCGTCCGATCTGTGCCTCAATCGCATTTCGGCCGTCAAGGAATGCGACTTCGTCACCGCGTTCGTCGATCAACGTGTGGAGTTCGTCGGGGCTCAGTCGGGTCCCTCCCCCGACGACACCGTTCTCGTCCACTTCGACCTCGTCCGGTACCCCGAACGTGACTATCTCCGGCCGTACTCTGACCGTCAGGCGAGGAAAGTCCTCACCCACCCCGTCGGACCATTTGATGTCGGCATCGCGAAATGCCGCATACTCACGCGTGGCTTTCACGTACCGTTTCACTTCGCGGATGTCGCCGCCCACTGTTGCATTGATGCCGTGGGATGACACGATGATCCTGCCGCGCAAGCCCAGGGACTCGCATACCCGGTGCTGCCAGAGCCGGATCGCCTCCGGATCGGGCAGCGGCGTGAACACATAGAAGAGCACGATTTTGGGGGTCGCCACAGTGCAAGGGTACGGACAACGCGGTGCGATCGGCACAATCGCCCTTCTCGCCATGCTGACGCTCAGTGGCTGCGGCCTCCTCTCGGCGCAGGGGACGCCGGACCGGATCGTCATCCCCAGCACGGACCAGTTGTCCACCGAGACGAAACCGTCGACGTTGTCGGAGACCTCGAAGACCAGCCGCTCCCAGTCGAACGACATCCCGTCCGAGTGGAGCTTTGAAAGAGTCATCAAAAGCGCTCCGCGGGTGAGTAATTCGGAGTTCCAAGTAGCCGCTTCCAGAAAGGACGGCACACGGGAGGACGTCTCCGGATATCACTTCTCTTCTGCCGACCGCGAGATCCGGTGTTCTACCGGTAACAACGGCGCGAACGCACTGGTCTGCACCTCCGACACGGTGAAAGGGCCCAAGAGTCCGCCTGCGAAAGAGGATCCCGACTGTTCGTGGGACCGTGAACTCGCGGTGCTCTCCAGTGACGGAGCGTCCGAAGGAGGCTGCGCGAACCGTTACTCGGCGTTGTTCCGCTCGCGGAGCATCCCATCCGGATCAGCGATCACCGTCGGCCGTTTCGCATGTTTATCGCAGGACACCGACGTCTATTGCGTTGAATCGGACTCGGGCACCGGATTCGCTTTGACTGACGACGGTTACACCGAGATCAGGGCGGATGCTCGTGCACCGAAATCATTGACCGGAGTAGACGACGAAACATCTGGGTCGACGTCGCATTCTCGTGTGGTGCCTACTCGCTGATCATGTGTACAGTAGGCGACGAATTACCCGAAGAAATTCTATTGAGGGGCGCCACGTGGCAAAGAAGACTGTAATCAAGATCGTCGACGACATCGACGGTGCGGAACTCGACGAATACGAGACCGTTCGCTGGAGCCTCGACGGCAAGAGCTACGAGTTCGATACCTCTCCCGAGCACGCCGAAGAATTCCGTAACCACGTCGCCACGTATGTCGCGGCATCACGGTCCGTCGGTCGCGCATCGCAGCGCCGCGCCACCGGTGCCGCGCGCCCGGCCGCCAATACGCGAGTGATCCGCCAGTGGGCCAACGAGAACGGATTCACCGTGAGCGACCGCGGCCGCATTCCCGCCGATGTGATCGCCGCATACGAGGCCGCGAACTGAATCCGCGACCCGAACTTCATCCACTGCGCCCCGGACCACACGGTCCGGGGCGCAGTCGTATGCCCTGACTGATCTCGCGGCTGACCGATCGTGGGACCGACTTATCCCCAGCCCGGTTGTATCTATGGGTACATCGTTCCGGTCGGACTAATCTGACCAACCATGACTGTCCTTCACACGGCCCGGCAGCGGGTTCGCGGCCCGCGCTCGGCTCGCCGGTGGTTACCTGTGCTCATCGTGGTGCTCCTGATCGGCGCTCTCGCGGCGTGCGGGTCCTCGTCCGGCGACGGTGAAGACGAGGGGTTGTGCGCCCCGCCCGGAGTCGCCAGCGCGTCGGCGGCGCCGACCAACCTCGCGAAGAGCGCTCAGGCGCCGGACGAGTTCACAACGCCGAACGTCACGCCGCTCGATCAGATCGACACCTCCGATCTCGGCCTCATCAAACCGGGGACGATCATCGTCGGCACCCTCGGCGACGCTCCCCCGAGCATCTGCGTGAACTCCCAGCAGCAGTACACGGGCATGGACAACGAGATGCTTCGCGCCATGGCCGACAAGCTCGGGCTGAAGGTCGAATTCGTCGGCACCGAGTTCTCCGGGCTGCTCGCGCAAGTGGCAGGCAAGCGTTTCGACGTCGGGTCGTCGTCGATCACCACTACCGACGAACGTCGGCAGACTGTCGACTTCACCAACGGTTACGACTTCGGCTACTTCGCACTCGCGGCACCGGTCGACGGCCCCGTGCAGAGTTTCGCCGACTTGAATGCAGGCACGCGCATCGGCGTCGTGCAGGGCACGGTGCAGGACGACTATGTCGCGAACACCCTGCATCTCGACCCGGTCAAGTACCCCGACTACGCGACCGCGTACGCGAACCTTCGCTCCGGCCAGATCGACGCGTGGGTCGCCCCCAGCCAGCAGGCCGAAGGAACAGTCCAGGCCGCCGACGGCATCGCGATCCTGGAGAACACGTTCAGCATCAACAACTTCACCGGATGGGCCGTCGGCAAGGGCAACACGAAGCTCACCGACGCCCTCAACAGTGCGCTCGACGCGATCATCGCCGACGGCACCTGGTCGACGCTGTACCAGGACTGGGCTCCGCGCGAACTCCCGGACGGATGGAAGCCCGGGTCAAAGGCCGCGCCGATGCCGCAGCTCCCGGACTTCGAGAAGATCGCCGCGGAGAACGCGGGCGCTCAGAAGACCGAGGCCGTCGCCCCGAAGAGCACTCTGGCACAACTCGGCGACACGTTCTTCAGCGGCGAACAGTTCCGTCGAGCACTGCCTGACCTGGTCACCACCGGGCTGCCGAACACGTTGAAGATCGCGCTGACCTCTGGCGTCATCGGCACCGTCCTCGGCATGCTGCTCGCCGTGGCAGGCATCTCCCGCACCCGGTGGCTACGCTGGCCCGCCCGCGTCTACACCGACGTCTTCCGCGGACTCCCCGCCGTCGTCGTCATCCTCATGGTCGGGCTCGGCTTCGGCCCGGTGGTCAAGAACATCACCGGCGGCAACCCGTTCTGGCTCGGTTCGATCGCCCTGGGTCTGCTCGCGGCGGCGTATATCGGCGAGATCTTCCGGTCCGGCATCCAGAGTGTGGAGAGCGGCCAGATGGAGGCCTCGCGTGCGCTCGGCTTCTCCTACCGCTCCTCGATGTCGCTCGTCGTCGTGCCGCAGGGCGTCCGTCGCGTCCTACCCGCGCTGATGAACCAGTTCATCGTCCTCATCAAGGACTCATCGCTGATCTACTTCCTCGGCCTCACCGTGACCCAGCGCGACTTGTTCGCAGTCGGCAAGGACTTCAACGCCGACAGCGGCAACCTGACTCCGCTACTCGCCGCCGGGTTGCTGTACCTGATCCTCACCGTCCCGCTGACCCATCTGGTCAACTACATCGACAAGCGCCTGCGCACCGGAAAGGCCTGACCTCCCAATGAGCGATCCCACCCCGCCGGTGACCACTCCGCTGGTCAGCTCCGACTCCGCGGTCTCCTTGACTGGCACCGACCTGCACCTGTCATTCGGCGACAACCATGTGCTGCGCGGTGTCGACATCCAGGTGGACGCGGGCACGACGACCACCGTCATCGGGCCGTCCGGCTCAGGCAAGTCGACGCTCCTGCGCGTGCTGAACCGACTCCACGAGCCCGATCAGGGCGACATCCTCATCGACGGCCGTTCGGTCCTCGGCGACGACCCGGACGAACTGCGTCGGCGGATCGGCATGGTCTTCCAGCAGTTCAACCTGTTTCCCCACAAGACCGTCGCGCAGAACGTCGCACTGGCGCCCCGCAAGCTCCGCGGTCTGAGCAAGGATGAGTCGCACGAACTCGCTCTCGCCGAGCTCGACGCCGTCGGCCTCAAACACAAGGCCGACGCCCGCCCGGCCACCCTGTCCGGCGGACAGCAGCAACGTGTGGCGATCGCGCGAGCGCTCGCGATGAAGCCGGAGATCATGTTCTTCGACGAGGCGACGAGCGCGCTCGACCCCGAACTCGTCAAGGGCGTTCTCTCGTTGATGGCCGAACTGTCGAAAGAGGGGATGACGATGGTCGTCGTCACGCACGAGATGGGCTACGCCCGCGACGTGTCCGACCACGTCGTCTTCATGGACGAGGGGTCAGTCGTCGAAACCGGCTCGCCGGCGAAGCTGTTCGACGACGCGGGCAGCGAACGACTCCGCGCGTTCTTGTCGCAGGTCCTGTAGTGACCCGGCGTGTTGGCCCGGGTCAGTCTACGGAGCCGACCGCGTCGCGGAACTCCTGCGAGGCGTAGAACGGCGCGAAACGCCGACGCAGCGACGGTTCGAGGAGTCCGCGGCGGTCCAAGTCGGCGATGACCGGCGGACCGAACCGGAGACCTTCCTCGACGAGATCGTCGTACCCGATACCGAGGTCGGTGAGCAGATCGTCCAGCGCGGTGTCGCCGTAGGTGTCGAACACCTCGTCGACTCCTGCCGCCAGAAGTCCCGCAAAATACTCGGTGTCACGGAACGCACGCCAGAACTCGAAGACGAGGACGACGACGTCTTCCAGGTCGCCGGGCTCGACGAGCGAGCTCAGGTCACCGACACTCTTCCCGGTCCCTGCGCGCGACAGATCGCGCATCGTGTCCGCGAGGAGCTCGTCAGAGTCGGACCTGTTGGCGCGCAACACGAACGCCGCGCCGTGCCGGACGACCGACTCGACGGCGCCGTCGACGAATCGGCCCAGGCCACTCGGGAGCCGCGACGAGTCGACCGATCGTTGGACGACTTCCACGAACGTGTCGACGGTCGCGGGCGAGTCGAGCAACCGCTGCACCAGCCGCTGCGACAGGCCGAGCTGCGCGATGTCGTCGGTCAGGTCGTCGAGCTGCTTCCGACCGATCAGATCGGCAGGCCCGACGTCTTCGGCAGCGGTGATGTCGTACAACCGTGCCGCGACGCGTCCGACGAGTTCGGGGATCGCCCCCTCGACCGGGAACGCGATCGCGTACTTGTGGGCGACCGCTTTGATCAGGTCTCGCGACACCGACTCGGACAGCGTGATCTGGGAGGCGTCGTCGAGGGCGTGGGTGATCTCGTCGTGCACCAGCGCAGCGAACTCGTCGGGATCGGTCAGCTGCCTGCGGGTGAACTCGACTTGCGCATCGAGCAGCCGGGCGGCCAGATCCTTCTCAGCGGTCATGACTTAGCACCCTAGAGGATTCGAGCCAGTCGGACCGAGGCTCACGTGAGCAGTTCGGTCAACACGGTCACCACGCCGTGGTCGACGTTCGACGGAGCGCGATAGCGGGCGCGGGCCGCCACGTCCGGGTGCGCATTGGCCATCGCGTACGAGTAGTCGGCGGCGTCGAGCATCTCCAGGTCGTTGAGATAGTCGCCGAAGACGGCCGTCTGCGATGGGCCGACTCCGAGTTCCTCCTGGAGTCGGCGGACGCCGACCGCCTTGTGGACGCCGTATCCGGTGATGTCGAGCCAGTGCGCGCCCGACACGACGAGGGCATGATCTCGGCCGAGCGGTGCGAGGACGCCCTCCGCGGTCGCTGCCGCATCGTCGAAGTCGTAGATCGCGATCTTGACGACGCCCGACGTGTTCGCAGTCAGGTCGTCCACCTGGTCGAGCACCGCGCAATAGGTCCCAGCGTGGGCGGCGAAGGCTGGATTCGTCGACTCGATGAGGGCTCCGTCGGCACGGCACACGACAGCGGCCAGCCGAGCGCCCTCGGCGTTCGCTGCACGGACGGCGAGGATCGCACGGCGCACGAATGCGCGGTCCATCGCCGATGCGTGCAGCAGTGCACCGTTGTGGACGGCGACGGCTCCGTTCTCCGCGACGTACGACAGCGTCGAGTCGAATGCCTCGAACAACCGCGCGAGGCTCTGGTACTGCCTGCCGCTGGCGGGGACGAACGCGATTCCGCGGGCGGTCATCTCACGCAGGAGCGGCCAGAAGTCGCCGGGTACCGCACCGTCGGCGTCGAGCAGCGTGCCGTCCATGTCGCAGACCACGAGTCGGATATCGGCGGCGGTTTCGGACACGGGCACCTCTCGTCGGTATGGAACAGACGCCGAACGCACCCGACTGTTCACGCTACCGACTCGACCGCCGCGCACGCCGCACACTCCACCGCATTTTGTTAACGATTGTCATTACCGTTAGAGTGGCGGGCATGAAGGTACGGAACTCGCTCCGCTCGCTCAAGAATCAGCCCGGCGCACAACTCGTCCGACGACGCGGAAGAACGGTCGTCATCAATAAGAAGAACCCGCGATTCAAGGGCCGTCAGGGCTGACGGGTTCGCGCCGAATCTAGCGCCCGAGAGCCTTCTCGACGCGGTCGAGCTTGCCGTCGATCTCGCCGGTGTGTCCCGGACGGATATCGGCCTTGAGGACCAGCGAGACGCGCGATCCGTAACGGCCGGCCTCGTCGGTGGCCCGTCGCACGACGTCCATCACTTCGTCCCAGTCGCCTTCGATCTCGGTGAACATGGCGCTCGTCCGGTTGGGAAGTCCGGATTCCCGGACGATCCGCACTGCCGCGGCGACCGCCTCGTGGACGCTCGCTTGATCGGTTGCCGACTGTGTCACGGACGGGTCGGACGGCGCCCCGGACGGGGCGACGGAGAACGCGACGATCATTCGGTCGAGACCTTCTTCTTGCCCAGCGGGCTCTTCTCCATCAGGCTCTTCACTGTCGGGTTTCTACTGAGCGGGATCCGGTCGCGCGCGACCAGCCACTTCGCAGCAGGAGTGCGCAGCAGCAGATCGACCACGACCAGCGACACCGCGAGCACCACGATCACCAGAATGGCGGTGCGGGTGGCTGCCGAGCTCGGGAACCACGCGTCCAACTCGTTGTAGAACCCGACTCGTTCCAGGAGGTCGAGGATCAGCGGGTGGACCGCGAAGACACCGAAGGCTCGGATCGTCGCGTACGAGACCGCCCGGGCGCCGACCTTGCGCCCGCTGGTGCGGAGTCCGTCCCAGCCCATTGCCACGAGCCACAGCAGAACGACTCCGCTGACCAGCCACAGCAGAAGCGGCGGGTTCCACGGAGTGGTGGCCTGCCACGGGACGTCGCCGGGAGCGGTCATCCACAGGTAGACGGCGACGCTCGCCGACGTGCCGATCAGGCAGGCGATAACGACGGGGACGACGTGAGCGCGCAACCACGCCTGAATCCGGTCGAGGTGTACCGCGGTGAGTGCGCCGATCGCGACGAACAGCGTGTACATCGGGAGCGACTTCCACGCGTGCTCGTACACCTGATCCCAGGCATACCCACTGGGGCGAGGCAGCCATTGGTATGTCACGAACACGAGGATCTGGATGGCCGCCGCCGCCGAGAGCACCGACCACGGCCGGTTCATCGTCCGATCGATGACCCACGAGATCACTGGGAAGAACAGGTAGATCTGCATCGAGATGAGAAGGAAGTACAGCTGATACTTGCCGGTTCCGGAGATGATCGCGAAACCCATGTCCTGCAGGAACCGCCCGGGCGACGGAAACGGATTGCCTTCGATGACGAGATGGTCGACAGTCGTGTAGACAATGGTCCACACGAGATAGGGAGCGACGATCAGGCCGAATCGTCGTCGCCAGAACTGGACCGGGCTCATCGTGCGCCCGCGCATGCTCAGTACCAGGACGAACAGGGTGACTGCGACGAAACCGTATCGGGTGACGTGCAGGAGGGTCCCGACCAATTGCGCGGACCGAAAGACGTCTGGGTCAGTGTTGATCTTGGCGACGCTGTGCGCCACGACGACGCCTGCGAACAGCACGACGCGAACGAAGTCGGCGGTCAGTGCACGTTGTCGGGCCGGGCGCGGCGGCGCTGCCGTGCGTTCATCGACGACGGTCTGCCCGTCGCCAGTCCTCACACGCTCCGCCCCTTCGACGGTCTGCTCCAAAGTCGACACCTCCGCGAGTCCCAAATGCACCCAATACACGCTCAAGATGCATCTGAGTACACCTCGAGCACCCCATGCCCTCGCCCCGGGGCGTGAGTCTACGGACCGAACCTGGGAACCACACACAGGAAACTGATCGGCGCGCCGCGTGCAATACTCGCGGAGTGGACGACGACCGGGCCAAGTCACAGGCGGGAGCATCGTTCGACGAGGTGCTCGCATTCGAGTCCGCGACGCGCGATCTCGTCGGGCTGGCGCTGCGCAGCGTCGACAGTCTCGACATCTCACTCCCCCAGTTCCGGCTGCTCCTGGCCCTGCACGAACTGGGGCCATCCAGTTCGGTGACCTGCGCGCGGGCACTCGGCATCGTGGGGTCGTCGGTGACCCGGCTCGCGGACCGCCTGCACACGTCCGGCCATCTCGTCCGGAGCATCGACTCCACGAATCGAAGCGTGGTGACACTGCAGCTGACCGACGCCGGGCGTCGGTCCGTCCAGCAGGTCGTCGACCGTCGTCGGCACGAGCTGTCCACGGCCCTCGACAGCCTGGACCCGCAGCAGCGCGCAGCATGCGCCGACGCGCTTCGTACGCTGCACGAGGCACTCGACACCGGCGACGACGACCACGAGTCGCGTCGTCACCTCCCGCTGTGAACCGGCCCGCCTCCCCACCACGCTGACCACGTCCGTCGCAATCTGCGACGGACGTTCGCTTCGCGTGATTCAAGTCTTGCGTTATGCAAGACTTGCATTAGGCGTGCCCTAGCGGCATGTCCCGCAGCCGCGCGAACGTCAGCCCAGACGGATGCGACCCCAGACGATTGGAGACACCATGACCACCACCGCCGAGACCCCCGAGACCCCCGAGACCCCCGACCTCAGCGAGATCCGCGGCCCACAGAAGCTCGGCCCGCTGACTCCGCTGGTCGGCGAGTGGGAGGGCGATATCGGAGTGGACCTCTCGTACCACAACGACGACGATGAGACGAGCCACACGTCGTACTTCGAGAAGGCCTCGTTCTCGCCGATCCCGGTCCAAGAGAACGGACAGCAGACCCTGTGGGGCCTGAACTACTCGATGACCGCATGGCGGCACGGCGAGGAGGGAATGGACCCGTTCCACGACGAGATCGGCTTCCTGCTGTGGGACAAGATCAACGGCCAGGTGATGCGCAACGTCGTGTTCGGCCGCGGAATCGCGATCCTGGCGGGAAGCGACGCAGGCCCGCACGATCGGGAACTCCACTTCGATGCGAAGCCGGGTGACCCGTCGTACGGAATCCTGCAGAACAAGTATCTGATGGAGCGCGCGGAGATCAAGGACTTCACCAGTTCGTTCACCATCGTCGACGACGAGACCTTCAGCTACACCTCGGACCTCACCCTGCGACTGGTCGCCGCCGGAGTCACGATGCATCACACCGACAAGAACACGCTGCATCGGGTGAAGCGGTTTCACCCAAGCGAAGCCTGACACCGCATCCCATTACGGATCCGTTCGATCCGACCTTCACTTCTAATAACAACTCTGTTATTCACCTCCTCGGGTTTCACAACCCGTCACTGTGACGTACGGTGCAGAAGACACTCGTGTTACGAGGGGGATAGATGTTAAGGAAGTGCACGTCAGATGCGAGTTGATCCGCGCACGCGGTGGGCTGCGCGCAGCACCACTGCGGGAGCAGCGCTCCTGGCCGCGATGCTCGCCGCCGGCCCCGCCGTCGCCGAGCCCAGCAAAGCCAATCCGGTCGCGTCGGTGATCAATCAGATCGCCGACGTCGACCAGACGTTGACAAACCTGTCCGATGCCGTCGCCACCCGACAGGAGGGCGTGAACAAGGCGCTCGTCGACTTCCAGAACGCGGTCGCCGCGCGCCAGTTGGCGGTCAAGGCCAACAGCGGAGCGAAGTCGTCGTTGAATAAGGTCAGCGGAGAGGTCGAGCGCGCCCAGCGCGACTTCGACTCGTTCGTGCGCTCGGTGTACCGCCAGGGAAACAATCGCGGGGCGATGACCAAGTACGTGGCCTCCGACGACCCGGACAAGGTCCTCGAACAGATGTCCGCCGTCGAGCGCGTCACCGGCCAGCAGCAACGCGTGATCCGAAAACTGCA
Source organism: Gordonia zhenghanii (assembly GCF_021738965.1). Classification (GTDB taxonomy): domain Bacteria; phylum Actinomycetota; class Actinomycetes; order Mycobacteriales; family Mycobacteriaceae; genus Gordonia; species Gordonia zhenghanii. The sequence continues at coordinate 145,876 of NZ_JAKKOQ010000012.1, read as the reverse complement.
GGTGGCCCGTAACCAGCAGGCCAACCGTGTCGCCGCTACCGAGATCACCAAGCGGCAGAGCGTCGCCTCGGCGCAGGATGCGTCCGACCGCCGCGACGACGCAGTCTCCGCGTACCGCGCGGCCCAGCAGGCGATGCGCGATCAGCAGACCAAGCGGACAGATCTTCTGCAGCAGCGGGACGCGCTGGCAGCCCGCCTCGCGAAGCTCCGCGGCAAGTCGGCGGCCACCGCACCGAAATCGCGGACCACGACGCCGGGGGCACCGCAGCGACCATTGATCCCCGGTGTCCCGAAGGAGGCCACTGACGGACTCTCGCGCGCGATCGATGCGATTCCCGCCAAGCCCGTCGAAGGCGATGATGTAGCGGCTCAGGCCGCGCAGGCCGCAGCCAAGCTCGCCACCGACACCGGCCAGTCGCTGCTCGCCAGCCTCGTCGGCCAGCAACAGATCCCGCATTCCAAGCTCCTCGACGAGATCGGAATCGGTGGGACCAGCCCGTTCGGACAGGGCGAGGGCAACACGTTCACCCGCCTCGGAAACGGCTCCCTCGGCTCCCTGTTCAGCGGCCAAGGCGGCGGCGCGATCCGTCCCGGCCTACGTGGCCCGCAGGCCATCGAGGTGGTCGTGAACCGGATGAAGTCGCAGTTGGGTGTCCCGTACTCGTGGGGCGGCGGCGACGCGAACGGCCCGACGCTAGGCGTGCGCGACGGCGGCGTCGCCGACAGCTACGGCGACTACCAGAAGGTCGGCTTCGACTGCTCAGGCCTCATGGTCTACGGCTTCGCAGGCGTCGGCATCGATCTGCCGAAGTACTCGGGATACCAGTACACGTCCGGTCCGCAGTTCCCGCTGTCGGAAGCCAAGCGCGGCGACATGATCTTCTACGGTCCCGGCGGAACGCAGCACGTCGCCCTCGTTCTCGGCGACGGAACCATGCTCGAGGCTCCGCAGTCGGGTTCGTCGGTCAAGATCTCGCCGATGCGCACTGCGGGCGCCGAGCCGATGGTCGTCCGCCTGCTCTGAGGCGGCTGCGTCTCACAGCTCGGTGACGTGCCCGTCCTCGACGTGCCAGCGTCGATCGACGCGGACGTTGTCGAGCATCCGTCGGTCGTGGGTCACCAGGAGCAGGGCGCCGTCGTATGAGGCCAATGCCGATTCGAGCTGTTCGATGGCGGCGAGGTCGAGGTGGTTGGTCGGCTCGTCGAGCACCAGCACGTTGGTGCCCTGCGCCTGCAGCAACGCCAGCGCGGTCCGCGTGCGCTCCCCCGGCGACAGATCGTCGACGGCGCGGTCGACGTGGTCGGCGCGCAGCCCGAACTTGGCGAGCAGAGTGCGCACCTCAGCAGTCGTGAACTCGGGGACGAGCCGCTCGAACCGTTCGGCGAGCGGTTGCGGGCCGGCGAACAGTGCGCGCGCCTGGTCGATCTCGCCGACGGCGACGCTCGCGCCCGACTGCGCGGTCCCCTCGTCCGGCTCGATTCTTCCCAGGAGAGTCGCCAGCAAGGTCGACTTCCCGGCACCGTTCGGACCGGTGATCCCGATCCGCTCCCCGGCGTTCACCTGCAGCGAGACGGGCCCGAGGACGAAGTCGCCCTGCCGAACCACTGCCTCGTTGAGCGTGGACACCACCGAACTCGACCGCGGCGCGGCTCCGATCGTGAATTCCAGGACCCATTCCTTCCGCGGCTCGACGACCTCGTCCAACCGCGCGATGCGGCTCTCCATCTGCCGAACCTTCTGCGCCTGCTTCTCACTCGACTCCGACGCGGCCCGACGGCGGACCTTGTCGTTGTCGGGATTCTTGCGCATCGCGTTGCGTACACCCTGACTCGACCACTCGCGCTGCGTCCGGGCCCGGGAGACGAGGTCGGCCTTGCGCTCGGCGAACTCCTCGTACTCTTCGCGCCGGTGCCGTCGCGCGACCGCCCGCTCCTCGAGGTAGCTCTCGTAGCCGCCGCCGTACACCGCGTTGGTGTGCTGCGCGAGATCCAGCTCGAGCACGCGGGTCACGCTGCGCGCCAAGAACTCCCGATCGTGACTGACGAGGACCACGCCGCCGCGCATGCCGTGGACGACGGCTTCGAGCCGCTCTAGTCCGTCCAGGTCGAGATCGTTCGTCGGCTCGTCGAGCAGGACGACGTCGAATCGCGAGCACAGGAGCGCCGCCAACCCGACTCGTGCCGCCTGACCGCCCGACAGGCCGGTCATCAACGCCGACTCCGTCGCGACGGCGCCGGTGGCCGAACCGAGGTCGGCCAGTACCGCGGGCAGTCGCTCGTCGAGGTCGGCGGCTCCGGTCGCGAGCCAGTGGTCGAGTGCGGCCGCATACGTGTCTGCCGCATCGGGAGTCTCCGACTCGGCGAGCGCCTGCGCGGCCTCGTCCATCGCGCGAGCGGCCGCCGTGCAGCCGGTCCGTCGGGCGACGTACTGGCCGACGGTCTCCCCCGGTACCCGGTCGTGCTCCTGCGGGAGCCGACCGACGAATGCGTCCGACGGCGACCGGGACACCGTGCCGGCCAACGGCGCGAGCTCGCCCGCCAGGATCCGCAGCAGCGTCGACTTCCCCGCCCCGTTGGCACCGACGACGCCGACCACGTCACCCGGTGTCACGGTGAGATCCAGGTGATCGAACAGGACGCGGTGCGCGTACCCGCCGGAGACGTCCTTCGCGACGAGCGTTGCTGTCATTCACATATGGTTGCACTCGTGCCTCCACGTCCTCGCGCCGCCCGCTACGCTCGGCGGCGCCGCACCCGGATGGCCGCGCAGAACCACGATCTCACCGATGAGCAGTGGACCGCATTGCAGGACGCCTGGGGCGGGTGCGCCTACTGCGCGGCTCCCGGCCCCGGTCTGCAGAAGGACTGCATGCAGCCGATCTCCCGCGGCGGCCGCTACACGGTCGACAACGTCGTGCCCGCGTGCCGCTCGTGCAACGCCAGCAAGTGCAATTCGGAGCTGACGACGTGGATGCGGCGCAAGAAGTACAACGAGCGACTGTTCTTGGAGCGGCATGTGCTGATCGTGCGGGACCTCACGGGTGTTCGTCCGCCTCCCGAGAGTCCGTGAGGGTCGACGCTCCCCACAACGCGATCACGCCGACGACGACGGCGAGGACCGCGTAGGCGATCCGCTCGCCGTGGAAGAACGACGCGACCAGGTCGTCACTCCACACTCCCGCGGGAAGGCTCGTCGTCACCAGCGCGGCGATGAGCGTACCGACGATGGCCGTCCCGAGACTGGTCCCGACCTCCTGCGCGGTGTCGTTGAGGGCAGCACCCATCGACGTCCGCTTCTCGGGCATCGCACCGATCAGTGCGACGGCGCCGATCGTCATGACGGTCCGCAGTCCGATCGTGAGCGTCACCATGAAGCCTGCGATCACGAGGTACCCGTGGTCGACACCCCAGGCCAGACCCGCCATCGATCCGCCGAGGAACACGGCGCCGATCAGGCACGCGACCCGGTGCCCGAACTGCTTCACGAGGTATTCGGAGAGCGGCGTGCCCAGGACCATCGTGAGGATCAATGGGAGGTTGGCCAGCCCGGCTTTCATCGGGCTCCATCCGTACGCGTACTGGAAGTGCAAGATCAGTCCGAACATCACCGCGGCCATCGCGATCGACGTCGCGATCTGCGCGATGACGGCCCCGCGGACCGTGCCGTCAGCGAACAGCCGCAGGTCGAGCATCGGCTGCTTCGTACGACGTTCGTGCCAGACGAACAGTCCGAGCGCGGCGGCCGCGCAGACCGCGGTTGCCAACGTCGTCGCCGACGCCCAGCCGTGCTCGATGCCCGAGGTCAGCATGTAGCAGCCCAGCCCGATCGCGACGATGCTCAGCACCGCTCCCGGCAGATCGAGTCGATCGTCGGTGAGGTCCGCGGCACGATCGGGTTGCACCCCGGCCCGAACTCCTACCCAGGCGGCGAGCGCGATCGGCGCGTTCACCAGAAGCAGCCATTCCCACCCGACGTGGGCCAGCGCCGTGCCGCCGAGTACGGGACCGAGAATGAAACCACTCATGCCGACGACGATCATCACAGTCATCGCGCGCATGCGCAGCGCCGTGTCATCGAAGAGGCGGAAGACGAGCGAGTTGGTGATCGGCGCCATCGCGGCCGCGGCCACTCCGAGCGCGGCGCGCAGCGCGATCAGTCCGCCGGTCGACGACACCGCGAGGACCGCCAGGCTGATCAGGCCGAACGCCGCGAGTCCGACGAGCAGAACGCGTCGCCGTCCGAAGCGGTCGGCGATCGACCCCGCCGTCAGCAGCAGTCCGCCGAAGGTCAGCGAATAGGCGCTGGTGACCCATTGCAGAGCGGTCGTCCCGCTGCCGAGGTCGCGGCCGATGGTCGGCAGCGCGATCGTCAGCAGGGTGTTGTCGACCATCTCCACGAAGAAGGCAAGACACAGGGCCGCCATCGGAATCCAGGCCGCGCGAAGGGACGGGTACGTGCGGGTCGGTGCGGCCTCAGTGGTCGTCGCCATGGGACCCCCTCCTCTCTATCGAACAGCGTTCGGTTATCGAACGGCGTTCCATACAATAGAACGGCGTTCGATAGAGTGCAAGGGGGAGGTCCGATGACACAGCGAACAGCACACGGGTCGACGCCGCGCCGAGGCAGGCGCCGCGCGTCGCATTCGATGGAGACCGTGATCGGCGAGACCGTCGCGCTGCTCGACGAGGCAGGCGAGGCCGCGCTGACGTTCCGGGCACTCGCCGCCCGGCTCGGCGGCGGCGTCGCAAGCATCTACTGGTACGTCGATAACCGGGACGAGCTCCTCGACCGCGCGACCGACCACGTCCTCGGCGGAGTCGTCGAACAGACCGACGAGTTCGCGGACACCGACGATCCGATCTCCGATCTGCGGGCCGTTGCGGTCGCACTGTTCGACGCCGTCGTCGAACGGCCATGGCTGGGTCGATACCTGATGCGCGACAATGGAACTCAACCGAACGGCATGCGCATGTACGAGGCGCTCGGCCAGCAGGTGATGCGGTTGGGACTCGGTCCGCGCGAGGCATTCCACGGGGTGTCCGCGGTGCTCGGATTCGTCATCGGCACCGCGACCGACCTCGGTCAGCAGGTGCCAGCCGAGGTGCGCGACGGAACCGTGTCCGGCGAGGAGCTCATCGCCCGCGCCGCCGACCAGTGGCGTTCGCTCGACCCCGACGAGTATCCGTTCGTCCACTACATCGTCGATGAGTTCGCGACGCACGACGACGCCGACCAGTTCCGTGCCGGACTGGACCTCGTACTGGCCGGGCTCCGGCTACAAGCCGGCATGTAAAAAGACTCTGGCACTTATTTTCGGCTGTACGCCGAAACAAAGTGCCGAAGTGTTCGGCGCGGAACGCGTGCCGGTTCGACACGCGCAACGTGGCGCTGTGGAACCGGATTAGGTGCCGCTGCGTCTGACTGAGTATGGGGGAACGACGGACAAAGGCGGTGAAGGTCGCCGAGTTTCTGGCCGAGCACGACGGCGTGATCTCGACCGATCAGGCTAAGTCGCTGGGGATGTCACACGACGAGGTCTACGGGAAGTCGACTGCCGGACTGTGGATTCGGCACGCGAACTCGACCTTCTTGTCCGCCGAGCATCGGATGACCGACATCGCACTCGTCCGGACAGCGGCTCTCGCGCACGGCGGCGTGATCGATCGGACGTCGGCCGTCTGGCTGCACGGGCTCACCGACGAGTTGCCGACGCCGATCACGCTGTCGGTCCCCCGCACTGCGCACGGTGCGGCGTGCGCAGTCCACACCGAGGTCCGACGCCGCGCGTTCCCCGCCGAGGACATCGCCACCGTCCGCGGCATCGCCGTCACCGCCCGGCCGCTCACCGTGTTGCTCGGGGCCGCCGCACTTCGGGACGGCATCGACATGATGGACGCCGCACTCCTCCGCAGACTGGTGACGCTGCGACAACTGCGCGCCGCTGCGGACCGCAACTCCGGTGTGTACGGGATGGCTAAAGCCCGAAAGCTGTTGGCCTCGGCCGAAGACTTGTCGGAGTCGGAGTTGGAACGAAAGTTCGTCCGCTTCCTCCGCAGGCACAAGATCGACGGGTGGCTGCAACAGCAGTACGTCGGCGGCCACCGCATCGACTTCGTCTGGCCGGAAGAGCGCATCGCCGTCCAGTTGCACGGGTGGGCGTTCCACCACGCCCATGCACAGTGGGAACGCGATCAGGAGATCACGAACATGCTGGTCAATATCGGTTGGCTACCGCTGATCTTCACCTGGAAGCGCCTCGAATTCGCCCCAGACGAGGTCCTACGCGAGCTCGGCACCGCGATCGAACTGCGACGAAACGTCGGCTGACGAAGTCGGCACTTTCTTTCGGCCGTACGCCGAAAGAAAGTGCCGAAGTGTCGCGAGACTCAGCTCAACGCTTGGTCGACGTCCGCGAGGATGTCCTCGATGTCTTCGATGCCGACCGATAGGCGGACGAGGTTGTCGGGAACCTCCAGGAGCGAGCCCGCCGTGGACGCGTGGGTCATGGCGCCCGGGTGCTCGATGAGCGACTCGATGCCACCGAGCGACTCGGCGAGCGTGAAGACCTTGGTCTTCGCGCAGAAGTCGAGGGCCGCCTGGCGTCCGCCCGCGAGGCGAACGGAGATCATGCCGCCGAAACGACGCATCTGGGCAGCGGCGGTCTCGTGGCCGGGGTGCCCGGCGAGTCCCGGGTACAGAACCGTGTCGATCGCCTTGTGCGACGCCAGGAAGTCGACGAGGTTCTCCGCGTTGTCGCAGTGCCGGTCCATCCGCACGGACAGCGTCTTGATGCCGCGCATCGTCAGGTAGGCGTCGAACGGTCCCGGCACGCCGCCGGATCCGTTCTGCAGGAACGCGATGTCGGCGTCGGTCTGCTCGTCGTTGGTGACGATCGCGCCGCCCACGACGTCGGAGTGACCGCCGAGGTACTTGGTGGTCGAGTGCAGGACGACGTCCGCGCCCAGAGCCAGGGGCTGCTGCAGGAACGGGGTGGCGAAGGTGTTGTCGACCACCAGCCGCGCGCCGCCCGCGTGGGCGACGTCGGCGAGCTTCGCGATGTCGCCGACGTTGAGGAGCGGGTTGGTCGGCGTCTCGATCCACACGAGCTTGGTCTGCGGCGTCATCGCTGCGGCCACGGCGTCGGGGTCGACGACCGGCGCGACCGAGTAGTCGATCCCCCACTGGGTGAACACCTTGTCGATGAGACGGAACGTCCCGCCGTAGGCGTCGTTCGGAATGACGATGTGGTCGCCGGGGCGCAGGCCTGCCCGCAGCATCGCGTCGGTGGCCGCCATACCGGACGAGAATCCGCGCCCGTACGTGCCGCCTTCGATCGCGGCCATGTTGGCCTCGAGCGCCCGACGCGTCGGGTTGCCGGTGCGCGCGTATTCGAAGCCGTCGCGCATTCCGCCGACGCCGTCCTGTGCGAACGTCGAGCTCGCGAAGATCGGCACGTTGACGGCGCCGGTCTGCGGGTCCGGGTCCCAGCCCGCGTGGATCGCCTTCGTGGAGAAACCGTGATCGCCCATGTCGTCAGCCTTCCTTGTGTGCCGGGATCGGGTTGGTGCTCGCGAACGCGAGGAGATCGTGGCGGGTGATGACGCCGACGGGCTTTCCCTCTTCGACGACCATCAGTGCGCCTGCTTCACCGAGTGCACGCATCGCGGCAGCGACGGGCTCGCCGGAGCCGATCAGCGGGAACGCCTCACCCATGTGCGCCGACACCGGGTCGGCGAGGCTGGCGCGTCCTTCGAACACGGCCGACAGCAGGTCGCGTTCGTTGACGGCTCCGCTGATCTCGCCGGCCATGATCGGCGGCTCGGCTCCGACGACGGGCATCTGCGACACCCCGTATTCGCGGAGGATCTCGATGGCGTCGCGCAGCGTCTCCTGCGGGTGCGTGTGGACGAGGTCGGGCAGCGAGCCGGACTTGTCGCGGAGCAGGTCGCCGACCGTCGACTGCGGAGCCTCCCGACCGTCGAGCGGCGTGCGCAAGAAGCCGTAGCTGCTCATCCAGTCGTCGTTGAAGATCTTCGACATGTAGCCGCGGCCGCCGTCGGGCAGCAGGACGACGACGAGGGCGTCGGGTCCTTCACGTTCGGCGACTTCGAGTGCGGCGACGACGGCCATGCCGCACGATCCGCCGACGAGCAGTCCCTCTTCGCGGGCCAGGCGGCGGGTCATCTCGAACGAGTCGGAGTCGCTCACGGCGATGATCTCGTCGGGGATGGTCGGGTCGTAGGCGTCCGGCCAGAAGTCTTCGCCGACGCCTTCGACGAGGTACGGACGACCTGATCCGCCCGAGTAGACGGAGCCTTCGGGGTCGACGCCGACGACCTTCACGGCGCCGTCCGACACCTCTTTGAGGTACCGGCCGGTGCCGGTGATGGTGCCGCCGGTGCCGACACCCGCGACGAAGTGGGTCACTTTGCCGTCGGTGTCGTTCCAGATCTCGGGGCCGGTCGTCTCGTAGTGCGACTGCGGCCCTGCCGGGTTCGCGTACTGGTTGGGCTTCCAGCCGCCGGGCGTCTCTCGCGTCAGCCGGTCGGAGACCGAGTAGTAGCTGTCGGGGTGCTCCGGCGGGACGGCCGTCGGGCACACGACGACCTCTGCGCCGTACGCGCGCAACACGTTCCGCTTGTCTTCGGCCACCTTGTCGGGGCACACGAAAACGCAGTGGTAGCCGCGCTGCTGGGCGACGAGTGCCAGCCCGACGCCGGTGTTGCCGGAGGTCGGCTCGACGATGGTGCCGCCCGGCTTGAGTTCGCCGGACTCCTCGGCCGCGTCGATCATGCGGGTGGCGATGCGGTCTTTGGAACTGCCGCCTGGGTTGAGGTACTCGATTTTCGCTGCAACGAGGCCCGCTCCCGGCTTCACAACCGAGTTGAGCTTCACGAGCGGGGTGTTTCCGACCAGGTCGACGACGTGATTCGCGATGCGCATAACGTCCATGGTCGCACCTTTGCGGTGTTCTCACCTGACCGGCCCGCCGAGCGGACGGAACACCGCCGTCGCCAGGACTGAACACGAAACGAATTCTTGTAACAAAGGTAGGCTGGCGCGCATGACAGAAGCAGTGATTGTTGCAACAGCCCGTTCCCCGATCGGCCGCGCAGGCAAGGGGTCGTTGAAGGACGTTCGCCCGGACGAGTTGGCTCGCCAGATGGTGGCGACGGCCCTCGCGAAGGTGCCCGAACTCGACCCGTCGCTCATCGAGGATCTTCACCTCGGCATCGGCCAGCCCGGCGGCCAGGGCGGTTACAACATCGCCCGCAGCGTCGCCGTTCAGCTCGGCTTCGACCACCTCCCCGGCGTCTCGGTGAACCGTTACTGCTCGTCGTCGTTGCAGACCACGCGCATGGCGTTCCATGCGATCAAGGCAGGCGAGGGCGACGTCTTCATCTCGGGCGGCGTCGAGAGCGTCTCGAGCTTCGGAATCTCGGGTGCTGCCGACGGCGCGCCGAACTCGAAGAACCCGTTGTTCGACGAGGCGCAGGCCCGTACCGCGAAGACCGCCGAGGGCGGCGCGGGCGCCTGGCACGATCCCCGCGAGGACGGTCTGATCCCGGACGTCTACATCGCGATGGGCGAGACCGCCGAGAACGTCGCCAGCTACACCGGCATCTCCCGTGAGGACCAGGACCGGTGGGGCGTCCTGTCGCAGAACCGCACCGAGAAGGCCATCAACGACGGCTTCTTCGCTCGCGAGATCGACCCGATCACGCTGGCCGACGGCACCCAGGTGACCGCCGACGACGGCCCCCGCGCGGGCACCACGTACGAGAAGATCTCGCAGCTGAAGCCGGTCTTCCGTCCGGACGGCACGATCACCGCCGGTAACGCCTGCCCGTTGAACGACGGCGCCGCCGCTCTCGTCGTCATGAGCGACACCAAGGCCAAGGAGCTCGGCCTCAAGCCGCTCGCCCGCATCGTGGCGACCGCGGCCACCGGACTGAGCCCGGAGATCATGGGCCTCGGCCCGATCGAAGCGGTCCGCAAGGTGCTGCGGGTCGCCGGGATGTCGATCAACGACATCGACCTGACCGAACTCAACGAGGCGTTCGCCGTCCAGGTCCTGGGCTCGGCTGCCGAGCTCGGCATCGACCACGACAAGCTGAACGTGTCGGGCGGCGCGATCGCGCTGGGCCACCCGTTCGGTATGACCGGCGCCCGCATCACCACCACCCTGTTGAACAACCTGAACACGTACGACGGCCAGTTCGGCCTGGAGACCATGTGTGTCGGCGGCGGCCAGGGAATGGCGATGATCATCGAGCGCCTCAGCTGATCTGACGCATCGTCCAAAGGGCGGATCCGGGTTTCCCGGGTCCGTCCTTTGACGTACACGGCCGATCTGGGCCGATACGTTGAGCACATGGCTGTCCGTCTGACCACCGTCCGACGCCTGGTGGCACTGCTCGTCGTCGTCGTGGTGACCGCTGCGATCGCAGCCTGCGGCCCTCCCGATCGCAGTAAGGAAGCGAACGAGCTGCGCGACACTCTGGCGTCGATGCCCGGCGTCGACGCCGTCGACATGTTTTACAGCCACGACTTCACCGCGGGCTATACAGTGTCGCTCGACGTCGACATGCCTGCGGCGTCGACCGCGCAGGTCGGCGACGTGACCTCGACGATCGGAGCGGCCAAGGCCGACAGCCTCGAGGAGTACGGCGTGACGGTGGACATCGTCGTCGACGAGCATACGGCCATATCGATGTGGACGACCTTCGATCCCGAGTGGGCGGCGACCCGAGCCGGCCTCGCCCGCGACCTGCATCCGGTCATCGGCAACGTCACGCTCGACATCTCCGACGGTGTGACGTCATTCGGTCGGGTCGAAGTGCACGACCCGTCGGCGATTGTGCGCGACGTCGTTCAGGTCGCGGGCGACATTCCGCTTGTCGGATCATTACAAGTCGACGAAGGCGGCGTGCGACCCGGGTGGTCGCTCGGATCACCGACGACCGACGCGGCCGTCGTATCGGCTCAGCGCGTGGTCGCCGGACTGTCGACCGTTCCGGAGTACGTCGAGATCGACGGTGTCGGCATCTCGTTGGTAAGGGTGGAAGTCCCCGAGGACCCGGCGGCCTACGACACTCTCGTCGCACTGGCGTCCGAACTCGACGCCGCACAACTCTCGCCTATGACATTGAAGTGGACTCTTACTTCCGAGCACGGTATGCGGAAAGAATCGGACCAGGAATGGGAGGGATCGACCCGCGTCGGCGACTGTGGCGAGCTGCCGACGTTCGACACCGAATACCTCACACCGGCCGCGAAAGATATCCAGCAGCGTGTTCGAAAAGCCTTGAGGCAGTGCAAGTGACGTGATTTGTCACACATTATTAACGATCGTCAGACCGTTACTTTGAGTCACGCATATATGGCGCAAATTGGACGTTTCGCATTTCCTGAGAAAGCCCAAAGCTAACGCTGGGTTAAATCTGTGCCAATCGTGAGGGATTCATCAGGTTAAATGCGGTTTACGGTGAGTTTAACGTTCGCTCTGAGGGTGGCCTTACGTTACAGTTCCCCCGGAAACCATCCGAACGTCTGACCCTCCCCGCACCTGTAGGAGAACCTGAATGAGCAAGAAGGCCACAACGATCGCGCGTCGCGCCGCAGCGGTCGCCGCTGTTTCGGCAGTCGGCGCCGCTGGACTGATGATCAGCGCAGGCGACGCCGATGCAGCGCGCCTCCCCAGCGGCAGCAAGACCTCGACCGGCATCGACGGTCAAGTCGTCAAGATCAAGCGTTCCGGCGAGAGCGCCCGCGGGCTGCACTCGGTCGCCAATAACGGCGCAGGCCGTTCGGCCGCCGTCTCGGGCACCTACAAGGCCACGCTCAGCAAGGGCACCGGCACCATGACCGTCGGCTACCTGGTCGGCTGCCAGATCGACATCACCGGCCTCGAAGGCGGATTGTCGGGCACCATCGGCACCTCGCCGTCCCTAAGCGGTTCGCTCTCCGTGCCGCTGAAGCCGGGCGAAGTGAAGTTCGTCAAGGGCGATTCCCTCTCCCTCAAGAAGGGCAAGGGCACCGTCATGGTCGACTCGTTCAACATCAACGTCGAGCAGTGCGGCGGCTACGCGTCGGCACGCTCCGTGGTCCAGGTGCTGGCCGCCGACGGCTTCAGCACCGAGGACGACGCGATCTCCGCGGACAGCGGTTACGTCCAGTCCAGCCTGTACGGCAAGCCGTTCAGCCTCAACTGACCTCCCGACGACCTTCTGCACAAGGACTTGAACTGATATGAAGAAGAACTCTCGCATCGCAGCGGGCGCCGCAGTCGCCGGCGCCGCACTCATCGCCGTCTCCGGCACCGTGGCTGGCACCGCCGACGCAGGCAAACTGCCCGGCGGCTTCAAGAGCAAGAACCTCGGCGACGGCAACAGCATCCAGATCCGCCTGTTCGACGAGTCGGTGACCCGCACCAAGGCCGTCACCAACATCCCGACCAGCCGCGAGGTGTTGGTGTCGGGCAAGATCGCCATCACCACCAAGGGCGACATCAAGGGCGCGACGCTCACCTCCGGCTACCAGGTGGGCTGCCAGGTCAACTTCGGCGCATCCGGCGAGGGCGGCGCGGGGGTTACCGGTGACACAGCCAAGGGCACAGCGTCCGGGACCAGCGAAGTCGGCGGCGGCTTCAAGCTCGGACCCGGCGAGACGGCGTTCAAGCCGATCATCAACGTCTCCGGCGACGAGGACGACATCAACTCCATCAGCTTCACCAAGGGCCGTGGCGGTCTCGCCTACAGCCAGGAGCGCTTCGGCGTCGACGGCTGCGCAGGCCACGCCTCAGCGCGCGCCATCGTGAAGGTCCAGGCCAAGACCGACACCTTCAAGGGCAACATCACGCTGTACGGCAAGCCGTTCAGCCTGGGCTGAGTCTCGACTCCGCTCGACCAGCGTGAGTGGGGTCTCGACTCCGCTCGACCAACGTAAGTGGGTCTCGACTAACGTTGGTAGGGTTTCGACTCCGCTCGACCAGCGTGGGCCGCTCGACCAGCGGGCTAAAACCTCGATCCCCGCACGCGTACTCTCGAATTCGTGAGTACACGTGCGGGGATCGTCGTCACTGGGACCGAAGTACTGAGCGGGTGGATCGCAGATCAGAACGGGCCGTGGGTGTCGCAGCGACTGCTCGAACTCGGCGTCGACGTCGCCCATCTGACCGTGTGCGGCGACCGGCCCGACGACCTTCTCGCCCAACTACGTTTCCTGGCCGACCAGAACGTCGACCTGATCGTCACGACCGGCGGGCTGGGCCCCACGGCCGACGATCTGACGGTTGCGACGGTCGCCGAGTTCGCGTCGCGCCCCGTCGCGCGTGACGCCGTGATGGCGCAGACCATCGAGTCGGTGATCCGCGGGTGGCGAAAGTACGCAGACATCGACGAGTTGCCCGCGTCCACCGTGGCGTCCATCGAGAAGCAAGCATTGGTTCCGCAAGGGGCCGAGGCGATTCCGCCGACGGGCACCGCACCCGGCGTCGCGGTGCCCGGAACCGACGACCTCCCCGCAGTCCTCGTCCTCCCCGGTCCCCCGCGGGAACTGCGGGCGATGTGGCCGAGCGCTCTGGACACCGGAGCCGTCACCGCCGCTCTGCGTAACCGGGTGCCGAACGCATTGGCGACGATCCGCGCCTTCGGGCTGTCCGAACCCGACCTGGCCGTGTCGCTCGCCGACGCCGAGAAGACCGTCGACGGATTCGGCTCGCTCGAGATCACCACGTGCATGCGCGGCGGCGAGCTCGAGATCACCACTCGGTTCGCGGCAGAGCACTCCGCAACTTACGACGCTCTCTCGTCCTTCCTCCTCGATCGGCACCGCGACCGCATCTACTCGACCGACGGACGCGAGATCGACGACCTCCTGATCGAACGGCTCGCGGGCCGGACCATCGTGACCGCCGAATCGTGCACGGGCGGCCTCGTCGCGGCTCGCCTCACCGAGCGCGCAGGATCGTCCGCGTACATGCTCGGCGGCGTCGTCTCGTACTCGAACGACGTCAAGACCGACGCGATCGACGTCCCCGCCGATCTGATCGCCGAGCACGGCGCCGTCAGCGAGCAGGTCGCCGCCGCAATGGCCGACGGAGTCGCGGCCCGGCTGAACGCCGACGTCGCGATCTCCACGACGGGCATCGCGGGACCGGGCGGCGCAGTCCCCGGCAAGCCGGTCGGCACCGTGTGCATCGGTATCGCGGTGGCAGGCGGGGAGACTCGCACCGTCACCCGATCGTTTCCCGGTAACCGGCAGCAGGTCCGCGAACTGACCGTCACCACCGCGCTCCACCTCGCCGTCGACGCCCTCGCGTAAACCGGCGTCGCGCACTCGCACTCACCGCACGAAAGAGCCCGGGCCCCACGGTGATGCCGTGGGGCCCGGGCCGTCGAACGCGTCAGACGACTAGTCGCTGTTCAGGTAGCTCAGCAGTCGCAGGATCTCGACGTACAGCCACACCAGGGTGACGGTCAGGCCGAGGGCGACGCCCCACGCGGCCTTCGCCGGTGCACCCGCGCGGATCAGTCGATCTGCTGAGTCGAAATCGAGGAGGAACGAGAACGCGGCGAGCGCGATGCAGACAAGCGAGAAGATGATCGCGATCGGTCCGCCCGAGTAGATGCCGAAGGCGTCGCCACCGGTGAACATGCTGATCACGAAGTTACCGATCACCAGCGCGAGGACGCCGAAGATGCCTGCCATCAGCATGCGTGTGAAACGCGGCGTGACGCGGATGGCGCCGACCTTGTAGACCACGAGCATGCCGACGAAGACGCCGATCGTGCCGAGCACGGCCTGGCCGATGAGCGATCCCGCCGAGACGTCGCTGACCCGGAGGTTGGCGAAGACGAACGAGATGGCGCCGACGAACAGGCCCTCGAAGGCCGCGTACGCCAAGACGATCGCCGGGTTGTCCTGCTTGCGGCCGAAGCTCGCGACCAGGACGAGGACGAGGCCCACGATCGCGCCGACACCCATGATCGGCGCGGCGAGCGCGATCTGTGCGTCGACGGTGTCGCGACCGCTGATGACGAAGTATGTGGCGATCGCGAACGCGATCACGACACCGACGGTCATCGCGGTCTTGGTGACGACGTCGTCGATCGTGAGGGTGCGCGTCGTGGTCGACGGGGTGTAGCCCGGCTGCGTGTACTGATCCGCGTGCTGCTGCTGTCCCTGCATCATCGATGCCTGGCCCACGCCGGCCATGCCGGCTCCGAAGTTCGCGTAGCCGGACGCATCCTTCTTGTTGTCGCGGACCACGCCTCGCATGATCGGATTGCTGCTCTCTCGCACGTGTGCTCCTTAGACGGTTACGGTGCGCATCAAATGTCTGCGAACGACTTATTCGAAGATTCAACGAACGTCGGACCCGCTATGTTCCCCACTTTACCGGTTCTTGACCGAATGGGCGTTTCTTGCGTCGTTCATACGCGCGGCCGGCCCATCCCGTCGGCGACGGCGCGCAACGTCTGCTCGGCCAGTTCGAGACCGTCCCCCCACGGCAGCCCGGGTTTCGAGATCATCAGCGACGCGACCCCGTGCGCCGCCGACCACAGCTTCATGACGGTCGTCACCGGGTTCCCGGGCTCCAGCATCCCCTGCGCCATCATCTGCTCGACGGTGTCGGAGAAGTACACGAACGCGGACGACAGCAGCACTTCGTCGGTCTTCGACGGCCTGCCCGGTTCGGTGATGCGCACGAACGCCGTCCGGTAGACGACGTCGTTGTCGATCGCGAAGCGAATGTAGGCGAGACCTTGGGCGAGCACGCGGTCCCACAGGTCGTCGACGCCCTCGGACGCCTGTTTCATGACGTCGGCGAAGCGTTCGAAGTAGTGGGCGCACACTGCGTCGAGGAGTTCGTCCTTGTCGTCGAAATGCCGATAGATCGACGGCGACGTGACCCCGACGCGCTGTGCCACCGCCCGGATCGACACCGCTTCGGCACTGCCGAGCGAGATCAGCAGTTCTGTTGTGGCGTCGATGATCTCGTCTGCGAGCTGGTCACCGCTGCCGCGCGGCGACCTCGGTCGCGGCTCGACGGGATCGGTCATGTCCGCTCATTCCTCCTTGAACCCGATGCGGTCGTGCAGTCTGCGAAGCGGGCCTGGCGCCCACCAGTTCCACGCGCCCATCAACCGCATGAACGCCGGCACCAGGAACATCCGGATCACCGTGGCGTCCATGAGCACCGCGAGCGTCAAACCCACTCCGAACATTCTCATGAACGACACCTCCGACGCCGCGATCCCCGCGAACACGATGGCCATCAGCAGCGCGGCGGCGGTGACCACCCGCCCGGTCCGGGCGAGTCCGACCGCGACGGCGTGATCGTTCGCGGCTCGAGTCCGATCCGAGGCGAGCCACTCTTCACGGATACGGCCGAGGAGGAACACCTCGTAGTCCATCGACAGCCCGAAGGCGATGCAGAACATGAGGACCGGCATCGTCGCTACGAGGTAGCCGAGCGGTGTGGTGCCGAGCGCACCGAGGTGCCCGTCCTGGAAGATCCACACCATGGCGCCGAACGTCGCCGACAGCGACAGCACGTTCACCACGAGCGCCTTCAACGGCAGCAGCACGCTGCCGGTGAACAGGAACAACAGGATGTACGTCGCGACGGCGATGACGATCAGCACCCACGGGAGGTGCGCGAACATCGAGTCGACGGCGTCGGCGTTCACTGCGGCGAGACCGGTGTACGAGACGTTCCCGCCCGGTGGCGCGTCGAGCGCCCGCAGCGCGGCGATCTGGTCGGAGCCCGCATCGGTCATCGGATCGACGTCACTCGAGATCGACAGGAGCGCGACGCCGTCCTTCGCGTCGCCGGGCGCGCCCGGCGCAACAGCGTTCCCGTCGACGAAGGTACCGACCGGCGAGGTCACCGCACCGACGTCGCCGACCTTCGAGACCGCTGCGGCGTAGTGCCGCAGATCGGTCTGCGACACGTCGCCTTCGATGACCGCGAGGACCGAACCTCCCGAGTTCTGCGCGAAGTCGGCACGCGTCTCGTCGGCCATCGCATGGACCGCGGTGTCCTTAGGCAGGACTCGCTCGTCGGGGAACCCGAACTTGAGGTTCAGGAACGGCGCGCCGAGGATCAGGAGCAGGACGGGAACGATGACGGCGACCGGGACGGCGCGACGCACCACGGCGCTCGCGAGCCGGTACCAGCCGGACTCTTCGATCGGCTTCGACGCGGCGTCGACCGTGGCCGGCCTTCGGAACAGTCTGCGGGCTGCTCGTCGGACGTCGAGAGCATCGACGCGGTCGCCGAGAACCATGAGCAGCGCGGGGGTGACGACCAGCGCGGCGATCGCGGCGACCACCACCACCCCGACGCCCGCGTAGGCGAACGATCGCAGGAAGTACATCGGGAAGATCGCGAGCGCCGCCAATGCGAGTGCCACCGTGACGGCCGAGAACGCGACCGTGCGGCCCGCAGTGTCCACGGTGCGGACTATCGCGGCGCGACGGTCGAGTCCGCGAGCGACTTCTTCGCGGTACCGGGTCACCATGAGCAGGGTGTAGTCGATGGCGAGCGCCAACCCCATCGCCGTGGTGAGGTTGAGCGCGAAGATCGAGACGTCGACGAACGACGTCAAGAGACGCAGCAGGGCGAGGGTGCAGACGATCGCGACGCCACCGATCAGCACCGGGAGCAACGCTGCGACGACACCGCCGAACACGACGATCAGCAGAAGAAAGCTGATCGGGATGGCGATGGCTTCGGCGACGGCGAGATCTTTCGACGTCTGCTCGTTGATCTGGCCGTAGACGAGCGACATCCCGCCGGTGGAGATGTCGACGCCGTGCCGTTGCGTCCCGACCAGGTCTGCGAGTTCCTCGGCGTTGCCGGGCGCCTGTTCGTCACCGCCCCCGATCGACGTGACGATCTGGGTGGACGTCTTGTCGGTGCTGAGGAGTTCGCCCGCGAGGTCCGGTGTGTTCCACACCGTCATGACGGGTTGCTGGACGTAACCGCCGCGGGCGACGGACTTCGCGTCGAGAATCGCGAGGATCTCGTCGCGGGCGGCGATCGCATCGGCGTTCGTGCTGATGTCGGCGTCGCCGTCGAGTTTGACGACGAACTGCATGCCCCCGCGGTCGAATGTCTCGTCGAGGACCGCGGTCGCGTGGCTCGACTCGGCGGACGGGTCCTCGAAGCCGCCCGACAGCATCTTCTGCGCGGCGCCGAGTCCGTACACGCCGCTCAGCGCCAGGATCACCACCGCGATGGCCAGGACGATTCTCGGCGCAGCGACCACTCGCTCCGCAACACGTGACAGCACGAGTTCCCCTTACGTTTACACCGTTACGTTAACGACGATAACTTATCTGCGCGCGATAGAGAAGATCTGCGGCCTGAGATCCATTCCGTGCCAACCGGCCCGCAATGAACTGAAACGTGTTCCAATTCAAATGTGTCACCGATCACAGAGAATGACGGAGCCCAAGTCGCGCGGCCGAGCGAGTCACGCCGCGACCCGGAGTGGCTCCGCGAACGCCTCGACGCCTGGATCAAGACGCACGAAGGCCCCCGAGCCGAAGTCACGTCAGTCGAGATCCCGTCGGCCAACGGGATGTCGAGCGAGACGTTGCTCGTGTCGGCGCGAATCGACGGGATCGATCACGAACTCGTGGCCAGGGTCGCGCCGATGCCCGACAGCGACCCGGTGTTCCCCTCGTACGACCTCGACGGACAGTTCCAGCTGATCGGTCACGTCGCCGAGCACACCGACGTTCCAGTGCCGCGACTGTGGTGGTCCGAACCGGATTCGGCGGCGCTCGGCGCACCGTTCTTCGTGATGAGTCGCGTCGACGGTGAGGTCCCGCCGGACGTGATGCCGTACACGTTCGGCTCATGGGTGTCCGAGGGAAGTGCCGACCAACAGCAGCGGCTGATGACCGAGTCCGTCGGGGTGCTCGCGAAGATTCACGCCGCTCCCCTGCCCGACGTCGGCGTCGCACTGCCTGAGCCGGGCGAGGATCCGTTGCGTGCACACATCCGTCGGCTGCGCGACTTCTACCGGTGGGCGTCCGGCGGCCGAACCGGTGCGCCGTTGATCGAGCGCGGGTTCGCGTGGGTCGAGGAACACCTGCCCGCGCCGGCCGACCCGGTGTTGTGTTGGGGCGACGCTCGGATCGGCAACATCGTGTACCAGGACTTCGCGCCGGTCGCCGTCCTCGACTGGGAGATGGCGACGATCGGTCCGCGCGAACTCGACGTCGCGTGGATGATCTTCATCCACCGCTTCTTCCAGGACCTCACCGAGATGGCCGAGTTGGACGGAATGCCTGCGTTCCTGACGCGCGACGACGTCGCCGCCGAATACGAGCGCCAGACCGGTCACACCCCCGCCGACCTGAACTTCTACACGCTGTACGCGGCCTTGATCCACGCTGTCATCATGTATCGAATCAACTGCCGCGCCATCCATTTCGGCCAGGCCGAGGAGCCTGCCGATCCGGACGACATGATCCTGCACCGCGCCACCCTCGACGCCATGATGGCCGGCACCTATTGGCCCGCTCTCGCCGATCAAGCCTCCTCCCCTTCCGCCGATCGAGCCTCCTCCTCCGCCGATCGAGCGGAGTCGAGATCCCCTTCCGCCGACCGAGAGCCCCCACCCGCTGATCGAGCGGAGTCGAGATCCTCTTCCGCTGATCGAGAGCCTCCACCCGTTGATCGAGCGGAGTCGAGATCCTCTTCCGCTGATCGAGAGCCCCCACCCGCTGATCGAGCGGAGTCGAGATCATGACTCTCTCCGAGATGGACGACTACCCGATCCACCAGATCGCCGAGGTGGTGCGTCATGTCGGGACGTCGGACCGCAACTTCTACGACCGCTACTACTTCAACTGCCACGGCGACATGCGCGGCGACGGTCCGGACCCGTGGTTGATCGTCGGCTTGGGCGTCTACCCGAACCTCGGTGTGGTCGACGGCTTCGCGGTGGTCCGTCGCGGCGACGACCACATCGTCGTTCGAGCATCGAAAGCGTTGGGCGACAACCGGAACGACCTGTCCATCGGGCCGCTGAGGGTTCAGGTCCTGGCGGGCCTCCAGCGTCTTCGAGTGTCGCTGGAGCCCGAGCACGGCGACGTCTCCTTCGACCTGGTCTTCGACGCCGAAGGGCCCGCACAGCTGGAGCCACGGCATTTCCAGCGCCAGTTGGAGCGGGTCACGTTCGACACGATGCGGTTCGTCCAGACCGGGACGTGGACGGGTGCGCTGTCGGTGGACGGCGTCGACTACGACGTCCAGCCGGACACCTGGCGAGGCAACCGCGACCGGTCGTGGGGCGTTCGGCCGGTCGGCGAGGCCGAGCCCGCGGGCCGTCGCGCCGCAGAGAGCGACGCGGCGTCGTTCTTCTGGATCTACTCGGTGATGCGGTTCGACGAGTACGCGATCGTCGTGATCGTCCAGGAGTTACGCACGGGCGAGCGGATCATGGGCGACGCGAGACGCGTCTGGAACGATGCGTCACGCGAACCGGAATGGCTGGGCCGCGTGGAGCACGACATCGAATTCGTCTCGGGCACACGAGAACCCTCCGGCGCGACGCTGCGTTTCGTGAAGCCGGACGGATCGGCTTCGAGTGTGCGATGTGAGCCACGGGTGGCCAACTACATCGGTTTCGGCACCGGCTACGGGTTGGAGCAGGACTGGCGGCACGGGATGTGGCAGGGCGACGAGAAGGTCGAAGCCGTGCGGAACCGCATTTCGGAATTGGATCCGACGATGAAGATGTTCTGTCCCGTCGACCACTACTCGACGTTCACCTATACCGACGGCGCCGACGCCGCCTCCGGTGACGGTCTCTTCGAGTTCGCGGTCATCGGACCCCACGATCAGTACGGCTTCCCCGACTACCTGGCCACTTCGCCCTGATCTCGCTGGTCGAGCCCACCATCCGCCGGTCGAGCGAAGTCGAGACAGCTCCGCTGGTCGAGCCCACCATCCGCCGGTCGAGCGAAGTCGAGACCCAATCCGCCGGTCGAGACCCCACGCCGGTCGAGCGAAGTCGAGACCCCGCTCACCACAGGCGATCTCGACTCCGCTCGATCAACGGAGGAACCGCTCGATCAACGGAGGGAACCTACTGCGGCACGGCGCAACCGTCGGGACCGCAGGCGTCGCCGTCCGCGTTCAGCATCTGCGGCACTGCAGGTCGGTCGCCCCACGCCTTGGTCAAGGCTTGCGCGAACGTCTCGACGGGTTGGGCGCCGGAGACGGCGTACTTGCGGTCGAAGACGTAGAACGGGACGCCTTGGACTCCGAACTCCTGCGCCTGTGATTCGTCGCGCCGGACGGCGTCGGCGTAGCGAGTCTTGTCAGCGACCACATCACGGACAGCTTCCTCGTCGAAGCCTGCACCGACGGCGACCTCCACGAGCCGATCGTCGCTGCCGAAGAGCGGGGCCTCGTCAGCGAAGTTCGCGAGGTACAGGGCGTCGAGCATCAACTCCTGGCGGCCGAGCTCGTCCGCCCAGTGCAGGAGTCGGTGCATGTCGAACGAGTTGCCCGAGTCGCGCCCGGACGTCACGTACTCGAGCCCCGCCTCATTGGCGGCTGCGCCGAGTTGACGTTCCCCGTCTGCGGCCTGCTCGAGACTGCGCCCGTACTTCTTCGCGATGTGCTCGACGACCCCGCTCGAGGTTCCGGCGGGAACCGTCGGGTCCAGCTCGAACGACCGATGCGTCACCTGCACTCGGGCCGCGTTCTCGAACCCGGCGAGCGCGTCGTTGAACCGCTTCTTTCCGAGGTAGCAGAACGGGCAGTTGATGTCGGTCCAGATCTCGACCTGCATGTTGGAGCCTCCGATGAATGGGGTGTTCAGAGGCTTCAACACCCGGTGCACCGCAGTTGTTCCGCCCGTTCTGCGACGTCGTCCTAGCTGCTGTAGTCGTAGAACCCGCGACCGCTCTTGCGGCCGAGGCGTCCCGCGTCGACCATGCGGCGCAGCAGCGCCGGGGGTGCGAAGTGCGGCTCGGCGAATTCGGCGTACAGCGAGTCGGCGGCGGCGAGGCAGATGTCGAGGCCGACGGTGTCGCAGAGGGTCAGCGGCCCCATCGGGTAGCCGCAGCCGCCCTTCATCGCGGCGTCGATGTCCTCGGCGGTCGCGTAGCCCGAGTCGAACATGCGGATGGCCTGGCACAGGTACGGGATGAGTAGGGCGTTGACGATGAAGCCCGAACGATCGCCCGCCTGAACGGTGGTCTTGCCGAGCACTTCGCCCGTGTAGGCGGTGACCGAGGCCGCGGTCTCGTCCGAGGTCAGCAGCGTCGAGATGATCTCGACGAGCGGCATCACCGGGACCGGGTTGAAGAAGTGGACGCCGACGACGCGCTCAGGATGCTTGGTCGCCGCGGCGATCTTGATGACCGGGATCGACGACGTGTTCGTCGCCAGGATGGCCTCCGGCTTCACGACCTCGTCGAGTTTGGCGAAGATGTCGTGCTTGATGGCCTCGACCTCGGGGGCGGCCTCGATGACGAGCTCGCGGTCGGCGAACTCGGCGACGTCGAGGGTCACGCGAACACGGGCGATCGCAGCGTCGGCGTCCTCCTGCGAGATCTTGCCCTTGGCCACGCCGCGACCGATCGACTTGGCGATCCGCGCGCTCGCCGCGTCCGCGAACTCCTGCTTGGTCTCCAGCACGATCACGTCGCTGCCGGCCTTGGCACACACTTCTGCGATGCCGGCACCCATGGTGCCGCCACCGATCACGCCGATGAGGTTCACTTCGTCTCCAAATCGATTCGGGCCACCGGGCAGTAAGGCAGCCGAACTCCGGTTGTCGCCTCACAGGTTAGTTGGTCCGGCCCCCACCGGCTGCGCAGCCATGCCCGACAGTGACCTGCAGAACATGGATCCGCAGAACAGGGGCATGCAGAGCGGGGAATACCCGCTGACCCGGCACGTTGACACCGATATGAGTGAAATCGAGTTCGGTCTGGACACGTTCGGCGGGGTCACGAAAGACGAGCAGGGCTCGCCGGTTACCCATCCCCAAGTCATCCGAGACCTGGTGGACGACGCTGTCGTCGCCGATGAATCGGGGTTGGACTTCTTCGGCGTCGGCGAACACCACCGTCCCGACTTCGCCGTGTCGAGCCCGGAGACGGTGCTCGCGGCGATCGCCTCGCGGACCGAGCGGGTCCGCCTCGGTTCGGCCGTCACCGTCCTCAGCTCCGACGACCCGGTCCGGGTGTTCGAGCGTTTCGCGACGCTCGACGCCGTCTCCGACGGGCGAGCCGAGATCGTCGCCGGTCGCGGCTCGTTCATCGAGTCGTTCCCGCTGTTCGGGTACGACCTGGCCGACTACGAGGTCCTGTTCGACGAGAAGCTCGACCTCCTGTCGAAACTGCTCACCGAGAAGCCAGTCACGTGGAGCGGATCCACGCGCGCCGCCCTCAGCGAGCAGCGCGTGTTCCCGACCACCGCGAACGGCATGCGGGCATGGGTCGGGGTCGGCGGATCACCCGAGTCGGTGGTGCGCACGGCCGAGCACGGGTTCGGACTGTTCCTGGCCATCATCGGCGGTGCACCCGAGCGCTTCGCCGCGTACATCGACCTGTTCGAACGCGCGCAGGACCAGTTCGGGCGTCCGCGTGCGCCGATCGCCGTCCACTCGCCGGGGTTGGTCGCCGACACCGACGAGCAGGCGCGTGAGCTCGCCTACGACGGGTGGTTCGCCATGCGACGCCAGATGGGTGCCGAACGCGGTTGGCCCGCACCGACTCCTGCCGACTTCGAGAACGAGATCACCGACGGCGCACTGTATCTCGGGTCGCCCGAGACTGTCGCTCGCAAGATCGCGCGCACCTTGGAGGCGTTGAAGATCGACCGGTTCGACTTCAAGTACGACCAGCCGGTCCCCCACTCCGTGCAGCGCCGCTCCATCGAGCTGTACGGCGAGAAGGTGGTCCCGATGGTCAAGGACATGCTGGCCTGAGAGCCAGGTGGCCTGCACCGGGGTCGAGCGGGGCGCGTTCCGTCAGCCGTGGAGCTCCGCGATGACGTCGGCGGTGGTCGTCACTTCGCCGAGCTTCGGGAAGATCGACGTGACCGAGTAGTCGTGCGCGGCGGTGCCCGAGTCGGTCATCGCATCCTCGACGAGCACCACGTGGTAGCCGTGCTCGTAGGCGCTGCGGGCGGTCGACTCGACACCGATCGACGTCGAGATCCCGGTCATCACGACTTGGGTGACGCCGCGTTCGCGGAGCCGCGCGTCCAGGTCGGTGTTCGTGAACGCGCCCCACCCGCGCTTGGTGACGAGGATGTCGTCTGCGGCGGACCCGAGCGACGCGTCGACGATGATGTCGTCGGCGGCGAACTCACCGGTGCCCGCGCCCACGTCGGTGCGGCCCGGCGGTCGCGTTGCGACGTTCACCAGCACTACCGACCGCCCTGCGGCCCGGAATTCGGCGGCGAGCGCCGCCGAATTGGCCACCGTCTGCTGTGCGGCCTCCGCGAACCTGCCGACGATGTTGCGTTGGAGGTCGATGACGACCAGTGCGGCGTTCTCGTCGACCTGAGTGAGTGGCATACAGTTCCTTCTCTCGTCGTGTCGTGTCTTGTCGTGTCGAGATACTGGGACGGTTCTCGTCAGTCTGCGAGCCGGTCCAGCAGCGGAAGTGCTGCGGCGAGCGTCTCGCGTTCGGTCTCGGTGAGGCGCTCGTCGACGGCGTGCGCGAGCCATTCGTCGCGCGTGCGACGGGTGCCGTCGACGAGCGCACGCCCTTGGGCCGAGAGCGAGAGAACTTGCCTGCGACCGTCATTCGGATCCGGGGCACGTTCGACGAGGCCCCGTTCGGTCAGGACGGTGACCGTCGCCGCCATCGACTGTGGACGCACCCGTTCGGCGTCGGCGAGATCGCTCGACGACATCTCGCTTCCCGCGAGCCGGCTCACGACCACGGTCTGCGACGGAGTGAGCTCATCGAAGGCAGCGACCTCCCGGAACCGCCGACGCAGACGGCTGAACACGACTCTGACCTCGCCCGCAATGAACCACGCATCGTTCCGGTCCGCCATGGTCTTCAGCCTAAGCTGACGAGGTCGTCCGGTGCCACCGCGAGTAGCGTGCGAATCATGGACTACTCGCCTCTCGGAGACAGCGGCCTGGTGGTGTCGGCGCTCGGCGTCGGCTGCAACGCCTTCGGCCGACGGATCGACCAGGCCGCGACGAACGACGTCGTTGCGGGCGCATTCGACAACGGGGTCAACTTCTTCGACACGGCCGACTCGTACAGCGCAGGACAGTCGGAGGCGATGCTCGGGGAAGCACTCGGCTCGCACCGCGACGAGGTCGTCATCGCGACGAAGTTCGGCATGGATCTCGGCGACGTCTACCCGGGCGCGCAGACCAACCGCGCGAGCCGCTCGTACATGTCGCGGGCCGTCGAAGGCAGCCTGCAGCGGCTCGGCACCGACTACATCGACCTGTACCAGTTGCACACGCCCGACCGGATCACGCCGATCGACGAGACGTTGTCGGCGCTGACGGATCTCGTCCGGTCCGGCAAGGTGCGCTATATCGGCTGCTCGAACCTGGCGGCGTGGGAGGTCGCCGACGCTGCGGGCGTCGCCGACGCGATCGGCAGCGAGCACTTCATCACCGCGCAGAACGAGTACTCGCTGTACAACCGCAGCGCCGAAGCCGAACTCGTGCCTGCGCTGAAGCGCTACGGGATGAGTCTGCTCCCCTACTTCCCGCTCGCGTACGGTCTGCTCACCGGCAAGTACTCGCGCGACGAGGCGCCGCCCGCGGGGTCGCGCCTGGTCACCGAGTCGTTCCGGTACGACGCCGCCGACTGGGACGTCGTGGACGCTGTCCGGGCGTTCGCGGCCGACCGCGGCATCAGCATGCTCGACGTGGCGCTCGGCGGATTGCGCGCGCAACCGACAGTCGACTCGATCATCGCGGGGGCGACGTCGTCGGCGCAGATCACCGCGAACGCGCAGTCGGTGCTGTGGGCGCCGACCGACGACGATCTCGCCGACCTAGACGAAGCAGTGTCGCCCGGTTCCGGGACCGGATATCTGACGTTCGCGCCGCCGCAGCGCTGAGCGGGCCGCTACTCGCCGCGCTCGCTCAACTCAACGCGACCAACTCGTGCAGGGTGCTGCCCTCCACGGTCTCGACCGAGCCGTCGTCCTGTGTCACTGCGAGGGTGAAGTCCGACTGGAATCGGAAGTACCCGGGTTTGCCGATCACCCGGTCGGCGATCGGTCGCATCACCTTGCTTCCGATCACCGGCATCTGTTCGATCAGGGAGTACGACTGCAACACCTGCCGGACGCTCATCTCGAGCCGGAACTTTCCGGGCGCTTCGAGGGTGAACGTCTCCGGGTAGTCCTGTCTGGCGACGTCGTCGTAGACCGACGGGCCGAGGGTGAACTCGACGTCGCCCGTGGACAGGAGGACCTCGTCGCCCTTAGCCAGCATCACCGGCATGATCTGTAGGTTTCCGTACTTCTCGTTGCAGGCCACCACGGCGTAGAGCAGCGAGTAGTCCTGCGTGTAGAGGCGGCCCCAGTGCCAGCGTTCGATGACGCGGGGCATGTTGCCGACGCCCCAGTTGTGGTCGGCGTAGCCGCGGCCGGTCACCTCCCATCGGTCGTCGCCGATGGCGACGGTGCCGCTCACCGCTGCACGGGGCGCGCCGACGCACCAGCCGAAGACGCCGCCGTCGCCGAACTGGGTCTCCCCGCGTCCGGGCATCCAGGGCAGAATCTCGTTGCGGAACTCGAGGTCGAGCTGCACGTCTTCTTCGTCGAAGGTCACGAAGTAGGTCGGCATGTCGTTCTCGTCGAATTCGACGCGAGCCGAGTTCGGGCCGATCCGCACGTCCACCTCATCGGTGGAGAAGTGCGCGGCCCGTACCGGATACTTCTGCGAGATCTGCAGCGTGCTGCCGTCCGGCTTGTAGACGATGACCTCGACCCAGGGGCGCGCCATCGGCGGGTCTTCGGGGCGACGTTTCACCAGGAAGCCGACGACGGTGTAGCCGTTGTCGAGGTGCGCGTCGAAGTACCAATGCTCGAAGGCGGTTCGCTCCGCCCGCGCGTGCAGGGCGTTGTGCTCGGGGCGGACTGCGGTGATGGTTCCGTCGCTGCGGCCCGGCCCGTTCCACGCTTCAACGGCGTCGATGGTCGTCATGGGATCTCGTTTCCTGTTCTTCGCTTCGTTGTGTTCTGTCGGGCGCCGTCCGGCCCCCGATTCAGATCGCTTCTGGACTCAGATGACTCCGGCGGCGGCGAGCTCGGCGAGCCGCTGCTCGTCGAGGCCGAGCAAGCCGGAGTACACCTCGGTGTTGTCCTGGCCGACGGACGCCGGTCCGGCCGACCGGACGCTGCCGGGCGTCTCCGACAGTTTCGGCACCACACCCGGCCCGAGCACGTCGCGGCCCAGGCGTTCGTCCGGGTGCGGCACCAACATCTCTCGAGCCTGGAACTGTTCGTCGGCGACGACGTCGGCGACCGTGTTGACCGGGCCAGCGACCACCCCTGCCTCGGCCATCAGATCGATGACCGTGGCTCCGTCGCGGTCGGCGACCCACGCGCCGATGATCTCGTCCAGGAGATCCTCGTGCTTGCCGCGGGCCACGTGGTCTCGGGTGCGTTCGTCGTCGATCAGGTCTTCGCGGCCGATCACCGCGCACAGGCGCCGGAACACGGTGTCCTGATTGGCGGCGATGATCACCCACCGTTCGTCCCGCGTCAGATACAGGTTGGACGGCGCGATCCCGCTGAGCCTGGTGCCGGAGGGCTGCCGGACGACGCCGCCGAGGTCGTAGTCCGGGATCGTCGATTCGAGCATCGCCAGGCAGGCTTCGGTGAGCGCCACGTCGACCACCTGACCGTGACCGGTGAGATGGCGGGTGTGCAACGCGGCCAGCACGCCTTGCACCGCGAACATGCCCGCGAGCGAATCCCCGATGGACAGTGACAGCCGCGGCGCGGGACCTCCGGGGAACCCGTTGATGTAGCGCAGTCCGCTGACTCCTTCGGCGACGGAGGCGTAGCCGGCTTTGAACGCGGCCGGACCGGTCTGTCCGTAGCCGGAGACTCGAGCCAGAATGATACCCGGATTCCGTTCGGCGAGAACGTCATAGCCGATCTGCCACTTCTCCAGGGTGCCCGGCCGGAAGTTCTCGACGATGATGTCGCTGCGCTCGACGAGGTCGAGGAAGATCTCCCGTCCCTCGCCGGAGCGCAGGTCCAGACTGATGGCCCGTTTGTTGCGGGCGTGCACGGTCCAGAAGGCCCGTTCCCCGTCGACCTCGGCTTGCCCCCAGGTCCGCAGCGGATCGGCTTTGCCCGGAGCCTCGATCTTGATGACGTCGGCTCCGAGATCGCCGAGCAGCCTGCCCGCGAACGGTCCGGCGATGAGCGTGCCCAGTTCCAGAACCCGGAGATCGGCCAATGCGCCTGCGTTGTCGGGTGCCCGCGTTTCAGAAACCCCTGTATTAGAAACCCCTGTATTAGAAACCAAGGTGGACGGTCTTCTCTTCGGTGTTGGCATGGATACCAGACTGCCCCAGTTCGCGCCCGTAGCCACTGGCTTCGCGGCCGCCCCAAGGCAGACCGGGTTCGGGAACGCCCCAGCCGTTGACCCACACCATGCCGACGCGCAGTCGGGGGATCACCGAGTGTGCGGTGGACAGGCTGCTGGTGTGGATCATGGCGTTGAGCCCGTACTCGGTGTCGTTGGCGATCTGTACGGCTTCGTCGGTGGTGGAGAACGGGATGACGGTGGCGACGGGGCCGAAGATCTCTTCGCGGGCGATCGTCAGGTCGTTGTGTCCGCGGAACACGGTCGGCTCGACGAAGTAGCCCGCCCGGTCCAGGACTTTCCCGCCGGTGATCAGTTCGGCGTTCTCGCTCGTGCCGAGGCCGATGTAGCGTTCGATCGTGTCGAGCTGTTTGCGGTTGACGATGGTGCCCATGGTGCTCGACGCGTCACGCGGGTCGCCGATGACGGCGGCTTCGGCCGCGGCGACGAGGCCTGCGATGACCTCGTCGACCCGCGATTCATGGACGAGCACGCGAGTGCCCGCCGCGCAGACCTGCCCTTGGTGGTAGAAGTTGCCCATTGCGATCCATGGCATGGACTGCTCGAGGTCGGCGTCGGCGAACACCAGTTGCGGCGACTTGCCGCCGAGTTCGAGGGTCATCTTGCGGTACTTGTCGCCTGCGCGGGGCGCGATGGTTCGGCCGACGCGCGCGCTGCCGGTGAAGCTGATCTTGTCGATGCCCTCGTGTCGGGCGAGCGCCGCGCCGGCTTCCTCGCCGAGGCCGGTCACCACGTTGAGCACGCCTTCGGGCACTCCGGCCTCGACGAGCAGTTGCGCGAGGCGGATGGTCGAGAGGGATGCGTCCTCAGCGGGTTTGATGACGGCCGTGTTGCCCGCCGCCAATGCAGGCGCGAGCTTCCAGCCGGCGATCACCGCCGGGTTGTTCCAGGGCGTGATGGCGCCGACGACGCCGAGCGGCTGCCGCAGGGTGTAGCCGAAACGCTGCTGCGGACCGTAGCTCGGGAGGACCGAGGTCTGTCCGACGATCTTGTCGGCCCATCCCGCGAAGTGCCGGAAGGTCCCGGCGGTGGCCGGGATGTCGCCGTTGACGCTGTCGACGTACAGCTTGCCCATCTCCACCGATTCGAGGGCCGCGAGGTTCTCGGCGTCGGCTTCGATCAGGTCGGCGGCGCGCGAGAGGATGCGGCCGCGCTCGGCGCCCGGCAGTTCGGACCAGACGCCCGACTCGAACGTCTCGCGGGCGGCCGCGACTGCGGCGTCGACGTCGGTCTCGGTTCCGGCGGGGAGTTCGGCGACGACGCTCTCGTCGGCCGGATTGGTCGAGACGTACGTCGCCCCGCCCGAGGCCGCGCGACGGGTGTCGCCGATCCGCAGACTGACGTCGGGAATCGTCGGTTCGAAGCGGGCCGCTGCGTTCGCTGTATCGGTCATCGGTCGTCTCCTTCAGGAGTGCTGGTGGGTGGGGTGAAGCGCGGGGTGAGACCACCCCAGGCCGAGTCGTAGTCCGGTTGTCGGTGGCCTCCCGACATGGCTTGTTCGGCGACGGTCAGCGGCAGCCGGGTCTCGAACATGAATGCGATCGAGTTGTCGAACTTCTGCGGCGACAGTTCGGCTTCGGTGCCGAGCGTGTGGGTCGTCAGGTCGGGCCCGTGCGCGGCGAACATGTTGTGCAGGCTCGCTCCGCCCGGCACGAATCCTTCGGCCTTGGAGTCGTGTGCTCCATAGATCAGGCCCATGAACTCCGTCATGACGTTCCGGTGGAAGTGCGGCGGACGGAACGTGTGCTCGCCGACCAGCCAGCGCGGACCGAACGCGCAGAAGTCGACGTTCGCCTGCCCCGGGATCGGTGTCGGCGAGGTCAGCACTGTGTGAATCGACGGATCGGCGTGGTCCCAGTTGGTGGTGCCCAAGACGTTGAACTCAGCCAGGTCGTAGACGTACACGCCGTGGGTGCCGTGCCACGCGACCACGTCGAGCGGTGAGTCCGGAAGCGTGCACGCCCAGAGGTGCCCGCCGAACTTGTGCACCAGCTGCGCCTCGCCGACTCCCTGCTCGTATGCGGCCACCGGGTGCCGGAAGTGCCGGGCGTGTGCCAGCCCGTTGGCGCCGATCGGGCCGAGCTCGGGCAGTTCGAAAGGCGCACCGTAGTTCTCGCAGACATAGCCCGCGGACGCGCCGCCTGGCAGGTCGACGGCGAACTTGATGCTGCGCGAGATCACCACGATCTCGCCCGGGGCCGCGTCGACGACGCCCAGCTCGGTCCGCACCCGGAGCGGCCCGGACTGCGGGACGATCAGCAGCTCGCCGTCGCTGTTCTGGAAGTAGCGGCGCGTCATGGACGTCGTCGCCGAGTAGAGGTGCACCCCGATGCCGGTGCGGGCGAGCACGTCGCCGTTGCCTGCGACGGTGTACAGGCCGTCGACGAAGTCCGTCCCGGACGGGTTGGGCGGCAATGGGTTCCAGCGCAACCGGTTGGGCACCGGGCCGCCGGGCAACGGTGCGGACGCCAGAGCGCCGTCGTCGATACGAGCGAGCGGCGGATGCCCGGCCGTCGGCCGGATGCGGTAGCACCAGGTACGCCGGTTGTGTGCCCGTGGTTCGGTGAACGCGGTGCCGGAGATCTGTTCGGCGTACAGCCCGAACGGCGGGCGCTGCGGCGAGTTCTGCAGCGGCGGCAACGCGCCTGCGACAGCCTCGGAGCAATGCTCGTTGCCGAATCCGCGGAGGTACAGCAGTTCCCCGTCGAGCTGGGCCCCGTCGGTCGAAGACTGTGTCATAGGAGTCCCTTTCGGTAGTCGTCGGTCATCGGCGCAACGCTCCGGACGCGTCGAATTCGGCTTCGCGGTCGGACATCTGGGCGCGATACCAGTTCTCTCGGTGCCAGCGCATGACCTTCTCGTGCACACGTCCCAGCGGCGGAATGCGCCGCAGCGTCTCGACCACGGCGACCGCGGGGAATCGAGCAGCGACCCACGCGAGACCGGGCAGGGCGTTCGGCATGTCGTGCTTGGCGTAGGTCTGCGGGAACATGAACAGCCGCGCGTATGTCGCGTAGATCGCCGCGTTGTAGTGTTCGCGCAGTCGTTGCAGCCCGGTGTGGTCGTCGCGCGGGGCGAAGGCCTGGGGGAAGGACTCGATGAGTTCGACCCCGCCCGGTCCCGCGTCGTAGCTGCGGGCGGTGCCGACGATGGCGAGCAGTCGCAGACTGTCGGCGATGGTCTCCGGGTACCAGGTGTTGCGCACCCCGACGATGTGTCCCATGTACCGCTGGAAGTGGATCAGATCGTAGATCTCCTTGCGGGTGGTCTGCACCCCGAGGATCCACAACGCCAGCCCCGGCACCACACTGCCGCCGAGCAGGGTGAGCAGCATGTAGGCCTGGCTGATCGGCAGACCCCATTTCTCCGAGTGCCATTCGGGATGGTCGGCGACGCGGCGTCGCACCGAGACGTGCATGACGCGCACCAGCATCGCGGTGGCGCGGCCTTTGCTTCCCGGCGTCAGCAGACCGCCCGGTTCGGAGACGTCGATCCAGAACCGTGAGGTCTCCAGGAAGCGCCGCAGCGCGTTGTCACCCGCGTATCCACCGGCCAACGACAGCGGCGTCGCGACGGCGGCTTCGGTGTACATCTCCAGCGTCTCGCCGCCCGCGACACTGAACAGGAAGGTCCCCCACCGACGCCAGATGCGGGCGCCGGCTTCGACCGTGGCCGGATCGACCCACTCGGGGATCTGCTCGAATTCGGTGAACAGTTCCACCATCGACGGCGGTGGGTTCTCGATGCTGTCGAGCCCGTCGGCGAGGGCGCGTTTGAGCATCGCGCGCCCTTCCTCCATGCCGATCTCGCCGTAGAGGACCTCGTCGACGAACCGCTCGGCCACTGGATCGCCCGCGTACATGTCGCCTGCGAACGCTTCGAGTTGCTCGGTCGTCGGGAAGATGTCGGCGCCGGTCAGTCGTTTGGCGACTTTCCGAGCACGGCGGATCACCGGCCGTGACATCGTCGCCCGATACGGGAAGGCCGTGGGCGCGGATCGAACGCTGCGGATCTCGTCCTGCTGAACGGTCATGCCGTCGCCTCCTGTCCTCGCCCGGCCGAACCTGCGAGCAGCCCGCGCCGCCTCATCCATCCGCTGACTGTGTCGACGATCCGGGGAACGCCGTCGGGTTGGTCGACGCAGTAGTGACTCAGGTCGTTCAGTCCGATGTACTCCACGTCGGGGTCGGCGCTGGCCTCGTACATCGCCTCCGAGTCGCTGACGAACGCCGCCTGGTCGGCGCGCAGTGCCGCGACCAACGTCGGAGTGTTCACGGTGGTCAGGTTTCGCACGGCGTCGGCGTTCGTCAGGTCGTAGCTCCACGTGCTCAGCCATGCCCGCACCGTTGAGAAGCGAGCCAGCCCGCCCGCCGCCAGGTTCGCGGTCTGCGGGTCGCCGTACATGCTGCCCGGCTGTCGATCGCTCGGATCCAGAGTCATGTCCAGGTAGCGGGGGTCGGCGACGGTGCGGTGGACCACGAAGGCCCGGTCTGCCGCGCCACGACGCTCCAGCTCGTCGAGCTGATCCAGCGCCCAGCTGTCGATGCGGCGGATGCGTGCGAGTTGAGCGTCCCGGTAGGTCTGCACCCATTCCCGATCCAATGGCACGGCGCGGTCTGTGGCGTAGAGATCGACCGTCTCGTCGGTCGCGTACGGATCGGTCTCGTCGACGACGGAGCCGTCGATCCAGTTCCGCAGGACTCGCGCGCGGCCGGGATGCGCGCCGACGAAGGCCAGACCGTCGGCCGGAACCATCCCGGTCAGGTCTTCCGGGTCGCCCGCCGGAGTCTGGGTGACCGTCGGATTGAGCGCCTGGCTCTGATAGAAGGCCGACAGTGATCCCCCGCCGCTGAAGCCGAGCAGCACCACCTTCTCGAAGCCGAGTTCTTCGCGCATCCAGCGGACCGCGCAGCCCAGATCGGCGGCCGCTCGTTCCATGATGAGCGCGGGCTCGTTTGTCGAGTACCGGGTGTTGACTCCCATGATCGGCAGACCGGCTTCGGCGAAGCCGTGCAGTAGGAAGTGGCTCAGGAAGTTCGACGCCGGATGGCACATCACCAGACCCACCTCCGTGGAGTGATCGGGCAACGCGACCAGATTCCCGTGCAACGTCGGATAGTGCCGAGTCAGACCGGAATGAGATTCGACGCGACCGTCGGTGGCCGGCGAGAACGGGATGCGTTGGAAGTGGTCGACCGTGGGCGTCGACACCGATCCTGCAGAGGACAAAAGAGTCTCCTTTCGCTGACGCCTCGGGTGAGGCTCAGGTCACAGACCGAGACGGTACCATACCGTATGGTACGGTTTCATCAATCGAGACGACTGCGCACGATGAGGGCTGATGACGCACAGTGACGAGACACCGACGACTGCTGATGAGGCGGGTCCAGACTCGCCCGAACCAGACTCGCCCGCCGAACCCGATTCGGGCACTCGACGCGGCCTGATCACCGGGATCGCGATCGGCGCAGTGATCCTCGCGTTGGCCGTGGCCACCGGGTTCACCGCGAGTTGGTATGTCTCAGACCGTGACCGCGAGCAGCTCGACGCCCAGTACGTCGACGCTGCGCGTCAAGGCGTCCTCAACGTGATCTCGGTCAGCGCCGACCGCGCCGACCGCGATGTGGACCGGATCCTGGAGGGCTCGACCGGCGAGTTCCGCGCCGACTTCGCTGGCCGGTCGAAAGACTTCATCGACGTCGTCAAACAGATGAAGGTGACGAGCAAGGGCACCGTCAACGCGGTCGGCATCGAGACCTCGGACGAGCACGCGGCGAGGCTTCTCGTCTCCGCCACGTCACTGGTCACCAACGGCTCCGGCGCTCAGGAAGAGCCGCGAGTGTGGCGGCTCCGAGTGCATCTGCAGCACGGCGACGACCGGATCCTGATCGAGAAGGTGGACTTCGCGGTATGACCGACACAGCAGGCAAGCCAGATCTCGACGAGACTGATACTGACGAGAAGCCGGAACTCGACGACGCGGGGACCCCCGACTCCCCCGCTACCGATTCCCCCTCAGCCGACTCCCCCTCAGCCGATTCTCCACCGGCCGAGCGCCGATGGCTGCGTCCCGTGCTCTGGGCGGTGGCCGCGACGTTGATCGTCGTGCTGGCCGGGTTGAGTCTGTTCTTCTGGATCGAGCACCGCAGCAGCGAGCAGGTGAACGACGCCCGGCCGACGGTGCTGGCCGCTGCCCGCACCGGGGCCACCGCGATCCTGACGTATCACGCCGACACCGCGCAGGCCGACGTCGATGCGACCCAGCGATTGTTGACCGGCGGTTTCGCCGACGAGTACCGGTCACTCGCCCGCACCGATGTGCTGCCCGCCGCTCGCGACCGCGGCTTGAGCTCTTCGGTCAACGTCTCCGGCGTCTCATTGATCAGCATCGAGAAGGACGACGCCGAGGCTCTCGTCTTCGTCACCCAGCAGGTCGCGTCGCAACAGCCGAACGACAAGCCGACCACCACGGCGACCGCGGTCCGAGTCGGTCTGGTCCGTCAGGAGGACGGTCGCTGGCTGATCGAGGCCTTCAAGCCGATCTGATCAGCCGGTGAACGGCGCTGCGAACCGGCACGGCACCGTCCGCGGGTGCTCGGGATCGAGCGCGTTGTACACGAAGTAGGCTGCCCGCTTGGAACCGGCGATCCCGGCGTGCTCGGAGTAGTCCTGAGCGCAGCCGTCTTGGACGACGATGTTCTTCACGCTTCGACCGGGTCCGCCTGCGACCTGACCGCTGGTGTACGGCACCACGGCCTCGTCATAGCGAGTCGAGATGTTGGTGTAGTCGATGCCCGGCAGATACGGTCCGCCGTCTGCCCACAGTTTCTTGATGAACTGCGAACCGCCGAGCATCTGACCGAGGGAACTGAAGATGGGAGTCACCTTCTGCTCGGGGATCCCCAGTCGCTTCGCGACCGGCAGAATCAGGTCGCCCGCGAACCCGTACGTTCCTCGCCACAGCGGGGCCAACGACACGTACTTGTCGATCTTGTCGCGGCCGCCGAGGAACTTCGCATAGTACGAAGGCATGATCGTGCCCTGTGAATGACCGACGATGTCGACCTTCTCGGCGCCCGTAGCCTTGCGAACCTTGTCGACGAAGACTTTCAACTCCGCGGCACTCTTCTCCAGCGGCTGGGTTCCGCCGATCTGATTCAGCGGCCATGGAGCTCCGGGGTACGAGCCGTAGGTGAGCGCGAAAACGCAGAACCCGGCGTTCTTGAGCATCGGGACATACGCTCCCCAATTGGTCTGCGCACCACCGCCCGTGCCATGGGTGAGCACCACGGGATTCGGATGGGCCTTGGTCGGTTCGCAGTCGAAGTCGTTCGAACCCGGCAGTGACCCGTTGGGGTGGGACAGTTCGTGCGGGATGCCTCCGAAGAAGTTGTAGTTCTCCGGCAGCTTCGGCTCCGCCTGCGCTGCGCCTGGCCCGGTCACCACCGACACCATCAGGGCCGTCACCGCCACCACCACAAGCATCACCGTCCGAGTGAAGCGTGTCATCTCCCCAGACCCTCCTGCATCGTCTCCCCCGACCCCCCTTGCCGTGCGCAGACGGACAGTAACAGCAACAGGTCGACGCCCGCAGCAGATTCGCCGCTGTTCAACGACCGGTCAGCATCGCCCTCAGCGTCGGCGGTTCGCCCCGGGCTTCGCCGGTCAGCCCGGCCACCTTGTAAGTGACGCCGTCGGCGCCCAGATACTCCCCGCGGGTCGGGTCGTACCCGGTCATCTTCGCGGCACGCCGGGTACGCGTGGTCCCTCGCTTCGCCGCGGGCTCGCCCGAGGCTCGCGAAGCCGTCCCGGGCTCGGCGGCGCCCGCCTTCGTCCGGCACAGCGCAACGGTCGCCGCTCGATAGCCCGGATACTCGATGCACGGCAGGTTGCGCGCGCCGCGCACCGACCGCGGATCGTCCGGATCCACCTTGCAGTACAGGTCTTTCGGCGCCGGGGCCGGACTCAGGTCGGTCGGCGATCGACGTTCGGACGGCGGAAGGAATCCTTCGATGCAGGGCGGCGGATCGTTGAGTTCCATGGTGAAGAAGGTGTTCTGCCCCGGATCGTCGGCATTGACGATCCCGGCGCCCTGAGATGCCGCGATCAACGGCGGGAACAGCACCAGGATCTGTTCGAGAGCCGGGTTGTAGACCGCGCCGACCTGCTCGACCGTCACCAGATTCGACAGCAGCATCGGCAGCAGTGGCTCGAAGTCGTTGAAGGCGGCGGTCGCCTCCTTCGCGGCGGGTCCCGCCTGATCGAGCACGCCGCGCACATCGGCGTCGGAGTCGGCGACGGTCCCGGTGATCCGCGCGAGCGAGCCCGCCCAGGCGGTGATCGCGGCGCCGGACACCTCTTGGGTGTGCAGCAGCGGGCCGAGCTCGTCGATCAGCCTGCCGGTCGGGTCGTCGGCCGCGCGGGCCTCGCCGAGGATCTTCGTCACCGAGCCGATCAGGGTGCGCAGCGCGGGCCCCTGCCCCTTCAGCGCGGTGAAGCTCTCGTCGATCACGGTGGTGAGGTCGTCCTGGGGGACCGAGGCGAGCAGTTCGTTCACTGAGCCGAGCACTCGACCTGCGTCGACGGACACCGTCACCCGGTCGGCGTCGATCCGGGAGCCCTCGTGCAGGTCGCCGCCGCCTGCGCGCCTCGGCACGAGATCGACGTACATCTCGCCGACTGCGGACATCGGGTTCACGTGCACATCGACGTCGGCCGGGACAGACGTCCCGGAGCGCATCGACAGTTCCGCGCTGGCCCCGGTCCTGGTGCTCGCCACTCCGGCGACGCGGCCGACGGTGACGCCGCGGTAGGTGACGTTCGCATTCGGGTACAGACCGCCCGCGTCGTCCATCTCGACAGCGACCGTGTAGCGGTCCAATCCTGCCTGCTGCGGCAACTGCGCATACTGGACGGCCACGACCCCGAGCGCGAGCACGGCGATGGCCGCGAAGACGATCAGCCGGATCACGGTGGAGCGTCGTAGGTTCATCGGGGTCGCCTTCCCGGATTCAGCAGATCCTTGAGTGGCGGCGCGTCGCCGCGTCTGCTCGCCGTCGCCGGGGCAGCCTTCCCGAGCACCCCTTCCAGACCCGAGAGCATTCCTTCGAGAGGAGTGCCGATCAGCAGAGCCTTGTCGAGGGTCGCCAACCGCAGATCCAGGGTCACCTGACCGTTCGCGTAGTCGCCGCGGACGACGTTCTGCGCCACGTCGATCGGGAACGGATAGGTCAGCAGGTAGCGCGACGACTCGGTGAGCGACTTCCCGGAGTCGGCGAGCCCCTTCAGGATCGGGGGCAGTGCCTTCAAGTCGGTGCGCATCTCGTCGCCCGATGCTCGGACGATGCCGTGCGCCGTGTCGGAGAAGTCGCCGAGCCTGATCAGCGTCTGCGACAGCTGGCCGCGCCGGTCGGCGACGGCGTCGAGCGCCGGGGCGAGCGCATCGATCGCCTCACCGATCCGCTCGTGCTGCGCGGCGAGGCGCGACGACAGGTCGTCGAGGGAGTCGATGGCGTCGGTGATCGAGTCGATCTGCTCGTTGAGACCGCCGAGCAACCGGTTCAGTCCGCTCAGGACCCGCCGGGCGGCATCGGTGCGGCCGCCGAGCGCGGCGTTGAGTTCGGTGGTGATCGTGCGCACCTGATCGAGGCCACCGCCACCGAGGACCAGGGCCACCGAGGCGAGGGTCTGCTCAGTGGTCGGATAGGCTCCGGCGTCGTCGATCGGAATCGTGTCGCCGTCCCGCAATCGACCGACCGCGCCGTTGTCGGGGGCTCCGAGTTCGACGTGCGCCGACCCGAGCAGTGTGGTCTGACCGATCTTCGCGACGGTGTTGGCGGGCAACGCGACGCCGTCGTCGAGACTGACGGTGACCACGGCGTGACCGTCGCGAAGTGCGAGGTCGCTGACTCGGCCGACCGCGATGTCGTCGACGAGGACCTCGGAGTTCCGGTCGATGGTCGTGACGTCGGGCATCTCGATCTGGACCGTCCATGCGCCGTCGCCGCGGCCGTGGGTTCCGGGCAACGGCAGCGAGTTGAGTCCGCGCCAACTGCACCCCGACAATGCGACGAGGGTCGCCACGATCAAGAGCACCACCGAGGTCGCCCGTCCGAGCCGCCCGGTCATCGTCGGCCTCCCGGCACGAGCATCTCCTTGACCGAGGTCGGTCGACTTCCGGAGCTCTTCTGCCCGGCTGGCGGCGTGACGCCGGAGTAGACGAGTTGGTCCGGCTTCGCGCCGACGCCACGGGTCGGATTGCTCGACAGGGGCGGATAGTCCATGGTGAGCAGCCGAAGCAGCGGGCCGAGGTACTTCACACACAGTTTCGCGCCGCGCTCGGCGGTAGTCGCCTCGGCTGCGGCGATCGACGAGCAGATGAACTGCACCGGGTTCGCGAAGTTGCTCATCGCGAGCGCCGAGACCACCGAGTTCTGCGCCGGTTGATAGATGTTGTTCAGGTTCGCCAGCGCGGTCGGGGCGGTGTGCAGCACCTGCGCGATGTTGTCCCGGTGAGCGGCGAGGGTCTCGGTGACGTCGCCGAGCCGGGTGAGCGCGTCGGTCATCCCGCCGCGGTTGTCGGCGATGAACGTCTGGACTTGCCCCAGAGAGGAGTCCAGGCTGTCCATCGCTCCGGCGATGTCGTCCCGGTTCGCGTCGAGAATGCTCGTCACCGACACCATCCGTTTGTTGAAGGACACGATCTGCGCGTCGCTGTCAGCGAGAGCACTGACGAAGATCTGGAGATTCTTCACCGTGCTGAACAGGTCGGTGCGGCCGTCGGAGACGGTGCGCAGCGCCGCCGACAGGGACGACAACGTGTCGTGCAGGGTCTCCCCTTGCCCGGACAGGTTCTTCGCTGCCGCGCTCACGGTGTCGCCGAGTGGTCCGCTGACCTCGTCCACCGACGGTTTGAGCTGCTCGGACACCTCGAGCAGTTGCTGTTCGATCTCGTTCCACTCGACGGGCACTGCGGTCCGCTCGATCGGGATCGTCGCGCCGTCGCCGAGCCGCGGTCCGTCCGTGTACGGCGGGGTGAGTTGAACGAAGCGTCCCGAGACCAGGCTCTGGTTGAGGACGACGGCCTGTGCACTCGCCGGGATCGACTGGGAGCGATCCACCCGCAAGTGGACCACGACGTCCTCGGCGCGCGGCGTGATCGATTCGACGGACCCGACGGGGATGCCGAGGACCCGGACGTCGTCGCCCGGGTAGAGGCCTGCCGCGGACGGGAAGATCACCGTCAGGCGATCGGTCGTCACCCGCGGCACGAGGAAGTAGGAGAACACGGCTGCGGCGATCACCAGTAGGGCGAGGAACGCCCACCCCCACTTCTTGGCGCTCGGATTCTTCACGGTATTCACTTGTCCCCCTTGATCGGATAGGGGATGCCGGCGTCGTTCATCGCCGTCCGCAGTGCGGGTTCGATCATCTGCGCAGGCAGCAGATTGGTGATGTACGACGAGAAGAACGGACCGGACGAGACGGCTTCGCCGAGTTCGGTGATGTACGGAGCGAGCGAGTCGATCGCCTTTCCGATGTTCTGCCGGTTGCGCCCCAACACGGTGAGCGCCTGGTTGGCGCTGTCGAGCGCCGGGCCGAGGGCGGCCTTGTTGTCGGCGATCACGTTCTGCAGCGACTGCGACAGCGTGGTGACGTTCGCGAACAGTGTCTCGACGGTGCGTCGTCGCTCCACGAGTTCGCCGAGGATGACGTCGACGTCGCCGATCAGGTCGGCGACGGCCTCGCTTCGGTCGGCGAGCACCCCGCTGACCTGGTCGGCCTTCGTCAGCAGTGCGCGGAGCTGCTCGTCGCGTTCGGCGACGGTCCGCGAGAGGGCGCCGAGACCGGCCACGGCAGGCTCCAGTTCGGCCGGGGTCTGGTCGAGCACGTCGTTGACCGCGCGCAGCGAGTCGGCGAGCTGCCCGGTGTCGATGTCCTGGGCGGCGTGGGTCAGATCGCCGAGTGCCGAGGTCAGGTCGTACGGGACGCTCGTGCGATCTCGAGGGATCACCGACCCGGCGGGCAACTCCCCCGTCCCGTCCGACGTCAGCGTGACGACCCGGGTGCCGAGAACGGTTGCGGTGGAGATCGACATCGAGGTCCGCGAGCCGAGCCTGGCCTGGTCGTCGACGTCGAACATCACGTCGACGTGGTCGCCGTCGAGTTCCATGGACGACACTCGTCCGACGGTGACGCCGTACTGCATGACGTCGTCGCCGACCCGCAGTCCGGCGGCGTCGGCGACCTCCGCGGTGAAGCTGCGGCCGTCGCCGAAGAACGGGAGCGACTGCACGCTGGTCGCCGTCGCCGCGACGAGCACGACCACCGTCACGCCGATCACGCCGGTACGGAAGGTGTTCCGCCGTTGATAGCGCATCATTTCGGTTCACACCTCCCGGTGTCCTGCCCGAAGACCGGGAGGATCAAGTTCTCGCCGTCGAGTCCGTTGAGCTTGATCCGCAGCGTGCACAGGTAGTAGTTGAAGAAGTTCCCGTAGGCGCCGAGGCGAGTGAGCGCCTGGTAGGTGTCCGGCAGGCGGGACAGCACGCTGTCGATGGTGTCGGCGCCCGCGTTGAGCTGATCGGTGGTGCGCTTGAGTTGGGTGACGGTCTGCGCGATCGGTGTGCGAGTGTCGGTGAGCATCTCACCGAGCGACGCACTCACCCGGTCCACGGAGGTCAGGGCGCGACCCCAGTCGTCGGAGTCGGTCGCCAGTCGGTCGGCGAGGAGCGAGGCCGATCCGATCGCCGAGTCGAGTTCGTCGTCGCGGTCGGCGACGGTGCCGAGCACGGTGTTCAGGTTGGTGATCAGGTCGCCGATCACTTCGTCGCGGTCGGCGAGCGTCTGGGTGAGGGTCGCGGTGCGGCTCAGCAACGACTCGACCGTCGAGCCCTGGCCTTGGAGGACGTTGAGCAGTTCAGCGCTGAACTGGTTGACCTGGTCGGGTTCGATGGCGCGCAGCAACGGTTTGAAACTGCCGAGCAGCGAGTCGAGGTCCAGTGCGGGCTGCGTCCGGTCGAGCGCGATGGCGCCCCCGGCCGGCAGTGGTTCGGGGGCGCCGTCGCCGTCACGTAACTCCAGGTAGCGATCGCCGGTCAGGTTCAGGTAGCGGACCGTGGCGTCGGTGGCTGTGGTCGGCGTGTACGAGCCGTCGATGGTGAAGTCGACGGTGACGGTGTCCTCGTCGTTGATCTCGATGCCGGTCACTTTGCCGACCTCGACGCCCGCGACGCGCACGAACTGGTTCTCCTCGAGCCCGGAGACGTCGGTGAAGCGCGCGTGGAACTCGTGGTCGTCGAAACGCACGTTGCCGAAGACCATGAGGACGGCGGCCAGGATCAACGTCATCACGGTGACGAACGCGCCGAGCGTGAGCCAGCGGGCGGTGGTCATCATCGGCCGCTCCCGCCGAGCATGAACTGCAGGATCGACTGCGGGACCAGTGCCGGGCTGCCGGTCGAGTCGGCGAACGGGTTGGCTCCGGTGTCGGCCACCACGTACGGGGTCGGAACCTGGCTCAGCTGCACGCGCGGCAGTTCGCCGCAGCGCGGGCCGCCGGTGGCCGCGACCTTGGGCAGACTCTTCGGATACGTGTAGGCCTCGGTCCCCATCAGGATCGTCGAGTTGAGGAGCATGGTGGCGCCGTTGCCGCCGGAGACCTTCTCGGCCTCGGTGCGGGCGACGTCGACGCCTTTGATGAAGCAGGACAGCATCGGGCTGTACTCCTTGAGCAGTTCGGCGGTCGGTTCGAGCAGCACGATCGCCTTGACCAGGTTGTCGGAGTTCGGTTCGAGGACGGCGTCGCCACGATTGGCCAGGCCGAGCACACCGGCCAGCAGATCGTCGAGTTGCGGAGTCTTGTCGGTGACGGTCTTCGCCGTCGTCGTCAGGTTCCGCAGGGTGGTCAGCAGGTCGTCGGCGGCGCCCGCGTAGATCGATGCGGTCGCCGCCCCCGACTCGGCGATGTCCTGCAGTTCGGGGATGCGCGCGGTGAGGGTGCCGAGCACCGTGTCGAGGTCGTCGAGACCGACGCCGAGTTCCGCGCCCTGCCCGTGCAGGGCGTGCGCGAGCGTCCCGAGCACCTCGTTGAGCTTGTCCGGTTCCACGGCGCCGAGGAGTCGGGTGAGCGACTCGAAGACGGTGTTGATCTCCACCGACACCGAGTCGGCTCCGATCCGGGCGCCGTCGGCCACGCTGCCTGCCGCGGGCTCGGGCGGGTCGACGACGTCGACGGTCTTGCCGCCGAAGAACGTGGACGAGCGGATCTGCACCTGGGTGTTGGACGGGATGTCCGCGGCCGCAGCCGGTTCGATCCCCACGACGATCTCCGCGCCGCCCGAGGTCGACTCGACCGATTCGACTTCGCCGATCCGCACCCCGTGTCGTTTCACCATGGCGCCCGGCTCCAGAGCGAGTCCGGCGCGCTCGGCAGCCACGCGCACGGTCACGACGTCCTGGAAGTCGCCCCGGTAGGCTCCGACGACGGCCCAGCCGCCGACTGCCAGGACGATGACGGCCACCAGCGCCCACACCCGGTGAATCGTGTTGTCGGTCATCGCGTCACCCGGCCAGCCGCAGTTCACGAGCGCTGCCGTAGAGCACCAGCGCGATCACCAGGGTCACGGTCACGACGGCGATGAGCGACAGGCGGACCGCGCGGCCGGTCGCCACCCCGACGCCTTCCGGGCCGCCGCCCGCGTAATAGCCGTAGTACGTGCAGATCAGCATCACCAGGAACGCCATGACGATGGCTTGCAGGAACGACCAGAGCACGTCGGACGGGATGAGGAACGTCGAGAAGTAGTGCTCGTAGACGCCGGGCGACTGGCCGAGCACGTTGACGGTGACGACCCGGCTCGACAGAAAGGAGAAGATCAGCGCGACCGCGTAGATCGGCGCGATCGTGATCATGCCCGCCAGCAGTCGGGTGCCGACCAGATACGGCATCGCGCGGATCGCCATCACTTCCAGGGCGTCGATCTCCTCGCTGATGCGCATGGCGCCGAGTTCGGCGGTCGTGCTCGCGCCGATGGTTGCAGCCAGCCCGATCCCGGCGGTCACCGGCACCACCACCCGGATGTTGACGTACGCGGAGAGGAAGCCGGTCATCGCGTCGACGCCGATGTTGCCGAGCGTGCTGTACCCCTGCACGGCCACCGTCGCCCCGGCGAACAGAGTGAGGAATCCGGTGATCATCACGGTGCCGCCGATCAGCGCGAGCGCACCGCTGCCCAGGCTCATGTCGGCGACCAGTCGCAGCATCTCGGAACCGTAATGGCGGGCCGCCCGGACGGCGGATAGCGAGGCTGCGGCGAGGAACCGGAACAGGCGGCCCACGCCGATGAAGAACTCGTCGACCGAGCGCACTGCTCGTCGTACCTGACGGACGGGGGCGGCTTGCATGATCGTCATCCGCCGATCCCCACTGCCACGCCGACCGCGGTCAGCACGAGGTTCAACACGAAGAGGGCCGAGAACGCGTAGACGACGGTCTCGTTGACCGCGTTGCCGACTGCTTTGGGGCCGCCCGTCA
The DNA here is from genome assembly GCF_021738965.1 of Gordonia zhenghanii. Classification (GTDB taxonomy): domain Bacteria; phylum Actinomycetota; class Actinomycetes; order Mycobacteriales; family Mycobacteriaceae; genus Gordonia; species Gordonia zhenghanii. Next base: position 101,739 of record NZ_JAKKOQ010000012.1, on the reverse strand, counting down.
CCGACAGCCCTCGATAGCAGGCGATGAGCCCGGCCACGCATCCGAAGAGGGCGGCCTTGACCTGCGAGAGAACCACTTCGCCGGAGCCCACGAGCAGGGTGAGACTCGACGCGTACGACCCGGGCGACACGTCCTGGGCGAACACCGAGAAGAAGAAGCCGCCCAGGATGCCGATGGCGCACACCCCGGCGTTGAGGAGGAATGCCACCAGAGTGGACGCGGCCACCCGCGGCACCACGAGACGGTTGATCGGATCGATGCCGAGGACGTCCATCGCGTCGATCTCCTCGCGGATGGTGCGCGAGCCCAGATCCGCTGCGATCGCGGTGGCTCCCGTTCCGGCCACCACCAGCACGGTGACCAGCGGGCCGATCTGGGTGATCGCGCCGAATCCGGCTCCCGCCCCGGACAGGTCGCGGGCGCCGATCTCGCCGAGGAGCGAGTTGAGGGTGAAGACGACCAGCACAGTGAACGGCACCGCCATCACGACGGTCGGCAGCAGCGACACCCGGATGATGGCCAGGCACTGCGAGCCGAACTCGGCGACCTGCACGGGCCTGCGCACCGACGCGCGGGCGGTGTCGGCGCACAGCGTGAAGAACTCCCCCGCTCCGGAGATCAGGGCTTTGGCTGCGGTCGGGGCCGTCACTGCACCACCCGGTACCGCAGCATCATGTCGTGATCTTCGTGATCGAGGATGTGGCAGTGCCAGACGTAGCCCTGCAGGTCTCGGGTCACCATGCCGTGCGCCGGGGTGGTTCCTGCGTGGTGACCGTGCGTCGACGGTCCGGGCCGCGCCACCGCGTGCCCGCCCGACGGCCGCGTCCACGACTGCGTGGGGTCGGAGGAGAAGATCGCGTCCGGGTCGAAGCCGAGCTCGTCGGCCGTCGGGAAGCGCACGATGATCGAGGTCACGTGTCCGCCGACGGCGTGCACGGTGTCCTTCCACCCGGCTTCCCAGGCCGCCGGGCCCCGCATCGGCCCCGCGTAGAACCCGCTCGGATCCGGAGCCCAACGCGTACCGATCGCAGGTTGCGGATGCGCGACCTGATAGTCGACGGTGCGGAGCGGTCGCCGCCCGAGGACCCGGAACATCACCAGGTGCAGGTGGATCGGGTGCGGGTCCGGCGTGATGTTGACGATGTCCCAGCGTTCGGTGACGCCCTGCTTCGGCTTCTCGATCTGTGGGTCGGCGTAGCGCAGATTGTTCAGCGACATGATGGCGGGCGGCACACGCAGCTCGTAGGGCTGCGTGACGGAGACGGTCCGCACCCGCTGGGGCTTGGCGATCGGCGGCATCGGAGCAGGCTTGCCGCGTCCGCCGCGCAGTCTGGTCGGCACACCGCGGCGGTCACCGCGCGCGGTCCCGGCGACGAACCGGCAGAAGCGCGGCATCGCGACCTCACCGAGGACCGCGGCCTGGAACGGCGGGGCCAGGTCGTTGCACAGGTCGACGGTCTCGCCCGGCGCGAGCGAGCTGAAGTCGACGAGAAGGTCGAAGCGTTCCGCGGGCGCAGCCTTGATCGAGCGGGTCCGCACCGGTGCGTCGAGCAGACCTCCCTCGTTGCCGATCACCCAGAACCGCATTCGGTTGGAGAAGAACAGATTCCACACCGAGAACTGCGCCGCGTTGATGAGCCGGAAACGGTACAGACCGCGATCCACCCTCAGCTTGGGCCAGACCTTGCCGTTGACCACGCCTCGGTCGCCGACCGCCCCGCCCTCCCATAGGCCTTCGGGCACCACCGGCGTCGAACGCAGCGATTGGTGACCGTCGTCGCGGAAGATCTTCTCCTGCAGGATCAACGGGATCTCATGCTCGCCTGCGGGCAGGCCGAGCGGATTGCCCGGGACTCCGGTGTCGAAGTCGTCACGCAGGAAGTACATTCCGGCGAGGCCCGCGTAGACGTTGGCGCGCGTGATCGCCATTGCGTGGTCGTGGTACCAGAGGTGACCGGCCTCCTGCCGGTTCGGGAACTTGAACGTCGAGGTCCCGTGGTGCGGCAGCATCAGCCGTTCGGGATTGCCGTCGAACTCGGGCGGTGTCGCCCCGCCGTGCAGGTGCATGGAAGTGACCGGGGTGTCGCGGTAGCGCGGGGTGACGCCGTGCAGCGACATGTCCAAGTCGGCGGCGAAGATGTGCTTGCCGAGCTCGCTGTGGTAGTGGACGGTGGTCTGCTCGCCGACGTGCGCCTCGATGGTCGGCCCCAGATACGGCTCGTCGTTGTACGCCATCGTCGGCACTCTCGGCTGGTCCCGATGGAAGCGGTTCCCGGCGGTGCGGGCCACGATCTCGATCGGCTCCGACGGCGACGATGTGATGGTGCTCGGCACGGTGAGGTCGTCGACGTACTTCGGCATCGGCGGTGAGTGGAAGAGCGTCGGCCACTTCACGTCCGGGACCTTCACGCCCGGCAACGGATCCGCGTTCGACGCACCGGCTTGCACGCGGCCGCCGACCACACCGGCCGCGGCAGCTGCCGCCGCGCCCATCAGGAATCGACGACGATTCATGTCCGTGCCCACATTTGCCCCTTCACTGCCGCCATTGAGACCTAGGGCACAGTACCATACGGTATGGTTTGTTAATTATGAGTCGTCGCCGATCGATTTCCGTCGCATATCTCCTGTTCGCAGCCCTTTTCGGAGCGGCGGCCGTTCTCGTGTCCGCGCCCTCGTCGGCGCGGGCGGAACCCGTGCGGTGCGCGCAGCAGTACCTCTATCTGCACGACATGGCAGGGACTGCCGCCGAGATGAGCGCCTTCGCGCACGCCGTCGGCACCCCGGCGCGGTGCTCAGTGATCGCCGACTACGGACGCACTCCACTCACCGATGCCGTCCTCGCGAGCGGCGGCGCGCGGGTCGCGGGCTTCACGTCCGTCGATGCGAGCGCCGAGCAGATCGCCGCCTTGATGCGGGATCGACGGCGCCCCGAGTCGCGCGGGTGGACCGTCCTGACGCAGGGCGCCGGAGCCCTGGTGGCCCAGCGGGTGGTGCAGGCGAAGCCGACCGCCAGCGAAAGGGATGCCGGAGCCATTCGAAAGATCGTCGCGGTCGGACCGATCTGGCGGGGAACCAACGTCGGGTTCCTCGGCGACACCGAAGACCTCAGCAGACGCCTCGGAACCTACGACGCGGTGCTCGCGGTGGAGGCTCCGCTCATCGATCCGTGGTGCGCGGGCTGCCGAGAACTCGTTCGGGGTTCGGACTTGCTGGTCGCCATGCGGCGAGACGGGCTTCCGTCCGCCGGGGTCCGCTACACGAATGTCATCTCGCCGTTCGACGGGTTGGTCAGTGATCCGCTGTCGGCTGCGCTCGACGGCATGGATAACCGGATCCTCGACCCGGCGCGCACCCGCGGCGTCGCGCACCATTTCGCACTGCTGTCCGAACCGACCGTGGTCGCCGCCGTCCGCGACGCGGTCGCCCGATGACCCCGTCTCGTCGCAGCAGTCGTCTATCTGCCGTCGACTGGGTCGACGCCGCTCTGGGACTGCTCGCCGCCGAGGGGGTGCGGGGCGTCAAGATCTCGCGCTTGTGCGAGGAACTCGCGGTGACCAAAGGCAGTTTCTACTGGCACTTCACCGACCTCGACGCGTTGTGGGAGGCGATGGCGGTGCGCTGGCAGGAGGTCAATCGGCTGCGAGTGGCAGAACTCCACGGTCTCACCGAGATGCCCGCCGATGCGCGGCTGATCGCCTTGTCGACGATGCTGATCAGCGACAGTCATCTGACCGTGGAGAAGGCCATCCGGGACTGGGCGCGCAGCAACGAAAAGGTCGCCGAGACGGTGCGCAACATCGACGGCGAGATCTTCAAGGTCGTCGACGACACGCTGCAGGAGTTGACGATGAGCGCAGACAAGGCCCGCCTGCTGGCGGGTCTGCTCGTCTATGCCGGGATCGGGTTCATCCACGGCCACGACGGCCTGCCGACGCCCACTCCGGAAGAGTTGCGGCACGCCATATCCGGGTTGATCCTCTCCGCCGCCGACTGACGTCGAGCCCTGCTGGTCGAGCGGAGTCAGCGAGACAGCCCCGCTGGTCGAGCGGAGTCGAGACCCGACAACAGACCTGACTGTGGAGCCGATGCACGCGCCGCCGATCGCGTACCGTCGAAGGCGGATCTTCGCCGCCTAGGAGGGCCTTCTGATGAATTCGACGATCATGCCTGCCGCGTTCATCGGGCACGGAAATCCGATGAACGCGATCGAGCGCAACCGGTACACCGAGTCATGGAAGGCCTTCGGCGCGGCGGTCCCCACACCGCGTGCGATCGTGGTGATCTCGGCGCACTGGTACACCAACGCGACCGCGGTCACGGCGATGCCGCTCCCCCGCACGATCCACGACTTCTACGGCTTCCCCCAGGAACTGTTCGACGTCGAGTATCCGGCGCCGGGCGCGCCGGAGATCGCCGAACTGGTCGCCGACGTGGTCAAGCCGACGTGGGTGGGCTTGGACGCGGACAGCTGGGGAATCGACCACGGCACCTGGTCGGTCCTGACGCACGCCTTCCCGGACGCGTCGATCCCGGTGATCCAGTTGTCGCTCAACGCTTTCAAGAGCTTCGACCACCACATGGAGATCGGCCGCAAGCTCGCGCCGCTACGCGAGCAGGGCGTCCTGATCGTCGGCAGCGGCAACATCGTGCACAACCTGCGCGCGGTCGACTTCTCGCAACCGGACACCGGGTACGACTGGGCGCATCGGTTCGACGACGCCGCAGGCGAACTGCTCCAGGACGATCCGACCACCGTCCTCTCGCTCGACGCGCACCGAGACTTCACGAAGGCCGTGCCGACACCGGACCACTTCCTGCCGATGCTGTACATCGCCGGACTCGCCGACGGCCAGCCGTTGCAACCGCTGATCAAGGGGTACGCGGCGGGCTCGCTGTCGATGACCGCCTACAGCCTGGGCTTCGACTGCGAACTCGACCTGTCGGGACCGACGGCCGGGGCTGCGGAACTACCCGCGAACTTCCCTGCTCTCGACTCGAACCTGTAGCCGAGCGCGGTCATTCCGTGATGCCGAGGCGCTCGCTGACCACCGTCACCCGTCCTCCATCGCCCGGATCGGGATCGGGAAGCGCCCCGTCGGGATCGATCAGGTAGACGTCGTGGCCGTCGAGGGTCAGTCGGCGGACTGCTTCGAGAAGCATGCGGCGAGCGACGGGACCTACCGTCGCGACACGCTCGAGGCTGATCGCCACCCGCTTCTGCGTCAGCGGATCGTTCTCGAGGTCGCGCAGTACGCGTTCGGCGCCCGCGAACCGGATGCGTCCCTGCAACGACAGGATCTGCACGGCCTGGTCTCCGGTGCCCACGAGTTCACGGCCTCGGACCACCGACGGGCCGGGCGGGGGCACCTCCATCAGATGCATCCCCATCTCTGAGGTGAACCGACGGAACAGGTCCACTCCGCGCACGCTGTTACCGTGCTCATCCAGTCGCGGGGAGAACGTCGCAATGCCTGCCTGACCTGGCAGCGCCCCGATCAGCCCACCTGCGACACCGCTCTTGGCCGGGATGCCGACGTTCGTCATCCAGTGCCCGGCGCCGTCGTACATGCCGCAGGTGGCCATCACGCTGAGCACCTGGCGGACGACCAACGCAGACACCACGGGCGCGCCGGTCAACGGGTTGACGCCGCGGTTCGCGAGCGTGGCGGCCATGAGGGCCAGATCCTCGACTGTCACCAGAAGCGCGCACTGTCGCGTGTATCCGACGACCGCGTCCAACGGCTCGCCATCGATGATGTCGTTGGCGCGCAACATGTTCGCCAACGCGCGGTTTCGGTACGCCGTGGAGATCTCCGACTCGTAGACGCCTTCGTCGACCGACAGATGTCGCCCGGCGAAGGCACTTAGTCCGTCGATGATCCGGGACGTCCGCTCCGTCGGGGTCGCATCCCGCGGACCCGCCAACGTGTGTGCCGTGATCGCCCCGGCGTTGATCATCGGATTCAGTGGCCGACCGGTGCCGTCCTCGAACGAGATCTCGTTGAACGCGTCCCCGCTGGGCTCCACACTCACCTTCGCCATGACCTCGTCGAACCCGCTGTCGGCGAGCGCGAGTGCGTAGACGAACGGCTTGGATATCGATTGGATGCTGAACGCCACGTCGGCGTCGCCCTGCGAGTACAGACGACCGTCCTCGGTGCACAGCGCCACCGCGAGACGATCCGGATTCGCCGCTGCGAGTTCGGGGATGTAGTCGGCCATCGCACCGGACTCATCGGACTCGACGGACGACAGGGCTTCAGCGAGATAATCGGGAATCGGCGATCGCACTCGCACAACCTACCCCGCCGAGCCGTCCGGCGAAGCGGACAAGTCCGAATCAGGCCGTGCCGAGGACATCGGCGACGAGATCGCCGATCACTGCCTCTTCTTCGACGGCCAGGCCGTTCTCGGCCATCGCCGATGCCAGTTCCGGATCCCACGGCGATTCCACGAGTGCTCCGGACAGTCGCAGCACACGGCGATCGTCGGCCTCGACCGCGGCGCGGTAGTCGCCGGCACCGAACCGCCACGGCTCCCATGCGACCTTCGCATACACGGCGCGGGCGATGTGAAGTCCGGCCCAGTCGAAGTCACCGTGGTAGCGAACCTGCGCACCGCTCGTGGCGAGGGTCGTCAGGAGGTCGACGACGGCCGCAGACGGCTGCCCCGACGTGCATACGAGCAGCGGATCAGTCCCCGTCGCGCGCAGCCTCCACACGTCGGCGACGACCTCGACGACGGCCGGGTTCTCGCACACGTGCACCACGTCATCGGGCGCAGCGACCGCGATCCCTCCCGACCGGATCTGTTCCAGGGTGAGCACGGTCGCGGTCCGCGCCGACTTCATCGCCGTCAACGACGCAGCCGTCGATGCTGCGACACCGGTCGCCGGTCGGGGCGCACCGGACACGCCCAGGCACAGCACGGTCGAAGCGAGGGCCGATTGCACCACGCCCGCCGCTGCCCACACTTCGCGCGCCGATCGATCGGCGTCGCCTCCGAACACTGCGCCGACCGCAGCGACGGCGAAGCGACCGAGCGGACGCGTCGCGTCCAATCCGTGCGCATCACCGACGGCACGCCGGGCGATCACCGCCAGCGGTTCACCGCTCGCCGGCAGCACGTCGAGCACTCGGACGACCGCGTCGACCAACAATGCACCCGACGCATACGCATCCGTCGATCCCGTTCGTCGGTTCTCCGACCGAGCAGCGCGCTTGAGGTTGCCTGTCGCGCACCACGTCTCCCACCAGTCGCCGACCTCCGGATTCTTCGCGAGCGCGGGTGCCATGCGATCACGCACCGCTGCCCACGCCTGGGCATCTCGGCTACGGATCGCCGCACGGTCGACGACCGACCCGCTGATTGTCTCGACCGCATCGGCGAGCCCGGCAGGCCACGGACCGCGCCGCAGGATCTCCTCCACCGCTGCGAGGTCGACCCGTAACGTCCTACCCGACCGACGAGGCCGTCCAACGAGCCGTGCAACGGCCGTTCGCTGTTCCGCGGTCGGATCAGCGAGTACGACGGTCCCGTCCAGTGGCCGCTCGCCTGCGGCGAGGATTCGCCCGCGGACTCGCTCTACCAACCATGCGGTCTCGGGACCCCCGATCAGTCGATCGAGCGCACGTCGGTCCCCGGTCACTATGTCCTCATCCGAACAGAGTGTCTTGGTCGGTGTCCGGATCACCGGTCGATGTGCCGCGCGCGGTCGCAACCAGCGGCACGTCGACGTCACGCTCGCGGGTGGTCCCGTCCCACCGCCACCGGGTGACCCCGACTGCGTCGACGCCGTCCATTCGGGACAGCTGGGCGATGGCCAGCCCTGGCACCTGCGGATAACAGCCCCACTCGCGTTCGCTCGTCATCACGACGTCGAGATCGAATGTCGCGAGGAGACCCAACGACTTCGCGCGCGAGTCGTCGTCGACTCCCGCGAACGCTTCGTCGAGCAAGATGAGTCGCGGTGCCGTCGGGGCGGCCGAGTTGTAATGCGCGGATGCCGCCGCGAACAGTGGAATCGATACAGCCAGTGCTCGTTCCCCGCCGGACGCCGGCCCGGACGCCGACCTCCACTGCCCGTTCTGATAACGGTCGATCGCGAAGACATGCCACTGCCGGTAGTCCAGCGCCTGCTGCAGGTGCCTCTGCCAGCCGCCTTCTGGATCGGCCTCTCGGATCTCGCCGATCCTCGACTGGAGGAACTCCCCGACCGCTGCACGATCCTCCTGCGTCCAGGTCGCATCCGATCTACTCAGGACCGCGCGGGCCGCGGCCAGTCCCGCCGGCCCGTCAGCCCGCTCGCGCCACCGGACCCGTAACTGCATCCCCGTCGACGTGCGCCGCGCGGCAAGCTCTCGGTTCATCCCCTCGATCTGCTCGTCTGCGGTGCTCAGCAGATCATGCAGATGCGCGGCCGCCTCATTGACGAGGCTGTTCTCCAGGATCGCGCGCTCACGCGCACTGAGGATGCGCTCGCGGCTCTCGACGTCGGCCGTCAACTGCTTGGTGAGAACGTCGACGTCGACCTCGTCGTGCAGGTAACGGACGCGAGCGAGCATGACGTCGCCTCGCGTCTCGAGTGATGCCTGGTGACCGAGCTTGCTCATCTGCGTCGTCAGTTCGGTCCACGCGCCGGAGATCCGCTGCTGGGAGCGGTTCCACGCCTCATCGGACTCGTCGACAGAACTCAGCTGCTGCTCGGCGGTGCGAGCTAAGGACACCGCGGCTGTCAGGGTCCATTCGTCGACGGCGTCGGGGGACGGATGGGTCACCTCCGGAGCCGCGACGCGCAGCAGGCCGGTCATGGTGAATTCGCGCAACGCGCTGATCGTTCGGGCACGCGCACTCGCCGCCTCCTCTCGCCGTTCGGTCAGGTCGGCGACTCGCTGCCGCAGCGTCCCAGTCGCGGCCGCCTCGTCCCGACGAAGGCGTTCGATGCGGTCCTGTTCGTCGGCTTGGGTGTCGATCGCGGCCTTGACCGCGGCGAGTCGCTCCTGGAGTTCGGCGACGGACGCGCCGACGGTAGCGTGCAGTTCGTCGTACCGGGAACGCAGCCCGGCCGCGTCGGCACGAAGCCGACCTCGTTCCTCGTCACGGCCGCGCGCCAGGTCCGCCGATTCCGCGGCGCGGCGGGCCGCATCCTCACGGCGGACCGCGGCGTCGGAGACAGCCTCCGCAGCCGACCGCACCTGCGAGAGCAGCACCGCGTACTCGGTCACCGCTGCGTCCGTGACGTCGAGGTCCGCGGGCCGGGTCGAGAGATCAAGGTCTGCGGCCTGGCCTGCGAGTTCAGCACCCGTTCGTTCGACCTCCGCAGTGACGTGTTCACAGTGCTCGCGCGCGTAAGCGGCTGTCGCGCGCGCCCCGGCGAGCTCGCGTTCTGCAGCGGCGACCCGTTCGTGGACGGCCGACAGTTCGTGCTCGCGGACCGCCGGGTAGGCATCGCGTTCAGCGTCCACCTGATCCATACGACGGGTGGCTGCGGCAATCCGCTCGCCAGCGGCGTTGAGGATCGCGTCGAGATCGACGACCTGTTCCTGCAGTTCGGCGATCACCGAGCGCCGTCGTTGCTCGCGGGCCATCGCGCCGACGAACTCGACGCGCGATTTACGCCACTGACCGCGTGCCGGGCCGGCACCCCACCGCCCGTCGCCGTCGACCCACAGGGCGGCATCTGACTCCTCGCCCCAGCCGATCCGGCCGAGCACGGCACGTATGACGGATGGTTCGACACCTGACTCGGGTTCTGTTTCTGGTTCCAGGATGTCGGCGAGCGCCGGGACGACCTCACCGCCTATCGGGCCGAGGACCACGTCACCGCCCGCCTGCACGGTTCCGTCGGGGAACACCCAGGCGTCGAGCAGTCCGGCCGACTCGAGTGCGGCTTCGGCCGCGGCTTGCTCGGCATCCGAGATTCCCCGTGTGAAACCGACAAGACGCCACAACGGCGCACCACGGCGGTCCCGCCGAGCGTCCGGGTCGCGACCGGGCGGGCGAGCGGGCTCCACGTCACGCCCTGATTCATGTTCAGCGATCCGAGCGGTGATCTCGTCGCGCTCGCGGCTTGCAGTGCTGGCCACGGTTTCGGCGTCCGCGATCTCCCGGTGGATGTCGGCAGACACTGCGGCTGCCGCCTCGTCGGTCGCGGCCCGTACCGGCGAAGCGCCCGACATGGTTCGCGCCCACGCCTGCGCCCGGTCGACGACGTTGTCGGGTAGGACGATCGCGTCCAGTCCGCTGAGGTACGCGCGGACCGCGCTGCGATAGCCGTCGACCGCCTCGTCGACTGCGTCGCGGGCGCCGACGAGCCCCTCGGCGCGCCCCGTCTCGTCGCCCTCTGCCGCGTCGAGCGCGCGACGCGCCGACTCTGCCTGCTGCAGGTGTTCCGTCTGGTCGGCGACCAATGCACGTACATGACGGATCTGCTCACTGCGTCGTTTCAACGCGCGCTCGGCGGCTGCCTGGTCGTAGGCGATGTCCGGGTGATCGGCGGCGAGGCCGGCCTGCGCCGAGACCGCGACCGCGCGCGTCTCGTACCGGCCCAGGGCGTCTACAGCTGTGGCGTGACGATCTGCCTCGGCCGTCTCCCCATCGGCGTCGACGCGGGCGCGGTCTGCGGCCCGTACGGCCTCCGCTTCGGCGTCGACAGCGCGCCCTTCGGCAGCCGCTGCGTCCCCGGATAGCTGGTCGAGACGGTCAGCGTCGCGCATCTGGGGACCACTGCGCAGGGCCTTGTCCTGTCCTTCCAGGACGTGCATCTGTTCTCTGGTCTGCTCGTGCGCCAGAGCGAGTGTCTCTTCGCGGGCCATCGACTCGCCGAGCTGCTCCTGCGCTGCGCTGAGGTCCCGACCCGCCCACTCGAACCCGGAGTTCGCCTGGCGGACCGCCGACGTGTGGCGACGTACCGCGACCTGGGCGTACATGCGGTAGTGGCGGAGGAATGCTTGAGCGGCGTGCAGCGTCTCTGTGGCCGCCGCGACGCCTTCGCGTTCCTCGTCGAGGGACCGGAACGATTCGGCGACATCAGCGACCAGTGCCTGGTCGGGCGGTCCGAGAGCTTCGGTCAGAGCTGCCGACAGAGCTTTCTCGTCCGGCCGTTTAGACAACTGCGGCTGCCGCAGTTGGATCAACAGGTCGATGAGCGCACCGTATCGTTCCGGGCCGAGCCCGAACATGGCCTCGTCGACGGCCCGCCGATACTGCTCCTGCGTCGTGTACACCTGGCCGGCACCGGTCGTCTCGAGTTCGTCGCGGAGACGTTCCTGAGTGACGACGATCCGCTGCTCGTCGAGCAGCCGCAGGTCGCCGACACGGCGATCGCTGACGAAGAACCAACTCTTCACGATCCCCCGACCGGTGGCGGCCTTGAGTCCGATGCCGATGGTCGTATAGCACGGTCGTCCGTCGTCGTCGACGCGCCCGAACTCCGCCCACGAGTATCCGGTGCGTTCGGAATTCGGGTGGGTACCGGCGAGGAGCAGGTTCCACTCCATGGTCTTCTTCGGGTCGGCGTCGGGCTCCACCCGGTGGGCTCGGGTCGACCCGTCGAGCAAGAACGGCAAGGTCAACGCAAGTACCTTCGACTTGCCGGTGCCGTTGTTTCCGCGCAGCAGCAGACGGCCATCGTGAAACCAGAACTGTTCGTCGTCGTAGTAGAACAGGTCGACCAGACCCAGACGTAGCGGAGTCCATCGACGGGTAGTCGGTGTAGGTAGCCCAGGCGAGTCAGTCATCGTGCCTCCCGTCCACGAATGACGGGCGACGCTACTGCGAACCGGTGGAGGGCAGGCAGCGGTGTCACGACAGCGTCCGTTCCTGTTCCGACACATCGCACCAGACCGAGTCCGACGAGCCGATTGAGCGCTTCGTCGACCAACGGGTTCTCGGCGCCCACCTCGCGAACCGTCTTGCGCCAGTAAGCATGGTAGGTCGCGGCGAGCGCCCGGACCTGTCCGCGCAGATCTCCGACAGTCGCTCGGCCGGTCGCGGTGAGATACTCGGCGAGCAACAAGGTCGCGTGCCCGTCCGTGCCCTGATCGGGCATGCGCACGTCGGTGAGGGCGTCGTCGGGATCGGCCAGTGCGATGCCTTCGGCCCGCAGTTCCGGAACGAGTCCGGCACCCTCCGCGAGTCTCCGTGTCAACGGCACCCGTTGACTGACCAGGTAGTTCCGTTCGGCCTCCGGCAACTCGTCGTAGTAGACGACCGGATCGCACAGCAGTCGCCGGGACACTCGATGGCGTAACTGCCGGTTAGTCTCGCCGTCTGTGTAGATGGGCGGCGGCCGGTGCAGCGCCTCTTCGATGTCGCCTATCTCAGGAGTATCACCGAGACTCCCGGCGACGATCCCCGGTGCGTGCACGGTGGACAGGATCGTCGACAAGACGCGCCGGTCTATGTCGTAGAGCGCGTCGCCGTCGGCTGACACATACGAGTCCTCATCGCCTGCGACTCGCATGAGAACGCCGTATCCGAGAAGGAGTCGGATCGCTGCCACCATGTCCGATCGTTCGTCGCGCCGACCGAGCGTGAACTCAACGGCCTCGAGTCCGGGCTGTCGGGCAGCGAGCACTACCTCGTCGGCGAGTTGGCCGAGCGCCACTTGTGGGTCGGCACGTTCGAGAACCGCTAGAAGCAGGCAGAGCAGTACGTAACGACGACGTGTGAAGGGCGGATCGCTCCGCCTTCCTCTCGCCGCATGACGTGCTGCGACCGTCTCCGCAGTCGGTCCGCTCGGTACGTACGAAGTCATCAGACGCACTGTCTGGGACCCGACTACGAGTCGCCACCCGGTCTCGCGGTCGAACCACGCGCGCAGTTCGTCGGAGTGTCGGCGGGCGGCGCGAAAGAGGTCGGTGTCGCCGTCCACGCTGAGGACCGGTCGCATGAGCAGAGCCCGGACGACGCGGACCCGGTCGTGAGCGTCCCGTGCCGCCAATGCGTCGGTGATGGCCGCACCCGTCGCGAAGCGTGTCATATCCGGACTCCGGCCGCGGGGGCGATGTCGACAAGGTGATCGGGTCCGGTCAGGTCGCCGTCAGGTGTCGAGATGGTCATCTCTCGCGTGCCCTCGATACGGTGCAGCGTCACGGTCAGCTCACCGTCGGATGTGGCGATCTGAGCAGTGTCGGCGCGTGGGCCCATCGCAGCGAGCCCGTCGCCGAGTAGCCCGAGGAACAGGCCGAACGCGTCGGTGTCGAGTTCACCGAACGCCGACAACGGCTGCGGGCCGTTGGTGAGGATCCGCCGCCGGGCCTGCGCGGTCTGCTCGGCTTGCGCGCGGGCCTGATCGGCAAGCATCTTCTTCGCCGCCGACCGGTCGGTGACACGCGATGCCCGGCCGCGACGCTCGTACGAACCGCTACGGCGCAACTGCGGACTGATTTCCAGCGCGGGCGCGTCGGCCCACGAGGTGGTGCTACCGAGATCGGCGTCATCCCAAGCGCTCTCCGTCGCCGAGGTGACCGAGAGGTGCCGTACCGGGCTCAGACCGAATGCCGACCGCCACAGCCGGTGGCGGTCGCCGTCGCTGGGCAGGGCAGCGAACCAGCGCGCGAGTGTGAGGAAGTCATTGGTGCGATCGGTTCGACCGCTCGCGTGCTCGTTCAGGGTGCGAACGACGGCGAGCAGTGCCGGAATCGCGGCCCGGGCTCGGGACCGTAGGAGCCGCGCTTCGCTCTCCCGCTCCCTGGTGCTGATGAACCAGTCCGTGAGCCCAGACCACTGACGCACCCACCGGTCGCGTGCCTGTTTGAACGCCGCATCCGCTTCGCCCGGTGCTGCGTCGAGCGATTCCCGCCGGGCAGCCGTGTCGACGAGGAACACCACTCCATCTAAGGGAATCTCGGTAAGGAGTGCCGTGATGGCGGCCCCACGAGTCAACAGGTCTCCGATGAACCGCTCAAGGTACTCGATGAGCTGTTCCTTGTAGGCGAGGAACGCGTCGACGTCGGCGTCGTGCAGGTCGATGGCACGCTGGACGGAACCCATGAACGCGACGGCGTTCTCGGCGAGTTCAACGAACCGCGCCCGCAGGCTCAACTGGTTCTGATGGGTGACGGCAGTGTCCACTTCGACGCCGTCTGCGTGACGGCGCACGGTGTCTCGCAATGCGGTGAGGAGGACGACGATGTCCTCCAAGGCGACGGACTGGAGTGCGCCACGCGAACCGAGCGCGGCGTCGTACTGGGCGAGCGCACGTTCGGCGGCTTCGCCTTCCCTGGACAACTGATAGAGCATCCGGCGGCGATAGAAATCAGCGAGTGCCGTGACTCGGCTCGAGTCGGCGAAGGTGAGCACGTTGCCCCACGACGGTTGCGCGAGTCGCGCCAGCGCCTCGCCGACCTCGTCGTCGGTGACTCGCTCGCCACCGTCGGCAGCGAGCGCCATAGCGATGTCGTCCGGACGGACGTGGACAGTGAAGCGTTCTTTCTCCGCCATGAGCGCTTTCATGACGCGGCGGTACAGCTGCGCGTTCGGTGTCGCGAGATACGCGAACGGGCCATACCCGCCTGCACGATCCTCGGTCGCGTCGTCTCCCAACTCGGTCACGGCTTCCATCTTGTCATCCAGCACCGACATCGTCAGTGGGGCAACGACGGTCACCACCAGTGCCCCTGACTGACACACCACTCGCGTCACAATCGTCGCGACCACGCACCCTGTCGATAGTCTGTGACGATGCCGACCGATCTCACCGAAGACTCTCCTGATCAATGGACCATGCGCGGCGCACTCGTCCGACCGACCCGTGACGTGGTGATCGAGCAGCGACCGGTGCCTACCCCTGAGCCGGAGCAAGTGCTGGTGCGCAGTTCCCTCGTCGGGATCTGCGGCTCGGACACGCATGCGCTCGCAGGCCATCACCCGTTCCTCGACCGCGATTACGCGCCCGGGCACGAGGCGGTCGGCACCGTCGTCGCGGTCGGCGAATCAGTCTCCGCGCTGACCGTCGGACAGCGGGTTCTCCTCAAGCCGAACGTCGCCTGCGGGAAGTGCGCGAACTGTCGGGCTGGCCGCAGCAACGCGTGCGAGACGCTGTCGTGGATCGGCTGCGACGTCTCACGGCACTGGTCCGGCGCGCTTGCAGAGTATTTCGTGGCGCCGGAACGCAATGTGTTTCCGGTGCCAGACCACGTGGACGACGCGACGGCGGTCCTCGTTGAATGCCTCGCGACACCGGTGCACGCCGTCCGGATCGCCGGCGACCTCGCCGGCGACCTCGCCGGAGCCCGCGTCGTCGTTCTCGGCGCGGGAACGATCGGCGTTCTGGCGGTCGTTGCGGCGCTGCACGCCGGTGCCGACCGTGTCGTGGTCACTGACATGGACCAGGGAAAACTCGACCGCGCGGAACGGGTCGGCGCCGCCGGAGGCGTCGTGGCGTCGGCCACCGACGTCGACGACCAGGTGCGCAGCGCACTGGGCGGACCGGCCGACGTCGTCCTGGACTGCGTCGCGTCGCAGGGCTCACTCACTCAGGCGGTCGGACTCCTCCGCCGGGCCGGGACAGTCCTCGTGGTCGGCGTCCCCGCGCGGGAGGCATCGCTCCCGATGCCGATCATTCAGGACTGGGAGATCCGCGTGCAGGGCTGCGCGGCCTACACCGAGGACGACGTCGCGGCCGCCCTCGCGATCGCGGCCGACGAGGGCATCCCCACCGTCGAGATCGTCTCGCAGCACGTCCCACTCGACGACGTGGCGGCGGCGTTCGCTGCAGCGACCGCGGATTCGTCCGGGAAGGTGCTCATCGATCCTCGGCGGTGAGCACGCTGCAGTTAGTTGAACGTCGCCCTCGCGTCAGTGGTGCCGCTCAGCAGGTAGGGCGGTCTATCCGGGCTCCTATGGCCTCAGCGGTACCACTGACGCGAGTCGGCGGCGTGTTGCCGCCGACTCGCTGTCAGATCAGGGCTGAACGCCGCGCTTGGCCAACCAGGTGTGCGGGTTGATCGGGGCACCGGCGGCGTTGTGGACCTCGTAGTGCAGGTGGGGTCCGGTGGAATTGCCACGGCTGCCCACGGTGCCGATCTTCTCGCCCGCATGCACTTTCTCGCCTGCGTTCACGAAGATCTGCTCGACGTGGCCGAAGATCGCGGTGGTGCCGTCGTCCTGGCGGACCCGAATCCACTGTCCGTAGCCCGAGGCCGGCCCTGCTTCGAGGACCACGCCGTCGGTCACGGCGTACACCGGGGTGCCGGTCTTGTTCGCGATGTCGATGCCGTCGTGGTGGGCGCCCCATCGTGCGCCGTAATTCGACGTGACTGTTCCGCTCGCCGGCTTCACGGCGCGGCCCTGACCGGTCCGCGGAAGCAGGTCGCGGAGCGCGTTGTCGAGGTCCTGCGGCAGGTTCTTGGGAACCTTCAGGTTCTCCGGCAGCTTCACGCCGTCCGGGAGCGTTATCGGCGACGAGGGCTTGGCGGCGACTTCACCGGCGGTGGCGCCGGCGAGGCCGATCGCGCCGGCGATGGCGGCGACGGCGCCGATACGCACCGGCATCGCGGTCCGGCGCGCCGTGACCACCCGATGGCGGCCCGCTTCGCGGGTCTGGGAGGTGACGCCGAGGTCGGCGAGGGTCAAGGTGGTGTCAGCAGTTACGCGGTGTCGAGACAAAGTCTGTCCGTTCGGAGGTAGATAACGTTTCGGAAACGGTAAGGACACGGCGAGGCTACTTGGTGAACGTCGCACGACGCTAGCCAGAGCGCGGTACGGGTGATGCCAGTCACCCGAAATGGCGGTCGGCGAAATGCCGAATGGCCGGTCAGAAACGTCTCTGACCGGCCATTCGTGGGTGGAGCTAAGGGGATTCGAACCCCTGACCCCCACACTGCCAGTGTGGTGCGCTACCAGCTGCGCCATAGCCCCGTGTTCAGTTGTGCCCCCGATCGGGTGCGCTAGTTAACCTACCCCACCCCGTAAACGGCGACCAAATCCACTGGTCGCCTCTCCCCGGTGTTGCTGTATGCAACACCTGTCCGAGTAGTCGACGTAGTCTGGCCGCGGCGGGGCCGATGACGCGCGCCCCACGCGATCGACGACGACGGAAGGTTCAGTTCTCATGATCCGATGGCTCGCAGTCCTCTCCCTCTGGATCGTCGCGGCCCTCACTCTGATACTCGTGTTCGGCGTCTCCGTGTGGTGGCTGTTCCTGACGGTCCCGCTCGTCGTGGTCGCCGCGATCGGCGCCTACGACCTGATGCAGCGCGACCACAGCATCCTGCGGAACTACCCGGTGCTCGGCCACTTCCGATTCTTCCTGGAATCGATCCGACCGGAGATCCAGCAGTATTTCGTCGAACGCAACACCGACGGCGCACCGTTCGACAGGAACACGCGCAGCACCATCTATGAGCGGGCCAAAGACATCAAAGACGTCGACCCGTTCGGCACCCAACGCGACGTCAACAAAATCGGCGCCGAGTTCGTTCGACACTCCATCGCCGCCCGCCCCGCCCGAGCGGGCGTCCCCCGCGTGCGGATCGGCGGCCCGTCGTGCACCCAGCCGTACGACATGGCGATCTACAACGTCTCCGCCATGAGCTTCGGTTCACTCTCGGCCAACGCGATCCTCGCGCTCAACGGCGGTGCGGCCCGCGGCGGATTCGCCCACGACACCGGCGAAGGCGGACTGAGCCCGTATCACCTGCAGCCCGGCGGTGACCTCATCTGGGAGATCGGCACCGGCTACTTCGGCTGCCGTACTGCCGACGGCCGTTTCGACCCGGACACGTTCGCGCAGAAGGTGCGGGCTCCGTCGATCAAGTGCGTGTCGATCAAACTGTCTCAAGGCGCGAAGCCCGGGCTCGGCGGCGTGATGCCCGGGGCCAAGGTCACCGCTGAGATCGCCGAGATGCGCGGCGTCCCCGTCGGCAAGACCGTCGTCTCACCGCCGTCGCACAACCGGTTCCATACGCCGGAAGGCCTCTGCGAGTTCATCGGACAGCTACGCGACCTGTCCGGCGGCAAACCCGTCGGCTTCAAACTGTGCGTCGGCTCGCGCAGCGAGCTCCTCGGCATCTGCAAGGCGATCATCAGCACCGGCATCGCACCAGACTTCATCATCGTCGACGGCTCCGAGGGCGGCACGGGAGCCGCGCCCGTCGAGTTCGAGGACAACGTCGGCATGCCGCTGACACAAGGGCTGATGACCGTCCACAACGCGCTCGTCGGCACCGGACTGCGCGGCCAGATCCGCGTCGGAGCGTCCGGCAAGATCACCAACGGCGTCGACATCGTCAAACGCATCATCCAAGGCGCCGACTTCACGCTTGCCGCCCGCGCCATGATGATGGCGGTCGGCTGCATCCAAGCGCAGGCCTGCCACACCAACAAGTGCCCCGTCGGCGTCGCCACCCAAGACCCGAAGCGGGCGCGCGCACTCGACGTTCCCGACAAGACCGAGCGGGTCTACAACCTGCAACGCAACGTCGTCGACAACGCCAAGCAACTGATCGCGTCGATGGGACTCAACAGCTTCGCCGACCTCAACGCATCGATGCTGATGCGGACCGTCGGACCCAACGAGTCCAAGTCGTACGTCGACCTCTACGAATGGCTCACTCCCGGCGAACTCCTGACCGATCCGCCGGAGTCGTGGCGCGCAGACTGGGATTACTCCCGCAGCGACTCGTTCGTGCTCGCGTCGCTGTACGAGTCCGAACCAGACGAGTACAACCCGCCGATCACCACGACCGACGGACCACTCGCCGTCTGACGCGCGGCTGGCACAACTCTCACCTATAGCGCCACTCGAGCGGAAATACGGCTGTCATCGGCGCAGTACGTGAGAGTAATCCCCGACTCCGCTCGACCAGCGAGGAAACGGGTCAGGATTTGGGCGGGTTCGCGATCAGCTCGTCGAGCCAGGCTGGACCGTTCATGATTCCGTCGACCTGAGAACCCGCGGAGAGGACGCTCGGCGTCATGACGTTCCCGTCGTTCGAGTTCTCGAGCTGCGTACTCGACTCGTCCGCCATCCCCCGCGCTTCGTCGACGAGCGCGCCGTCGGCGATGCACTTCTGCGAGGCCGGGCCTGCGCCGGCGTCGGCTGCCAGCTTCGCGATCTCCGCGTTAGACGGGTCGTCGCCCGACTTCGCGAACAACGCCGAGTGCAGCTTCCAGAAGGCGTCGCGGTCGTCGTTGCGGGCGACGCAGAGGATCGCGCCCGCGCCGCGGGAGGAGAAGTCACCCGACTCCGAGTCGGAGTCCAAGAAGTTCAGCATGTGGTAGCGGACGCGGACCGTCCCCTCAGTGACCTTCGACTGGATGGCAGGCCCCGAACTGGCCTCGAACTCCTTGCAGTGCGGACAGTTGAAGTCCTCGAACACGTCGATGGTCTCCGGAGCCGTCCGCTCCCCGACGATGAACGACGCATTCTCGGCGAGCACGGTGTCCTCGACAGGCGGATACGTCTTGTTCGACTGCCACAGGTACCCGCCGACCACCACTGCGACCACCACGAAGACGCCCAACCCGATCAGGATGTACGACATCCTGCTCGACGTGGCTTGCGGTTCGTACTTCGCGTTGGTGCGCTCGCTGCTCTTGCTCACGCCCTCGACTCTAGCGGGAGAGGTCTCGACTCCGCGGTCTCGACTCCGCTCGACCAGCGGTTGGGGGGCTCGGCCAGCGAGAAAGGGGGGCTCGACTCCGCTCGACCAGCGGCGGGGGCTCGACCAGCGGTTGGGGCTCGACCGGCGGCCTATCCCAGGACCGAGTCGACCAGGGACTGCGCCTGTTCTTGAACGCGCGCGAGGTGATCGGCTCCGCGGAACGACTCGGCGTAGATCTTGTAGACGTCTTCGGTGCCGGACGGGCGGGCGGCGAACCAGGCGTTCTCCGTCGTCACCTTCAGGCCGCCGATCGCGCGACCGTTGCCTGGAGCTTCGGTGAGGATCGCCGTGATCGACTCCCCCGCCAGTTCCGTCGCCGAGACCTGGCTCGCCGTCAGCGCACCCAACCGGGCCTTCTGGTCGCGATTCGCGGGCGCGTCGATCCGCGCGTACGCCGATTCGCCGAACTGCTCAGCCAACTCGGCGTACCGCTCCGACGGACTCTTGCCGGTCACCGCGAGGATCTCCGACGCCAGGAGATCCATGATGATGCCGTCCTTGTCGGTGGACCACGGTGCGCCGTCGAACGTCAGGAACGATGCTCCGGCGCTCTCCTCACCGCCGAACGCGACCGAGCCGTCGAGCAGGCCGTCGACGAAGTATTTGAACCCGACCGGAACCTCCATCAGCGTGCGCCCGAGACCGCCGACCACACGATCGATCAACGACGACGACACCAACGTCTTCCCGACGGCCGCGCCCGCGCCCCAGCCCTCTCGATGCGAGAACAGATAGTCGACGGCCACCGCCAGATAATGATTCGGGTTCATCAGTCCGGCGTCACCGGTCACGATGCCGTGCCGGTCGGCGTCCGCGTCGTTTCCGGTCGCGATGTCGAATTCGTCGCGCCGCGCGATCAGCGATGCCATGGCGTTCGGCGAGGAGCAGTCCATCCGGATCTTGCCGTCGGTGTCGAGCGTCATGAACCCGAACGCCGGATCGACCGTCGGGTTCACGACCGTCATCGCATCGAGCCGGTAGAAGTCCTTGATCTCGCTCCAGTAGTTCACCGAGGCTCCGCCCAACGGGTCGGCTCCGATCTCGACGCCCGCCGCGGCGATCGCCGCGAGATTCACGACGTCGCCCAATGCGGTCACATACTCCCCGGAGAACGGGTACTCGATGACGAGTTCCGAAACGCGGGCCCGTTCGAACGGGACGCGCTGAACGTCCCGCAACCCGTTCGCGAGGATCTCGTTGGCGCGAGCCGCGATCGGCGTCGTGATCGGAGTGTCCGCAGGCCCGCCGCTCGGCGGGTTGTATTTGAAGCCGCCCTCCGCTGGCGGATTGTGCGACGGCGTCACCACGATCCCGTCGGCGAGCACACCGGGGTTCTCCGCGTTGAACCGTAGAATCGCGCGGCTCACCGCGGGGGTGGGCGTGTAATCGTCGTCGACGGCGGTGAACACGGCGACGCCGTTGCCGACGAGGACCTCGACTGCCGACCGCCACGCAGGCGTGGACAACAGGTGGGTGTCGAAGCCGATGAACACCGGTCCTTCGATGCCTGCCCGCTCGCGGTGTTCGACGATCGCCTGCGTCATCGCGAGGACATGCGACTCATTGAATGACCCCGCGAGGCTCGATCCGCGGTGCCCCGACGTCCCGAAGACCACCTGCTGTGCCGGATCGTCAGAGTCGGGTATCCGCTCGTAGTAAGCGTTTTCGACGGCGGCGACATCGATCAAGTCGCTGTCGCGGGCAGGGGTTCCAGCTCTCGGGTGCGCCATGGAACCGATTGTGCCACCGGTACTTGGCTATTGTCGGAGTCGACCTGTCACCGGATATGAGGGATTCCATGCGTCTGTCGCTTCCCGACACCGAACTCGCCGTCCTCGTCCTGCCCGGCGGCACAGATTTCAGCTACCGGCCGTTCTCGCCGGTGCAGCCGTCGGCCCTCCGCATGTACCCGTTCACCGCGTCGATCCAGTCCGTGTTCGGCCCGCGCGTCCGCGTCCGGCAAGTCCGCTACCGCGTCTACGGATGGAACGGCGGACAAGCCAGCCCGATGCCGTACGCCCGCAACGCTCTCGAGGAGTTGGCCCGAGACTGTCCCGACGTTCCGATCGCGGTCGTCGGGCATTCGATGGGCGGCCGGATCGCCGCACAGCTCGGCGACGACGAACGCGTCACCGACATCCTCGCTCTGGCGCCGTGGTGGCAGTTCGCCGACTGGCGCGCGATCCACGACGAGGCACGGGTCGTCGCGGTCCACGGCGACGCCGACACCGTCACCCGGCACCGGCGCACGGCGAAGGGAATCGCCGAACTCTCCGAACGCGGCCTCGACGCCACCTACATCCCGGTGCCCGGCGGGCGCCATCCGATGCTCGACCATCTCGGCCTCTGGCACGGCGAAGCACTCGCCTTCGTCGCGCATGCACTCGACCGTGCACGGGTGAGCGAGAGCGTGTCGAGATGACTCTGCCCTCACCGATGACCGCGCCCGCGCCCGCGTTGACGGGCGCCGGCCTCGGACGCTCGTTCGGCGCTCACCACGCGGTCGTCCACGCCGACATCGCGCTTCATCCGGGCCGGATCACCGGCCTCGTCGGCCCCAACGGCGCCGGGAAGACGACACTGCTGCTGATGCTCGCTGGTCTACTCGCGCCCGACCGCGGCGTCATAACGATGGGCGGCGGCGGTATGCCGGCGGTCGTCGACCCGCAGACGATGCGCGGACACATCGGGTGGATGCCCGACGTGTTCGGGACGTGGGAGTCGTTGACGCCGCGCGAGATCCTCGTCGCCTTCGCTCGGCTCAACGGCGTGGACCGGGCGGCGGCGGACCAGCGGGCCCGCGAACTGCTCGCCCACGTGCATCTCGCCGAGTTCACCGACCACCCGGCATCGGGTCTGTCGCGTGGCCAGAAACAACGTCTCGGTCTGGCGCGAGCGCTGGTCAACCATCCGCGGATCCTGCTGCTCGACGAGCCGGCCTCCGGCATGGATCCGCGGTCGCGCATCGAGCTCCGCACCCAGCTGCGGGCCGTCGCCGATGCGGGCGCGGCGGTACTCGTGTCCTCGCACATCCTCGGTGAGCTCGAGGAGATGGTCGACGACGTGGTCATGATGACCGGCGGGCACACCCGGGTGCCGGCCCCCACGACCGCGGCCCGCTGGCGGGTGCGGCTCGTCGACCAGCCCGCCGATCAGGCCGTCGTCGTCGAACTCGCCGACGACGCGGCGGCCGCCGCGTACCTCGCCCACCACCTCGGCCAGGGTGCGCCGATCGCCGAGTTCACCCGCCTGCACAGTGGTCTCGAACGGGCGTACCTCGACCTCGACGCGGACAGGACGTGACTTCGATGAACCCCAACCGTCCGATGACTCGCAGCCGTCCGATAACTCGCAATGCGGTGGCCGTGCTGGTCGGCCTGGAAGTCCGCCAACGGATCCGCTCCACCCGATGGCAGGTCACCGCTGGGATCCTGTTCGCGTTGATCAGCGTCATGGTGCTCGGATCGCTGTACCTGACCGTGACCGTCGCCGGCGGGGCGTACGCCGACTGGGCGAGCAACCTCCTCGACATCGTGCTGGCCGTCGTCCTGTTTCTCGGCCTCGCCGCCGCACCGACTCTGAGCGCCACGGCGATCAACGGCGATCGCCGTGACGCCACGCTCGCTCTCGTCCAGGCGACACCGATCTCCTCGTGGGACCTCGCCGTCGGCAAACTCCTCGGTTCCTGGCTCTCGGCGCTCGCCCTGATCGGGGTGGCTTTGCCCTATCTGCTGTGGGGCATCGCGTCGAGTTCCACGTCGATCCTGTTCGGGGTCCTGGCCGTCGTCGTGCTCGCTCTGATCATGCTCGCCTACTGCGCGATCGGATTGGCGTTCTCCTCGCTCACCACTCGCCCGGCGGCGTCGGCGATGCTGACCCAGGCGATGGTTCTCCTGTTGCTGCTCGGGCTGCCCATCGCGTTCGGCTTCACCTATCCATTGACCTCACGGACCCACCAGGTGACCGTCGCCGAACGCGACTACAGCGTCGACTCGTCAGTTCCCGGGTGCGTCCTGGTCGAGAAGGACAAGCGGTTCCACCACACCGAGTACACGTGGTGGTTGCTGGCGCCGAACCCCGTCCTGTTGGTCTCGGACACCTTGGCTGCAGGGATCGCCGGATCCTCCGACGACGATGACTTCCACGGGGCCTCGGGCTTCTTCGCATTCCTGCAGTCCGCGGCCCGCTCCGGTCCGGACTTGAGTCCGCAGACGTGCGAGAGCGCTCTCACGCCGGGCCCCTCCAGTGACGACCGCGCCGCCGGGCACATCGGCGACAGCTGGTACATCGGGCTGATCCTCACGCTCGGCGTCGGCGCCGCGGCGCTGATCGTCGCGGCTCGCCGACTGCGCGTCCCTGCACACAAGCTCGGTCGGGGTGTGCGCGTGGCCTAATCGTTCGTGGTGCCGAGTCGTTCGTGGTGCCGAGTCGTTCGTGACACATAGTCGGGACATGAGTCCGTAGCGGCGAACCCCCGAGAGCGATAGCGTCGCAGACATGATCACCGTCGCTCGTGTCTACGACCAGCCCGACGCCGACCGCGTCTTCGTCGACCGTCTGTGGCCCCGTGGAATCCGCAAGGATGATCCGCGGGTCGGACGCTGGATCAAAGACGTGACGCCGTCGAACGAACTGCGCAGCTGGTACCACTCGAACCGCGATCGATACGACGACTTCGTCGCCCGCTATCGGGAAGAACTCGCGTCGGGTCCGGCAGCCGAGGCACTCGACGAGTTGCGGAAGCTCGCCGACGACGGCGACATCGAGTTGGCGACGGCTGCCAAGGACGTCGAGCACAGTCACGTCCCGGTGATCGTGGACGCCCTCAACCGATGACGGCGTCTCGCACGCCGAGCATGGCCCCGCACGCCTGAGCGACCTTCTCCGCATCCGGCTCTTCGCCGCTGATCGCGTTGGCGTAGACGAACGTCTCGGTGATCCGGACCAGGATGAGTGCGAGGTCTGGCACCGGCAACGGCGGAACGAGCGTGCCCGCGAGCACCTCGCCGTCGATGAACGTCTCGACGCGGTCGACGATGCGCGGCTGCACACCGCCCGCCTTAGTCGTCATCAACCGCCAGGCCCGCTCGGGTTCGCGCGCGAAGAAGTCGCGGAAGTACTGCGCTCCGTTGGCGCGCACCGCGAACTCGCGCATCATCGACGCCACGCGGACACCGCCCTGGCCCTGCGCGCGGCGAGCGGCAGCGTCCATCGTCATCTCGGTCAGTGACCAGATCACTTCGCCGAGCAGCCCGTCGCGGCCGTTGAAGCGGCGGTAGACGGTGCTGCGGTTGACGCCCGCGTGGGCGGCCAACTCGCCCATCTCCAGACGCTCGCCCGACACGAATCGGTCGCGCGCCAGGGCGAGTACCTCGTCGGACTTCACTCGCGCGTCAACTCCTCGATCGAAATGCACCATCTTGGTGGAATGATGCGACAGATTGCGACTAATGTAGGAAACTAGTCGCCAGCGGCGTGAGGCCGCTCACTTTTCGGCGAACACAGTGCGAACCGACTCGATCGGCGCAGACGAAGGAGACTTGATGATCCAGTCCACGATGCAACACGGCGCACTCACCATCTCGAGTCTGGTCGAGTACAGCCGCCGCATCTTCCCGGAAGCCAGTATTCGCACGTGGACCGGCGAGGGCTTCCGTGACATGTCGTTCGCCGAGGTCGGCGACACCGGCGCGAAGATCGCCAACGCACTCACCAAGCTCGGCGTCCAGCGCGGCGACCGCGTGGCCACCTTCATGTGGAACAACAACGAGCACCAGGCGATCTATGCGGGCGTTCCGTCGATGGGCGCGATCCTGCACACTCTCAATCTGCGGCTGTCGCCCGAGCAGGCCGTCTTCATCATCAACCACGCCGACGACAAGGTGATCTTCGTCGACGCCAGCGTCGCGCCGATGCTCAGCCCGTACCTGCAGGGCACGCCGCACGTCCAGCACGTCATCGTCTGCAACGGACCGGTCGACGCCGTCTCCGCTCCGGAAGGCGTCACCGTGCACCAGTTCGACGAACTGATCGCCGACGAGTCGACGACCTACGAGTGGCCCGACGTCGACGAGACCGACGCCGCCGTCATGTGCTACACCTCGGGCACCACAGGCGACCCGAAGGGCGTCGTCTACTCGCACCGCAGCATCTACCTGCACTCGATGAGCATCACGACGACGATGGGCATGGGCCTGTCGAGCACCGATACGATGCTCGCCATCGTCCCGATGTTCCACGTCATGTCGTGGGGCCTGCCGTTCGCCGCGATGATGGCCGGTTCGACGCTGATCATGCCCGACCGGTTCCTGCAGCCCGAACCGCTGCTCGCGATGATCGACTCGGGTCGGCCGACCCTGGCGGCGGCGGTACCCACCATCTGGCAGGGCGTGTCGGCTCAGCTCGACGCGAACCCGCAGGACATCTCGCACCTGCGCGAGGTGATCGTCGGCGGCGCCGCAGTGCCGCCCGCGATGATCAAGAAGTTCGACGGCTACGGCGTCCGCATCACCCACGCGTGGGGCATGACCGAGACGTCGCCGCTGGGCAGCGTCGCCCGCCCGCCGATGGGCGTGGAGACCGAGGAGGCCGAGTTCGCCTACCGCGTCACCCAGGGTCGGTTCCCGGCGCAGGTCGCCGCCCGCATCATCGGCGACGACGGCCAGGCACAGCCGTGGGACGGCGAGTCGGTCGGCGAACTCGAAGTCGCAGGCCCCTGGATCACTGCGTCGTACTACCAGCCCGAAGGCAACGTCGTCGACGAGTCGAAGTTCGACGACGGATGGCTGCGCACCGGCGACGTCGCGACCATCACCCCCGACGGATTCATGACGATCGTCGACCGCGCCAAGGACATGATCAAGACCGGCGGCGAATGGATCTCGTCGGTGGAGCTCGAGAACATCATCGCGTCCAACCCGGCGATCGTCGAGGCGACCGTGGTCGGCGTTCCCGACAAGAAGTGGGACGAGCGCCCGTTCGTGCTCGCCGTGGTCCGCACCGACGAGGACACCGACATCGACGCGCACAAGAAGTACCTGGAGGACTTGGTTCCGCGCTGGCAGATCCCCGAGCGCTGGTCGTTCGTCACCGAGGTGCCCAAGACGTCGGTCGGCAAGTTCGACAAGAAGCGGGTTCGCAAGCATTACGCGGAGGGCGATTACACGATCATCGGCGATCCCGAGGCCTGAACACTCGCGAGTTCAAGTGACCGACGGTACCGTAAGTACATTCACCGATTCTCTCCAGTGACAGGAGCACGACATGTTCGATCAAGCAGTGTGGGATGTTCTGCAGAACAACGATGCGATTCTCGGCGCACTCCGGGTGATGTTCTCCGGTCTCCCCTGAGTCCTCAGATCACCCGGTAGAGGCTTGCCGGACGTACGACGGCCCGCACACCATCTCGGTGTGCGGGCCGCCGTCGTTCTACTCGGGATCGTCGTCCACGTCGCGGCGAGGCGGAGCGCCCCCTCGACGCGTCCCGTCTAAACTCGCGGTGTGAGCCGCAGGAGAAGACTGACGCTGGTGGCGCTCGGCACCGTCGTCGCACTCGTTCTCGGCGTCGCCGTATGGATTCTCATCGCCAAGGACTATGCGTTCCACGAAGAGCGCGTCACGATTCCCGGACCCCGCGGCGAACTGCACGGTGTCCTGGCGATTCCGTCCGACGACGGCCCGCACGGGCTGGTCGTCTTCGTCCACGACGACGGTCCCGCCGACGCCGACGACGACGGTCATTACCGGCCGCTGTGGGACGCCTTCGCACAGGCGGGGTTCGCCTCCCTCTCGTGGGACAAGCCCGGCGTCGCGGACGCTCCAGGCGACTGGCTCGACCAGACGATGCACGACCGTGCGACCGAGGTCGACTCGGTGATCGCATGGGCGCACACTCGTGATGACATCGACACCACCCAGGTCGGCGCGTGGGGCATCGGACAGGCGGGCTGGGTGCTTCCCGAAGTGGCGCAGGCCCGCCCCGACCTCCGCTTCATGATCGCCGTCGACCCGGCGATCGACTGGCTGCGGCGCGAGCAGTACGCGGCGCGAGCCGAGGCAGTCGCCGACGGCGACTCGCCCGAGGACGTCGCTGCAGCCGTCGATCGTCGCGCCAGGCGGACCGCTCTCATCCGCCGCAACGCCGACTACCGGGCGTACCTCGACTCGCACGTCGACGAGGACCCGATGCCGGCAGCGCGGTGGGCCTTCGTCAAACGTAATGCGAACTCCGATTCGACCGCGGCACTCAAGACCATCCCGGTCCCGACCCTTCTTCTCCTCGGCGGCCGCGACCGAGGCGTCGACGTCGCCGAGACCGAACGGGTGTACCGCCGGCAGGTGCAGCCTGATCTCCTGACGGTCAAAGACTTCCCCGACGGGACGCACCGCCTGACACGCAACGACATCGAGTACCGCGGAGGCGACATCCGCACCCTCGGCCGATCGATCCTCGCCCCGAAGACCATCTACGTGCCCCACTACCTGGACACCCTCCGCGTCTTCGCGAAGCGCCAGACCGAGTGACACCTTCGCCGGTCGAGCAAAGTCGAGACCCCCACCGCTGGTCGAGCCATCTTCCACCGCTGGTCGAGTCGGCCAGCCTCGCTTCAACCTGCGGCAAGGTCTCGACTCCGCTCGACAAACGGATGGTCAGCGGCAGGGTCTCGACTCCGCTCGGCCAGAAAAAGCGCCCCACCTGCTTGGCAGGTGGGGCGCCTCGGGTGGAGCCGCCGGGAATTGAACCCGGGTCCTCCGTCACGTCGGTGGGGCTTCTCCGTGTGCAGTCCGCTGTGTCTCTACTTGGATCTCCCGGTCTCACGAACAAGCCGGGATGACGATCCCAGTCGCTGTTTGATGTCCTGCCGACGCCCGCGACCGACGACGACAGTGAGTCCCCTTGCTGATGCCGGCATCCGGTTCCGGGAACTTAGAACCGGGCCGACAGACTAGCCTCGCTGATCAGGCAGCGAGTGCGTAGTCGCGCTGATTGGAATCGGCGCTTAATTGTTTGCTGCGACGCTTACGGTGGTCTCCAGCCTGCACCGACACGCTTCCCCCACCTCAATGCACGTAGTCGAAACCGATCGGCCCCGAGGTGGTGCCCACTGTTTCCAGCGGACACCCCATCATAACCAACTGGACCGACACTTTTCATCCCGATAAACGCGGCGCACGCGTCTTCCCTGGTCAGCCGATGCGCAAGAGGGCGCTGTCGGTCGACGCGACCGGCACACTGACTGTCCCGCCGGACGCATGCACCCGGCGGCCCGTCCAGACGTCGGTGGCTGCGACGATGTCATCGCCTGCCAGATTCACCTCGGTGAGATCGAACGAGAGGTCTCGCGCCGAGGATGACCCGTTGGTCAACGACACCACCAGTCCTTGCGATCCGATGGCGCGCGAATACCGTTCGTCGTCACCCTGGATCGGCGCGCCCGCGGTCCGCCTGCCGTCTCGACCGATCGCCAGCACGTCCCGGTTGGCGACGGTCGCGACGTGCGCGTCGTCGAGCAGTGCGACCTCGCCGCTGAACACGAGCGGCTGTGCCGCCATCACATGTCGGGTGATGGCCGTGCGCAGGGCGGGAAGCGGAGTGTCGGCACGCATCGCTTCGTCGACGGCCTCGTCGTTGGGCGGGACCACCGAGAGGTTCAGCCCACGCTCGTCGAGGTAGCCGTGCAGTGCCGGATCGTCCAGGGCCGCGGGCTTCGTCGCGGCGTCACACGCGACGTAGAGCGATCGATATCCGGCGTCGGCGACCCCGCGGGCGACGAGGCCGTCGGCCTCTGCCTTGACCCGATCCACAGGTGTCCCGCAACCGTCCCCGACCACCCAACCGAGAACCGCAGCCGGTTCTTCGGCGGACTTCTGATCCGCGGCGCACGCCGAGAGCCCGCACGTGATCACGAGAGCGAGCACCCCGACCCATCGCGCACGCACGGTCACAGCGGCCTCACATGCCTTTCACGCGGCGGCCGACGATGCGTTCGACCTCGCGCTTGGCGGTCCGCTCGGCGATGTCACGACGCTTGTCGTGCGCCTGCTTGCCGCGCGCCAACGCCAGTTCGACCTTCGCGTATCCGTCGGAGAAGTACATCTGCAACGGGACGAGCGTCAGGTTGCCGTCCCGGATCTTGCCGATCAAGACGTCGATCTCGCGACGGTGCATCAACAGTTTGCGTTTGCGGCGCGGCGCGTGATTGGTCCACGTCCCGCTCCCGTACTCGGCGATGTGCACGGCGTTGAGCCACGCTTCGCCGTCGTCGATAGTCGCGAACGCGTCGACGAGCGACGCCTTTCCTTCACGGAGCGCTTTGACCTCGGTCCCCTGCAGGACCATGCCGGCCTCGAACGTCTCGAGGATGGTGTAGTTGTGCCGGGCTTTGCGGTTGGTGGCGATCACCGACTTGCCCTTCTCTTTGGGCACGTTGACGCTCCTCGATTGTTCGGTGAATCCGAGTGCTCTGCGACTCGGAGTCCTGCTACGACGCGATCACGGCTCGCGTCATTCGCGGACGTAGACGCGCAACGTCCCGTACGCGGTGACGCCTGCGAGCACGATGCCCGCCACCAGCAGCCACGGCGAGACGTACCACACGTCGGCGGCCGTGATGCGCGCCAAGATGTTCACACCGTAGAGGTCTTCGAGCGCTTTGTCGAAGAAGAATATCTTGCCGAGGAACAGGCCGCCGATGGCGAGCACCGCGCCGACCACAGCGGCGATCACCGCCTCGAGCAAGAACGGCAGCTGCGTGTACCAGCGGGTGGCGCCGACCAGTCGCATGATCGACACCTCCGTCCGTCTCGTATAGGCCGCGATCTGCACGGTGTTGACGATCAGCAGGATGGCCGCGACGGCCAGCACCGCGGCGACGGCGAACGCTGCGTTGCGCGCGCCGTCGAGCACGCTGAAGATCCGTTTCACCAGTTCGCGCTGGTCGAGGACGCCGTCGACGCCCTGGGCTTTCGAGAACTTGTCGAGGACGGCTCCGAACCGATCCGGATCGTCCATCCGGACACGCAACGCGCCCTGGTACGCCTCTTTGCGGATGAAGTCGGCGAGCTCCGGCGAGTCCTTCTCCCATGACGCCTTCGCCGTCCGGAACGCCTGATCCTGACTGATGAACGTCACCGATCCGACGCCCTGCTCGGCTTCGAGGTCGTTCCGCAATGTGGTGCACGGAGCCTCCAAGCAGTTCGGATCCCGCTCGGTCACCTCGTCGTTGATGAAGAACTGCATCTCGACGCGGTCGAGGAAGATCTTCTGGCTCTTGTCGGCCATCTGAATCACCAACATGCCGCCGCCGAGCATGCCCAGCGTGATCGCGGTCGTCAGGATCATGGCGACCGTCATGGTCAAGTTGCGGCGGAATCCGTTGAGGACTTCGCCGATGATGAAATTCGCGCGCATGTGTGCTCGCCTTTCGTAGTCTGCGAAGTCGCGGGTCAGCCGATGCCGTACACGCCGTACTCGTCGTTGCGGACGAGCTCGCCGTTGTCGAATTCGAGGACCCGACGCCGCATCGCGTCCACGATGTGACGGTCGTGCGTCGCCATCACGACGGTGGTGCCGCGGCGGTTGACCCGGTCGAGGACTTCGACGATGCCGTCACTCGTCTCCGGGTCGAGGTTGCCCGTCGGCTCGTCGGCCAACAGCAGGCTCGGACGGTTGATGATGGCGCGGGCGATGGCCACCCGCTGCATCTCACCGCCTGACAGTTCTTGAGGCATCCGGTCGGCCTTGCCCGCCAACCCGACGTACTCCAGCGTCTCGGGCACCGCTTCGCGGATCGTCGACGCAGGCTTGCCGATCACCTCGAGCGCGAACGCCACATTGTCGGCGACCGTCTTCTGCTGCAGCAGACGGAAGTCCTGGAACACGCAGCCGATCGACTGACGCAGCTTCGGGACGTCGCGGTTGCGGAGCGTGTTCACGTGGAAGTCGCCGACCTGGATCTCGCCGGACGTCGGCTTGTCTTCTTTGAGCAACAACCGGAAGAACGTCGACTTGCCCGAACCCGACGGTCCGATCAGGAACGCGAACTCACCCTTGTCGATCTCAAACGACAGGTCCGACAAAGCGGGCCTGCTCGACTTCGCATATTGCATCGTCACGTTCGACAGCTTGATCACGGTGACCAAGTGTACTGATCGACGCGCCTTACCGGCCTCCGCCGCCCGACGTGTCCGGATCCGAGGACGCATCCCCGGGCTCGGTCGTCAGTTGCGTCTCAAGCGGCGCAGTTCGGCGCGGCTGGACCTGGTCCGATGTCTGCGGACCGCCTTGCTGCGGTTCCTGATCGCCGGTCTCGGGCGGTTCCGTCGCCGTCTCGACGCTCGTACTCGGTGCCTCCGTCGTCGATTCGGTCGTCTCCGGAACTGGCTGCGGAGTCGTCGCCGGCTGTTCGGTGGTCGTCGTGGGGCGCGCCGACTCCTTCGGCGGATAGTGATGGGACGTGAAGTTGTAGGTGCCCAACAGGACGAACCACACCACGACCAGCACGACCGTCGTCGTGCGCACACGGGTGTGATAGATGTGCTTCAACCGTTCGAAACGACTCGGGTTCGGGTCGGTCATTCGACGTCTCCGTCCGGCGCGGTGTCGGCGACGGTCTCGGTGACCGTCTGGTTCTGGATCGTCCGCGCCACCGACACGCCGTGTCGGGCGAGTCCGGCGACGATGGCCGACCGCAATGCCCGCCCGATGTCGAACTGCTGACCGGGCAGTGTCCTGGCCATCATGCGCACCGTCGCCGAGTCGAGTTCGAGCTTCGTGACACCGAGCGGCTGCGGAGCGTCGAGCAAGAGCCGATGCCAGCGCGGATCGTCGTAGAACGACTGCCCGACCTCGCGCAGCGTCGCGTTGACGACGTTGATGTCGGCCTCCATTGGGACCGGGACGTCGACCACTGCGCGCGCCCAGTCCTTCGACAGGTTGGTCGCCTTGATCATCTGCCCGTTGGGCACGGTGATCAGCTCGCCGTCGGAGTTGCGGAGCCGGGTGACGCGCAACGTCACGTCTTCGACGGTGCCTTCGGCCTCCAGACCGCCGGTCACCGCCAGGTTCACCACATCGCCGTAACCGTACTGGTGCTCGGCGATGATGAAGAAACCGGCGAGCACGTCCTGCACGACCCGTTGCGCGCCGAAACCGAGTGCGGCGCCGAGCACTGCGCTGAGGCCGACGAGGCTGGACGTCGGCACCCACAGCGCCATCATCTTGAGCCCGACGATGATTCCGACGATGGCGATCAACGTCCACGCCACCACGTCGACGAGCGCGCGCCGATGCTTGAGATCCTCAGACTGGACGATGTCGTCGCTGCGTTCGAACTGCGCCATCGCGTGCTGGGCGTATCGATTGGCGCCCCACCTGATGAAACGGGCGACGAGGACCGCGCCGACGATCCACACCAGGATCTGGACGAAGTCCACGGCCAACCACCGTTCGATGGACCTCAGCCAGGACGGCAGGCCCAACTCGTCGACGAGGTATGTCATATCGACCTGTTCCCGGTCCGCGTCATGAGATCTCCTAGGAGTCCTCGTCCATACGCCAGCGGATGCCGGCTTCGATGAACTGGTCGATGTCGCCGTCCAGCACATTGCTGGGATTGTTGCTCTCGACGTTGGTCCGCAGATCCTTGACCATCTGGTAGGGATGCAGCACGTACGAGCGCATCTGGTTTCCCCAGCTCGCTCCGGTGTCGCTCTTCAGCGCGTCCATCTGGGCACGTTCCTCCTGGCGTTTGCGTTCGAGGAGCTTGGCCTGCAGAACGCGCATCGCCGCCGCCTTGTTCTGCAGCTGACTCTTCTCGTTCTGACACGTGACGACGATCCCGGTCGGCACGTGCGTCAACCGGACCGCGGAGTCGGTCGTGTTGACGGACTGGCCGCCGGGACCGGACGACCGGTAGACGTCGACGCGCAGATCGTTCTCGTCGATGTCGATGTGGTCGGTGGTCTCCACGACGGGCAGGATCTCGACTTCGGCGAACGACGTCTGGCGTCGGCCCTGGTTGTCGAACGGGCTGATGCGCACCAACCGGTGGGTCCCCTGCTCCACCGACAGGGTGCCGTACATATAGGGCGCCTTGACGGCGAACGTCGCCGACTTGAGACCGGCCTCTTCGGCGTACGACGTGTCGTAGACCTCCACCGAGTGATCGTTCTTCTCGGCCCAGCGGATGTACATGCGCATCAGCATCTGGGCCCAGTCCGCGGCGTCGACGCCGCCCGCACCGGCACGGATGTTGACGACCGCTTCACGGGAGTCGTACTCGCCCGCGAGCATCGTCTTGACTTCCATCGCCTCGATGTCGCGACGGAGTTCGACGCGTTCGGAGTCGGCGTCGGCGACGGCCTCGGTCCCGGCGTCGCCCTCTTCGGACTCGGCGAGCTCGTAGAGCACCGGCAGGTCGTCCAGACGCGAGCGCAGTTCGGTGGCCCGCCGCAGCTCGGACTGGGTGTGCGACAGCTCGCTCGTCACCTTCT
This sequence comes from Gordonia zhenghanii, assembly GCF_021738965.1. Classification (GTDB taxonomy): domain Bacteria; phylum Actinomycetota; class Actinomycetes; order Mycobacteriales; family Mycobacteriaceae; genus Gordonia; species Gordonia zhenghanii. The sequence goes on along the minus strand of NZ_JAKKOQ010000012.1, from coordinate 67,633 downwards.
GGGCGTGGTCCTGGTCGTTCCACAGATCGGGATCGGAGGCCTGCATCTCCAATTCGTCGATGCGGCGGCGAAGCTCGTCCAGGTCCATCACCTTTTCGACGGTGGTGAGAGTGGCGTCGAGCGATTCGAGGTCGGCAGAGGCTTCAGGATGCACCGAATCAGCCTACCGAGTCTCCGAGGGTGCCGAAACGCCAGGTGGAATCCTCCTTGCCCGGCTTGTAGACCACCGGCTGGTCCAGACCGGGATACGGCTCGACGGATCCCGCGGGAATGACGAGTCGTCCGTAGACCTCGGCGGGCGACGAGTCCGGGCCTGCGATGGTCCCGGTGATGGTGCAGTGTCGCGCGCCGTCCCGGTCGGGGTGGCCGAGCGCTGCACTCGTGACCGTCATCGTCCCTTCCACGTATCCGCGGCTCGCCGTCGCCGCGGCGAATCCCCGACCGCGTCGCGACATGAACAGCGAGATCGCGGTGACGATGATCAGCGCGATGAACAGAGTCGGGATCCAGCTGGACATGGCCGTCATGCTACCTGCGGGCCGCGCGCCGGGACGCCCGGACGGCGACGACGCTGCTGGTAGCGTCGTCAGCCGTGGCAGCACTCCCCGACAGTTCCGTGAACGCAGGTTCCCTGTACGCGGCCGATCTCGCTCTCGCCCTCGAGTTGGCGGACGCCGCCGACGCGCTCACGACGGCCAGGTTCGGCGCACTCGATCTGCAGGTCGACTCGAAGCCGGATCTGACTCCGGTCTCCGACGCCGACCTCGCGTGCGAGCGTCTGGTGCGTGACCGGCTCGCCGCCGACCGGCCGGACGACGCGGTGCTCGGCGAGGAGTTCGGCGGCGACCAGCTCATGCAGGGTCGCCAGTGGGTTCTCGACCCGATCGACGGCACCAAGAACTTCGTGCGCGGCGTTCCCGTGTGGTCGACGCTGATCGCATTGCTGGTCGACGGTGTCCCCGTGGTCGGCGTGGTCAGCGCGCCCGCGTTGAACCGCCGGTGGTGGGCGTCCGCGGGCGACGGGTCCTTCGCGTCGTACGACGGCGCCGAGCCGCACCGTATCCAGGTGTCGGGCGTCGACGAACTCGGTTCCTCGTCGCTCGCCTTCTCGAGCCTGTCCGGGTGGGCCGATCGCGGAATCCGCGACGAGTTCATCACCCTGACCGATCAGGTGTGGCGGGTCCGCGGTTACGGCGACTTCTACAACTACTGCCTTGTCGCCGAGGGCGCGGTGGACGTGGCCGCCGAACCCGAGGTGTCACTGTGGGACCTCGCTCCGCTCGACGTCCTGGTCCGCGAAGCGGGGGGCACGTTCACCGCGCTGGACGGCTCGGCCGGACCCGCGGGTGGCAGCGCCGTCGCGTCCAACGGACTTCTGCACGACGATGTGCTCGCCGCTCTCGGCCACGTCTCCTGAATCGATTGCCGCAACATCAACTACGTCGTCGCACGCTCATTGCGTCTTAGCAGCCTGGGCCCAGGCTGCTAAGACGCATTGATGTTGTGACGAGAGAAGTGATGCTGCGGCGACGCCGTGGACCTACAGCGACGTCGGGACGCCAGACTCCAGGACTCGGAACTCGGTGCCCTCGGGCGCCATCTCGGTGATCCGACTGTTGTGGACGTTGACGCCCGCATCCGACTGCACGCCCTGGTGAATCGGGAACGCGACGCGGGGATTCACCGCGCGAAGGTAGTCGATCGGCTCGCTGAGCTTGAGCCAGGGCGCCGCCGCGGGAAGGGCGAGGACGTCGATCTTCTCGAACGGGATGTAGAGGGCGTCGCCCGGATGGCAGAACGCGCCGACCTGCTCGTCGGTGTCGAGGATGTACGAGATGTTGTCCACGACGGGCAGTTCCGGATGGATGACGGCGTGCCGTCCACCCGTGCCACGGACTGTGAACGCACCGACGCTCAGCCGCTGCCCGGGACCGATCACCGACCACGAGCCCGCGTCACCACGCTCGTTCAGTTGCGCGGCGGTCTGCGGATCGGCGTATCGCACCGCGTCCGGATTCGCCTCGATCAGCGCGGGAAGTCGTGCGGGGTCGGCGTGGTCCGGGTGTTGGTGCGTCACCAGGATCGCGTCCAGTCCGGTCAATTGTTCGAAGCCGGACGAGAACGTCCCCGGATCGAAGAGCACACTGGTGCCCGAGTACTCGACGAGAATGCAGGAATGGAGAAGGTGTGTGATCCGCATACTTCAAGGACACTACTTTCCCGTCGGGCGCGCCAAGTTTCTCCTCGGGGGTGACAAGCTCCTTACTCACGAGTAAGGTCACTTCTTACTACGGAGTAAGGACTTCGCTCCCCCGTTGAGGTCCGCTCGAGACACCTGGTGAGGAAATGACAACGAACACAGCACCCCGCGACGAGTCGTCGGTCGGCGCCGCACCGCACAAGCGCAGCGCTATCGGCACTGCGATGCGCGTACTGACTGCGATCACCGGCTCCGACATCGCCGAGAAGTACGGCTTGCGCGAGCCCATCAACCGGGTGGCCTACGAGGCCACCAAGACCGGCTTCCAGACTCTCGGCGCCGCCAACCGCGCGTTCACCCAGGTGTCCGGCACGGGTAAGCCGAAGCGTCCGGCGACCTCCTCCAAGGGCTACTTCGATCTGAACCCGGACGAAGAGCAGGCGATGATCGCCGAGACGGTCAAGGAGTTCTCCACCGAGATCCTCCGCCCGGCCGCCTACGACGCCGACGCCGCGGCGACCGCACCCGAGGACATCCTCAAGCGGTCGGCCGAGCTCGGCATCACGATGATCAACGTGCCCGAGGAGCTCGACGGGGCGGCGACCGAACGCGGCGTCGTCACCAACGCGCTCGTCGCCGAGGCGATGGCCTACGGCGACATGGGCCTGGCCGTTCCGCTGCTCGCGCCGAGCGGTGTGGCCACCACCATCACCAACTTCGGCAGCGACAGCCAGCAGCGCACCTACCTGCCCGACTACGCGGGCGAGAACGTCCCGACCTCGGCAGTCGTCATCGCCGAGCCGCGGCCGCTGTTCGACGCGTTCGACCTGAAGACCAAGGCCACCCGCGTGGCGAGCGGCTACCGCCTCGACGGCGTCAAGAGCTTCGTCCCCGCGGCGGGCAGCGCCGAGCTGTTCATCGTCGGCGCACAGCTCGACGGCCGTCCGGCTCTGTTCATCGTCGAGTCCGACACCAAGGGCCTGTCCGTCGAGGCCGACCCGGGCATGGGTCTGCGCGCCGCAGGCATGGGTCGACTGATCCTGGAAGGCGTGAGCGTTCCGACCGCCGCGCTGCTCGGCGAGGTCGAGGGCGACGCCGCCGAGAGCGCCTACCGCGACGTGGTCCGCCTGTCGCGTCTGGGCTGGTCGGCACTCGCCGTCGGCACCGCGACCGCGATGCTCGACTACGTGGTCCCCTACGTCAACGAGCGCGAAGCGTTCGGCGAGCCGATCTCCAACCGTCAGGCCGTCGCCTTCATGGTCGCGAACATCGCGACCGAGATCGACGGACTGCGACTGGTGACGCTGCGCGGAGCATCGCGCGCCGAGCAGGGACTGCCGTTCGCCCGCGAAGCGGCACTCTCGCGCAAGCTCACGATCGACAAGGGCCTGCAGATCGGCCTGGACGGTGTGCAGCTCCTCGGCGGCCACGGCTTCACCAAGGAGCACCCGGTTGAGCGCTGGTACCGCGATCTGCGCGGTGCAGGCATCGGCGAAGGCATCGTCGTCCTCTAAGAGGGCAGACGATCAAGGAGCAGACATGGCTATCAATCTGGAACTGCCGAAGAAGCTGGACAACACGATCGACCAGGCGCGTCAGGCCGCCCTGCAGATCTTCCGTCCGATCAGTCGCAAGTACGACCTCGCCGAGCACACCTACCCGGTGGAACTCGACACCCTCGCCAGCCTGTACAGCGGACTCGCTGCGACCGGCCAGGCGGGCGCGGGCGCCGCAGGCGGACGCGGCGACGCCAACAAGGAGCGCCCCGAGGGCTATGTCGCCAACGGCGGCAACATGCAGTCGGTCCTCAACTCGATGTGGGCGTCGTACGGCGACGTCGCGCTGATGCTGTCGATCCCCTACCAGGGGCTGGGCAACGCAGCGATCGCCGCGGTCGCCACCGACGAGCAGTTGGAGATGCTCGGCGGCGGCGACGAGGTGTGGGCGTCGATGGCGATCACCGAGCCGAGCTTCGGCTCCGACTCGGCGGCCGTCACCACGACCGCGATCGCCGATGGCGACGAGTACGTCCTCAACGGCGAGAAGATCTTCGTCACCGCGGGGTCGCGCGCATCGCACATCGTGGTCTGGGCGTCGGTCGACCGCAGCCTCGGCCGCGCCGCGATCAAGAGCTTCGTGGTGCCCCGGGAACACCCCGGCGTGACGATCGTCCGCCTGGAACACAAGCTGGGCATCCGCGCGTCCGACACCGCGGTGATCCGTTTCGAGGACTGCCGCATCCCGAAGGAATACCTTCTCGGTTCACCGGAGGTGGACGTCAAGAAGGGGTTCGGCGGGGTCATGCAGACCTTCGACAACACCCGTCCGATGGTGGCGGCGATGGCCGTCGGCGTCAGCCGGGCCGCGCTCGAAGAACTGCGCAAGCTGTTGGAGGACGCGGGCGTCGAGATCGACTACGACCGTCCGGCCGCCGATCAGTCGGCGGCTGCCGCCGAGTTCATCCGCCTGGAGGCGGACTGGGAGGCGTCGTACCTGTTGACGCTGCGTGCGGCCTGGATGGCCGACAACAAGGAGCCGAACTCGCTCCAGGCGTCGATGTCGAAGGCCAAGGCGGGCCGCACCGGCACCGACGTGACGAACAAGGCCGTCGAACTCGCGTCGACGTACGGCTACTCCGAGCGCACGCTCCTGGAGAAGTGGGCCCGCGATTCGAAGATCCTCGACATCTTCGAAGGCACCCAGCAGATCCAGCAGCTGATCATCGCCCGCCGCGTGCTCGGCAAGAGCAGCGCCGAACTGAAGTGATCTGCGCACTGACCTGACGGTCACGCGCTCACCGGAGACCCCTGCCCGATTCGGGTAGGGGTCTTCTGCTTTCCGCCCCCGCCCGGTAGGAACACATTCTGCGATGTGTTCCATAATGGAACTTACGGTCCATGTCTGGTGTGGCCGACACGAGTCGAGGAGTGCAGATGGGAATCGGTGGTCACCTCCGGATCGGGGCCTTGGTACGAGAGGTCGTCGACAGCACGCTGGTCACCGACGCCGTCGAGGCGGTGCGCGCGGTTCGCGTGCTCGCCGGTTCCGGCATGGTCGACCTGACACGACCGCAGGACATCGCCACCACGCTGCGGGTCAATCGCCTCAACGGCCCCGCAGCCGCCCTCGTGCGCAAAGCGGTGACCGAGCACCCCGACGCGATGGCGATGACCGACGAGCGCGGCTCCCTCAGCTACCGCGAACTGGATCAACGGTCGAACGCCGTCGCCGCGGGATTGCGCGCGATGGGGATCGAATCGGGAGCGTCCGTGGGCATGCTGGCCCGCGATCATCGGGGGCTGGTGACGACCGTGGTCGCCGCGGGCAAGGCAGGCCTTGACCTCGTCATGTTGAACACCGGTTTCGGCGGAGCCCAACTCGTCGACGTCGCGCGCCGTGAAGACGTGAGCGCTCTCCTCTACGACAGCGAGTTCGACGGACTGCTCGCCGGCCTCGACGACGACCTGCCCCGGATCATCACGTGGCTCGACGACGGCGAGACCGCCCCGGCCGGCGCCCGCATGCTCGACGACCTCATTGCGGAGTCGGCGCAAGCCGGTCCTGTTCCCGACCCCACGTCGCCCGCCCGGATCACCGTCTTGACCAGCGGCACCACCGGCCTGCCGAAAGGTGCGCCCCGCGCGAAGGTGTCGCCGTTGGGCAGTGCCATGATTCTGGACCGCCTGCCGATCCCCCGAGCGTCGAGCGCGGTGATCGCGACTCCGATGTTCCACGGCACCGGCTTCGCACTGTGGCTGGTGAGCGCGGCACTCGGGAACAACGTCGTCACGATGCGCCGGTTCGACGCCGAGAAGACCCTGGCGGCGATCGCCGAGAATCGAGCCGAACTGCTCGTCGCCGTGCCGACGATGTTGAGTCGGATGCTCGATCTCGGCGACGACGTGATCGGCCGATACGACCTGTCGTCGCTGACGGGGATCATCGTCGCGGGCTCGTCGCTGACTCCGGAACTGTCCGATCGCGTACAGGACGCGTTCGGCGAGGTCCTCTACAACCTGTACGGCTCCACCGAGGTCTCGGTGGCATCCGTCGCGACGCCTGCCGAACTGCGCCGCGCACCGGGCACCGCCGGGCGAGCTCCCGTCACCGCGCGGATCCGCCTCGTCGACGACGGTGAGGCGGTCACCGAGCCCGGCCGCCGCGGCGAGGTGTTCGTGCGCTGCGCCGCGGCCTTCAAGGGGTACACCGACGGCACAACCAAGTCGATGCGCGACGGCTACATGTCGACCGGCGACGTCGGTCACTTCGACGACGAGGGGCTGCTGTTCATCGACGGCCGCGCCGACGACATGATCGTGTCCGGCGGCGAGAACGTCTACCCGCAGGAGGTCGAGCACCTGCTCGCCGCACACGGCGACGTCGCGGACGTCGCCGTCCTCGGCGTCCCCGACCCCGAATACGGTCAGCGGCTGCGGGCTGTCCTCGTCCTCCATGAGGGGGCGAGCCTCGACGAGGACGGTGTCCGCGCCCATGTGAAGTCTCAGCTGGCGCGCCACAAGGTGCCCCGTGACGTCGTCCTCGTGCCGGACCTCCCCCGCAACCCGACCGGCAAGGTGGTGCGAAAAGCGTTGTTGGAGATGGACGTCTGACTCACAGGGCGCACAGCGTGCGAAACTGGCGAACTTCCGATAGTTGCCCCAGCACGTGACTACCGTTGATCCATGATCCCTCCCAGAGTGCGCGACGCCGCCCTCGGACTCTGTGCAGTCGCCGTCGGCGCCGTGTGCGCGGTGCGCCCGTTCCCGTCGGTGCCCGTGCTCGCACTGGTGATCGCCATCGGTCTCATCGTCGCGGGCGTCGCGGAGGCGACATGTGCGTCGGCAGGCAACCGAGTTTTACCACGGTTGGGTGCCGCGGCACTGATCGTCACCGGCGCGATCCTCCTCGGGTGGCAGGGTCTGTCGATCGTGGCGGTCGCCGTCGTCGCGGGCGTCGGCCTGATCGGGTGGGGTGTGTCCCGGTTGGTCGACGCCGTCCGCGGGACCGACCGGTGGTCCCGGATCAGCGACGCACTGTTGGGCGTGGCGGCGATCGCGACGGCGGTCGCGGCCCTCGCCTGGCCGGGAGTGACCGTCTTCGCCGCCACGTTCGCCGCTGGCATCGCGCTCGTCTGGTTCGGACTCACCCGCCTGTATCGCGCGGTGCGAGGCGACCGTCGCCATCGACGCCGCGTGCACAGCGCAGCGCGCCTCGCGGCCGCAGTCGTCGCCGTCGCGGTCGCGGTCCCGCTCGCTGCAGTGAGCGTCCGCGCCCACCAAGCCGCTCCCACTCCGGACGACTTCTACTCGGCTGCAGTCGATCCCGGCACACCGCCGGGCACGCTGATCCGCTCGGAGCCGTTCACCCGCGACCTCCCTCCCGGCGCACAGGCGTGGCGGATCCTGTACACGACCACCCGCGACGAAGGGCGCGCCGCGACGGCGAGCGCACTCGTCGTCGCACCGGAGGATCCGCCCACCGGGCCGCGCCCGGTGATCGCGTGGGCGCACGGGACGACGGGCGTCGCGCGCGGCTGTGCGCCGTCGTTGCTCGACGAACCGTTCCAGGCAGGTGCGACGCCTGCACTGCCGCAGGTGATCGACAGCGGCAGCGTCCTCGTGGCGACCGACTACATCGGCCTCGGAACGCCTGGCCCGTCCCCGTACGTGATCGGCCAGGGCGAAGCCCGGTCGGTCCTCGACTCCGTCCGGGCCGCCCGCACGATGCGCGGACTGCACTTGGCCGACGAGACCGTCGTCTGGGGACACTCGCAGGGCGGTCACGCCGCCTTGTGGACCGGGATCCTCGCGCCGTCGTACGCACCCGATGTGAACGTGCTCGGCGTGGCCGCTCTGGCCCCCGCCGCCGACCTGGTTGGCCTGGCCACCGACCTCACCACGATGACGGGCGGGCCACTGCTGGCGGCGTACGTCGTCGACGCCTACGCGCGCGGCTACTCCGAGGTGCACCGCGCCGATTACCTCGACGTCCAGGCCAGGCTCCCGATGCGAGCGATGGCCGCGCGCTGTCTGCACGAGCCCGCCGCGACCGTCTCCGTCATCGAAGCCCTGCTGCTGGGCGACGATCCGTATTCGCAGTCGCCCGCGCAGGGGCCGCTCGGCGCACGGCTCGCACAGAACACGCCGTCGGAGAAGCTGTCGATGCCGGTCTTCATCGCGCAGGGCTCCGATGACCCGCTGATCAATCCGCAGGGCCAACAGCGGTTCGCGGCAGCGCAGTGCGCGTCCGGGAGCACGGTGGAGTTCTCGATGTATCCGGGGCTCGACCACTTGAGCATCGTGGCTCCGGACTCCCCCGCCGTCGCCGACCTCCTGTCGTGGACGACGGGGCGCGAGAAGGGCGCAGAGCCGCAGTCGAACTGCATTTCGTGAGTGCTAGTCGACCTGCAATTCGTGAGTGCTAGTGCCCGAGTTGCTCGACCAAGGCTTCGAGCACTGCCGGATCCTCGATGGTCGACGGGACCGTGTACTTCTCACCGTCGACGATCTGCCGCATCGTCTTGCGCAGGATCTTGCCCGATCGCGTCTTCGGCAGTCCGGCGACGACGGTCACGTCGCGGAAGGTCGCGACGGCTCCGATCTCGTCGCGCACTCGTTTGACCAACTCGCTCCGCAGGGTGTCGTCGTCGATGTCGACGCCCGACTTGAGGACCACGTAGCCGCTGGGCCGCTGCCCCTTCAGGTCGTCGTGGATGCCGACCACCGCGCATTCGGCGACCGCCGGATGTGCGGCCACCACTGCTTCGATGGAGCCCGTCGACAGCCGGTGACCCGCGACGTTGATGACGTCGTCCGACCGTCCGAGCACGAACACGTATCCGTCGGAGTCGATGTAGCCGGAGTCGCCGGTCAGGTAGTAGCCGCCGAAGGTGTTGAGATAGGACGCCCGGAACCGCGGCTCGTCGCGCCACAGGCCGGCGAGCGTGCCCGGCGGCATCGGCAGCTTCACGACGATGTTGCCTTCGCTGCCCGCCGCGACCGGTGCACCCGATGCGTCCAAGATCTCGACCCGATAGCCGGGCACCGGGACCGTCGGTGACCCCGCCTTGATCGGCATCGGTTCCAGGCCACGGAGATTCGCCGCGATCGCCCAACCGGTCTCGGTCTGCCACCAATGGTCGACGACGGGGACGCCGAGGGTCTTGGACGCCCAGGCGAAGGTGTCCGGATCAAGGCGCTCGCCCGCGGCGAACAGGGTGCGTAGCGACGAGACGTCGTACTTCGTGAGTTCGGCTGCGTCGGGGTCGGCCTTGCGGACGGCGCGGATCGCGGTCGGCGCGGTGAACAACGCGACCACGCCGTGGTCGGCGATCACCCGCCAGAAGGCGCCTGCATCCGGCGTACCGACCGGCTTGCCCTCGTACATCACGGTGGTGGCTCCGACCAGCAGCGGGCCATAGACGATGTAGCTGTGGCCGACGACCCAGCCGACGTCGGACGCTGTCCACCACGTCTCGCCCGGCGCGATTCCGTAGATGTTCGTCATCGACCACGTCAGCGCCACGGCGTGACCGCCGTTGTCGCGGACGACGCCCTTGGGCTTACCGGTCGTTCCCGACGTGTAGAGGATGTACAGCGGGTCGGTTGCGGCGACTTCGACGGGATCTGCGGGCGTCGCACCCGCGATCTCGGTGTCCCAGTCGAGCCAGCCCGTGTGTTCGTCCGCTGAACCGGGGACCTCGGCGCGGTCCTTCACGATCACCGTTCGGGGCGTGGCCGCCGCCTGCTCGATCGCCGATGCGACGAGCGGCAGATACTCGACGACGCGCCCCGGCTCGAGACCACCGGAAGCGGTGATGACCGCGACTGGCTCGGCGTCGTCGATGCGCGTCGCGAGCTCGGGTGCCGCGAAGCCGCCGAACACCACGGAGTGCACGGCGCCGATACGCGTGCAGGCGAGCATCGCGATCGCGGCCTCGGGAATCATCGGCAGGTAGATCACGACGCGGTCGCCCTTACCGACCCCCTGTGCCGCGAGGACTCCGGCGAAGCGAGCCACCTCGTCCAGCAGTTCCCGGTAGCTGTACTTGCGCACAGTCCCGGTCATGGCCGAGTCCCAGATCAGCGCGTCCTGCTCGCCGCGCCCGGATGCCACATGCCGGTCGAGGGCGTTGACGCTCGTGTTGAGCGACGCGTCCGGGTACCACCGATAGATGGGAGCCGCGGAATCGTCGAGCGCCTTGGTCGGCGCGTCGATCCAGTCGACTCCCCTGGCTGCGTCGAGCCAGAAGCTCTCCGGGTCGTCGGTGCTTCGGGCGAACTCGTGTGCGTAGTCGGACATGGCTCAACGGTATCGGCCAGATCCCCCGCCACGAGAGGTGTTCGACGTCCAACGCGCGATCTACGCGATCAACGGACCGGTTCGTGCGGTGAACGGCGTCACTTTTCCGCGGTGTGTCGAGTCACATTTGGTCTGTTTCAGATCACGGATCGATAACAGTACGATCACAGCCCTGACCTGGAAAGACGACGGAATCCTGAACGCTTGCTTCAGCTAGCACCTGTGACTGCGACCACGAAAGTGGACGTGACCTGAGGTTTCGCAATCCGTAGCGTCGCTTCCGGCCCGTTGAGAGGCACCAACGACTGGTGCCGCCAAACGATGAAGGAGTACCTCTGTGAGTTTGAAGAAGATCGCAATCCGTACCGCCGTCGCAGGCGCACTGACCGTCGCGCCACTGGCAGCCACTGCAGGCGTCGCCGGTATCGCGTCGGCAGACACCGGCCACAACTGGGACGCCGTCGCACAGTGCGAGAGCGGTGGCGACTGGTCGATCAACACCGGCAACGGCTACTACGGCGGTCTGCAGTTCTCGATGGAGACCTGGACGGCCAACGGCGGCTCGGGCAACCCGGCCGACGCACCGCGTGAAGAGCAGATCCGCGTGGCCGAGAACGTTCTCGCCACCCAGGGACCGGGCGCATGGCCGGTCTGTGGCTCCAACCTCTAAGGGGCTCCAACCTCTAAGGGTTTGCCCCTGTCGTCAGCTCCACGTATGTGATTGCTCGACGATGAAGCCCGCGATTATGACGGCGCTTCCCCCGACCTCGCCGATGATGAGCGCTACCATGCCCGCTGTCATCATCGGCGAGGTCGGATGCATTTGATTGTCCGTGTCGCGCAGAGCGCCGTGTAAGCAGTACGACGCGACTGCAGTGACGAAGAAGTAGACGACGATGGCGAGCGCCACCACGTTGACGACGGTGCTCCACGCGCTGAATTGAACGAACACGGCGAGCATCGCCGTGGCGAACGAGTACATCAGCGCGGCTCGGTGCGCGATGTCGACGTATACGTGAGCGTGCCCCGTCGGGCTCCGCATGATCTGTGCGAACTTCCACACGCCCAGCAGCAGGGCCCAGAGGAAGATGACTCCGGCGGCGATCAAGGCAACCTGCGCGGCGAGTGTGAGCGTCATGGCTCGATGATCCCATCCCGGGCCGTTGCTACGGTGCAGGCATGAGTGAGCAGCGTCGCCCCTGGTGGACGTCACGGATCGTCCCCGCTGCGGTGATCGTGATCGGCGTGGTCGCCGTCGCGTTCGTTCTGCTGCGGCCGTCGGGAGACGACTCGCCCTCTTCGACGGCGAAGACGCAGTCGGCGGAGTCGATCCGAAGCGAGTGGGAGGACCGCGACCCCGACGATCCGATGGCCTTGGGCGCGGTCGACGCACCGGTCGGGCTGGTGATGTTCACCGACTTCCAGTGCCCGTACTGCGCGCAGTGGTCGACGGACACCCTGCCCGAACTCCTCCCCTATACGACGTCGGGCAAGCTGCGGATCGAGTTCCGCGACATGAACGTCTACGGCGACGCGTCCGAGCGCGCCGCGCGCGCGGCGTATGCGGCAGCTCTCCAAGGACGCTTGCTCGACTACCACCGGGCGCTGTTCGCCGGCGGCACGCCGCGACCCAAGACCGAACTGCACGACGAAGCGCTCATCGCACTCGCCGAGCGACTCGACCTCGACGTCGAACGTTTCCGCACCGATTACGAGTCTCGACGCGTCCTCAGTGCAGTCCGCAATAAGGCGAGTGACGGTTTCACCGCGGGCACCTATACGACGCCTGCGTTCGTCCTCGGCAACGAACCGATCCTCGGCGCGCAGCCCACGAAGGTGTTCACGGACGCGTTGCATCGCGCATTGACCGCCACCGGCAACTGACATGGACGTCGGCCTGGCCGCGGCCCTGGCGGGCGGCGCTCTGACGCTGTTGAGTCCGTGCAGCGCCCTGCTGCTCCCCGCCTTCTTCGCGTCGTCGGTGGGTTCCGGTCCTCGACTGCTCGTCCACGGCGCGGTGTTCTATGTCGGTCTGGTGGCGCTCCTGCTGCCGGTCGGTGTCGGACTCGGGGCAGCGGGCCGTCTCGTCGTCGAGCACCGTTCGACGATCGTGGCGGTCACGTCGGTCGTGCTCATCGTTCTCGGTCTGTTCGCATTGCTCGGCCGTGGACTCGACCTCACCCGACTCGTGCCCGGCTCGGAGCGTCTCACCGGTCTCGCGCGTTCACGGACCGGACTGGTCAAGAGTCTGCTGCTCGGCGCGGCGGCGGGCGCTGCGAGTTTCTGTACCGGCCCGATCCTCGGCGCCGTGCTGACGCTGGCTGCGGCACGCGGCGACGTCGCGGGCGCGGCCGTGCTGTTGTGCGTGTACGCGATCGGGATGGTGGTCCCGATGCTGATCCTGGTGGTCCTCTGGCGGCGGATCGGCGATCGGGCTCGTCGTCTGCTCTTCGGGACGTCGTTCAGCGTCGCGGGCCGCGAGTGGAACCCGGTCCAGGTCGTGACGGGTCTCGTCCTGATCGTCGCGGGCGTCGCCTACTGGCTCACCGACGGGCTCGTCGGCGTCGGCGAACCTGTCCCGGCGAGTGTCCGCGAACGGTTGCAGGACGCTGCCGACACACTCGCACGCCCCGGCGTGGACGTCGTGTTGATCGTCGTCGCAGTCGCGGGACTCCTGTGGGTGTGGTCCCGAGCACGCGCCCGCGCCGCCCCGCACTGACCGCAGACTCTCTCATCCCGCCCGGGGGCGCCGTCGGACGACGCTCTCCAACGGGGACCGTGCCGCGACCCAGGCGCCGGCGTCCACGTCCACCCACGTGGCGACTTCGACCGCAGAGCGGAGATCGGCCAACAGGTCACGACCGTGGATCGGCTCGTGGTGCGCGGCGCGGTTACGGACCGCGACGAGCGCTGCCAGGTTCTGTTCCACGCGGAGGCGGCGTTCTCGGATGTCGCGGTAGCCGTACGGGAACGCCTTGTTCAAGGCTGGCACCCACAGCGATGTCAGGTACCGCTGGGCCACCAGGATCCGCCAGAACCCGAAGCTGAGTTCGGCGACGACCTTCCCGTGGAAGTCGTTCCCGCACGGCGCGGCCTCGACCTTCCGAAATGCATGCTCCAGTGCCGCGAGCGCCTTCCCGTCGAGCGGAATCGTGTCGAACCATGACGGCTCGCCCCGTCGTGCCGCCCATGCGGTCAGTTGCGAGTCCATCGCGTTGCGGGTGATCACCTCGACCATCGCCACCGTCATCAGTACCGCGGCCGACGCCACGGCATTCCAGTCGTACAGCCGCAGCGCCGCGTGCAGGTCTCCCCGTGCGGCCGACCGGTACGACTGCAGTCGGATCGGCGTGATCGCCCGCCCGATCGCGTGTTCGTCCCATTCCGGGCCCAGTGCTGCAGACATCCCCCGACACCCCCGTATCGTCAGCCAGTTCGGACCGGATGAGCTGCCACCCCGAGACCCGGGAAACGATTCGCCGGTCCGTCAACGTCTGTGCGATCAACCTACGACGCGCCTACGACAATTCCGGCACCCCGACGCTCCGGCGAGGAAGGCCCACCACGGATCTCTCGCGTGAGTGGTACCGCTCGGGCAATAGGCCGACCGATAACGGCCACTATCGGCCCTCCGGTACCACTCACGCGATCTGACGCAGGAAAAGAACGGCATCGAACTACTCGGGACTGACGTGCTCCCACGGATTTACGCAGGCGACACCGAGTGGTTCGAAATGTCGGGTGTTCCGGGTAACGACAGCCATCTCAGCCGCTTGAGCGACCGCGCCGATGAGTGCGTCGTCCAACGGTGCATGTTCGGGAACGCGGTAGCTCGCGAGTATTCGCGCCGCAGCCAGGTCGAACGGCAGTACCCGGCCGGCAAAGGTCGGGAGCACTCGCTCCTCGAACCATCGACGTAGTACCTCGCCTTGTGATGGGTCGCTCCGTTCCTTCGCGACTACGCCGCGTTCGATCTCACTAACGGTCGTCGCGGTAATGAACTGGTCCGCGACCGGCACCGATACTGCCCAACTCTCCACTGCGGGGTCGCGACCTCGTACGCGCAGGGCCGACACGACGTTCGTGTCCAGGACGTATCTCATCGCGACTCCCGTCCATCCGCTCCGGAACGGATCACAGTTCGGGAGTGCGTGCAGTCAAGCCGAGCCCGTCGGGCTCGAAGTCGATCTCGGCACCCTCGTCGGTGGACAGCAGGTCCACGAGAGTTAGCGGTTCACGTTCCAGTGCGCCCGACAGGATCTCGCGGGCTTCAGCTTCGACAGAGCGGCGGTGTTGCTCGGCACGTGCCTTCAGCGCAGCCTTGGTCCCCGCGGGAAGATTACGGATCAGGATTTGCTCCACAATAACCACCTCCGATATCAACACAACGATATCACTTCGTCCATTGCCGCCGGAGCACGTCAGCGACCGAGTTCAGAGGATTCAGCAAGGTCCCGAGACTCCGGGTGGCGCCAGGCGCTGGTGTAGATCTGGAGGTTGATCAATTCTCGAATGCGTCAGGCCGGGATTCGCACTGAATCCCGGCCTGAACGTTGGTAGCGGGGGCAGGATTTGAACCTACGACCTCTGGGTTATGAGCCCAGCGAGCTACCGAGCTGCTCCACCCCGCGTCGCTTTCTTGCACTGTAATCGTAGCGCACACCCCGCCCCGAATTCGAATCGGCGGACTCGCTTTGCCATCGGCTTCACGATCGGTCCAGACCAGAGAAAGACTTCAGGCCCGGAGATCAATGATCTCCGGGCCTGAATTTAGTAGCGGGGGCAGGATTTGAACCTACGACCTCTGGGTTATGAGCCCAGCGAGCTACCGAGCTGCTCCACCCCGCGCTGCACCGGCAACGTTACACATCGGTGAACGGCAGAGGCAAATCAATTGGCCGCCATCGTGACTGACGACACCCCACGCGAGACTCTCAGCGCTGTCGGACGCCCATGATCCGGGCGAGCTGGGTCGCGATGGGGTTCAGGTTCAGCTTGTCCGGATCGACTTTGGGCTTTCCGTCCCACGGCTGGACGAACGCAGGATTGGCCAGATCGGCGTTGTTGGCTCCGCGGACAGCCGTCGGACTGCCGGTCGGGACCGCACAGCCTGCTGCGGTGTTGAACGGGAAGTCGTCGTAGTTCACGTCGAAGTCGGGATGTGTGCGCTTGTACTCGTCGAGCGCTTTCTGCGTGCTCTCGTAGCCGCGCGTGCAGCTGGGCGGATTCTCGGTCTCCACCACGATCCCGAACCGAATCTGCCCGCCGCCGGATGCGGGCCCGTGGCTGCCTGCGGACAGCAGAGAGAGCATCGCGAACGTCATGCCCGTCGAGAACGACGTCGGAGCCACCTCGTGAACCGTCGCGCCCGCCTGGTGGATCAGCGTGGTCGCGTCATCACCGTTGCGCTCGAGGAACGTCGTCAGCGCGGTCGCCGCGCGCGGCCCGTCAGTGAGGATCCTCCGCACCGCCGGGTCGGACGACTCGAGCGTCGCCGCGACGGCGTCCAGACCCTTGGACCATTCGAGGATCTCGTCCGCCTGGTCCGCCTGAGTCTCGAGGACAGGGTTCGCTGCCGTGATGAGTCCGATCGTGTCGTCGAGGCTCTCGACGCCGGTCTTCGACAGATCGCCGAGCGCGTCGACGAGCCGACTCAAGCTCTCCCCTTGGCCGTCGAACGCCTTGCCGAGTTCGGTCACCGTCGTCCGCAATGCGTCGACGGGCACCGTCTCGGTCAGGGTGATGGCCGATGCCATGACCTCGTCGAGCTTCGGCGGGTGCCGCACGTCGTCGATCACCGAGCCGTCCCGCAGATACGGTCCCTCGTCCGAAGACGGTCGCAGGTCGATGAACTGTTCGCCGATCGCCGACCGATTCGCGACGACGGCGACCGCCGAGTCGGGAATCTTCTCGCCGCCCGCTTCCATGGCGAGCGTGACGTCGATGCCGTCCGCCGTCATCTGCATGTCGCTGACCCGTCCGGCGGCGACTCCCCGGTAGGTGACCTGCGCATCCGGGAAGATCCCGCCGGCACTGTCCATCCGAACCGTGACTCGATACACCCCGATGCCGACCGCCTCGTCCATCCGGGCGTACCGGATTCCGCCGTACGCCGAAGCGACGACTCCGATGAGGAGAACGACGACCAGTTGAATCTTCACCAGACGACTGAGCGGTGGCATGAACGCCTTTCTCGCGATATGCCGGACCTCGACTGCCCGACCGAATGAAGTCTAGGGTCCGATCGGCGCACAATACGTGCCGAAGTGAGCAACAATCACAACGTCCGTTGATGTGATGAACTTCATAAAGAAGGTATGGTGAGCCGTACGGAACCGGACGAACTGCCCGTTTCACAAGAAGGAGGGGACATGTCCAACTCTGATATCCACCATCACGAATCGCACGGCAACCACCCGATGAGCTTGATAGCTTTCGGCCTCCTGCTCACCGGTGCCGCACTGTCGGCGATGTGGCTCATCACGCTGGCCGACCTGCCTGCCAACCAGACGATGAACATCACCTACGGAGTGCTGGCCCTCGGCTGCCTCGTGTCGACGGCGTTGATCTTCCGCTACCTGATCAGCCATCTGCATCACTCGCCGGTCATGCCCGACAACACCGACGCCGAGATCGAGCGGTACCTGGCGAAGGTCCGCTGACCGGTCACCGACTCCACGACGAACGACGACGCCCGCCCCGATGGTCTCGGGGCGGGCGTCGTCGTCGGCGATCGGTGCCGGTAGTCAGCAGGGCGTCAGTTGCCTGCCTGCGGGTACTTCGCGAGCGCCGCCTTCAGGTTCTTCAGCGCTTCACCGATCTGTGCGAGGTCGCCGCTCTTCTCGGCAGCCGTCATCTCGTCGACGGCTTGCCGGAGTTCGGCCACCGCGGCTTGGTCCGGAGCATCGGACGGCGTCGGCGCCGCCGGAGTCTGACGCTCCGGCTCGGCCGGTGTGCCGTCGTCGCCTGCCGGCCGTTCGGCCTCCGGTTCGGTGGCCAACCGCGGATCGATGCCCGACTGCATCAAGGCTTCACCGATGGTCGGGGCCGCCCCGATCTCGACTTGCCCGTCCGGCGACTTGTAATAGGTCAGCATCCGGAACACCTTCGGCATGGCGGAGTCGCCTGCCTTCGACTCGGTGTACAGCGGCTGCACATACAGCACGCCGTTCTTCCCGACCGGCAGTGTCAGCAGGTTGCCGTAGATGACGTTCACCGAACCCGCGACGAGCGTGATGTCGCGCGCGACGGCGTTCTTCATCGCCTCCTGCACCTGGCGCGGACCGACGGTCTGCGAATCCGTCGGCGTCGTCATCACCGTCAGCTTGCCGTAGTTCGCCGGATCGGACGCCGCCGTGATGTAGGCGGCGAGGTTCTGCCTGCGCAGCGGTGTCGTCACCGACGTCAATTGGAACGACGGCTTGCCGCTGCCGTCCGGGTTCGCCGCGGTGAAGTAGTAGGGCGGCTGCGGCAGGTTGCTGTCGTCAGCAGTCGGATCATTCGGCACCGACCAGAAGTTGTTCGCCTGGTAGAAGTCCGACGGATTGCTGACGTGGTAATTCGTCAGCAGTTCGCGCTGCAGCTTGAACAGGTCCTCCGGGTACCGCAGGTGATCAAGCAGATCCTGCTTCTTGTCCAGTTCCGAACGCGGCTTCACGGTGCCCGGGAACGCCTTCATCCAGGTCTTGAGAACCGGGTCGCTCTCGTCGAACTGGTACAGCTCCACCTTGCCTGTGTACGCGTCCACGGTGGCCTTCACCGAGTTACGGACGTACGAGACTTCCTCGTCAGCCTGCGTCCGCCCCGTCTGACCCGCGGTCTGCGCGCGTGAGTCGGTCGTCGCGTCGGCCAGCGCCATCCGCTGCGCGTACGGGTAGTTCTTCAACGTCGTGTAGCCGTCGACGATCCACTTGATCGAGCCGTCCGCCATGACCGCCGGGTACGTCTTCGAATCGGTCTTCAACCACGGCGCGACCTTGGACACCCGGTCCCGCGGGTCCCGGTCGTAGAGGATGCGCGAATTGCTGTTGATCGCGTCCGACAGGATGAAGTTCCGCTCGCCGTACTTGACCGCGTACAGCAGTCTCGAGCCGAAGTTGCCCAGTGAGACACCGGTGTCGGCGCCGTACGTGTAGCGGACGCCCTCCTGGTCGTACTCGGTCTTCTCACCGTTCTCCGAGCCGACGATCGCGTAATCCGGATCGACGTTGGAGATGAGTTCACCGAAGTAGATGCGCGGCTGCTTCACTTGGATCGGAGCCGACTTGTACTCGGGCTTGCTGATGGTGTCCAGGTCGGAGACATAGAACTTGGGGAGCCCGCCGCTGTCGGAGCTGGCCGCGTCCTTCGGCGGCGCGTCGACGGTGTTGGCCGGCGCGGCGATGAAGCCGTTGCCGTGCGTGTACACGGTGTGCTTGTTGATCCAGTTCTGCTGGCCCTCGTTGAACCTCGACGGATCGAGTTCGCGGGCGGCGACGATGAAGTCGCGCATCTGCTTCTGCGAGCTGCCGTCGTCGGCGACGTTGTACCGGTCCACCGCGAGCTGACTCGGGAAACCGTAGAAGTTGCGCAACGACTGTCGCTGGACGAACGAGCGGGACACGACGGCCGGATCGAGGACGCGGATGTTCGACAGGGTCGACACGTCGCCGTTCACCGCGGCCGGGGACGCCGGATCGCGCGTCCAGTTCGCCTCGTACTCGACGTCCTCGCCGTCGCGGATCCGATAGGCCGACGTCGTCGCTTGGATGTTCCGCTCGATGTACTCGGCTTCCTTGGTCGCCGCGCTCGGTTTGACCGAGAACTGCTCCATGGCAGCGGGCCAGATGACGCCGATGACGAGCGCCGCGAGCAGCATCAGAACGGTCGCCATGGCGGGGATCCGCAGATCGCGCAGGAAGACCGCCGCGAAGAACGCGAGAGCGCACACGATGGCGATCGCCATCAGGATCAGCTTAGACGGCATCACGACGTTGATGTCGGTGTAGGTACCGCCGGTGAAGATGTCGCCACGACGGTCGCTACTGAGCAGGTCGTAGCGGTCCAGCCAGTAGCCGACGGCCTTGAGCAGCATGAATACGCCGACGATCACAGCGAGTTGGATGCGTGCGGTGCGCGAGACCATGCCGCGTCGACCGCCGCCGCCCAACCGGATGCCGCCGAAGACGTAGTGGGTCAGCAGGTTGCCGACGAACGCGACGCCGACCGCGACGAACGCGAGGTCGAGGATCAACCGGACGAACGGCAGGGTGAACGCATAGAAGCCGATGTCCATGCCGAACTGAGGGTCGGTCTCACCGAACGACTCGCCGTTGATGAACATCTGGATCGTCGCCCACGACGCCTGCGCGACGAGCCCTCCGATGAGGCCGAGGAGGATCGCCGGGATCAGCGCGGTGAGCCACGGCTTCCGGCCTGCGACGGCCCGGTAGCGTTCGAGCGGATCGCCCGGCCCCGCCGCCGGAACGAAGTCCGGGCGCCCCCGATAGGCGGCGTAGACGCCGACGAACACGATGCCGCCGACGACGAGGGCCGCGACGAAGAAGGCGATGACTCGCGTCCACACCATCGTCGA
The DNA here is from genome assembly GCF_021738965.1 of Gordonia zhenghanii. Taxonomy (GTDB): domain Bacteria; phylum Actinomycetota; class Actinomycetes; order Mycobacteriales; family Mycobacteriaceae; genus Gordonia; species Gordonia zhenghanii. The sequence goes on along the minus strand of NZ_JAKKOQ010000012.1, from coordinate 47,558 downwards.
CATGACGCCCGAGTAGCCGACGTCGGAGTACCACAGCCAGTCGGTGATGATCGAGACCAGCCGGGGTCCGATCAGCAGAATGAGTAGGAGCGCGACACCGATTCCGATCAGTATCTTCGATCTCCGCGACAGCGTCGGTCGTCCGATCGGACCGCGTGTACCAACCACGTTGTGTTCTCCTGTTGCTTTGGGTGACCGCCGGAGCAGGCACCGGCTCTCCCCCACCCTACTTACCGGTCGAAACCGACTGACTTCGCGACGGCAACCCGGTCGGTGTGACAATGACGGGCGTGACTTCCGGACCCGACTCTCCGCAACGTTTCTCCCAAGCCGATCTCGGCAACGCCCTCGCCCAGTGCGCGGGCTACGCCGCCGCGGGCCCGTGGGGTTCTCCCGCGACTCTGTTCGCGCTCGTCCCCACGGCAGTGCTCGCGCAGCAGGCGCCCGAACTGATCGACCCGAACGACGATTCGGCGCTGAGCCCGGTCGTCCAGGAGGCGGGCGACGCCGACCTCGAAACCCTGCTGACGACAGTCAGCTGGCCCGACGCGGTCGTCGGTTGCGCGGTCGTCACCGAGATCACCGTGCTGCCGCCGGACGCCGAGTCGACGCTCGACGAGGCGTTCGAGCCGCTGTTGTCCGACCCGGAGGCCGCCGACGCCGCAGCGCGCGACGCCGCGCACACCCACCCGGACCGCCGTCAGGCCCGCCTCATCGCCGGGGTGCTGCGCAGTGGGCAGCGCGTCGCACTGCTCTCACTGCGCGCCCGCGACGGCGAGGACGCATCTGTCGAATCCGATCTGCGCACCCACCCGACGCTCGCTCCGAACGTGTTGGACGCGCTGGCCTCGACCTTCTGAGCCGAGTCAGCAGTGCGGGCGCGGGGCGTCCGTGCCCAGCGCGTTCAACGCGTCGACCGCCCCCGAGAGCGTCTCGACCTTGATCAGTTCGATCCCGTCCGGCGCCTTCGACGACGCAAGCGAGCAGTTGCCCGCGGGAACCAGGAACACCGTCGCCCCGGCGTCCTTCGCGGCGCGCACCTTGTGGTCGATGCCGCCGATCTCGCCGACCTGGCCTTCCGGATCGATGGTTCCGGTGCCTGCGACGAACTCGCCGTGCGAGAGGTCCCCCGGCGTCATCTGATCGATGATCGCGAGCGTCATCATGGTGCCTGCCGACGGCCCGCCGATGTCGCCGACGTCGAAGGTGACGTCGAGCTTGGGATCCGCGGGCACCGACCGCATGCTGATACCGAGGAATGCCTTGGCGGGGTCGTCCGGCCGCTTCGCCAAGGTCACGGCCGCGTGCTGCGGCGTGCCGCCACGGACGAAGTCCACGTCGACGGTGTCGCCGGGCTTGTGGTGCGCGAGGACCACGGCGACCTGTTCCATGGTCGCCGTGGGGGTGCCGCCGATCGAGGTGATCCGGTCGCCGTCGGCGAGCGCTCCCGACGACGGGCTCTTGTCGGCCACTTCGGTCACGCCGACCGCGGTCGGCTTCTTGAGGTAGTTGAACGCGGCGAGCGTCGCGTTGTCTTCGCTGCTCGACATCTGCGCGAGGTTCTCCTGGCGGACTTCGTCCTCGCTCTGGCCGGGCTTGTAGTACGACTCCCGCGGCTGCAGTTCCGCGGACGGCGACACCCACTTGCCCAATGCCTGGAACAAGGTGAGCCCGTCGAGCAGCGACACCGTCGTCAGGTTCAGGTTGCCCTTCGGGTCCGGATCCACGGCGCCGGTCACCTTGACCACGCGCTCTGGTCCTTCCGCCGTGTCGACGGTGCCGAGCGTGTTGACGGTAGGGCCGGGCCCGAGAGCGACGTACGGCACTCGGACGAACATTCCGGCGGCGACGAACGCCGCCAGGAGAACTACCGCCACGTAGATGGTGATCATCCGTCGGCGGTTCGGGTTCCTCGTCATCTGGCCCAGGGTAATCGAGCCCGCTCCGTCGAGCCCGACGGGAGGCGCTGCGCGGACGGTACCGTGGAGGTATGAACGATCTCCCCTTCGGATTCTCCTCGCGCGACGACGATGACGACGACCGCGGCGACAACGCCCAGAATCCGGATCCCGCAGGCGGATTCGACCCCAATATGCTCGGTCAGCTGTTCAATCAGCTCGGCACCATGTTCAGCGGCATGGGTTCGGGGATGGGGCAAGGAGCCCAGTCGGGGCCCGTCAACTACGACATCGCGGCGAACCTGGCGCGCCAGCAGGTCGGGAAGTTCACCCCGATGCTCGACAAGGAGGCGAGCGCCGTCGCGGACGCCGTCCGTCTCGCCGAGCTCTGGCTCGACGAGCAGACCACCCTGCCCGCAGGCATCACCACCACTGCCGCGTGGACACCCGTCGACTGGCTCGAGAACACGATGCCGACGTGGCGCACTCTGTGCGATCCGATCGCCGAACAGATGGCACGCGGGATGACCGACAACCTTCCCGAAGAGGCCCGCGCGATGGCCGGGCCGATGATGGGCATGCTCGGCCAACTGTCGGGCAGCATGTACGGCAGCCAACTCGGCCAAGGCCTCGGGACTCTCGCAAAGGACGTCTTGACCTCCACCGACGTCGGCCTGCCTCTCGCGCCCGACAACACCGCGGTACTGCTGCCCGAGGCGATCGCCCGGTTCTCGGAGGGGCTGGATCTCCCGGCGCAGGACATCGTCGTCTTCCTGGCCGCGCGCGAAGCCGCCCACGTCCGACTGTTCGCGCACATCCCGTGGCTCAAGCAGCGTCTGCTCGCGACCGTCGAACAGTACGCGCACGGAATCAGCATCGACTTCTCCGGCATGCAGGACTTCGCGCAAGGCATCGACCCACAGGAGCTCTTCACCAACCCGGAGAAGATGGAGGAGTTGATGGGCTCGGCTGCCGCGTTCGAGCCGAAGACCACTCCGGAACAGCAGGCGGCGCTCACCCGGTTGGAGACGCTGTTGGCGCTCATCGAGGGCTGGGTGGAGACCGTCGTCTCCGCGTCCCTCGGCGACCGCATCCCCAGCACGTCCGCGCTCACCGAGACGATGCGGCGCAGGCGCGCCACCGGCGGACCCGCCGAGCAGACCTTCGCTACCCTCATCGGACTCGACCTGCGCCCGCGCAAACTGCGGGAAGCGGCCGACCTGTGGCGCAAGCTCACCGAGGCCGCCGACATCACCGGGCGCGACGGCGTGTGGGGCCACCCTGACCTGCTGCCCGACGCCGACGACCTCGACTCCCCTGCAGGATTCATCGACAGCGTCATCGGCGGCGGCTCGTCCACGTTCGACGACCCGATGGCCGAACTGGAGCGCACCATCGCACAGGAGAAGAAGGAGAAGGAAGAGCGCGGCGACGACGCCTGATCGGGCCTGTGGAATTCGTACTCGACGGATCGGCGCACCGGTGACATCGTGAGCCCATGAGGTCGGGGGCCGAGAAGACACTGCCGGTACTGGTGCCGGGTGTGCCGGTGCTCGCACGAGGCGATTCGGCCGTGCACGTCGGCTGCGATCCGCGGTCGGCGATCGTCCTGCCGCTCGGCCCCGAAGCCGATGCGCGGGCCGTCGCCGCCCTGTTTCAGATGCTGCGGGTCCCCGTGTCCTACCGGACGATCGCCAAACGAGTGCGCGCGGCCGGGCTCGACTACATGTCGTTCCGTTCGATGCTCGAACGTCTCGTCCTCGCCGGGAAGGCCGCCGTCTCGGCGCCGCCGCGTGTCCTGACGGTGCACGTCCCCGGCAGCGGCGACGTCGCGACTGCGCTGTCTGCGGCACTGCGGCGAGCAGGCGTGCACGTCGACGACGCGCACGGCGGCGCAGGCCTCGTCGTGGTCGCCGACCAGCCGATCCCCGACCCCGCCCTCATCGCGGACCTCATGGCTGCCGGAACCCCGCATCTGAGCGTGCACTTGCGGGACGGCGTGGGCGTCGTCGGCCCACTCGTCCTGCCCGGCACGTCGACCTGTCTACGGTGCATCGACCTGTATCGCGCCGACCTCGATCCTCAGTGGCCCGTCCTGGCGGCGCTGATGAGCGGCATCGCGGGCTACGCCTCACCGGCCGTCCTGCAAGCGACCGTCGCCGTCGCCTGCACCCAGATCGACGAGGTCACCGCACCCGTGCCGCGCGGCGCACCGGCTTCCGTCGGTCGAACATTCGAATTCTCCGAGCACCCGTCGCGACTGTCGTCGCACGTCGTGGCCCCGCACACCCGCTGTATGTGCGTTGTTGCATAGCTCACTCGTCCCGAGACTCAGTCCGTCCACTATCCTCGGGGACAGCGAAAGGACACCATGAGCGACATCACTCGCGGCCAAGGCCGTCGTAACGCCAAACTCGCATCGCTGCCCTTGGGCATGGCCGGACGCGCTGTCGGCGGATTCGGCAAGCGCATGACCGGCAAGAGCCGAGACGAAGTCAACGCAGACCTCATGAACAAGACCGCGGAGCAGCTGTTCTCGGTCCTGGGTGAACTCAAGGGCGGCGCGATGAAAGTCGGCCAGGCACTCTCCATCATGGAAGCGGCGATCCCCGACGAGTTCGGCGAGCCCTTCCGTGAAGCGCTGACCAAACTGCAGGCCGAAGCTCCGCCGATGCCGGCGACGACCGTCCACAAGGTCCTCGATCAGCAACTCGGCACCAAGTGGCGGGACCGCTTCGCCTCCTTCGACGACGAGCCGGCCGCATCCGCCAGCATCGGACAAGTCCACAAGGGCGTGTGGAAGGACGGCCGCGCCGTCGCCGTCAAAGTCCAGTACCCCGGCGCAGACCACGCTCTCAAAGCCGATCTCAAGACGTTGAGCCGCATGTCCGGGCTCATCCAGAAGCTCTCGCCCGGCACCGACGTCAAGGGCATGTTCGAGGAACTCATCGACCGCACCGAGGACGAACTCGACTACATCTCCGAAGCCGACAACCAACGAGCCTTCGCGAAGGCCTTCGACGGCGACCCTGATTTCGTGATCCCCAAGGTCATCGCGAGCGCGCCCAAGGTGATCGTCTCCGAATGGGTCGACGGCACCCGCTTGTCGAAGATCATCTCCGACGGCACCCAGGAAGAACGCAACTCGGCCGCTACGAAGATGACGACGTTCGAAGTCAGTTCGCCTGCGCGCGTAGGACTTCTCCACGGCGATCCGCACCCCGGCAACTTCTTCGTCCTCGACGACGGCCGGTTCGGGGTCCTCGACTTCGGCGCCATCGGCCACTACCCCGACGGGCTTCCCGACCAGACCGGGGAGATCCTCGCGTTGGCGCGCGACAAGAAGTACGACGAGCTCCGCGATCTCATGGTGGAGACCGACTTCATCCGTGCCTCGCACGCCGACCGGGTCACTGCGGAAGATCTCGCGAACTACCTGCAGCCGTACGTCGACCCGCTGTACGGCGACACCTTCCACTTCACCCGCAACTGGCTTCAGCGTGCTGCGGGTAAAGCCACCGACCTCTCCGGCGACGTCTACAAGACGTCCCGCAACCTCAACGTACCCCGCGACTACGTGATGGTGTTCCGCGTCCTCATCGGCTGCGTGGGCATCGCCGCGCAGCTCAACGCGGAAGCGCCGTACCGCTCGATCATGGCGGATTGGGTGCCGGGTATCGCTTGAGCTTCGTCCCGTTTCGTTTGTGTGACAGGTGAGGGGCGGACGGATATTGTCTGCTCGGCAGTCCTCGCCGCCTCGCCTAGCGGCTCGGAGGCTGCGGAGGGCTCGCAGACAATATCCGTCCGCCCCTCACCCACTTCCGTATCGGTATCGGTCTCGATCGCCCGCCCGGCCGCACTAAGGAGCGGGATTCTTGCGGGGGCGGCCGCGGGGACGCTTACGGGCGACGACGACGCCTCCGGAGAAGATCTCGCCTCCCCACACGCCCCACGGTTCAGCGTTCTCGAGGGCGACTTCGAGGCACTGCGCGCGGAGCGGGCACTCCTGGCAGAGGGCTTTCGCCTGCTCGAGACTGCTGGGCTGTTCGGCGAACCAGAGGTCGGCTTCGGCGCTCTGGCAAGGGAGTTCGATCTCTTTTCGTCGGATCGTGTTCTGCGACAGAATGTTTCGGGACAACGTGGGGGTACTCATGGAGTCGGGCTTCCTCATCGGGTGATGAACGGGTGTTCTCTCTGGTGAACCCCGGCCGACTCGATCGATGAACGAGTAAGGCCACGGTTCGCTTTCCGCGTTCCCGTGGCCTCGTCAGTTCCGTGCTAGCTCGTGACTAGGTGGTGCGGAACGGCTGTCGCCAGCCGGGACGGGCATCGGGGAATCGCTTGCGTTCGCGTGCGACCGATCCTGCGGTCGCGGTGGCGTCGAGAGCCACATGCCAACTGTTGATCATTTCGCGTTCCTCCCTTCCGTCCATGTCTGCACCACACGCCGAGCTAGGCGTGTCACTTACTCGAACTACTGTATGTGTGCGCCGCACGCCGCACAACCTATTTTCTACCTGCAGTTATGCTGACTTCTTCGTCACCCGAAGAGGCTGTCGTCGACGACGCTGAGGACTTCAGCTCCGATGGCGTCGGTCCGCTCGGCCCCGAAGCCGCGGACGGCGGCGAGTTCGGTGAGCGTGGACGGGAGTTCGGTGGCTATCCGCCGAACCATCATCGTGCTCATCACGTTGACCGGCGCGATGTCTTGTCGTTCCGCGTATTCGGCGCGCCACGCCGTCAACGCTTTCAGGACGTTGCGGTCGGGTTCCTGCCCTGGCTCCTGGAGTTCGCTCACCGACGGCGTCGGGAGCAGCCCGTCGAGGAACTGTGAGCGTTTGCGCGTCGCGCGTCGTCCGTCGCCGCGGGACAGACTCCACGACAGATGCAGGTGCTCGCGCGCGCGGGTCACTCCGACGTAGAACAGTCGGCGCTCCTCTTCGATCTCCTCGCGAGTGCCGGTCGCCCGCCCCAACGGAACGGAGCCCTCGTGGAGGCCGGTGAGGAACACGGCGTCCCATTCCAGTCCCTTCGCCGCGTGCATCGACGACAGCGTGATGCCGTCGACGACGAGCGCGTGCTTCGACTTGGAACGGATGTCGAGTTGTTTGACGACCTCTGCGAAGTCGGCGGAAGGCCGCTCGGCGACGATCCCCTCGACGATCTCGACCAGCCGCAGCAACTGTTGCCATCGGGCCTTCGCGTTGGCTCCCGCAGGCTCGGTCTCGGTGAGCCCGACAGCGCTGAGTGCGCGACGGACCGCGTCGACCACCCCCATCGGCGGCGGTGGTCCTTCGGCGAGACCGGCGAGCCTGCGCATCGCGGCGGCGATCTCGGGGCGGGCGAAGAAGCCCTGATCGCCGCGCACCTGGTAGTCGATGCCGGCCTGCGACAGCGCTTCCTCGTACTGCTGCGACTGGGCGTTCACCCGGTAGAGGATGGCGATCTCCGTCGGCGCGGTGCCCGCGCGGAGAAGACGTTTGCATTCGGCGACGACGCGTACCACTTCACTCTCGGCGTCCTCGTTCTCGACGAACACCGGTTCCGGACCCGGCTCGCGTTGGCCGACGAGTCGGAGCCGGGTGCCCGCGATCCGGCCGACGGCGTTCCCGATCACGCGGTTGGCGAGGTCGACCACTTCGGGCGTCGACCGGTAGTCGCGTTGCAGACGGACCAGTGCGGCCTCGGGGAAGCGACGGGTGAAGTCGAGCAGATAGTCGGGGGTGGCTCCGGTGAAGCTGTAGATCGTCTGGTTGGCGTCGCCGACGACGGTGAGGTCGTCGCGCTCCCCCAGCCACGCGTCGAGCAGGTTCTGCTGGATGGGCGTGACGTCCTGGTATTCGTCGACGACGAAACTGCGGTAGCGGGTCCGGAACTCCTCGCCGATCGACGGCTCGGCCTGCAGGATCATCGTCGTATAGATGATGAGGTCCTCGAAGTCGAGGAGTCGGTCGCCGTCCGGCGAGACTTTCGCATCCTCGTAGGCGGCGAACACTGCGGCGACCGTTCGCGCGTCGCTCGGCAGATCGCGGTGTCCGGCTTCGGCTGCCGCCGGATAGTCGGCGGGCCCGAGATTCGACGATTTGGCCCACTCGATCTCGGACGCGAGATCGCGAACGAGGTCACGGTCGGCGGAGTCGAGCCCCGCGTCCCGTGTGACGCGGGCGACGAGCCGGAACTTGTTGTCGAGCAGTTCCCACCGCGCAGATCCCATCACGCGCGGCCAGAAGTACCGCAGCTGTCGGAGCGCCGCGGCGTGGAAGGTCTGCGCGACGACGGCCCCGTCCGGACCGGACACCCCGAGCCCGGCCAGTCGTTCCCTCATCTCTGCCGCGGCACGCGCCGTGAACGTCACGGCCAGCACCTGGCTCGGGTTCACCTGGCCCGATTCGATGAGGTGCGCTATCCGCCGCGTAATGGTCCTCGTCTTGCCCGTCCCGGCGCCCGCGAGCACACACACCGGTCCGCGCGGCGCCGTCACCGCCGCGAGCTGTTCCGGGTCGAGGCCTGCCAACGCTCCGGTTCTCATGTCCGTCATCACCGTCACGTCCCGACACTCTCATGTACGTCCGACAACTTGGTCCTTCGTGCGTTTGGGGATGCGGCTCCGGGGTTTCGACTCGCTCCGCTCGCTCAACCAACTACAGGGGGCCCGCGCTCAACCAACTACAGAGGACCGCGCTCAACCAACTACGAAGAGTCTGCAGTCAACCAAGGTGAGGGGCAGCGACGCTCGACCAGCGGCAACTCTCTCACGCAGGAAAAGACGCCAGGAAAACAAGCGCAAATAGAACGCGCTACAGCGAGAGACGGCGAAGCGGGTGGGCGCGGAGATGCTTTCCGAGCCCTCCGCAGTGAGGAGCCGCTAGGCGACGAGCGAGGACTGCCGAGGAAAGTATCTCCGCGCCCACCCGCGCCGTGAGACTAGAGCAACCCTAATTTCGACATAACCTCGCCCACAGCGGGATTCGTCGCCGTCGAACCGTCGGCGTACAGCACCGTCGGCACTACGTGGTTTCCGCCGTTGACGGAGCCGACGAACTCTGCGGCGTCGGGGCTCGCTTCGATGTCGATCTCGGTGTAGTCGACGTCGTTGCGGTCGAGTCCGGCTTTGAGGCGACTGCAGAACGGGCACCAGCTGGTGGTGTACAGGGTCAATGCGGGATTCGCTGCTTCGCTCATACCGTCAATCCCAACACATCGCGGGTGTCGTCACGAGCGCGGGGCGCGGGCCCACGATTCGATGAGGCTGCGAGCGATGGAGATCGAACCGGGCAGCATGAGCGGGACGTCGGGGTCGTCGACGCCCCAGTCGAGATTCCGTTCGAGTGCGGCGAGCACGTCGTCGCGGTGGAACCATCGGGCTTCGCCGAGTTCTCCGTCGAGGAGTTCGATCGGCTCGTTCGGGTCGCCGACGGCTTCGAATCCACACATGAGCGAGCGCGGGAACGGCCACGGCTGCGAGCCGAGGTATCGCGGGCTGTGCACGGTGATGCCCGCTTCTTCGGCGACTTCGCGTTGCACGCACTGCTCCAGGGACTCGCCGGGTTCGACGAAGCCTGCGAGGGTGGAGAACCACTTGTCGGGCCACACGGTCTGGCGGCCGAGGAGGACGTTGTCGCCGCCGTCGTGAACCACCATGATGACGGCGGGGTCGGTGCGCGGGAACTCGTCGGCGCCCGCGTCGTTGCGCATCAGCCAGCCGCCTTGTGCGGGAGCCGCCGAGGTGCCGTCGACCGGCGAGTAGCCGGCTTGGCGGTGCCAGTTGAGCATGCCGAGTGCGGTGGCGAGAAGCCCGGCCTCGTCGTGGGAGAGTCGGTGCGCGCCGGTGCGGGCGTCCGCGGACTCGCCGCCCACTTCGTCGACGCGGACCGCCCACCGGTAGCCGTCGGCATCGCCGAGGAACAGCGCGCCCGCGGGCGGCTGGTCGCCGTCGGCGACGTCCCAGGCGATGGCTCCGTCGTCACCGACCGGGTAGCGCCCCTGATGGTCGACTCGCAGCACCTCGGCTCCCGCCCATGCCTGCGCGAGACGGTCGGGGTGTTTGCGGATCTGGTCGGCGCGATCGTACGAGGCACGCCCCAGCATCGGTGGCTCGATGAGTTCGAACGACGCCATCAGGCGGGGCCTCCTTGTCGGACGTAGAGGAGTCGGTCGCCGACTTCGATCGCTTCGACTTCGGCGTCGCCGACCCGGTACAGCTTGCCTTCGCGGACGACGCCGAGGACGAGATCCTTGGTGTGTGCGGGCGAGCCGCCGGATTCGGACGGCTCCACTTCGCGTTCGGCGATCGCGTAGCCCTCTTCGGGGCTGAGCAGGTCTTCGACGACTTCGACGACGGACGGGGTGATCGTGGCGATGCCGAGGAGTCGGCCCGCGGTCTCGGAGGACACGACGACGGAGTTGGCACCGGACTGGCGCATGAGGTGGGTGTTCTCGGCTTCGCGGATGGAGGCGACGATCTTGGCGCGCGGGTTGATCTCGCGCGCGGTGAGGGTGGCGAGGACCGCGGTGTCGTCGCGGTTGGCTGCGATGACGATCGCGGCCGCGTACTGCACGCCCGCCAGGCGTAGGACGTCCGACTTGGTGGCGTCGCCGCGGACGGTGACCAGCCCGTGGGCCGCGGCTGCTTCGAGCGCTGCGGTGTCGTTGTCGACGACGACGATCTCGGCGGGCTTCCCGCCGTCCGCGATGACCGCGTCGACGGCGGTGCGGCCCTTGGTGCCGTAGCCGACGACGATGGTGTGGTTGCGCACGCGGTTCCTCCAGTTCTGGATCTTGATGGCCTGCCGGGAGCGTTCGGTGAGGACTTCGAGGGTCGTACCGATGAGCACGATCAGGAAGAGGACGCGCAGCGGGGTGATGAAGATGACGTTCACCAGGCGCGCCGACTCGGTGACCGGCGTGACGTCGCCGTAGCCGGTGGTCGAGAGCGTGACGGCCGAATAGTAGAGGGCGTCGAGGTAACTGAGGGCCGTGCCTTTGGCGTCGCGGTAGCCGCTGCGGTCGAGGTAGACGACGATCGAGCAGACGAACAGCGCGAGCAGCGCCCACAGGATTCGTTTGCCGATCGCACGGCCGGGACTCTGCTCGAGTTCCGGGATTCGGACGACGCCGACGAGCGCGTAGTCGGGCTCGTCTACCAGGCCGCCTTTCCGGCGGCGCAGTCGTTTGCGCACAGGCTGAGGCTACTGCATTCGGCTACTGATTGACCCAGGCCGGGGCGTGTCCGGCGAGCATCGTCGCGAGCTGGTCGGCGTCGGGCAGAGCGTCGGGTTCCAGGGTGTAGTCGTGGCGGACGTAGACGAAAGCGGCACGGACCCGGTCGAGGTCGACGTCGGCCAGTTCGGCCCACGCGAGTCGGTACGCGGCGAGTTGTACGAACAACGCGGCGCGTTTGGCCGGTTCGGGGACGGCCCCGGTCTTCCAGTCGACGACGAGCCAGTCGTCGCCGTCGCGGAACACTGCGTCCATCCGGCCGCGGACGACGGTCTCGCCGATGACGGTCTCGAATCCCACTTCGACGTCGACGGGTGTCCGGTCGGCCCACGGGGAAGCGAGGAACTTCTCGCGGAGGACGGCGAGGTCGTCGTCGGCGACGTCGCCGGTCGCGGCGTCGGCGGCGCCGGGGAGTTCGTCCATGTCGAGGAGTCTGGCTGCACCGAATCGGCGTTCGAGCCACGCGTGAAACGCGGTGCCGCGTCGTGCGAGCGGGTTGGGTCGGAACGGGACCGGGCGTCGTAGCCGGGCAGCGAAGGCCTGTTCGTCTGCGTCGAGTTCGACGAGTTGACTCACCGACATGTGCCCGGGCAGTGCGACGTCGACGACGGGGTCGGAGTCCCGGGCGTACTCGTCGAGGAGGACGGTCACTTCGTCGCGCCAGGCGAGGACGTCGGAATCGTCGGTCGGTGCGTCGTCGACGGTGAACAGTCCGTCTGCGGCCCGGGCTGCGGCCACGAGGTCGGCGGCTGCGGCCATCGGGGCACGTCGGTCGCCGAGTCGGTCGACGGGCCAGGCGACGGCGACCTGTTGTTCGACGAGTGGATTGGATTCGCCGGGTTCGGGTTCGGGCGCGTCGACGTCGATCGAGAAGGCTGCAGGCTCTATTCCGGAGATGGTCCCGTCTGCTGCCCCGGCGACGAGTTCGGCGATCTCCCGATAAAACGGCGACCCGCCGCGGGGCTTGTCGCCGGTCTCGGACCAGTGGTGGGCGGAGACGAGGAGGGTGTGTTTGGCGCGCGTCAACGCCACGTAGAGGAGTCGCCGGTCTTCGTCGAGGCGGCGTTCGGCGACGGCAGCCTTGTGGTCGTCGATGGCGGTCTCGAGTTCTTTGCGATCGGCAAGGCCTGCGAGGTCGATCGGCGGATAGCCTTCGCCGCCCGGCTCGTCGGCGAGGTCGCCGCGCAGTGACGCCGGGAGCTCGCGAGCCGATCCGAGCCAGGTGGTCTCGGCTTTGCCGCTCGGGAAGATCCGGTCGGCGACGTGCGGCAACGCCACGACGTCCCATTCGAGGCCTTTGGCTGCGTGGACGGTGAGGATCTGGACGCGTTCTTCGGCCACTTCGACGCGGCCGGCTTCGAGTCCTTTCTCGACGGCTTCGGCGGTGTCGAGGAAGGCGAGGAGTCCGGGCAGGGTGGCGCCGGAGCGTTCGGCGTAGTGGGTCACGTAGTCGGCGAACGCGTCGAGGTGTTCGCGACCGGTGACGCGTCCACGCATGCGGCGCGCCCGGATCTGGGCTTCGACGGCGACGCCGATGGTCTGTTCGACGTCGGCGACGAGTTCGGGCAGCGGTTGCCCGATCCGTCGACGCAGGCCTTCGAGCTGTTTCCCGAACGCGGTGATGCGTTCACGCCCGGCCGCGCTGTACCGGGAGGGGTCGCCGGGATCGGCGAGCGCGTCGCACAGGCCCGCCGAGTCGACGGTCTCCCCTGGGAGCGCGGCGTCGAGGGCTTCGCCGAGAGCGTCCGGGGTGGCGACGGCCCCGGTGGTCGGGGCTCCGCTGCCTGCCGCGAGTTCCCGCGCCCGTCGCCACAGCGCTGCGAGGTCGGCGGCGCCGAGCTGCCAGCGGGCGCCGGTCAGGATCCGCATGGCCGCGGTCCCGGCCATCGGGTCGGCCATCAGCCGGAGGGTGGCGACGATGTCGGTGATCTCGGGGACGTGCAGCAGTCCGCCGATGCCGACGACTTCGGCGGGGATCCCGCGCCGTTCGAGTTCGGCGGCGAGCGGCGCGGAGTCCTCGTTGCGGCGCACCAGGATGGCCGTGGTCGGCGGCGGAACGTCGTCGCGTTCGGCCGAGCGGTAATAGTCTTCGATGCGGTCGGCGATCCATTCGCGTTCGGCGACGACGGTATCGGTCAACGCGACCCGGACGGTTCCTGCGGGTGCGTCGGGTCGGGCGCGCAGCACGCTGACGGGGACGCCGCGTCGGCGGAGTTCCTGGGACGTCTCGTTGGCAAGGTGGAGCGCGGCCTGACAGTTGCGCCAGCTCGTCAATAGTTCGCGGCGGCGCGCCCCGGTTCCGTCGTTGCGCGGGAAGTCGAGCGAGAAGCGCGGCAGGTTGGCTGCCGACGCGCCGCGCCACCCGTAGATCGACTGGATGGGGTCGCCGACGGCGGTCACGGCGATCGCCGGTGTCCCGGTCGGTTGGACGCCGCCGAACAGTTTGGACAGCAGGATGCGCTGGGAGTGCCCGGTGTCCTGGTACTCGTCGAGGAGCACCGCGCGGATCCCGGATCGTTCGGCCGCCACGACCTCCGGGTGGGTCGCGACTAGGCGGGCCGCCAACGACATCTGGCTGCCGAAGTCGAGGGCGCCTTGCGCGGTCATGGCGTCTCGCAGTGCGATGACGAGTGGGATCAGTTCGCGGCGTTCGTCGATGACGGCCTGGTAGTTGCGGAGCGCCTTGCTGGGCTCGTCCTTCTGCCGCGGGCGTTTGGGCAGGGTGTCGATCAACTCGTACAGGTCTTGGGCCGCGGCCTGGAGATCCTCGACGTCGACGAGGTGCTCGGCCATCTCCGAGTAGAGGCGCAGCACGGCTTCGGTGACCGACGACGGAACTTTGGTCGTGGTGAGTTCGCCGGGCCAGGTTGCGACGACGGAGAACGCCAGCTGCCACAGTTCGGTCTCACTGAGGAGCGTCGACGTGGGCTCGACCGGCAGCAGAAGACCGTAGTCGGCGATGAGTCGTCCGGCGTACGCGTGGTACGTGCTGACTTCGGCGTCGGCGCTGCGCAGCCTGCTCGCGAGCGTGCCGCTCGGATCCCATTCGAGGAGTGCTGGACTGCCGGACAGCATCGACAGTCGACGCCGGATGCGCGCGGCGAGTTCGCTGGCGGCTTTCCTGGTGAAGGTGAGGCCGAGGATCTCCTCGGGTCCGACGAGTCGGTTGGCGACGAGCCACACCACGCGGGACGCCATGGTCTCGGTCTTGCCCGCTCCGGCGCCCGCGACGACGAGCATCGGCTCCATCGGAGCCTCGATGACCTCGACTTGCTCGTCGGTCGGCGGCGGCAGTCCGAGCGCCGCCGCGATCGACCGCGCCCCGATCCGCCTACCGCCGTCGTCGCCGCCGCCGGTCGAGCTCCCCTCCCCGCTGGTCGAGCTCCCTTCCCCGCTGGTCGAGCGAAGTCGAGACCCCTCCCCGCCGGTCGAGCTCCCTTCGTCGTTGGTCGAGCGGAGTCGAGACCCCTCCCCGCTGGTCGAGCTCCCCTCCCCGCCGGTCGAGCGGAGTCGAGACCCGTCCCCGCTGGTCGAGCTCCCTTCCTCGCCGGTCGAGCGGAGTCGAGACCCCTCCCCGCCGGTCGAGCGGAGTCGAGACCCGTCCTCGCCGGTCGAGCGGAGTCGAGACCACTCAGTCATCGGTGACCGCCTTTCCGCGCAGCTGAGCCGGGCACGCCGCGTGCAGCGAGCAGTGCCCGCATCCCGAGTTCGGGGTCGCCTCGAACGCCGGTCCGACGCTCGAGGCGGCGGCTCGGCGGACCACGCCGAGCCATTCGTCGACTTGTTCGGGCGTCAACGGCGGCTGTAGCCGTTCGGCGGCCCCGGTCTTCTGGTTCGCGGAGTTCACGTAGACGAGGCGGCCGCCGCCCGGCTCGGTTTCGGGCACGCCGTCGACGCCGCCGAGGAGCAGCGCTAACTGGTAGGCGGCGAGCTGCGGATGCTCTTGTGCGTCGGCGACGCTGATGACCGACTTCCCGGTCTTCACATCGACGATCACGGGTCGTCCGGCGTCGTCGGTCTCGAGCCGGTCGATACGTCCGACGAGGCGGACGGCCATGTCGTCGGGGTCGCCGGGCGGCAGGTCGGCGGACAGTTCCACTTCGACGCCCGCTTCGGTGAGTTCGGACCGCGATGTCCGCAGCCAGTCGCGGAAGTGGGTGAGCATCGCTTCGGCGCGTTCGAGTTCCCGCGCCGAGTACCACTGTGCGGGCGAGGCCACTCGTCCCCACACCTCGTGGAGCGCGGAACTGACCTCTTCGGGGCTCATCCGGCCGGCGACGGCCTGCACGAGCGTGTGCACGAGCGTGCCGGTGACGGCTTGTTCGGCGTCGCCGTCTCGCCCGCCGTGGCGTTCCATCATCCACCGCAGCGAGCACCGGGTGAGTGCTTCGACGTTGGAGGGCGACAACGACCGCGCTCCTCGGTCGGGTGTCCACAGCGGTTCCTCGGTGCTCGGTCCGACGAGGCCGAACCATTCGGCCGGGTCGGCGCCCGGCACGCCTGCTTGGGCGAGCTTCGCGAGCAGGGACGCCGCGGACGACGTCCGTTCGTCTGGTTCGGCCGCGTCTCCTGCGAGTACGGCCTCGGTGCCGGTGACGACGGATGCCCGCAGGTCGGCGACCAGCGACGGCAGGGACAGCACGCGGTCGACACCGGGGTCGAGGGGCACCTCGTCGGTCGGCTCGTCGCCGGCCGGGTCGTCCCCGTACCCGCCGAGTGCATCGGCGATCTCGGGGATGAAGCGGGACGGCGAGGCGTCGCCGGTGCCGTCTTCGACTGCGGTCACCAGCAGTTGCGATCGTGCGCGCGAGCAGGCGACGAGCAGGAGTCGTCGTTCGTCGGCGAGCATCACCGAACCGCGTGAGATCGAGTCGATGGCGTCGGCGTCGACACCGTCGAGCAGGTCGAGCAGCGCCGGTGTGTGCAGGATGCTGCCGCGGCTGCGCAGCGACGGCCACAGACCGTCGAGCACTCCGGGCACCGCGACGACCTCCCACTCTCGGCCGGATGCGGCATGCGCGGACAGGACTGTCACGGAGTCGGACGCGGCGACCGTGACCCGCGATTCACGCGGGATCTGCAGTTGTCCGAGGTAGTCGACGAATCCACCGAGGGACGCCGACGGAAGGTTATCGGTGAACGATCCGGCGGCCTCGAACATGGCTAGCATCGCGTCGAGGTCGCGGTCGGCTTGATCGCCGCTGCGCCCGCCGCGCAGTGAACGCGCACGCCACCGCCGTTCCAGACCGCTCGCCTGCCACGCGCGCCACAGCGTCTCTTCGACGCCGACGCCCGACTGTTCGGCGCGTCGGGCCGCACCGATCACCTTCGTGACCTGTTTGAGCGGCAGACCTTCGAAGTCGGTCATCGACGTCAGATAGTCGGCTGCGACGTCGTCGGAGGTGAGCGCGAGCGCCAGCGATGCCAATGAGTCCCGGTCGACGCCCGCAGCGTCGTCGATGCGCCGCACCCCGCGACGCAGTCGGCGCAGCTGTGCCGGATCAGCGGAGCCGATGGGCCCGGAGAAGAGGGCGATCACTTCGTCGCCGTCGATCTCCTCGCCGGCGGCGAGCCGCAGCGCTAGCGCGAAGGTCTGGACCGCTCGCTGCCGGTGGATCGGCACATCGCTCGTCGGTGTCGCCATCGGGACTCCGGCGGACGAGAACGCGCGACGCAGAGCAGGCAGTGCGCGCGGCACCGACCGCACGATCACCGCCATCTGCGACCACGGCACGCCGCCGAACAGGTGGGCTCGCCGCATCATGTCGGCGACGGCGGTCGCCTCTTTCGCGTCCGAGGAGAACACCCGCACGCTCGCGTGCCCGTCCCCCTGCCGGTCGAGCGGAGTCGAGACCCCATTCCGCTGGTCGAGCGAAGCGCCGTCCTGAGCAAGCGGAGCGCGTCGAAGGGTCGAGACCGCAACCGGATGCGGCCGAGCTCCCGGCAGACGCGAGATGAGTGCGCGCACCACCGTGTTGACCTGTGTGCTCCCCCGGTGGTCCACGTCGAGGACCACATCGCGCACTCCGTCGGCGGCGAGCTCGTCGGCGAACCGTGGGCTGGCGCCGCGGAATCCGAACACCGACTGATCGGTGTCGGCGGCGACGACCACCGAGTCGGCTCCAGTGCCGACTGCTTCGACGAGGCGGGCGGCCTGCGGGTCGAGGTGTTGCGCGTCGTCGACGAGGAGATGCCGGATCCGCTGACGTTGCGCGGCGAGCAGTTGCACGTCCGTCGCGAACGCCGACAGGGCCGATCCGATGAGTTCTGCCGCGTCGACGGCGGTCGCGCTCGCGAGCGGAGCGTCCAGGCCGACGGCCCCGCGCAACAGCGTCCCCTGCTCGTACTGGAGGTACGCGTGGCCTGCCGCGACCCACTCCGGTCTGCCGTACCGACGCCCCATCTCGGAGAGGTCTTCGGGGCCGAGGCCGCGTTCGGCGGCCCGCATCAGGAGGTCGCGCAACGCCTGCGCGAATCCGTCGGTGGTCAGCGCCGGACGCAGGGACGACGGCCAATAGCCTGCACCGTCTTCGACGTCCCCCGCCAGGAGCTCGCGGAGCACCACGTCCTGTTCGGAGCCGGTCACCAGTCGCGGCGGCGGGTTGCCGTGCGACTGCGCCTGCAACCGCAGGACGGCGAATGCGTAGGAGTGCACGGTCCGGACGAGGGGCTCGCGCAGCGCACCGCCGAGTCTGCCCCCGGCGGACAGGACCCGTCGGGTGATCTCGTCGCGCAACGCGGTGGCCGCCCGGCGGTTCGCGGCGAGCACCAGCACCGACTCGGGGGCGACGGCTGGATCGACCAGCCGTGCGACGGCGGCGTCGACCAGTAGAGCGGTCTTCCCGGTCCCCGGACCGCCGTGCACGCGGTACGGATGCCACGGGCGCGCAGGATCGGCGGTGTGCGGTCCGACGATCAGCTCACGAGCGTCCTCCGGCCACCCGCGATCGACCGGACCGACGTGGGTCGGCGCGGCGACGAGTCGCGTGTTCGGGCGGGCCATGCACACATGGAACCACGCGCCTCCGACAGCGCTCGCGCGGACGTCAGGCTGTCGGTGGCACGTCCTAGACTCGACGGCATGAGGATCCGCGGAGCAGTTCTCGAAGACATCGGTCGCACCATCCCCTACGCGGACTCTCGCCCGCTCTCGATCAGCGAACTCGAACTGGCCGCACCCGAGCCGGGTGAGCTGCTGGTCCGCATCGAGGCAGCCGGACTGTGCCATTCGGATCTGTCTGTCGTCGACGGCAATCGTGTGCGCCCGACTCCGATGCTGTTGGGCCACGAGGCCGCGGGCATCGTCGAGGCCGTCGGATCGGATGCGGACGACGCGCTGGTCGGCCGCCGTGTGGTCATGACGTTCCTGCCTCGCTGCGGCGACTGCTCCGGCTGCCGCACCGATGGTCGCACCCCGTGCGTCGTCGGGTCGGCGGCGAACAACGACGGTGTGCTCCTCGCGGGCGGCACTCGACTCCGCCGCGCCGACGACGGCGTCGCCCACCACCTCGGGGTGTCGGGATTCGCGTCGTACGCGGTGGTCGACCGCCGCTCGGTGGTCCCCGTCGACGACGACGTGCCTCCTGCCGTCGCCGCAGTGCTGGGCTGCGCCGTGCTCACCGGCGGCGGCGCTCTCTTGAACGCGGCCCCGCCGGTCGACGGTGATTCGATCATGATCGTCGGCCTCGGCGGCGTCGGCATGGCGGCGCTGCTCGTCGCGGTGTCGTTGCGCACCGGCGGCGAGGTCGTCGCCGTCGACGCCGTCCCGGAGAAGCTCGCGCTGGCCCGCGAACTCGGCGCCACGCAGACGTACAGTCCGGCCGAACTCGCCGATGTCCGCGCCGATGTCGTCGTCGAAGCGGCCGGGAACGCGCGCGCCTTCGAGACGGCACTCGCGGCAACGGCGGTCGGCGGAACGACGGTCACCGTCGGACTCCCCTCTCCGACCACGCGGGCCACGATCTCGCCGCTCACGCTCGTCGCCGAGGCCCGCACGGTGATCGGCAGCTACCTCGGGTCCGCCGTGCCCGCACGCGACATCCCGCGGTACGTCGAACTGTGGCGTGCCGGACGCCTCCCGCTGGAGAGACTCATCACCTCACGGATCGGGCTGGACGAGATCAACGAGGCGATGGACGCCCTCGCTGCCGGACGCGAGATCCGGCAGGTCATCGAGTTCTGAGTACCCGATAGCGTGTCGGGTATGACGTCGCCTGCATTCGACCCCCACGCCCTGAGCAGCTATCACGCCCTGTGGTCGGTCGACACCCGGTGGGAGGACAACGACCACTACGGGCATGTGAACAACGTGAAGTACTACTCGTACTTCGACACGGCTGTGAACGGCTGGCTGATGGAGTCGACCGGAGTGGACGTCCGAGATCTCTCGGCGATCGGCCTGGTGGCCGAGTCGGGCTGCAAGTACCTCGCGTCGATCTCGTTCCCCGACACTCTGACGATCGGGATCGCCGTCGAGCGGCTCGGTGAACGCAGCATCACGTACAGCCTCGGCTTGTTCGTCGACGGCGACGACGCCCCGACGTGCGCGGCGACCTGCCGATTCGTCCACGTGTACGTCGACGGCCAGTCCCGTCGCCCGGTCGCGGTACCGCCGGAGATCGCCGCGGTCGCCGCACCCCTCGTCGTCGGATGACCGCCGCTCCGCTGCATACTCACGTGTTCGGGTCCGATGATCCGGAGGGTCCGGTGGTGCTGGCGCTGCACGGTCTCACCGGGCACGGAGCACGGTGGGGACAGCTCGCCGACGATCTGCCCGGAGTCCGCGTCCTCGCACCCGACCTGTTGGGCCACGGACACAGTTCGTGGGAGCCGCCGTGGGGTGTCGCCGACCATGTGGCCGCTGTCGCCGAGACCGTCGACGCGCTGGTTCCCTCCGGCCGCCCGATGGTCGTCGTGGCCCATTCGTTCGGGTCGGCGGTCGCGATCTCCCTGGCACACGCACGCCCCGACCTCGTCGCAGGCCTGGTACTGCTCGATCCCGCGCAGGGTCTCGATCCGGCACAGGCTCGCGCCTACGCCGAAGCGACGCTCGCGCACTGGGGATACCCGGACGCCGACGCGGCCGTCGCTGCCAAACGCGCGGAGGGCTGGTACGACGTGTCTGCCGCGATCCTCGACGACGAACTCGACCAGCAACTGATGTCCGACGACGCAGGTGGCGTCGTCTGGCGGGTGTCGCCGCCGGCCACGGCGACGGCCTGGAGCGAGATGGCCCGCCCGTTCCGGTTGCCGCCGGAATCGGTGCCGACGCGCGTCGTCGTCGCCGATCGTGTCGATCCGCCGTTCGTCCGACCGGAGTTCCTCGCAGCGTGCGTCGCCGAACGTTCGACGACGGTGACCGTCCACCACGTCGACACCGAGCACATGGTGCAGTTCCTGGCGCCGGAGCTCTGCGCGCGGCTGGTCCGCGAACTGGTGGACTCATGAGTGCGGTGTCCGACGAGCAGGTCGAGGAGGTCCGCGGCCTCGTCGCGGCGATCCCGGCCGGCCGGGTCCGCACCTACGGCGACCTCGCCGACGAGGTCGGTCTCTCCAATGCCCGCATCGTCGGCTGGATCATGCGCACCGACGCGTCCGACCTGCCGTGGCACCGCGTCGTCCCGGCGAGTGGCCGGCCGGCGCCCGCGGTCCGGACACGTCAACTCGAACTGCTTCGCGCCGAGGGCACACCCCTCGTCGACGACCGGATCGTGATGGCGAAGGCCCGGATGCCGTCGTAGGAGATCAAAGATGTAGGAGATCAAAGATGTAGGAGATCAAAGATGTGGATCGTTACCCGATTCGGGTAACGATCCACATTTCTAAGTGACGTGCCCTGCGCTAGACCATCATCCGGACGATCTCGACGACGCGCAGCAGACCCGGCAGGGCCCCGGCCGTCGAACGCGGGTGCAGTGCATGGACCGCGAGGCGGAACATGGTGGCCCGCAGCATCATCTGCGACCATTCGGGTGTGTCGGACCAGCGTTCGACGAGTTCTTCCTCGGCGCCGCCCCACGCGAGTGCGTCGACGACGATGACCGCCGACGCCCACGGAGCGGGGCGCCAGTACGGAACGAGATCAGTGATGGCGGGGGCCGCAGCTCCCGCGAACAGCACCGTTCCGAACAGGTCGCCGTGCACGAGTTGCGATGTGAGGTCGACGGGGCGCCGCAGGCCGGCGAGTGCCTTGACCTCGGCCAAACTGTGCTGCCCGTCCTCGCTCGACGGCTCCGCCATGCCCGCGCCGCGCGCCGACCGGAGTGGAACCTCCTCCCACGCCGCACGATCGGCCGCCGTGAACACGTCGACGTCGTTGAACGGCGGAGCGGGCGGCTGCAACAAGAAGCGGGGACGTTCGAACTTCGCGGTCGCCAGGTGCAGACGATCGGCGACGGCGAGGACCTCGTCGTGCCGCGGTTCCGGGCTTCCTGCGACATACGTGTCCGCACGCCACCCCGACACCACGTAGCGCCCGTCGGAGGCCCGAATCGGGCGTGCGATGCGCATGCCTTCGACATAGAGGTTCTCGCGAGCCGTCGCCGACCACGCGGCACGAGCGTGATCGGGGACGAGCGAGAGCACCACTTCGCCGACCCGCCAGCCGACACCGTCCATCGCGATCGGCGGATGCGCGGTGAGGCCGAACGTGGTCAGGACCTGCTCGGGTGGCTCGACAATGGTGGTCACGACGCCAGATTACCCACCGCACCACGCGTTTCGCGGCAACCACACCGTGGCGTGTGCCGTCGGATCCACCCAGGTGTCAGCTGGCCCGCGGCGCGAAACGCTTCGCTGCGCGCTCTCGCGCCTTCTGTGCTTCGACTTCCCGATCCTTCGGTGGAGCGGCCGTGCTGAGCTCCGCCATCAGATGCCGGGTGACTTCGGCGATCTCGTCGACGGCCCGATCGAACGCTTCCGCGTTGGCCTGACTCGGCGCGTTGAAGCCGGACACTTTCCGCACGAACTGCAGACTCGCGGCATGCACTTCGTCGTCAGTGACGGGCGGCTCGAAATTGAACAGTGGTTTGATGTTGCGGCACATGAGCGATCCCTTCCTCGTCTGTCCATGGTCTCGACTCCGCTCGACCAGCGGGCGGGAACCGCTCTATCCGCGGGCGGGAACCGCTGATCCGCGGGCGAGAACGGCTGATCCGCGGGCGGGAACCGCTCGATCAGCGGGCAGGAACCGCTGATCCGCGGGCGGGAACCGCTCTATCCGCGGTCGGGAACCGCGCGATCTAGTAGACCGGCATATCGGGGGCGAGCGCCGACGCCCACGCGGCGATGCCGCCGCCGAGGTGGACGGCGTCGTCGAAACCGTTGCGGCGCAAGGACGCAAGGGCTTCGGCCGAGCGGATACCGGTCTTGCAGTACAGGACGATCCGTCGGTCATGGGGCAGATCGCCGAGCGCGCGGCCGGAGACGATCTCGTCGCGCGGGATCAGGACGGCCCCGGGTATCCGGTTGATCTCGAACTCGACGGGTTCACGGACGTCGATCACGGCGGGCGGCAGCGGCTCGTCGAGCGCATCCCTCAGTTCGGCGGGCGTCCAGGTGGCACCCTCGGCGGCGAGGACCGCGTCGTCGGAGACGACGCCGCAGAACTCGTCGTAGTCGATCAGCGCGGTGATCTGCGCACCTGCCGGATCCTTCTCGATGCGCACGGTCCGATAGTTCATCGTCAACGCGTCGTAGATCATCAACCGGCCGAGCAGCGACTCGCCGAGACCGCAGACGAGTTTGATCGCCTCGGTCGCCATCACCGAGCCGATCGACGCGCACAGCACGCCCAACACGCCGCCCTCGGCACACGACGGCACGCTCCCCGGCGGCGGAGCCTGCGGATAGAGATCGCGCAGATTGAGTCCGCGTCCGTCCGGTGCCCCCTCCCAGAACACCGAGACCTGGCCGTCGAACCGGTAGATCGATCCCCACACGAGCGGTCTTCCGGCGAGCACCGCGGCGTCGTTGCACAGGTACCGGGTCGCGAAGTTGTCGGTGCCGTCGACGATCACGTCGTACTGCGAGAACAGCTCGACGGCGCCTTCTGGTTCCAGCCGCTGCTCGTGCAGCACCACGTTCACCAGCGGATTCACCGCCGCGATGGAGTCGCGAGCGCTGTGGGTCTTCGGCCGGTTCAGATCGGCCACGCCGTGGATCACCTGGCGTTGCAGGTTCGACTCGTCGACCGTGTCGAAGTCGACGATCCCGATGGTGCCGACCCCGGCCGCCGCGAGATAGAGCAGCGTCGGTGAGCCGAGACCGCCTGCGCCCATCACGAGGATCCGCGCGTTCTTCAACCGCCGCTGCCCCGTCACCCCGATGTCCGGGATGATCAGGTGCCTGCTGTACCGCGCGACCTCGTCACGCGTGAGTTCCGCGCCGGGTTCGACGACCGGAGGCAGTGCGACCACGTGAGTCAGGCCGGGAACGGCCACGCGTTGGGTTTGCAGACCAACGAACGATCGGCCTTCATCTCGGGGTCGAGCGCCAGGATCTCGCTGTTCGCGGTGCCGAACGTCTGCTGCATCATGATCGGCGCGAGGGCGCCGTTCTCCTCGCAGGGACGGTGGTCCTCGTAGCCGATGCCGTGGCCGACCTCATGGTTGATCAGGTACTGACGGTAGGTCATGTCGTCGCCCGCGAAGACTGCGGCTCCGCGCACCCACCGCGCCTCGTTCAGCGTCACGCGCGCCTCGGGCGGATAGAAGCACGACGTCTCGAGCTTGATCTGATAGCCGCACAGTTCCCGAGCGGTGCCGGTGGAGGCGAGAGTGATCCGCAGGTCGGGGTCGCCGCGGTCGACGCGCCGGAACGACACCTTGCCGTCGCCGATCCAGCTGCGCTTGTTCGCGAGCGTCGTGTCGACGAGCTTCGCGAACGACTGGTCGCCCGAGTACTGGACCGGGTCGATGCCCTTCTCCACTTCGACGGTGTACGTGTACACCTGGCCGCCCGTGCCGATCTTGGCACCGGTGCCGCGGACCACGCGGTAGTCCTTGTCGCCGTTGCGGGTGAACGGACCGCCCTCCGGAAGGTCGCCCGACGGCAGAGCCTCTTCTTGGATCTCGCCGGTCGGCGCACCGATCGCGTGCGTCTCCTCGCTGACCTTCGCGTTGCGCTCGTCGGACGGAGTCGCGGTCGCCTCGGCCTCGTCGTTGCCGCCACGGACCGTCACCACCAGCAGGACGATCGTCAGGATTGCGAGGATCGGGATGGCGTATGCACGCCACCCGAAGTTCTCGACGAAGCGCGCTAAAGCATTGCGGGACTTGGCCGGAACGTCGGTCTCGTGATCGTCGGCGATCGGGTCCCACCGAGCACGCAGCGGCTGGTCGGGCCGCGGACGGCGGGGGCGCTGCACCCCGGGCTCTGGATTTCCGGTCACGCGACAACTCTGTCACAAGAACTAGGCGACTCGAAGGAGCACCCCGCCCGCGCGATTCGACTCGGTCACAACGCGCGGTGACTCGCGAGTATTCTGGGGCGATGACGTCCGCCAATTCCGCCGTTTCCGCAGCCTCGACCCCGGCTGCCCAAGGCCGCGGCCAGACGCGACTGCCCCGCAGCGCCCGTCGCCGCCAACTCCTCGACGCGGCCAGCGAGATCTTCGTCGAGCGCGGTTACCACTCGGCGGGCATGGATGAGATCGCCGTGCACGCCGGGGTCAGCAAGCCCGTCCTCTACCAGCATTTCCCGTCGAAACTGGACCTGTACATCGCGGTGGTCGACTCGCACGCCGAGAAGCTCGTCTCGGACGTGAACCTGGCGCTTCAGGCCACCACCAACAACCGGCAGCGTGTGCAGGCCGCCGTGCAGGCGTTCTTCGACTTCATCGACGACGACAACTCCGGCTACCGACTGATCTTCGCGTCCGACGCCATGGATCCCGCGGTGATCCGCCGTGTGGAGGGTGCATCGGATGCGTGCGTCGACGCCGTCTACGGACTGGTCATGCAGGACTCCGGTCTCGATCCGTACCGGTCGCGGATGCTCGCGGCAGGCCTCGTCGGCGCCAGCCAGGTGAACGCCCGTTACTGGGTGGAGGCCAACCGCCCGATCGACAAGTCGTCTGCCGTCGAGACCACCGTCGCCCTCCTCTGGGGCGGACTGTCTGGCATCCCGATGCAGGATCTCGCGAACAACGGCTGATCGGGGACGTCGCCAGACCAGAGAAGACCGCCGGATCGGATCCGGCGGTCTTCTTCGTTTCTGGTTCGGGCCGGGTCAGGCTCCGAAGCCGACGCGACGTGACTCGCTTGTGCCGATCTCGACGTAGGAGATCTTCGCGGACGGCACGATCATCCGCGATCCCTTCTCGTCGACGAGCGACAGCACAGCGTCCGTGCCGTCGAGTGCAGCGGACACCTTCGCGTCCACCTCGTCGCCGGTCGCGGGCGTGGTCACAGCCAGTTCTCGGGGGTTGTTGTCGATGCCGATCTTCACCTCAACGCTCATGGAGTGCGACTCTACCCGTCCGCAGCGCTATGCCTACGCCAGACCGAGGTCGGCCATGCGCTGCGCGTGGCGATCGGCGATCCCGTCGAAGAAGGCTGCCGCCGTCGCCAGGCCTGCGTCGCCGGTGAACAGCATGTCCATCACTTCGTCCTCCTCGGCCAGGACCCACTGCATGTGCGTGATCGCCTCGCCGAGCAGTCGCCGGCCCCACAGCGTCAACGGTGACCGCAGCGTCGGATCGGCGGCGATCGCGGCGCGCACGTTGTCGACGGCGAACCGCGACGATCCGGTCGAGCCCATCACCGACGCCATGACGTCCTGCACGTCGGCGGGCATCCGGTCGGCCAGTTCGGCGTAGAAGTCGGCGGCCAGACCGTCGCCGATGTAGATCTTCACCAGGACTTCGAGCCAGGAACTCGGCAGGGTCGCCTGGTGGTACTGGTCGAAGACCCTGGTGTGTGCCCCGACCACGGCGTCCGGGTCGCCGCCTGCCGCGACGACCGCCGCCGACAGTTCTTCGAAGTGCGCCATCTCGGCGGCGATCAGTCGTGCGATGGCCACCCGGTCGGTCGTCGTCGGGGCCATCGCCGACTCGTCGATCAGGCGATAGCAGGCCGCGAACTCT
The DNA here is from genome assembly GCF_021738965.1 of Gordonia zhenghanii. GTDB lineage: Bacteria > Actinomycetota > Actinomycetes > Mycobacteriales > Mycobacteriaceae > Gordonia > Gordonia zhenghanii. Next base: position 21,356 of record NZ_JAKKOQ010000012.1, on the reverse strand, counting down.
CCCGCGAGAAGTAGTCCGTAGAGCTTGGCGTTGGCGTTCGACGTGTTCGACATGAGAGCAAGAGTAGGCAAGGCGGTACACTCTGGACCAGACGTGGGGACAATCCCGCAGCGCAGCGCCCGAGCATCAACCACCGGAAGCTGCGGCAGCGGCCACGTCACACCTTGAGCGCGCACCGGATTACGGCACGTGAGAGGGTCTGCCGACGAGGCGGACCCCGCGATGACCGACGTGTGCGTGCACGAAGCACACGAGAGGCACACAACCGCACATGAGCACTGACGCAACCGTCACCGACGACTCGATCCTGACGACGATCGTCGACGAGAGCCACCAAGCTCCTACCTTTACCGAACTCGGTGTCGATCCGCAGATCGTCGCGGCACTCGAAGCCGACGGCAAGACCCGGACCTTCGCCATCCAGGAGCTCACGCTCCCCCTCGCACTCGCGGGCAACGACCTGATCGGTCAGGCGCGCACCGGCATGGGCAAGACCTTCGGCTTCGGTGTCCCCCTGCTGCACCGGCTGGTCAACGCGGAGGCGACCAGCCTGCGCGCATTGGACACCACCCCGCGCGCCCTGATCATCGTCCCCACACGCGAACTGTGCGTTCAGGTGACCGAAGACCTCGAGGTCGCAGCTAAGGGCGTGCAGGTGACCGTCGACGGCACCGAGCGTCCGCTGTCGATCACGTCCATCTACGGCGGCCGCCCGTACGAGCAGCAGATCGCCGAGCTTCAGAAGGGCGTCGACGTCGTCGTCGGCACTCCGGGCCGCCTCCTGGACCTCGCGCAGCAGGGCCACCTGATCCTCGGCAAGGTCGGGATCCTGGTGCTCGACGAGGCCGACGAGATGCTCGACCTCGGGTTCCTCCCCGACATCGAACGCATCATGGGCGCTTTGCCGACCGATCGTCAGACGATGCTGTTCTCGGCCACCATGCCGGGGCCGATCGTCACGCTCGCGCGCACGTTCCTGAACCGCCCGACGCACATTCGCGCCGAGCAGGCCAACGAGTCGGCCATCCACGAACGGACCGCCCAGCACGCCTACCGCGCGCACGCCCTCGACAAGGCGGAGCTCGTGGCGCGGATCCTGCAGGCAGAGGGCCGTGGTGCGACGATGATCTTCACCCGCACCAAGCGGACCGCGCAGAAGGTCGCCGACGATCTCGCCGAGCGCGGGTTCAAGGTCGGGGCAGTGCACGGCGACCTCGGCCAGGTCGCCCGTGAGAAGTCGCTCGGCAGGTTCCGCGACGGCACCGTCGACGTTCTGGTGGCCACCGACGTCGCGGCTCGCGGCATCGACATCGACGACGTCACCCACGTCATCAACTACCAGTGCCCCGACGACGACAAGACGTACGTCCACCGCATCGGTCGTACCGGCCGTGCGGGCCGCACCGGCATCGCCGTGACGCTCGTCGACTGGGACGAGCTGCACCGGTGGGAACTCATCGACAAGGCTCTCGGCCTCGGCATGCCCGAGCCGGTCGAGACGTACTCGACCTCCGACCACCTCCGCGAAGAGATGAACATCCCCGCGGACGCCGACGGCCGCGTCGCAGGCGCCCGCCAGACATCCGAAGAGCGTCACGAGGCGCGCGCCGATCGCCCGGAGAAGCGGAACACGCGTAACCGACGCCGCACCCGCGGCGGACAGGCCGGCGGGGCCGCCAATGCGACTCCAGCGAACAAGTCGGCTGCCGACGAGACAACAGGCGAGAACGCTGCCGACGACCAGCCTCGTCGTCCGCGCCGTCGTCGCCGCCGTTCGGGCGGTAAGCCGGCAGGCGAGACCACAACGGACTGATCGTTTCCGTACTGTCGCCGATATGGGAGTTCGGATCGCCCCGGAACGCCGCACCCGCCTCGACCTGATCGTGACCGCCGTCCTGGTCGTCGCGGCGGTCGTCGTGGGTGTCGTGGTGTGGGCCGGCAGCAGCGCGCGGCACTCCGAGTCGGACCCCGCCGCCAATGCGGCCGCGGCTCCGCAGCCTGCCGACGCTTCCCCGGGCGCCCTCGAACAGGTGTGGTCCGCACCGTCTGCGGCCACGACGGTTCCGCAGTTGACCGCGGCGTCCGTCGTCGTCGCCGACGGCGGGACCGTGCGCGCATTGGATCCGACGTCCGGGGCTCAGCGGTGGCGCTACCACCGCGACCTGCCGTTGTGCGGAGCGCTGGCTGCGTGGCCGGGCGGCGAGGACCTCGCCGTCAGCGTCTACCGGAACAGCCGAGGCTGCAGTGAGGTGACGGCGTTGAACGGCGGCACCGGTCTGCGGGAGGCCCAACGGAGCTCCGACGCCGACGACACCGTCGCCTTGGCCTTCGACGGCGAGTACGTGATGTCCGCGGGACCCACTCGACTCGAGACGTGGGGCAGCAACCTGGTCCGCGGCATCGAGTACGGGCGGGTCGACGCTCCCGTCAATCCGGAGGTCGCCCCCGACCGGTCGAACTGCCGCCTGTATTCGGCACTGCCGGGTGCGAACCGGGTCGCGGTCGTCGAACGATGCGACGGCGACCTCGGCTACCGCCTGACGGTCCTCGGCTCGGCGGAGGACTCGGACGAGAAGATCGTCCAGTGGGGCACGACGATGCTCACCCAGACTTCCCACGGTCCGGCGCCCCGGCTGGTGGCCGGCGGATCGACGAGTTTCTCGGTGTACGACCCGGGCACGGACGCGACCGGTGAGGTCGGGCGTGCGCCCGGACCGGCGATCCGCGTGTTCACCCCCGAGGTCGCAGCCGTCGCGACGCGCCCGGTGGCTGGCGTCGCCGCCCCCGCCGGATCACCGTCGGTCGACTCCGGCGTCGTGATGTTCTGGACGGGCCTCGGCACCGTGGTCCTCGACGGCAACAGCGGCAACGTGATGTTCGAGGTGCCCGGAACGATCGGCACCGGCGCGGTCATGGCGGGCGAACTCCTGCTGCCGATGCCCGGCCGGATCAGCGTCCGACAACTCTCGGACGGCCGCGAGTCCCGATTCATCCCCATCGACCGCGGCGGTTACGACGGCAACGTCGCCCTGCGCGTCCTCGGCGACACCGTGCTCGAACAGCGCGGCCCGACCGTCGTCGGTCTGCGCTGACCCCCACCGCCGGTCGAGCCCCATTCCGTTGATCGAGCGGAGTCGAGATCCTTTTCGCTGATCGAGCGGAGTCGAGGCCCCCTCTCAGGCCTCGTACCGCACCAGCTCCGCGCCGCCCCAGTGTCCGCGCAGGTTCTCTGCGAGTTCGCGGTAGGCGGTGGCGCCCTTGTTCTTGCGGCCGCGCATCACCGATGCGCCCGACGCCGACGCTTCGGCGAAGCGGACGGTGCGCGGGATCGGCGGGTCGATCACCGGCATGTCGTAGCGGTCGGCGACGTCGGCGAGCACGTCGCGGCTGTGCGTGGTGCGCGCGTCGAACAGGGTCGCGACGGTTCCCAGCATCGTCAGTTCGGGATTGGTGATCTGCTGGACCTCGGTCACCGTGCGAAGCAGTTGGCCGACCCCGCGGTGCGCGAGCGTCTCGCATTGCAACGGCACGACCACCTCGTCGGCGGCGGTGAGTCCGTTGAGAGTGAGGACGCCGAGCGACGGCGGGCAGTCGATGAGGATCACGTCGTAGTCTTCGGCGACCTCGGCGAGCGCACGCTTGAGGGCGTACTCGCGGCCCGGGCGCATCAGCAGGAGCGCTTCGGCTCCCGCGAGGTCGATGGTGGCGGGCAGCAGCGTCATGCCGTCGTCGGTGTCGAGGAGCACGTCGGCGATGTCTTCGGCGCCGATGAGGACGTCGTGCACGGACTTCGTGATCTGATCGGGGTCGTGCCCGAGCGAGAACGTGAGGCAGCCCTGGGGATCGAGGTCGACGACGAGGACGGACACGTCCTGGTCGGTGAGAGCGGCGCCGACCGACGCTGTGGTCGTGGTCTTCGCCACGCCGCCCTTCTGGTTTGCGATGGCAAGGATGCGCGTCATGGCCCATACCCTACGTCCCCGGTCGCAGACCAGCGCGGGGGCCGGTCAGCGCGCGTCGGGCGGCAGCGAGTCGGCGTTGAGCCAGGACAGCGACGCCGGCGCGAACAGCAGTCCCAGGACCGCCAACGCGACGATCCCGACGGGCGCGCCGATCAGCGGGAGGTGACTCGCAGTGAGCAGGGCATATGCGACCGGGAGTAACAGGATCTGCGCCATCATCCCGATGCCGCGGCCCCAGCGTCGGCCGCGTGTCAACGCGATGCCGCCGGCCAGCACCCCGCCTCCGATCACGGCGAACCAAACGGCCGAGCCGTAGCCGCTGATGTACGCCTCGTGGTGGCCCGCAGCTTCACGGACCACGTAGACGACGGCGACGACGATGCCGATCACGCCTTGCAGCGCGATGATCCATCCCGCCCAACGCAATGTCGACGGCACGGCCGGTGTCGTGCGCGCGGAATCGGGACTGCTCACGTACTCCAGAGTAGGTCGGGCTGCGTCGCCGGCGCGCGTCGGGGGCGGTCCAGCCGCAGTGAACGGCCGGTCCTCGCCCTGTGAACGGCCGACGTTGATTGTGCCGGAGGCGGTCGCACGCTATAACGTGTGCTCTCGTGCGCGTCATGCTCATCACGAACCCGTTCGCGACCTTCACCACTGCTGAGGGCCGCGATGCGCTCGCCAATACACTCTCGTCTCGATTCATCGTCGACGTCGAGCACACGACGCACCGCGGGCACGCCGGGGAGCTCGGCGCCCGCGCGGTCGCGGAGGGGTACGACGCCGTCGTCGTGCACGGCGGCGACGGCTCGGTCAACGAAGTCGCCAACGGAATGCTCGGCGCCCCGTCCGGCGACACTCCAGCACGCGGCACCCTCCCGGCCCTCGGCGTGGTTCCCGGCGGCAGCGCGAACGTGTTCGCGCGCGCGTTGAACATCAGCCGCGACCCGCTCGTGGCGACGGCTCAGCTGATGGCTCTGCTCGACACGGGCGCTCGTCGCCCGATCAGCCTCGGCCACACCCTCGACCGCTGGTTCCTGTTCAACGCGGGCATGGGGATGGACGCGATCGTCGTCCGCCAGATGGAGGAACTGCGTCGCAAGGGCCGCAAGGCGACAGCGGGCCGATACCTGCGAATGACCCTCAGTGCGTTCTTCCGGCCGTCTGTCGTCGCGCCGACGTTCACCGTCGAGGTCCCCGACCATGAGCCGATCGACGGTGTCCGCTTCGGATTCGTCAGCAATACCGGCCCGTGGACGTATTTCGGCACCCGACCGATCCACACCAATCCCGGCACCGATTTCGAGCACGGCCTCGGAGTCTTCGCTGCGACGTCGGTCTCAGTGCCCCGGAGCCTCGTCCTCGGATCCACCATGGTGCTCGGCACCAACCCCAGAGCCTCTCACTTGTACCGCGACGACGACGTCGAGTGGGTTCGATTCCACTCCGACGAGCAGGCCGACGTGCAGATGGACGGCGACTACCTGGGCGAATACACAGATCTGGAGTTCGGCTACCGCAGGCACGTCCTGGACGTCGTGGCCGATCCGGTCACCAGTTAACGGGTTGGTTACCCGCCGGTACGCATAAGTTGGCTTCGCTGCCAACCCCTTGTGACGTATCCAGCATTCAGCGCGCTGCTATAGCCAAAGGTAACCGCACAGTAGTACAACAGTTAATGACCGCAACAACCGGCCCCGCCTTTCTGCGCTGACCACAGTTCAGAATCGGACGGCGACTTCCGTCGTTGCAGCCCACACGAAGACGAACCGATGCACATTCGTGCGCGCAGCGCACAATACGAAACGTATTTGAAGGAGTAAGTGTCATGGACTGGCGCCACAAAGCCATCTGCCGCGACGAGGATCCCGAGCTGTTCTTCCCGGTCGGTACCAGCGGCCCGGCTATCGCGCAGGTCGCCGATGCCAAGCTGGTCTGCCAGCGCTGCCCGGTGACCGCCGACTGCCTCGCATGGGCACTCGAGACCGGTCAGGACGCAGGCGTCTGGGGCGGCATGAGCGAAGACGAGCGTCGCGCGCTCAAGCGCCGCAACGCCCGCACCCGCGCTCGCAGCGTCGTCTGACTCTCTTCGAGAAGAGGCCCCGACCGAACGGTCGGGGCCTCTTCTCGTCGTCTGATCACCTCGTCGGGCGCTCAGTGCAGCGGGATCTCCAGTTCGACGCGCGTGCCTCGCGCTCCGGGAACCGGACCGATGTCGATGCTGCCTCGCAGATCGTTGGAGACGAGTGTGCGGACGATCTGAAGGCCGAGGCGGTCCGACGCTGCGAGGTCGAACCCGTCGGGCAGTCCGTTGCCGTTGTCGGTGACCCGCACGTTGAGCGCACGCACGTCTCGGACGGCGTCGACGACGATCAGCGCGCTCTGCTGGTCCGGCGAGAAGCCGTGCTCGATCGAGTTCTGCAGCACCTCGGTCAACACCATCACCAGCGGCATCGCGAGATCGGCGGTCAGGACGCCGAGTCGGCTGTCCCGACGGATCGTCACCCGCGCTCCCCCGCCGTGCGGCAGTGTCACGTCGACCAACGACGTGGAGACGCGGTCGACGATCGCATCGAGGTCCACTTCCTCGTCGACGCTCCCCGAGAGCATCTCGTGCACCAGCGCGATCGACGAGACCCGTCGCACGGCCTCGCCGAGGGCCTGCGTGGTCTCCGCGTTGCTCGATCGGCGCGCCTGCAGACGCAGCAGCGCCGACACGGACTGCAGATTGTTCTTCACCCGGTGGTGGATCTCGCGGATGGTCGCGTCCTTGCTGATCAACGCGAGGTCGCGTCGTTTCACCTCGGTGACGTCACGGATCAACAGGACGGCTCCGCGAGACTGTCCACGTGAGCGCAAGGGCACCGCACGGACTAGGACGTTGGCTCGCCGCGCGTCGAGTTCCATGCGCAACGCCAGGTCCGGGCCGGGCAGCACGGCGCCGACGGCGGCCTCCAGCATTCCGGCCGCGTCGACCGACTCGAACGGGTCGGTGAGCAGACGCGCGACCACGTCGGCCACGACGACGCCGGACAGGTCTGTCGTCCACCCCATCCGGTGCACGGCGGACAGGGCGTTCGGACTCGAGTAGACGACGCGCCCGTCCGGGTCGATGCGGATGAATCCGTCGCCTGCGCGCGGCGTCGACAGACCGAGGGTGTTCGCCTCGTCGAGCGGGAACGTGCCTTCGACCACCATCTCGCACAGCGCCTGCGCGGCATCGCGATACGCGGCCTCCAACGGCGACGCCGGCCGGGTCTCCGACGAGTCTGCGGCCCTACCGAGGACTGCGATCACCTGTCCGCCGAAGGTCACCGGTATCGCGATCCGCTCGAGGAGGAGATTGCCGAACCGAGTCGCGATGCCTTCTTGTTCGATACGGCCGCTGGTCAGCGCAGTATCGATCAGCGGATTGGCGCCCTGCGGGCTCGCGGGCCGCTGAACGCGGTGGCCGACTTCGTCGTGCTGGAACACCGTCGACGCCGTGTTGGGCCTGCACTGCGCGACGTAGACGAGGTTCCCGCCGTCGCCGCTGACGGCGAGCAGGTAGTCGGCGAACGAGAGATCCGCCAACAGCTGCCATTCGGCGACCAGTCGCTGCAGGTGCGCTGCGGCGGCGTCGGGCAGACTGGTGTGCTCGGCGAGGAGGTCGGAGAGGGTCGCCACGTGCCGCGCGCGTCAGGCCCGATAGGTGGCGATGACGTCGCCCGCCTGGATCACGTCACCCACCTTCACTTTGACTGTGTCGAGCGTCCCGGGGTCTTCGGCGACCACCGGGATCTCCATCTTCATCGACTCCAGGAGCACCAGCGTGTCTCCGGTTGCGATTTCCTGGCCGTCGCCGACCGAGACCTCGAGGACCGTGGCGACGATTTCTGCGACGACGTCTTCAGGCATGGACTGATCGTAGCCGAGGGCCCTGCCCTCCCGACGGTGCCGCGCGATTAGCAGACTGCCGCTCGGACGTGAAACAATGGCCGACGCACGTGAACACTGGAGAAGGAGGTCCGTCATGGGTAAGCGCGGACGTAAGAAGCGTAGCCGTAAGAAGAACGCAGCCAACCACGGCAAGCGTCCTAACGCCTGAGCGTGAATGCGAAAACGACCCGGTCCTTGTGAATAGGACCGGGTCGTTCGCGTTGTGTGTGTTCTGTTCTGCGTGCCTGAGCTCGTTGGCTAGCCTTCGGCGCGGAACGTGGTCTGACGGATCGTCACCGAGCGCCGGATCTCCACGCGGAGCCGCTCACGCAGCCCCTCGGGCGCCGCATCATTTCCGCACTTGCGGCTGATGAGTTCTTTGAGCTGACGCTGGACCCCGTAGTGGTCGAGGCAGCTCGGGCAACCGTCGAGATGCTCCTGCAGTCGCGCGCGCGCACCGCCGTCGCATTCGTTGTCGAGGAGCAGCCAGATGTCGGCGACGACAGCCGAGCAGTCGAGGTTCTCGAACTGGTCGTCATGCTCGGGTACGCCGGCGCTCATCGGACGGCCTGCTTGGTCTGACCGATACCGCGTTCAGCGGCGACGTCGGCGAGCAGGTCGCGCAACTGGCGTCGACCCCGGTGCAGCCGGGACATCACCGTTCCGATGGGGGTGTCCATGATCTCGGCGATCTCCTTGTAGGGCAGACCTTCGACGTCCGCGTAGTACACGGCCATCCGAAAGTCTTCGGGCAGTTGAGCGAGCGCGTCCTTGATCTTCTGATCGGGCATCGCGTCGAGCGCTTCGATCTCGGCGGAGCGCAGGCCGGTGGAGCTGTGCTCGGCGGTCGCCGCGAGCTGCCAGTCCGTGATCTCCTCGGTCGGGTACTGCGCGGGCTGCCGCTGCTTCTTCCGATACGAGTTGATGTAGGTGTTGGTGAGGATGCGATACATCCACGCCTTCAAGTTGGTGCCTTCGCGGAACGACGAGAACGCGGAGAACGCCTTCACGTACGTCTCCTGGACGAGGTCTTCGGCGTCGGCCGGGTTGCGCGTCATGCGCAGCGCACCGCCGTAGAGCTGATCGAGCAGGGGAAGCGCATCGCGCTCGAACCGCTCGCTGAGCTCGGCTTCAGTCTCCTCGTGGTCGCTCGCCTCGGGCGGGACCTGGGCATCCGACACGGAGTTCCCTTCGCTTGACGCTGGTTCCGTCGAGTCTAGCGACACTCGCCGACCGTCGTGGTCGCCCCTGACATCGTCGCTGCCGTCGTGGTCCGACGGCCAAGCGATCACCAGTCTCGGCTCGAGCATTCGCGCAGTCGCAGCGGCCATGGCGTCGTTCACCTCCCTGGTGCTCTCATCCTTTGTGCGTGGTTCGGATGGTCCAACACTGCGCGCGCCGATCTTGTTCCGTGCACCCCGAACGAGTTCCGTGCCAGCATGGATCGCATGTGCGGACGCTATGCAGTGACCACCGACCCGGCTCGGTTGGCGGCCGAGATCGACGCGCGGAACGAGGTGAGCGAGCACGACGTCGCCGAGAAGTTCTCGACGGGCAATTACAACGTCGCTCCGACGACGACGGTGATGACTGTGGTGGATCGTCATTCTCGGGAGCCCGAGAGCGACGTCGCCCGCCGGATCCGCGCTATGCGGTGGGGTCTGGTTCCGCCGTGGACCAAGGCGTCCAGCAAGGACGAGCTCGGCAAGGGGCCGCTGCTGTTCAATGCGCGCGCCGAATCACTGGCCGAGAAGCCCGCGTTCCGCAGTTCGTTCAAGAGCAAGCGCGCTCTCGTTCCGATGGACGGCTGGTACGAGTGGAAGCCGGGCCCGAACGGGCCGAACGGGAAGCCGACGAAGGTCCCCTACTTCATGTCGCCCGAGGACGGCACGCGGCTGTTCATGGGCGCACTGTGGGCGGCGTGGCGTCCCGCGCAGGCACGCGAGGCCGGCGACGATTCGGCGTGGGTGTCGAGCACGACGATCATCACGACCGACTCCGTCGGAGCACTCACCGACGTCCACCACCGGATGCCGTTGATCATGCCGTTCGAGCACTGGGACGCCTGGCTCGATCCCGATGCGCCCGCCGATCCCGCGCTGCTGGCGCCGCCCGCCGTCGAACTCGTGGACCGCATCACGATCCGCGAAGTGCCGCCGCTGGTGAACCGCGTCGCCAACAACGGACCGGAACTGCTCGACCCGGTCTAGGGTCGCATCCGCTCATCTCACCGACATCCGCTCACTTCACGACCGTTCGCTCACCTCCGGAGAGGAGCGAACGACGTTGAAGTGAGCGGAGCTGTCTGCGTGAGCGGAGCTAGAGCCGCGTCACGCGTAGGTGTAGTCGTCGAGCGGGAAGGTCTCCATCTCGCGCAGCGACGGCAGGGTGGCCTGCGGACGCAGAAGCGTCGCCTCGCCGTGCTGGTTGAAGTAGTAACTGCGCGATCCGGTGCAGTCGCCTGCATAGAACACCGAGTCGCCCAGTCGGCGAGTCACCTCGTCGAGGAACTTCTCGTTGGCCTCCGCGGTGACCTCGAACCGCTCGCTGCCGCGGCGCCGCATCTCGCCGAACAGTCGCGCGATGTGGCGCATCTGCCCTTCGATGGTGGTGAAGTACGACAGCCCGCTGTACGAGTACGGACTGTTGAGCGTCAGGAAGTTCGGGAACGCAGGCACCGTGATGCCCTCGTACGCCTGGAATCTCCCCTCGCGCCACCATTTCCCCAGGTCGCGGCCACCGCGGCCGGTGATCGTGAACGCCGGGAAGTTGACGTCCCACAGATTGAAGCCGGTCGCCAGGACCAGGGTGTCGATCTCGACCTTCCGGCCGTCGTCGACGACGATCCCGTCGGGCTCCACCCGGACGATCGACGACGTCTCGAGATCGACGTCGGGCCGGTTGAACACGCGGAAGTAGCGGTTGCTGAACGTCGGGCGTTTGCAGCCGAAGTCGTACGACGGCGTCAACTGCTTGCGGGTCTCGGCGTCCCGGACCTGGGTGCGCAGATGGGCTTTCGACAGGAGCGCCGCCAGCTGGTTGCCGGGTTTGGCCTGCCGGTAGTGCAGCACGCCGAACACCATGAGCATCTCCAGCAGCGACGTGTTGACGGCGCGCGCCGCCTTCTGCGTGAACGGGACGGCCGCGAAGAGTCGACGCACCGGCGCGGGGATCGGGAAGTCGACCTTGGGGACCACCCAGATCGGGGTGCGTTGGAAGACCGTGAGATTGCGGGCGGTCCGAGCGATCTCGGGGACCAGTTGGACGGCGGTCGCCCCGGTGCCGATGACGGCGGCGCGTTTGCCTGCGAAGTCGTATCCGTCGCGCCACGCGGTCGTGTGGATGATCTCCCCGGCAAAGGTGTCGATGCCCGGGAAGTCCGGGGTGTACGGCTGCGACAGGAACCCGGTGGCGGTCACCAGGAAGCGAGAGGTGATGGTCCGGCCGTCGGCGGTCCGTACCGTCCAGGCGTTCGCGGCGTCGTCCCACGCGGCCTCGTCGACGACGACGCCGAACTCCATGTGCCGTCGCAGGTCGTACTTGTCTGCGATGTGCTCGGCGTACTGCTTCAGTTCGGAGCCCGGCGCGAACAGACGCGACCACGCGGGATTCGGTTCGAACGAGTACGAGTAGGTGACGGACGCGATGTCGACGGCGAGGCCCGGATAGTGGTTGACGTGCCAGGTGCCCCCGAGATCGTCTTCGCGTTCGAGGATCGCGATGGCGTCCACGCCTTGGCGTTTGAGTTCGATCGCCGCGCCCATGCCGCCGAATCCCGCACCGACGATGACGGCCTCGTAATCGGTTGTGGTGTCGCTCATCTGACCCTCGTCCCGTCGCTGTTACTTGGCGTCACACTATAGTCTCGCTGACCGCTCGCCACCAGGGGCGAATCTGCCACCGATCAGTGCTCGGTGAACACGACGCCGGGGTTCATGACGCCGTGGGGATCGAGGGACGCCTTGACTGCTCGCATCGTCGCGATGTCGGCGGAGCCGCGGCCGAGTCCGATGTGGTCGGCCTTGGCTCGTCCGATCCCATGCTCTGCGCTGATGCTTCCACCTACTGCCGCGACGTGCGCGAGCACCTCGTCGACGACGGCTTGGTGCTGATCCGCCGGAACATCGAGCAGGTTCACATGGATGTTTCCGTCGCCGAGGTGGCCGAACAACACGGGGCGGACCCTCCGCCGCGCGGCGTACGCGTCGACCCAATCGATCAGTGCAGGCGTCTGACCGAGGGGGACCGACACGTCGAGCTTCACCGGGGTCGTGGTCGACGAGCGAGCGATCGTCTCGGTGTGCGCTTCGCGCAAGGCCCACAGATCGCGGGCGGGTCCGTCGGCGACGACGGCGTCGAGCACCCCGTCGACGTCGTCGAGCAGTTCGGCGGCCGCGGTGACGTCCGTGGCTAGTTCGACCAGCAGACAGGCGCCGGCGTCAGAGCCGGGGAACGGATCACGGGCGCCGTGCGCGACGACGAGGTCGATACCCTTCCTGGTCATGATCTCCGCGGCTTCGAGTCGGTGTCCGCCGCGACGGATCGGAGCCAGAACCCGGTTCGCGGCAGCCGCGTCGGCCACTGCGACCACCGCGACTGCGGTCCGGGCCGGTGGGTCGACGAGCCGCAGCAGCACGCGGGTCACGACGGCGAGGGTCCCTTCGCTGCCCGCGATCAGGCCAGGCAGGTGGTAGCCGACGTTGTCCTTGCGCAGCGGACGCCATCGGCGGAGCACCTCGCCGGACGGCAGGACTGCTTCGATGCCGAGGATCTGTGCGCGCATGTCGCCGTGCGCGATCATCGCGATGCCGCCCGCGTTGGTCGCGACCATTCCACCGACGGTCGCCGAGTCGCGGGCGGCGAGGTCGACTCCGAGCGCGAGTCCGGCCGCCGAGGCCGCAGCCTGCACGGCGACGAGGGGTGCGCCCGATCCCGCGCCGATGCATCGACCGTCGACGTCCACCGGCTCCACGTCGTCGATCCGGCGTGTCGACAGCACCACCCACGGTCGCGGATCATCCTGCGCCGGAACCGATCCCCCGACGAGTCCGGTGTTTCCTCCCTGCGGTGTGATGGCCACGCCGTGCTCCGCGCACAGCCGCACGACGTCCGCGACCTGCTCGGTGTCGGCGGGCCGGACGACGGCTGCCCTTCCGGTCCACGCACCGGTCCAGTCGGTCAGGTACGCGGCGGCGGTGTCGGGCTCGGCGATGACGTGCGGGTCGCCGACGACGCCGCGCAGCAGGCCGAGCAGTTCGGCGTCGGGGACCGCCATCAGGGCGTGAGGATGTACTTGCCGCGCGGGTGACGGCCGTCGAGCGCGTCGAAGGCCTGCGCCGCGTCGTCGAACGAGAAGGTTCCTGCGATGTCGACGGTGATCTGGCCGTCGGCGAGCGCGTCGAGCAACGGCGCCACCGCGGCCCTGCGGTTGGCACGGCTCGATTCACTCGAGCCGTTCAACAGGACGATGCCGTCGTCGCCGCGCCCCCACGCGGCGATGCTCACGATGCGGTCCGGGGACACCGACTGCAGGGAGACGTCGATCGCGACGTCAGTGCCCACTGTGTCGATGACCGCGGTGATCGCACCGGGACTGGCGTCGGCGACGGCTGCGGCGAGGTCTCCGTCGTAAGCGACCGGGACTGCGCCGAGGTCGCGCAGATGGTCGTGGTTGGCCTGCGATGCGGTGGCGATCACCGTCGCTCCACGGGCGGCGGCCAGGACGACGGCGATGGAGCCGACGGCTCCTGAACCCCCGTGGACGAGCACGACGTCGTCGGCGCCGATGTCGAGGGTCGCGACGGTGTCGTAGGCGGTGACGCCCGCGAGCAGGAGTCCGGCGGCCGCCTCGGTGGACGCCCCGTCCGGGATCGGGTGAGCGGCAGCGGCGTCGACGACGATCTGTTCGGCAAAGGCTCCGGACACCGGGTACACGGCGACGCGGTCGCCGACGACGAGGTCGGTGCCCGGCCCGGCCTGAGCGACGGTCCCTGCCGCTTCACCGCCGATCGCGAGCGGGAGTGCGTTCGGGTCGGTGCTCATCACACCCTGGACGCGTTTGACATCGAACGGGTTGAGGCCTGCGGCGGCGACGGCGACGACGACGTGGCCGTCCCCGGCCACCGGGTCGTCCGCGTCGATCACGGACAGGACTTGTGCGGGCGATCCGTAATCGGTTGCGACGAGTCTGCGTGTCATACGGCCATCGTAGAGATCGTCAGCTCTTCGATTTGAAAAGCGAGTATGCGCCGACGACGGCGAGCGCGAGCAGGCCGAGCCAGAAGACGGCCTTGACGATCGGTCCGATCAACGAGACGACGACGAGGATGGCGACGACGATCGCGAGGATCTTCCAGATCGACGTCCCAGAACCTGTGTTGGTGGTCCCTGTGCTGGTGTTTTCAGTGAAGGTGCTCATGCCTCCACGGTGCCACCGGATTCACCGAAAAGCACCAGGTCGGAGCCGATCCCAGGGGAAGTTCAGGGTCTTCCCCCAGCCGCGCGTCGGTCGAGCGGAGTCGAGGCCCCCGAACCCCGCCGACGGAATACTCGCCCCACCGTCCGACGTTGGACTCCCCATGGCTGATCACATTGTCCCCACAATCGCCCTGAACAACGCCGTGCATATTCCGCAGCTCGGGTTCGGGACCTTCCAGATTCCGCCTGAGGACACCAAGGCCGCCGTCACGACGGCGCTGGAGGCCGGGTACCGGCACATCGACACCGCGCAGATGTACGGCAACGAGAAGCAGGTCGGCGAAGCGGTCCGCGAGTCGGGTATTCCGCGCTCGGAATTCTTCGTCACCAGCAAGCTCAACAACCCGTTCCATGCCCCGGCCGACGCCGTCGAAGCCGTGTCGACGTCGATCGACGCTCTCGATCTGGGCCCGCTCGACCTCTACCTCATCCATTGGCCGCTCCCCGAGGTCGGCGACTTCGTCGAGACCTGGCGTGCACTCGAAGGCGAGCACAAGGCAGGCAAGGCTCGCGCGATCGGCGTCTCGAACTTCCAGCAGGCGCATCTGGAGCGGCTGCTCGCCGAGACCGAGGTGGTCCCTGCGGTCAACCAGATCGAGGTCCACCCGTACTTTCAGCAGTCGCCGCTGCGTGCGTTCAACCGCGAGCACGGCATCGTCACCGAGGCGTGGGCTCCGCTCGGGCAGGGTGCGGTCCTCGACGACGAGGTGCTGGCGGCCGTCGGCTCCGAGGTCGGTCGCAGCGTCGCTCAGGTGACGTTGCGCTGGCACCTTCAGCGCGGGGACGTCGTCTTCCCGAAGTCGTCGACGCCTGCGCGCGCCGCCGAGAACTTCGCCCTCTTCGACTTCGCGCTGTCGGACGAGCAGATGTCGCGTGTCGACGCGCTCGACGCCGATCGCCGTCTCGGCCCGAACCCCGACGAGTTCAATCGGGTCTAGCGCCCTCCGCTGGTCGAGCGGGGTCTGCGAGACAGCTCCGCTGGTCGAGCCCCCCATCGGCTGGTCGAGCGGAGTCTGCGAGACAGCTCCGCTGGTCGAGCGGAGTCGAGACCCCCTCCGCCTTCGAGACCAAATACCATGGCCTCCATGCGTTTCTCTCGTCGTGCCGAGGCCGTCTCTCCGTTCTTCGCCATGGAGTTCGGCAGGCGTGCCGCCGAATTGGAGGCGGCGGGCCATCACGTGGTCAAGCTCAATATCGGCGAACCCGATTTCGGTGCGCCGCCCGCGTTTCTGCGGGCGGTGCGCGAGGTCAGCGACGGTCGGCCGCTCGCGTACACGGGTGCGTTGGGTCTCACCGAACTACGGGAGTCGATCGCGCGGTTCAGTGGCGAACAGTTCGGCGCGCCGGTCGACGCGAGCCGCGTGGTCGTCACGACCGGGGCCTCGGCGGCGCTTCTGCTCGCGTGTGCCGCACTCATCGATCCGGGCGACGACGTGCTGGTCAGCGATCCGTCGTACCCGTGCAACCGGCGGTTCGCGGAGAGCTTCGGCGCGCGGGTCCGTCTACTGGAGACCGATCCGGCGTCGCACTTCCAGCTCGACGCGGCGGCCGTCGCCGACGCCTGGTCGGAGTCGACGCGCGGCGTGATGGTGGCGTCGCCGGCCAATCCGACCGGGACGTCACTCGCCTACGCCGAACTCCTCGATCTGTGCGACGTGGCGCGCAGGCGAGGCGGCTGGCGGATCGTCGACGAGATCTATCTCGGTCTGGCCGACGGCGAACGCCGTAGCGTTGCCGCCGACGACCCGGGCGCGATCGTCGTAAACAGCTTCTCCAAGTACTTCGGGATGACGGGGTGGCGGCTCGGCTGGGCGATCGTGCCCGACGAGATGGTTCCAGTGGCCGAACGTCTGGCCCAGAACTATTACATCTGTCCGCCGACTCCTGCTCAGCTCGCTGCGGTGACCTGTTTCGAGCCGGCGACGATCGCCGTCGCCGAAGAGCGCCGCGGCATCCTTCGCGACCGACGAGAGTTGGTCCTGGACGGCCTGGCTCGTACCGGCCTCGCCGTTCCGGTGCCGCCCGACGGCGCGTTCTACGTCTACGTCGACGTGTCCGGAACCGGCCTGTCGGCCTCGGACTTCTGCGACCGCGCGCTCGCCGAAGCTCACGTGGCCCTGACACCGGGCAAAGACTTCGGTGTGGTCGGCGCCGAACAGTATGTGCGCCTGTCGTACGCGGCGTCGACCGAGGAGTTGTCGCTGGGGATCGACCGGCTGGGCGCATTCGTCGCCAGTCTGTAGTTAGGGATCTACTGCTGCGGCAATCGTTCGAGGAACTCCGACTGGGCGGCGTTGAGCTTTACTCGCGCATCATCCACAGCGAACCACGCAGCCCGATCCACTTCCGGAAAGCTCTGTGTCCTACCGGATTTCGGCGGCCAGATCATCTCGAACGTGTTGCTGACGGTCGCGTCGGCATCCACGTCTCCTTCGACAGCGAAGGCGCGTACGCGTTTTCCGCTCTTGAGACGGACCTCGCCGAGGTCTACCGCGTCGCCGTCGGGCACCCGATGACCGGTCTCCTCGGCGAATTCGCGCCGGGCAGCGTCGAGTAGATCTTCACCGGGATGGACGAGGCCCTTCGGGATCGACCAGGCGCCGTCGTCCTTGCGGGCGAAGAACGGTCCGCCCGGGTGGACGAGGAATACCTCGACGGCGCCGGACGCCTTCCGGTACAACAGGATTCCCGCACTGAGCTCAGGCACCGCTCTCCCCTTCCGAGTCGCCGTCAACCGACAATGCCGTCAGCGCCGTCTCGCACCACGCGATATTCTCCCGCTCGAAGGCCAGTCCCCGCAGCAGGGTGAGATACGGGCCGACGATCTGGCCGTCCGCGTAGACGGCGGCGTCGTCGCGACCTGCCCGGTACGCGTCCTCGATGCGTTCGTAGTGGGCGAGTTTGCGGCGTGACGCGGTCAACCGGTCGCGGATCGTCACGCACACCGCGCGCGGATCCCCTGCCGACACGCTCTGCACCATCACCAGCATCTCGTCCCGAATCGCGGTGGGTTTCGCGGCGGACCGGGAGTTCGCGGTGAGTTCCGCACGCCCCGCATCGGTGAGGCTCAGCATTCGCTTGTCCGGTCGCGCGCTCTGCCGCACGACACGCGCCGACACCAGGCCCGCGCCCTCCATGCCGTCGAGTTCTCGATAGATCTGCTGCGGCGACGCGGTCCAGAACGTGGCACGCGCCGGATCGAATTCTTTGGCCAAGTCGTAGCCGGACGCCTCCCCCACGGTGAGGAGAGCGGCGAGGAGCGCGTGTCGCAAGGCCATGCGTCTCACCCTAGTCAACTAATTCACTAGCGACCTCTGGACAACCCGAACACCGCTGCCGCATACTCGTCATACTCAACTTTTTGACTAAGGAGTTTCTCATGCGCGCATTCCGCGAGGCCGTCGACGCCCGAGACGAAGCGGCGATCGAAGCGCTGCTGGCCGACGACATCCGCTTCACCAGTCCGGTCGCATTCACTCCGTACCACGGCAGACACATCACCGCCGCGATCCTGCGCGCGGTGATGCGCGTGATGGGCGACGGGTTCGGCTACGTCGGCGAGTACACGAGCGACGATGGCCGCGATCACGCGCTCCGCTTCGAGACCACGATCAACGGCAAGGCACTCGCAGGCTGCGATTTCATCCACGTGAACGAGGAGGGGAAGATCAACGACCTGATGGTGATGGTCCGCCCGCTGTCGGCGGCGACCGCGCTGGCCGAAGCGATGGGCGCCGAGTTCGACCGCATCGGGGCCGAGGCCGCGGAGGCCGCAGCCCGCGCGCAGTGAACCCTCTCGCTGACCGTTCATCGATCGCTACGCTGGTCTCATGGAGATCCTGACGAGCCGTACGCTGCTGACCTCGCCCGACCCGCAGGCTCTCACCGCGTTCTACCGTGATGCCCTCGGTCTGGCGATCTCCCGCGAATACCCCGGCGGCACGGTGTTTCATGCCGGAGCCGGGCTCATCGAGATACCCGCCCACATGCCGTCGCACGACGGCGACGGCGACGTCCTGTGGCTGCAGGTCCGTGACGTCGCCGCGGCACGGAGCGAACTCGCGGCCGCAGGCGTGCCGATCGTCGCCGAGCCGGAGACCAAACCGTGGGGCCTCATCGAGATGACCGTGCACGACCCCGACGGTCGTGCGCTGATCCTCGTGCAGATCCCTGACGACCATCCACTGCGCCGCGACCTGCGATAAGCCTCATGGAAGACTGGACTGCATGAGTACCTGGTCGTCGCCGTCTGTCAGCACCCCCGTCGACGCGGTCGTCGACCTGCCCGGATCCAAGTCGATCACCAACCGAGCGCTGATCCTCGCCGCGCTGGCCGACGGACCTTCTCGCCTCACCGGCACGCTGCGCAGCCGCGACACCGACCTCATGCTCGATGCGCTCGCCGCAATGGGCGTCGGCATCAATCCCGACTCCGCCGACCCGACGACCGTCGAGGTGACGCCCGCACCACTGCACAGTGCCCACGTCGACTGCGGTCTCGCGGGCACCGTCATGCGCTTCCTCCCCGCCGCCGCAGCGCTGGCCGCGGGCGACGTCGCCTTCGACGGAGACGAGCAGGCCCGCAGCCGTCCACTGCACACCGTGCTCGACGCGCTGCGCGACCTCGGCGCATCCGTCGACGGGTCGCAGCTCCCGTTCACCGTGCACGGCGCGGGCGCCCTCGCAGGCGGCCGAGTGACCGTCGACGCGTCGGCGTCGTCGCAGTTCGTGTCGGGCCTGCTGCTGTCGGCGGCCCGCTTCACCGACGGTGTCGTCATCACCCATGACGGCCCGCCCGTCCCGTCGATGCCGCATATCGACATGACCGTCGACATGCTGCGCGAGGCGGGCGTCGACGTCACCTCCGACGGCACCTCCTGGTCCGTTGCACCCGGACCGATCCACGCCGTCGACTGGTCGATCGAACCGGACCTGTCGAACGCCGCGGCGTTCCTCGCGGCCGCGGCGGCGACGGGCGGCCGGGTCAGTGTGCCGCGCTGGCCGTCGACCACCACTCAGCCGGGCGCCGAGATCACCTCGATCCTCGCGCAGATGGGCGCCACTGCGACCCACTTCGACGACGGTCTGCTCACTGTGACCGGACCGCAACGACTCACCGCCGTCGACGTGGACCTGCATGACGTCGGCGAACTCACTCCGACGATCGCGGCGCTCGCCGCCCTTGCGGACGGCACCTCCACTTTGCGCGGGATCGCACACCTGCGCGGCCACGAGACCGATCGACTCGCGGCGCTCGCCACCGAGATCAACCGATTCGGCGGAGACGTCCGTGAAACCGATGACGGGCTCGTCATCGTCGGTTCCCCACTGCACGCCGGAGTCTGGAATACGTACGCCGACCACCGGATGGCCACAGCGGGTTCCCTTCTGGGACTTGTGGTTCCAGGAGTGGAGATCGAGAACGTCGAGACCACCGCGAAAACGCTCCCCGACTTCGTCGCGATGTGGCAGACCATGGCCGGGTCCGCGTTGTGAGCCGCCGCGCGCGGACGTACGACGAGTCGGACGTCCGCATTCGGCCCAGCAAGAGCAGCAGGCCGCGCACCAAGACCCGGCCGGCGCACACCGATGCCGAGACCGCGATGGTCGTCTCCGTCGACCGCGGCCGCTGGGGGTGCGTCCTCGACGACGACCCCGATCGGCGCATCGTCACGATGCGTGCGCGTGAACTCGGGCGGACGCCTGTCGTGGTCGGCGACCGCGTCGGAATCGTCGGCGACCTCTCCGGACGACCCGACACCCTCGCCCGCATCGTCCGCGTCGAAGACCGACGCACGGTGTTGCGTCGCACCGCCGACGACACCGATCCGTACGAACGAATCGTCGTGGCGAACGCCGACCAACTGGTGATCGTGACCGCACTGGCCGATCCGCCGCCGCGTACCGGCTTCGTCGAACGCGCACTCGCCGCCGCCTATGCGGGCGGCCTCGCACCGATTCTGTGCCTGACGAAGTCCGACCTGGCCGACCCCGACGAGTTCGTCGCCAACTTCATGGACCTGGATCTCCGAGTCGTCGTCGCGGGACGCGACGACGCCGTCGACGAGCTGCAGGGGATCCTCGCGCACAAACTGACCGCCCTCATCGGCCACTCCGGCGTCGGCAAGTCCACACTCGTGAATCGTCTTGTGCCCGATGCCGATCGGGCCACCGGAATCGTCTCCGGCGTCGGAAAGGGGCGACACACGTCCACCCAGTCCGTGGTGCTTCCACTCCCCGTCGACGGCGGCCGACGCGGCTGGGTGGTCGACACCCCCGGAATCCGGTCCTTCGGTCTCGCGCACGTCACTCCGGACCAGATCGTCGACGCCTTCGACGACCTTCGCGACGCGATCGACGACTGCCCCCGCGGCTGCACCCATCTCGGTCCGCCCGCCGATCCCGAATGCGCCCTCGACTCACTCGACGGCGCGTCCCACCGTCGCGCAATGGCCGTCCGGGAACTATTGCGGTCCGTCACCTCGAGCGGTCACGGCGAGCCGATCGAAGACTGAGCTCCCCGCCGGTCGAGCACGTACGTCGGTCGAGCGCAGTCGAGACCCCCAACGCCGGTCGAGCGAGGTCGCCCCCAACGCTGGTCGAGCGGAGTCGAGACACCCACGCCGGTCGAGCGCCCCCACGCCGGTCGAGCGGAGTCGAGACCCCTCACGCCGGCCGAGCGCCCCACGCCGGTCGAGCGGAGTCGAGACCAAGCACAGCCCACTGACAACCGGGAAATTCAGGCCGCATACGCCGCTCCGAGGGAAATCTTCCCTCGGAAGGTCCTGTGCCGCCTGAGTTTCCGGCCAGTCTGTCGTGAGTCGGGGTCTCGACTCCGCTCGACCAACGGCAGAGATGGGCACGTCCAGCGGTAGGGTCTCGACGCTTCTATGTGTGGTGTCAAGCCGCGGTGGGTCTGTGTTGGGTGTTTGTCGTGGTCTCGGCGGTGGTTGTGCTGCGTTCGCAGGTCTTGAAGATTTCGCG
This sequence comes from Gordonia zhenghanii, assembly GCF_021738965.1. Lineage (GTDB taxonomy): Bacteria > Actinomycetota > Actinomycetes > Mycobacteriales > Mycobacteriaceae > Gordonia > Gordonia zhenghanii. The sequence continues at coordinate 18 of NZ_JAKKOQ010000012.1, read as the reverse complement.
TGCGATGTAGCGTTTGAG
>NZ_JAKKOQ010000011.1 GCF_021738965.1 Gordonia zhenghanii | reverse complement strand
AAAGGATTCATCCTTGTCACAAACAGACAATCTCAGCCACAAAACAAAAATAATATGGCACAAGAAAATCCATCACACACTATCGAGTTCTCAAAGAACACACACCCACCAGCACCAACCCACAACATGGGCCGAACTCCAGCAAGCACATAAATTGTTTGCCAACCATTTTCAGGCCGACCTTTCCAGCCTACCAGATGTGACTCACTCTGTCCAAGGTCGCTCGTTCCCCGTTTCCGGAGAGTTGACTCACTCGTGGAGGTTGTCTGCCCTGGTCGGGCGGAAGTCGTCTGCGCGGTGTCGCGCTGACTTCGAATAAGTTACACAGGTCTGACCGGCTTGCCAAATCGCGGGTTCGCGGTTGGTCGCGGCATCTCTGACCGGTGTCAGCTCACGTCAGGACGGCGGGTAGTCCGGCCAGGCGAAACAGGTCCTCGCCGAAGAATGCTGCGACGTGCGCCACAGCCCCGTCGGCGATGCTGATGACGTCGAGTTGGAATGGTCGCCAAACCTCCCCGTCACGCATGTACATGCCGGCCGCAGGCAGTCCGTTGCTCACCGTCGGAACCATCTTGAGATCGCCGGGAGCCGCTGCAGGGCACTGGTTCTCCGTGAGTTCACCGATCTCCGCGGCGCCCTGGTACCAACCGGGGAACGGGGGCATCTCCCACACTGCGTCGCTCGCGAGTACCCCGACCACACCGTCGACGTCGTGGTCGGCGAATGCGCGACAGAACTCGTCGAACACCGACTGCTCGTGCTCGGTGAGTCGGTCGGCTCGGCGTCCGTCGCGGCGGGTGTGCTCGCCCATCGTCTTACGCGCACGTGCGAGTGCGCTGTTCACGCCGGCGACCGTCATGTCGAGCAGCCCGGCGGTCTCGTCAGCGTGGAAGGCGAGGACGTCGCGCAGGATCAGCACTGCTCGTTGACTGGCGGGCAGATCCTGCATCGCGGCGACCATCGCCAGGCCGACGTTCTCTCGCACGACGACTGCGTCGGACGGGTCGCCGAGCAGAGCGTCCGGCAACGGCTGCAGCCAGAGTCGCTCATCGTCTGCCACCACTGGAATCCGGGGATCAGCGGCCTCGGTGCCCAATCCGGTGGGGAGCGGTCGCCGGGATTGTCCGTCGAGGGCAGACAGACAGGTATTGGTGGCGATCCGGTACATCCAGGTCCGGACCGACGAGCGTCCTTCGAAGCGGTGGAACGCCTTCCACGCGCGGAGGTACACCTCTTGAAGTACATCCTCGGCGTCGGTCGCCGAACCGAGCATCCGGTAGCAGTGCACGAGGAGTTCCGCGCGGTACGACGAGGTAGCCGCTTCGAAGGACCGTTCGTCGGTCATGTTGCGCCCCTTAGTTCGACGACGGTCAGGCCTGTTGCTCCGCGTAAGCCTCCGGTCCGACTTCCGCAGCGGCCGGATCCATCCACATGATCTCCCAGGCGTGGCCGTCGAGGTCGTAGAACGATCGTCCGTACATGAATCCGTGGTCCTCAGTGTCGCCCGCGGTCGCGCCTGCCGCCATCGCCTTGCCTACGAGGGCGTCCACCTCGTCGCGGCCCTCCGCGCTGAGGCAGACGATGCTGCCGCTCGACGTGCGCGGATCCGCCACCTCTTTCTGAGGAACGAACGACTGGTACAGCTCTCGCTGCAGCAGCATCGCGACGATCGAGTCACCGAGGACGAGTGCAAGGGCGTTGCCATCGCAGAAGTTGTCATTGAACGAATAGTCCATCGACTCGAAGAAGGTGCGCGATCGGTCGAGGTCGACGACGGGCAGGTTGACGAAGATCATCTTGTGCATGGGAGTCCCCTTGTTCCGCGACACCTCTGCTGGGTGCCGTCACAGATATAGACCCGCCAGGAGGCCGTAACTGATCGGTCAGCACAGAAGTCGGTTTCGTCGGATGCATGATGGAGGCATGCCAGCTCTCGAATTCCACATGGACAGTTCCCTCGCGCGCGCCGCTCGTCACCTCTGTCAGGTGTCGGCTCGCACCATCGCCCGCAACGCCGACCTCGACGCTGACGCGCTGCGTAAGTACGAGAAGGGCGCGGACGTCTTCGACGAAGGGCAGATCCAACGGTTGACTGATGCGCTGGTCACCTACGGTGCGCGGTTCGTTCCCGAGGACGAGTTCGGTGGCGTCGGTGTGCGTCGGAAGTTCTCACGCACCGGCGTACGGATGATCGAGACCTGGGAGGGCGAAGGCGGCCCGGTCGCCGATGACGACGTTTGAGCGGGACGTTCAAGCGGGCGTCAGATCGCGAGCGAACGGATCGTCGGTGCGTCGGCGGGCACTTCGAGCACGTTGATCTCGTCGCCCACGCCGATCGATCCGCGCGTCACGACCCGCAGATACGGTCCGGGGCGGCGTTCCTGTGCGAAGCGTTTCACCCAGCCGTCGCCGTCGTCGCCCATCCAGCGGGAGAACGTCTGACACGGGATGCGCGGTGACGTGACTTCGACGATCACCTCAGAGCCGATACTCCAGCGTTCCCCGACTCTGGCGCCGTTGACATCGATGCCTTCGGTACGGAGGTTCTCGCCGAAGAAGCCGAACGGGATGTCGCGACCGAGCTCGGCCGCCCAGAAGTCGATGTCTTCCTGCGCGTAGACGTAGACCGCCTTGTCGAGTCCGCCGTGGTGCTTCCGATCGGCCTGGACATCGGCGTACAAGCCGTAGTCGTTCACTTTCACGCGCCCGTCGACCGGCCCCTTGTCTATCGCAGTGACTCCCGACCGGCCCGAGTCCGGGCGAAGGGTGCGGACGACGCAGACGGCGAGCACAGAGGCCATGGGGTCATCGTACGGGGCGCCTACGACGACGCCGCGAGGATCTCGCGCGGATCGAAGGTCACGTTCACCTCGGTGATCAATCCCTTGTCGACATGAGTCCAGTTCGCGACCGCAGTGGCGGGCGCCCCGCCCATGCCAAGATCGAACCAGGTGATGACGTCGGTTGCGTCGGCTACTCGCTTGAGGACCGTGAGCGAGTCGGTTCCCGCGGCCATCCCCGTCAGGCCCCGCAGGAACTCGTCGGGCCCGTTTGCCGTGCCGAACACCCCGGCGAATCGGCAGTCCGGCGACAGGTGCGCGGCGAGGTCGGTGAAGTCTTTTCGCGACCAGCAGTCGAAGTAGAGTTCGGCGATCGCCGTCGGGGTCATCTGGTTCATAACTCCAGCCTGTCCCTTGCCTGACCCATCAGTCCAACAGCTGGTAATGATGCGAACTAGCATCAATGCTTATGGAACTGCACCAGCTGAAATACCTGGTCGCGGTGGCCGACCTCGGTTCGTTCACCGCTGCCGCCGCCGACCTGCACGTCAGTCAGTCCGGGGTCTCTGCTCAGGTCGCCAAGCTGGAACACGAACTCGGTCATCGACTTTTCGACCGTCGAGCCCGATCCGTCTCGATCACCGACGCCGGGCTCGAGGTGCTGCCGCACGCGCGCGCCGCGCTGGCATCGGTGACGGCCATCGGAGCTGTCAGCGACGAGCTGTCGGGAATGATGCGCGGAAGCCTGCGTCTGGGCACGGTGATCGGCTGCACGGTGCCCGGTTATCTCGCAGGCTTCGCCGCCTTTCGCCGCTCGTACCCCGGTGTGAGCGTGTCGGTCGTCGAGGACAATTCCGATCGGCTCATCGTCGGGCTCGCGGCCGGGCGGCTCGACGTCGCCCTGGTCGCGCACGCCGAGGACCTTCCGGAGACGGTCACCGCTCTGACGGTGATCCGCGAACCGCTCGCCGCAGTGGTCCCGACCGACCACCCGTGGGCCGATCGGGACACAGTCTCCTGCGCCGATCTCGCCGAGGCGACGGTATTGAGCCTTCCGGCGGGGACCGGGGTTCGGTCGGCGCTGACCGCCACGTGTGCCGCCGCGCACGTCGACGTGACGCCGTCTGTGGCCGCCTATTCACCCGAGGCAGTCCTGGCCCTGGTCGAACTCGGCAGTGGCGTCGGCGTCTTGACCGCCACGATGGCCGACGGACGCGCCACCTTGGTCGCGATCCCGGTGGCCGACTCGGTCCAGACCTCGCTCTCGCTCGCGTCCGCGTCGGCCCCGTCGGCCGCGGCACGTGCGATGACGGCCGCTCTCACCGAGACGTTGGCGCCCGCTCGGTAGTCTGCGGTGGTGGATCTGCAGGAGTTGAGGCGCTTCCCGGACGTCGACGGGCCGAGCCTGTCGGCGTCGGACGCCGCGGACCGACTGATCCTCGACGAGGCCGCACCATGGCTCGCCGAGGCGCCGGGCGGAACCGTCGCGGTGATCGACGACGCGTACGGCGCACTGACGCTGGGCTCAGGGGCCGACGGCGTCCGCGTCCACCAGGACCTGGTGACGGGCGGCCGGGCACTCGTCGCGAACGCCGAACGTCTCGGCGGCCCACCGTTCCGTGCGCTCGGGTTCACCCCTGACCTCGTCGACGGCGCCCGCGTGGTGTTGATGAGGCTCCCGCGCGCGCTCGACCGGTTAGCCGAGGTGTCCGCGCTTATCGCCGCGTATGCAGACCCCGACGTGGTCGTCGTCGCCGGCGGGCGGATCAAGCACATGTCCATGCAGATGAACGACGTCCTGCTCGAGTCATTCGAGCGGGTGGACGTCAGCCACGCGCGGCAGAAGTCACGGGTTCTCTTTGCACGCGGCCCACGACGAGACGCCGCCGCCGACCTACTTGCCGCATGGCCACGGGTTCAGACCCACGACGGATTGACGGTCGCCGCGCATGGCGGGGTCTTCGCCGGCGCCCGAATCGACATCGGCACTCGACTCCTGCTCGACGCGCTCGACGACGCCGCTCCCGACACCCCCACTGCGATCGACCTCGCATGTGGTTCGGGCGTGATTGCGGCGGCGTTGGCACGCGCTCGCCCCGACGTCACAGTGACAGCGACGGATCGTTCGGCAGCCGCAGTGCGGTCGGCACGCGCGACCGCCGAAGCGAACGACGTCACCGAGCGGGTGCGGGTCGAACAGGCCGACGGGCTCGAAGCGGTGCCTTCGCGATCGCAACGCCTCATCGTGTTGAACCCGCCGTTTCACAGCGACGCGGCACTGTCCACCGGGATCGCGCACCATTTGTTCGCCGATTCCGCGCGAGCCCTCGAGAGCGGCGGCGAACTGTGGTGCGTCTGGAATTCGCACCTGCGCTACCGCGGGTCGCTCGAACGTCTCGTCGGACCGACACGACAGATCACGCGGAATGCCAAGTTCACGGTCACCGCGTCGACCCGGGACTGACCGCCTGACGTCAGCGCGGCAGCACGCCGTCGAGCACGACGGACAAGTACTGCGCGGCGATGTCGTCGATGGTCTTCGGACCGCCCGGCCGATACCAGCGAACGGCGACCCACACCGTGTCCCGTAAGAACCGATAGACCAGTTCGACGTCGAGGTCACTCCGGAAGTCGCCGTCGGCGACACCGCGGCGGAGCACCGACTCCCAGAGTTCGCGGAACTCGACGTTCCGCTCGTGGATGTAGGAGAAGCGTTCCTGGCCGCTCAGCCTGCGCGCCTCGTTCTGGTAGATCGCGACAGCCGTGTGCCGCGCGTCGATCGACTCGAAGGACGCGATCACGAACTGGCGCAAGGTATCCGCTGCGCTCAGGTCCGCGGCGTCGATCTCGCGGTACCTGTCGAACAACGCGTCGAGGAAACCACGCAAGAGGTCGTCGACCATCGACTCCTTCGAGTCGAAGTGGTGGTACAGGCTCCCCGAGAGGATTCCTGCCGCGTCGGCGATGTCGCGAACCGTCGTCGACCGCAGTCCGCGTTCGGCGAACAACTCCCCCGCGATCCCGAGCAGTTCGTCTCGTCGGGCCGAACCCGATGCGGTCGACTTCGCCGCCACCATGCCTCCTTCAGCTGACTATCGGTTTACCCTAGCAAGTGCTTGGTTCGGTGGCTTCGACAGACAGCGGTGGCAAACCAGAAAAGACTGGTCGAGCGGAGGTCTCGACTCCGCTCGACCAGCCGAAGTACCGCTCGACCGGCGGGGGTCTCGACTCCGCTCGACCAGCGGAAGTACCGCTCGACCGGCGGGGGTCTCGACTCCGCTCGACCAGCGGAAGTACCGCTCAATCAGCGGGAGTGCCGCTCGGTCGGCGGAAGTGGAGCTCAGCTCTTGACTGACTTCCGCGAGGCGCGGCCCTGGAGGAAGCGCCACATCTTCATCTGCATACCGGTCAGACGCTTGTCGCTCTTAGTGAACGGCGCCGACATGATCTGGGCGAAGCTGATCGGCATCGTCGAGAGCGTCACTGCGCGCGCATGGCTGAACGTGTCGAACCCGAACTTGCCGTGGTAACTGCCCATGCCGGACTTGCCGACGCCACCGAAGGGCAGGCCACTCGACAGCAGGTGCAACGCGAAGTCGTTGCCGCTGATCGATCCGCTTCGCGTGTTGTCGGCGACGCGCTGCAGGTTCTCGTTGTCGGTGCCGACCCAGTAGAGGGTGAGCGGATGCCCGGCGGAGTTGATCTTGTCGATCGCCTCAGACAGGTTGCGGTACGGGTAGACGGTGAGGACCGGGCCGAAGACCTCGTCCTCCTCGACCTTCATTCCCGCCTTGACGCCGGTCAGGACGGTCGGCGGGATCTTGCGTGCGTCCGCGTCCGGGAGCTGCTCGCCCGCCGGGATCACCTGGTGCTTGGTGGCTCCGAGTTCCACTGCGTCGTCGATCAGGCCGACGATGCGGGTGTAGTTCTTCTCATTCACCGTCGACGTGTATTCGCCGTTCTTGAGGATCGTCGGGAAGTTCTTGGCCCACCGCGCGATCACCTTCTCGGTGAACTCGCCGACCTTGCTCTCCGGGACGAAGACGTAGTCCGGGCACAGGCACACCTGTCCACCGTTGACCATGCGGGCGTCGGCGAGGAAGTTCGCGGCGACCGTGATGTCCTGTACCGGATCGACGATCGCAGGGTTCTTGCCGCCGAGCTCCAGGGTCACCGGGGTGAGGTTCTTCGCCGCCTCCTGGGCGACCGACTTTCCGACCTCCGGCGATCCGGTGAAGAACATGTGGTCGACGTCGAGCTTCGCGAAGTCGGCTCCGCCGCCGTGCTTGCTGGTGACAACCGCGAACTCTTCGATCGAGAAGTAGTCGGGGGCCACGCGAGCGATGACGTCAGTGGTCTTCGCGGTGACCGACGAGGGACGCATCAGGACGCGGTTGCCTGCGGCGAACGCCGACCCTGCAGGAACGATCGTCAACTGCAGTGGGAAGTTCCACGGCCCCATGATCCCGACGACGCCGAGCGGCTCGTGACGTAGACGCTGCTTGTAGCCCAGGAGCCCCTGCAGCGGCGAGACGTTCTCCTCCTTCATCCACTTCTCGGCGTCGCGCCGCTGATGGGTGAGGTCGATCATGCAGCCCGCCACGTCTGCCGCGATGGACAGCTCCTTCGGGCGGGTGCCGAAGTCGTCGTTGAGCGCCTCGGTGATCTCGTCGGCGTGATCCAGGAGCATCTGGCCGAGGCGGTTGATGCGGTCCACACGCGTCTTGGCGTCCGGGTTCCCGTCCCGCAGGAATGCGGCCTTCTGGATCTCGAGCAGTTCGGTGAGGCTGTGCGACTCGGACGACACCTTGTCGCCGGCGCGCACCACGGTTTCTGCAGGCTTGGTCATAGGACCCTCCACTTCATGACGAACTGCCATCGGTTTGAGACAGATTCTGAAACTCATCCCATCCTACCGGCACCGTGTGGTGAATCACAGGGGGCAACCGCGCCAGGTGCGTACCGAGTCAGTCCGGGTGTTTGACCGACTCGAACGTCCGATCCGGCCAGAAGAACGGCAGCTTGATACTCGCGAACTTCCACACGCCGTCCTCCTTCCGGTATTCGTCCTCATACATCCCGAGGTAGTACAACGGGTTCGCGTGCCCGCCGTTGGTAGTGCAGTGACCACTCCCCGCCTTCTGCCTGGTCAGCAGGTCGATGAGGTAGCAGCGGCCGCGCGCGCTGTCAGGTCCGGTCAGCGTGATCCACGGGTTGGTGACGACGTGCATGGTGTCGTACGGCTCGCCCAGACGATCGAGTTCGCGAGTGAAGTTCGCAATGATCGTGTCGCGGCCGATCCAGTCGCCGCCGTACTCCTCGGGGAATTCACACACCGCGTCCTCGCAGAACAGCGTCGTCAAGCCTGCGACGTCGTGCCCGTCGAAGTAGTTCGAGTATCCGATCCGAAGCTGCCGGATCTCCTCCATCTGCAAGAGTTCGTCGATCGTCATGCCATTTCCCTTTCCGATTTCTTCTTGGCCAGGTGGTCCTGGCCGATGGTCAGTGCGAGATAGCGGTTGTACATGCGCGCGAAGCCGAGGTTGCCGCCGGCGAACCAGAAGCCGGGCTGCGCGGTGCGACGCCAGACGCCGCACACTTCACCCTCGTCGTCGAGTCCCCAGACCTGCCCGCAGCTCTCCGCGAGCTCGTCGCCGAAGATCGCGCGCGCCGTCTTCTCCATCCCACCGAATCCGGTAGCAAGGACCACAGCGTCCGCGGCCACCCGAGAACCGTCCGACAGCAGGACGTCGCGCCCGTCGTAGCCGTCGAGCGACACACCTGATCGGACCGAGATGGCGCCGTCGACGATGTATCGACTGCAGCCGACGTCGATGTAGTAACCGCCGCCCCGCCCGAGGAACAGCCTCATGGAGCCGGTCCCGTCGTCGCCGTGCGAGAGAGCGAAACCCGCAGCCGACAGGCCGCGATGCAGTTCGGCGTCGTACTCCGCCATGGCAGCAGTAGCCGCCTGCAGTCCGGCCGTCGTCGCTGCGGACAGGTGCGGCGACGAAGCCCCGAGGTAGTCGGAGATCGACGTCGGCGGCGAACTGTCCGAGTAGGACGCACCCATCATCACCGCGCCGACCGCGCCGGCACTGACCACATACGTCGGCCCACGTTGGATCATCGTCACTCGATCGCCGTGTTCCACGAGGTCTTGAGCGACGTCGTGTCCGCTGTTGCCGGTCCCGACCACCACGACGTGTTTTCCACCGAAACCGCCGCCCCGATAGCCGCTCGAATGCACGACAGGTCCGTCGAACTCGCCCGGGACCTGTGGCGTCTGCGGGACCGTGCCACTGACACCGGTCGCGAGGACAACGTGCGCGGGCGACACAGTTCGTCTGGCTCCACCCTCGCTCGCGCCGCTGCGCAGTGTGACCCGCCAACGGTCACCGACCCGCTCGGCGTCGTCGACAGTCGTGGAGCACCAGACGTCGAGTTCCATCGCCGACGCGTACAACTCGAGCCAGTCGCCCATCTTCTCCTTGGGTGCGAACACGGGCCACGTCTGCGGATACGGAAAGAACGGCATCTCGTCGTAGTGCACGGGATCGTGCAAGACCAGCGAGTCGTATCGGTGACGCCAGTTGTCGCCGACCCGCTGATTCTGATCGACGAGCAGCGGGCGCAGACCCATCGCACGCAGGTACGCGGCCAGGCCGAGACCGCTGTGCCCGGCTCCGACGATGAGCACGTCCGGCTCCCCGTCGCCCAGGTCACGTTCAGCTGCCCGACGCGCATGCCACGTCCGCCCATCCACCGAATTGCCGTCCGGGCGCGCGGCCCCTGCCGCGAACGGCAAGTCGCGGAGTTCTTCCGGCGTGGTGAACAGCGACACCGCGCGCCAGACGCCGTCTGAACTGGCCAGACGGACCAGGCCCTGGCCCCGGCCGTCGACGGTCTCGAACGCGAGGAACGCGGTCACGGCACCGTCGTCACCCGGCAGGACGGCGGCGAAGTCGGGTGGAGCCGCGACCTGCACCGAACCACGAAGCGCGCTGCGCGCACCGACGAGTTGCGCGTCCAGTGCGGCCACGCCCTGCCTGCTGTGGAGGTCGCCGGTGAACGCCAACAGATCGCGCCACCATGCGTCCTCGACGAACAGCTCTGCTGCGCCGCCACCGGCCCGAACTGCCTCCGAGAAGCGCGCCGCCCACTTCGATGCGACCGCCTCGTCGTCGAGTGCGTCCGAATGTTCTAGAAGCTCGGTCATCAGTCAGCCCTTCCGCATCATTTGATGCAGTACCCGGCGTCGACTTTGAGTTCGTTGCCCGTGATGTACCGGGCCTCGTCGGACGCCAGGAACAGCAGTGCGTTGCTGATGTCGGAGGCTTCGACCCACGGGACCGGCAGCGCATTGGTCGTGGTGAACACTGGAGCGGCCTGCTCCTTCGTCGGGTGCTCTTCGTCCGGCAGGAACAGCTTGAATGTCGCTTCGTTGAGAATCATGTCGGTGGCCACACCCGTCGGATGAATGGTGTTGACGCGAATCGAATGGGGCGCCAGTTCGAGCGCGAGAGTCTTCATGAGCCCGACCACGGCGTGCTTGCTCGCCGTGTACGGCGCCACGTTCGGGGTGCCCTTGATTCCCGCCGTGGAGCTCGTGATCACGATCGACCCGCCTTTGCCCGCGTCGATCATCGCCGGAGTCACGGCCTTGCACGTGTGCCAGACCCCTTTGAGGTTGATGTCGAGAGCCTCGTCCCAGTCACTCTCGCTGACGAGGTGCGACGACTCCCCGAAGACGAAGATGCCCGCATTGGCGCTGACGACGTCGATTCCGCCGAAGTCGGTGACACCGTCGGCGACGACCTTCGCGATTGCATCGAAGTCGCGCACATCGGCCTTGGCCGACACGATGCGGCCACCGAATTGTTTGACCTTGTCGATCGTCTCGGCCATGTCGTCGTCGGAGGCTCCGGGGTAGAGCCGCTCCACACTCGGAATCGGTGCACAGACGTCGAGGGCGATGATGTCGGCGCCCTCCTGTGCCAGCCGGATCGCGTGACTACGCCCCTGACCGCGCGCAGCTCCGGTGATGAATGCGACCTTGCCGTCCAACCTGCCCATAGCCAGTCCTTATCGTCGAGTCCATCTGTCTCTGATAACGATTACACTGGATTTGGATGTTGTCAACGTCACATCATCATCTATTTGCGATAGCGATCACCACATAGCAGTGTCCCGACGAAGGCGGCAAGGAACTTGCGGAAAGCACTGCGGGCGAACACCTTTCGGTGATCGCCCGCAGTAGTGCAGTCGCGGTTGACGCTTCGAGTCAGCCGAGTCGCTCGATGATTGTCACGTTCGCAGTTCCCCCGCCTTCACACATTGTCTGCAGGCCGTAGCGTCCGCCGGTGCGTTCGAGTTCGTTCAACAACGTCGCGAACAGCTTGGCTCCGGTGGCTCCGAGGGGGTGCCCCAACGCGATCCCACCGCCGTTCGCGTTGACGCGGGCGGGATCGGCACCGGTCTCCTTGAGCCAGGCCAGGACGACGGGCGCAAAGGCCTCGTTGATCTCGACGACGTCGATGTCGTCGATGCTCAGCCCGGTCTTCTCCAAGGCGTACTTCGTCGCTGGGATCGGCGCCGAGAGCATCATCACCGGGTCGTCTCCGCGCACCGAGATGTGATGGATGCGGGCGCGGGCGGTGAGTCCGTACTCCTTGAGCGCCTTCTCCGACACGACGAGAGTCGCGGACGCGCCGTCGCAGATCTGCGATGCCACCGCGGCGGTGAGGTCGGAGCCTTCGGCGAGGACGTCGAGCGACGCCATCTTCTCCAGCGAGGTGTCCCGCGGGCACTCGTCGACGACGCAGTCGCCGAGCGGCACGTACTCGTTGTCGAAGCGCCCGGCGGCGATCGCTGCCTTGGCCCGCTGATGACTCTGCAGCGACCATTCCTCCATGTCGCGGCGTGAGACGTCCCAACGCTTGGCCATCATGTCGGCGCCGACGAACTGGCTGATCTCGTTGTCGCCGAATCGCTTACGCCATCCGCGCGACTCCGCGGTCGGAGTGGTGAAGCCGAGTTCCTGTCCGGCGATCATCGCCTGACTGATCGGGATGGCGCTCATGTTCTGCACGCCGCCCGCCAGGACGACGTCCTGAGTTCCACTCATCACGGCCTGCGCCGCGAAATGGATGGCCTGCTGGCTCGACCCGCACTGACGGTCGACCGTCGTGCCGGGAACGCCGAGCGGCATCCCGGCCGTGAGCCACGCGGTACGAGCGATGTTTCCTGCCTGCGGACCGACGGTGTCGACACAGCCGAAGATCACGTCGTCGACCACTTCGGGGTCGATGCCGGTGCGTTCGACGATCGCCGAGATCACGTGTGCGCCGAGATCTGCCGGGTGGACGGCGGCGAGCGATCCCTTGCGCTTGCCGACCGGGGTACGGACGGCGTCGACGATGTATGCCTGCGGTGCGGTCATGTCTGAGACTCCTCGATGGTGGTGCGCGACGTCAGGCGCGCTGGCTGGAGATCGACACGATCTCGCCGGTCAGATAGGTGGTGTAGTCGCTGGCGAGCATCGCGATGGTCGCCGCGATCTCCCAGACCTCGGCGGCTCGGCCGTACGCCTCGCGGGACTCGAGTTCGTCGAGCAGTTCGTCGGTGGTGACCTTCGCCAGGAACGGATGCTTCGCGATCGACGGCGCGACCGCGTTGATGCGGACGCCGTAGTCGGCAGCCTCGACCGCCGAGCACCGGGTGAGCGCCATGACGCCTGCCTTGGCGGCCGCGTAATGGGCCTGCCCGCGCTGGGCGCGCCATCCGAGGACAGACGCGTTGTTGACCAGGATGCCGCCGTGGTCTGCGTCGCGGAAGTAGCGCAGGGCCGCCCGGGTGGCACGGAAGGTGCTGTTGAGCGTGATGTCCAGGACGCGGTCCCACTGCTCGTCGGTCATGTCCGCGACGGGAGTCTCCCCGCCGAGTCCGGCGTTGTTGACCAGGACGTCGATCCGGCCGAGCTTCTCAGCCGCCGTCGCGATGAGGCCGTCGACCTGCTCGGTGCTCGAGACATCGCAGATGTGGGAGGTGACGCGATCGGCGCCGAACTCGTCGGCGAGCTTGTCGACGGTCTCGCCGAGCCTGCGTTCGTGGAAGTCGGAGACGAGAACGTCGCCTCCCTCGAGGAGGATGCGGCGGGCGGTGGCGAACCCGATGCCGGTGCCTGCCGCCGCCGTCACTACCGCCTTCTTGCCTTTGAGGAGGTCGTGTCCGGGCACTTCCTCGGGCGGAGTGGCGAGCGGGGACGGGGTCGCGTCAGAGGGTGTGGTGGTCACGGGCGTGCCTCTCGGGGTAGGCCGAGGACTCGCTCGGCGATGATGTTGCGTTGCACTTCGTTCGAGCCGCCGTAGATCGTGTCGGCTCGGCTGAACAACAGGAGCCGCTGCCATTCGTCGAGTTCCACGTGTTCGGGATCGGCGATGTCGTTGGCGCGGCCCTCGGTCGTCGCATCGGGGCCGAGGAGCGTCGGCGCGCCTGCGACCGCTGCCGCGAGCTCGCCGAGGTCACGATGCCAGTTGCCCCACAGCAGTTTCGTGACCGACGCCGCGCTCGCCTCGGAGACGATGTCGCCAGCGAGAGTGCGACGCGCGTTCGCCTCCATGACGGTGAGTCCGACTTTGGCGCGACGCAGGCGCGTGGCGATCTCGGGATCGTCGATCGCACCGTTGCGCTTCGCGTGCGCGATCAGATCGTCGAGCTCACGCCGGAACCCGACCTGCTGACCGAGCGTGGAGACTCCGCGCTCGAACTGGAGCAGCCCCATCGCGACCTTCCAGCCGTCGCCCGGCTCACCGACGATGAGGTCGGCGGACGTCTTCGCGTCGTCGAAGAACACCTCGTTGAACTCGGAGGTTCCGGTGATCTGCTGGATCGGGCGAATCGTCACGCCCTCGGCGTCGAGCGGGACGAGGAGGAAGCTCAGCCCCTTATGTCGAGCCGACCCCTTCTCCGTGCGGGCGATGACGAAGCACCACTGCGACAGATGCGCGAGCGACGTCCAGATCTTCTGGCCGTTGATCACCCAGTCGTCGCCGTCGAGCACGGCAGAGGTGGCGACGCCTGCCAGGTCGCTTCCCGCGCCCGGCTCGGAGTAGCCCTGTGCCCAGAGTTCGGTCACGTCGACGATGTGCGGCAGGAACCGCTTCTGCTGCTCCGGCGTGCCGTACTCGATGAGCGTCGGACCGAGCAGTTCTTCGCCGAGGTGATTGACCCGTGCGGGCGCACCGGCGCGGGCGTACTCGCGATGGAAGATGATGCGCTGCCCGATCGTCGCGCCGCGACCGCCGTGTTCGACGGGCCAGCCGAGGCACGTCCACCCGGCGGCGGCGAGATGCCGGTCCCAGTCGAGACGCTCGGCGAAGAATTCGTGTTCGCTGCCTGGACCGCCGCGTCCCCGGAGGTTCGCGAAGTCGCCCACCAGATTGTCGGCGAGCCAGTCGCGGACCGCCCTCTCGAAGACACTGTCCGCATCTGGCGTGCGTGCAGCCCATTCGCCGAGGTCGACGGTCCGATCGGCGAGATTGATCGTCGTCATGAGCCCTAGCTTAACCTAGCAAGCATTTGCTAGGTTTTGTTCATGCTTCCGACGCCCCTGACTAGTCCCGCCGCCGTGCACCGAGCAGAAGAGCTCTGGCCCGATCAGATCGCGGTGATCGACGACCAGTGGAACGAACCCGTGCGGCTGACCTGGAGCGAGCTGGCCGACAGGGTGCGCAGCTTCGCCGCAGGCCTGATCGAGGCGGGCGTCGAGCCGGGCGACCGGGTCGCCGTGTGGGCGCCGAACAGCCACCACTGGCCGATCGCCGCGCTCGGCACGCACTATGCGGGCGCGGTGCTCGTACCGCTCAACACGCGGTACACCGTGAGCGAGGCGTCGGACATCGTCGAACGATCGGGCGCAGAAGTTCTCGTGGCGTCGGGCGCCTTCGCGGACATCGACCGGCTCTCCGAGGTGTTGGCGTCGCCGATCGCGACAGGCCGAACGGTCATCGGCATCCCCCTCGAGTCGGAGGTCGACGCGGCCGGAGCGGTCCCCTGGGATCGATTCCTCACTGTGGCCGACGAATCGGTGGCCACTGCCCGTCTGCGGGCAGACGCCGTCGCCGAGGACGACTTGTCGGACATCCTGTTCACGTCCGGGACGACGGGCGCACCGAAGGGGGTCCTGGCCGAGCACCGCCACACGCTCGCCGGCTCGCACGCGTGGGCGTCGAACGGCAGGCTGACCGCCGACGACCGCTATCTGATGGTGAATCCGTTCTTCCACACGTTCGGATACAAGGCGGGCATCCTGCCGTCGCTGCTGTTCGGTGTCACGATGATCCCGCTCGCCGTCTACTCCCCCGGCGAGGCCATGCGGTTGATCGATTCCGAACGAGTGACCGTCTTTCCCGGCGCGCCGACGATCTTCCAGACCGTGCTCGACGATCCGTCCCGTTCCGATTACGACCTGACGAGCCTGCGCTTGGTGGTGACGGGCGCAACGATCGTTCCCGTGGTGCTGATCGAGCGCATCCAGTCCGACCTCGGAGTCGAGACCGTGCTGACAGCCTACGGGCAGACCGAGACCAGCGGGTTCGTCACGACGTGCCGCGCCGACGACGACGCCGTCACCGTCGCGACCACCTGCGGCCGCGCCTATGAGGGCATGGAGGTGAGACTGTCGGACGAGGGGGAGGTTCTGACGCGGGGCGCGATGGTCATGCGCGGATACCTCGACGACCCCGAAGCAACCGCCGCGACGATCGACCCCGACGGGTGGCTGCACACCGGAGACGTCGGGACTCTCGACGAACGCGGCTACCTGACGATCACCGACCGGCTCAAGGACATGTACATCTGCGGCGGTTTCAACGTCTACCCGGCCGAGGTCGAGCAAGTCCTCGCTCGTGTCGACGGAATCACTGAAGTCGCGGTGATCGGTGTCCCCGACGAGCGGATGGGCGAGGTCGGGAAGGCCTACATCACCGTCGCCGACGGAACGACGGTGACCGTCGACGACGTGCTGACTTACGCACGTGAGCATCTCGCGAACTTCAAGATCCCGCGCTCGGTCGCGTTCGTCGAAGCCCTGCCGCGGAACCCGTCCGGCAAGGTACTCAAACGCGAACTGGGATAGCCCCGACCTCCCGGGAGCGGCACAGGTCGGGTCTCGACTCCGCTCGACCAGCGAAAAGAGTTCCACCAGCGAGAAGAGCTCGAGCAGCGAGAAACCCCGACCTCGCGCGGGACCTATTCTCCTCCTCGCCGCAGCACGAACCGTTGAACCTTGCCGCTCGGTGTCTTCGGCAGAGACTCGACGAAGTGGACGGTGCGCGGATACGCATGCTTGGAGTACTCGTCACGGACCACCGCCTGCAGTTCGGACGCGAGTGCATCGTCCCCGGCGAAACCCGTGTTCAGGACGACGAACGCTTCGACCACCTCGCCGCGGATGCCCTCCGGGTCGGGACGTCCGACGACCGCGACCTCCGCGACGGACGCGTGCGTCACCATGACGCTCTCCACGTCGAACGGTCCGATGCGGTACCCGGCCGCGAGGATCACGTCGTCGTCGCGCGCAGTGAACGAGAAGTAGCCCTCGTCGTCGACTTTTCCGGTGTCTGCGGTCAGGTACCACGCGCCGTCGTCGGTGAATCGGTCCGCGGTCTTCTCCGGCGCAGCGTCGTATCCGGTGAACCAGAGCGCCGGAGAAGCCTTCA
This sequence comes from Gordonia zhenghanii, assembly GCF_021738965.1. GTDB lineage: Bacteria > Actinomycetota > Actinomycetes > Mycobacteriales > Mycobacteriaceae > Gordonia > Gordonia zhenghanii. The sequence continues at coordinate 39,733 of NZ_JAKKOQ010000011.1, read as the reverse complement.
CGTCGATCGCGATCTGACCGTCGACGATCCCGGCGACATATCCGGGCATCGCCTGCCCCATCGATCCCGGTTTCAGCGGCATCCCGACCTCGGTGTTCCAGTGGTTGCCGATCACCATGCCGATCTCGGTCTGGCCGTAGTGATCCCGTACTTCGCAGCCGAGTCGGGTGCGGCCGAACTCGACGATGTCGGGAGTCAACGGCTCGCCTGCCGACGACGCGCGGCGCAACCCGATGTCCGTCGTGTCGGCCTGTGCGCGCAGCGCTCGATACATCGTCGGCGCACCAGCGAAATTGGTGACGCCGAACGTCTTGAGCACCGCGACGGTCGAGTCCGGGGTGAACCCCGCGTTGAACAGCAGGCTGGTGCGGCCGGCGACCAGAGGCGTGATCACCGCATAGTAGAGGCCGTACGCCCACCCCGGATCAGCGGCGTTCCAGAAGACGTCGTCCACGGCCACGTCGAGCGAGAAGTGCTGGTACGCCTGAAAAGACGCCAACGCTCGCACCGGTACCGGGACGCCCTTGGGCTTGCCTGTCGTCCCACTCGTATACAGCTGCACGAACGCCCCGTCACCACCGACCGCAGCGTCGTAGTTCGCAGGCTCGGCCGACTGCGCCTCGACGACGAGGTCGTCGACGTCCAGTACCAGCACCGCATCGATCGGATCGACTTTGTCGCGCTGCGACGCATCGGTCACCACGATCTGTGCACCGGATCCCTCGACGCGCAACCTGATCGCACCGGTGGCGAACGCGGTGAACAGCGGAACGTGCACCGCGCCGGTCCGCCACAGTGCGACGAGGGTGATGACCAGCGCGCGACGCTTGCCGAGCAGGACCGGGACCCGGTCGCCGCGCGTCACGCCGTGTGCCGCGAGGACCGTCGCCATCCGCCGGGACTCGTCCGCGAGTTCCCCGTACGTCATGGCAGTCGCGGACAAGTCCGGCTCGACGAGGGTGAACGCGACTGCTGCCCGATCGTGGCGATCGCACAGCAGGTTCGCCACACTCGCGTCCGGCGCCCCGTAGACGTCCAGCCAGTCGGCGACCTGCCGATCTGCGCTCTCTCGTGCTTCGTCGTTCATGCCCGTCCTCCACTCACTCGACCTGCGTGATGACACAATCATGGATGTGACGACCGACACCGACAACCCTCTGAAGAGGGGTGCGCCCGCCGACGAGTTGGCGCGGCGGCTGCGCGGTCCACTGGAACGACTCCGCCGACGTACCGGTGCGACCCTTGCATTCGCGGGGCGAGTCCTGCCCGGTGACGCTCCCCGAATCGAGTTGTTCTCGTTCGACGGCGACCTCGTCGGCCCGCTGCGCGGCGCGAACCTGGACCCGGGCCACGGCCTCGGCGGCCGGGTCGTAGGACGCGCTCGCGCCGAAGCCATCGGCGACTACGTGAGTTCGCCGCTCATCACTCACACCTACGACGAGATCATCCGCGCTGAATCGCTCCGAGCCATTGTGGCGGCACCGATCATCGTCGGCCGCAGACAGATCGGCGTCTTGTACGCCGCGCGGCGAACGGCACAGGAGCAACTCGGATCCGCACTCGACGCCGTCGTCGACGAAGCACGCTCGGTAGAACAGCAGCTGGCAGTCGCCGACGTTCTGGCCACGCTGCGCACCGACGACGAAGAACGCGATCTCACCGCCTGGCGGACCCGGGTCCACGACTCGTACCTGCAGCTTCGGGCGCTCGCGGACTCTGTCGACGACGAGTCGGTACGCGCTCGCATGCTCCAGATCGCTACGGACCTCGCAGATGAGAGTCCCGACGACGCGCCGAACGTCCACCTCACCGCGCGCGAGCAGGACGTCCTCGGACTACTCGGAGCGGGACTGTCGAACCGGGCGGTCGCCGAACACCTCGGCATCGGCGTCTACACGGTCAAGGACTACGTGAAGTCGCTGATGACGAAGCTGAACGCGGTCACTCGCTTCGAAGCGGTCGTGAACGCGCGCCGCGCACGACTCCTCCCCTGACCCGCACGTCGGTCATCTGCGTGAACGACACCCCTTAACGTGACGCCGTTCACCGTCCGACATACCCGGTAGCGGTCGACGTTGACTTGACCCCGATCCGCAGGCACTGATCGGCCGGCCGCTGCCGTCGCCTGCGAGAGGACGTGTTCATCATGCGCACGCATACGAACGACACGAACAAGACCCGCATTCTCGCCACGCGCGTCGCCGTAGCAGGCATCGCTGCCGCAGGCCTGTCGGCCGCCAGTCTCATCGGTGCGGGCCAGGCCTCCGCGGACGGGTTCCCCGGCGGCCCCTACTGCAACGGTCCGGTCCAAGTGATGGCCGCCTCGGCCGTCTCCGAAGTGGTGATCTGTCCGGTGCAGGGCCCAACCGGCTGGGCGTACAGCGGTGAGGCCAAGACCACCGGGGACACCGTCGAGATCTGGGGAGCTACCCAGAACTCGCTCGGGTTCCACGCCGTCAACAACGGCTACACCTACCACGTCCACCGCGACCGACTCCTGATCACCGCACCCGACGGCTCGGTGGTGTCCAGCGAGCCGTGGACGTCCTATTACGAGCGGTGACCCTCCACGCCGATCGAGACCTCCACGCGGATCGAGCGGAGTCGAGACCGAAAAGTACGTCGAGCAGAAGTCGGGGTCTCGACTCCGCTCGACCAACGAAGAGAGAGGTCTCGACTTCGCTCGACCAACGGGAGGACGCTCGACCAACGGGAGGACGCTCGACCAACGTGGAGGACGCTCGACCAACGGAGGACGCTCGACCGGCGGAAGAACTACTGGACCGGCTTGACCAGCGGGAAGAGGACGGTCTCGCGAATGCCGAGCCCGGTGATCGCCATGAGGAGGCGGTCGATTCCCATGCCGGTTCCGGCGGTGGGAGGCATCGCGTGCTCCATCGCGGCGAGGAACTCCTCGTCGAGGACCATCGCCTCGTCGTCGCCTGCGGCGGCGAGGCGAGCCTGGTCGACGAAGCGCTCACGCTGGATGATCGGGTCGACGAGCTCCGAGTAGCCGGTGGCGAGTTCGAAGCCGCGGACGTAAAGGTCCCACTTCTCGACGACACCCGGGATGCTGCGGTGAGCGCGCACCAGCGGCGACGTCTCGACCGGGAAGTCGCGGACGAAGACCGGCTCGTCGAGCTTGTCGCCGACCAGGTGCTCCCACAGCTCTTCGACGAGCTTGCCGTGGCCGTAGCCCTTGTCCTTCGGGACTTCGAGTCCCACCTCGGCGGCGATCGTCAGCAATTCGTCGACGCTCGTCTCGAGCGGCACGATCTCACGGCCGAGCGCCTCGGACAGCGACGGGTACATGGACACAGACTTCCACTCGCCCGACAGGTCGTAGGTCGAGCCGTCCGGCATCGTCGGCGTCAATGTGCCGACGGCGCCGAGCGCGACGGCCTGGACGAGTTCCCTCGTCATGACGGCGGCGTCGTCGTACGTGCCGTAGGCCTGGTAAGTCTCGAGCATCGCGAACTCGGGCGAGTGCGTCGAGTCGGCGCCTTCGTTACGGAAGTTGCGGTTCACCTCGAAGACTCGCTCGATGCCGCCGACCACGGCGCGCTTGAGGAACAGTTCCGGCGCGATCCGCAGGTACAAGTCCAGGTCGAAGGCATTGGAATGCGTGACGAACGGACGAGCCGCTGCGCCGCCGTGCAGCGTCTGCAGCATCGGGGTCTCGATCTCGAGGAAGTCGCGCTCGGTGAGGAACCGGCGCAGTTCGGCCATCGCCGTGACGCGCGTCCGCGCCGTCTCGCGGGCCTCGGGGCGAACGATCAGATCGACGTACCGCTGCCGGACGCGCGACTCCTCGTTCATCTCTTTATGGGCGACAGGCAAGGGACGCAACGACTTCGACGCCATCTGCCATTCGTCGGCCATGATCGACAGTTCGCCAGTACGCGAGGAGATGATCTCGCCGTGGACGAAGACGATGTCGCCGAGGTCGGCGTCAGCCTTCCACGACGCGAGAGCGTCTTCGCCGACCTTGGCCTGCGAGAGCATCGCCTGCAGCTTGGTACCGTCGCCCTCCTGCAAGGTGGCGAAGCAGAGCTTGCCCTTGTTCCGGATGAAGATCACGCGTCCGGCGACACCGGCCTGGACGCCGGTCTCCGCTCCGGCCTCGAGATCGGAGTACTCGGCGCGGATCTCGGCGAGCGTGTGCGTACGAGCCAACTCGACCGGGTACGCCTCACGCCCTTCGGCGAGAATACGTTCCCGCTTCTCGCGGCGGATCCGCAGCTGTTCGGGGGTCTGATCGTCCTCGCGGATCTGCTCGTCGCTCTGGTGCTCGCTCACCCGACTAGGGTAATTGGCCGCAGTGGTCGGGAGCCAATCGTCAGCGCGGGTCGTACAGTCCGAGAGCGTCGGCGCCGACCGAGCCGGTCACCCCGTGTTCGCGCAACGCACGGTGGCCGCCGACGACGAACCGCGTCCCGGTGACTCCTCGCGCCTGAAGGTGCCAGGCGAGCCACTCGGCGTCGTACCCGTCCTCGGAGACGAGCACCCACCGCGCATCGAGGGTCGCAGCACGGAGCGCCGACGGCGACTCTGGACTCAGGAGGTCGAGCGCCTCGTCGGAGTTCACGGCGACAGCGCCGAGCAGCGCTCCGAACCGTCGATGAGACGCGGCGTCACGCAGGTCGACAGCGACGGCCCCGTCGGCGAGCTCTTCACGAAACCGGTTGGCCTGCACCGATAGCGGCACAGCGATGAAAGGGGCAGAAACGGGTGCGGAGATCGCAACAGTCATGAGGGTTTCCTCGGATGGTGATCGAACGAGCAGGGAGGTCGAGACAGGACCGTCCGCACATGGCGGGACGTCAGCCCTGACAACACTCCTGACAGCTCTTGATCACGACGATGACTGTGCCACACCCGCGCGCCCTCTTCCAGAGTTTTGCGCGCGTGTGAGCAGAATCGCGGGGTCCAGACCTGAGCCGAATCAGATCGATCGATCAGGAACGCCTTCGACGTGCGAGTGCCACCGGTTACAGTCGAGTTCACATCGCGTTCACCATCACCGATTCGGCACATCGCCCGGAGGCCGCCCATGAGTATGTCCCGCCGCACGTTCCTGCGCTCGAGCACCGCGGCCGCCGGAGCGGCCGCCGCATCATCGATCACGGCGTCGTCGATCGCGGCGGGTCTGGTTCATGCGGAGCCCGGCGCCGCGGCGTCGGCCGACGCCGCGGGCACCACTCTCGCAAGAGTCGGGGTGCCCGGACGCCCGGACAAGAAGGGATACCGCAGACTCGTCGAGGGCCGCGGCTGGCCGCTGTACGTACGCGAGGAGCTTGCCGCGGCGCGCTCGACACGTGAATCGACACGAACCGGACTGGCGTCGTTCGTCCAGCTCACCGACATTCACATCGCCGACGTCCAGAGTCCGGCGCGCTTCGAGTACGTCCATCCCCTGCAGGGCCCCGCGTATCGCCCGCAAGAAGCGCTCGGCACGCAGGGCGCCGTCGCCCTCGTCAAACGCATCAACTCACTGTCCGGCGGTCCGTTCACCGGTCGCGCGTTCGACTGCGTGGTCTCGACCGGCGACAACACCGACAATCACGAGGTCATCGAACTCGAGTGGTACCAGCGACTGCTCGCAGGCGGCACGATCACCCCGAACACCGGGCACCCGACCAGGTTCGAAGGCGTCCAGTCGGACGGGTCGGCGCTGTACTACCGCCCGGAGCGCGACGCCCCCGACCAGTACAAGGATCGCGGGTTCCCGACGGTCCCCGGCCTACTGCACGCGGCGATTCAACGACACTCCAGTCCCGGCCTGGACATGCGGTGGTACTCGGTGTTCGGCAACCACGACGACCAGATGCTCGGCACCGTGCCGAACAACCTGGTCGATTGGCTGTACCTCGGCGCCGTGAAGTTCGACCTCCCCGGCACCGACCCGACGGTCGCCGCGATCGCACGCGCGTTGGGCAGCGACCCGTCGTCCGTCCTGCCGTTGCTCTCGAAGCTCAGGACCACCGGTCCCACGCTTCCCGCGACTGCCGACTCCCGACGACGGCCCTACTCCCCGCGCGAGTTCATCCGCAGGCACTTCGACCCGTCGATCACCGGCGCAGGCCCCGTCGGCCACGGATTCGCCGACCCCGACGGCCCCAGCTGGTATCGATTCCAGATCGCGCCCGGTGTGCTCGGCGTCGCGATGAACACGACGAACAGTCTCGGTATCGCCGACGGATCCATCAGTCAGAAGCAGTTGGCGTGGATAGAGCAGCAGCTGCGTTCGCACGCCGACCAGTTGGTGATCGTCTTCAGTCACCACACGTCGACGACGATGACAGCCAAGCTGCCCAATCCCGAGACGCCGGGACAGGCCCAGTTCGACGGGAAGCACCTCGTCGAACGGTTGAAGGCGCACCCGAATGTGATCGCCTGGGTCAACGGTCACACCCATGACAACGCCGTGACACCGCATCGCGGTTCGACGCCGCGGCACAGCTTCTGGGAGATCAACACGGCCAGTCACATCGACTTCCCCCAGCTCGCGCGAATCATCGAGGTGACCGACAACAAGGACGGCACTGTCAGTGTCTTCACGCCGTTGATCGAAGCCGAGGGTCCGTACACCGCCGACCCGTCGAACCTGACGCAGCAAGGACTGGCGAGCCTGTACCGCGAGTTCTCACTCAACGACATCCACCTCGAAGACCGCACCGGAACGGCCGCGGACCGCAACTGCGAACTGCTCCTGGCGAACCCGCTGCACTGACTGCTCAGAGACATCGGGCAGTTCAGGGATCTCGGGCGGTTCAGGGGGTATCGGGCAGCAGCATGTACACCGCCATCACTGCGGTGAGGACGACACCGGAGTTCTTGTCGGTCAGCTCCGCGTCATAGCCGACGAGAACGCGTCCGCGGTCCGGTTCGGGACGCACTGTCGTAGTCGTCATGGTCCCGCTGATCACACTGCCGGGCCGTACCGGCTGTCGGAACCGCACGTCGGTGAGTTCTTTGCCGCACAAGATGTGGAACTTGCCGAACACAGCTTCGACGGCGAGCTTCTGAAGGATCGCCATGGTCTGGATACCGCTCGCGATGAGGCCACCGAACGGACCGTCGCCCGCCGCGCCTGGGTCCACATGAAACCACTGCGGATCCCACTGCACGGCGAAAGCGACGATCGACTCTTCCGTGACCTCGTATTCCCCGAGGCGATCAACGTCGCCCGATCTCACAACGTCGCCGTAAAGCTTCTCCATGCACCGAACCGTATCGCGTGCGCGGCTTCTCACCGACGCAGAGGAGGCGAAACGTCACCCGGCCGGAGTAGGTGTGGAAGAGGTTTCACACGCACGAGAACTGGAGCGACATGTCCGACGCACTGCCAACGCAATCCCGCGAGATCCGTCTCGCGGCCCGGCCCGTGGGCGAACCCGCCCGCACCGACTTCGAGACGGCGACGATCGCCGTTCCCGACCTCGACTCCGGTCAGGTACTCGTCCGCAACGAGTACATGAGCGTCGACCCGTACATGCGGGGACGGATGAACGACGCGAAGTCGTACGTCCCGCCGTTCGCACTCGGCGAGCCACTCGACGGGGGCGCCGTCGGCGAGGTGATCGCGAGCCGCTCCGCCGCACTGCCCGTCGGAACCACGGTGTCGCACGGCCTCGGTTGGCGCGAGTACGCGGTCCTCGACTCGACGTCGGCGCTGCCGCTCCCCGACGACGGGTTGCCGACGAGCGTCCATCTCGGCGTCCTCGGACTGACCGGTTTCACTGCGTATGTGGGCCTGTTCGACATCGCGTCGTTCGGTCCGCGCGACACGGTCTTCGTCTCCGGCGCGGCGGGCGCTGTCGGTTCTGTCGTCGGCCAGATGGCCAAGCTCCGCGGCTCACCCCGCGTGATCGGCAGTGCGGGGAGTGCCGAGAAGGTCCGTCACCTCGTCGAAGATCTCGGATTCGACGCCGCATTCGACTATCACGACGGCGACGTCCGCCGGCAGCTCGCGGACGCCGCGCCGGACGGCATCGACGTCTACTTCGACAACGTCGGCGGCGACCATCTCGAAGCCGCCGTCGAGACGCTGAACGACAACGGACGAATCGCGGCGTGCGGCGCCATCTCGAACTACAACACGGCCGGTCGCGCGACCGGCCCGGACAACATGTTCCAGTTCGTCACCAAACGTCTGACGATGCGTGGCTTCATCGTCGGCGACAGCGCGTCTCGACGCCCGGACTTCCTCGCCGAGACCGGCACATGGCTGCGCGAGGAACGACTTCGGTACGACGAGACGATCGTCGACGGCCTCGCGAACGCACCACAGGCATTTCTCGACATGCTCAACGGCGCCAATACCGGAAAGATGCTGGTGCGGATCTGACGTCGATCAATCGCTCCACGGAGCCAGGAGCAGACGGCACGCACGCCGCATGCTGTCCTGCGCTTCGTCAGGCGTGAGCTCCCCCATCACCGCCCACGACAGGACGCCGTAAGCGGTCTGCTCGACGATCCCGGTCAGTTGCAGGTCGTCCGGCGTCGGGTCGGTGATGCCCGCCGCGGCGAGGATCCGCCCGCGCAAGTCGAATCCGGTGGTCTGAGATTCGGCTCGGATCGCATTGATCGACACGATCATCGCGCGTCCGAGGAGCGGCCGAGCCAGCATGCTCCGGCAGGCGTCAGCCATCATCGCGGCGACGGCCTCGACCGGATCGTCGTCGTCGGCCGCCTGATCGGGTCCGAGCTCTCGCGCGTACTCGAGCATCAGTGCGGCGAAGAGATGGTGCTTCGTCGGGTGGTAGCGGTACAACGTCGCGAGCGACACCCCCGCTTCCGCGGCGACGTCCGCCATTCGCACGGAGTCCAGGCCGCGGTCTGCCCCGAGGCGGGCCGCCACACGGAGGATGCGGCGCGCCCGTTCACGCTGGACAGGCGTGGTGGGCGCGGCCGCTTCGCGTGCCGCGCTTGGCCTAGGCATCGTGACTCACCCGGCGTCTCATGAGTTCGGACATGAGTCGATGATGCCCCAGAACTGCCCGCGCACGGTCCTCGGCGGCCCCGGCTGCCGCGCCGCGTTCGTTTCCGGACACCACGTGCACCGGCCCGTCCCCGAGGTGCGCCAGCCCCTCGGCGGCGACCTCCTCGGGACGTCCGACGACCAAGCCCGGCAGGTCGAAGTCGAGGCCGGCGCGGCGCATGGCCGGAGTGTCGGTGACCCCGAGGACCAGATGGAGCACGTCGACGCCCGCCTCACGCAGTTCCAACCACAGCCCTTCGCTGAAGATCCGCACGAATGCCTTCGATCCCCCGTACACGGTGTGCTGCGAGGAGCCCAGGTAGCCGCTGAGCGAACCGATCGTGACGATGCCGCCGGAACCGCGCTTCTTCATCCGCGCGCCGTAATGGTGCGCGAGCGCCATCGGAACCGTCACGTTCAGCGTGAGGACCTTCATGAACTCGGCCAGGTCGCCGTCGACGAAGTCCGATCCATAACTGTTGGCGCCCGCGTTGCAGATCACCAGTCCGACGTCGAGCGGATCGGTGACCTGCATGACCCGATCGAGATCTGCAGGCACTGTGAGGTCCGCACTCACGACCCGCACATCGCGACCGTGGGCTCGACACCGGCCCGCCGTCTCCTCGAGAGGCCCTTCCTTGCGTGCGACGAGGACGAGGTCGAGGCCGGCCGCCGCGAGTTGCTCCGCGAATTCGGCGCCAACCCCCTCCGAGCCGCCGACGACGACTGCCCACGGCCCGTACGATGCGAGATCCGACTCGTTCATTTGATATCCGCCTTAGGACTAGAATTCATTCTACTTTAGATGACATCATGTTCTCATGGAACACACCAACACATCGATCCGTTTCGGCATCTCGACTCCGATCGTGGTCCAGGTGCCCGGAGCCGCTGCCCCGTGGGAGAGCGACGCGGACGTCGCGGAGCTGACGGAGATCGCCGCGACCGCCGACCGACTCGGATTCGACTACCTGACGTGCGCCGAACACGTCGCGGTCCCGACCACCGCGGAAGGTCGGGGTGTCACGTACTGGGATCCCTTGTCCACCTTGGCGTTCCTGGCCGCGCACACTACGAGGATCCGCTTGACGACATCGGTGCTCGTGCTGGGCTACCACCACCCGCTGGAGATCGCGAAGCGCTACGGCACTCTCGACCGCCTGAGCTCGGGCCGAGTGACGCTCGGCGTCGGCGTCGGGTCCCTCGAGGAGGAGTTCGACCTGCTCTCCGCTACGTGGAAGGGCCGAGGTGCTCGCGCCGACGACGCGATGCGGGCGCTGCGGGCCTCTCTGTCGACGTCGCGCCCGGAGTACCACGGTGAGCATTACGACTTCGGCGACGTCGTGCTCGAGCCGTACGCCGTGCAAGACCGGATTCCGCTCTGGGTCGGCGGCCGTTCTCTCGCGTCACTGCGCCGAGCCGCTGAACTCGGCGACGGGTGGATGCCGTTCGGACTGGGCGCGCGCGCCTTGCGCGATCTTCTCGGACAAGTCGAGATCCCGTGCGGTTTCGAGATCGTGCTCGGTACCGCCCCCCTTGATCCGATCTGGGATCCGGACCGCGCCAGGGAGAAGATCACCCGACTCCTCGATGCCGGCGCGACGTCGATCACCTGCGCGGTCTCCGCGCACTCTGCGACCAATTACCAAGAACAGCTCGCGGCGCTGGCGGAACTCACTGCACCACTGCGCGGCCGACAGGAGGACCGATGACCGACGACCACATTCTCGCTGACCTGCTGACCAGGGTTGCGTTGCTCGAGGACGAACGCGACATCGCCCGGCTGATCGCGTCGTACGGCCCCCTCGTCGACGCGGGCGAAGCCGAGTCCGTCTCCCGGCTCTGGGCCGACGACGGCGTCTACGACGTCGAGGGCTGGCTCATGGACGGCCGGGATCAAGTACGCGCGATGGTCGAGTCCGACCAGCACCAGGGCCTCATCGGTCGCGGTTGCGTGCACTTGCACTCCCCCGCCGTGATCCGGGTGACCGGCGACGACGCGACGGCGGTCTGCGAGACGCTTCTGGTGATCCGTCGTAGCGATTCGCCCGACGGCCGCGACCGTGGCTTCGGCGTGCAGCGCGGGGGTGCGACTCTGTTCGAACTCCGACGGTCCGACGACTCGCCCCACCGGTGGGAGGTGGTGCGGCGCACCACCCGACTGCTCGACGGATCCGCAGAGGCGACGGCGCTGCTCGCGCAAGCCCGGCCGGACGACGAATGATCGGTTCAGCGGCGTCGCGCTCGCTCGTGAACCCGCCGCAGCCCGTCTAGCGTCAGATGAGGGTGATGCACTGTGAGGCTTCGGCATTCGTCGTAGATGAGCGGGGCGAGATAGCCGGTGGCGATCACACAGACGTCTGAGCCGTCGAATCCCGGCACGTCTCGTCTGATGCGTTCGACGAGCCCGTCGACCTGACCTGCGAAGCCGAACAGGATCCCCGACTGCAGTGCCTCGACGGTGTTCTTCCCGACGACGCTGCGCGGGGGTGCGAGCTCCACTTTGCGCACCGTGACCGTGTGGTCGCTGAGCGACTGGACCGCCAGGTCGATTCCGGGCGCGATCGCACCGCCCAGGTACTCGCCTTTCGCCGAGATCGCGTCGACCACGGTCGCTGTGCCGCACGCGACGACGATGCACGGACGATCCGGGTAGTTTCCGTGCGCGGCCAGTGCGTTCGCGACGCGGTCGGTGCCGACCTCTTTCGGATTGTCGACGAGCAGCGGGACGCCCGTACGCACTCCCGGTTCGAGGAGGATGTGCGGGCCGTTCCCGAAGTATCGGGGCAGCATCACTCGCATCTCACGCAGGAGCGACGGCACCGTGGAGAGGGCGGCCGCGGCGGTCACTTGCTCGACGTCCGACCCGAGCAGCCCACGCAACGTCAGGGCGAGTTCGTCGGCCGTGTAGTTCGGCTGCGTGTGAATGCGCCAGTCGCGCACCAGTTCCGCGTTGTCGCCGAGACCTGCGAACACGCCGAGGTGGATGTTCGTGTTCCCGATGTCGACGGTGAGGAGCATCGAGCCGTCAGACCCTCGCGAGCTGCCTCGGGTCCTTGAGACCCGAGCCCTCCGGCACGTCGGCCAGATCGTCGCCGACCGTGATCGGCTTGTTGTCTGCGTCGACGAACACGACGTGCGGGGAGTACTCGCGCACTTCGTCCTTGTCCAAGATGCCGTAGGCGATGATGATCACGAGGTCGCCCGGGTGAACCAGATGCGCTGCAGCGCCGTTGATCCCGATCACCCCGCTACCGCGTTCTCCGGCGATCACGTACGTCTCGAGGCGGTTGCCGTTGTCGATGTCGACGATCGTCACCTGCTCACCTTCGAGTAGATCTGCGGCGTCGAGCAGGTCCTCGTCGATCGTCACCGAACCGACGTAGTGCAGGTCGGCCTGCGTCACCGTCGCGCGATGGATCTTCGACGTCATCATGGTTCTGAACATGCGTCATCCCTCTTCTTTTCCGATGAATCCGGTGCCGATCGCGACGCCGACGTTGTCGATCAGTCGTGCCGACCCGAGTCGTGCAGCGACCAGCAGGCGGCCATCGCCTGACTCTGGAGCTTCCTGAAGGCCTAGGCCACGCAGTTCGAGGTACTCGACCTCGATCTGCGGCTGAGTGTCGAGCACCGAGCGGGCGGCGGCGAGAACTGCGTCGCGTCCACCGGCCGCAGCGTGCGTGCCCGCCAACAGTGCCGCTGAGATCGTCATCGCGATCTCTCGCTCGTCGGCGGACAGGTAGCGGTTCCGCGAGGACAACGCCAGTCCGTCGGCTTCTCGCACCGTCGGAACCCCGATGATGTCGACGTCCATGTCGAAATCGTTCACCATCTGGTTGATCAACACGAGTTGCTGGTAGTCCTTCTCGCCGAAGTAGGCCGCGGTCGGCCCGACGATGTTGAGCAGCTTTCCGACCACGGTCAGCATCCCGGCGAAATGTCCCGGCCGCGACAGGCCGTCGAGGATGTCGCCCGTCGGCCCTGGATTCACTGTGGTGCGCGGTCCGTTCGGGTACATATGTGCCGCGGTCGGCGCGAACACCACCTCGACGCCCGCCGCCGTCAGTCGGGCGACGTCGTCGTCGAAGGTCCGCGGGTAGGCGTCGAGGTCCTCCCCTTCGCCGAACTGAAGCGGGTTGACGAAGATCGACACGACGACGACGGTGTTGCCGGTCCGCTGCGCCGCACGCACCAACTGCAGGTGACCGTCGTGCAGCGCACCCATCGTCGGCACCAACGCGACACGTTTGCCCGCGCCACGCAATGCTCTGGTGACGCGGCGCAGGCCGGCGGGATCCCGGTGAACGGTGAGCTCGCCCGGAGTGAACATGGGTGCGTCGGTCACTACTGCGCCTCCAATAGTTGACGGAGGGCGGGGTCGGCGTCGTGCTGGGCTGCAGCACGACCGGCCAGCACACGGTAGCCGCGCGCAATGCCCTCATGGACGTCGGACAGTTCGCGGAGATGACGGGCGACGGTGTCGACGTCGCCGCGGGCGACCGGGCCAGTCAACGCCGATCGACCCTGCGCCAAGACATTCTCCAGCGATGCGGTGACCAGCGGTGCGAGCAGTTGCTCGGCGAGACCGAAGCCGCCGCCGTCGACGGTCGCGCTTTCGGCTGCATCTCCCGCTGGACCGCCGATCGCGGCCCGCAATGCGGTGACCGCGTCCGTGATCAGTGCGTTCAAGTTGTTGGAGCCGTGCGCGAGTGCCGCGTGATAGAGCCCGCGACTGGTCTCCGCGATCCGGATCGGCGTCGCACCCAGCTCCAGGACCAGCGCCATCGCGATCGCATCGCCGATCTCGTCTGCGGCGGTCACCCCGAAGCACGCCGTAGCGAGACGAGCGGAGTCCTCGGGCGAGTCGACGAACGTCATCGCCGGGTGGGTCGCCAACACGATTCCGCCCGACCTGGCGATCGGCTCCAGAATCCCGACGCCGTGGGAACCCGCAGTGTGGGTGACGATGACACCCGGCTTCACCCGATCGGCGATATCGCGGACGACGTCGGCCAGCTCGGTATCGGGAACCGCGATGACGATCAACTGGGAGTCGGCGACGACGTCGGCGAGACCCCGAACCTTCGCGAAGGGGAGCCGATCAGCGGCTCGAGCCGCAGACTGCGGCGAGCTCGCGTACACGGACTCGACGAAGTGGCCGGCGGCCGCGAACGCTTCGCCGAGCGCAGTGCCGACACGTCCAGCACTGATGATGCCGACACGCAGGCGAGCCGGTGCCATCGGTGATTCCACCGTTGCCTCCATTGTCGTTCCAGTCCCTCCAACACGCATTCCGCGCGCTCCGGGTACCAGACGTCCGCAGACCACGATAGGCCCCGCGAGCAGCAGGTGCCACAACGCTGTGACCGGGTTCACCCGGTCACAGCGTCTGCAGTCAGAGTCGATCAGTCGCGGCGGCGGTGACGATCAGTCGCGGCGGCGGTGACGATCAGTCGCGGCGGCGGTGACGATCAGTCGCGGCGGCGGTGACGATCAGTCGCGGCGGCGACGGTGCCCGCCGGTCGACGGCCCCTGCCCTCCGGCGCCCTCACGGAGCCGAGAGAGGAGTTCACTCGCCGGACGACCAGCCGCGTGTGCGCCGTCATCGACGATCTCTGGCTCGACGTCTTCCGGCTGCTGCGGGTCCTGGTGTTGCTGCGGGTCCTGGTGTTGTTGCGGCGCTTGACGTCGTTGCTGCTGCGGGCCCTGCTGCTGTGGCTGTTGCGGCTGCCCCTGCTGAGGCTGGCCCTGTTGCGGCCGCTGAGCTCGGAACGGCGCCGAAGGGGGCTCGTACGCGCCCGCACCGAACGGTGTGCGCTGATGGGGGCCTGCTGGTTGGGACCCCTGAGGGCCTTGGGGTCCTGCGACGAAGCGCGGAGCACCCGGACGCTGCGGAGCCTGCGGCACCGGCGGCGGCTGCGGAACGCGCCCCTGCTGATGCGGCCCCGACTGATGCGGCCCGGGCTGCTGCGGCCCGGGCTGGGGACGCCACTGCTGGGGAGCGGGGCGAGGCGCCTGAACCGGTTCGGGCGCGGGCTCCGGCTCCGGTTCGGGCTCGGGCTCCGGCTCGACGTCAGCCGGGTCGTCGGTGACGACCGGAATGATCTCGGTCATCTCGACCGGCTCGGGATCGTTCGCCTGCTCTGGAACGTGACGCCCGTCGTCGGCCTGCGGAGCGGTCGTCGCGAAGTCTCGCTCGGCGGCGGCGTGATCGTCGGCCATACCGGCGTACGACGCCCCGCTCAGACCCGAACTGAGCTCGCGCGGACGCTCCAACCCGATCGCGATTCGCGACTCCGGGAGTGGTTTGCCCAAGAGTTGTTCCAGGCTCGACCGAAGCGCGAGAACTTGTGCCTTCAGTTCGTCGAGCTCATGGTTCGACTCCTCTGACAGCTCGTGCCGGATCGAGGACTCGACGTCCGACTCGTACTGACGGCGGGCAGCGATCTCCCGCTCCAACTGCAATTCGTAGACCAGACGTAGATCCCGCGTGCGATTCTCGGCCGTGTCGGCCTGGCGCCGGTACTTGGTGACCAGCACCCCGCCGATCACCGCCGCCCACAGCGCTGCGATCACGGCGAGGGTCGCCTGCATCGACAGGTTGTCTCCGAACACCATCAGCAGGCTGGCGATGAGCGCCAACGCGATCAGCAAAGCGATCGCCCACTGGCCTGCAGACGGTCGAGATCCCCGCGTCTGTCCGCTGTCCGTCTCTTCGGTCATGCAGCCAACTTACCGGCACGTCGGACCGCGGCCGGTCACCGGACCTCGGAGAGTCGGGAACGTCGGAGATGGACGCTAGGCGGGCGCGGGGTCGGACCCGTCGCGCTCACCGTCGGGGTCGTCGGGGGCACGGCAGCAGTGCTCGAGCCACAGCGCGGCAGCGGTCAACAGCACTCCGCCGATCGCACCGACGACAGCGGCGGGACGGTCGGCGCGCGCGGCGTCGAGCACACCGTTCGTCATCAGGAATACAAGGATGCCGGCCCAGCCGCCCGTCGCTATCGCTCCGAGGATCGCCGACGCTTTGCCGAGGACCATCACACGCGCCGCCGCGATCGGATGCAACTGTCCTCGCGCACGGCCGATGTCGCGGCCCGCGACTCGTGCACGCACGAGGAAACCGGTGACGAACTCGATCGCTGCCAGCAGGTACAGGAATACGCCCGCAGGCCACGGAAGCGACGGGAACGCGCCATAGTTGTAACGGATCAGGATCCACAGCGCCGCCGCTGCGACGAGCGCGATCACCACGAGGTCCCGGACCTTCGTCATGCCGAGACGACCGTCCTCGTCATCGGAGTCCGGGTAGCCGGAGTTCGAGCCGCCGGGGTCAGGCCTGCGCGCTGTCACTGCAACGCCTCTGCGCGTCGGATGCCCGCCACCTCGGCGTCGTCCAGACTGGCGACCAGGTCGACGACCCTTCTTCCCCGACCCTCGACGACGAGTTCCGCATCGGGATCGATCTGCAGCCACGGCACCAAGACGAACGCCCGCTGTCCCGCGCGCGGATGCGGCAATGTCAGTTCCGGATCGTCGGAGATCACCGGTTCACCGTCGACGTCGACGCTGACCACGTCCACATCCAGCGTCCGCGGCCCCCACCGCACGTCACGGACACGACCCGCGTCCTGCTCGCATGCTCGGCAGAACTCGAGCCACTCGTGCGGCGTCCGGTCGCCGGCCACGATGAGCGTGATGTTGACGAAGTCGTCCTGTTCGACGCCGCCCCACGGCGGCGTCCGGTAGACGTCCGACGTCGCGATCAGGTCGTCCCCCGAAGCGACTACGACCGACCGGAGGAGGCCGACACTGTCGCCGATGTTCGACCCCGCAGACAACACCGCCCGGGACATCATCACGCTCCGTGAGGCTTCCGCGAACGACGAGCCACGACTGCGACGTCGTCGAACGTCAACGGAATCGGCGCAGACGGCTTGTGCACGGTCACCTCACAGGCGGAGACCCGTTCGTCGTGCGCCATGATCGCATCGGCGATCTCGGCTCCGACCGTCTCGATGAGGTCACGCGAGGGACCGGCCACGACATCGTGCGCCAACTGCGCGAGGATCCCGTAGTCGACGGTGTCGGCGAGATCGTCGCTGCGCGCCGCGGCCTGCAGGTCGATCCACAACGTCACGTCGACGATGAACTCTTGACCGTCGCGCTTCTCGTGGTCGAAGACCCCGTGGTTCCCGCGGACATGCAGCCCGCGCAACTCGATCCGGTCAGCCATGGCTTCCCCTCCGTCCTCCGACCCGCCAGGCAGCGGCCACTTCGATCGCATCTCGACTGGCGGCGACGTCGTGTACGCGCACGCCCCACGCTCCGCCTGCCGCGGACAACGCGGAGACCGCCGCAGTGGCCACTTCGCGTCCGGCCGGCGGACGGGCCACGCCGTCTGCAGCCAACAGCGAGCCGAGGAATCGTTTACGAGATGCGCCGATGAGCACCGGGAAACCCAGTCCGACGAGCGTCGGAAGCGAATGGAGCAGGGCCCAGTTGTGGTCGGCGGTCTTCGCGAACCCGAGGCCGGGGTCCAAGACGATGAGGTCGGGATCGACGCCTGCGGCGACCGCGGCGTCCACCTGCCCGAGCAGTTCGCCCGAGACTTCGGCGACAACGTCGCGGTAACCGCCCTCGTCCTCTACTCGGTGGGTGAAGTGCCGGTCGGTCGTGGGCTCGTCGCCTGCGGGCCGCCAATGCATGAGGATCCAGGGGGCCTTCGTCTCGGCGATGACCCGACCCATGTCGGCGTCGGCTCGCCCACCGGACACATCGTTGACGATGCTCGCCCCGGCCTCCAGCGCCGCTGCCGCGACCGACGCGCGCATGGTGTCCACCGACACCCGCACGCCGTGCGCGGCCAACGCGGAGATCACCGGTGTCACGCGCGCGACTTCGGTGCCCGCATCGACGCGAATCGCTCCGGGGCGAGTGGACTCGCCTCCGACGTCGACGATGTCGGCGCCCGACGCGGCCAACTCGAGACCGTGCCGCACCGCGTCGTCGACGTCGAGGTATCGCCCGCCGTCCGAGAACGAATCGGCGGTCACGTTCAGCACCCCCATCACGAGGGTGCGGCCAGAGTCTCGGCCCGCCGTCACCGCGTGCTCACGCTCGGGAGTCACCGCGTGATCAGGTCCAGCGCTTCGCCGCGGGAGACCGCGCTCGTCTTGAACAGTCCGCGGACCGCCGACGTCGTGGTTGTCGCACCGGGCTTGCGGATACCGCGCATGGCCATGCACAGGTGCTCGGCTTCGATGACGACGATGACACCGCGAGGGTCGAGCCTGCGCACCAATGCGTCGGCGATCTGGCTGGTGAGACGTTCCTGAACCTGCGGACGCTTCGCATACAGGTCGACGACGCGAGCGAGCTTCGAGAGGCCCGTCACCTGACCGGACTCGCCCGGAATGTAGCCGACGTGCGCGACGCCGCGGAACGACACCAGGTGGTGCTCGCACGTCGAGTACATCGGAATGTCCTTCACGAGAACCAACTCGTCGTGGCCTTCGTCGAAGACCGTCGCGAGAACCTCGTCGGGTTCGGTGTAGAGCCCTGCGAACATCTCCCGGTAAGCGTTGGCTACCCGGTGCGGGGTCCGTTTGAGGCCTTCGCGCTCCGGGTCCTCACCGATCGCGATCAGCAGTTCGCGGACAGCCGCCTCGGCGCGCTCCTGGTCGAACTCGCCGATCGAACCGCCGCCGCGATCGATACCGTCGATCCCGACCTGCACGTCGTCAGCACGCGTCATCGTCTCTCCTCACCCGACTGGTCAGCAGGCCCCTGCTGTTCCTCCGGAGGCCAGCCGGGAGCAGACCAGTCGCGCGGAGCCCCATAGTCCGGCCGAGTCCCCGGGTACTGATACCCGGGTGACGGCTGCTGGCCGTCCTGCTGCGGAGCACTGTGCTGACCCCGCCCCTCGTACTGAGGTTGAGGCTCACCGTATTGGGGCTGCTGTCCGTATTGCGGCGGCTGCTGCTGGCCGTAGTAAGGCTGCGCGTACTGAGGCTGACCGGATTGCGGTTGGCCGTATTGCGGCTGCCCGTATTGCGGCTGGCCGTACTGGGGCTGCCCGTATTGGGGCGGCACGGGGACACCGTTCGGCTGTGCACCGTTCGGATCGCCCGATTGCGGCCCCGTCGCGTCCTGCCACGTCGGTTCAGGCTTGACTGGCTCGGAGTTCGGGGGCCACGGATCACCGCGCTCGATCGCCAACTCGCCCGGCGTCTTGATCGGCGGCTTGGTGCTCGGCGTGCGATCGCCGAAGACGTCGAACTTGGTGATCCGCGGCCGCTTGTCGACGCCGTCGAGGATCTTCTCGAGGTCCTTGCGGACGAGCGTCTCCTTCTCCAGCAAAGCGCCCGCCAGCACGTCGAGGACGTCCCGGTAGTCGTTCAGGATCGCCCACGCCTCGGTGTGCGCGGCTTCGATGAGTTCGCGGACCTCGGCGTCGATCTCGGCGGCCACCCCCATCGAGTACTCGACGGTGTTGCTCATCCCGCGACCCATGAACGGGTCGCCCTGCTCTTGGCCGTAGCGGACCGCGCCGAGCTTCGCGCTCATTCCGTACTCGGTGACCATGGCTCGCGCGATCTTCGTCGCCTGGTCGATGTCCGAGCTCGCGCCGGTCGTCGGCTCGTGGAAGACGAGTTCCTCCGCGGCACGGCCACCCATCGCCATGACCAGGCGCGCGACCATCTCCGAGCGCGTCATCAAGTCCTTGTCCTGCTCGGGGACGGCGAGAGCATGACCGCCGGTCCGCCCACGGGCGAGGATCGTGACCTTGTAGATCGGGTCGAGATCGGGCATCGCCCACGCCGCGAGCGTGTGCCCGCTCTCGTGGTAGGCGACGGTCTTCTTCTCCTGCTCGCTGATGATCCGGCTCTTGCGTCGCGGACCGCCGACCACGCGGTCGACCGCCTCTTCGAGGATCTCGCCGGTGATCACCGTCTTGTGCTCGCGAGCCGTCAGCAGCGCGGCCTCGTTGATGACGTTCGCCAGGTCGGCTCCCGACATCCCGGGCGTGCGCTTGCCGAGCCCGTCGAGATCGGCGTCGGGTGCGATCGGCTTGCCCTTCGCGTGGACCGCGAGGATCGCCTTACGACCCGCGATGTCCGGGTTCGAGACGGGGATCTGTCGATCGAAGCGACCCGGACGCAACAGCGCGGGATCGAGGATGTCGGGACGGTTCGTCGCCGCCATCACGATGACGCCTGCGCGTTCGCCGAACCCGTCCATCTCGACGAGCAACTGGTTCAGCGTCTGCTCGCGTTCGTCGTGGCCGCCGCCCATTCCTGCACCGCGCTGGCGGCCGACGGCGTCGATCTCGTCGACGAAGATGATGCAGGGACTGTTCTCCTTGGCCTGCTCGAACATGTCGCGCACGCGGGACGCACCGACGCCGACGAACATCTCGACGAAGTCCGATCCGGAGATCGCGTAGAACGGGACGCCGGCCTCGCCTGCGACGGCGCGCGCCAGGAGCGTCTTACCGGTTCCCGGCGGGCCGTACAGGAGCACGCCCTTCGGGATCTTCGCGCCGAGAGCCTGGTACCGGGCCGGGTTCTGCAGGAAGTCACGGATCTCGTCGAGTTCTTCGACGGCCTCGTCGGCGCCCGCGACGTCCGCGAACGTCGTCTTCGGCATGTCCTTGGTGAGCTGCTTGGCCTTCGACTTGCCGAAGCCCATCACACCGCCGCGTCCGCCGCCCTGGACCCGGCTCATCAAGAAGAAGAACAGGCCGAACAGGATCAGCATCGGCAGGACGAAGATGAGGATCGACTGCCAGATCCCCGAGTCCTTGGTGATGTTCGTCTGGTAGGTCTGCGCACCAGAGTCCTGCACTGCGGTGAAGATCCGCGGCATCACACCCGACGGGTACTGAGTGGTGACCTTGGTCTGCTCGGCGTCGTCGACCTTGATCGGCTTCTTCAGTTCGAGCCGAAGACGTTGTTCTCGATCGTCGATCTGCGCCGACTTCACGTTCTTCTGGTCGAGTTGCGTCATCGCGACCGACGTGTCGATACCCGCGTATTCGCGGTCGGAGCTCCGCAGCACGCTCCAGCCCCAGAGGGCGAGCAGGATCACGGCCACAATGGCCAGGTTGCGGAACAGTTTCTTACGGTTCATGGATATTCGCGTGAGGGTGGTCGACGCGGAACGGCGAGAGCGCCGGGCCGTGCCACTGAACCCCTAGTCCTTCCCGTCGACTGACGAATACGAGGCTACAGGTCAACGTTCGAGGACCCGTCGTTGTTCCCCCTGCGTGACGCACGGTCGGAGTCCACAGTTCAGTCGGAGTAGACGTCCGGGTGGAGGGTCCCGATGTACGGCAGGTCGCGGTACCGCTCCGCGTAGTCGAGTCCGTAGCCGACGACGAACTCGTTGCCGATGTCGAAGCCGACGTCTGCGACATCGATGACGGCGCGCATCGCGTCTGGCTTCCGCAGCAGGGTGACGACCTCGAGCGACCGTGGTGAACGCGTCGCGAGGTTCTTCATCAGCCACGACAGAGTGAGTCCGGAGTCGATGACGTCCTCGACGATCAGGACGTCCCGGTCGGCGATGTCGCGGTCCAGGTCCTTGAGGATCCGGACGACACCCGACGACGACGTCGACGATCCGTAACTCGACACAGCCATGAACTCGAGCTGAGACGGGATCGGCAATGCCCGAGCGAAATCGGTCATGAACATGACCGCACCCTTCAGTACGCCGACGAGGACCAGGTCCTCCTCGGCGTCCTTGTACCGCTCGCCGACGGCCTGCGCCATCTCGACCGTGCGTGCGTGTATCTGTTCCTCGTCGATCAGGACGGATTCGATGTCTCCGCCGTAACCGCTTTCCGAACCCAAGCCGTTGTCGTCGCGTGCCACGCCTTCTAGCTTGTCACGCCGACGCCGAAGAGGAGACATCGGCTCCCAGAGCTCCGGGCGCCGTGCACCTGTCCCCGTCAACGCGGAATGCGGTCTGTCGCCAACTCCCGCGCCCGCCTCGTCACGACGAGGCGAGTCCGCGAGTCGCCGCCGATCGCGACCGGCCCCTGCCCGCGCCAGTCGACGATCAGCGCGTCCACCGCCGTCACGACACGGTGAGTCGGAGCGTCGACGCCGACGGACTGCAGCCAGCTTCGGACGACGCGCGTGCGGATCGCGGAGGCCTCGCGCACCAACGGATCGACCGCGAGGCGGCCTCCGTTCGTCGCACCGTCCAGGCTCCGTGCCGCGATCTCGTCGAGCGCGTCCGCGTCGTCGGACAGTTGCGACGCCGTGCGCGCCAGCGCCTGCGCCACTCCCCCGGCCAGCACGTCGTCGAGCAGGGGCAACACCTCGCCGCGGACTCGGACGCGCGTGTACTTGGGGTCGTCGTTGTGCGGGTCGTCCCACACCGGAAGGCTCCAGCCGTCGCAGGCGGCACGGGTCTGAGCCCGTCGGACCCCTAACAGTGGCCGCCCCCACGGGACCGACCACTCCCGCATGCCCGCGAGCGAACGAGCCCCCGATCCGCGGCCCAGCCCGAGAAGGACGGTCTCCGCTTGATCGTCGAGTGTGTGTCCGAGGAGAACGGGCCGCCCGGTGCGCGCCGCGTCGAGCGCGTCGTACCGTGCGTCACGTGCCGCGGCCTCGGTTCCGCCCGGGCCGTCGACGATGACCGTCACGACCTCCGACGTCGCCCCGAGGTCGCGGGCCGTCGTCGCCGCCTGTCGCGCGACCTGCGCCGAACCGTCCTGCAGTCCGTGGTCGACGACGATCGCATGAACGCGCAGTCCGGCGCGCAGTGATGCCGCCGTCAACGCGAGCGAGTCCGCTCCGCCGGACAGTCCGACGCAGACGTCGTCGGCGCGCAGATACGTCGCGGCGAAGGCACGGACCGCGGACACCAACGCCCGCTCCGCCGCGCCGCTGTCGTTGCCGACCGAGCCCCCACCGCCGGTCGAGCTGCCACCGCTGGTCGAGCCCCTACCCTCGGTCGAGCCCCTACCGCCGGTCGAGCGGAGTCGAGACCCCGCACCACCGCCAGTCACGCTTCCACCGCCGGTCGAGCCCCTACCGCTGGTCGAGCTCCCACTGCTGGTCGAGCGGAGTCGAGACCCTCGGCTCCGCTCACCGCTAGAGGTCTCGACTCCGCTCGACCAGCGTGCGGGGTCTCGACTTCGCTCGACCAGCTGGATTGAGCGCTCGACCAGCGGGGTTGAGCGCTCGACCGGCTGGGCTTCACAGCACTCGGGAGATCCATACGCTCGGGTCGTCGATCTCGTGTGCGAGAGGCAACGTCTCGGGCGAAGTCCAAATCGTGTTGAAGCGTTCCATGCCGACGGTCCCGACGACCTCGTCGACGAACGCCTTGCCGCGCACGTACTGGGCGATCTTGGCGTCCATTCCGATCAGGGCACGAATGAGTCTCTGCAGCGGGTTCCGCGGTCCGGATCGGCGGGCGTCGAACGCCTTGCGGATGGTGTCGACGGTCGGCACGTGTGTCGGTCCGACCGCGTCCATCACATGGTCGGCATGCCCTTCGAGTAGGGTGCCGAGCAACAGCATCCGCTCGAACGCCGCGAACTGCTCCGGCGACTGCAGGAGCTGCATCAGGCCGATCACGCCCTTCTCGCGAGGCTTCTGACTCCGCAGGCTCTCGGTGACGCGGCCGAGCAGCTCGGTCACCGAGTCCTCGTCGCCGTCGGCCAGCCCGGCGACGTTGTCACGCATGTACCCGGTGAGCCACGGGTTGGCGGAGAACTGGACTCGGTGGGTCACCTCGTGCAGGCACACCCAGTACCGGAAGTCCGACGGCACTACGCGCAACTGCCGTTCCACCCCGATGATGTTCGGCGCCACTAACAGCAGGACTCCGGGTTCGCCGGTCTCCGGGTCGAGGCTGAACGGGTCGTATTGGCCGAGGATCGCGCTGGACAAGAACGCGAGCATCCCACCGGCCTGCGCACCTGCGACCTTGGCCGACCAGCCGGTCGCGGGTTCCGCGTCGTCGGTCATCATCGCCGGCATCGAGTGTGCGGCGGCGTCGATCCAGCCTGCACGGTCGACGACGCGGGCACTCGGGACGCGGAGCCCGTCGGCAAGCCCAGTCACCTCACGGACCGGAGCCTCGGCACGGACTGCAGCGTCGATGAGTTCGTCGCGGGCCTGCGCACTCGTGTACCCGGTGATCCGAGGTCCGGGCCGGGCCACCTTGCGTCCGACGGCCGCGGCCGTCGCCCAGTCGATGTCGACGGGGAGCGACTCTCTCGACGAGGCGTCGTCCGACGTCGCCTCCGCGTCGCCTGATGTCACAGATGTCTGCATCGATGCTCCTGTTTCTGCGGTCTCGTCAGCCACGGCAGCCGCACTCTCGGAGAGCGCCCGCGACCTGGTCGACCGCGGGGCGCGCATCCTCCGGCGACGTGCCGCCGGACATCAACGCGAACGACAGCACGCGGCCGTCGACGGTCTGCACTACTCCGGTCAACGATGTGACACCTGTCAGTGTTCCTGTCTTGGCTCGTACCCAGCCCGCTCCCGCGTTCTTCTTCGGGTCGAACCGGTCGGCGAGAGTTCCGGTTCCGGCCGCGACGGGCAGCGTGTCAAGCAGGGACCGCAGTTTCGGTGAGTTGTCTCCGGCGACGGTCGCCGACATCACCTGATCGAGGGCCGCGGCGGGCACCTTGTCGCCGTACGAGAGCCCCGACGCATCGCGCAGAGTCACGTCGTCGACGTCGAATCCGGCCTTGCCCAGCGCGGCGACGACCGCATCGACTCCGCCCGCCAGACTCGGCTCCCGACCAGTCGCCTCCGCGAGCTCCACCGACAGCATCTCGGCGAGGACGTTGTCACTGAATCGCATCATGTCGCCGACCCGAGTCACCAGCGGAGCAGATTCGACAGTTGCAACGCTCTGGGCATCGGTCGGGACGTCGACCTCCTCGACTTCGGAGTGCACATCCAAGGCGTCGGCGAGCGCGCGGCCTGCTTCGGCGGCAGGATCGTCGGTGCGCGGCGAGTACTCGTCGAGCGGATCGCGTCGCCCGGCGTCGGCCATCAGCGACGACAGCGGCGCGATGTCGCCGCCTTCCACATCACGTTTGTCCCAGGTCCGGTCCATGCTCGGCCCCTCGAAACCGGGCGTCGCATAGGCGACCGACGTGACGTTGCGTCCCGATGCTCGAATCTGGTCGGCGAGGTCGGCGATGCGGGCGGGATCGGTGTAGAAGGTCTCGTCGCCTTCGCCCGCCGTCGCGAGCGTGGGGTCGCCTGCGCCGACGAGGATCGCCTGACCGTCGTCGCCGAGCACGACCTTTGTGGTGATCGTCTTGTCGTGCGGCAGGGTCAGCAGGACGGCTGCGGCGGTGAGGATCTTCGCGTTCGACGCTGGCGTGCGCGCCTCACTCGCTCCGTCGGCCCACAGGACGGCTCCGGTGGTCGGATCGGAGACCTGCCCGGTGAATTCGCCGAGCGCCTCGTCCTTGACCGGCTCGGTCAGCTGCTCGCGCACCCCGGCCGCAGTCGGAGTGGGCGCGTTCGGCGGAACCGGCTCGATGACCGGGGCCACGGTGACCGGCGCCGGCTGCGCCGGAGTTCCGTCGGGCACCGGGTCCGAACGGTGCGTATACACCCACCAACCTGCGACTCCACCGCCTGCGAGCAGGAGAACGAGCATCACGGCGAGGGCGATGCGCAGGCCTCGTCGGCGCCGCTTCGGCGGCCCGGAGGCAGGCGGGACCACCATCGGTGGTGTCGGCTGGGCCACGGAACCTCCGGTCTGGGGACTGCACGGAACAGAACTAACAGTATCGTTGTGTCCCGTTGCACGTGTCTGTCGCCGGTCGCACACCGTCGGCTGCGGCGTCGAGTCTTAGACGAGAAGGAGTCAGAACGCATGGAGTTCGAAGTCACCATCGAGATCCCCAAGGGTGCTCGCAACAAGTACGAGATCGACCACGAGACCGGCAAGGTCTACCTGGACCGATACCTGTACACGTCGATGGGCTACCCGGCCGACTACGGCTACATCGACCACACGCTCGGCGAGGACGGTGACCCGCTCGACGCGTTGGTCCTGCTCCCCGAGTCCGTGTACCCGGGCGTCATCGTGAAATCGCGCATCGTCGGGATGTACACGATGACCGACGAGGCGGGCGGCGACGACAAACTGCTGGCCGTCCCCGCAGGCGACCCGCGCTGGGACCGCATCCAGGACATCGGTGACGTCGACGAGTTCGAACTGAAGGCGATCGCGCACTTCTTCGAGCGCTACAAGGATCTGGAGCCGGGCAAGTCGGTGACGCCGGGCGGATGGGTCGGCAAGGACGAGGCAGCCAAGGTCGCGCAGGCCGCAGTGGAGCGCTACAGCGCCTGATCTGTTCGCCCCGTTGACCCACCCGGTCTGACGTCCGAGTCATATCCGCGGCACTCGACGACATTCGCGCCCCGCCGACGAGGCGCGAATGTCGCTGGGTGTCGCGGATTGCTGTGTCCGGACCTCAGCGGCTGGTCGGCGCCAGTTCGGCGAGCGCGTCCAACAGACGGTCGACGTCGTCGGATCCGGTGCCCACTCCGAAACTGGCGCGCACCGCACCGTCGGGATGCCCGAGCTTGGCGAGCAGCGGGTGCGCGCAGAACTTGCCGTCGCGCACGCCGATGCCGTGCCTGGTGCTGAGATGTTCGGCCACCTGGCGCGGCGAGTAGCCGTCGACGACGAAGCCTGCGATGCCGACGCGGCCGTACGCGTCGTCGAAGATCCGTAGTGGGCGGACGTGCCCCAACGCGTCGATGCCTTCGTCGAGGCGACGCACCAACGCTTCCTCGTGTTGACCGATGCGCTCGAACCCGATGTCGCACAACGCTTCTGCAGCGGCGGCGATCGAGATCACGCCAAGCACGTTCGGCGATCCGGCTTCGTGCCGGGCGGCACCGGTGTGCCAGTCGATCTCATCGATGCCCACGGCAGCGCTCGCACCGCCTCCTGCGAGGTACGGCTCGGCGGCGTCGAGCCAGTCCGACCGTCCGACGAGTACACCTGCACCGAACGGCGCGTACAACTTGTGTCCGGAGAACACCAGGTAGTCGATACCGAAGCTGGCGATCGAGACGGCACGGTGCGGGACGAGTTGAGCGCCGTCGACGAGGATCCGAGCGCCGTGCCGGTGGGCCAGTCCCGCGAGTCGGGCGATCGGCAACACCTCTCCGGTCACGTTCGACGCGGCCGTCACCGCGAGCAGCGCGGCAGGCGCCGCGGCGAGTTCGGCATCCAACGCGAAGATCGTCTCGTCCACCGTGGCCTTCGAAGACACGACGCGCGCCCTTCCCGTCCGAGCCCACGGCAACAGGTTCGCGTGATGCTCGATGTCGAGGACCACGACGTCGCCGGGGGTGACGGACGCCGCGAGGTTGATCGAGTCAGTGGTGTTGCGAGTGAACACGACGGTGTCGTCGGCCCGGCCGCCCACGAATGCACGGACCGTTTCGCGAGCCTGCTCGTAGCGGGCGGTCGTGACCTGCGACAGATACCCGGCCCCGCGGTGGACGCTCGCATACTCAGTGAGCGCAGCCGCGGTCTGGTCGGCCACCGCGGTGAGCGCGGGCGCCGACGCCGCATAGTCGAGGTTGGCGTACCGCAGGGGCGCAGACCCGGCGACCGGCACCGCGATATCGGCGCCCGAGACGGGCGCGAGAGCACGGATGCGGGTAGGACGGCACACGGGTGCATCGAGAACAGCGGTCATGACGAGACTCCTTGAGCTTCCACACTTGCCTCGCGTCGGTCGACGCGGGCCGGGTCGTCACCCGGAGCACCCCACCGTGGCGGAGGGTTGCTGTCCAGCGAGCCGGGGCTTGTCGCTGGCACTCGTGACCCATGCATCACGATGCCCTCCCGTTGCCGATCGCGCGAGGGTTAAACGCACCGTGCACACAATCGTCGTCATTCGGTCAGGGGGCGACACCTCCCGAGCGAAACACCCGGCGGATAGAGTCGTGGGTGTAATGACCCGGCGGCGTCCGACGGCGCCCAGACCGACGCGGAAGGTCGAACCGTGACGAATCCCTGGGATCCGGATACCCAACGACCCGGTTACCCTCCGCCGCAACAGTTTCCGCCACAACAGTTTCCGCCGAGGCAAGGCACGCCGCCGCAGTCTCCACCTCAGCAGGGTCCTCCCCCGCAGTTCCCACCCCCGCAGTTCCCTCCTCAGCAGGTGCCGCCCCAGCAGTTCGCACCCCAGCGCCCACCGCAGTACGCGCCATATCCCCAGAACTTCCAGTACCCCCAGAACTCCTATCCGCCGTTGCCGCCTCGCAAGTCCCGGACCGGGTGGGTGTTAGCCGGAGTCGCCGTGATCGCGGTCGCAGTGGTCGGCGTTGTTCTCCTCGTCGTCGCGCCGTGGAGTTCGGACGGCCCGGACGGACCGCAGCACGAGACGGTCGCACTCGACCACGGTGTGAGCGCCGACGTCGACGTCCCGGCAGGCTGGCGGATCGAGACCGGCGACTTCAACGGATCGATGTCGCTGATGCTGGTCCCGGAGTCCGACACCCGCTCGATCTCCCAGGTGGACGACGACGGTGACGCCATGGACGACGGCAAGGACGCCGATCCCATCCACGCGATGATCGGTCTCGCCGACACGTGCGGAACCGAGTTCCGCGACCTGACGGCCGGTCAGTGGCGCCCCGATTCGGGACATCAGACCGACGACGGAGCCGAGACGTACCGTCACAGTGCGGTGACTCGGGTCGACAGCACATACTGCTTCCAACTCGTCGGCATCGACTTCGGCAGGTCGACGTCGACGATCGAGTCCACCGCGTCCGACCTGACGAAGAAACTCGTCGCCGACGAGTCGATCACCGCGGCGAAAGCCGCCTGACCTCACCGAGGTGAACGGAGACACCATGGGCATCATCGACAAGATGCGCGGAGAACTCGTCGACATCATCGAATGGGTCGACGATTCGCGCTCGACTCTCGCGTGGCGCTTCCCGCGCTACAACAACGAGATCAAGAACGGTGCGCAGCTGATCGTGCGCGAGGGCCAGCAGGCGGTCTTCGTCTATCGCGGGCAGCTCGCCGACACGTTCGCTCCCGGACACTACGAGCTGACCACCGAGAACCTGCCGATCATGAGCACGATCCAGGGGTGGAAGCACGGGTTCAACAGTCCGTTCCGCAGCGAGGTCTACTTCATCAACCGCAGGCCGGTCACCGACCTCCGGTGGGGCACCCCGAACCCGATCACCTTGCGCGACCCAGACTTCGGAATGGTCCAGGTCCGCGCGAACGGTCTATGTGTCATCCGGATCGCCGATCCGGCGATCTTCTTGCGCGAAGTCATCGGCGCCGACAGCCAGGTGAACGCCGACGAGATCGCCGAACTCCTCCGCCGAGTCATCTCGACGGCGTTCTCCGACATGATCCTCGAGACCGGCGTCGGAGCCATCGACCTGCAGGGCAAACAGGTCGAACTGAGCGACCAACTGCGCGACTACGTGCAGACGCGGGTCGACGACGAATTCGGTCTGCACGTCGACTCCGTGACCATGAACATCTCACTGCCCGACGAGATCACCGAGGCGATGACGCGCGGCGTCGCTCGTGGTGTCGAGGAACGAGGATTCCTCAACAATGTCGGTGACCTCGGTAGATACCAGCAGGGCAAGGCCGCCGACTCGATGCTCGCCGCAGCGCAGAATCCGGGCGGGGGCGCGATGGGCGACATGATGGGCGCGGGCATGGGTCTGGCGATGGCAGGCCAGTTCGCGAACCAGTTCAACCAACAGCAACAGCAGCCGTCGTCGAGCGGTCCTCCGCCGATTCCGACGGCGCAGGCGTTCCACATCGAGCAGAACGGCGCGGCCGCCGGCCCGTACACCGTCGATCAGCTCCGAGGATCTATCACGCCGACAACGCTCGTCTGGGCCCAGGGCATGGCAGCGTGGACGGCGGCCGGCCAGGTCGCGGCGCTCGCGCCGCTCTTCGCACCGTCGGGTCCGCCGCCGCTGCCGTCACAAGAGCCGCCTGCGCCGCCCGCCCCGCCGGCTCAGTGACATGACGCAGCCGCCTCCGTTACCGTCGCAGGACCCGCGGCCGCAGGGACCGCCGAAGCTGCCGCCGCAGGAACCTGGACCACCGCGACCCGCGCAGCCCCCGCAGCCGCCGAAGCCACCGCAAGCCCCGGCCTGGTACACACCGAGTGCTGCCGACCGGGCTCAGCAGCACGTCACCGAGCAGACTCGCACCTACCCGTGCGGGTCATGCGGTGCGCCCCTGGCGTTCTCGCCGGAGCGACAGGATCTGTCCTGCGGGGCGTGCGGTCGGGCGTATCCGATCGAACTCGATCCGGCGTCCGTCGTCGTCAAGCACGACTTGGCGACGGCGATGGCGTCGCTCGAGTCTGGTGCTGCCGAGCTCGCGTCAGTCGGCGGCGGCGAACACGAAGTGGTCTGCCAGTCGTGCGGCGGTCGGACCATCTTCAACGGCAGCCTCACCGCGACCCGCTGCCCCTATTGCGCGACGCCAATCCAGCGCGACGACATTCAGGACTCGCCCGCGCGGATCCCACTCGACGCGATCGTGCCGCTGCACATCGGCGAACCGCAGGCCCGAGAGTC
The DNA here is from genome assembly GCF_021738965.1 of Gordonia zhenghanii. Taxonomy (GTDB): domain Bacteria; phylum Actinomycetota; class Actinomycetes; order Mycobacteriales; family Mycobacteriaceae; genus Gordonia; species Gordonia zhenghanii. Next base: position 9,142 of record NZ_JAKKOQ010000011.1, on the reverse strand, counting down.
GATCGAGAAGTGGATCAACAGCCGGTGGTTCGCGCCGCGCGAGTTCAAGAAGTACCGGACGCTCGGATCGTTCACGAGCGTGTACCTCTCCTACTACTCGTACGACGCCGACACGACGACGAGGTATCACGGGCAGCGTGGGGACACCTACACGGTGGTCGTCGGTTCCGGCGAGAACCGGCACACCGAGACTCGGATCCGGTGGCGTCGGGCGTCGGGCGTCGTGCGCGACAGCATCCGCGACCTGCCGGAACTGTCGAACACCGGCATGGACCAGGAGCGGATCCGCGACTTGGAGCCGTGGCCGATCCAAGCCGCCGTCCCGTACACGCCCGAGTTCGTCGCAGGTCACCTGTCACGAACGTACGACCGCGACCCGCAGGACGTGTTCGCCCGGAACGCTCGCCCTCGTATCGACGGTCAGATCGACAACACCATCCGCCGCGACATCGGCGGCGACCACCAACGGATCAGCAGTAAGAACACCACGTACGGAATGCTGCAGTTCATGTATCTGCTGCTGCCGATGTGGCTGCTCACCGTCAACTACGACGGCAAGCCGTTCCAAGTGTTCGTCAACGGCCTCACCGGTGAAGTTCAGGGCGACCGCCCGTGGAGCAAGGTGAAGATCGCGGCAGCCGTGATCGCGGGCATCATCGTCGCCTGTGTGCTCGCCTATCTGATCTGGGGAAGACAATGAACTGGGGAGAACCATGACCGTCATCGGAATCGTGCTGTTGCTGATCGCGTTGTTCGTCGTGATCGGCGCGGGCGTATTCGTGTTCGCGTTGGCGCGATCGTCGAAGTCCGGATCGTCGAAGGAAGGGCTGTCGACGAGCGCCGCCATCCCCGGCGTCGATGTCGCGGTGCCCGCGTCGTGGGCTCGTTCGCACGACGCGGAGGCCCGGTTGCACCGGCGCATCCGTGACGCGGTGGCCGCGTTGGACGCCACCATCGGGATGACCAGTGTCGGGCAGATCGATGATCGTGCTCAGCTGATGGTGTCGGCACGCGAGCTCGACGAGCGGCTCGTGACGATCTGGTCGCTGCCCGCGCCATCGAAGACTCAACCGTTGGCCGAGGCGGATCAGGGCGTCGCAGCCCTCGAATCCGCGGCATCGTCAGTCGCTCTGGAGTCGGGAGACGGTGCCGTGGGCCGGGCGCAAGACGCCGCGGCAGGCATCGGTGGTCAGGCTGCGCCACCGGCGGTTCCGCCCGTGCCCGACGTCACGCCGCCGCAGCCTGCCGAGCCTCGTGATCGTAAGGATCCGCCGAGTAGCCTAGCGGAGTGATTCTCCCGAGTTCCCTGTTCGCGACCGCATCCGTCTCGTGGCGAGGCACCGGCCGGATCAGTGAGTTCTCGACGGTCGACGCCGCACGCGACGCGCTGGCCTCAGGTTCGATCAGCACGGTGACCGGAGCCTTCGGTTTCGATCCGTCCGGCGACGCGGCGCTGATCGCGCCCGAGTCGTTCACGGTGGTCCCCCGCACGGTTCCGGCAGATGCGCCCCTGCCGCTACCTCGCGTCGCGTCGTCGACGACGACGCCTGCCGCCCACCACGCCGACCGGGTGCGATCGGCGCTCACCGCGATCGGCGACGGGCGGGTGGCGAAAGTGGTCCTGGCCCGTGCCGCCGAGTTCGCGTTCGACGATCGGATCGACCCCGTCGACCTGTTCGACCGCTTCGCATCCGGCGCCGGTACGTCGACGACGGCGTTCGCCGTACCGCTCGATCCCGCTCCCGGTCGTCACGGCCACTGGCTGATCGGTGCGAGTCCCGAACTCTTGGTCCGACGGTCTGGCCGCGTCGTCACCTGCCACCCGTTCGCGGGCACCGCGCCGCGTAGTGCCGACCCCGAGGCGGATCGGGCCGCCGTGGACCGTTTGCGGTCGTCCGACAAGGACCTGCGCGAGCACGCCTTCGTCGTCGACTCGATCGTCGCCGCGCTGGCGCCGCTGTGCCGCGAACTGACCGTGCCCGACGAGCCGCAGATCGAGTCGACGCCGGCCGTCTGGCATCTGGCGACACCGATCCGCGGCGTCCTCGCCGACGAGTCGGTCACCGCTCTCGACCTCGCGGCGCTGATGTCCCCGACCCCCGCGGTCTGCGGGACTCCGCGCGACGAGGCGTCCGCGCTCATCACCGAACTCGAAGGCTCGCGTGACTTCTACGCGGGCGCAGTCGGCTGGTGCGACGCCGCGGGCGACGGTCAGTGGACCGTGTCGATCCGCTGTCTCGAACTCGATGCCGACGGTATCGGCGTCACGACGTGGGCGGGCGGCGGCATCGTCGCAGGCTCCGATCCGGACGCCGAGGTTGCCGAGACCGACGCCAAGTTCCGCACGGTATTGGGCACGCTGGGCCTCGACTGACGGCCCGGTCGCTCAGCCCAGGGCCGTATCGAGGTCGCGGATCAGGTCGTCGACCGCTTCCAGCCCGACCGACAGTCGAACCATCGAGTCGGTCAAGCCGATGCCTGCCCGGCCTTCGGGGCCCATCGCGCGGTGCGTCGTCGTCGCCGGATGCGTGATCAGGCTCTTCGCATCACCGAGGTTGTTGGAGATGTCGATCACGCCGAGTCCGTTGAGGACCTCGAACGCGCGCTCCTTGCCGGTCTGCCCCGGACTTCCCGCCAGCTCGAACGTGATGACGGTGCCGCCGCCGGACATCTGGGACGTCGCGAGCTCATACTGCGGGTGCGACTGCAGGAACGGATAGATCGCGCGCGCGACGCGCGGGTCGGCATCGAGGAACTCGGCGATCCGGAGCGCGGCCGAGACCGATTGGTCGAGCCGGATCTTCATGGTCTCGAGGCCTTTGAGCATCACCCACGCGTTGAACGGGCTCAACGCAGGCCCCGTGTGCCGCATCAACTCGCGGACCGGCCCCTGGATGTACTCCTCGGTGCCGAGGATCGCGCCGCCCATCACGCGGCCCTGACCGTCGATGTGCTTGGTGCCGGAGTACACGATGACGTCGGCGCCGAGCTCCAGACCGCGCTGCAGCAACGGCGTCGCGAACACGTTGTCGAGCACCACCTGTGCTCCCGCAGCGTGCGCCATCTCGGCCACTCTGCGGACGTCGACAACTGCCTGCATCGGATTGGACGGCGTCTCGAAGAACACCGCATCGGTCGGCTCGGACAGCGCCGTCTCCCATTGCGACAGGTCGTCGCCGTCGACGAACACCGTCTCGACGCCCCAGGACGGCAGGATCTCGTTGCAGATCACGAAGCATGAACCGAACAGGCTGCGGGCGGCGACCAAGCGCGAGCCCTTCTTCAGCAGGGCGCCGAGCGCGACGAACACCGCCGCCATGCCGCTCGCTGTCGCGAAGCACGCCTCGGTGCCTTCGATCTGGCGCAGCCGCTCCTGGAACATCGCAACGGTCGGATTGCCGTACCTGCTGTAGACGAAGCGCTGGTCCTCACCGGTGAACGCGCGCTCGGCGGCCTCCGCCGACTCGTACACGTAGCCGCTGTTGAGGTAGAGGGCTTCGGACGTCTCGAAGAATCCGGAGCGCATGAGGCCGCCCCGCACCGCGACGGTCTCTGGTGACACCCATTCTGGAAGTTCATTGCTCACTGCTCGCTGCTCCTCTATGACTGTCGCCAGGGAAGTTCTTCGGCCCGCCACCCGACGGAGCCACGGTGCCCGGACGCGTCGACGCCGCCCTCGAAACCGTCCAGGATGTTGTACGACGCACCGATCCCGGCTGCGGTCGCCGCCTCCGCGGCGCCGATCGACCGCTGCCCCGATCGGCAGAGGAACAGGACTTCGTCGTCGTCGGTGATCCCCGCCGAGCGCAGATCGTCGACGAACTGGGGGTTGCGAGCGCCGTCGGGGAAGCCGACCCACTCGACGAACACCGTCTGCTTACCGAGGGGACTCACGTCTGGGACGCCGACGAAGCTCCACTCCGCCCGGGTCCGGCAGTCGACGAGTACGGCTCGCGGGTTGTCGGCGAGCCGCGACCATGCGTCGCGCGGTGTGATGTCGCCTGCATAGGTCACGATGCGCACACCTTCCAGTCCTCGCCCTGCTTGACGACGGTCACGTCCGTGGTCGTCTTCTTGTCTTCGGTGTTCTCGCGGTGCGCGTGGACGGTGACGGCCGCACGCGAACCGGTCACCTCGACGTCCATCTCGGGTACGACGATCTTCCCGTCGCGTTCGAGTGGTCCGCGGTTGGCTTCGGCGAACTGCGCTGCGGTCGGGAAGTCCTTCGACGCGACGTTCGCCTCGCACTGGGCGCCGCGGTACAGGTCGTAGTTCAGGGAGTTCCGCGCGCTGTACAAGTCGTTGACCACGTACTGGACCTTCGTGTCCTCGCTGACTCTCTCCTCGGACGGGCGGATCAGGTGCGACAGGGCTATCCACGCGATGACGATGATGATGAGGCCGAACGCAATGAGGAACGGCAGCGCCGCCCGCCACGACCGGGGTTCGTGTTCGGAGTTCGGCAGGTCGTCCTGCGCTGCGGGATCGGGTCGCTTAGCGCTCATGACTTCCGAGTCTATGACCTGTCCGTTCCGGGCGTGCAACACGTCTACCCTGGCGCGAGAGCGGCACACGCCGCGTCGCCCGTCAAGAGTTTCGATCATCGACCGCGTTACTGAGGTTCACCTCACTTACAGATTTTGGTCACGCTCGCGCACGATTTAACGTAGAGGTGACAAGGTTCCATAAAGCTGAGGAAACACGAGCTCATGACTGACACCAACCGCCCGTTGCGGGTCGCGATCGTCGGCGCCGGACCGGCCGGCATCTACTGCGCGGACGCCCTGATGAAGTCGGACACCGCGGGTGAGCGCGGCGTGAGCATCGACCTCTACGAACGCATGCCCGCGCCGTTCGGCCTGATCCGTTACGGAGTCGCACCCGACCACCCGCGCATCAAGGGGATCATCAACGCACTGCACAAGGTGCTCGACAAGCCGCAGGTGCGCCTGCTCGGCAACATCGACTACGGCACCGACGTCACGCTCGCCGACCTGCGCCAGCACTACGACGCCGTCGTGTTCTCGACCGGAGCCACCGACGACCGCGGCATGAAGATCCCGGGCGTCGACCTCGAGCGCAGCTACGGAGCAGGCGAGTTCGTCGCCTGGTACGACGGGCACCCGGACTTCTCGCGCACCTGGCCGCTCGAGGAGGAGAAGGTCGCCGTCATCGGTGTCGGCAACGTCGCCCTCGACGTGGCCCGCGTGCTCGCCAAGACCGGCGACGAGCTGCTCGCGACCGAGATCCCGGACAACGTCTACGAAGGCCTCAAGGCCAACAAGGCGCTCGAAGTCCACGTGTTCGGTCGGCGCGGTCCCGCGCAGGCCAAGTTCACTCCGCTGGAACTCAAGGAGCTCGATCACTCGCCGAGCATCGAGGTCGTCGTCGACCCCGAGGACATCGAGTACGACGAGGGCTCGGCCGTCGCCCGCCGCAGCAGCAAGATCACCGATCAGGTCGCGACGATCATCGAGAACTACGCGATCCGCGAGCCGAAGCAGGACGCGATCCACAAACTGTTCCTGCACTTCTTCGAGAACCCGGTCGAGGTCCTCGGCGAGGACGGGAAGGTCGTCGGTCTGCGGACCGAGCGCACCGAACTGGACGGCACCGGCAACGTGAAGTCGACCGGCAAGTTCCGCGAGTGGGACGTCACCGCGATCTACCGCGCGGTCGGCTACCTGTCGGACAATCTGCCGGAGATCCCGTTCGACGATCAGGCGGGCGTCATCCCGAACGAATCGGGCCGCGTGTTCGACGAGGGCAAACATCTGACCGGGCTCTACACGACAGGGTGGATCAAGCGCGGCCCCGTCGGCCTCATCGGCCACACCAAGGGCGACGCCAACGAGACCGTCGAGTGCATCCTCGAAGACATGAAGGCCAGCTCGCTCAACACACCCGAGACGCCTGGTGAAGACGCGATCGTCGCACTCCTGGAGGAGCGCGGCATCCCGTTCACCACGTGGGACGGCTGGTACCGCCTCGACGAGCACGAGCGCGCCCTCGGCGCCGCCGCGGGCCGCGAGCGAATCAAGGTCGTCGAGCGCGACGACATGCTGGCTGCCGCAGAACCGGACAAGACTCGGAAGTAGCGGTTCCACGCAGAGCCCTACAAAAGGTCCGCCCCGACACATCGTGTTGGGGCGGACCTTTTCTCGCTGCTACTTGTCGGAGGTGTCGGCCTTCGGCGGCTCGACGATCTTCTCGTTGTCGCCACCCTTGGGTGCGGCGCGACGGACGTTCTGCCAGAAGCCTGCGTTGTTCAGCGGATTCTCGACCTGCTCGCTGATTGTGTAGCCGGAGATCGAGGACGGCCAGCAGCCCTTCCACTTGGTGGAGAACAGGGTCGCGGTCTGGCCCGGCTTCAGGTCTCCCACCTTGGTCTTGAGTGCCTTGCTCGCCGGAACCCACTTCGTCGGGCCGCCGAACTCGGTGACGGTCACCTTGTGCATGGTGAAGTCTCCGAGGTTCGTGACGCCCATCCAGCGGTGCATCTGCCACTGCGGGCCGTCGGACCAGTTGGGACCCCACGCCTTGAAGGTGCAGTTCACCCCGCCGATGATCTGGAGGTCGCCGGGGTCGGCAGCCTGCGCCTGCGGAGCTGCGACGAGGGTGCCGGCACCGATGGCGCCGACTGCGGCGATACTCGCCGCTGCACGTGTCAGGGTCTTCCTCATGTCGAATAACCTTTCGTTTCACCTAGCCGCAAAACGTTGTGAATCGCAGCGCGTAGACGGAGTCTTCCCTCCACCCTTACCCGTCTATCGGTGATTTAACGCATAGGTGTTACCGAATTGTTCAGTAAATACTCAGAATCGACGCCCGGGAGGCCCTTGTGGATACGGGGGCGGCCCCTGGGGCGGGGGTCCCTGGGGCGGCGGTCCCTGCGGAGGCATCCCCGGTGGCCGAGGACCCGCCGGACCGGTTGGACCGGGTCCGGGGCGGCCTGGGCCCGGACGCCTCAGGTGCGGAGGCGGCGGTCCCGGATGCGGGCCAGTCCCCGGCGGTGGGCTGGGGCGCGCACCGGGAGGAGGCGGCGGAGCGGACGCCTGCGGAGGCTGCCGGTCGGGGCGAGGGATCGCGACCGTCTCCTCGGCACCAGTCTTCGTATCGCTTGCAGCCGGGTCCACGGCTTCGTTGCCTACGGTTTCCCGGCTCCCATTCCCCTCATTCTCCGAAGCCTCTTCTGCCGCAGGCACTTCAGCGTCGCCGAGCAACGGCTGAACGGTCTCGGCCGCCCGGGTGGCCTTCTGGCGCGCGACCTCGGTGTTCAGTCCGGTCGCCACCGCGACACCCATGCGGCGTCGCGCGAAGCTCTCGGGCTTACCGAACAGTCGGATGTCGACGGCCGGATCCGCCAGTGCCTCAGCGACACCCGCGAACTTGATCGCCTCGGCGTCGTGGCGTCCGTAGATCACCGCGGACGCGCCCGGGGCCACTGAGGCGGTGTCGACGGGCAGACCGAGCACGGCACGGGCGTGGAGCTCGAACTCCGACAGTTGCTGCGACGCCAGCGTCACCAAACCTGTGTCGTGGGGCCGTGGACTCACTTCTGAGAAGTACACCTCGTCGCCGTGCACGAACAGCTCCACTCCGAACACGCCGCGACCGCTGAACTCGCTGCGGCCCGACCCCATCGCCGTTGCGATCCGTGCGGCGACCGAACGTGCTGTGCCGTAGGCGATCTCACTCATCGGCTGCGGCTGCCAGCTCTCCACGTAGTCACCGGACACCTGTCGGTGACCGATCGGATCGCAGAAGTACGTCGCGAGCTTGCCCGTCGCCGGGTCGATCGCACGCACGGTGAGGAGCGTGATCTCGTAGTCGAAGTCGACGAAGCCCTCGACGATCACTCGGTCGTTGTTGACGCGCGCCCCCGTCCGGGCCGCCTCCCATGCGGCGTCGACGTCGTCGGGGCCTTCCAGGACGCTCTGCCCCTTACCTGACGACGACATGACGGGCTTCACCACGCACGGATAGCCGACGCTCTCGACCGCGCGACGCATCTCCTCGAGCGATCCGGCGAACAGGTACGGCGACGTCGGCAGCCCGAGTTCTTCATCGGCCAGTCGCCGAATCCGTTCGCGGTTCAACGTCGCCGACACTGCCTTGGCGCTCGGGATGACCTCGGCGACCCCGTCGCGTTCGACGTCTTCGAGGGCGTCAGTCGCGATCGCTTCGATCTCGGGCAGCACATAGTGCGGCTTGTGCTTGTCGATCACGGCGCGGACCTGCTCCGCATCGGTCATGTCGATGACCTCGGCGTGGTGGGCCACTTGGTGAGCGGGGGCGTCGGCGTAGCGGTCGACGGCGATGACTTCCACGCCGAACCGTTGCAGAGCGATCGTCACCTCCTTGCCGAGTTCGCCGGATCCGAGGAGGAGCACTCTGACCGCACTGGGACTCAGCGGGGTACCGATCACCGTTGACGACATGCCCTCCAGTTTACGGGCCCGGATCGGCGACGCGGTCCGCGCACCGTTCGGGCGACCTACGCTGAACCGCATGAGTGTTCCGCCGAGTCCCGACATACAGATCACGTTCGACGCCCACGATCCACGCGGCCTCTCACAGTTCTGGTGTGCCGCCCTCGGCTACGTCGTTCCCGGGCCGCCAGGCGTTGATTCCGACCCCGACGATCCATTCGCTGCGTGGGACGAGTTCCTGGCGAGAGCAGGTATTCCGGTCGAGCAGTGGAACTCCAATTCGGCTGCTGAAGATCCCGCAGGCGTCCGGTCCCGCCTCTTCTTCCAACAGGTCCCCGAAGGCAAAGTCGCGAAGAATCGCATCCACTTGGATGTGCGTGCTGCTCCCGGCCTCGTCGGTGACGAGCGGATGTCGACGCTCGAAGCGCGCGCCACCGCCCTCGTAGCGCTCGGTGCGTCGCGAACTCGTCGCGTGGAGCCCGCTCCCCCGATGGGGCACGGCCACATCGTCATGGCCGATCCCGAAGGAAACGAGTTCTGTCTGGACTGAGAGCCGACTGCTGGTCGAGACCCCGCTGGTCGAGCGAAGTCGAGGCCCCGCTGGTCGAGCCCCATCTGCTGGTCGAGCGGAGTCGAGACCCCGTTCGACGAGCTAGAGGTCTCGCCACCGCGAGTCCGGCGATCTAGGGGACTAGACCCGCGGCAGAGAC
>NZ_JAKKOQ010000010.1 GCF_021738965.1 Gordonia zhenghanii | reverse complement strand
CCGGGGGCGCCCCCCCACCGGGGGGGCCGGGGGCCGCCCCCCCCGGGGCGGGGGGGGGGGGGGCCCCCCCCCCCCCCCCCCGGCGATCTAGGAGACTCGACCGGCGGCAGAGACGAAGCCGCGTAGACGGGTGTGGGTTCGGTGCGGCCGCGGAGAACCTCCTCGCGCCAAAGCGTCCAGCGAGCGGCCTCATCGTCCGCCGCCGCGTCGATCGCTCGCTTCGACGAGACGGGATGACGCGGATCGTCTTTCGCGACCTCGGACAGTCGGGCGCTCTCGTTCACGGGATCACCGATCACCGTGTACTCGAAGCGTTGGACGGCTCCGACGTTGCCTGCGACGACGGTGCCGTAACTGACGCCGATACCGGCGGACAGTTCGGGGACGTCAGTGGCGAGGCCGTCGGCGATCTCTCGGGCCGCAACCAACGCGGACGATGCCGGATCGTCGAGGTCGACGGGCGCGCCGAAGATCGCGAGGACGGCGTCGCCCTCGAACTTGTTGACGAGTCCGCCGTTCCGCTCGGTCGCTTCGACGATCACCGCGAAGAAGCGGTTGAGCAGTGCGACGACTTCGGTCGGCGACCGTTTCTCGGCGATCGTCGTCGAACCGATGACGTCGACGAACACGACTGCGACAGTCCGCTCGGAGCCGCCCAGTTCGGGATCGCTGCGCAGCGCGGCCGCAGCGACGTCCCGGCCGACGTGCCTGCCGAACAGGTCCCGGAGGCGTTCCTGTTCGCGGAGTCCGCCGACCATCGTGTTGAACCCGTACTGGAGTTCGCCGAGCTCGGATCCGTCGTAGACGAGGAGGTCGACGTCCTGGCCCACATCGCCGTGCCGGACGGTGGCCATCCCGGCGCGCACACTGCGCAACGGGCCGGTGATACTCCAGACGAACAACATGATCGATCCGAACCCGACGCATCCGGCGACCACCGCGAGCACGGTCACCGCGATGAGGACGTTCGCCTTGCTCGTCTCCGGCCGCAGAACGCTGAACAGGACGACGAGGGTGATGCCCGTCAGCGGGATCCCGGTACCGATGATCCAGGAGTTGACTGCGCGCGAACGGACCGAGCTGCCCTTGAGCCCGATACCCGCTTGCATGATCTTGGCCCAGACCGGGCGCAACAGGATCTCGGTGTAGATGCCCGCGATCGCGACGACGACCGTCGCGCACATCAAGACGATGAGCACGACCTTCGGGATCAACGACGGGTCGACGAGACCGTAGAGCAGCGCGAGCACGCCTGCCCCTCCGACCCAGAGCAGACCCTGCAGCCACACGAGTCGACGCTGGGCCCGGCTCGCCCGCCGCGCATCGTCGCGCGTCGGTATCTCGTCGACGATCGACCAGCGGACGGCTTTGACCGTCGACGCCGTACCCACCCAGACACCGACGACCAGCGCGAACGCGATGTAGACGGGTACCCCGACGAAGTTGACGTAGATCAGGTCACGACGGAGCAGCGACGGTTCGGGGATCCCGACGGCTCCGAGCCCGAGCGCGATGACGATGCCGATGACGTTCGCCAACACGACCGCGAACGTGAGAAGCGTCTGGACGCGGAGCCGAACGCTCCGCGCAGACTGCTCTGCGGAGCCGAGCAGGATCGAACCGTAATCACGATTGAAGCTCGGCCGCCACACTTGCGCCGTCCCCGGTCAGACGATCTCGCGACGCACGATCGTCTGATCGCGCCCCGGTCCGACACCGATGCACGAGATGTGTGCGCCGGACAGCTCTTCGAGCCGAAGGATGTAGGCCTGCGCGTTGGCCGGCAACTCCTCGAAGGTGCGGCAATTGGAGATGTCCTCCCACCAGCCGGGCATCTCCTCGTAGATCGGCTTCGCGTGGTGGAAGCCGGTCTGCGTCATCGGCATGTCGTCGACGCGTTCGCCGTCGACCTCGTAGGCGACGCAGATCGGGACCGTCTCCAGGCTCGACAGGACGTCGAGCTTGGTGAGGAAGTAGTCGGTGATTCCGTTGACGCGGGTCGCGTAACGGGCCACGACGGCGTCGAACCAGCCACAACGACGTCCGCGGCCGGTAGTAACGCCGACCTCGCCGCCGGTCTTGGCGAGGAACTCGCCCCACTCGTCGAACAACTCGGTCGGGAAAGGGCCCGCGCCGACACGCGTCGTGTACGCCTTGAGGATGCCGAGGACGGTATCGATACGACCGGGACCGATGCCTGCGCCGACGGCCGCTCCACCCGCTGTCGGATTGGACGACGTCACGTACGGGTAGGTGCCGTGGTCGACGTCGAGCAATGTGCCCTGCGAGCCTTCGAGGAGGACGGTCTCGCCCCGCTCGAGCGCCTGGTTGAGCAGCAGCCGGGTGTCGGAGATGCGGTGCTTGAAGCCTTCGGCGAGCTCGAGGGTCTCGTCCACCACCTCGGCCGGGTCAAGACCCTTGCGGTTGTAGATCTTGGTGAGGATCTGGTTCTTCACCTCGAGAGCGGCTTCGACCTTCTGGGCGAGGATCTTCTCGTCCAGGACGTCGGCGACGCGGACGCCGACGCGCGCGATCTTGTCCTGGTAGCAGGGACCGATGCCGCGGCCCGTTGTACCGATCTTGCTGTTGCCGAGGAATCGCTCGGTCACCTTGTCGATGGCGACGTGGTACGGCATCAGCAGGTGCGCGTCGGCCGACAGCAACAGCCGCGACGTGTCGACGTCGCGCTCTTCCAAACCGTGCAGTTCGTTGAGGAGGACACTCGGGTCGACGACGACACCGTTGCCGATGACGTTGTTGACGCCGGGGGTCAGAATGCCGGAGGGAATCAGGTGAAGCGCAAATGTCTCCCCGTTCGGCAGGACGACCGTGTGTCCCGCGTTGTTCCCACCCTGGTAGCGAACCACCCACTGCAGCTTTCCGCCGAGTAGATCTGTCGCTTTACCTTTGCCTTCGTCGCCCCACTGGGCGCCGATCAGCACAATCGCAGCCATAGTTCGGTGATCCTCCTGTTCGCGTCCACCCTACTGGGTCCGAACGTGCCGTCAGACCCCGAGTCCACGGTGTGCGCATGCCGCGCCGTTATCCTGGTAGACGTGTCATCTACTCACCTCGCCCCGACGACAGGTGCCGAGAACGGCCCGACACCTGCAGTTCTGGTCGCGCAGGCGCTCGAATACCCGGACTTGACCCGACTCATCGTCGCTCCGCCCGCTGTCGAGGAGTCCGGCGTGGAGCCCGACGTGTTCCTCGCCGAGATCGTCGCCGCAGTCATGAAGCAGGACCGACTCGACGTCGAAATCGCTTATGTCGCACCGCATGAGACCGACGCGACCAAGGCGTACAACCTCAAATACGGTGCCAACGCGATGGCGCTCGCCGAGTCCGGCGTCGCCCGCAGCCTGCCGTTGATCCGCGACGATGCCGCGACTGTTCTCGTGGGCCGAGCCCGCCACCTGGGCGCCGACGGCGCCAAGCTGCACGGTGAGGCGTACGTCGACTCCGATCGCTTGTTCGACGGCGAGGTGGATGCGGTGGAGATCGAGCCCATCCCGGAGGAGCCGGGGGTACGCGGGCGTGTCGCACGGTGGCTGCCGGGCGGCTGGAAGACCGGGCGAGCGGTACAGACGGGCGGCAGCAACCTGGTCGTCGAACGCGAGGGCGTCATCACTGAGCGTCTGGTCAAACGGTCGACCTTCTACCGTCATCACATCGACTGGAAGCTGGTCTCTCAGTGACGACTCCGACTTCGGTCGCGTTGAAGTCAGTGCGACCCGGCGTCGTCTTCCTCGGCCTCTGCGTCGCGTTCGGTGTCGGTGTGGCACTGCTGGTCTCGTCGGGACGTGACGACTCTGCGACCGCGACGCTGGGCGCGATCCTCCTGGTCCTGTCTGGCTGGGTGATCTCGCTGTGTCTGCACGAGTTCGGGCACGCGTTCACTGCGTTCCGCTACGGCGACCGCAACACAGAACTCCGCGGCTACTTGACGTTGAATCCGCTCAAGTACACGCATCCGGGTCTGTCGATCGCGTTGCCGTTGCTGATCATCGCGCTGGGCGGCATCGGTTTCCCCGGCGGCGCGGTGTACGTCGATCACAGTGCCTTCACCAAGAGTCAGCGGACGAAGGTCGCGTTGGCCGGGCCTGCCGCGAACCTGATCCTGGGCGTCGTGCTGTGCATCCTGTTGACTGCGATGCCGTTGGCCGACGACCTCGGAAACCTCAATCTGTGGTCGTCGCTCGCGATGCTCGCCTTTCTCCAGTTCACCGCGTTGATCCTGAACCTGATCCCGGTGCCGGGCTTCGACGGCTACCACGCGATCGAGCCGTACCTGTCATGGGACATTCGCCGTTCCGCCGAGAAGATCGCCCCGTTCGGGTTCCTCATCGTTCTCGTCGTGCTGTGGCTGCCGGCGTTGAACAGGGCGTTCTTCGCCCTCATCGAAGGCCTGATGGGGCTGTTCGGCGTCGACTCGCTGTTCGTCTCCTACGGATGGCACCTGTTCGCGTTCTGGCTGTAGCCGCCGCGTCTTCCACGCATTCTCACCAGGTCAGTTCGCCGGTGCATGCAGCCTTGCTGCCCGACGACTCGATCTGGACCGTGGCGTGTTCGAGGCCTTGCGCGTCGAGGACGGCGCGCGCATCTGCGAGAACTCTGGTGTGGTCGCCGAACGCGGTCAGGTGCACGGTCACGACGTCCATACCGGTGGTGACCGACCAGACGTGCAGGTCGTGGACGTCGTCTACTCCGGGGACATCGGCGAGACGGGCACGCAGGTCCGTGAGGTCGATGTGCGACGGCGCCTGCTGGTTGAGGATCTTGAGCGCGTCGCGTGCGAGCTTCAGCGCACGCGGGACCACCCAGACTGCGATGAGCACAGCGACGATGAGGTCGGCGTAACCCCAACCTGTGGTGAGCGCGACGATGCCTGCGACCAGGACGCCGACGCTGCCGACGGCGTCGGCGAGGACTTCGAGGTAGGCGCCGCGGATGGCGATCGACCCTTCGGCGTCGGCCCTCAACAGCAGCATCACGACGAGGTTGGCGACGAGACCGAGGGCGGCAACGATGATCATCGGTCCGCCGGGAACCTCGGGGTCGGTGCCGATGCGGCGGATAGCTTCGACGAGAACGAACACGCCGACACCGATGAGTAGGACTGCATTGACGACGGCGGTGAAGACTTCTGCGCGGTACCAACCGAAACTGCGCCCGTCGGTGACCCGACCGTGCCGCGCGAGGAGCAGGGCCGAGAGCCCCATGGTGAGTGCGACGACGTCGGTGAGCATGTGCCCGGCGTCGGCGACCAGCGCGAGCGACCCGAAGAGCAGGCCGGTGACGAGCTCGACGACGAAGAACCCGCCGATGATGACGACCGACACCGTCATCGGCCAGAGTCGTCGATTGGTCGCGCCCGATGCGAGATCGGCTGCACTGGGCCCGTGACTGTGCCCTTCGTGCCCGTGGTTACTGCTCATGACCTCAATATATGCGTGCTACTGAATATGTCAAGGTTAGGGTGACCTGATCGTTACTGATTCCGATGCAACTGAGCGATCGCCGACGATCGCTTGAGGCCCGTCACCATCAGCATGTCCACGAGCAGTGACCGGAGTTCCACCAGCATGGCGGCTTCAGAGAGGTCTTCCACGCCGTCCGCGAGGGAGGTGCGGGCCTTGCGGACGATGGACCGGATGACGCGCGCGGCATCGGCCTGATCGGGACTGTCCCCTGGCTCGGCCATCATCATCGCCCGAAGGGTCTCGAAACCCAGTTGAAGGTCATCGACGACGCCGACGATCTCCGGTTCGATCGCGATCCCCCGCTGCGTCACGCCAAGCGATCGACGGCAGATGACACGGAAATTGCGTACCGCGTTGTCGATGGGGTCGGCGGTGGCGCCGATTCGTTCGACTCGGCCCCGCGAGGACCAGTACATCGGGGACAGTCTGCTGACTTCGCGGCCTGCCGTGACGCCGGCCCGCAGCGAGTCGATGGCACCTTGGGTTCCACGCGCAGTCGCGAGCACCCGGTAGATGCCGTCCTCGTCCTCGAGGCGCAGCGCGATGGCGAGGTCTGCGGACAGGTTGCGCAGGATCGAGAGGATCTCCGCCGCGTCACGCCTGGCGCGTCGGGCCGGATTGATCGGGACGAGCGCGACGACGAGCAGCCCGACGCCGCCGCCGATGAGCGCATCGACGGCCCGACCGAAGCTACCGGTGCCGGGCGGGATGAGGGTCGCGATCAGGACCGCGGACGACGCCGCCTGAATCGGGATCATGACGCCCTTGTCGAGGAACACCGCAACGCTCATAGCGATGGCGACGACGACCGAGATCTGCCATCCTCCCGAGCCGAGGATGGAGATGCCGACATCGCCGACGATGATCCCGATCAGGACGCCGCCGATGAGTTCCACCGACCGCCGCCACCGTTTGGCTAGAGAGAGCCCGAGGGAGACGACGGCGGCGATCGGCGCGAAGAACGGCCGGTCGTGGTGGACGATGTCGGCAGCGATCCACCAGGCGAGCCCGCTCGCGAGCCCGCATTGCAGGATCGGAACGAACGACAGCCACAACCGGCGGAGCCGAACCCGCAGAAACTTCGGAATCTTCGCCCCGAACCGCGAACGCATACTCTGCAGCGCCTGGTCACCTGCGTGGCCTGCGTCGCGGATCGTTCGGGCCGGATCCATGTCAGCGTGCTCGGGATTCGGGTGTTGGAGTCAGTCGAGCCCGAGTTCGGTGACGGCGCGCGGGTCACTGTCGTTCAACAGGTCCAGGCACCGGACGTACTCGTCCTCCTCGCCGATAGCTTTTGCGGCGCGGGCGAGGGCGCCGACACAGCGCAGGAAGCCTTGATTCTGGTCGTGGCTCCACGGGACGGGGCCGAATCCCTTCCACCCGTGGCGTCGGAGCTGGTCGAGGCCGCGGTGGTAGCCGGTGCGGGCGTACGCGTAGGCGGCGATGACGCCCGAAGTCGCAGGCTCACCGTCGAGTGCAGCTTCAGCGAGGTACGCCCAGGCGACGGACGCGGTCGGGTGGTCGGCGGCCACTGCCGCCGGGTCCGCTCCGTTGAGCAGGTCTGATTCCGCCTCGTCGTCTCCGGTGAGGAGCGTGGGCGGGGGTCCGAGAAGGTCTCCGAATGAGGTCACACGGCCATTCAATCATTCATCCGAGCTGTCCGAGGAGACCGCAGCGGTAGACATTCGATAGTCTCGACATCGCGCCTTGCGCGCTTTCAACCTCGACGCGATACAGGATTGAGCCAGATGCCTGATTCGGATAAAGAAAAGCCAGCCGCCATCGACAAGGTGGTCGGCGCATTTCGTGCACGCCGAGAGCAGGCGTCCAACGCGTCGGGCAGCGACGCGAAGAAGCCCGAAGAGGCCACGCCTGATAAGAGCGAGTCGACCACGAGCGAGTCAGCCAAGAGCGAGTCGACCAAGAGCGACTCGCCCAAGGGTGACTCGACCGACAGTAAGTCGGACCAGGCCAAGTCGGGTCAGGGTCCGACGCCGGTGATGAAGCTCGGCGACGAGCAGAAGGCCCCCAAGCCGAAGGGCGGCGACTCCGAGTCGCCGACGCGCGCGTTCAAGATTCCCGCGGGTGTCGCAGCAGCGGCGAAGGGCGGGAAGACCCCAGAACCTGACGAGCCTGACGCCGACGAGCCTGACATTGACGAGGCCGGCGTTGACGAGACCGATGGCGACCAGCCCGAAGCGGAAGCGGCCGACGAGACGACGTCCGACGAGTCCGGCGAGGAGAACACCGGGCTGGCCGAGGAGACGGTCGTCGGCGAGCCGACGTCCGCGAAGGCTCCCGAGTCGGACGACCAGGCGCAGTCCGAGACTCAGGCACAGGCAGGGACTCAGGCACAGGCAGGGGTTACGGACAAAGCCGCCGTCGTAGAGCAGTCGGTCGACGTCGATTCGGACGGCGACGAAGACGAGGACGAAGCCGCCGCCGACGATGCCGATGCCGATGCCGCGGAGTCTGCTGACGCCGAAGCTGACGAGACTGGCGCGAACGACGCTGACACCGAGGCCGACGATTCAGACGGCTCGGATTCCACGCCGACGGAGAAGATCGCAGTTCCCGCGGCAGCCGCAGCAGCGGCTGCGGGCGCAGGAGCGGCGACGGCGAAGATCAGCACCCAGAAGAAGCCGTCGTCGGACGCTTCGAAGGACGAGAAGGCTCCTGAGGCCGAGCCGAAGGGCCAGCCCAAGCCCCAGACGCCGCAGGCCAAACCCACAGCGCCGCAAGCCAAAAAACAGCAGGAGCAGGCCCAGCAGCCGAAGGCCCAGTCGCAGGTCATCGCCCCGTCGGACGGCGGCGAGAAGAAGAGCCGCGGCAAGCTGATCGCAGCCCTGATCGCAGCGGTCGTTGTGATCGCAGCGATCGTCGCCGGATTGTTCTACCTGTTCGCAGGCGACTCCCCGGAGACGGAGGTCGCAGATACGGCCTCGTCGTACCAGGAAGCGATGAACGACGGCGACCTGTCCGAGCTGCGCGACATCACCTGCGGCGAGGAGAACAAGTACTACACCACAGTCTCCGACGACGACTTCTCGAAGGCGTACGAGACCCAGAAGTCCCGCAACGAGCTGATGACGTTCGACGAGGTCAATTCGGTGGCGATCGACGGAGACACCGCTCGTGCAGGCGTCGACATGTACAACACGAGCGACTCCAGCAAGAAGGTGCCTGCGCAGATCACTCTGCACAAGGTCGACGGCGACTGGAAGGTCTGCACAAAAGTGAACTGACCAGGACGGGTCGGTCTGAAGAACCAGCCGGACCGAGCAAGACATGAAAAGGGGCGCCCGATGATTCGGGCGCCCCTTCTCGTGTCTCGAAAGACGTCAGATCGCGTCAGCGACCGATCGACTTACCCGTCGATCCGAGGTCGTTGCAGGCTTCGACGACGCGCTCGGTCATCGACGCCTCGCCCTTCTTCAGGTAGCTGCGCGGGTCGTAGACCTTCTTGTTGCCGACTTCGCCGTCGATCTTGAGCACACCGTCGTAGTTGCCCAGCATGTGACCGGCGATCGGTCGAGTGAACGCGTACTGGGTGTCGGTGTCGACGTTCATCTTGATTACGCCGTAGCCGACGGCTTCCTCGATCTCGCTCTTGAGCGAACCGGATCCGCCGTGGAAGACGAAGTCGAACGGCTTTGCGTCGGCGTCGAGGCCGAGCTTGGCGATCGCCGCGTCCTGGCCCTCCTTGAGGACGCCCGGACGCAGCTTGACGCCGCCAGGCTTGTAGACGCCGTGCACGTTGCCGAAGGTCGCGGCCAGCAGGTAGTGGCCGTTCTCGCCGGTTCCGAGGGCGTCGACGGTCTTCTGGAAGTCTTCGACCGACGTGTACAGCTTCTCGTTGATCTCGTTCTCGACACCGTCCTCTTCGCCGCCGACGACGCCGATCTCGACTTCGAGGACGATCTTCGCAGCCTTGGCTGCGGCCAAGAGTTCCTTGGCGATCTCGAGGTTCTCGTCGATCGGCACGGCCGAACCGTCCCACATGTGCGACTGGAACAGCGGGTTCTGCCCGTTGGCGACGCGCTCACGCGAGATCTCGAGGAGCGGGCGCACGAAGCCGTCGAGCTTGTCCTTCGGGCAGTGATCGGTGTGCAGCGCGATCGTCACGTCGTACTTGTCGGCGACGACGTGCGCGAACTCGGCGAGGGCGACCGCGCCGGTCACCATGTCCTTGACTCCCAGGCCCGAGCCGAATTCGGCTCCGCCGGTAGAGAACTGGATGATGCCGTCACTGCCGGCATCGGCGAAGCCCTTGATGGCTGCGTTGATCGTCTCCGACGACGTGCAGTTGATGGCCGGGAAGGCGTACTGATCCTTCTTCGCCTTGGCGAGCATCTCTGCATACTTCTCGGGTGTTGCGATGGGCATACTCACGTCCTGTCGAGCCTGGTGGAGGTCTCCACTTGTGTTACGGGGTTCCTCCATAGTTTGCCAGGTCACGTTTCGACGCGGTGTCATCCCCCGCCACCGGGCGCTTTAAGGGTTCCGGAAGGTTTCACCGGTAGAGTCGGGCCCTGTGATCGACACTCTTCTCGCCGAGACCACCTCGAATGTGGCATTGATGCCCGGCTTCATGGACCCGTTCAACCTGATCGGCTACTTCGGACCCGCCGCTTTCTGGGGACTGCTCGTGGTCATCCTCATTGAATCCGGTGTGCTGTTCCCGGTCCTCCCGGGCGACTCGCTGCTGTTCGTCGCAGGCCTCATCGCCGCAGGCAGCCAGTCTGGTGAACACGCGGAGAAGGTCGCCGACTCCGGCCTCACGCTGTGGCCGCTCCTGATCGGAGTTCCGATCGCGGGCATCATCGGCGGTCAGATCGGCTACTGGATCGGCCGATACGTCGGCACCTCGATGTTCAAGCCCGACGCCCGATTCCTCAAGCAGCGGTACCTCGACGAGGCGCATCTCTTCTTCGAGAAGCACGGCCCGATCATGATCTTCCTGGCTCGCTTCGTGCCGATCGTCCGCACGCTCGCCCCGATCGTCGCGGGCGCGGCACGCATGAAGTTCGCGATCTTCACGATCTACAACGTCGTCGGCGCCATCGTCTGGGGAGCGGGCATCGTCCTGCTCGGCTACTGGCTCGGCCAGTTCGAGATCGTCCAGAAGCTGATCGAGCCGATCTTCATCGTGATCGTTCTCGTCTCGGTGCTGCCGATGGTCTTCGAGTGGCTCCGCCGTCGCCGTAACGGCAAGAACGAGGACGACGCGATCGCTGCTGAGTAAGGCCACCGCCGGCCGAGCGGACGTCTGCTGGTCGAGCGGAGTCGAGACCTCCCAGCCGATGCACACACGAACCGCAGGGCAGCTCCAAGGTTCGGGCGAGATCGTTGAAGCATGCAGAATCACACGATCTCCCCGACCGACATTCCGTTGCTCGTCATCGATGACGACACCGTCTCCCGACTCGCGCATGAGCTGACGTCGACGGGGCGCCCGGTCGCGGTCGTCGGCCGCGACTACCGTTCGGTCGTCCCGTTCATGGTCGGCCGATCCGGATACACGGTCGCGCTCGTCGCCGACGTCGACGACCCGATCCAGTTGGCCGACGTCTTCGACCGCGTCGAGTCCCGGCTCGGGCCGGTGACGCGAACAGTCCGCGTCAGATGATCGGGCCGACGTCGGATCGGACGATGCGGTCCAGGGCGCGTTCGGCGACGGCGGCGATCGTCATCGACGGATTGCAGGCGGCCGCAGTGCCGGGTATCAGCGCACCGTCGATCACGTAGAGCCCCTTCTGGCCGTGCACGCGCCCTTCCAGGTCGCACACCGCACCCATAGCGGCACCGCCGAGCGGATGCCACGTGGTGTTGAGGAAACGGTTCGAGTCGGTGAGCACCGCCCCCTCGCCTGCGATCTTGAGCGCAGTCGGGTGGATGTGCCCCCACTGGATCTTCCGGTCGCCACCCGCGGGCCAGTGCAGGCGGGAGTCGCCTGTCGACGCGTCGTATCGCAACGCCCCTCGCGATCGGCTCACGCCGTAGCCGACCATCATCGTGCTGTGCGCGTCCACGCCGAACGACGGGATCGACGCCTGGATCACCGTGTGCGCGGAGTCGGCCCGATCCCAGTTCAGACTGCCGTACACGACTGGACCGCCCTGCACGGCGCCGAAGTCGAGGTTCGGGTTGCTCCACACGTAGATGCGATCGGCGTTGGTCCCCCACCCGGTGCCCAGTGCGTCGGGCAGGTCCACGCCGCCTGTTCCCCGCGCCCGCAGGAGGAGCCGCGTCGTGTGGACGCTGCCCGCCGACATCACGAGGGCCTTGGTAGTCATGGTCTTGTGTGCGACCGGATCACCGTTCTCGTCCGTCTGCGTCACCGCCAACTTCCAGCGTCCGTCCTTCGCCCGCGTCACCTCGGACACCTCGTGCAAGGTCGCGACGGTCAGCAGTCCGGTGGCCCGAGCCTGCCTGATGTAGTTGGTGTCGACACTGTGCTTGCCACCGTTGTTGACACCAAGCGCACCGGATCCGTCCGTGTACGAGGGCCGCATCTTGCCAGCGATCTCGTCGAGGGCGTACTGCCAGTCGATGGGCATCGGAATCTTCGACACCGGCAGCCCGGCCTTGCGCGCTTGCGAGGCGAACAGTCGTGCCGCCTTGTACTCGGGCGTGCGGATGAGCGAGTCGGGCGCCGTCTGCAATTGCAGCATCTTCCACACCCGCGGGTAGTACGTGGCGTGCATACGCGCCCAGTCCAGTTGCTCCGGCAAGTGCTCATTGAACACGTGCTCCACAGGCTCCAGTGACATCCCTTGGTAGAGAAGGCTTCCGCCGCCGAGCCC
Organism: Gordonia zhenghanii; assembly: GCF_021738965.1. GTDB lineage: Bacteria > Actinomycetota > Actinomycetes > Mycobacteriales > Mycobacteriaceae > Gordonia > Gordonia zhenghanii. Next base: position 104,631 of record NZ_JAKKOQ010000010.1, on the reverse strand, counting down.
GGCCGCCGTCACTGCCGTCACGTTGTCGCCGACCACGGCGTCGACGAGGCCTGTATACGGTTCCGGCGAGAACGGACGACCGAACAGTTGAGGCGCACTCTTATGCCACAGCATGCGTTTGTCCGGGTTCGTGGGACTCGGGAACGTGCGCGCGTTGGGCCCGGTCTTCCATTCGCGGCCCCGTTCGAGGAGTAGCACCCGAACACCCGCCTGGGTGAGGCGCAGAGCCGTGACAGCTCCACCGAAGCCGGAGCCGACGACGATGACGCGGTGGTCCGACGTCTCAGTCCGAACGCGGCGTGGCGCGGCACTCGCGAGTGGGCTCATCGCGAGCCCCGCGGCAGACGACCCGGCCGCCAGTGCTCCGGCGAGAAATGTTCGACGTGTGATGGGCATGCGGAGTTGGAGCCTTTCAATGGGGAACAATGGTGCGAACGAAGGAGTGCGGGTGAGCGGTGACCGGGTCGTGAAGGATCGGGGCATGAAGGCCGACGAGACGCGTCAACGCCTGCTCTCCTGCGCCGAGCGCCTGTTCGCCGAGCAGGGCCTTGACGCCGTGTCGAACCGTCAGATCAGCGAGGCTGCGGGGGCAGGCGAACAACTACGCCGTCGGCTACCACTTCGGTTCCCGCACAGAGCTTCTGCGCACCTTGCTGCGTATGCACGTGGAGCGTCTCGACGTGATTCGGCAGCGGAGCATCGACGGCATCGGATCGTCGCCGGAGCTGCGCGACTGGCTGCGGTGCCTGATTCAGCCACAACTGGAGTACATCGGCGCCGGACCCGGCCTGAGCTACTTCGGTCAGTTCTGGTTGGCGATGGCCACCAATCCGACGACGGCCCCCGTTCTGTACACCGAAGCGGCTCGATCGGAGTCGCTCGCGGTGACGTTGGCAGGCATGTACGCGGCACTGCCCCCGCTCGCGGAAGAGACCGTCCGAGTCCGCAACCTGATGACGCAGAACATTCTGATCACGACTTTCGCCGACTTCGAACGCAGGAGGAACGAACTCGGCGCCTCCGACTCGACGTCGTGGCAGGGGTTCTCCGATGCAGTGGTCGACGGACTCGTCGGCTTGTGGTCGGCTCCGGTGACAACCGGCTGACCGTCGGATGTGACGACCACCTCCTCATGGCGTTGCAGTGCCGTACGACATCGTGCCCGTCAATAATCAGTCAGATGACTTAACCAGGGAAGAGTCAGCGGCCCATTGTGATTCAACTCACGACTTCGCGGCAACTCATTGTCCGCGCGGTCGGGGCTTCTCGCGGATCGAACTCGTCTAGGCGATGACGCGCGCGAGAGTGTCGACCGGCTCGTAATGTCCGACGAGTGAGCGATATGAACACACAGATCATCGAGGAGTTCCGAGCCAACGAGGGGCGGGTCGGCGGACCGTTCGACGGTGCACCCATGGTTCTCGTCCACCACGTGGGACGGAAGTCGGGCAAGCAGAGCGTTGCCCCGGTCATGTACCTGCCGGACGACGACGATCCCGCTGTCGTCTACATCTTCGCGTCGAAGGGCGGGGCGCCGACCAACCCTGCGTACTACTACAACCTCGTCGACGCAGGCCGAGCGACGGTCGAGATCGGCACCGAGACCTTCGACGTGTCCGTGACCGAAGTGACTGGGGCAGAACGTGACCGGATCTATGCCGAGCAAGCCGGTCGCTTCCCCGGATTCGCCGAATACGAGGAGAAGACGAAGGGCGTCCGCACCATCCCGGTGCTGAAGCTGACGCGGGCCTGATCCCTCACTGGCCCTGATCCCTCACTGGGCCTGATCCTTCACCAGGCTTGATCCCTCACCAGGCTTGATCCAGGTCCGCGTGCGCTGCGATCCAGCGGTGCATGACGATGCCCGCGGCCACGCCTGCGTTGATGCTGCGGGTCGATCCGAACTGGGCGATCGACACCGTCATCGTTGCGACCTCCTGCGCCTGTTCGCTCACGCCGGGGCCCTCCTGACCGAACAGCAGGATGCAGCGACGTGGAAGCTCCACGGTCTCTAGGCGCGATGCTCCGGGAGTGTTGTCGACGGCGACCACCGCAAGGTCGTTGTCGCGAGCCCACGCCACGAGGTCGTCGACGTTCTCATGGTGGCGCAGATGCTGATAACGGTCGGTGACCATGGCGCCGCGGCGGTTCCAGCGGCGTCGTCCGACGATGTGGACCTCGGCGGCGAGAAAGGCGTTCGCGGTGCGGACCACGGTGCCGATGTTCGCGTCGTGCGCCCAGTTCTCGATGGCGACATGGAAGTCGTGACGGCGGGTGTCGAGGTCGGCGACGATCGCCTCCCGCGAGAAGTAGCGATACTCGTCGACCACGTTGCGGCGGTCGCCGTCGGCCACCAACTCGGGATCGAGACGGGGATCGTCAGGAGCGACACCGGGACGCTCGTCCGCCCACGGCCCGACACCTACTGCGGGTCCGACGCCGGTCGCCCACTCGGTGGGGCCTGCGCCGTCCGAGTCCGGGGAGTCAGGCAAGGCCGAGATCGGCCAGGCCCAGCAGCGAACGGTACGGAACCCCGAGCGCAGCGATGACCTCGTCGGCGCCCGTCGCGCGGTCGACGACGGTCGCGACGCCGACGACGTCGGCGCCCGCCTCACGGGCGGCCTCGACAGCCTGCGACGGTGACGCTCCCGTAGTCGAAGTGTCTTCTACGACAAGGACTTTGCGTCCCGCGATGTCCGGACCCTCGATCCGCCGCTGCATACCGTGCGTCTTCGCAGCTTTGCGGACGACGAACGTGTCGATTGGCCGACCGTCGGCGTGCATGATCGACGTTGCGACCGGGTCGGCGCCGAGGGTGAGTCCACCGACGGACGCGTAGTCCCAGTCGGACGTCAGCTCACGCATCAGCGTGCCGATAAGCCTGCTCGCTTCGTTGTGCAGCGTGGCGCGGCGCAGGTCGACGTAATAGTCGGCTTCTTTCCCGGACGAGAGCGTCACCTTGCCGTGGACGACGGCGAGTTCGGTGACGAGTTCGGCCAGGCGTGCGCGAGCAGCGGCGTCCGACATCGTTGTCCTTTTCGAATGGGTGCGCGACGCGTCAGCGGCCGCGCGGGTCGTTCAGCGGGGGAAGGTTCGGCGGATCCATCCGGGGCGCGCGCGGCGCGGGCGCCGGACGAGTCGGGTCCGGAGCGGCGGGCTGCGGTGCGGGCCTGCGGATCGGCTCCACCCGGGACGGCTCGTCCGAGACGGGTGCGGGGCGCGCGGCAGGACGTGACGACGGACGCGGAGTCTTGTCGAGCAACGATCCACCGCGGGCTGCGTCGTCGGTGCGCGCCGCCTCAGCGGCTTCGGCGCGGCGACGACGCTCCTTGTCGCGCAACGACTCCGTCTTCTCATCCGCGAGTTCTTCGCGAATGGGGCCGTGCGGGTCGCGGGGATCAGGCGAGTCCTGCGGATCGACGGCGGGCGGCAGCACGCGCAGTAGATCGGCGAAACGGCGCACCGAGTCGAGTGCGACGTCGAGTCGCTCGTCGTCCGTGGTGACCGGCATCGAGCCGAGGACCCAGTTGCCTTCGTTCCACAGGATCTCGAGGTAGTCGGGCGCCTCGGTCGCGAGCGTCACCATGCGGCGGTCGCAGACGCGACGCGCGGCATCGAGGTTGCTCGCGAACATGACACGCGAACCCATCGCACCGAGGAGGTCGACATCGTCTTCGGCCGGAGCGAGGACGTCCTCGTACCGGAGGTCGACGGTGACCGACGAGGCGGCCGGACGTCGAACGGCGACCACGGTGGCGGTCTCCTCCAGGTCGAACACGACTGCTTCGGCGCCATCGTAGACCCCGTAGGCCACGTCGCGTACTTGCACGTGATCCGGCGCGTCCATGGAGGCACGCTTGAAGACGGTGCGCAGCTTGCTGTCGCTGTCGCGGAACTTGAAGGAGTGCGTCTCGCCCCACACTGCACGCTGGTGGTGGACCTGTTCGGACCGGTTACGGTCAAGCCACAACAGAACCGCCGCACCGGCCAGTGCGAGCGCCGCAATCACGAAATAGACAATGGTCATCACCGATATCCTACTATCGAACGTCCCGCGAACCACGCACGACTCGAACGCCGACGAAGGGAACCCCGTGACCGCACGACGCGACGACGCGCTCGCCGCGCTGCTCGAGGCTGTCGACGCCGCCGCGATTGACACTCTGACCTGCGCTTTGATCGCCGAGCCGAGCGTCAACCCCGGCGGGACCGAAGAGTCGGCGGTCGCGGTGTTGGCCGACGCGTGCCGGGCCGCCGGGTTCGCCGTGGACGTCGTCGAGGCCGCTCCGGGGCGTCCGAACCTCGTCGCAACGGCTCCGATCGGCGGCACTGGCCCCGGCCTGATGTTCCTCGGCCACTCGGACGTAGTGCCTGCAGGGCCGGACTGGTCGGCGGATCCGTTCGTACCGCGCCGTGACGGCGATCTGATCATCGGACGCGGAGCGTCGGACATGAAGGGCGGGATCGCCGCCGCGGTCGCCGCGATGTCGGCGTTGGCGCGGGCAAGCGAGTTCGGTCTCGAACTGTCGGGCCCGGTTCAGTTGGTCGTCACGGTCGACGAAGAGGAGCACGGCGCGGGTGTCCGTCATCTCGTGGCGAACCCCGATCTCCTGCACCGGATGACCGGTGTCGAGGAGTTCGCCGGCTGCATCGTCGCCGAGCCGACACGGATGGAGGTGGTGCGCGGCTGCCGGGGCGCGTCGTATTTCGAGATCGAGGTGACTGGACGCGCCGCGCACTCGGGTCGTCCGAGCGACGGCGTCAGCGCCATCGACGCTGCCGCACGCGTCATCGAGGTGATCCGCGCCGATCAGGTCCGGCTGGCCGCAGCACCGGATCCCCTCCTCGGCTTCGGCACCTGGAACGTCGGGACCATCGAAGGCGGACAAGGCATCTCGGTGGTCGCACCGTCGTGCTCCCTCGGCGTGGACCGACGACTGATGCCCGGCGAGGACGTCCACGAGATCCGCGATCGGCTGCTCGCCGACATCCACGCAGCGGGGATCGTCGTCGACGGGATAGACGTGCGGGTCACGCCGACGATGTTCTTGCCCGGCTTCGCAACCGACGTCGGCCATCCCCTGGTGTCGGCAGCGTCGAAAGCAGCGCTCGACGCTCCGGTCGGTGGCTGGACTGCCGCCTGCGACGGGGGCTTCATCAGCACCTCGCTCGGCGTCCCGACAGTGGTGCTCGGCCCAGGCGACATCAACACTCAGGCGCACCAGCCCGACGAGTCCGTCGGACTGTCGGAGTTGGTGTTTGCGGCGCAGAGTTACGTGCGCGCCGCAGTGGACCTGCTGACCGACTCGTAGGTCGCGCAGACCTACCGGTCAGACCACGTCGTGGACGCGGACCTCGACGGTTCCCGCTGCCCCGCGTCGAAGTCGCGAGCCCAGGACGGTCAGTCGACCGAAGATCCCGTACTTCTTGATGATCATGTCGCCCGCCCGGGAACCGTCGTCGTTCACCGTTCCGATGCCTGCGACCTGCGGCCCCACGGTCTTGGATCCGCGTGCGTCGCACTTCTGGACGAGCACCCGGTTGTCGCGGCGGAGTCGCTTGACCTTCCACGAGTCGCGGACGGTCCACATGACGAGATCGTTTCCGTCACGGACCGCCCACAGCGGTGACGCCACGGCCTCCCCGGTCTTCCGATAGGTGGTCAACATGACGTACTTCGCTTCGGCGATCTCCCCGACAGTGGTCATCGTCTCAGCCTACCGGCGTATCGCCCTCCGTCCGCCGGTCGAGCTGTTCTGCTGGTCGAGCTCTCCGTCCGCCGGTCGAGCGAAGTCGAGACCTCCGTCCGCCGGTCGAGCGGAGTCGAGACCGGGATCTCGACTCCGCTCGATCAGCGTGTGAAGGCTCTCGCTCATGACGTGACGCTCGCTCGCTCACCGCGTGAGGAACGCTCGCTCACCGCGTGAGGAACGCTCGCTCACCGCGTGAGGAACGCTCGATCCCCGCGTGAAGAATCAGGCTCAACGCGTGGCGATCCCCTGCCTACGCCTCGATCTCGGATCGGTCGCCACTCCACAACGTGTGGAACGAGCCCTCTTTGTCGGTGCGGCGGTAGGTGTGGGCGCCGAAGAAGTCGCGCTGCCCCTGGACGAGAGCGGCAGGCAGGCGCTCGGCGCGCAGACCGTCGTAGTACGACAGCGACGACGCGAATGCCGGAACCGGGATGCCCATCAGGGTCGCGGTGGAGACGACGCGGCGCCAGCTGTCGACGGCGTTCTCGACGGCGTCGCGGAAGTACGGATCGAGCAGCAGGCTCGGCAGTTCCGCGTTCTCCGCGTACGCGTCACGGATGCGGTTGAGGAACTTGGCGCGGATGATGCAGCCGCCGCGCCAGATGGTCGCGAGGTCGCCGGGCTTGACGTCCCACCCGTGTTCGACGCTGCCGGCCTTGATCTGGTCGAAGCCCTGCGCGTAGGCGACAACCTTCGACGCGTACAGCGCGTTCTTGATGTCTTCGACGAATGCTTCCTTGTCGGTCGGGGCCGCTGCGAGCGCACCGGATGCGAGTCCCTGTGCCTGCTTGCGCTGGTCGCCAGCGCTCGACAGCGCGCGAGCGAAGACCGCTTCGCCGATGCCGGTAACCGGGATGCCGAGGTCCAGCGCCGACTTCACAGTCCAGCGCCCGGTGCCCTTCTGTCCTGCGGCGTCGACGATCACGTCGACGAGCGGCTTACCGGTCGCGGCGTCGACCTGTGCGAGGACCTCGGCGGTGATCTCGATCAGGTAGGAGTCGAGGTCACCGGTGTTCCATGTGCGGTAGACGCCAGCGATCTCGTCGACCGGTAGGTCGAGTGCCTTGCGCATGAGGTCGTAGGCCTCGCCGATGAGCTGCATGTCGGCGTATTCGATGCCGTTGTGCACCATCTTCACGAAGTGACCCGAGCCGTCGGCGCCGATGTGCGTGCAGCACGGCTCGCCGTCGACCTGCGCGGCGATCGACTCGAGCATCGGGCCCAGCGACTTGTACGACTCTGCAGGGCCGCCCGGCATGATCGACGGCCCGTTGAGCGCGCCTTCCTCGCCGCCGGAGATGCCTGCACCGACGAAGTTCAAGCCGCGCTCGCTCATCGCCTTCTCGCGGCGGATCGTGTCGGTGTACAGCGAGTTGCCGCCGTCGATGATGATGTCGCCGGGCTCCATGAGGGACGCGAGTTCTTCGATCACCGAGTCGGTGGCTGCGCCTGCCTGAACCATGATCAACACGCGGCGCGGGCGCTCCAGCGATGCGACGAACTCGGCCATCGTCTCGGTGCGGACGAAGTCGCCGTCGCCGCCGTGCTCAGCGATCAGCGCGTCGGTCTTGCCGATGCTGCGGTTGTGCAGCGCGACGGTGTACCCGTGGCGGGCGAAGTTCCGGGCGATGTTCGAGCCCATGACGGCGAGTCCAGTGACTCCGATCTGGGCGCGTGCGGTCGTTTCGTCGGCCATGTGCTCTCTCCATCTTTCGCTGATCACGATTTAGCTTCCATTCTGCAATGTTCGCCGAGGCCGCGTTCACTCGCGTGCGAAGTCGACCATGTGCGGTATGCCACAGAGATGACGACGGAGGTCCCGCTCCCCTCAATGGGAGCGAGACCTCCGTTGCCGCGGGAATCAGCCGATGATCAGCGACTCGCCGTCGCCGCTGACATTCACGGGGACGACGTCGCCGTCGCGGATGTCGCCACCGAGCAGCGCCTTGGCGAGCTGGTCACCGATGGACTGCTGCACCAGACGACGCAGCGGACGCGCACCGTACAACGGGTCGAAGCCGCGTTCGGCCAGCCACAGTTTGGCCGGAGCCGACACCTCGAGGTCGAGACGACGCTGAGCCAGCCGCTTGCCGAGTTGGGCGAGCTGGATGTCGACGATCGACACCAGTTCTTCCGGGCTCAACGCGTCGAAGATGACGACATCGTCGAGACGGTTGATGAATTCCGGCTTGAACGCTGCTCGAACTGCCGCCATCACCTGGTCCTTGTCGCCCCCGGAGCCCAGGTTGGACGTCAGGATGAGGATGGTGTTGCGGAAGTCCACCGTGCGTCCCTGACCGTCGGTCAGTCGACCCTCGTCGAGGACTTGCAGCAGCACGTCGAAGACGTCCGGGTGGGCCTTCTCGACCTCGTCGAACAGGACCACCGAGTACGGGCGACGTCGCACGGCTTCGGTCAGCTGACCGCCGGACTCGTAGCCGACGTACCCGGGAGGGGCGCCGACGAGGCGGGCGACGCTGTGCTTCTCGCCGTACTCGCTCATGTCGATGCGGACCAGAGCGCGTTCGTCGTCGAACAGGAACTCGCCCAACGCCTTAGCCAGCTCCGTTTTGCCGACGCCGGTCGGTCCGAGGAACAGGAACGATCCGAGTGGACGGTTCGGGTCGGCGACGCCTGCGCGTGCTCGACGCACCGCGTCCGACACCGCGCCGACCGCGGCCTTCTGCCCGATGACCCGTCGGCCGAGTTCGTCCTCCATACGCAGCAGCTTGGCGGTCTCGCCTTCGAGCATCTTGCCCGCGGGCACGCCGGTCCACGCCGACACGACCTCGGCGACGTCGTCGGGTCCGACCTCCTCCTGCAGCATCACGTCCTGGTCGGGGTCGCCACCGGACTTCTCGATCGCGGTCTCGAGATCCTTCTCGAGACCGGGGATCCGGCCGTACCGCAGTTCGGCGGCACGTCCGAGGTCGCCGTCGCGCTCGGCGCGATCGGCTTCGCCGCGGAGTCGTTCAAGCTCTTCCTTCACGTCGCGGACCGCATCGATCGCGGTCTTCTCGCCCTGCCAGCGCGCGAGAAGTTCGTTCAACTTCTCGCGGTGGTCGGCGAGCTCACCGCGCAGTTTCTCCAACCGATCCTTCGACGCAGCGTCGGTCTCCTTCTCGAGGGCGACCTCCTCCACTTCGAGACGTCGGACCACACGCTCGACCTCGTCGATCTCGACGGGTCGGGAGTCGATCTCCATGCGCAGACGCGACGCGGCCTCGTCGACGAGGTCGATGGCCTTGTCGGGCAGGAAACGCGAGGTGATGTAGCGATCGGAGAGGGTCGCCGCCGACACGAGCGCAGAGTCGGTGATGCGCACGCCGTGGTGCACCTCGTACCGATCCTTGAGTCCGCGCAGGATGCCGATGGTGTCCTCGACGGTCGGTTCACCGACGTAGACCTGCTGGAAGCGGCGTTCCAGTGCGGCGTCCTTCTCGATGTACTTGCGGTACTCCTCGAGGGTCGTCGCGCCGACCAGCCGCAGCTCGCCGCGGGCGAGCATTGGCTTGATCATGTTGCCCGCGTCCATCGCCGACTCGCCGGTCGCGCCTGCTCCGACGATGGTGTGCAGCTCGTCGATGAAGGTGACGATCTGGCCGTTGGAGCCCTTGATCTCGTCGAGGACAGCCTTGAGTCGTTCCTCGAACTCGCCGCGGTACTTGGCGCCCGCGACCATCGAGCCGAGGTCGAGCGAGATGACGGTCTTGCCGCGCAACGACTCGGGAACGTCGCCTGCGATCACTCGCTGGGCGAGGCCTTCGACGATGGCCGTCTTGCCGACACCGGGCTCACCGATGAGCACCGGGTTGTTCTTGGTACGACGCGACAGCACCTGCACCACACGGCGGATCTCGCTGTCGCGGCCGATCACCGGATCGAGGTCGCCTTCGCGGGCGCGCTTGGTGAGGTCAGTCGAGTACTTCTCGAGCGCCTGGTAGGTCGACTCGGGGTCTTCCCTCGTGACGCGACCGGTGCCACGCACGGACACGAACGCCTCGCGAAGAGCCTCTGGTGTGGCTCCCGCGTTGGTGAGAAGTCGTGCGACGTCCGAGTCGCCGGTGGCCAGACCGACGACGAGGTGCTCGGTCGAGACGTAGTCGTCGCCCATCTCGGTCGCGAGATTCTGGGCAGCGGTGACCGCGGCAATCGCCTCACGCGAAAGCGTCGGCTGACCACTGTTACTCGCCACCGTCGGGGCGCGCCCGACGAGGGCGTTCGCCTCCGCCCGTATGTGCATCGGGTCGACACCGACCGCCTTGATCAGCGGCGATGCAATACCGTCGCTCTGTTCGAGAAGTGCCGCGAGGATGTGTGCGGGCCGCACGTCGGGGTTGCCCGACGCGGCAGCGTCCTGGACAGCAGCCTGCAGCGCAGCCTGCGTCTTGGTCGTGGGAGTGAAGCTGTCCACTGGGTTGCCTTTCCGTTGATCGGAGCCCGGAACGTATTTCCGAACTTAAGTCTATACGGCTCATGTTTACCGTTCGATCAATACAACTCATCAAGAGTTGAGTCCATTCCGCTTAAGTCTGAGTAGCAATGTGATGTGCACCATCCCGGCAGCAGCTGCCGCAGCCGCCGAAATCCTGGACTGCGCGAGCGAAACTCTGGACTGCTGGACTCAAACGCCACACCGGTCACTGTGGTTGCAAATTCTGGACCGACACGCGGATTAGCCAGGAATGCGTATCGGATCGCCGCTCTACTAACCGAATCCGGCGAGTCACACCAGATGGTGCAAGCCTGGTTCCAAGGCGCTAGCCCCGACCTGGAAGACCGAGCACCAGCCCGCGCCTTCCGCGCGCTCGATCCCGATGACGCACGAAACGCGGTGACCCGGGCGGCATGGAGTTACATCGCGAACGGGTAAGTACCGACCTTGATGCGACGCGATATGTTGGCGGCTTGGCCTCATCCGCCAGGTTGCATCCGACTCTCACGCACAGACTTCAGACCGGGATTCGACCGGTCGACACGTCAGAACGGATCAGTCGACGGAATCCCAATCAGAAGCGACCGGCTCGACCTCGCGAGAGAGAAAAGCATCGAGCAGCGCCGCACGCGCGTTCCTGGCCCCTGCGGAATGGAGTGATCGTGTAGGAACTTTCATTCTCACACCGCAGGGCCCGCCTACATTTTGTGGTCGCAGCCGATCCCGCCGGACATCAACTACGCACTCTCAAAGGCGAAGAGCCGTTAAAGGCCCTCCTTCGAGACTCGGCGAACGGGACAAGTGCCAGCCAGAGCCTCCCATCTCGGGTGTCTCGCTGGGCGACCGGCCTACGGGCACTCGGCGACTGTGGAGAAGGACAACCTGGTTCTCGCCCGCCTGGGGTTAGAGACTCACGGCCAGCCGGATTTCCCAGTCGATCGTGACCGAAACATGCCCGGTGCCCCCATAGTCCGGCGTAGGTTCAATCTTCTTGACTCTGCACAAGGCGTGCCCGCGCGGGCTGCGCATGACTCCGATTGAGCCGATCGGAACTTTGGCGAAGTGGCTCTCGTAGTCGAGCGCGTCAGGATCGTCGATCTCGTCGAACTTTCCGGCATAGCGTGCGAGTGCAACCCTGCCTGGACTCCCGCCATTCAGGTAGATAGCAGTTGCGCCACAGTTACCCCATCGCGTCTCCCAGGTCGGCGAATCGGGTTCCTCGTCAAGGCTGATGGTGAACTTTCCGCCATTCGTCGTGAAGTCGAACTTCGCTCCTCCACTCATGCCAAGTCCGTGGGTGAAGTTCTGCGCGAAGTCCTGGTTCGCTTTTGCGGCGATCGCCCGGAGGTTCGCGGGAAAGTCACGGAGTGCTACCCCCGCGTCGCGCAAGTACTTCCACCCCAGCCGGTTGACCTGCGGGTTGCGGTCGAATTGTCCAATGTGGACGGTGGCTACGCCAGCCTCTACAAGGAGTTGCGCGCAGGGGATCCTGGCCGTACGCGAATTGGCGCAAGGCTCAAGCGTTGTGTAGACCTCAGCCCCCCTGAGTGCAATACCCGCTTTGCTGACCTTCTGGAGTGCGACCTGTTCGGCGTGCAGACCCGGGACCTCGTCTCGGTGTCCAGCCGCTACAACCTGACCATCGCGCACGACCACTACGCCGACGCGCGCATTGCCTGGCGACTTGAGTGCCTCGTCGATGGCGAGTTGCGAGAATGCGCTGTCGAGGGCCTCGCGAGGGGCATTCTCCGGTTGAGGGTTCATGAGAGTTAAATCCTGTCAGGAGCATCGTGTGCACGAGCTATCCGCCGCCGGGGCGTCGACGGGAAATCGTTGACTTCATACTTCATGACGCCGGTCACAACCGACGTTAGCTCACGGCATGCCGCCGTCACCGGACAGTCGACGGTCACCTCGACGCGTAACTCTGCCCATCGGGGACTTCGGACGGCAAGTCCCAATCCGAACCAATTCGATGAAGCCCGGCAGGAGACGGCAAAAACAAAGAGGTCAGAACACATTTCTGCGTCCTGACCTCTTGTCAGGTCTCCAGGCCGAGATCGGTACTAGCGGGCGCGGTCCGACTAATTGAGATTGATTCTCCGAGTATTTGAAAGCGCTGGTCTTGGACTTTTCAGGCACTCGGTGCCACCTCCGTATGCCCGTCGTTCGGACCATGGGGATCATGATTCTGCGTCACCTCACGTATGCGAGGTGGCCAAGACCGCATTCACGGGTGCCAGTTGGCATGCGCACGCCGATGCACTTTTCGAGTCCAGGTACGACCCCGGTTCGGAACCGAGCGCTACGACCGAAGGGTTTACAGCTTGCCTCCCAAGAAGGCGGGCGTGGTGTACTTCCGTCCAAGCTGCCCGTCGAAGTGAGCGCTCGAGAGTCCCGCGTCGCCTGCCCCCCAACATAGTTCGGTCGTTCGGGGGACTGCCTACACAACGTGAATACTGGGATGATTGCTCAGTCAACGACACTTGTCGGACTAGGGTCGAGGCCCCTCCAGAAGGAGGAATCGAATGGATGGACGTGATCCTTCACAGACTGGGCCTGAACGCCCCAACACCACCCTGCCCGTCGGTCCCTCGACCGGTGACCGTTGGGATAAGGCGGCCAGCCGATCCCGTCGCAGCGCAAACGTTCATCCACCATCCCCGGCAGATGCGGAACGGGGTCGCCACAATATTTGTTCGTGAACTGCGGTGCAGAACGGGTCCGCCGTTACGAGCCCGCCGATACGATTGCACGCGACTGGTCTAGAGAAGGGGACATTGCGCATGGCTGGAGAAGAGGGTACTTCGATAGGTCTCGGATTCGGCAACGGTGGCCTGATTGACTACGGCGACAGCGTCGAGTACCGCCAGACAGGCAAGTTTCTACCTGCGTTTCGCATCAACGTCGCCGACATCACCGGATTCTCGGTGCGCAAAGCGACGCGTGATGACAAGAAGCGCCTCGGCGCGTCGGGACTGCAGCAGGTGTTCGTCGTACAAGGCTCGGGTACGACACTGGCAGAGGTCGCCGTGAACCACGGAACCGCTGACAAGATCGAGCAGACACTGCGGGCTCACCCAAGATTCGGGAGTAGCCGACACCAGATGGCTCCTGCTGGGCCAGCAGCGGCCGCCGCTGCACCGGCCTCGTGGGTAGATGAACTGGTTAAACTGGCGGCACTGCGGGACGCAGGTGCATTGACTCCCGAGGAGTTCGAGACTGCCAAGCACAAGCTCATAAACTGAACCCGTCTCATTCCAGGTACAAGCTCGGTTGAAATAACAGAGGTGGAGGCGTGCGGCATGGACACGGCGTCGAAAACGCACCGGCGGTCGACCCGGTCACGGTATTTGGAATCATCCATTAGCTAATTGGCCGGATTCACCTCGACCCAATTTTTGAGGACCCCTCCAATACGAATTGGTCGCGAGTCACGAGGACATCGAACACTCTCTGCGAGACGACTAGATCCCCCCATTCATTCACGGAAAAGTCGTCAACCATGGGGGTGCCGTATACGATCAGCAGTTCCAACTCCGGTATGCTAATATCGCCTCGGTCACTGTATTCTGATACTCTTGCTGACGCGTTTCCGAATCGGAAACCCGTAAACCTGTACCCCCGGAGTTCCTGAGCGAACTCACGTGTTACGGCGTGAGCACCAAATCTACCAACAAGAACTCCAGGCATCGGTTCATCTAGGTCGAATATCGTCGAAGGTGAACGCTCGACCGAGTCGAGATCTGGAGGAACGTCAATCGCATAAGCGGCGGCAAATTCAAAGATCTCGTAGTAATCCACGGACGGCCTCCATTCCATCGAAGATTTCACAGGTAATTATCAGATACATTACAGATTATTCCAGCCGATTAGAGCCATTTTGAAAATCCGCATCAAATCCCCTGTATCCGCATCTTCGATACTATCAATCATATCAGGCGGCACGCCTAGAGATTCTAGAATGTTTGACGCGATGGGGCTACCGAAAATTGGCGGGACAGGCACCATCCAGCGACCGAACAAGATGTCAATAAGGACCGCTCCAAACATTAATCCTGTCCGTAGTCCAGGGAGTTTACTATCCGGTATGGGTGCAGGAGTACGAGGATCAATCCCAAGCGTCCTATACAGATAGTTTAGAGCATTTCGTATGGCAGATCGATGAATTTTTGGCGCATCGCTCAGCCAGAATCCTCGCAGGTTGTTCGGATGGTCTTTATCTCCCTCGTCAAACAGGTTCGGAAAGTATTTGAATATGGCTTGCTCGATCGCGTGGTGGATCTCCTTACCAAAGGGGCTATGCCCGGTAAATTCCCAGAATATTTGCCTATAGTCTTCGCCCTTGGCGAGCGCAGCCATCACCAGGTCGTAGATCGGGTCGCCAGGCTCGGGCAGGGGAACCTCGCCAATTGGCAACTTGACTGGCGGCTCCGGTTCGCCGCCCTCGCCTTGGTCACTGTCTCCGTCTCCGTCTCCGTCTCCGTCTCCGTCTCCGTCTCCGTCTCCGTCTGGTGCTATCGAGGCGATGATTCGATCGATGAGGTCGCGGAGGATGTCGTCGGGTTCGGGTGGTGCGTCGTCGCCTTGTTCGCGACCGGGGCCGTGTGGGGTTTGCGGAACGCCGAATGGGGGTTCCTCGTTGGGCATCTTCGGTGCGCCGGTGGGCCTGACGGGTCAGGGCTAGGTGCCTCGGGTAGATCGGGGTCGGTGATGCCTGGCTCTGGAACCTCCGGGGAGTCGGGATCCCCCGGGGTGTCTGGTCCGGGTTGGGCGGGGTTCGGGAGGGTTTCTGGCTCGCCGTCGCCGGGCTGGTCGGTTCCTGGTGGTGTGGTGGGCATTCGGGGCGCGTCATCGGGTGGGTCTCCGAGATCGGGGACGGGCGAGTCACGGTCGCCTGGTTGCCGATGTTCGCGGTCCCATAGTTCTTCGAGGTACTGCCGGTACTGGTCGAGTAACTCTTTACCCCACCGTTTGAGGTTCTCATCCTCAACCGAATCGAGCCGCTCTTCCAGATCGTTGGCGTACCCGTGTTGACGACCGATCTCATCTTCCAGATCCCGGGGGCTCAGGTGACTGGGCCACCAGGGTTTTCCCTCGCGCATCTGCTGCTCGATACGATCGAGCAGATCTTGCAGTTCGCGGAGGTCCTTTTCGAGCTCGGCATCGTCCTCGGTGTCGGAGTCTGGATCGGGCTTGTCCGGGCCGGGTAGATCCAGGGGCGGGACGGGGATCCTCTTCGGAATCAACTTCGGGATCACCCTGGGCAGAATCCGGATGGCACCACCGATAAGCGCCGGAAGGAAGACGGGTTCGGCGGTTTGGCCGCCATCGCCACCTTCTTGCCCGCCGGTGGTGTCACCGTCCCCGGCACCGGGTTCCGGGCCGATCTGCTCGGGCTGCGGAGAAGTGTCAGGCTGCGGGGTCTCTGGAGCAGGAGCGGGTTGCGGCGCCGGTTCAGGGGCCGGTTGCGGTGCGGGAGCCGGGTCTGGGGCAGGGGCTGGCTGCGGTGCGGGTTGCGGGTTCGCGGGCTGGTCGTTGGGCCAGTGGTCTACCCGAGGCTCTTGCTCGGGCTGGGCTGGACCTTGACCTTCAAGTTGGGTGAAACCCGAGAATGAGCGAATGACCGACACAGAGATGACGACTATCGGCGAGTTCGCGAAGTCAGTTGGAATGACCGCCAGCGCTTTGCGCTTCTACGACGACGTCGGCCTGATCCGTCCTGCGCGAGTTGATCCCGTGTCCGGTTACCGCTTCTACACCGACGCACAGCGTCCGCGGGCGACCCAGATACGACAGCTCCGCGACATCGGCATGTCGCTCCCGGCGATCGCCTGCTACTTCACGGCCAGCGCGTCGGACGCAGCACGGATCATGGACGAACACGTGTCGAGCGTGACCGCAGAGGCCGCCGCAGTCCAGCGAACGGCGGCGACGATCAGAGCGTCCTCCTCCGGATCAGCGCACATCGAACTGTGCTCGCTCCCCGGACCAGTTCTTGCTGCCGCCGTCGATCAGGTCTTGGCCACCACGGTTCATGATCCAGAGGCTCCGGTATTGAGTGGCGTGCATCTGGACGTCGAGCCGGACTCCGTCTCGCTCAGCGCCACGGACCGCTACCGGTTTGCGACTCGGACTTTGGTTCAAGATGGTCAAAGCACTTGAGCGGGTGCCCCTCGAGGTCGTGGGATTGAGTCTGTCGCAAGGCAGGGGCAGTCTGTTGCCCGCCGGCAGAGAGATCGATCAGTCCTCCGTTACGGGCCCGGATCTGGCCGTATGGTTCGAATTCTCCACGCTGTACCCCGCACTCACTCACGCACTCGGCCCAGACGTCGTCATCGATCTTCGCGGCTCGGACGGCCCTGCGACGATCCGGTCAGCGGACGACGGTGACTTCACCAGTTTGGCAATGCCATGCCGTGCTCCGACTGATATCGGCTCGTAGAACATCGCACAACTAGAGGAGGGCGTGTCGACTCTTCCCGACGATGCGTACGGCCAGATGATCTGCACTGCGATCGCTGGAGTCTGCGAGGCAATCGCCCAACCGGGATGCCACACCCCGCGCTACTGCGTCGCTTCTCGATACGGGATATCAATCGGCCCGTCGGTAATGCATGGCGACCACGCCGTTGCTGAGGGGCTCAGCCGAGATCAGATCGAGGCGACGGGTGCTGAGCAGTCCGCCCTGGTACAGGGTCGGGCCGTGGCCGGCGATCATGGGATGGACGAGGAACTTGTACTCGTCGATCAGATTCAATCGGTCCAGTTCAGTTGCCAGCTTGCCGCTGCCGATGAGCACCCCGGCGGGAGTCTGATCTTTGAGTTCTTGCACGGCCTCGCGCAGGTCGCCGTCGACGTGGTGACTGTTGGTCCACGGGAAGTCGCTCCGCGTCGCCGACACTACGTACTTTGGCTTGACGTCCAGCTTGCGCGCCCACTCGCGCAGCGCCGGCGGCGCATCGACTTCGCCGCTCGCGACCCTCGGCCAGTAACTCTCCATCATCTCGTAAGTTGTACGGCCCCAGAGCATTGCGCCGCTGCCGTCCATAAGTCGGGTGAAGTGGGCGTGGGTCTCGTCGTCAGCGATGCCTTCCTGGTGGTCGACGCAACCATCCAAGGTGAGGTTGATACTGAACGTCAGCAGCCCCATTTGACATCCCTCCTCGGCCAGCCTCTGCAACTGCCACGACCCGCCCTCACTCGAAGTCTAATGCTCGACTTCGGAGATCTTCGAGGTCATTGAGCAATCAGTCGAGCCTTGCCACGCCTCCGCGCATCGAGTACGGTTCGGTAGACCAATCAGTCTACCTGACTAGTCGCACGAGAGGATCCCGAAGACGCATTGTGGAGCTCGAGCCTGGCCTGCCATCAACCTCGCCGATCAACGAATCCCACGACCGCGAACCGACCGCCGAGAAGCCCTCTCCACCAGGCCCATTCACGAAAGGCTGACATGTCACCGAACCTCACCGAGCCGGCCACACTGGCCACCCCACTCACGCTCCCCTGCGGTCAGATCCTTCCCAACCGCATCATGAAGTCAGCGCTCAGCGAGGGACTGGCCGAGGACGGAGGAGTGCCCGGCGACCGCATCGACCGGCTCTACTCCAGTTGGTCCGATGGCGGCTACGGGCTGATTGTCACCGGCAACGTAATGGTCGACGGACGCTATCTCGGCGAACCAGGCAACGTGATTCTGGAGAACGACGAACAGATTGACGAGTTCCGCAGTTGGGCGAAGAACGCTCAGAACGGCGGATCGCCGGTGTGGGTTCAGGTGAATCATCCGGGGCGCCAGGCCAACCCGCTCACCACGACGGGCCGCACCGTCGGCCGTCGGGCTCGACATTCCGGGCATGCCGGCGCCCAGAGCGCTCACCGAAGACGAGATCGGCGACATCGTCGCCCGGTTCGCCGCCACGGCTGAGCTCGTGGAGCTCGCCGGCTTCGACGGAGTGCAGATCCATGCAGCGCACGGCTATCTGATCTCCCAGTTCCTCTCCCCTCTGAGCAACCTCCGTACCGACCGATGGGGCGGTGACATCGAGAACCGCGCACGAATCCTCTTCGACATCATCGCGGCGATTCGCACCGCGGTACGACCGGCGTTCGGAGTCGGGGTGAAGATCAACTCCGCGGACTTCCAGCGCGGCGGATTCACCGAGCACGAGTCCCGTGCGGTCATCACACGGCTGGCTGAGGCCGGAGTCGACCTGATCGAAATCAGTGGCGGCAGTTACGAATCCCCGGCCATGATGGGACGACCTGTCGCATCGAACAGCTCAAGCCAGCGCGAGGCGTACTTCCTGGACTACACACGCACCGTCCGTGATCTCGTCGGCGACATCCCCCTTGCCGTGACCGGCGGGTTCCGAACCCGTACCGGAATGTCCGAGGCGCTCGCCTCGGACACTTGCGACGTCGTCGGCGTCGGACGACCGGCGGCCATCGC
Source organism: Gordonia zhenghanii (assembly GCF_021738965.1). Lineage (GTDB taxonomy): Bacteria > Actinomycetota > Actinomycetes > Mycobacteriales > Mycobacteriaceae > Gordonia > Gordonia zhenghanii. The sequence goes on along the minus strand of NZ_JAKKOQ010000010.1, from coordinate 85,988 downwards.
ACCCCAACTCGCCCAGTCGCTGCTCGACGACTCCACGGACACCCTGGAGCGACGCGCGGTGAAGTTGCCGGTTCCGCGACGTCTGGCCCACGTCTCGACGGTCAAATCACTGGAAGGACTTCTCGACCTGCAGTGGCACACAGATCAACTCCACGAACTCGGGGCGGGACGCACGCCGGACGTCAGCAGGCCCACGTGGCGCACACTCGCGACAATCGTTCAACGCAATGGACTAGGGGCACTGAAGCCGACACAACGCAGGGTGACTGCGAGCTCATCGAAGCGCGGAGCACGCAAGTTCGCGGTGGAGCGCCTCGTCGGCAAGTACATTGCGAATCCGACTGTCCTGGCATTGAACCGGATCGGCCTCTCGACCAGCTATGCGACCGACCTCTCCACCACGGGACGACGAAGCGGCACAGAACGCGTCGTGCCAGTCGCCGCATCGTTCGACCAGACCGGCGCCTGGATCATCAGTCAGCACGGTCTCAAAGCCGGGTGGGCCCGGAACATCTCCGCCGATCCGCGGGTACGGATCCGACAGGGACAACGGTGGCGCTCGGGGATTGCGGAGTTCCGACCCGAGGACGACGTCTCGACACGCGCCGCAGGCTTTGCGACCAGCCGTCTCGCCGCGCCCCTGATCGTCAGCGGATTCCGCGCCCTCCAGACCGATCCGATCTCGGTCCGAATCACCTTCACCGAGTAGAGGCCGACTTGACCCCGAAGTCGACGCGGTCATCGGGATCTGTGATCAGCCGACTTCTCGAGCGGCATGCGTCGACGTCGCTGACTGAGGAAGCGGTTGACCATTGCCAGCGTTGTTCGCGCTGGACACAATCATGGTTGTGAACTATGCAGACCAGTCCGCATGGCGGGCCATCCAGAAGTTCCTCCCCACGTCGTACCGGCTGACCGCGGACACCGAACCCGCTGAGGAGTGGTGGGTGAACCGTGGCCACCGCATACACCTCGATACCTATCGCGCCCCCGACGCCGCCGTAAAGGTGATCCTGTTGCACGGCGTGGGCACCAACGGCCGCCAGATGTCCATGATCCTCGGGCGCCCGCTCGCCGCACGCGGATTCGAGACCATCGCGATCGACATGCCCACGTTCGGCGTCACCGAGGTCGCGCCCGGCCCGCCGGTCACGTACGACGACTGGGTGCGAATCGGCGCCGATCTGGTCGACGCCGAACTTGCGAAGGACGACCGCCCAGTGGTTCTCTACGGACTCTCCGCTGGCGGCATGGAGACCTTCCACATCGCGTCGATCAACCGCAGGGTCAGCGGCATCGTCGGGATGACCTTCCTCGACCAGCAATCCGCGAAAGTTCGGCGCGACACCGCCTTCGACCCCCTGACGGGATCAGTGGGCGCGCCCGTCATGAAGGCCCTGGCGCGCACACCGCTGCGCAGCACGCGGGTGCCGATGAAGCTGGTCAGCAAGATGCGAGCGCTGGTCAACGAACCCGCTGCCAAGCGCGCCTGCTACGCGGACGCCACGTCAGCAGGCAACCGAGTGACGATGGCATTTCTCGACTCGTACCTGAACTTTCGGCCGACCGTCACGCCCGAGGACTTCGACACCTGCCCCGTGCTCCACACCCAGCCCGGTGAAGACCGGTGGACGCCGCAGGAACTGTCCACTCCATTCTTGGACCGAGTCTCCCGCGTCCCGGTGACCACGGTGGTGCTCGACAACGCCGGGCACTACCCGATCGAGCAACCGGGGCTGGACCAGATGGTCGACGCAGTCGCCGCCTTCGCCGCATCTCCCCGCTAGACCCGATTCGGGTCCGCCCACGTCCACGTAAGAGTCGGAGGGAGCCTGGTGACTTGCCCGTTCGAGCAGTCCGCTCCCGACGATCGATGCGTTCACGTGGGATCCGCTCGAGAAATCACGCGGCAGCCGGGAACCGAGGATCGCAGCAAAGGCAGTCTGATCTCCTCGGCAATGAAGTAGCCGACCGCAGACTCCGCTACAGCGAGAACGGCAGGCATTTCACGGGTATGAGACCCAGCGCAGGCCAGGCGTCGAGTTGTCGCTGGCACTGTTCCATGTCGATCCCGATCAGGCACCACGTCCCGTAGCACCCCTCTGCCGGAGTGGCGGGGGCCGTCGAGCTCGCCGACGCTACCCCGGGCGACAAGATACTCAATACTGTCGCGGCTGCCGACACCGCGATCCCGGCGGCGAATCTACGACTCATGACTGCCCCTGTCTCGTGTTGGGTGCGGGCAGCTGACTCTACGCGGGTTACTCCTGCCCGACCATGGCCGACGACAATCCGGCATACACCGCGACCGGAACGCCGTCGAGGTGGTGCACGCGGACAGTGGTTCCGAAGATCTCGGTGAGCAGCTCCGAGCGCATGATATCGGCGGGTGTACCGGCGGCGACGATAGCGCCGTCCTGGAGGACCATGATCCGATCGGCGTACGCGGCGGCGAAGTTCAAGTCGTGCACGACGACGATGATCGTCTTTCCGAGTTTGTCTGCGGCGTCGCGGAGTCGGTCCATCATGCGGACCTGATGCCGCATGTCGAGGTTGTTGAGCGGCTCGTCGAGCAGGATGACGTCGGTGTCCTGCGCGAGGATCATCGCGACGTACGCGCGTTGCCGCTGACCGCCGGAGAGTTCGTCGAGGAAGCGGTCGGCCAGATCCGCGAGTCCGAGGAAGCCAAGGGCGTCGTCGATCTTCGACTCGTCGTCAGCCGAGAGACGGCCGCGGCTGTGCGGGAACCTGCCGAAGGCGACGAGGTCCCGCACGGACAGCCGCGCGTTGACCGAGTTCTCCTGCCGCAGGATCGCCAGCCGTTTGGCGATCTCCGTCGCCTTGTAGGACGTGATCGCTTTGCCGTCGAGCATCGCGGTGCCGTCGGTGGCGTCGACCAGCCGGCCGAGGATCGTCAGCAGCGTCGACTTTCCTGCACCGTTCGGACCGACGAGCGCGGTGACGCCCCCGGCCCCGAACTCTCCGGTCACCGGCCCCAGAACGGTGGTCTCGGCATAGGTCTTGGTGAGATCGGCGAACTCGATCACATGGTCCCCTTTCGCAAGAGCAGGATCGCCAGGAACGCGATACCACCGCAGAACTCGATGATGACGGTGAGTGTTCCGGCCGCGTAGAAGATGTTGGTCATCACGAACTGGCCTGCAGCCAGCGTGAACACACCGATCAGGAAGCTCATCGGCAAGGTCGCGCGGTGCCGCCAGTCGCCCGACACCTGGTACGCGAGGGTCGCGATGATGAATCCGAAGAACGTGAGCGGCCCGACCAACGCGGTCGACACCGACACCAGGACCGCGATCAGGACCAGGGCGAGTGTCAGCTCTCGTTGGTGATTGACGCCGAGGCTGGTCGCCGGTTCTCTGCCGAGAAGAAGGACGTCGAGCACCCGGCGTCGACGCCACACGATCACGCCGACGACCACGCAGATGACGGCGGCGATCGGCAGCAACTCGGTGTTTACCGAACCGAGCCTGCCGAACAGTTTGATCTGCAGCGCGTCGAAGTCGGACGGCGAGATGAGTCGTTGGAGGAACTCGGAGATCGACCGAAAGGCCATCCCCATCACGACGCCTGCCAGCAAAAGGAGGAACAGGCTCTTGAACCGGCCGGAGAACATCCACCGGTACAGGACGCCTGCGAACAGGACCATCGCCGCCGTCTGCAGCAGGAACTGCGGGACGCCGTCGGAGTTGTCGACGAACCGCGCACCGACCACGGCGACGCCGACCGTCTGAATGAGGACGTACAGCGAGTCGAGACCGATGATCGACGGGGTCAGGATCCGGTTGTGCGTCACCGTGTGGAACAGGACCGTCGCGACGCCCTGACAGAACGCCGCGAGAACGATGGCCGACGCGGTGCGCAGCCGACGGTCGAACGAAGGACCGAACCGGAAGTCCCACCGCATCACGTCGTCGGCGCCGGTTCGGATCAGCAAGAAGAGGACGAGCGCCGCGACGGCCAAGACCACGCCGATCGCCATCCGCGCCTGCCACGGAAGACGACTCGGGCGCGCTGTGCCGATCGCCGGTGCGAGAGTGCCGTCAGAGATTGACACTGAACCTCCTCGACAGAATGATCGCCAGGAACACCGTCGCGCCGACCACGCCCATCACCACGGAGGTGGGGATCTCCATCGGACGGACCACCACGCGTCCGATGAGGTCACAGGAGATGATGAGCGCCACGGCCACGACGCCGATCCACGGAAGATTCTTGCGCACGTCGTCGCCGCGGAGCGCGCTGACGAGGTTGGGCACTACCAGGCCGAGGAACGGAATGAATCCGACGACGACGCTGGTGACGCCGGACGCCAACGCGACCATGGTGACGCCGATGGCCACGGTCCGGCCGTAATTGAGGCCGAGGCTGGTCGCGACGTCGCGCCCGAGTCCGGCGATCGTGAAGTAGTTGGCCATCAGATAACACGCGACGGCGACGAACAGAACGGCCCACAACGGCTCGTAGAAGCCACGGACGATGTGCGCGAAGCCGCCCGACCGCCACGAGACGACGGCTTGAAGCATGTTGCTCTCGATGGCGACGTACGTAGTGGCGGCACCGACCACCGCGCCGAGCATCAGTCCGACCAGCGGCACGATCGCCGACTTGCGCGCCCGGATGCGGTTGATGATCGCAAGGAAGACGACCGTCCCGAGGAACGCCATCGCGGTCGAGATCGCCATTCGGATCAGCGGCGACGCGTCGGGGAAGTACATGAAGCACAGCAGCACGCCGAGGCCCGCCCACTCCGCGGTGCCCGCGGTGGTCGGCTCGACGAATCGGTTCTGCGTGAGGCGCTGCATGATGACGCCCGCGAAGCTCATCGCGACCCCGGCGAAGATCAGCGCGAGGGTGCGCGGCACACGCGAGATGAAGAACATTCGCCACATCTCGGTGTCGCCGCTCAACAGCCCGGCCGCCGTGATGTGGTATTCGCCGGTCATCATCGAAATGACGACGAGCACCACGCACGCGGCGGCCGTCGCGGGAAGAACATAACGGCCCAGCCCGGAAGCGGGTGCGCTTCCGGGCTGGGCCGAAGTGGTGGTCGACGACACGACTAGTTGCCGGAGCCCATCGCCTGGGCGATCTGCGCGTAGCTCTCGCCGTAGCCCTGGATGCCCTCACGGACGTAGAACTGCGGGTCGAGGTAGACGGTGTGGTTCTCCTTCTTGAACGTGGTGTTCGCGAAGGCTTCTTGCGCGTCGAAGACGGCCTTGGCGGGGGTCGCCTGCTCACCGTCCGTCGCGACGGCCGCGTCGCGGTCCATCACGATGACCCACTCGGGATTCGCCTGTGCGATCGCCTCGGGCGTCAGACCCGAGTTCTGGTGGATGTCGCCCTCGTCGCCGGCGAAGACGTCTTTCACGTTCAGCGGCGCAGTGAGCGGCGAGATGCGCTTGGCTCCGTTGTCGATCTTGCCGCCGCTGACGTTCGCGAGGAACACGGTCTGCCCGGTGGCCGCCTGCTTCGCAGCGTCCAGCTTGGCCTGGAACTCGGCGACGATCTGGTCGGCCTGGTCTTCCTTGCCGAAGATCTTGCCGAGGGCCTCGGTCTGGCGGGTCATCTGCGCGACGCGTCCGCCCTCGGAGTCGTCGTTGGCCGCGACGTCGATGAAGGCGCCGCCCGACGCGTCGGCGATCTTCTTGAGGTCGTCGTCGTACTTGCTGAAGCGGTAGCCGCCGATGATGACCGTGGGCTCGACGTCTTCGATCACGTCGAACTTGGGTTCGCTGTGCGTGCCGACGTCCTTGACGTCGTCGTCGTCGACCCACGTGGTGAGCTGGTCCGAACTGAACAGTTGCTTCGGGATCGCGACCGGCGTGACGCCGAACGCCTTCACGGTCTCGGCGGAGGTGTTGTCGAGAACGACGACCTTGGCCGGGTTCTTCGGCACCTCGACCTCACCCGAGTTGGTCGTGACGGTGACCATCTCGCCGTCGGACGAGGAAGCCTCGTCGTCCGAACCTGTGGTCGAACACGCGGTAAACGCGACTGTCGCCGCGACCATTGTCGCGACCGCAGCGCCCCGCTTCATGAGCGAAAACATAAACATCTCTCCAAGAGTAGGTAAGCAAACCCAAACTGTTTATAGATTAGGCTCTGCTCACAACACTCCGCGAATCGGGCTCTCGGTCAATCACTGAGCTGGCCACCGTCATAGGCCGACGAACCCGGCGAGATCAACCCGCTCTCGTACGCGCAGATGACGAGTTGGACTCGGTCGCGGGCGTCGATCTTGGTCAACAGGCGTCCGACATGCGTCTTGACGGTCGTCACGCCGAGGTGAAGTCGGTCGGCGATCATGCTGTTGGACAGTCCGGCGGCGACGAGCTCGAACACATCGCGTTCGCGGTCGGTGAGTGTGTCGAGGACCCCGCCGCGACCAGGGGCGGATCGGGTCGGTGTCCGGACGAATTCTGTGATCAACCGCCGGGTGATCGCTGGTGCCAACAACGCATCGCCTCCTGCGACGGTGCGGATCGCGTCGAGCATCTCCTCGGGAGGGGTGTCTTTGAGGAGAAATCCGCTGGCCCCACCCCGAAGTGCCGCGAACACGTATTCGTCGTCGTCGAACGTCGTCACGATCAGAATTCGCGGAGCGTCCTCGGTCGGTGCGATCAACCGCGTCGCCTCGAGTCCGTCGATGCCCGGCATCCTGATGTCCATCACCACGACGTCTGGCCGCAGCCTGCGGGCGGCGCGAACGGCCTCACCGCCGTCTCCCGCCTCACCCACCGCGGCCAGATCAGCGGTCGCGTCGATCAAGAGGCGGAAGCCGGCACGCACCAACTGTTCGTCGTCGACCACCAGCACACTGATCGGGTCCACCGCGCCATTCATGCGAGCGGAAGCCTCGCTCGCACAGTGAATCCGCCGTTCGGGTCCGGTCCCGCCGCGGCGTCGCCGCCCAACAGCTCGGCACGCTCACGGATGCCCGCGAGCCCGAGTCCTGCCCCGACCGGCGAACTGGCGGGTCGACGACTGCCGTCGTCGACCACCGTCAGGACCAGTTCGGTCGGTCGGTGCGACAGCCGAACCCTCACCTTCGCTCCCGGGGCGTGCTTGACGACGTTCGTGACAGCCTCCTGGACGATGCGGTAGCCCGACAGGTCAACCGCTGGCGGGTAGCGTCGCGGCAGCCCCTCCTCGGTGAGGGTCGCCATGACCACCCCATCGTCATTGATCCGCGCCACGAGCGCGGGAAGATCGGCCAGACCGGGTGCCGGCGCGACCGTCTCCGGGTCGGTGGTGCGAATGTCGCGGAGCAGTCCCCGAAGATCGGTGAGCGCGTCACGACTGGCGGCCTCGATGGTGACGAGCGCGCGGCGCGCCTCCTCAGGCTGTTCGTCGAACACCATTCGCCCGATTCCGGATCGGACGGCGATCATGCTCAGCCCGTGCGACACGATGTCGTGCACTTCACGGGAGAGTCGCAGGTGTTCCTCGACGCGACGGCGTTGCTGTCGCTCGCCCTCCCACCGACGTTCCTGCTCGCGGACCTGGCGCTGAAACTCCCGGCGACCACGAGTCGCATCACCGATCAACCAGGCCGGAACCGCGAGCACTAACTGGACTGCATCCTGATCGATGTCCGGCGAGACGGCGAGCGCGATCGCACCTCCTACCGCGGTGACCACCGCAGCCACCGCCGAGACCGACAACGACCACGCGCGACCGTGTTGCACCGCAACGGTGTAGACGGCGATCGGGAACACCAGGCCCGCATCGGACACGAACGGGGTGAACTGCACGCCGACCAGCATCGCCGCCACAAGTACGACGGTGATGCACGCCAGCACCTCGATCGGCCGACGGCGTCGGAAGACCAGCGGAAGCGCGGCCAACAGCCCGAAGGCCGCTTGCGCGGCAAGCGAGCCGTGACGATCGACGACGCCCACGAGGAGAGGACCGGTGAACAACGCGAAGCATCCGATCGCAATCGCGAGATCGACGAGGGTCGCGGCCCGCCCCGCACCGAGGCGGCTCTCGGCTCGCACCGACCACGGTGGCCGCGCAGTGTCCACGGTCGGCGACGTCACGGAGGAGTTAGCCATGTCTATCAACATACGAGCGCGTCGGGCGCCGTCGCGTCGTTCGCGAGGTCCGTCTTCGGGTCCTCCGCGAGGAGGACTACAGCGGACGCGTCCTCCTCGCGGACGGGTGAGACTCCGGCCTGCGGGCCGACGACAGGACGCTCACACAGCGGCACGGTGGGAACCATGACCACCTCGAGTTCATACCGTCCCATCCGTCCACCACTGTCCAGGCCACTGATCGCGCTGTTCGTAACCCTGTTCGCCGCGGGTCTGGCGCAGGGCGTCGCTGTCTACATCGACCGCTCACCTGTCGCCGCCAACCAGGTCGCAGGTACCGCCGCGTGGTGGCCGCACGCGATCCTGGCTGTGCTCACGGTGGCGTTCGCGACGGGTGTCGCAATCCGCCGTCGTCGGGCCGGGCGTCGTGGATCAGTGCTGCTACTCCCGGTGGGCGAACGCGCCTCCCACCGTGTTCGCGACACTCTTCGCAGCGCTGCCGGCGGCAACGGGACGTGGCGACTGATCGCTGCCGCCCCCGCAGCGGTCTTGCTCTACGGTGCGTTTCGCGTCGGTGTGCAGGTCACCGGCGGGCTCGACCCCGACTTCACCGTCCGTGCATGGGGCGGTCCGGGCTATGCCGGCGCGATGGCCTGCCATTATCTCGCCGCGCTCCTCATGATGGCCACCGCCGCGTGGCTGCTCGACAAGATCCTCCTCCCCGGACAACCGCCACGAGATGGTTCGGGGACCGCGTCCACGCCGAACGCCGGTCCCGCTGCTCGGCCGTCCCGTCACCTGTAAGAATCAAGAGGTGAACACACGGCAGCAGGCACGACGATGACCGAATCCATCCTCGTCCCCGGCGACACGTGCAGACAGACGGCGAAGGCCGATCGGCTGTCGGTGATCGTCGACGCCGCAGACTATTTCACTCATGCGAAGTCGGCACTCCTGCAGGCGCAGCGCCGCGTGATCCTGGTCGGCTGGGACTTCGACACCCGGATCGAATTGGAAAGGGACACAACCACTCCCGGCGTCCCCGACGAACTCGGCGACCTCCTCAGTTGGCTCGCCAAGAACCGTCCAGATCTGGAGATCTTCGTCCTCCGGTGGAGCATCGGGGCACTGACCGGGATCGCGCGGGGCATGCTGCCGCCAGTGGTCCAGGACGCCATCTCCGGCCGCCGACTCCACTACCGCGTGGATGCCGCCCACCCCATCGCCGCAGCGCATCACCAGAAGATCGCGGTGATCGACGACAAACTCGCCTTCTGCGGCGGCATCGACATGACCGTCGAACGGTGGGACACGTCCGACCACGCGACGTCGAACGAGTACCGAGTGACACCGACCGGCGACCCGTACGGCCCGTGGCACGACGTGACGCTCGCCCTCGACGGCGAAGCCGCGACGGCCATCGCCACCATCGCCTACGACCGGTGGGAGGCTGCGACCGGTAAGCGTCTGGACCCGATAACGCCGGACCCGGCGCCGGTTTGGCCGGACGAGTTGGAACCGACGTTGACCACCGTGACGGTCGGCGTCTCCCGCACCCTGCCCGAATACGACGGCCGCGACGAGGTCGACGAGATCCGCCGTCTGTATCTGGCGGCGATCGCCAGCGCCCAGGACACCCTGTACATCGAGAGCCAGTACCTGGCCTCGCGTGAGATCGCCGGCGCCCTGATCACCCGCCTCAACGAGGACGACGGACCCGAGATCGTCGTCGTCCTCCCCCGCCACGCCGACGGCGACATCGAACGGCGCTCCATGGACGGCGCCCGCTACCGACTGTTGCGGGACATCTGGGACGCCGACGTCCACGATCGGTTCCGTATCTTCTTCCCGGTCACCGCGGAAGACGAGTCGATCTACGTGCACGCCAAAGTGCTGATCGCCGATGACCGAATCCTGCGAATCGGATCGTCCAACTTGAACAACCGATCGCTCGGCTTCGACAGCGAATGCGACGTGACGATCGACGCGGTCGACAACGACGACCAGTCGGCCACCGTCCGCTCGGCGATCTCCGCGGTTCGGACCCGACTGATCGCCGAGCACCTCGGTGTGGACGCCGCAGCGTTCGACGCGACTCTCGCCGAACGGCGCTCCCTGGTCGAGGCGATCGACTTGCTTCGCGGCGACGGACGGACACTCGAACCGTTCACCCGGGAGAACACGGCAGACGAGGACTCACCGCTCGCCGACAACGACCTCATCGACCCCGAGGACGTCGACGCGTTCCGCTTCGAACGCGTCTACCGCGCAGTCCTCCGTCGCACCGTCCGCGGAGTCCGGTCGCTACTCCCCTTCTGAACGGCCGCGGCTCTCAGCGCAGTGCCGCGAGCGCCGACTCCGCGGCTCGGAAGCCGCCCATTCCGTGCACGCCAGCAGCAGGCGGCGTCGCCGCCGAACACAGGTACATCCCTGGTGCTCCGAGCGAGTACGGGTTCACCGCGGGCCGCGGACGGAACACGAGTTGGCTGATGGTGTTGGCTCCGGTCCCGATGTCGCCGCCAACGTAGTTCGCGTTGTGCGCCTCCAGCTCCCGAGTGCCGCGTGTCGAGACCGCGACGATCCGGTCCCGGAAACCCGGTGCGAATCGTTCGATCTGCGCGATGACCTTCTCCGTCGCATCGCCGGTGTAGCCGTTCGGAACGTGCGCGTACGCGTAGATCGGGTTGACGCCGTCCGGGCCGCCCGCCGACCGGGAGGGATCGGCGAGATACTGCTGACCGAGCAGGACGAACGGCTGGTCGGGCATCTCGCCGCGGGCCGTCTTCCCCTCGACGTCCGCGATCTGCGCCGCCGACCCACCGACGTGGACCGTCCCCGCCCGACGACAGTCGGCGTTGCGCCACGGAATGTCGCCCTCAATGGCGAAGTCGACCTTGAACGATCCGGGCCCGCGCTTGAACGACCGCAGTCCGCGCAGGACGCGTGGCGGCAGAGCGTCGCCCGCGATGTCCGCCGCGCCGTTCGGCGCAGTATCGAACACAGTCACCTCGGGTCGGGCGCCGACCACGTCGCGCAACTGGTCCATCGACGTCACGGGCACGCCCGTGATCACTCGGCCGCCGAGCTCGGTGAGTTCGGCGACGAGGGCGCGGGCGATCGCTTCGCTCCCGCCTTCTGCCACCGGCCACCCCACCGCGTGTGCGGACGCCGTCAACAGCATCCCGACGGAACTACTCAACGGCAGGTCGAGCCGCCCGAAGGCGTGCGCCGCCACCCCCATGAACAGTGCTTTCGCCGGCTCGTCACGGAATCGACGCACGGTGAGCTTCGCGGGCGGCAACGTCCGGACACCGAACCGGACAAACGTCACCGGATGCTGCGGCACGTGGACCACCGGGCCGAAGACGTCCTGAACGAGGTCGTCGAAATTGCTGACCGAGGCGCGGAACATCCGCGTCCACGACTGCGCATCCACGCCGAGAGAATCAGCGGTCAGGCTCGCGTCGCGGCCGGCCAACCCGGCGCGGCCGTCGTCGAGCGGATGCGCCAGGTCGACCTCGGGCCACAACCAGTTCAGGCCGTGGCGTTGCAGGTCGAGCGAGGTGAAGAACGGCGACGCGACACCGGTCGGATGGAACGCCGAGCAGTCGTCGTGCAGCAGTCCCGGCACCGTCGACTCACTGGTCAGGGTGCCGCCGCCGGGACGATCGGACGCTTCGACGACCGTCACGTCGAGCCCCGCCTGGGCCAGCCGGATAGCGGCAGTGAGCCCGTTGGGCCCGCTGCCGACGACAGCCGCGACAGTCATCGGACCGCCGTGCCGTCGGCGCTGCTGGTCAGCGTGGAGCGCCGCACGAATCCGGGAGCCGTCCATCGCACGTCGAGCGGGATAGGACCGTTCGGCAGCCAAGGCTGTTCCTTGACGCAGTCGGCGACCTGCCAGGTACCGCGTTCGACGACGCCCAGCGCAGCGTCGATGACGCGGTAGTGCTGAGGGGTGTCGTACTTCCACGGGGTGGCCTGCGATTCGCAGTAGGCGACGACGAGGTCACCCGGCTTCAGATCGAGGCGCTTCTGGATCGAGGCGATGAGCCGCTCATCGTGCATGTGGCCGTCGCCGAAGTTCCAGCCGACGATCGTGTTGCACATGAACTCACCCTCCCGGAGCGTGCGGTCCTCGATGTCGTCGAGGTGCTCGAACAGCGCGGACAGGACGCCGCGACCCTGGCTGTGCATGGAGCGCCAGCCTACCGCCTTCTGCTGGGTGACATCGGCTTCGTCGCGGGTGTACGGGGTGAGCGCCATCCGCTGCAGTTGGTCCACCTGGTTCTCGACGAGCGGCAGTTCGTTGAGTCGCTCCTCGATTCCCGGACGCATGGCCCAGACCGCCGACGCCCAGTTGCCTGCGTACTGCCGCATCGACGGCAGGAACGAGATCAGGTCGGGGCGCAGATTTCCGATGACCGGGCCGACCAGCGCCAGCGCGAACACCGGCACCAGGATCCAGGCGTTCTGGAAGTGCCAGATGCTGTAGGTCGCGGCGTCGAACCCGCCGCTGACTCCGCCCCACAACACGATCGCGATGAATCCGAAGAAGACGTTCCATTCGAGCGGAACCGCGAGGGGGAACGTCGAGGTGATGAAGAGATGGAACCCCACGATGATGATCGCGGCGATCAACGCGACGACGGAGTTCGCGACGAACAGCAGCACCAACGGGACGACGATCTCGACGGCTGTGCCTGCGACGTGCGCCATGAACCATGCAATACGACTCGGGCGGATGTCGTTCGGGGCGTCACGGTAGTGCGCCTTCTTGACGGCGTACGGCTGACCGGGACTGTTGGAGATCATCGGCGGAATCACCATGAGGAAGTGCTGACCGAACTTGGAGACGCCTGCCCCGACCCACACGACGACGATGATGACCTTGAAGACGATGACCAGATTGACGAAGTCCGAGGACGTGGCCCCGTCACTGAGTGCCACTGCGCCTAGGATCGCCGACCACAGGAAGATCGGCAGGTACTGCTCGGAGCGGGCGGCCAGGAAGATCACCTTGTCGCGCAGCCCCATGAGCGGCATCGCGATCAGGATCGGGATGAACGTGTACGCGGGGATGAGCTCCTGGGGGTCGGTCCCGTCGGGCACCGCCGTCACGGGAACGGCGCTGACGATGAGCGGGTACAGCAGGCTCGCGAGGACGACGAGGTACAGGAGGACGTCACCGACGGTCCGCTCGTCGCCACCGGTGCCGGGCAGGCGCCTGCCCCACGGCGCCATCCGAATGGTGCCCGGCCTGACCCAATAGCGGATGTTGCCGAGCATCGGTGCGAAGTGTCCGCACAAGGGCCCGAAGGCACCCGCGAGCCCGACGACCTCCAGGAACATCAGCCACACGGCGAGCTTCTGGTAGGTCACGATCTGGGTGAACCAGCTCATCGGGTCGGTGAACTCAACGGTCGACGACGTCCACGCCGTGATCGCGAGACCGAGTGCGAAGTAGAGGCCGAGCATCTTCACGATGTAGACCATGTGGAGCATGCGGGGCGTGTTGAAACCGTCCTTGACCCACGCGGTGTTGAGGATGCGAAGCCGCTCGCGTACCGGTAGCGCAATCAGTTCGTCGGGAGCCATCGGCTCGGGTTCCGGAGCGAAGAAGCCCATGATCAGTCACCTTCTTTGGCGGAGTCGGAGGTCTGGGTGCGCATGGTCGGCTTGTCGAGCTTGCCGACAGGATTCTTGGGAAGGGAGTCGAGGATGAGGAACTCGACGGGCACCTTGACCTTGGTGAGGTGCTGGGCGCACAGCGCACGGAGGTCGTCGACAGTCGTCGTCCGTCCCGGATTCAGGGCCACGAATGCGACCGGCACCTCGCCGTACACCGGGTGGTCGCGTCCGACGACGGCCACTTCCATGACGGCGGGATCGTGCGCGAGGACCGTCTCGATCTCCTTGGGGTAGATGTTCTCGCCACCCCGGATGATCATGTCCTTGATGCGGTCGACGATGCTCAGGTAGCCGTCCTCGTCGAGGATCCCGACGTCGCCCGTGTGCAGCCAACCGTCCGCCAACGTCTCTGCGGTCGCATCCGGCCGGTCGAGGTAGCCCTGCATCACGTTGTCGCCGCGCAGCACCACTTCGCCGCGCTCACCGGCAGGCAGCAGCGTGCCGTCCGGCCCCATGATGCCGACCGTCTGACCGGGCAGAGCGATGCCGACAGTTCCCGGCTTGCGGACGCCGTCGATCGGGTTGGACGTCGCACCGCACGTGCACTCGGTGAGTCCATAGGCTTCGAGCAGCGGGAATCCGTACCGCTCCTCGAAGCCGGCCAACAGTTCGGTCGAGGCGGGCGCGGCACCGCAGATGCCGAAGCGGACCGACGACGTGTCGGCCTGGACCTCGTCCGGCAGTGCGAGGAGATGCGCGTAGATCGTCGGCACCGCAGAGAAGTAGGTGGGCTTGAGTCGTTCGATCGACTTCAAGAACTCGACCGGGTGGAACCGACTGAGGATCGACAGCTGGCCGCCGCTGAGCATCGTCGACAGGAAGCTGACACAGATCGCGTTGACGTGGAAGAGCGGGAGGACGAGGAGGCAATGGTCGTCGGTGGTCAACCGCAGCGCGGCGTCCATCATCGACGCCATCGACGACACGTTGTGGTGCGTAAGGCGCACGCCCTTCGGTCGTCCTGTCGAGCCGCTCGTGTAGATCAACAGCGCCAGCCCGTCCTCGTCGACCGCCGGATCGGCGGGCGTCCCGGTGGCTGCCGTCCGCAGGTCGCCGACCGGCAACCGCTTCCCGTCGACCGTCGACGACTCGTCGGCGACGATGACGAGGTCCGCGCCCGCGTCGTTGATCTGGTAGTTCGCCTCAGAGTCGGTGAACACCGGGTTGATCGGCGTCGCCGCCGCACCGAGCCGCCATGCAGCGACGATCGACGTCAACAGTTCGATGCGGTTGGGCAGCATGATCGCGACGACGCTGCCGCGGCCGATACCGAGCTCAGTGAAATGCTCTGCGGCGGCGATCACCCGGCCAGCGAACTCGTCGTAGGTGAGTTCCTCGTTGTCGTCGCGAACGCAGTTGCTCGCACCCCAGGCTTCCGGGCGCTCCCAGGGAAGGTAATCGGTGGGCATGGTCGTCGCTCTCAGAACAGACCGGCGTCGAGGCCGCCGTCGAGGACGAGACTGCTGCCGCTGCAGAACGTCGACTCGTCGCCCGCCAGGAACATGACTGCGTCAGCAACCTCACTGACTGTGCCGAACCGCCCTTGCTTCTGTTCGATCAGGCCGCGGAAACCTCCGCCCGGCAGACCCAGTGCCTGTTCGAACACCTGCACCTGCGAGGTCACCAGCTCGGTCTCGACGAAACCTGGAACGACGGCGTTCACCCGCACGCCGTGGTCGCGAAGCTCCACAGCAGCCGTCTTCGTCAGGTTGACGACGGCCGCTTTCGACGCGGCGTATGCGCCGATCAGAGGCGTTCCGGCGAGCGCCGTGATCGATCCCAGGCTGACAATCGTCCCTCCTCCAGCGGCGACGATCGCGGGGGCCGCGTACCGGATCGATAGGAATACGCCGTCGAGGTTCACTGACATCACATTCCGCCAACCGGCGAGGTCCAGTTCAGTAATCGGCGACACCGTCGCCACGCCTGCGTTCGGCACCATAACGTGCAGGCCACCGTAGGTGTTGACCGCGGTGTCTACCAGCGCCTGCACCTGTTCCTCATCACGTACGTCACAAGTCACCGCAATGGCGTTCGGCAAACGGCCCGCTGCCGCTGTCGCCGCCTCGCCATCAAGGTCGGCCACAATGACGTTCGCTCCGACGTCGGAGAATCGCTGCGCGATTGCGAACCCGATTCCCTTCGCTGCGCCAGTGACTACGGCGGTCTTTCCTGCAAGGTTGTGCACCATGAGATTTCCTATCTGCTGCGGACGAAACATGATCAGCACCAACATTAGAAAGTCCGGTGAGCTACGACACTGTGCGGAGCGCACAGTGTATGTGCAACAGTTGTGCGCACAATGCGATGAGACGGCTAAGCCGATTCGAGGGGCAAGGTCAATGCTGAATACCAGATCCAACGACGACGATCTGCACGAACGGATAGCGGCCTGCGTGCGCGAGGTCGCACGCACGATCGGAGGTCGTCTCACTGAGACCGCAACCGCGTTGCATCTCGAGCTTGCCCAATCCATTCCGGACCTGCGCGGCGATCCGATGATTCTCGAACTGCTTCGAGCCAGTACCGAGAGCAACGTCGAGACGTTCCTTCACCTTACCCAGCACTCATTGGAGGTCACTGACGTCACCGCACCGGCCGCGGCAACCGCATACGCGCAGCGTCTGGCTCAGCGCGGGACCTCGATCGTGGCACTGACTCGCGCCTATCGATTCGGGCAGCGACGAATCCTCGACGTGGCATTCACCGAGATCCCACGTCAGGAACGCGACCCGAAGGTGGCGTACGGCGCTATGCGGTTGATGCACGACATCGCTTTCAGTTACGTCGAGAGGGTTGCCGAGCAGGTGATCGAAGCGTACGACGCTGAACGTGAACGATGGCTCGCTAATCGGAACCGGGTACGCGAGACCATGCTGGCCACGCTCCTCAATGACGCTGACGTCGACATCGCCGACGCCGAAGCGGCGCTCGGCTATCGACTGACGGGACGTCACCTCGGTGTAATCGTCTGGGACGATGCGGGCGGCAACACTACGACAGCCCTGCGGCGCCTTGAGTCGGCGGTAAGCAGGGTCGCCGACAGTATCGGAGGCATAGGACAGCCGCTGTTCATGCCGCAAGACGGTTCCGTCGGTTGGGCCTGGATCCCTTGCGCGACGTCCGCGAGCGACGTCGATGTCTCCGAGATCCGCAGCAAAGCGATCATAGACAAGGGGGTCCGAGTTGCGCTTGGCACCCCCCGCGCGTCGGCGGCAGGGTTCCGCGAAACCCATTGGGAGGCGGTACGCGCGCAGGCAGTCGCGAACCTCGCTGCGAGTTCCGCCGACGATGTGACGACCTTCGCCGAACCCGGAGTGCGTGCGGCCTCACTGCTGGTCGGCGACGTGCCCGCCGCCCGGTCGATGGTCACTTCAGTTTTGGGCGATCTCGCTGCAGACGACAAGACCGCCGCTGTGCTCCGGGAGACGCTGTTGTGCTTCCTCTCGGAAGGAGGCAGCTTTCAGGCGGTCGGCCGGAAGCTCTACATCCATCGCAACACCGTGAAGTATCGGATCGATAATGCTGTCGCGGTGCGCGGCCGCCCGGTTGACGACGACCGGTTCAACCTCGAGTTTGCGCTGCTGGCGTGCCGGTGGCTCGGGCCATCAGTGTTGTCCAGCGGTCAGAACCGCGCTTGACGCCGTTCGCCGATTCGACGCATCACGCCGAGCGCGCTCAGCCCTACCGACGGTGCGGCGTCGACAATTCGCACCAAAGACCCACGCCAACGCGGCACTACACGGAAGATCTGTCGTCGGCTCTCAAGGAGATCGACACCGATTCGTGCGACGCGCTCTGCGGACAGCGGAGCCGGCCCGGAGAACAGCATGACGGCACCCGGGTCCCGCTCATTATCGGTCACCATGGCGGTGCGCACGACGTCAGGACAGAGCGAATGGACACGAATCGGCAGGCCTGCGTGGTCGAGGTCACCCTGCAGCGACGTCGTATACGACAAGACCGCTGCTTTGCTCGCAGCGTACAAGGCCAGGCCAGGGACCGGGGTCAGCGCAGAGATCGACGCGATGTTCAAGATCGCACCGCCTCGGGCCCCCATCGCTTCGATCGCAGCAGACGACCCGGCGACGGCGCCGCGCGTGTTGACCTCCAGCAGTGCCGCCACCTGTTCATCACTGTGCGTCCACGCGTCGCCCGCGAACAGTATTCCCGCATTGTTGACCCACCGAGCCAGCGGACCGAGTTCCTCGGCGGCGTTGGCGATACGGCGATGTGAACCGATCTCACGCACGTCCTGCTCCAGACCGATCGCACCACCACCGATCTCAGCCGCGGCACGCTCGGCGGACTCCCCGTCCACGTCGGTCAGCACTACTCGATTGCCCCGCGCGCAGAGCTCTCTAGCGATCGCCAGCCCGATTCCGCGCCCCGCGCCTGTGACTACAGCACTTGAATTCATACCACGATGGTAGATGGGGCGGTGATCTGAAACACTGTGCGCGAAGAACAGTCTCGACGATCAGACTTGTGCGGGAGAGTCAGTCGGCAACGGTCTACTCATCCGACGGGTGCGGAACGGGTGTTCACTGATTCGCGAGCGGACACGCGCCCATTCGTCTCTCGGGTAAACCGGCGGATAGCGCAATGACAGCGCAGCGCCGAGTGTGAAATAGCTGCGTAGCACTCGAAACCCGAGGTACGCCGGGACATATTTGACTGCCCGGGGCGCGAGGGCCAGACACACGCATACTGCAACGACCATCGGCATTCCGAGGACGGTCGCCACCACGGGCTGCCATGCCATCTGCAGAAACGTCATGTGGAACGCGGTCTGCGCGATCACCGCGAACAACAGCAACGGAGCGAGCATGGCGCGACGGGCCGCATTGACGAGTTGAAACGGCAGTACGAACGTACCGGTCATCGACCGGCGGTCGAACAACGTGGCGCGGTTGTGCGCGGTGATGTGGTAGATACTTCGGAACCAGCGCGTCCGCTGCTCACGAAGATGAGCGTACGAGAGCGGCGTCTCGCTGTAGTAGACGGCGGTCGGGTCGGCGACCGTGTGATAGCCCGCAGAGTCGAGCCGAAGACAGATGTCGGTGTCCTCCCCGTTCATACCCTGGACCATCGGACCCACCAGCGCCAACGCGCTCCGACGGTACACGGCAAACATACCGGGCACCCCCAGAACCCCCTGGTACCCGTCGAGAGAGAGTTGAAAGAACCCGTGCCGCAGAAGGACTTCGACGAGGCGAACCTTGTCGATCCACGTCTCTTCGGTTGAGGGCAGCGGCAAGCCGCCGACCGACCCGACGTGGGGGTCGACGAAGTGCCGCATCGCGCGCTGAAGACAGTTCGGACCGATGACTGTGTCTGCGTCGATCCGAACGACGAATTCCTCGGTGATCGCGGATATGCCCGCGTTCAAGGCGATCGCCTTACCGGGCGGGGGACAGTCCATCACCTCGCCGGTGATGGACACGCATGCCGCAATCGCATCTTGGGCGACCTGCCCGGTGGCGTCGCTCGAAGCGTTGTCGACGACATAGAGGTGGATGTCGCCACCGTAGGTCTGCGCCGCGCGGTCCACCGAGGCGATCGTGTCTGCGATGTCGTGCGCCTCGTTGTGCGCGGGCACGAGCACTGCAACCCTGGGCGTGAACACGACCCCTTCGATGCGGCGTAGCCTGCGCCATCCGAACGCGGCCGTCACCGATGCCAGGATCTGTTGCACCAGAAAGACTCCCGGCCCGATTCCGCCAAGAATCGCGACTTGACGCAACGCGTCGACCTCGGTACCGAACAGTTGCAGCGCAACCGCCGCACCCACCAGCGCCACCACGAGAGCGAACGACAGAACCAGGTACGCCGACAGAGGCGTCCGTGGAGCCAGCGGCGGCCGTCCCGCCGCTGGCAATTGCGCCTGCCGCATGATCGTGTGCGGCAGAATCGTCAGAGCCACAAGACCGGAAATCATCTGGAGCCCGAACACCGACGCGGATACGACCCCCAGGTGGTGCAGCGCCCACGCGGTCGCATCCAATACCAGGCAGAACACGGCGAACTTTGCGATCAGCGCACTGCCGATGACAATCCGTCGCCATACGTTCGAGTATGCAAACGCCGCATACGTGACGAAGAAGATGACGATGAACAGCCGAGTCGGCACCGCCGCATCGCCGCGGTCTGCAGCGAACAGCACGACGTCGTTCGGCCCGTCGGCGATTCCCGTCCGCTCACCGACGGTCTTCGCACACATCGCGACGAGGCACAATGCAGCGAACAGCACCAGGAAACCGTTTGTGCCGGCCGCAGGACGGTCGACCGAATACTCGGCTGGCGCGCTGTCGACCGATCGAAAGTAGTCGGTGATCGCAGCCGACTCCTGGGGGTCCGCCGGACGGCGACTCATCCCGGACCGCTCCGACTCGGTGAGACACTCTCGACCGGAGAACCGTCGGCGCCGAATGCAATCGACCCGTGTCGGGTGACGACCTGCGCAGATTCGGTGCCGAATGGCGGCAGCATTGTCGTCGTGCCGGAACCGACCGGTTGGATCACCAACCCCGCGACCGCATCGCCCACTGTTCCACTCGAGACGAGGACGCCGTCGTTGATCGCGGTGACGTCGGTCCGGGGTGGCCGACCAGACTCCAGACGTCCGTCCGAGACCGTCACCGGAGTCATCACGGTTGCGCTGGTCCCGATCTGAACGAACGGCTTCCCATCCTCCGCCGCACGATTCCACCGGTAGTCGGGTGCGCCGTCTACGGGTACGAACTCGGCGAGCACGGGAACCGACGCATTCAGGACTGCGACGGTGTCCACGCCCTGTTGCGGCGGTACGTACACGGTGAACCCCGTCGCCAACGTCTGTGGAAGCGAGGTAAGGCCGGTTCCTCGATCCTCACCGAGGAGCAGCGCCGATCCGGAGTCGAGCGCCATCGAGTACGGCGTCTGCCGGACATCGCAGCCGCCGAGGTCGCGGTCTCGCTGCACCGTGAAGGTCACCGTATTGCTGGTCCGCTGCAGTTGTGCAGGCAGGTCGATGACCGGCGTTGGGCCGCCTCCGCGGAGCTGCCGAGAGTCGATGAGCCGACCGTTGAGCGTGGTATTCACGATCCACGTCAGATCCGACGGACTCGCCGGCAGCTCCCAATCCGCGCGCACTGCTCTCGGCAGCCGACCGCCGGGAAGATCCGCGAGCGAATACGAGACACGCCACGTGTGGTTCTCGACGACCGTGGCCGTCGTGAAGTCGGTGCCGAGATCGCCCAATGCAACTTCTGCCCCGACCGGGCGCGCGGCAGGCACCCGACGCGGTTGGTTGCCTGACCCGTCTGCCGCGGTCAACAGTGGGCCGGTGATCAACCGGGTCGCGTCAGCCGCGGACGTGCTCCGCACACCGAGGACCGGTACACCGTCGATCGTGCCTACTGCGACCTGGTCATTCGATGACGAACCCCATCCGAGGCCCTCAAGCTGCCCTTCGGGACCAACCACAACGGCATTGCTCGGATCGTCGGGCAGGGCATCCGCATACGTGACGTGGTGGCCCGCTTGAGTCAGGCCGACGCCGAGCTGTGCGGCCACAGTCCGCCACGGGTCCCCGTTGTCTGGCAGCACAATAGCGACGGCGTCGTCCCACGTCGCGACGACGTCCCGCACTGTCCCGACCGTCTCGTCGAGTGCCGCTTCGACGAGAGTGTCCGGCTCGATGTGGACGTTGGCTCCCGTCGAGTGGTCGGTGGCGCAGATCTGGTCGTGCAGCGAGCCGTCAAGACGGAACTGCACGCGTACCTGTCCGTCGGCCACCGCACCGGCCGGGATGTCGACGATACGGTCGAGTTCGGCGTCGCCGCGTGGCAGTTCGCTGCGGTCTACCTGGTCGCCGTCGACGATGACGGCAAGGAACGCCGTCGATTCTTGTGCGACCTGCACACGTCCGCGTAGATGTATGCGTGTCTGCGACTGCCCGACGTCCACGGGGACGCGAAAAACGACGTTCGCGGACGAGGTGTCGTCACTCAGCCACAGACCATCTGAGTATCCGATGCCGTCCAGAGTCCGCTGCAGGTGCCGATCGGCTGCCACATGAAGACTGTCGTCGTCCGCGGACCGCCCGAACCAATCAGGACGTGCTACCAGTAGCACCAGGAGCAGGACACATGCCGTGGCGAGCACCCACCATGCGAACGGCGGCACCGTTCGCCCGCGTTCACTACGGTGATATTCGGGCTGGTGGTCATCGGACTGCTCGTCATCGGTCACGGAATCACCGACTCCACGGCTTCGACTCGTTCTCGGTTCCAACACGATTCAGCGGGCACCCGCGCCGGATCAACACGGTCCGAATGTGCTCGCGCGAGGTCGATCTCAGCGGCGAGGAGATCCGATCGTAGCGCGATCGGATCAAGACCGAGCCCGACGAGGTGGTCGTTACGCACCGACAGATCGTTCGCGTCGGCCTCACGTCGAGGGTTCTCCACACGGCTGACAGCGGCCCCCGTCAACTCGGCGACGATATCGGCGAGGTCGGACACGCGATGAGTCTCGCTGATCTGGTTCATCACGCGAACGCAGCCGTCGATCTCACAACCGGATTCGATGGCAAGCCGGATACAGCGCACGGTGTCGTTGATGTTGATGAACGCACGCGTCTGGCCCCCGCTGCCGTGCACCGTCAACGGCAGACCTACGGCCGCTTCGACGAGAAAGCGGTTGAGGACGGTCCCATAGTCGCCGTCGTAGTCGAAGCGGTTCACCAGCCGCGGATCGAGTGCGGTCTCGGCGGTCTGCGTCCCCCACACGATGCCTTGATGCAAATCAGTGATGCGTAGGCCATCGTTGCCCGCATAGAACTGGAACAAGAGCTGGTCGAGTGACTTCGTCAGGTGATAGACGCTGCCCGGCTGCGTCGGATACAGGATGTCCCGGGTGTGCGTGTCACCGTTGCGATCTGGATAGCTGACTGTCAGATAGCCTTCCGGCAGGTCCATCGGCACCGTCTCGTAGCCGTACACGCCCATCGTCCCCAGGTGGACGACGTGAGCGTCTACTCCCGCCTCGGTGACCGCCGCCAGGAGATTGTGAGTCCCGTTCACATTGTTGTCGACCGTGTACCGCTTGTGAGCGGACGACTTCATCGAATACGGGGCGGCACGCTGCTCTGCGAAATGCACGATGACGTCCGGCCTGACCACACCGATCAACGACTTGAGACGCTCGTACTCGACCGCGACATCGATCTCCTCGAACCCGATCGTGTTACCTGTCTTCTCGTGCCACGCGGCGAGTCGTTCGGGCAACTCGGCGATCGGAGTCAACGACTGCACGCCTAGTTCAACGTCAATCCGACGGTGGACCAGGTTGTCGACTATGGTCACCTCGTGACCGATGGCAGACAGGTGCAGGCTGCTCGGCCACCCGCAGAACCCGTCTCCGCCTAACACAATGACTCGCATTCCAGACCCTTCACGTCTTTCTAATGAAGTCTGCGACGTTGCCTGCACCCGCGTTCTGCGCTTCACCCACAGCGGGTGAATTCTTCCGCCGATCATCCCGGATTACGGCACAACCTAAACCACAACCCGTTAACGACGAGCGATCGTCCCGACGACGCGAGGTTCACCGATGACCGCCGTACGCAGTCTTCTGGTCCCCGATCATCAACGACGGTCGACAGCCGATCTCCGGGATCGCCTGGACCTGTCGGTCGGCGACTGCGCATCGAAGAAGTCCGCGTTCTGGATCATGCTGGTCCTTGCCGCAGTGATCGCGATCTCGGGTGTCGCGTCCGATTCCACAGCGACGGTGATCGGCGCGATGATCGTCGCCCCGCTGTCGATCCCGATTCTCGGTATCGGCCTGGGGCTCGTTTCCCGGGACTCGCGTCTTGTTCTGCGGAGCGTCGCACTGCTCGCTGCGGGAGTCATCGTGGTCATCGGACTCGGGTACGCGTTTGCGTTGCTTCTGCCGAGTGGCACCGACGTACTCACTAACTCCCAGGTTACTGGCCGGACGTCACCGAAGCTAATGGACTTGACCGCAGCGTTGGCGACCGGTGTAGTTGCATCGGTCGCGCTCACCCGGCGCGACGTCGGCGACGTCCTTCCGGGCGTCGCCGTCGCGATATCGTTGGTTCCCCCGTTGGGAGTCGTCGGCGTGTGCCTCGGTTCCGACGCTCTGGGGCTCGCTTTCGGCGCGTTCATCCTGTTCGTCTCGAACGTCGTCGCACTGATACTCACGGCCATGATCGTATTGACCCTCGCCGGTTACCACCGGGAGAAGGACGCCACCGCCTTCGGCAGTCGCTGGCGCGCGTACTCGATTGTGGCGACGGCACTAGTTGCGGTCGCGATACCGATGACTGTGAATTCGTTGACATCATTGTGGTCCGCACAGATAGCCGACGCGGCGCGCGGCTGGATGGACGCCACGACCGGAGCGCAAGTCGCCGAGGTCAGCTTGCAGGGAAGCACCGCAACCGTCACCGTTCTCGGTCCCGCAGATCTTCCGCCCCTCGCTGACTTGCAGCGATCTGTCGACGAACTGGTTCCGTGGCATCCGCGCGTCGTACTCGTCCATGTCATGGGCAGCCGAATCTCGAGCCAACCGTGATCTGTCGGCAGTGACGGAGAACGAACACTGCGACGCAGCCCGATCACGGACCGCGTCGCAACGATCGTCAATCGGCGAACACGTCGTGCAGCATTGCTTCCTGCTCGTGCGAAAGGTTGGTCGAAATGAGTTCCGGCGACTGCCCTGCGAACGCTTCGTGGACGCGGTCGAGTGTCGCGTCCGAGGTCAGGACGAACAGCGCAGAGGTCCCTTGCGTCACCTTGTCGCGCACCGAGGTGATGAACTCATCATCAATGCCAACATCGCCGAGCGACCCTGTGAGAGCGCCCATCGCTGCACCAACGGCCGCGCCGAGCAGTGGAACCAGAAAGATGAGGCCGAACAGCATCCCCCAGAACGTGCCCCCAAGCGCGCCCGCGGCCGTGAGGTTGTTGGCCTGCTTCGTCTTAGGTTTCTTCGCGTTCTCCGGCCATGAAACCGTCGCCGCGTCGTGCACGGTGATCAACTCTTGCTTCTGCAGGTCGTTGAGTGTGGTCAGTGCCGTCTCCGCGCCACTAGGCGTCGGGAATTTCCAGACAGTCAGAGTTCCAGCCATGGTGATTCCTTCCAGTTCAGGTGGGACCGATACCGGTCCGCTGTGTCGATCGTGAAGCTCGCCGATCGTGCGAGCAGGTCTATTCACCCGTGACGGGCGATGATCAGGCCGTCTGGTCAAATATCGATCGGCTATACCGAGACGCCTGTGAGCACACTTCTCAGGCGGTCACACCGCCGATGCCTTTGCCGATGAGGACTGCACCGATGACGAGGATCAGTACGGCCATCACGGTCTGGTTGTTCTTCTGCAGCCATCCCTTCAGCGAATCCAGCGGAGTCCGAAGACGGTCGGCGGCGATCTGATAAGCGATCACCGGCACCGCCACAGTCGAACTTGCGAGCACTGTGAATACGATGACGGCTACGGTGGTCCCGGAACCGTCCAGTCCCGCACTGCCGATCGTCATGCCGGCCGCGACGCACAGCATCAGGTTCTTCGGGTTGACTGCGGCCAGCACGAAACCGATGCCTGTGCCGGCGGGCGGAGCCATCTGGTCGATCGCGCCCATCCACTTCGGTGCGGGCGCATCACCTGATCGGGACTTCCACTGGTGGACGCCGAAGGCGAACAGCGCGACTCCGAGTACCAGCTTGATCCATCCGCGACCCCCTGCTGCACCGTCCATCGCTTGCCCCAGGAACACGAACACGGTCGTCGCGACTGCGACTCCGAGGACCCACCCGGCCACGAATCCCAGACTCGTGGTTCGGGCATGAACTCCCATCAGCATCAGGATGGCGGCGATGACCGGCACCGGCGACACTGCTACCCCGACCGCTAGAGGCAGCAGGTCACCGATGACCGCTCCCACAGCGTTAGTCCGTCCGCCACGTCGTGACTGCCCAGATGACGATCACGTCGAGTGCGATGATCAGGATCGACCACCACGGGTAGTAAGGCAGCCACAGGAAATTGGCGACGATGGAGATCCCGGCGATCACGATCGCCGACACTCGCGCCCAGGTCGCACCTGTCATCATGCCGATCGAGATGAGGATGCCCAGAATGCCGACGACTAGGTGTATCCATCCCCATGTCGTCGTGTCGAACGCGTACGTGTATTCGGGCCCGACGACGAAGAGTTCGTCGTTCAGGACGGCGGACAGCCCTTGGAGGAAGGCCAGAAGTCCGGCCACGAACAGTAGGACGGCGGCCGCGAATGTCGTGACTCCCGATAGGCCTTGTCGGACGGGACTGGGGTCCCGATTGTCTGTCGATGTCATGTCTTATCCCTTCATATGTGTCGTCTGTCATTCGTCGATGCGTAGTTCCGCGGCGGCCTCCCTGTTCGTGCTGAAGACTCGGTCGGACTCGCCGAGGACTCCGAGCGTCCGTAGCCGGGGCGTGATCGCCTCGCGGAGCCGACTGAACCCGAGCGTGATGTCGTTGTCGGCGAGCCACGTGCGCAATCGCTCCAGTGCATCGCTCGCCGTCACATCGACATCGGTCACCGCTTCCATATCGATCACCAGATGCTTCACTGGCGTCTCAGCGGCCGATACGGAGTCCTTCGCTGCTTGGACGACGACGTCGGCGTTGGCGAAGAACAGTGGCGCAGCAGGCCGCAGCACGATCAGTCCTGGTGCGGTGACCGTCTTGTCCGCTGCAGTGAGACGCTTGTGCCTGCCGCTACCTGCCCCGTCGGCGTGCAGCACATCGATCGCCGGATTCGATGCACGACGGGCGATGTTCACGAGTGCAAGCACGAACGCGACGAAGATCCCCGCGATCGAGCCGACGAAGATCGTCGTCGCAAAACAGACGGCCGCGATCGAGAACTCGAATCGGTCCAGACTCCACATGCGGATGAACTTCTCGATGCCTAAGAGTGGGACGACTGCGACGGCCACGATCGCACCGATGGCGGGCGACGGAATACTGGTGAGCAAGCCGGTTCCGAACAGCAGCAGAAAGAAGGTTGCGACTGCGAGGACGAACGACGGCAGTTGTGTACGCGATCCCGCATCGTCCATCGCTGCGGTACGTGACGTGGAGGAGCCGACCGAGAATGAGCCGGTGAAGCCCGCCGCGACGTTGCCGACGCCGAACGCCGCCAAGTCGCGGTCGGGGGACACCGTGTAACCGTGTTTCTCCGCATAGGACCGGGACACCAACAACCCCTCGACGGTGGTGACCATGGCCAATGCGATCGCGGACGGCACCACCGCGAGCCATTGGGCGATACTCAGGGACGGCCACGTGAAGATCGGCGGCCCGCCCTGAACCTCGCCCAGCACGGACACCCCGTGCTCGTCCAGGTGGACTGTGGCGACGACGACAGTCGCACCGACGAGCACGATCAACGCCCACGGCACGCGTGGCAGCCGCACCCGCCAGGACAGGAGGACGACCAGTGACGCCGCAGCGATCACGACAGACCATCCGTTGGCGTCGGGCAGCCCAGTGACCAGTCCCACGAGCTTGCCGACGAACTCCTCGCCTGAATCGAGGTGCACGCCGAGCATCTTCGCGGTCTGCGACACCAGGATGTCCAAGGCCAGGCCACCGACGAAGCCCGTCAAGATCGGCTCGGACAGGAAGTTGGCGAGAAAGCCGAGACGGAATACCGACATCAGCAGTAGAACCAGGCCGCAGATGATCGCCTGCGCCATCGCCAACGCCGCATAGTCATCGGTTCCGGCCACCGCCAGCCCGCCGATGGACGACGCCACCAGCGCTGCCGCCGCGGCGTCCGGCGAGGCGACGAGCTGCCGTGACGAGATCACGATCGCGTACAGGATCGTCGGGATGATCAGGGCGTACAGGCCGGCGATCGGAGGCAGCCCGGCGATCTGTGCGTATCCGATATTGAGCGGAATCGCGATCGTGACAAGGGTGATCCCGGCCATCGCTTCGCGTGCGACATTCTGTTTGTTCAGTCCTGGGACCACACGGTATCCGCGCAGTGTGCCGGTCAGGCGCCGGGTTGACACGTGCCGCACCTCCCTCGGTCCTACGGCACGATGATGTCGAACGCCGGGTCGGCGTCGTCGACGACACCAGTCAGTCGGCTCAACGCTTCTGGATCGCCGACTATCTCGATACCCGGCGACGTCTCATCGCCTCCGAGCAGAGCCAACAGTCGCGGCTTGGTGGCCGATACAATCGCGTCGGCATCTCCGTCCTTGTCCAGCCTCAGACGGTGGACCAGGACCCCGTTGCTGAGAACCAAGCGATGTGTCTGATCGAGATCAGTGAACGTCACATCGAGCGTTACGCGCTCATTCCACGCTTTCGGCCCGTTGATCGATATGGCGATCGAGTCGAAGAGCTGCGCCGGCGAAAGTTGCGCGAGGATCTCCGGTGCGCTCGGGTTGGTCGGAGTCCCGAAATTCGCTCCCCGTAGTTCGGTTGCACCGGACAGATAAAAGTTGCGCCACGTACCGTTCTCCACCGTGTACGCAAGTTGGTCGAGGGTGTCGGCATACAGCGAACGCCCCTCGACGTGTTCGGGATCGGTGAAGACGACATGGTCGAGAAGGGTCGCTGCCCAGCGATAATCGCCGGATTCGTAGGCGACCCGCGCCGCGTCGACGGTCCGGTCGACACCGCCGATGGCGTCGACGTAGCGGGCCGACAATGCTTCGGGCGGGTGCGGCCACAATCGCGCCGGATTGCCGTCGAACCACCCGATATACCGCTGGTAGATCGCCTTGACATTATGGCTGACCGAACCATAGTAGCCCCGCGCATGCCACGCATTCTCCAATGCTGGAGGCAACTGGATCGATTCAGCGATCTCAGCGCCCTGTAAACCCTGGTTAATCATGCGCAGCGTCTGATCATGAAGGTAGCCGTAAAGATCACGCTGGAGCGTGAGCATCTCCACGATGCGATCGGCCCCCCACGTCGGCCAATGGTGCGGTGAGAACATGACTTCAGTGCGGTCTCCGAAGACGTCGATCGCCTCATTCAGGTACCCCGACCATCCGTGCGGGTCACGGACGACAGCGCCCCGCAGGGTGAGCAGGTTATGCAGGGTATGAGTCGCGTTCTCCGCAATGCACAGTGCGCGGTACTGCGGAAGATAGACGTGCATCTCGGCGGGGGCCTCCGTACCCGGCGCCATTTGAAACTCCATCTCCACACCGTCGATCGTCAGGGTCTCGCCGGTGGTATGGATGTCGATGGTCGGCACCACTATGCCTGCGGCCCCCGTCGAAGGAGCCTGGCCGAGGCCTGCCCCGACGTGCCCGGACGGGCCATGAGCAAGGGCTGCGCCGTACATGTACCCGGCACGCCGGCCCATCGCGGTGCCCGCGTACACGTTCTCAGCGATCGCGTGCTCAACGAATCCCTCTGGCGCAATCACCTCGACGTCACCACGGGCGACGGATTCGGCGTCGGTGACGCCGAGGACGCCACCGAAGTGATCGATGTGACAGTGGGTGTGGATGATCGCTTTGACTGGCCGGTCTCCACGATGCTCGCGGTACAGCCTCATCGCTGCAGCCGCCGTCTCACGAGAGGTCAGCGTGTCGATGACGACGACCCCCTCGTCGCCTTCGATGATCGACAGGTTCGAGAGATCGAGCCCGCGCACCTGATAGATTCCCGCTACCACTTCGAAGAGCCCTTGAATGCTCGTCAATCGCGATTGGCGCCACAAGCTCGGATGCACAGTGCCAGGTTCGAGTTCGGAATCCAAGAATTCGAATACGTCGTTGTCCCAGACGACCGTGCCGTCATCGTCACGGACGACTCCGGGTTCGAGCTTCGCAATGAAGCCGCGGGCAGCGTCATCGAAATCGCGGGTGTCGTCGAATGGAAGTGATTCGGCCGCTCGACGGTGGACGGCGGCGACGAACTCACTGGCGTCTGGCTGTGGCATCGGTTCCTCCTCGATGGTGGTGGTCACGCACCCGAGTCCGCACTGAGTCGTGCGAACCCGTGCCACGAATGCTTCCGTGCGCCGGACCACTGCACAGATGACCTCATTCTTTGCGGGTGAGCCGAATTCACCGACCGTCGGTCTCGACGACGACCCACGAGGACGGCACTGAACCACGTAGGGTCCTCCCTTATGACCGACTTTCGCGGATGGTCTTCCTCCCTCCAATTCCACCCGCCGCTCCAACAGCCGGGCCACCTTCGCCGCGCGCGACTCACGAGCTGCATCGACGAGCGGATCACCCAGTCGCACACGGCCCTCGTCGTTGCACCGAGTGGCTATGGCAAGACGTCGTCGGTTGCGGAATGGGCCGCAACCCGACGCGATCAGGTCGCATGGGTCACCCTGAGCCGCCTCGACACTGACGCCGACCGCATCCATAAGGTCGTGTTGCGCGCCCTCTTGTCGCTAGTCGGTCACCTGTCCCCCGACGGTCACGAATCGCTGCGCCGCGCCGATTCGTTCAGCGGTGCGTCACTGGCCGCCCTCGACAACATCACCGACGCCTTCACCGGCATCACCGACCCCGTGTACCTCGTGATCGACGACGCGCACCGGGCGAAGGATGCGCTGGCGACGGGACTGCTCGGGGCGCTGATCGACGGCGGATACGGGAACCTGCGAGTCATCATCATCGGTACTACCTACACCGAGCTCGCGTTGAGCCGGTTCGCACTGACCAATCCTCGCGCAGTCATTCGTGCCGCCGACCTCGCTTTCGACATCGACGAAGTCGTGCGTCTCGTCGAGGACAACGGCTCGGCACTGTCCCCGGACTTCGTCTGGGACGCGACACACGGTTGGCCGATCGCCGTCCGCGTTCTCGTAATGACGGGGGTGAACCCGGGTACCGATGCTGACCACAGCGTCTTCCATTCGTACGTCAAGGACTATGTTCTGCCCTCACTCCCCACCGACCTCGCCGAGTTCGCACTCCTGACCTCCGGCTGCCGAGCTATCACCCCCGCACTCGCGAACGAGGTCACTGGCCGCACAGACAGCGAGATCCTTCTGGACCGATGCGTCGCGTCGGGTCTGTTCATCGACCGGTACGAGTCATCGAAGGGTTCCGTATACCGGTGGCATTCACTGTTCGCTCGACACTGCCGGGACATCCTTACCGAATCTCGACCTGAGACGGCACACGCTTCGATGTGTGCCACCGCCTCGTTCGTCGAAGCGGACAGACCGCTGGAGGCGGCCGAGTACTGGCTCGCCGTGGACCAGCCGGAGGACGCCGTCCGCGTCGTACTCAGCCGGTGGGTCGGTGCGTTGATCGGACCCGATGCCGGGGTCGTCGACCGGTTCTGTGCCGGACTGCCCGCGCCCTGGGATGACGATCCACGCGTCTTACTGGTGAGGGCATGCATACATCGGTCAACCGGCGAGTCGGCATACGCCGCGATGTTGTACGCCCGAGCGGTCTCTCACGCGCGAGACTTCGTCACTCCGCCGGGTAGTGGCACCGATTACACCGGCATTCTCGAACAGGCACACCTGTTCCTCATCGACGACCGCGACGAACTCGGGAAGGCCTGCGACGTTGTGCGACACCGGTTCGAGGCAGAGATCACCACGGCGAGAGACCGTGCGCACCTGCTCTATCTTCTGGGCTGGACCGAGATGCGCCTGCGCCGATCGCCTGGCCGCACCGTCGAGTTCCTCGACGCCGCGGTCGTCGAAGCGAAAGCCATAGGCGCTCTAGGCTTGGCACATCACAGCCGGAACCATCTCGCGTTCAGCCACGCGTGGGCCGGACGCTTTCAGAATGCACGAGAGGTCATCGAATCGACAAGCGCTGACCTCTCCAACGACATGTGGGCGGCGTACGCGGGAGGTGGCGCTCTGTTCGCCTCCGGCTTCCTCGCTTATTGGCAAAATGATCTCGAGAGCGCGATGATTGAATCGGTCAGCCTCATTCGGTCCGCCGACTCGCCCCTGCTCTTCGGCGCCGCCGCACGGATGACGCTCGCCCTCGCCGCTGCGGCGAGCCGGGACTCCGACCGGTGCCGTCTGGCACTCGACGAACTCTCCAGCATGCCGAGTCGGGTGGACCAAGGCGTCTCCTGGTCCGCCTTCCGTCACGCTTCCCTCGCCGTATTGAACGAAGCTGCTGGCAATCACTCCCGCGCGATGCGCATCGTCTCGATGTATGAGCACACCGACAACACTCCGATGGTCACCGTCGTACTCGCCGGGATAGCAGGGCGCGCACGACAACACCGCCGCGCCGCCCACATGCTGCATCGCCTCACCCGGTACCAGGACATCTCGTATGTCCGGGTGGCAACGCTACTCACCGACGCTCAAGTCGCGGTTCACGACGGAACGCCCACCCGGGCCCACGATCTACTCGAGCATGCACTCGACGTCGCTGCGGGCGAAGACCTCCGCAGGCTCTTCGCCGGCGACGGCGTCGACCTGCGTCAGATGTTGACCGGCCACCTCGCGTGGGGCACGCGACACGAAGACTTCCTCGCGGCATGCCTGGCACCGCCGACGCGAACAGGTATTCTCGACATCCTGTCAGAACGCGAATCCGACGTCTTCGCTCAACTGCGTACGACTCGCACCATGCAGGAGATCGCAGAGCACCTCGGCGTGTCGATCAACACTGTGAAGACCCATCAGCGCGCCATCTACCGCAAGCTAGATGTCCGCTCACGGCGCGAAGCGGTACGTTTCACCCGTTGACCAGCGCCATCATCCTCAGAGGATGAGGCTTCCGCACCTCCATACCGTGACCGGTCGACGATAGGGCAATGCTCGACGTCTTGTGGCGGATGCTGCCAATCACCGTGAGTGTCATGGCGAGCCCGATCGCGTTCCTAGCAGTGCTCGGAATGCTGCAGTCGTCGCGACCGCTACTTGTGAACGCGAGCTATCTTCTCGGCTGGGCGGTAGCCACCGCAGGGTCGCTCGCCTCGTGGCTTGCACTGTTCGGGGTCATCGGCGTATCCGAGACTCGCCCGGACTCAGCCCTCGCGCGTTCGTTGCACGCGACAATCGCGGCGTTGTGCTTCCTGGGCGCTGTGTGGTCGTACCGGCAGGCGCAATCGACGTTGACGAAGGTCGCCGCGGCCCAGACTTTCGACGAGTTCGCAGCCGCCACACCGCAATTGCCCGGCCTCGTCAAATCCTCGAGGGACTACGGCATCGGACGATCATTCGTCGTCGGACTCGGTGTGTTCCTCTTCAACCCAACCAACGTGTCTTTGGTGGCCGCGACAGCCATCGACCTACTCAACGCCGACGTCTCGTCCAGTCAGTTCTTCTGGCTCGGTCTGGGCTTCGTCGTCGCCGTCTGCGTACCTCTCGCGTTACCCGTCGCCGTCGTAGCCGCAGGGCGGCGTGCGCCTGACGTGATCATCGCTCGCATGCGGCGATGGGTGCTCCGAAACAACGGGTTCATCAGGACATGCATGCTGACCGTAGTCGGCTTCCTTCAACTGACTCGTGCGATCACAGGCGGCGGCGGATGAGGTGGGCGTCGGCGAAGGAGCCGGCACGCAAATACCTTCGTCGATTCGGCACCCGCCGAACAGTAGCCTCCGACGTCAAGGCCGGTGTCGTGCTCGGCGTCGAGAGCGTGCCCGATGGGCTGGCTGCGGGTGTCCTCGCCGGCGTGAACCCGCTCTTGGGACTCAACGCGTACCTGGTCGGCACTGTCACCGGAGCACTGACGACCGGCTCAGTGTTCATGACAGTTCAGGCGACCGGGGCGATGTCGGTGATCGTCAGCGACGTCCCGTCTGCCCGAGGCCCCCAGTCTGCGACCGTCATCGCCACGTTGACGGTACTGACCGGCGTGGTGATGCTCGGCCTCGGCGTCGCCCGTCTCGGCAGCCTAGTCCGATTCATACCGTCGGCAGTCCTGTACGGCTTCGTCAACGGCGTGGCGATCAACATCGTTCTCGGTCAGCTCACCAACTTCACCGGTTTCGCCGGCGTGGGCGGGAATCGGGTGACGCGGGCTCTCGACACAGCTGCACACGTCACGCACTTCAATTGGGCGACGGTCGCCGTTGGCTCGGCGACCATCGCGTTGGTGTTCGCGTTCGAGGCTCTCGGCGTCGGCCCGCTCGGCCTCGTCCTCTCCGTGATCGCTGGCTCGGTTCTCGCCGCGGCATTTCCCGCAGACTCCGTCGCAACGCTCGGCGACTCTGTCGACGTCGGACGCACTCTTCCGACGCTCGTCGCGCCGTCGTTGTCGGCAGTGCCGGCCCTGATCGTCCCTGCCGTGTCGTTAGCGCTCGTCGGACTCGTCCAGGGTGCGGCCGTCTCTGGATCCATCCCGAATCCCAACGGTCGTTACCCCGACGCGTCGGCGGACTTCCGTGGGCAGGGGCTCGCCAACATCGCCTCCGGACTTCTCCGCGGGATGCCGGTCGGCGGATCGATGTCGGCCACGTCGCTGTCACGTTCGGCGGGCGCACGAAGTGCACTCGCCGGTCCTGTCGCCGGAGCAGTCATGGTCACGACAGTCCTCGTGTGCGGTCCACTCATCGAGTCCGTCGCCATGCCCGCGCTGGCCGGTCTGCTAATCCTCGTGGGCGTCCGGACATTGAAACCACACCAGTTCCGGATGGTCTGGCAGGCGGGGCGAGTGCAAGTCTCCGTGTTCTCAGTGACATTCGCATTAACCTTGACGATTCCACTCCAGTACGCGGTGCTGTCGGGTGTGGGCCTGGCGATCATCCTGCACGTCGTGCAGCAGTCCAATCGGGTCCGGATCGTTCGGTGGACCTTCGAGACGCCCGAATCGCGCCCCAGTGAGAGCATGCCCCCTGCTGAACTCGTCGCCGGTGACACGCTCGTACTCGCACCGTACGGAACCCTGTTCTTCGCCTCCGCGCAGGCATTCCGTGCGCAGCTGCCGACACCGGAGCCCCTGGCTGACGACGCCGTCGTCGTGATCCGGCTCCGCGGCACAGACGAACTGGGCGTCACCTTCCTCACGATGCTCGGCGACTACGCACGCGAACTTGCCAGGGCCAATGCCACGCTCATGGTCAGCGGTGTCGACGAGGACCTAGCCGCCCAACTCGTGGCGACGGGCCTGTACGCGACGATCGGCGCCGACAACATCTTCCGGCGACGCAACCGCCTCGGCGACTCGGTCTTCGACGCTCTCGACGCCATAGAAGAACGCCGCCGAAGCGGATGATCCGCATTCGACGGCGTTCCCGGCGACTCGCCGTCAACCGAGTAGCTTGGCCTTTGCCGCAGCGAACTCGTCGTCGGTGAGCAGGCCTTGCGAGCGCAGATCGGCAAGTCGCCCCAACTCGCTGGTCAGATCTGCAGTCGGCGCCGCGCCCCGCGGCGGCGCATAACTCTGTTCCGGCATCGGCGCGTAGGTCTGCGCGGATCTCTCCGCTCCCCAACGAGCCTGCCTACTAGAAACCGCGTTCGCGGTCCCCGCCACCACCGCAGTACGGGCAGCCAGTCCGATCAGACCTGGGCGGCCCCCTCGTCGTAACATAATCGACTCCTCACTCGGCTCCTGTTTGATCCGACATTCTCATTCGGCTGCGGCCATCTCGGCGACTGCATTCACGACGTGCGCCGGGATCCGCTCCACGGCGATCACCGAGGATCCGTCCTCATTCAGTGCAGCGGCGAGCTCTCGCGCCCAGACGAGCTCAAACGCGACTATCGCGGCGGCCTCCCCGTCAGGAATGCCGGCCAGGAGGTCAGCCACGTCGTCGTCACCGATCAACCCGGGCGTAGCGAGAGCCGCGTCAGCGAGCGCGAATTCAGCGCGGTCCACCTCGTCGACGGTCACCGACCCACTCGTGGTCTTGGTGACCACCACCGCATCGAGCAACCGAACAACACCCGCATCGAGTTGCTCGGTCAGTGCGTGAAAGACGATTGTGGAGATCTGTGATCCGCCCAGCATGATGACATTGATCTCGACCGGTCCGAGCCCTCCCGCTCCGGCTAATGATTCGAAACCCATAATTCCTCCCCGTGAAGTAGTCGGTCGACCCTGCATCCCATCGTGGCAGCCGAACCCGACCGGCCGGACGCGCGTCACCCGCATCGGGCGAGAGGCGAACCGAAGTTCCTCGCCACCGACACATACTCGGATCCATGGCCGCTACGTCCTCGCCCGGCAGCTCGCCCGCATGGGCCGTCCCACGCGGGCTCGCGGTGCTGGCCGCACTGGCCTCGCTCACCGTGACGACTGCAGGCATCAAGATGACTGCGGGTATCGTCGGCCCCGTCTTCCTCGCGTTGATCCTGGTCGTCGCCGTCCATCCGGCAGGCGTCTACCTGCGCAAACACGGCTGGCCCACATGGCTCTCAGCGGTCGTCGTCCTCGTAGCGCTGTATGGGACGCTCGCCCTCGTCTTCGTGTCCATCGTCTTCTCCCTCGGACGTCTCACCACCATCATTCCGAGCTACACCGATCGGTTGGACGATTTGGTCGGCAACGTGAAGGCATTCCTCCACGACCACGGAGTCGATCACGGCGCAGCCGACTCTGTCCTCGGAAACATCGATTCACACACGCTCATCAATGCCGCGGGTTCGGTGCTGTCGTCGGCGGTGTCCCTGACATCAACACTTGTCCTGATCATCTCCGTCGCACTGTTTCTGGTCGTCGACTCCCTGGGCATGGGCGAACGAACCACGACGCTCCGGCGAGTGCGTCCGAACATCGCCGAGGCCCTGATTGGGTTTGCCGTCGGAACCCGTCGATACCTCCTAGTGACCACCGTGTTCGGTTTCATCGTCGCCGTGCTCGACTCGGGCGTGCTGTGGGCGATAGGCATTCCTCTCCCGATCCTCTGGGGACTCCTATCGTTCATCACGAACTACATTCCGAACATCGGTTTCGTGCTCGGCGTGGTGCCGCCTGCAATTCTCGGCCTTCTTGAGGGCGGGCCGGGCACCATGCTGCTGGTGATCGTCATCTACAGCGTGATCAACGTGGTGCTCCAGTCGTTCGTCCAACCGAAGTTCGTCGGTGACGCCGTCGGTCTGTCTACCACCGTCACGTTCCTGTCACTGGTGGTGTGGGCATGGATACTCGGCCCACTCGGCGCGATCCTCGCCGTTCCGCTGACGATCTTCGTCAAAGCCCTGCTCATCGATATCGACCCAGCGACGCGATGGATGAACATCTTCATCGCCGACTCGGTACCACCTGAGAGGCCAACCGATGCTTGACGCCAATGGATTCGTCATTGTCGCTGTTGGAGCGCTGCTGTGCTTCTACGGCGTCCGCTCCGTACACCTGGGAGTGCTCGCGTCCGGTTTCGGACTTGGCTGGCTGATCGCCGCGCTGTTCAACCCATCGGCTCTCACGCTCATCCTGTTCGGACTGATCGGTGCGGTCACAGCATGGGTGGTCGTGTCCCTTGTGTTCAGCTTCGCGTCCTACTTGATCGGCGGACTCGCAGGCGCTGTCACCGGAGCCCGGATCGCCGACCTTGTCCAACCGGGAGACAACTCGTGGGCGGCGAGCGGCATCATCATCGTCGCGGTCGCCGCCGCCGCGGCGTTCGCCGCCGAGAAGTACAAGGCGCGGGCACTCATATGGCTCACCTCCATCGGAGGCGCAGCGATGATCCTTCACGGCCTCGGCCGAGCGTTCGACGCTCTCGACTGGCTCCGATCCGCCGACACCACTGCCGGCGAGATAGGCGGCACCGCAGCGTGGATAGGAGTCGCAGTGACCGGGTGGGTGGTGCAGCGGCGACTCTTCGCCGACCGGCTCGACGTCAGACACCGACTCGGCGGGAATGAGAAGCGGGACTCCTGAGAATCAGACCCCCTGATGCCGACGGATTCAACGCTTAGATCTGGTCTGGCCTCAGCCCAGCGAGTCCATCCAGAAGTCTAGTTCAAGGTCGTCCGACGTGCCCGGAGCGACGCGATACGGCGACAGGTCGTCCGTGCCGTTCGCGACGAGCACCTCATCGTCGATGAAGCAGCGGCCGGTCGCGGCGCTCGCGGGCTGGGTCAGGATCGCCATCGCCGCATCGGCGACGATCTGCGGCGTACGGCTCTTCGACACCAACTCCGCGCCGAGGATGTTGCGGACGGCAGCGGTGTCGATGGTCGTGCGCGGCCACAGCGAGTTCACCGCGATCCCATCGTCTATCAGCTCTGCGGCCAGACCAATCGTGACGAGCGACATCGAGAACTTCGAGATGGTGTAGCCGGTGCCGATGCCTGCGAACCATTTCGAATCGAGGTCGATCGGCGGCGACAGCGTGAGAACGTGTGCGTTCGGCGACTTCCGCAGGTGCGGGATGCACAGCTTGGACAGGAGGAAGGCGCCGCGCGTGTTGATGTTCTGCATCAGGTCGTACTTCTTCATGCTCAACGAATCGGCGTGAGACAGGTCGAGAGCGCTCGCGTTGTTCACGACGATGTCAATGCCGCCGAACTCCTCGACGGTGCGAGCGACGGCGTCGGTCACCTGAGCGTCTTCGCGGATGTCGCCGACGATCGGCAGCGCTCGGCCGCCCGCTTCTTCGATGGCCGCCGCTGCGGTGAAGATGGTCCCCGGCAGGTTCGGGTTGGGTTCGGCGGTCTTCGCGATGAGTGCGATGTTGGCGCCGGCCCGCGCAGCGCTGACTGCGATGGCCTCGCCGATTCCACGGCTGCCGCCGGACATGATGAGCGTGCGCCCCTCAAGGGGACGGCTGGATTCTGATGCGGTCGTCATGATGAACGATCCCTTCTTCTCTGGTTCTACGGTCGTACTAGTGCTTCGGTCGTGCAATCAGGGTCAGGGACGCGCGCGGAGACTGCGAGCGATGACCAAGCGCTGAATCTGGTTGGTCCCCTCGAAGATCTGGGTGATCTTGGCTTCGCGCATATAGCGTTCGACGCGAAAGTCGCGCGTGTAGCCGTTGCCGCCGAATACCTGTACAGCATCAGTGGTCACTCGCATCGCGACGTCGGTGGCGATGAGCTTGGCAACCGAAGCCTGGCGCGAGTACGGCACCCCGGCGTCGCGGCGACGTGCCGCTTCCAGATACGTCGCGCGCGCCGAGTCGACGGCAGCCGCCATGTCGGCGAGCAGGAATCCGAGACCCTGGTGGTCGATGATCGCCTTGCCGAAGGACTGACGTTCGTTCGCGTATCCCACTGCTTCGTCTAACGCGGCCTGCGCGATGCCGGTCGCCACGGCGGCGATACCGAGACGTCCGGAGTCCAACGCGCTGAACGCGATCTGCAATCCCTGTCCTTCGGACCCGATCCGACGATCGCTCGCTACGTGCGCGTCGTCGTAGTGTGCCGACGCGGTCGGTACCGCAGAGAGTCCCATCTTCTCCTCTGGTTTGCCGAAGATGAGGCCGTCGGTCTCCTTATCTATAAGGAAGCAGGAGACCCCGGACGACCCCTGACCGGTTCGCGCGAAGACGTTGTAGAAGTCGGCGACGCCGCCGTGCGTGATCCAACTCTTGGTCCCGGTCAGGCGGTAGCCGCCGTCGACGGGTCGAGCGGCACATTTCACCGCCGCAGCATCCGAGCCTGCGTCGGGCTCGGACAGGCTGTAGGCGCCGACGGTGCCGCCGCCGAGCATGTCGGGCAGCCAACGCTCCTGCTGTTCTAGCGAGCCGAACGCCATGAGCGGATGGCAGGCGAGCGTGTGAACACTGACGGCAACACCCACGGCGGCCCAGCGGGCCGCGATCTCCTCGAGTACCTGAAGGTAGACCTCGTACGACTGTCCACCGCCTCCCCACTCCTCCGGGTACGGCAGGCTGAGCAGCCCGGCGTCGCCGAGCGTGGTGAAGGCCTGGTCCGGATAGCGCTCGTTCTTCTCGTACTCGTCGACGATCGGGTCGAGCACCTTGTCGGCGATCTCGCCGGTGAGCGCGACGAGGTCGCGGGCCTCGTCGCTCGGCAACAGGCGATCTACTGGCACACGACGCTCCTAGAACTTGAAGTAGTACTGACGTACATCAATCAGTATCGTACGGCGAGCAGTACTGCAAGGGATGGACCAGTACTATCAACGGTCATGGGAACTCCGCTTCCGTCCGAATTCGCGACGCGACGCCGACTCGAACTCTTCGATTCGATCGTCGACCTATTCCTCGCCGAAGGATTCGTTCAGTTCACTCTCGACGAGATGGCGGGGCGTCTGCGCTGCTCAAAATCGACGCTGTACACCCTGGCCGACAGCAAAGAGCAACTCGTGCGGTCGGCGACGGTGCACTTCTTCCGGCGCGCGACCGACGAAGTGGAAGCCCGCATCGCACCGGTCGACGGGGCGCGGAAGCGAATCGTCGGCTACCTCGACGCCGTCGGCGCCGCACTCGCCCCGGCTTCCGACCGCTTCATGACCGACCTCAACGCATTCGCGCCTGCCCGCGAGGTCTACGAACGCAACACCCGCATGGCGGCCGAACGTGTTCAGGAACTGATCGACGAGGGTGTGGCCGCGGGCGAGTTCCGCTCCGTGCACGCCGCGTTCGCCGCCGACCTGACAGCCACCGTCATGGCGCGCATCCAGCAGCGTGGCGTCCGCACCACCACCGGACTCGACGACGCCGACGCCTACCGTGAGCTCGCGGCGATCCTCACGTCGGGAATCGGCAAGTGACCCAGTAGGACCAACCGGCACCCGCCCGCCACACCCCTCCCGTGGCGAGGCTCACAGGAGTACTCGGATCCGTCCACGACCTGCGCGACTCCGCCTTAGATAACGGTAAGATCACCACATCGGTAACGGCAAGATAACGACTGGGGCTGGATTTCCGGTACGTTCGTCCGCAGTCCTCGAGAGCCGAAGGTCCCCCGGGCACCCCTCCCGCCCGCCTCGGCCAGCCTTCGAGGAGGCCCATCCCCTCCCAAAACATAGGTCTTCTTCATGCCGCCGAACCGAAAACAGACACGTAACGCCGTGCTCGTCGCCGCCGGTCTCATCCCGATGGTCGGCTCCCTCCTGGGTGCGTCGTCGACCGCGACCGATCATTACGCCGGGCCCGCACCGGTCAACGTCGCCGCCCACGGCCAGGTCGACGCTGCCCCCGCGAAGCCAGCCGTGAAGCCCGTGGTTCAGAAGTCGACCGCACCGAAGTCGACGACCAAGACACCGAAGACCGAACCTCAGAAGGCTCTCGTCGACACTGACATCGCCGTCCCTGAGTCCGTCTCCTCCGGCGAGGTCCCGAAGGTCAACTTCGCCGCCTACCACGCTGCCGAAGACATGATGGGCAAGACCGACCGTCGCTGCAACATCGACTGGAAGCTGATCGCAGGGATCGGCCGCGTCGAATCCCACCACGCGAACCTCGGCGACACCGACAAGCACGGCACCCTGCGCGACCCGATCTACGGCCCGACGCTCAACGGATCACTGTCGGGCAACCGCGTCGTCAACGACACCGACGGCGGCCAGCTCGACGACGACGCCTCCTACGACAGGGCAGTCGGCCCCATGCAGTTCCTCCCTGAGACGTGGAAGCACTACGAGGCCGACGGCAACGGGGACGGCAAGTCCGACCCCCAGAACATCTACGACGCCGCACTCACCACCGCTCACTACCTGTGCGACGAGGGCCTCGACCTGAGCAAGGCGGGCGACCGCACCGAAGCCATCCTGCGCTACAACAACTCGATGGAGTACGTGAACAAGGTGCTCGGCTTCGCCGGCAGTTACTGACATCCTCTCCCTCTCTCCGCTGTTGGTCGAACGGAGTCGAGGCCTCTTGCGCACGGCGGATCTCGACTACGCTCGATCAGCAGGGGACGCTCGATGGATCTCGACTCCGCTCGATCGGCGTGAGGAACGCTCGATCAGCAGGGGAACGCTCAAGCAGCGGGGAGGGTTTGATGTTTCAGTACAGCCAGACCACCGTCACCGCCGATCGCACCCGGCTGTCCGTTCAATTGCGCGGACACGGACCGGCACTGCTTCTCCTGCCGGGCCAAGCGAACGACCACCGGTGGTGGGATCGGACTCGCAACGACTTCGCCGCCGAGTTCACGACCGTCACCTTCGACTACCGCGGCACTGGCGACAGCGACGAGTCGGATTCCTACAGCACACCGCTGTTCGCCGAAGACGCTCTCGCAGTGATGGATTCGCTCGCCATTGAGAACTTCCACGTGTACGGCACATCGATGGGCGGCCGCACCGCGCAGTGGGTCGCGATCTCTGCACCCGACCGAGTCCAGCGACTCGTCCTCGGCTGCACGACGCCGGGCGGCGAGCACGCCGTGGAACGCAGCGACGACGTCCGGAAGGTCCTCGCAGGCCCTGACCGCGAGGCGGCGCTCGAAGAGATGATGTACACGCCCTCGTGGCGCGCCGAGCATCCCGGACCGTACAAGACTCTCGGCGACGCACGAATGAGCGCGCGGGCCCGTCACGGCCATCTCGCCGCCAGCAACAAGCACGACGCATGGGATCGCCTCACCGAGATCATCGCTCCGACCCTCGTCCTGCACGGCTCCGACGACCAGTTCGCGCCCGTCGTCAACGCCCAGCTCCTCGCCGATCGGATCCCCGATGCTCGCGCCCACGTCTTCGACGGCGCACGTCACGGCTACTTCGACGAGTGCCGTGACGAGGCGAGTCCGATGGCGACTGAATTCTTGAAGGCTTGATCAACCTCTCGACGAGCCCGTTCCTTGGCGGACCAGCCTTGCGCAGCACGCGAATTCGTCACACCCCGTCTACGACACTCCTGTGACAAGCTGTCATCAACCGACGAAAGGCAGCCATGAAAGACGAGTTCCGCGCCCTGATCATCGACCGCGACGATGAGAAGAAGCAGTCCGTCCAGGTAGCGAACATCTCGCCCGATCAGCTGCCCGACGGCGATGTGACGGTC
Source organism: Gordonia zhenghanii (assembly GCF_021738965.1). GTDB lineage: Bacteria > Actinomycetota > Actinomycetes > Mycobacteriales > Mycobacteriaceae > Gordonia > Gordonia zhenghanii. The sequence goes on along the minus strand of NZ_JAKKOQ010000010.1, from coordinate 43,394 downwards.
CGCGTGGCTGCGTCGACACTGAACTACAAGGACGCGCTCGCGATCACCGGCGCCAGTCCCGTCGTCCGATCGTTCCCCATGGTTCCGGGCATCGATCTCGCCGGCACCGTCGACGAGTCGTCGAATCCGGCGTTCGCACCCGGCGACCGCGTCGTCCTCAACGGGTGGGGCGTCGGCGAGAAGCATTGGGGCGGCCTCGCGGAGTACGCGCGACTGAACGGCGACTGGCTGATCCCGCTCGAGTCGGCGTTCACCTTCGAGCAGGCGATGAGCATCGGCACCGCCGGATACACGTCGATGCTGTGTGTCATGGCGCTCGAACGCCACGGCGTCACACCGGAGTCGGGCGAGGTGCTCGTCACCGGCGCTGCAGGCGGCGTCGGCAGCATCGCCGTCGCGATCCTCGCCAACCTCGGCTACCAGGTCGCGGCCGTGACCGGCCGACCCGAGGAAGCCGACTACCTGACCGGACTCGGCGCCGCACGCATCCTTCCGCGCGCCGACTTCACCGAGCCCGGCAAGCCGCTCGCGAAGGAACAGTGGGCGGGCGCCATCGACGTGGTCGGCGGCCAGGTGCTGGCCAACGTATGCGCGGGCATCAAGTACCGCGGCGCCGTCGCCGCGTGCGGACTTGCAGGCGGTATGGACTTCCCGGCCAGCGTCGCACCGTTCATCCTGCGCGGCGTGACCCTCGCGGGCGTTGACAGCGTCATGTGCCCCGCCGACGAACGCCGCGAAGCCTGGCGTCGCCTGGCTCAGGACCTCGACCCCGCCGTCCTGAAGCCCGTCACGACGACCGCGACGCTCGACGACTGCGCAGGTCTCGCCGACGACCTCCTCGCGGGCAAGGTGCGCGGACGAATCGTCGTGCCCATCGCCGCGGACTGACCGATTAATAAATACACGTTCCTAATCTGACGAAATTAGGTTCTTGTTCTATATCTATAGTGCTCCTAGGCTGGTACCCGTGATCGTAGTCACATAGCGTGACACGATCGCACCAGCCCACTCATCGCGGCCGCCGCGATAACCGTTTTTCGGAGCACCATGAAGATCACAGCCATCGAAGCGATCCCCTTCGCGATCCCGTACGTGAAACCGCTGTGCTTCGCCTCGGGCGAGGTCCACACCGCCGAGCACGTCCTGGTACGAGTGCACACCGAGGACGGCGTGATCGGAGTGGCCGAGGCGCCGCCGCGGCCCTTCACCTACGGAGAGACGCAGAAGGGCATCGTCGCCGTCATCAACGACGTGTTCGGTCCGGACGTCGTCGGACTCACCCTGCTGCAGCGCGAGATCATCCGGAACCGCCTGGAGCGGACCATCGGAAACCCGACCGCCAAATCGGCCGTCGACATGGCCGTCTGGGACGCACTGGGCAAGACGCTCGAGCAGCCGGTATCCGAGTTGCTCGGCGGCTTCACCGACAGCCTGCGCGTATCGCACATGCTCGGCTTCGCCGACCCCGACGTGATGGTCGCCGAGGCCGAGCGGATGCGCGAGACCTACGGCATCAGCACTTTCAAGGTGAAGGTCGGACGCGAGCCCGTATCACTCGATACGGCGGTGGTCCGCGCCCTGCGTGGACACTTCGGCGACAAGATCGACCTGTACGTCGACGGCAATCGCGGCTGGACCGCTCGGGAGTCCGCACGTGCAATGCGCGAGATGAGCGATCTGGATCTCTTGTATGCCGAGGAACTCTGCCCGGCCGACGACGTTCTCGGTCGCCGCTGGCTCGTCGACCAGTTGGACGTCCCGTTCATCGCCGACGAATCGGTGCCGACACCTGCCGACGTCACGCGGGAAGTCCTCAGCGGGGCTGCGACCGCGATCAGCATCAAGACCGCACGCACCGGATTCACCGCATCACAGCGTGTCCACCATCTCGCGGAGGGCCTCGGACTCGACGTCGTGATGGGAAACCAGATCGACGGACAGGTCGGCACCGCGTGTGCCCTGACCTTCGGGACGGCGTTCGAGCGCACCTCGCGGCAGGCGGGCGAACTCTCCAACTTCCTCGACATGAAGGACGACCTGCTCGCCCAGCCTCTCCAGATCGTCGACGGGCGGCTGCACCGCCTTGCGGGCGACGGCATCGGCATCGAGATCGATCCCGATCAGCTCGCCAAGTACCGGACCGACCGATGACCCGCCCGACGGGAAGGATGTGACCAGCCGTATGCACTCGTCCCAAAGCCCACCCCAGCCGGCACCCCGGCGCACATCGACCACGAAACGGAGCTGACCGACATGCTGTTCCACGTTCGGATGGACGTAAAGATCCCGAACGACCTCGACCCCGAGGTCAAGGCGGACACCGTCGCCCGTGAGAAGGCGTACTCGCAGGACCTCCAGCGGTCCGGCAAGTGGCCGCACATCTGGCGGATCGTCGGCGAGTACTCCAACTACTCGATCTTCGACGTCGCGGACAACGCCGAACTGCACGACATCCTGTCCGGGCTGCCACTGTTCGCGTACATGGACATCAAGGTCACGCCCCTCGCCGCTCACCCGTCCGACATCGCCGCAGGCTGATCCCGATCGCCTCGAGTACTTCATCCCAATACACCGTGACCGGCGTGCAGCCCCACAGCCGGAGCCCAGAAGAAGGAGAGATCCAATGACCGACACCAGTTTCGATTCCGAGACCACCGCTAAGGCCGCCGAGTCCGGCGCCAATGCCTCCGTGCAGTTCCGTGAGCGCATGGCCGCTGCTGCCGCAGGCTCCGGCCCCATCGACCACAAGCGCGTCGACTACCTGGCCAGCAAGGCGGTCAAGGCCCTCAACGACATCGTCCTCGAGGACAAGGTCAGCTACACCGAGTACAACGCCCTCAAGGCATGGCTGATCAAGGTCGGCGAGGACGGCGAGTGGCCGCTGTTCCTGGACGTGTGGCTCGAGCACTCCGTCGAGGAGGTCGCCAACGAGCACCGCGAAGGCAGCAAGGGAACCATCGAGGGCCCGTACTACATCGGCGACTCGCCCGAGGTCGAGTGGAACGGCACCATTCCGATGCGCGACGACGAGCCGGGCACCCCGTTCATCTTCGCCGGACAGGTGCGCGCGGTCGACGGACAGCCGCTGGCGGGCGCCAAGCTCGAGCTGTGGCACGCCGACAATCTCGGCTTCTACTCGCAGTTCGCACCGGGTCTGCCCGAGTGGAACCTGCGCGGGACGTTCGTCGCGAATGAGGAGGGCCGCTACGAGATCCACACCATCCGTCCTGCTCCGTACCAGATCCCGACCGACGGGGCCTGCGGCCAGCTCATCGCGGCGGCCGACTGGCACGCCTGGCGTCCCGCGCACCTGCATCTGAAGGTGAGCGCCCCCGGACATGAGACGAACACCAGCCAGTTGTACTTCCCCGGCGACCCGCACAACAATGACGACATCGCCTCTGCGGTGAAGCCAGAACTGATCCTCGACCCGAAGCCGAATCCGGACGGCGAAGGCGAGATCACCGAGTACGACTTCGTTCTCGACCCCGAGGCCTGAGTTCTGAACCAGACGAGAGAGCCGGTCGACGGATTCCGTCGACCGGCTCTCTCATGCGTGGGTGTCAGCGCTCCTCGGGCAGCACGTAGCGCAGACCGCGGAAGTGCGCACTGGTCGCGAAGATCTCCGCGTCCAACGTGGTGCCTCGATGCACAGCCATGCGCAGCGCGAGACGCAAGAGCATCTTGATGTCCCGCGGGGTGATGTCGGGGAAACCGCCGATCAGATCGTCGAGGAGGTCATCGGACAGCGTCACGTCGTTTCCCGCGGCGAGGATCGTCCACACCTCGCGGGCCGCTTCCGGCTCCGGCGGGCGGTACTCGATCACAGCCGCGCACCGAGCGAGGATCGCCTCGTCGACGCCGTCGATCCGGTTGGTGGTGAGGAACAACAGTCCGTCGAAGTACTCGAGAGTGCGCAGGAACTCGGCGACAATCGCGTTCTGGTTCAAGTCGAATCCGCGCTCCATCACGAACACGTCCGCCTCATCGAGCAACAGAACGGCGTCCCACCGCTTGGCGCGATCGAAGATGACCTCGAGGTTCTTCCGGACGAGTTCTGGTGTCACGCCGAGGGATCCGGAGTGGATCGAGTAGAGCGGACGCCCGGTGACCTCGGCGTAGACCTCGGCCGTGAGGGTCTTGCCCACACCGGGACGACCCTTCGCGAGAATCACGTTCCCCGCCGATTTGCCGTTGATGATGTCCCCAGTGAACACCGAGATGTCGGTGGTGAGGATGTTGAGCAGTTCGCGCTGATCGTCGGGCAGAACGAGCTTGTCTTGCAGATGCACGTCGTACTCGTACTCCACGAGGTCTCCGGTGTTCACGTCCAAGAAGTCCTGGGCGGCGAGGTCGAACACCCGTACCGCGGTGATCACCGGCACCGGCCCGAACTCACCGTCGTCGAACAACATGGACGGCGCCACCATCCGCAGCGACGCGATCTCGTCGACGGCGACGTCGTGCACCACTTTCCGACCCGCCCGTTTGTTGGCGGACCGGTAGTCGTCGGTGCGCACCGCATGTCCGGTGAAGGTGTACTGCTTGCCGAAACCCTCGTCGATGATCTCGGTGAAGCGTTTCCGGCGCGCCTGGTACTCGGCCTTGAGTTCGGGGGTCTCGCGGTAGGCTCCGCCGGACAGCAGGACGTCGGCTGGCGACTTCCCGACGATCTCAGTCTCCTCGAAGTAGAGGATCCGCGGCGCACGCGACGGCCGCTTCACCGTCGGATTGTCGGCCTCCATCGTGAATTTGATACGAGGCCCGTGCGTCCGGTCCGCGGTCTCCAGCGAGAGCTTCATGACGAGGTACGGGTGCAGATACCCATCGGGTTCGCGCACGTACAGCCAGCCGTCGATGCGATCTCGGGTCAGGAACGAGTGGAGCATCTCGGTCGCCGCGCCGATGCCCGGCACGGCCGGGAAGTCACCGGCCCTGGCCGATTGGATCGCCGACACCGCGCGGCGGAACGAGTCGTCGGAGACGGCGACGGCGGTCTCGGCGAGGTCGATCAGCGCTGCGTCGGTCAAGACGTGGTCGGCCAGAGTGATCTCCGGCGACCGCCAGGACTTCGCCTGTTCGCGCGCGGCCCGCAGATCCTCGGACGAGGTCGCCGCCACCAACGACGTGGGTGCTTCCAACACTGCGGTTCCCTTCTGTTCGTGCCCGAATCCTCGTGACCCAGCTATTCGTGCTCCCGACGTTCAGTCGTCGGTTCCCGGTGTCGCGACGGCGCCGCGCGGAGTCACAGCGGAGAAGTCGATAGCCGCGATGATCTCGACGATCGCGTCGACGAGAGGGTTGTCCCGGCCACTGCGCCATGCGAGTGCCGTCTCCATCCAGCCGCCGTCCGGCAGGTCCCGGATCACCAGACCGTCCAGCGGGAGGGCACGCACCGACGCAGGCACCAGACTCACTCCGAGGCCCGCTGCTACCAGCGCCAGCAGGACGGCGGTGCCGGGAGCCTCGTGCTCGCCGCGTGGCGTGAACCCGGCTTCACGACACACGCGCAATGCCGCTGCGGTGACGGCGGAGTCACGACTGCCGTACACGACGAACGGTTCTGTGCGCAGGTCGGCGACGGACACAATCGGTTCCACGGCGAGTCGGTGATCGACCGGGACCGCAAGGACGAGAGGTTCGTAACCGATGGTCCGCAGTTCGATGTCGTCTCCGACCGCGGGCGGGCGCAGCACACTCAAGTCCAGCGTGCCGTCGCGGAGGCCGTCGCACTGGTCCGGGGTCAGGAGGTCGCTGGAGATCTGCAACGCCACCTCAGGAAGTTCCTGACCGATCGCTCGGGCAATCGACGGCAGGTGGGAGAAGGCAGCGGTGCCGGTGAGCCCGAGGCGGATCAGTCCGCTGCGGCCGTCAGCGAGTCGGCGTGCACCGTGCACCGCGCGGTCGACCGATGCCAGAATCCGCTCCACCTCGTCCCGGAAGTACTCGCCGGCAGGCGTCAACGCCACTTGCCGCGTGGTCCGAGTGAACAGGACGACGTCGAGTTCGCCTTCGAGTTGGCGGATCGCATACGACAACGCTGGCTGCGCGACGTGCAGTCGAGCGGCCGCCCGCCCGAAGTGGCAGGTGTCGGCGACCGCAGAAAAGTAGCGGAGGTGGCGCAGTTCCATGGTTCTCCTCGTTCACCAGACGAGTGCTCGTCACCTCTGCCGTACTGAAGAAGTGATGCGGCACATATGTGAATCACGGTACGGCTTTCGATAAATACGCACAATATGCGTGCAGACGTCGGATTGAGATTGCAGAACTATCAATAGACCCCCAGTTCAACCCTAGGGTTTTACCTAGTGTGATTGGAACCACAGTCGAGCACTCTCGAAAGCGCAGCCCACATCACTACCTCCGGAGGTCCACATGACCGCAACAGTTCCGCAGACTCCGCTACCAGCCCATCTGGAACATCTGGCATCGGTTCTCTCCAATGCTGTGGTCGACGATCGAGATGCGGGCCTCTACCGCACCAACCGGCGTATCTTCACCGACGATGACGTCTTCGAACTCGAAATGAAGTACATCTTCGAAGGCAACTGGGTCTACCTCGCACACGAGAGTCAGGTGTCCGAGCCGGGCGACTACTTCACCACGTACATGGGACGCCAGCCGGTCGTCATCACGCGCGACAAGAACAGCGAACTGCACCTGCTGATCAATGCGTGCGCGCACCGCGGCGCCATGCTCTGCCGCCGCAAGACCGACAACCGCACCACGCTCACGTGCCCCTTCCACGGCTGGACGTTCCGCAACGACGGCACTCTCCTCAAGGTCAAGGACCCCGAAGGGGCGGGCTATCCCGACACGTTCGACGTCGACGGCAGCCACAACCTGACCAAGGTCGCCAAGTTCGACAGCTACCGCGGCTTCCTGTTCGGCAGCCTCAATCCGGACGTCTCCTCGCTCGAAGAGCACCTCGGCGACTCGACCAAGGTCATCGACATGCTCGTCGACCAGTCCCCCGAGGGCCTCGAGGTGGTGCGCGGCTCGTCCACCTACACCTACGACGGCAACTGGAAGGTGCAGGCGGAGAACGGCGCCGACGGCTATCACGTCAGCGCTGTCCACTGGAACTACGCGGCCACCACGTCGCGCCGCAACACCGGTGAGTCGGCCAACGACACCAAGACTCTGGACGCCGGAAGCTGGGGCAAGTCGGGCGGCGGCTACTGGTCGTACCCGAACGGCCACCTGTGCCTCTGGACGTGGGCAGGCAATCCGCAGGACCGGCCGCTGTGGGACCAGTTGGACGAGCTCAAGGAGAAGTTCGGCGACGCCAAGGGCGACTTCATGGTCCGCGGCTCGCGGAACCTGTGCCTCTACCCGAACGTCTACCTGATGGACCAGTTCTCCACGCAGATCCGTCACTTCCGGCCGATCGCGCCGGACAAGACCGAGGTCACCATCTACTGCATCGCCCCGAAGGGCGAGAGCGCGAAGTCTCGCTCGTGGCGCATCCGCCAGTACGAGGACTTCTTCAACGCGTCCGGCATGGCCACTCCCGACGATCTCGAGGAGTTCCGCTCGTGCCAGCTCACGTTCCGTGCACAGGCAGCGCAGTGGAACGACATGAGCCGCGGCGCCGAGCATTGGATCACCGGCCCCGACGAGGTGGCCGAGTCCCTGGAGATGCCGAACGTGATCTCCGCCGGTGCCCGCAACGAGGACGAGGGACTGTTCCCCGTTCAGCACAGCTACTGGCTCGAGAAGATGCGGGAGGGCCTGTCCTCCGAGGAGGCGGCCGATGCCGCCGCCCCCAGCGCCGGCTCCCTGAACGCCGGCCCCCGCGCCTGAGAGGACGATCATCATGACCACAACACAGAATGCCGGCACACAGAGCTCCGGCGCGGCCACCTCACCGGCCGGCGGCAAGCTGATCACCCAGAACATGATCGAGCAGTTCCTCTACCGGGAAGCTCGTCACCTCGACGACCGCGAATTCGAGAAGTGGCTGGAATGCTACGCCGACGACGTCGTCTTCTGGATGCCGTCGTGGGACGACAACGACGAGCTCACCCAGGATCCCGAATCCGAGATCTCGCTGATCTACTACCCGAACAAGGGCGGGCTGGCCGACCGCGTCTTCCGAATCCGGACCGAGCGTTCATCGGCCACGTCGCTCCCCGAAGCCCGTACGAGCCACAACATCTCGAACGTCGAGGTGATCGGACGTGACGGCGACATCGTCGACATCCGCTTCAACTGGCACACGATGTACTTCCGTTACAAGATCGTCGACCCCTACTACGGAACGTCCTTCTACACGATCGACTTCTCGGGCGAGTACCCGCTGATCCGACGCAAGACGGTGGTGCTGAAGAACGACTACATCCACCACGTCGTCGACATCTATCACATCTGAACCGGAGAACCCCATGACTGTCACGACCGACCGACCCACACCGGACGGTACCGCGGAGACGGGCGACGGATCTCATCAGGTCGCGCTCGCGTTCGAAGACGGCGTCACCCGGTTCATCACCTGCCGGGACGATCAGACGGTGGCGGACGCCTCGTACCGCAACCGCATCAACATCCCGCTGGACTGCCGCGACGGCGCCTGCGGAACGTGCAAGGCGTTCTGCGAGTCAGGCGACTACGACGGCGGCGACTACATCGAAGACGCACTCTCGCAGTCCGAGTCGGACGAGGGCTATGCGCTTCCGTGCTCGATGAAGCCCAAGTCCGATCTGGTCCTGCAGATCGCTGCGACGTCCGAGGTGGCCAAGACACAGGCTGCCACATTCGACGCGACCATCGACGATCTGCAGCGACTGTCGGAGACCACCGTCAAGCTCGCCGTGTCGATCCCCAACCGCGGCGAACTGGCGTTCCTTCCCGGCCAGTACGTGAACATCGCGGTGCCGGGCACCGAGAACGAGTCGGGCGACGGGCCGTTGACCCGCTCGTACTCGTTCTCGAGCGGACCGCACGAGGACCGGTTGACCTTCCTGATCAAGATCACTCCGGGCGGCGTGATGTCGACGTACCTCACCGAACAGGCGAAGGTCGGCGACTCGATCTCGTTCACCGGTCCGCACGGTTCGTTCTTCCTCCGCGACTCCGAGCGGCCCGTCATGCTGCTCGCGGGCGGCACCGGGTTGGCTCCGGTCCTGTCGATCCTGCGAAAGCTGCACACCGACAACAGTCCTCGCAAGGCACACCTGATCTACGGTGTCAGCACCGATGAGGATCTCGTGGCGGTCGACGAGATCGAGTTCTTCGAGAAAGAACTGCCGGGCTTCACGTGGGACCACTGTGTGTCTGCCGAAGACAGCACGGCGCAGAACAAGGGCTACGTCACCACACTGATCAAACCGCATCACCTCTACGACGGCGACGTCGCGATCTACCTGTGCGGCCCGCCGCCGATGGTCGAATCGGTCCGCACTCACATGTCGGACACCGGCATCGAGCCGACCGGCTTCTACTACGAGAAGTTCGCACTCGCAGGCGCTCCGCCCAAGGAGAAGGCCCAGGGCGACGCGACGCCGGACACCACGACTGCCATCGCCGAGGCCGAGTCCGGGGCCGCCCGGTCCACATCCGGCACGTCTGCAGGCGTCGCCGATCTGCTCATCGTCGACGAGGCACGTGGAATCGGCGGACAGCAGGTTCTGCCGCCGGTGTCGACGGAGCCGTGGACCGGCCCTGCCGCCCGCACAGCGGACGACGACGATCGGCGCGCCATCGCGGGCAACCAGATCTGGCGTGGCAGTACCGCACCTGCTCAGGTCAGCGATGCCGACGGCGACGAGATCCTGCCGACGACCGCACGCGGCATCGGCGGACAAGAGGTGTTCGCGCACACGGCGATCGCTCCGCTGCACGAACCGGCGCCGCCCGCCCCGTCGAGCCCGGCCACGGCTGCCGCCCCAGCTCAGCCGGAGTCGAGCATCGTGGACGGCAGTACCGTCGGCTCGCAGGGTTACCAGATCGGTCAGGAGCATCCGGGCGTCTACGCCTCCGATGCTCTGTTCGAAGCGCGCGCAGCACTCGAACTGGGTGCATTGGAGGTCACCTTCGGGCGCATGTCCAGCAAGCAGCTCGCAGGCTACCGACTGCTCGCGGACGCGACCCTGCCGTACGTGGACGCCGACAAGTCGACGTTCATCGACGCCGCCGAGTACACCGAGACCAACGCGGCGTTCCACGACTACCTGTTCACACAGACGCGCAACGAGCACCTCCTCCAGGCGTATTCAGCGCTCGGTGTGAAGGGCCGGATGGGCGAGGTCCTGCGCAACGCCACGTGGTGTCACCCGTTGTGCGCCCAGGATCACGTCGACATCGTCGACGCATTCGAGCGCGGCAACAAAGAACGCGCGATCTCCCTGATCCGGGCGCACGCCAACCGGTCGAAGCAGACCATGCGTCGTGCGATGGCCGACGAGATGACCGCTCGCAAACCGCGTTTCGTCACCCCGGGACGCTTCGCCGACAAGGTCGTCGTGGTCACCGGATCGGCGCAGGGGATCGGTGAGCACGTGGCCCGTCGGATCGGAGCCGAGGGCGGCAAGATGGTCCTCGCGGATCGGTCGGAGCTGGTCGACGAACTGGCAACCGAGCTCGCGATCGACGGGCACGCGACGTCGGTCACGGCCGATCTAGAGACCTATGCCGGCGCGAAATCGGTCGTGGAGCATGCGGTCTCGAAGTACGGGCGGATCGACGTCCTCATCAACAACGTGGGCGGTGCGATCAATTTCAAACCGTTCATCGAGTTCACCGATGCGGAGATCCAGGCCGAGATCGACCGTTCGCTGATGACCACGTTGTACGCCTCACGAGCGGCCCTGCCGGGCATGGTGGAACGCGGGCAGGGCACGATCGTCAACGTCTCGTCGGCCGCAACTCGCGGGATCAACCGGATCCCCTACTCGGCGGCCAAGGGCGGCATCAACGCGATCACCGCGTCGCTGGCGGTGGAGTACGCCGATGCAGGCATCCGCGTCGTGGCGACCGCGCCCGGCGGGACCGAGGCTCCGCCGCGCCGCATCTCCCGCGGCACGCCGGAGGCCACCAACGAGCAGGAACAGGCCTGGTTCCAGGCACACGTCGACCAGACGCTCGACTCCTCGCTCATGCACCGTTACGGCACGCTCGACGAACAGGCCGCGGCGGTCTGCTTCCTGGCATCCGAAGAAGCGTCCTACATCACCGGAACGGTGCTCCCGGTCGCAGGCGGCGATCTGGGGTGAGCGGTCGAGGACGTGCCCTAGGGTGAGTGGATGACCGGGTCGACGCAGTGTTCAGGCCCCGCGTCGATCCTGGCTCGCCTCCTCGAGGAGGGCACGTCCTCCGCCGTCACCGGAGCACGTCTGGTGACAGTCGTCGGTGGGCCGGGCAGCGGCAGAAGCACTCTGCTGCACCGACTCGCCGACGCACACCGCGGTGCGCACGGCGCCGATCACGTGCTGAGCGCACAGGGCGTTCCGTGGGAGTCCGATCGGCCCGGTGGGATTCTGAATCAGCTGCTGCCGGACGGAACCACTGACCTCTGGGCCGCCGTGGAGTCCGTTGGCGGCCAGGCGACCACTCTCATCACCGTCGACGACGCGCATCAGGCGGACACCGATTCGATGCACGCGATCGTGAGCCTCCTGCTCCACCATCGGGACGCCCCGATCCTCATCGTCCGCACTGCGCCACAGGAAGCGGAACTGACCGCCGTCGCGAGCGCACTCACACTGCAGTTGGGCGGATTCACCGCCGACGAGGTGACTGCCGTCGCCGCCGAGCACCGGGTCGTGATGCATCCGGTGACTGCCTCACGACTGACCCGACATACTCGCGGCAACCCACGTGCCGTCCTCGCGATGCTGGCGCAGGCTCCGGCGACGTACTGGAGCACTCCCGACGCCGAACTCTTCGCACCAGCCTTCGTCGTCGACGAGGTCGCGGCGGCGCTCGATCACTGCACGCCGCAGGGCCGGGCATTGATCAACGCTCTCGCGGTCTTGGGCGACGGCCTCGTCGACATCGACGCGCTGACCACGGCGTCGACGCTGGCCGAGGTCGCCGATCCGCTCGCGGCGCTCGACGATGCGTCGGCCACCGGGTTGATCACCCTCCCCGCGGGGGTCTCGCCCGGCGACTCGGCGCCCCGATTCACCAGCCCGATGCAGGCCACCGCAGTCACCGCGGCGATGGGCATGCAGGCGACCGGAGCGCTGCATCGCCGGGCCGCCGAGCTCGTCACCGACCCGGCACGCCGCCTGCACCACCTGGCAGCCGCGACTCCAGTCGCCGATGCAGATCTCGCTGATCGCCTGGAAGCACTCGCGAACAGGCTCGGAGCCGACGGCGAATGGCGCTCCGCCGCAAAGCTGTTCCGACAATCGAGCAGGCTGACCGTCGATGGGCCGATGCGTGACGAACGCCTGACGCGGGCCGCGGACGCATTGCTCGCAGCAGGCGACTGCGGCAGCGCGACAGTCCTCATGCCGGCAGTGGAGAGCCTCCGCGAGACACCGCTGCGCGAGGCGACCCTCGCGTACCTCGCCATCCTTCGCGGCCGCACTGCAGAGGCCGACATGCGTCTCGAACGCGCGTGGGCCATCAGCAACCCGGATCGGGCCCCGGAGGTAGCAGGCACCATCGCGCAGCGTCGAGTCCTACTCAGCCTCGCGCGCTGCCAGGGCAGCGAACTCGTGTCGTGGGCCGACACTGCTATCGGTCTCGCAGGCGACGACTCGCCCGCTCACACCGAAGCGTCGGTCATCAAGGGACTCGGTCTCGCATGGTCAGGCCGTCCCGCCGAGGCCCGCGCCTTGTACGACAGCCTCACCGAGTCGATCCAGCACGGCGCTCAGGCGCAGCGCGTCACGATGGGACGCGGATGGATGGAGTTCGGGTTCGACGACCTCGACGCGGCCCGCAGCAATCTGGAGGTCGCGGTGTCGATGGCGCAACTGCGCGGATCGAGCCGGATCACCCAGTGGGCCCTCGCCTGGCTCGCCCGCGTGCACTTCGTGACCGGAGAGTGGGATCTGGCGCTCGACGCCGTCGACCGCGGTCGGGTCCTGGCCCGTAGCAGCGGCATCGCCTTGATCACTCCCTTGTTCGAATGGACTGCAGTGCAGATCAATTCACTGCGAGGCGACTGGGACGCCGCACGCACCGCGGTGGCCGCGTCCGCAGTCACCGAGGGAAGCTGCGAGGTGATGCAGGTACCGACGCTGCTCGCGCGCGCCGCCTACGCGGAATCGCGGGCCGACTACGGGCGGGTGCGTGAATCACTCTCGACGATCGTCCCCCTCGCACGACATGCCTCCGGGTTGTCCGAACCTGGATTCTGGCCGTGGGTCGACCAATTGGCCAACGCGTTGGTGTTGGAAGGCCGACTCGACGAGGCCGACGCGCTGCTGATTCCACATGAGGAACGTGCCAGCGCCCGCGAGCACCGATCTGCCCAGGCGCGGCTCGGATACGCGCGCGGCAGGCTTCTCGGAAGCTCGGGAGACCTCACCGCGGCTCGGCAAGCATTTGAGCAGGCGTTGGACCATCTCGAGGGTCTGCCACTGCGCTACGACCGGGCACGCGTGAACTTCGCGTACGGGCAGACCCTGCGCCGGGCGGGCAAACGCCGCGCAGCCGATGAGGTGATCACCCGCGCCCGAGACCTCTACGAGTCGCTAGGGGCACGGACCTACGTCGAACGCTGCGACCGCGAACTGCGGGCAGGCGGCGTGCACGCCCCGCGGGACACCCGCGACGGCATCGATCTGACGCCGCAGGAGCAGGCGGTGGCGGCGCTCGTCGTCCAGGGGATGACGAATCGAGAAGTCGCCGCTGAGCTCTACATCTCGGCCAAGACCGTGCAGTACCACCTCACGCGGATCTACGGGAAGATCGGCGTGCGGTCGCGGGCCGAACTCACCGCCGTCTGGCACTGAGCCTCAACTCATTCGACGGGAGCGCCAGTCTTCTCCTGGACTTCCTCACGGGTGACGTCGGGCGCGAGCTCGACGATCGTGAAGTGATCCCCCGCAGTGTCGAAGACACCGAGGTCGGTGATCACTCGCTGCACGATGCCGCGGCCGGTCAGCGGCAGCGAGCACTCGGCGAGCAGCTTCGCGTCGCCCTTCTTCGTCAGATGCTCCATCAGGACGATCACGTGGCGGGCGCCGCTCACCAGATCCATTGCGCCGCCGATGCCCTTGACCAGCGCGCCGGGAACCATCCAGTTGGCCAGGTCGCCTGCTGCCGACACCTGCATGCCGCCGAGCACCGCGACGTCGACGTGGCGACCGCGGATCATCGAGAAGCTGGTCGCCGAGTCGAAGAACGACGCCCCCGGCAGGACGGTCACGGTCTGCTTACCCGCATTGATCAGGTCGGGATCCACCTGGTCCTCGTACGGGTACGGGCCGACACCGAGGATCCCGTTCTCGGCATGCAGGGTGACAGTGGACTCCGGCGGAATGTGGTCGGGGATCTTGGTCGGCAGACCGATTCCGAGATTCACGTAGTCCCCGTCGGACAGCTCTTTCGCCGCCCGTGCCGCCATCGCGTCGCGGTTCCAGCTCATGACGTCCTCTCACGCGTGGTGCGCTGTTCTATTTCCTTGCGGGCGGCCTGTTCCGGCGTCAACTCGACGACCTTCTGCACGAAGATTCCGGGCAGGTGGATGTCGTCGGGAGCGATCTCGCCGACATCGACGACCTTCTCCGCCTCGACCACCGTGATGCGCCCGGCCATCGCGGCGGGCGGGTTGAAGTTCTGTGCGGCGGCGTGGAACCGGCAGTTGCCCGCCCGATCGACCACCGCGGCCCGGACCAATGCGAAGTCGGTGACGATGGACTCCTCGAGCACCATCTGACGGCCGCCGATCTCCCGTACTTCCTTGGGCGCGGATGCCTCGGCTATGGTCCCGTCGGCGTTGTAACGCCACGGCAGGCCGCCCTCGGCGACCAACGTGCCGACGCCGGTCGGGGTGAAGAAGGCGCCGATTCCGCTGCCGCCGGAGCGCATCCGCTCGGCGAGCGTGCCCTGCGGCGTCAACTCGACGGTCACCTCTCCCGACAGGAACTGCCTGCCGAACTCCTTGTTCTCGCCGATGTACGAGGCGATCACCTTACTGATGCGGCGGGCCTCCAACAGCAGACCGAGGCCCGCACCGTCGACGCCGCAGTTGTTCGACACGATGGTCAGATCCTTGGCGCCTTGATCGAGGAGCGCCTCGATCAAGAACCACGGGATGCCTGCGAGGCCGAAGCCGCCGACGGCGATGCTCGACCCGTCCGGGATGTCTTGAACGGCCTCGTCGGCCGATCCGACCACTTTGTTCAAGGTCATGCTTGCTCCAAGTGATTGATGAGTGCCGCGGTCGCGGCTTCGGGCTGCTGCAAGTTCGCCAGATGGCAGGCATTGGGCAACACGGTCAGGGTGGAACCTTCGATCCGATCGGCGATGTCGGTCAGCATCGCGGGCGGGGTCGCGATGTCCTCGGCGCCTGCGACGACGAGCGTGCGGGCGGCGATGCGCGACAACTCGTCGCGCAGGTCCATCGCGGCGATCGCTTCGCAGCATCCGGCGTACCCCTCGTCGGGGGTGTCGGCGACCATCGCCTCGTAGAACTCCTTCTGCGCGGAGTTCTCGGCGAGGTAGGTGGGCGTGAACCACTTGCCGACGACCGCCTCGGCGATGTGCCCGGTCCCCTCCCGTCGTACCAACCCGGCACGATCGGCGTAACCGGCGTCGGGCAGGGCCGCCGAGGTACACAGCACCGCGACGCTCGCAACCCGTTCGTGAGCCCGCACCGCAGTGCGCATCATCGTCATGCCGCCGAGGGACAGACCGATCAGGTGAGCCTGCTCGACACCGAATCGGTCGAGCAGAGCGAGCAGGTCGTCGGAGAGGTCGTCGAGTGTGTACGGGCCGTCCGGCACCGGCGACTGCCCGTGTCCTCGGGTGTCGTATCGGATGACGTGGAAGCGCTCCTCGAGAGCCGGAAGCTGCGGCTCCCACATCCGCATGTCCGACCCGAGCGAGTTCGACAGGACGACAGCGGGGCGGTCCGCCTTCCCGCTGGCGACGGCGTGGACGTCGACGGCGCTCATCGGGTGGCCTCGAACACCGCGGCGAGTCCCTGTCCGCCACCGATGCACATGGTCTCGAGGACGTACCTCGCGTCCCGGCGGCGGGCTTCGTATGCGGCGGTCGCCAAGATCCGGGCACCGGTCGCGCCGACGGGATGACCTAGCGAGATGCCCGATCCGCTCGGGTTCAGGCGGGGATCGTCGGCTCCGATCCCCCACTCGGCGAGCACACTGAGAACCTGCGCCGCGAACGCTTCGTTGAGCTCGATCAGGTCGAGGTCGGCCAGGGTGATCCCGGCGCGGTCGAGCGCCTTGCGACTCGCCGGGACCGGGCCGATGCCCATGGTCTTCGGCTCGCAGCCGGCGACCGACCACGATCGGAGGGTGAGCATCGGGTCGAGACCGAGCTTCTCGGCAGTGGCGCGCGTGGTCACGATGGCCATCGCAGCGCCGTCGTTCTGGCCAGACGCGTTTCCGGCGGTGACCGTCGACTCCGGATCGATCTTTCGGCGGACCGGCTTGAGGTTCGCAAACGACTCCATCGACGCGTCGGCGCGCGGATGCTCGTCGCGGTCGACCACGACGTCGGGCTTTCCGCGTCGGCCCGGAACGGTGACCGGTGTCAACTCGTCGGCGAACCGACCTTCGTCGTGCGCGGCGGCTGCTCGGCGGTGCGACTCGACGGCGAGACTGTCCTGCGCTTCCCGAGTGATTCCGTACTTCTTGCGAAGGTTCTCCGCCGTCTCGATCATGCCGCCCGGCACGGGGTACGACGATCCGCCGGCCGTGGCTCGAGCGCGGTCGAGCCGGTCCATCAGTTCGACACCACCCTGCCGGATTCCGGTCCGCAGCCCGAGCGCGTAGTGCTCGACGGTCGACATCGATTCCACGCCGCCTGCGACGATCAGGTCCGCGCCGCCGGTGGCGATCGCCGACGCGGCGGTCAGCACGGCCTGCAGACCGGATCCGCAGCGGCGATCCACTTGCATTCCGGGGACGCCGATCCCCAGGCCTGCGTCGAGGGCGGCGACCCGGCCGATTGCAGGCGCCTCCCCGTTCGGCGATCCCTGTCCGAGAATCACGTCGTCGACGGACTCGGGGTCCAGGCCGGTGCGGTCAATGAGGCTCCGAAGGGTCGTGGTGGCGAGGTCCTGCGCGGCGAGGGATGCCAGTGCCCCGCCCATCCGCCCCACCGGAGTCCGGACCGGACTGCATACGACGATGTCTGCCGACTGTGATTCAGAACTCATGTATCCACCATAGGAACAATCAGCCATACATAGAAGGATCAATTCTCATTCTATTGATATGTGCTGTTTATCAATGATCTCGACCGGATACAGACCGCGACTCGCCAGCCAGGCCTAGAGACGACAGAAGCCGCCGATCGCGGATGCTCCCCCCTCTAGGAGTCACTCGCGGTCGGCGGCTTCCACGCTTCCCAGCGCCTGCCGCGGACGTCGTCGACACCTACCGAGTCGCAATCGACCCGGAAGGCCCTCCGCCGAACTGACGTCCGTTGCACCCATCCCCATGAGTACGTCAGTTACCGTACAGCAAACCAATTTCTGCCGCCAGTTGTGTGCGCTGGAAGGTGGAATCGAGACAGTACACACCATTTGACGACCACGAATGCGCACGTCAGCGGATATTATTACGTGATCAAATCGCACGTTGCCGTCGGCAATTTCCGTCTGGCAACATCGAATTGCTAGTATGTAGCGGATACAGAGGCATCACGTTCTCCCTCGTCGGGGCGACGCACTGCACGTAGCGGAGAGTCAGACGGATCACCCGGCTCACCGCACTCTCGGGGGAAGGCGACATGGACAACGGATTTGCGGGACGGCTCAACAGGCTGTTCGAGACAGTGCACCCTCCGGGGCGCAAGTCGCACACGAACGCCGAAGTCGCCGACGCCGTCACCGCTACGGGATACAAGCTCTCCAAGCCGTACCTCTCTCAGTTGCGCAACGGCCACCGCACCAATCCGTCGCATGAGACCGTCACCGCGCTCGCCCGTTTCTTCAAGGTGAAGCCCGACTACTTCTACGACGACATCTATGCGGCGAAGATCGATCACGATCTCGAACTCCTGTCTCAGTTGCGCGGTTCGAGTCTGCGCCGTCTGTCGAGCCGCGCGTTCGATCTGTCCGAAGAGTCCCAAGAGATGCTGACCGCGATGGCCGAGAAACTTCGCCGCGGCGAAGGCCTCCCGGAAAACCCCCTCGACTGACCGCCCGACAGACCTCGTATCCTCGACGTCGAGGATCGGTTGGAGACATTGATGCAGGTGAAGTTCTCGCGTGCCGCGCGCCCGTTCGGCGTCGCCGCAGTAGCGGTGGGCGCCCTCTTCGCAGTCCCTGCGACGGCCGTGGCCTTCCCTGGTCACCACTGCCACGTCACGTGCAGCGCAGACGACGAGGACACGGCGGAATCGTCGACGCCCGAGTCGTCTGAGGCGCCCGAATCGTCGTCGCAGAAGTCGTCGCCTGCGACGACGACAGACGGCGAAGACGGCGAAGACGACGAGGGCGGCGACAACGGCGACGACGAGGCGCCAGCGTCTCCCCCGAAGCACGAGAAGCCTGAGCCACCCACGACGTCCGAGAATGAGGACGACGATCGCGACCCCGGCGCCGTCTATCACGACCTCGACGATCTCGGCCCCGGCGACGACTCGGCGACGAACACCCCCACGGGCCGTGCGCCGAGCCGGAAGGCGACTCCCAAGACGCAGCAGCAGACGCCGACGGGCTCCAAGCCCAAGGCATCCAAGCCGTCTCGGTCACACAAGCCGTCCACGACGCGTAAGACCACGAAGAAGCCTGCTCGGACGTCTACGTCGAAGGCTCCCGCTGCTCATTCCGCGTCCGATCCGAAGCCGCCGACCCAGACCGAAGCTCTCCCAGTACCGTCCGAGGTGTCGGCAAGCCAGTACGCCGCGGCTGGCGGCGGGATCGGCGCCATGATCCTGATCGCGGGTGGCGCCGGACTGGTGACCCATCGCGGAGCCCGCGCCGGTCGCGTCCGGCTGAACGCCGCACGCGCCGAGTTCCTGTCGCCGCCCAAGTGATGCGTGCAATCGGTTACGAGCCCTAGAGTGGTGACCTGTGTCTAGCCCCGTCGAATCGACCCGTGCCGCCCACCGGTCGCACCGTCGCGTCCATGCGGCGGTCGACGCAGTGCTCGACGTCGCCGCGCAGAAGCAGGCCGGTTCGTTGGACGACATCGTCCGCGCCGTCGGCGAGAGCAGGCAGCGGCCGATCGCGATCGCCTTCGACGACCTCGCGCCCGGAGTGTGGGGGCAACGCCGCGACTTCCCCGACCACGACGTGATCGTGTTGGCGCGAGCCCTTCCCAGCGAGGCGCGAACGTTGGCGCACGAACTCGGTCACATCGTGTTCGCCCACTCCGGGACCGTCGCCGAGGAATCGACGGTCGAAGCCGAGGACGATCTGATCGCCTACATGCTCGGCCTGTCCGAACCGGATGAGTCGGATGCGTCGGAATCAGCGCCGGAGTCCGAGTCCGTGTCCGGGTCGACGTCCGGCAAGACGATCACCGCCGAGGAGCTCGAACTGCAGGAGTGGGAGGCTGAGGCGTTCGCCGCGCGGCTGTTGCAACGTCTGCGTCAGCTGCATCGCAATCGGTCGCTGCGGCCCATGCTCCGCTACGACGAGGCTCTCGGATGACCTGGCTCACCTGGGTGATCGCGGTGCTGTGTGCTGCCGCGGTCGGCGCCCGCATCGGACGGCTCACCGTCCGACCGCCGTCGTTGGCACGCACCTCGGTCGCCGTCGCCGCCGTCGGAGTCGCCGCCGCTGCCGCGGTCCGGACGCCCACCGTGTCGGTGATCCTCGAACCTCTCGGCGACGCCGTTCCGGTCTTAGCCTTCGTCGGCTGCTGGGTGGTGGTGGCGACCGCGACGACTCTGATCGGCGTCGCCACACTGCCGCGAATGACGCAGCGTGTCCTGCACGTCGTCACCGTCGTAACGATCGCGCTGGCGCTCGTCGACCTCGTCGTGATGGGCGTGACCGGCGACGCGATCGTCGGATCGGTGTTCGTCGTCGTGGCAGGCGTGTTCGCACTGGCCAACGGGGTGCGGTACGTCGCCTGGCACCCGTTGGGCCGGGCCATCGCCTATTTCTTGGCGGGGAACACCGTGGCCACCGTCGTTCTGGCGCTCGACCTCGCCCATCCAGACCCGGAGAGCGGCTGGTGGGCGGTCGCCATCATCATCATCAGCTTCGCGTGCTCGTCGGTCATGTTGACGTCGTTCTTCTCCGCACGGCGCGACCTGCGTCGCACCGACCGACTGTGGACCGCGTTGGCGACAGCTCACCCGGAGGTCGCATCCGGCGACTACAAGTCGGCGACGACCGTCCTGGCAGCCGACGACCGGGTCTCGCAGATCCTCGACGGCCTGTACCTGCATGCGGGCGCCGGCCTGATCACGCCGGGCGACGAAGCCGATCACGGATCCCCGCGCGACCGCGCTCACGAGATCGCGACATGGCTGCGCAGCACCGAGGTGACCCCGATCGATCCGGACACACTGACGACGCCGACCGACCTGTCGGACCGGCGCTGGGTTCAGTTGATCGCTCGCGAATACGATCGAGTCGGTTCGCAGAGTCGAGTTGTCCCCGAACCCGCGACGTCAGTGGAGCAAGACACCACCGTCGACGGTTAGCGTCTGACCGGTCATCCAGCCCGCGTCGTCCGACAGAAGGAAGGCGACGACCGACCCGATGTCGTCCGGGACGCCGAGACGCTTGAGCGGGTACGCCGACGCGACCTCTTCTTCACGGCCTTCGTACAGTGCGGTCGCGAAGCGGGTCTTAACCACGGCGGGCGCTACCGCGTTGACCCGGATGTCCGGTCCGAGTTCCTCGGCGAGCGACGAGGTGAGGTCGATGACGGCAGCCTTCGACACTCCGTAGAACGCGATCCCCGGCGCGGGACGGATACCTGCGACGGATGCGACGTTGACGACGGCTCCGCCGTGCTCCTGCTGCCACGCCCGATACACCTTCTGCGTCCACTGGAGGGTGGAGACCACGTTGACGTCCAGGATCTTCCGCGCAGCGCCGGCGTCGATGTCCATGAGCGAGCCGTACACCGGGTTGATGCCAGTGTTGTTGACGAAGAAGTCGGCGCTGCCGAAGGTCTCGATGGCCTTCGCGATCACTTCGTCCTGATGATCGGAGTCGTCGGCCGGGCCTGCGACGGCCAGCGCGACGTCGGATCCGCCGAGTTCGGCTACGGCGCCGTCGAGTGCGTCCTGCTTGCGAGCGGTGATGACGACCTTCGCGCCGTCGGCGACGAGACGGCGGGCGATCCCCAGTCCGATCCCTCGACTCGATCCCGTGATGATGGCGGTCTTTCCGGCGAAACGTGCGGTCATGCGACTCTCCCTGCGTTGGCGACGCCAGTTCAAAAATAAGCGATTGCTTACTTTCTATCGTCGCACGGCCGAGCAGTCAAGGAGTCGACCCCACCTCGGGGTCATTGACGACGCCCACATTCGATGTAGGATTGTCGACAATCAGTCGATTTCTCGTCGAAGGCGGTCGCTCACATGGATTCTCGCGACATCTGCACTCTCTCCGCCCTGGAGCTCACGGACGCGTACCGCACCGGGACCCTCTCGCCCGTCGAGGCGACCAACGCGGTCCTCGATGCCATCGATCGAGTGAACGACCAGTTGACGGCGTTCTGCCTCGTCGACCACGAGGGAGCGCGCGCTTCGGCGCGCGAGGCACTGCAGCGGTATCGCGACGGACGGACACTCAGCCCGCTCGACGGAGTCCCGACCTCCATCAAGGACGTCTTCCTCACCGCCGGGCACCCCACCTACCGCGGGTCCACGCTGCTCGCCGAGGCCGACGACGGCACACCGCCGACGGTCGACGCCCCGGTCACCGCGGCCACGCTCAAAGCGGGCTGCGTGGTGGTCGGCAAGACGACGACCCCCGAGTTCGCGTGGAAGGGCGTCACCGACTCGCTTCTCCTCGGAGCGACCACGAATCCGTACGATCCGAGCCTGACCCCCGGCGGATCGAGCGGCGGGTCGGCTGCCGCGGTCGCCGCGGGCCTCGGCCCGCTCTCGACCGGCACGGACGCGGGAGGCTCGGTCCGGATCCCAGCAGCGTTCACCGGGACCGTCGCTCTGAAGCCGACCTACGGCGTGATCCCGATGTTCCCGTCGAGTCCGTTCGGGACGCTCGCGCACGCCGGCCCGATGACGCGCACCGTCCTCGACACCGCGGCGTTCATGGACG
The DNA here is from genome assembly GCF_021738965.1 of Gordonia zhenghanii. GTDB lineage: Bacteria > Actinomycetota > Actinomycetes > Mycobacteriales > Mycobacteriaceae > Gordonia > Gordonia zhenghanii. The sequence goes on along the minus strand of NZ_JAKKOQ010000010.1, from coordinate 21,049 downwards.
AACTGATCCGGCCCGACTCGCGTGACTGGTCAGTGGTCCCTCCGTCGGCGACGTGCCCCGGCGGCGAGGGCTACCTCGCCGCAGCACTCGACGTCGGACGGTCGGACCTGCCGTTGGACGGCGTGCGCGTCGCGTACAGCCGGAACCTCGGATTCGGCGTCAACGATCCCGACGTCGAACGCGAGGTGGACGTCGCTGTCCGTGCACTCACCGATCTCGGGGCAGACGTCGACGAGATCGAGCTCGGACTCTCCGACCCCGTCGACGCCTTCCACGTCCTGTGGTTCGCGGGCGCGGCGGCGGTGGTGAAACCGTTGGGCGACGGCGCGATCGACCGGATCGATCCGACTCTGCGCGATGCGTTGAGCCGTTACCACGACTTCACCGCGCAGGACTACCTCGACGCCGTCGCCGAGCGGATGGCGTTGGGCGTGCGACTCGGTGCGGTCCACCACACGTACGACATTCTCGTGACTCCGACGATCCCGATCCCCGCGTTCGCGGCAGGCGCCGACGTCCCGAAGGACTGGCACAGCCCTGATTGGACCTCGTGGACCCCGTACACCTACCTTTTCAACATGACTCAGCAACCGGCACTGTCGGTCCCGTGCGGGATGACGGATTCGGGCCTCCCTGTGGGCGTCCAGCTCGTCGGCGCCCGGTTCGCCGACCGCATGGTGGTCCGAACCGGTGCGGCCCTCGAGACGCGCGTCGCAGGCCGAGTGCCACGGCCGCGAGTGCACGCGAGCAGTCAGGCCGTCACGTGACCGACCAGATCTCCAGATCACTCACTCCGGTGGTCCAAGAGTCGACGCCCGCGCTGATCGCACGGTCGTTGCGTCGAGCGATCGCCGCGGGCGACTTTCCGCCGGGCGGCCAACTGGGCGAGGCGGCGCTCGCCGGTCAGCTCGGCGTGAGTCGCGGACCGCTACGCGAGGCGATGCAACGGTTGACGCAGGAGGGCCTGCTCGTCGCGCTCCGCAACCGCGGCCTGTTCGTGCCGGAGTTGACGCCGGACGCGGTGTCGGACATGTACCTGCTGCGGACCACCATCGAACGCGCCGCGATCGAACAGGTCCTCGCTGCAGGCAACGGTCCGACGTGCGCCGACCGGCTCGACGCCGCCGTCGAGAAGATGGTCGCGCATGCGGACCGCCCGGACTCGGCTGCGATGGTCGACGCCGACCTCGACTTCCACCACGAACTCGTCGAAGCCGCAGGCTCGCCCCGCCTGTCCCAGGTCCACGAGACCGTCATCGTCGAGACCAGCATGTGTCTGCGCGCCACGGCCCCGACGTACGGCCCAGACGAGGACCGGGCCGCCGAGCATCGCGCTCTCGCCGACTCCGTCCGCGCCGGCGACGTCGCCCGCGCCACCGCCCTGCTCGACGACCACATGCGCGACGGCCTGGCCCGTCTGACCTAGCTCGGCCCTCGGGCCGCCCGTTGATCGAGCGGGCTCCCCGTTGATCGAGCGAAGTCCTCGTTGATCGAGCGGAGTCCCCGTTGATCGAGCGGAGTCCCCCGTTGATCGAGCGGAGTCCCCCGTTGATCGAGCGGAGTCGAGATCCCTTTGCGCGACTTGCGGTCTCGACTCCGCTCGACCAGCGGGCAGCGTCTCGACTCCGCTCGACCAGCGGGCAGCGTCTCGACTCCGCTCGACCAGCGGGCAGCGTCTCGACTCCGCTCGACCAGCGACGTAGGAAGCTCGACCGGCGACGTGGGGAGTTCGAGCAGCGGGCAGCGGGTGGGGTCACCGCACTGGCATCGCCACGTACTTCGTCTCCAGGAACTCGTCGATTCCAGTCAGGCCGCCTTCGCGGCCGAGGCCCGACTGCTTCACACCGCCGAACGGGGCGGCGGGATTGGACACCAGGCCGGTGTTGAATCCGACCATGCCCGATTCGAGGCGCTCGGCGATCGAGAACCCGCGGTCGGCGGACTCCGTCATCACGTACGCGACGAGACCGAACTCGGTGTCGTTCGCGGCGGCGACGGCTTCGTCGTCGGTGTCGAACGGGACGATCGCCGCGACCGGGCCGAAGACTTCAGTGCTCATCAACTCGGCAGCTGGGTCGACATCGGTGAGGACGGTCGGCGGGTAGAAGTGCCCGGCGCCCTCAATGCGCTCGCCGCCGCACAGGACCTTCGCGCCGCGGGCGACGGCGTCGCCGACCAGACTCTCGACCTTGTCGAGCGCCTTCGCTTCGACGAGCGGCCCGATGTCGGTTCCCTCCGCGGCGCCGTCGCCGACGGTCAGCGCCGACATCCGTTCCGTCAACGCTGCCGAGAACTCGTCGATCCTGCTGCAGTGCACCAGCATCCGGTTCGCCGCCGTGCACGCCTGCCCCATGTTGCGGGTCTTGGCGACCATTGCGGCGTCCACCGCGGTGTCGATGTCGGCATCGGCGCAGACGATGAAGGGCGCGTTGCCGCCCAACTCCATCGACGTCCGGAGGACGCCACGCGCGCACTGCTCGAGCAGGACCTTCCCGACGGGAGTCGACCCGGTGAACGACAGCTTCCGCGCCTGACCCGAGTCGATCCAGGTCGACACGACCGGGCCCGGCGACGTCGTGCACACCACCGATAGGACGCCGTCTGGCAGTCCGGCCTCGGCCAAGAGGTCGACGACGTACAGGGAGGTGAGCGGAGTGAGCTCGGCCGGTTTGTAGACCATTGTGCAGCCTGCCGCGATCGCCGGACCGATCTTGCGGGAGACCATCGCGAGGGGGAAGTTCCACGGTGTGATCAGGATCGACGGGCCTACCGGCTCCGAGGTGACGAAGAATCGAGACTTCCCGTCGGGGCTGCGTCGCGCGTCGCCGCGGACCCGGACGGCCTCCTCGGCGAACCACCGGAAGAACTCGGCTGCGTAACCGACCTCGCCGCGGGCCTCGGCGAGCGGCTTACCCATCTCTGCGGTCATCACCGCAGCGAGCTCGTCGGCTCGCTCGAGGACGAGTTCGTAGGCGCGACGGAGGATCTCCGACCGGGTGCGGGTGGGTACGGCGGCCCAGTCCCGTTGGTTGGCCGCGGCAGCTGCGACGGCAGCGCTCGCGTCATCGGGCCCGCCGTCGGACAGGGTCGCGATCGTCTCGCCGGTGGCCGGATTCTCGACGGTGAACGTGTCGCCGGACGACGCGGTGTGCCACCGGCCGTCGCGGTAGATGCCCGTTCCCAGGCCTGCGATGATATCGGCCACGGAGCGGGTCATGACTGCGCTCCAACCACGCGACGCACCGCTCGACCGAATCGGGCTGCGCCGGTGTCGATCTCGTCCGCGGTGACGACCAATGGCGGGATGATCCGAACGATCGACCCGGTCGGTCCGCACGTCAGCGTCAGCAGGTCTTCGTCGATGCACGCCTGCTGGACGGCGGCGGCAAGGCGAGCGGCGTCGGCGGAAGCGGCTCCGCCCGCGGGCGCCGTCGGGTCGCCGAACTCGACGGCCAGCATCAGACCTGTCCCCCGGATGTCACAGATCTCGCTGACACCGGACAGGTCGGCGCGGAGCGCATCGAGCAACTGCGCTCCCCGCGCTCGAGAGTTCTCGACGAGGCCTTCCCGGTCGATCACGCCGAGGGTCGCGACCCCGGCAGCGGCGGCGACGGCATTGCCGCCGTAGGTTCCGCCCTGCGAGCCCGGCCACGCCTTGGCCATGATCGACTCCGGCGCGGCGATTGCCGAGATCGGGAAACCCGATGCGATGCCCTTCGCAGTGATCATGATGTCGGGGACCAACCCCTCAGTGTGCTGATGGCCCCAGAACTTTCCGGTGCGTCCGACACCTGCCTGCACTTCGTCGAAGATCATCAGTGCACCGTGCGCACGTGCCCGCTCGGCGAGCCCGGACAGGAAGCGAGGCGGGACGGCGATGTACCCGCCGTCGCCGAGGAACGGTTCCACCAGAACGCCCGCGATCTCACTCGGGTTCACCCGGGTGGCGAGGAGGAAGTCGAACTCGGCGAGCGCGTAGTCGACCGCGTCGTCGACGGACATCTTCAGCCGCAGCGCATCCGGGAACGGCGTCGTCGCGACACCGGACATGAGCGGACCGAAACCCGCCGAGAACTTGGTTCCGGCCGTCGTCAGCGACGCCGCCGCCACCGTACGGCCGTGGAATCCGCGTTGGACCGTGACGATGTACTGACGCCCCGTCGCCATTCGCGCCAACCGGACGGCAGCCTCGACCGCCTCCGATCCCGAGTTCGCGTAGAACACCGAGTCGATCCCGTCGGGCAGGTGCTCGCCGAGTTTCTCGGTCAATTCGAGCAGCGGCTTGTGCAGGACGGTGGTGTACTGCGCGTGGATGATCTTCGCGCACTGCGCCTGCGCGGCGGCCACGACGTCGGGATGACAGTGCCCGGTACTCGTCACCCCGATGCCGGTGGTGAAGTCCAGGTAGTCGCGCCCGTCTACACCGTGTATCCACGACCCGGCCGCACTCTCGACCACGACCGGTGTCGCCTGCTTGAGGACTGGGGAAAGGGATGCACCACTCATGAGGCCAGTGTGTGCGACCTGTCCACTATTGTCAACGGTAGGATTGTCGACAATCGTGGTCGGGGCTACGGTGGACCCATGGGAGAACCGATCGTCGTCCTGTTGACCGCCGACGGCGTCGCACCGCCGAAGGATCTCGACACCGTCGCGCACCTAGCGCAAGTGCGGACCGCGACCGCGTCGTCGCTGGCCACCGCGCTGCCCGGTGCCGACGCCCTCTTCGTGTGGGACATCTTCTCCGACGCACTCGCCGACGCCTGGAACGCCGCCGATTCGCTGCGGTGGGTCCATGTCGCTGCCGCAGGCGTCGACAAGATCCTGTTCGACGGACTCCGCGACTCCGATGTCCTGGTGACCAACGCGCGCGGAGTCTTCGACGGCCCGATCGCCGAATACGTCCTGGCGTGCGTCTTCGCCCACGACAAGCAGTTACACCGGACCGAAGAACTGCAGCGCAGTGGCGAGTGGCTGCACCGGGAGACCACCCGAGTAGCTGGACGACGCGCCCTGGTCGTCGGGACCGGCGGCATCGGCCGCGCGATCGCGCGGATCCTGCGCGCCGTCGGCCTCGACGTCCGCGGAGCCGGCCGTACCCCGCGCGAGGACGACCCCGACTTCGGAACTGTCGTCGACTCCGCCCGGTTGGCGGACCACCTGCCCGACGTCGACCACCTCGTGATGGTCGCACCCCTCACCGACGCGACGCAGGGAATGCTCGGCGCCCGCGAACTCGCGGCGCTGCCCGACGGCGCGCACGTGATCAACGTCGGACGCGGACCGCTCGTCGACCAGACGGCGTTGACCGCAGAGATCGCCGCCGGACGGCTCGATGCACACCTCGATGTGCTCGTCACCGAACCGCTCCCCGCCGACGACCCGCTGTGGTCGTTGCCCGGGGCCCACATCAGCCCGCACATGTCGGGCGACGTCGTCGGCTGGCGCGACGATCTGTCGTCCCAATTCCTCGCGCACCTGCGCGACTACATCGACGGCGCCGCGCCCGGACCGGCCGTCGACAAGCACCGCGGTTACGTCTCGGGCTGAGGTTCCCGCGTCTGCGCCTGCGGAGTGACCGGCTGGGGCGTCTGCAGTCCGGCATCGCGTGCGGCGTCGACCATCGCTTCGACGAACCGTCGGACCGGCCACCGCTGCTCGTCGCGGACTCGGTACGTGATCGACAGATTCCTCGCGAGCGGGACGGCGAGCGGTGTCAACTCCACTCCGGGCGGTGCCGCTCGCGCGGCCAGATCGGACACCAGGGTCACGCCGAGGCCGGCCGCGGCGAGCGTCATCGCGGTCGACTGCTCGCCGACCACGTGCCGAACCTCTGGCTCGAATCCCGCGTCACGACAAGCGATCCGGACCGAACGACCGAAGTGCGACCGGGCGTCCGAGAGGATCCACGGGTCAGATGCGATGGACGCCAGGTCGACCGGCTCCGGACCGAGCGCGCCAGTCCGGGCCGCGACCTGGATCTGTTCGACGGCGACCAGTCGCCGCGTCAGCATCGGGGTGCGCGGCATAGCGTAGTTCGAGTAGTCGATGACGAATGCTACGTCCAACGATCCGTCGCGGACGGCGTCCGAACCGGCTTCGGGCATGAGTTCCACCGAGTGCACGACGATGCCGGGCGACCGCTCGGCCAACAGCGACAGCCCGGTCGGTAACAGCCCCATCGCAACCGACGCCCACACCCCCGCATGCAGGGTCGCGGCGGAACCGTCGCGCAGCGATTCGATCGCGGTTCCGGCGTTGTCGACGGCGTCGAGGATTGCGTCGGCGTGGTCGGCGAGGAGTTCGCCTGCTTCGGTCAACACGATGCGCCGACCGTGGCGAGCGAACAGATCGGCCCCCGCTTCACGCTCGAGCAGCGACAACTGCTGGGACACCGTCGACGTCGAGTAGTGGAGGACGTCGGCGACCGCACGGACCGTGCCGCGGCGCCGCAGTTCCCGCAGCAGCTTCAGACGATGCAGGGTGACCTCCATGCCTCCAAGAGTAGGTCGCAGTGATCGGTTAAAGCGAACAATCGTGTTCACAAACAACACGTGGAAGTATCCGCAGGTCAGCGCCATGCTTGAGGGACACAGAAGGAGGCGATGACGATGACACTCACACCTATCGAACGGCCTGGATCGGTTCCCGCGGTCTCAATGCCACCCACCGCCCTGGCACCGGTTGCACCGGCCAGGCGGCGCTCGCCTTATCTGCGCATGGAATGGGTCGACGCGGAGACCGGAGCCCTCGGGTGGCTGGTCGTCGATTCGCTCGTCCAGGGCATGGCGACGGGCGGCACTCGTATGCGTTCGGGCTGCACCGTGAACGAGGTCGCCGACCTCGCGTACGGCATGTCCAACAAGACCGCCGCTTTCGACCTTCCGGTCGGCGGAGCCAAAGGCGGAATCGACTTCGACCCGAAGGACCCGCGGGCTCTCGACGTCCTCACTCGGTTCTGTGATGCGATGAAGCCGTACCTCGATCACCATTGGGTGACCGCCGAGGATCTCGGCGTGACGCAAGACCTCATCGACACCGTGTTCGCGCGCCTCGGAATGTCGCAGTCGTACCACGCGGCGATCGCCCGTTCGAGCAACCCGGAGGCGACCACCGCACGAGTGATGGCTGGTTTGCACGCCCACACTCCCGGCGGCGCGCTGGGCGATGTGATCGGCGGATACGGTGTGGCACAAGCGGTTCTCGCCGCCGCTCGCGCCACCGGCCGTCCGGCACATGACACGACGGTTGCCATCCAGGGCGTCGGAACCATGGGCGGCGGAGCCGCCTTCTATCTCCACGAGGCAGGCGCGAAGGTGATCGCACTCGCCGACGCCGTCGGAACTCTCTACGACGCCGACGGTCTGGACGTCCCTGCTCTGCTCGACACCAGGGACCGATTCGGCGAGATCGACCGCGACCAGGTCTCGGCGACCGTGCTGCAACTCCCCCGCGACGCAGTCCTGTCCACCGCGTGCGACGTGCTGGTGCCCGCCGCCGTGTCGTACGCGATCACCGCCGACAACTGCGCGTCGATCGACGCGTCGATCATCGTCGAAGCGGCGAACGCGCCGACCACCATCGATGCCGAACTCGATCTGACCGCCCGCGGTATCGCCGTCGTCCCCGACTTCATCGCCAATGCAGGCGCTGTCGCCTGGGCGTGGTGGCTGCTGCTCGGCCGAGTGGGCGACGACTACCGCGACTCGTTCGCCATGCTCGACGCCCAGATGACGTCGAAGGTGACGTCACTCGTCGCGGAATGGACGCCGTCGGACGGTCCGATCCGCTGGGCGGCGGACGTGTCGGCGATAGTCCGGAATCCGGAGCCGCTCGTGGTCCCGTGAGGACCGCTGTCACCTGACGACCGTCACCGCCGAGCCCCCAACAGGGTCTCGGCGGTGGCCGTCTGGTCCGAGCACGCAGCGAACGCCTCGTCCAACGCCGAAGCAGTCTCTGCCGGGAAGGTCCGATGCACCAGATCTGCCATGACCGATACCGCCGTCGACGCACCCGGTGACGCGCCGAGCAGGCCGGAGATCGTCCCGGATCCGCCGACGACGAGTTCGGTCCCCTGTTGTAGTTCACCGCCTCCACCCGGGCTCGGCTTGACCAATTGGGCCCGTTGACCGCCCGGGATCAGCTCCCAGTCGTTGAACTCCGCGTTCGGCCAGAATCGTTGCAGCACAGCGAACTTGCGTCGCGGTCGGGCAGCGAGTTGACCGATCAGGTACCGCACCAGGTCAAGGCTGTGCAGCGCCGCCGATGCGATCGCCCGCAGGTTGTGCCAGCGCAGCGTGGTGAAGAAGTCGGTGAGCGAGCCGTTCCGCAACAGCTTGGTGCTGAACGTCGCATATGGCCCGAACATGAGGTAGCCGTGCCCGTCGACGAATCGACGATCCAGATGCGGCACCGACATCGGCGGCGCTCCGAACTCCGCCTGCCCGTAGACCTTCACGTCGTGGCGGGCGACGGCGTCGTCGTCTGCGGTGCGGAAGAACGCCGCGCCGACGGGGAGCACCGCGTACCCGCGCACTTCCGGAATCTGCGCCTTCTGCAGCAGTCGTAGGGCGAATCCGCCTGCTCCGACGAAGACCCGCTGGGAGTCGACGGCAAAGCGGCCGCCGTCGTACGTCGTACCGGCCACCGTCCAGCCGCCGTCCGAGCGTCGTGTCAGGTCGCGCACCTCGTGTCCGGTGCGCACCTGCCCACCGCGTTCGACGACCACGTCGAGCAGTGCCTTGGTCAGCGCACCGAAATCGACGTCGGTACCCCGGTCCTGCCGAGTCGCTGCGATCGGGTCCCCGGGTTCGCGACCGTCCATCAGCAGTGGCGCCCACTGCGCGATCAATGCCGGATCGTCGGTGAACTCCATCGTGTCGAACATCCGATCGGCCGACAGCGTCCGATGGCGCGCGCGCAGATAGTCGACACCGTCGGCCCCGAACACCACGTTCAGGTGTGGAGCCGAATGGATGAACTGCGTCGGGTCGACGAGGCCTTCGCGCGCCAGGTACGCCCACCACTGCAGGCTCTGCCGGTACTGCCGGGCGATCTCGGCAGGTTTCGCGCCGTCGGTCGGGTCCGGCATGTAGTTGAGTTCGCAGAAACCGGAGTGCCCGGTCCCCGCGTTATTCCATGGGCCGCTGCTCTCTGCGGCGACCTCGTCGAACCGCTCCAGAACGACGATCTTGAGCGCCGGGTCGCTCACTGCGAGCATTGACCCGAGCGTCGCCGACATGATGCCGCCGCCGATCAGCACGACGTCCGCCTCCTCCGCACGCCGCTGGTCGAGCGGAGCGCCGTCCTGAGCGAGCGGAGCGAGTCGAAGGGTCGAGACCCCGGCGAGCGCAGCGAGTCGGCCTGAAACCTTCCTCATGATGCCTCCTGACGAATCGAGAACCCGGGAAGAACCGTCCCGGTACATCTCACGATCGCCCGCGGCCAACCAATCCGTCCAATGACATTTCCTCTGATTACAATCCGAATATGGATCAATGGACTGTGGAGCTGGCTCCCCAACTGCGAGCTCTGACCGCGCTCGCCGACCACGACGGATTCATGACCGGCGCGGCCGAGTCGCTCGGCATCCCGCAGTCGTCGATGAGTCGGCGCATTCACGCGTTGGAACAGACTCTGCGGATCCCACTGATCTCGCGCGACGGTCGCGCAGTACGTCTGACGCCCGCAGCCCGTCGCCTCGCCGAGACGGTTCGAGGACCGCTCGCCGAACTGGAGGCGGCCGTCGCCGAAGTGACCGACGACGCCGATCCCGAGCACGGCACAGTCCGATTCGGCTTCCCTCTGACGATGGGGCATGGCACCGTGCCCGACCTACTCGCCGACTTCAATCGAGCACACCCCGGGATACGCCTGCAGTTGAAGCAGGCCCACGGAGCCGAACTCGTCGACGACTTGCGTCACGGAGAACTCGACCTCGCTCTGACGATTCCTCCGCCCGACGGGTTGCCGCACACTGTCGTCGCCACCCAGGAGATCCGGGCGACGGTCCCTGCGACCCACCGACTAGCCGTGTCGCCACGTATCGACCTGGCCGACCTCGCCGACGACCGGTTCATCGCCAATCCCAGGACGTACAACCTTCGCCTGATGACCGAGGCATGGTGCCAGGCAGTCGGATTCGATCCGCAGATCGCGGTGGAGATCACCGAGTTCTCGACCATCCGGGAATTCGTCGGACTCGGGCTCGGCGTGGCCCTACTGCCCGTGACCGACGACCCGGCCGACGGGACCGTCCAGATACCGCTGTCCGGCGAGCACCGCCGGACCGTGGGACTCGCGTCGGCGACGGCACGTCTGGCGCCCGCAGCACGACGACTCTCGGACTTCATCGTGCAGCGATCCAGCTGAGCCGTCAGTCGTGTTCGCGAACTCTCGCCGATGAACCGAATGTCCGGATATCATCAGCTCGTATGTCCTCTGACCTGCCCGTCGGTGTCATCCTCGACTCCGACGAACCCGCACGACTCCTCGCCTCGAAGCTGAATCGCCACACCTTCTGGTGCGGGCAGAGCGGTTCGGGAAAGACGTATGCGCTCGGTGTCCTCCTGGAACAGGTCCTGCTCCACACCAGCCTGCCGATCGTGGTCCTCGACCCGAATTCGGATTTCGTGAAGCTCGGGTCGGTTCGGGACGACGCCTCGTCCGACGGCGCCACACTCACCGGACGTGACATTCGGGTCCTGCGCCCGGGAGCCGATCACCATGCACTCAGAGTGCGGTTCGTCGACATGGACATCCGATCGCGGGCGGCCATCCTGCAGCTCGATCCGATCCTCGACCGCGAAGAGTTCAACGTGATGCTGCGGACCGACACCGTGCAGATCGACAAGATCGACGAGCCGCTGGTCGATCTTTTACGCCGCACCGATGATCCTCAGTTCCAGAAGATCGCGATGCGACTGGAGAACCTCGGCGTCACCGACTGGGACCTGTGGGCGTGGGGAGCTGCCGACGTCACCGACGTGATCGACGAGAAGGCCGATGCGACCGTCGTCGACCTCGGCTCGTTCGGCACTCCGGAGGAGCAGCAGGCGACGGCGCTCGCGGCCCTCGACCACTTGTGGGCGCACCGCGACGAGCGTGTCGGCCGACTCGTGGTGATCGACGAAGCCCACAACTTATGTCCACCGACCCCGACGACTCCCTTGGAGCGACTTCTCACCGACCGGATCGTGCAGATCGCTGCGGAGGGCCGTAAGTATGGGATCTGGCTACTGCTGTCGACGCAGCGACCGTCCAAAGTGCACCCCAACGCTCTCTCTCAGTGCGACAACCTGGGTCTGATGAAGATGAGTTCGATGCGCGATCTCGCTGATCTCGGCGATGTATTCGGCTATGCGCCGCAGCAGATGCTGCAGCGTTCGCCTGCCTTCGCCCAGGGGCAAGTCCTGTTCGCCGGAGGCTTCACGCCGAGTCCGCAGGTGGTCCAGGTCTCGGCCCGTCTCACCCACGAAGGCGGGTCGGATGTGGCGGTCCCGCTGCGATAGCGAAACGCCCGACCACCACGGCACACGACGCAGGTGTAACGCTCCCTGAACCTGCGTCGATCGCGCGCCCCCGGTACGGTGACCGTCATGGCAGACATCATGATCATCGGCGGCCACGGCAAGATCGCACTACTTCTCGCCCCGCTGCTCGATGCGCGCGGAGACGCGGTGACCGCCGTCATCCGCAATCCCGACCAGGCCGACGACATCCGCGCCGCAGGCGCCACCCCGCTCGTCTTGGACGTGGAGAACGCGACTCGCGATCAACTCGCCGAGGCCCTGGACGGGTTCGACGCGATCGTGTGGAGCGCCGGAGCCGGCGGCGGCAATCCCGACCGCACGTACGCGGTGGACCGCGATGCTGCGATCCGCACCATGGAGGCCGCGGGCCAGGCCGGCGTCGACCGGTTCGTGATGGTCTCGTACCTTGGCGCAGGCCCCAATCACGGCGTGCCCAGCGATGAGCCGTTCTTCGCGTACGCCGAGGCCAAGGCGGCAGCCGACACCGCACTGCGGGAGACCCGTCTCGACTGGACGATCCTCATGCCGGGCGCACTGACCCTCGACGAGCCGTCCGGCACGATCGACCCGGCGGCGATCCGCGCGGCGAACCTGCCCGGCACTTCGCGCGCCAATGTCGCTCTCGTCGCGGCCGCGGCGCTGGCCACCCCGTCATCGGTCCGCCAGAACATCGCGTTCACCGACGGCAGTGTGCCGATCGAAGTCGCACTCGCCGCACTGTGAGACCGTTGGCAGAACCCGAGGGAGCACACATGCAGGTCGGCGTCGTCTGGACGATCAACGCGAAGAACTTGTCGATCGACAAGGCGATCGCGAACTTGGCCGAACTGCGCGAGGAGGGCTTTCGACGCGTCTGGACCACCCAGATGCCGAACGAGCCGGACGCACTCACGGTGATCGGCGTCGCCGGCCGCGAGGTCCCGGACATCGAGTTCGGCACCAGCGTGCTCCCGATCCAGTCCCAGCACCCGATGAAGCTCGCGCAGCAGGCCACGACGGTCAATCAGATCATCGGCGGACGCCTGACGCTCGGCCTCGGATTGAGCCACAAGGTGGTCACCGAAGGCATGTGGGGTGTCTCCTACCGCAAACCAGTGCAGCGCACCGAGGAGTACCTCGACGGTCTCCTCCCGTTACTGAACGGTGAGAAGGCCAGCACTGCCGGTGAACTCGTCACCACCCGCGGTGCGCTGACACTCGAGAGTTCATCTGCTCCGTCGGTCTACTTCGCAGCGCTCGGCCCCAAGATGCTCGACGTCGCGGGCCGCCGCACGGCAGGCACCGTCACGTGGATGACCGGCCCCAAGACTCTCCGCGACCACATCGTCCCGACGCTGCGTCAGGCTGCCGCCGACGCCGGACGTCCCGAACGCTCCGTCCGCACAGTGGCGATGCTGCCCGTCAGCGTGACCGACGACGTGGACGCCGCCCGCGCCGAAGCCGGCCGCCAGTTCGCGATGTACGACGGACTGCCGTCGTACAAAGCCATGCTCGACCGCGAAGGCTTCACCGGTCCCGCCGACGCCGCGATCGTCGGGGACGAAGCGACGGTCGCCGACCGGATCGCCGAACTCGCATCGTTCGGCGTCGACGAGTTCGTCGGGATCCTGTTCGACCGCGATCCGGAAGTTCGCGCGCGCACCCGCGCCCTGCTGAAGACGTTGGACGCGTAGACCGATGTCGAACGTCCTCCTCACCGTCGACGAATTGGCCGAGGCCATGCTCTCGTCGAGGCCGCCCGCCGTTCTCGACGTGCGTTGGCAGTTGGGGCGCGACGACGGCCCGGAGCAGTACCGTCAGGGACACCTCCCGGGCGCCGTGTACGTCGACCTCGACACCGAGTTGGCCGCGCCCGCCGAACCCGCACGCGGCCGTCATCCGCTGCCGGACGTCGCCGACCTGCAAGCGGCCGCCCGACGCTGGGGCGTGGACGCACTCGCTCCGGTCGTCGTCTACGACGACAACGGCGGCATGTCCGCGGCCCGCGCCTGGTGGCTCCTGCGCTGGGGCGGCGTCGCCGACGTGAAGATCCTCGACGGCGGTGTCGGAGCCTGGCGCGACGCCGGCATGCGGCTGTCGAAGGGCGACGCGACTCCGCGCGGCGGCACCGTGGTCCTGACCGGTGGAGCGCTGCCGACGGTCGACGTCGACGACGTCGACGGCACCGATTCACCGCTGTTGGACGCCCGTGCAGGCGAGCGGTTTCGCGGCGAGGTGGAACCCGTCGATCCGCGCCCCGGGCACATCCCTGGCGCAGTCAGCGCACCCACGTCCGACAATCTCATCGACGGACGGTTCCGGCCCGCCGACGAACTCCGTTCCCGCTTCACCGATCTCGGCGTCGACGACGATCGTGACGTGATCGTCTACTGCGGCTCCGGCGTCACCGCCGCGCACGAGATCGCCGCGCTCGAACACGCAGGTTTCACCGCGACGCTGTACCCCGGCTCGTACTCGCAGTGGTCGTCCGATCCGGCGCGCGCCGTGGAGCGCGGGTAGGGGGTCTCGACCAGCGAACACACGCGACCTTTCAGCCGGTTGAGCCGGTGACGAGCGCTAGCGACGAGCCGAGTCGAAACCTGGTGCGTAGAGCGCGAACTCAGTCCCGCTCCAACAGGAAGAAGTACGGCTGCGGCGAGTTCCGGAGATCCATCGCCCCGAGGAGCGCGTCGTCGTCGAGCTTGCGAAAGTGATCGATGACGGCGATCTGGTCGTAGACCATCGCGACACTGACCTTGCCGCGGTACTCGATGTCGCGGAGTCGGGCGCGGTGCCTGCGAGTCCGGACGGCCTTGAACGCGGTGGTGACGCCGGGGATCCTCGGGCGGGGCATGCGAGTGCCCAACGTATTGAGCAGGTTCATCGGGACCGAGCCCGGGTTCACCGGGTAGAGGTCGCCGGGCTCGCCGAACAGCAACGGATGCACTTCGTCTGCGCTGTCGAATCGTTTGCCGTACCAGCCCGACACGGCGAGAAGTCCATCGAGCGGATGCCCGGTCGGTACTTCGGATCCGTGCCATTGGCCGAGGATCTCGTCGACGGTGACTGCAGGCAGCGAGTCGTACAGCTCGCAGGCCGCCTCCGAAGAGAGGCCCGACTGGAGTTCATGGACGGTGAGGGTCATCGTGCGCCGATCTTCTGCTCGTTGGTTTTCTGGCCTGCGGGTCCGGCATCGAGATGCTTGACGGGGCAGCCCGTCGGGAACGTGCCGAGTTTCTCGACTTCGTAGCCGCCGGGATACGACTTCACGCGGTGGGTGTCGGACGGGTTCTTGTGCCGACGACGAGGCGGCAGCAGTCGGACGAATGCTGCCCGCGCACGCATTGCGCGACGGCTGGCCGCGACGACCAGTCGCGGCGGCTTCGAATACCGGAAGGCTCCGAGCAGCGGATCGTCCATCAGCGCACGCGAGAACACGCGGACTGCCGGCCGCGCGGGCTTCGGATAGAACGTCGCCATCAGGTCCAGCGTCATGTCGGCGACGTGACGTCCGCCTTCGTCGTAGGCGAAGTGCTCGGCCTCATACGTGTCGAGCAGCGTCACGAAATCGTCGTATGTCGCCGGGATATCCTTGATGTTCATATGCCGCGCCAGTTCGCGGTAGTACTCGGTCGACGCGACGACTTCGTCGTAGGTGAACTTCCGCCAACCGTGGTCGTCCACCCACCGTTTCGGAACGACGACGAACGTCGCGAGGACGTAGCGCATGTCGTCGTTGCTGATGTCGTACGTGCGGTGCATCTGGTTGATCCGCCGCAACGCCGCCTTCGCGTCAGACGTCGCGAATCCCTCTCGCAGCGGAACCTCCAACAGGATCGCAGTGTCGTCGTACCGCTTCTGCGTGTCGTCGAATCCGCGGGTCTCGGCGAGGAGACGTCCGACGCTCGGCACGGCGTACGTCCTGAACAGCGCGAAGCTGAGTGCTTGATTGATGTCCCACGGAAAGTCGAGCAGCGACATGTTCCGGTAGATCTCCATGTAGTCACGGTGCGGATCAAGGCCCGCATTGCGATCTGGATTGAACATGGCCGTCCTCTCGAGCTTGTCAGCTCAGCATAAGTCTACTTACCCACATCGGCAAGGATGGCGGAACACCCACATGACAGAATCTCCCCATGGACTCCGACGTCGATCCTGACAAGCTGCGCCGACGGTTCCTCCACGCAGGCATGACGGTTCTCGCGCGCGACGGCTACTCCGGTTTCAAACAGGCCGCGGTCTGCACGGAGGCAGGCGTCACGACCGGAGCGTTCTATCACTCGTTCCGCAATTGGAAGGCTTTCGAGTCCGCTCTCATCGCACACTGGCGATTAGAGGCCACCGACCGACTCGTCGAGTCGGCCCGCAGCGTGACCGATCCGCACGACCGCATCGACGCGCTCATCGAGATCGCACTGAATCTGCCGCACGCCACCGAGCGGGCCATCCGAAGCTGGGCGTCAGTCGACCCCGCCGTCCTCGAGGCGCTCACCGCGGTCGAGGCCGCGCGCCGCGACGCTATCGCCGAGATGGGCGTCGAGTTGTTCGGCCGCGAACTCGCCGAGCGACTCGCTTCCACCGCGATGTTGCTGCTGACCGGCTTCGAGAACTCCGCGAACCCGTCGATGGACGACTTCGCCTGGGCGATGCGCGGCACTACGACGGCCGCGCTCGCCCTGCTCGACGAACGTCAGGAGTCGGAGTAGTCGGCTACCCGCCCCTTCTTCGGAGCCCGGTACATCGTCCAGGCCATCCGCGGCAGCAGCCGTACCGGCAGCCGGGTGGGCCATGAGTTCGGACGGAGCAGCGCTTCGGTTCCGCCGTCCACGGTGACCACCGCGCCGACCATGAAGTCGGCGGCAGGAGACAACATCGTCATCACCCATTCCGCGAGTTGCTCGGGCGTCCCGAACTCGCGGATCGGAACCGGGAACGACCGCACCTGCGACGCGGTGGAACTCGACAGCTGACTCCGCAGGAGCGGCGTCATGACGGGGCCGGGCGCGATCACGTTCACGCGTATCCCGGAGCCTGCCCACTCGTCCGACACCGCCTGCCTGCGAGCCCATCTGGCCACCGCGATCTTCGACGCCGCGTACGCGGCCGGGCCGGACAGCGGACCGCGGCGCTGCAGGATCCGAACCGCCCCCTCAGTGTCGCCGTCGACGAGTCGACGGATCGCGACTCGCGGCACGAGCGGCGTCGACGTCGTCGAGTTGGACCCGAACACAACGACTTTCGCGTTGCCTGCAGCAGCCAGGCGCGGTCGCAAGGCCGTAAGGATCTCGGTGACCCCGAGAACGTTGACCTCGACGAGGGTGCGTTCGCGCCCCTGCTTGGGTCCCATCCCGGCCGCAACCACCGCACCGTCGAGCGGACCGTCGACCTTGGCCAGCAATTGTGTGATCGCATCACTGCGCCCCTCGCTCGTCGAGAGGTCCGCCGTAACGTCCGAGCCAGCGATGTCGACGCCGACCACCGTGTGCCCGTCTCCGATCAGCCGTGCGGACACGGCCTCTCCCATGCCGGACGCCGCACCTGTCACCACATACGTTCCCATCCCTCAACTAGAACATGTTTCAGTCCGGAGTGGGAGGTCGGCCCCTGTGACACTCGTCCGTTCACTAGACGCTGTGCAAGTCCGAAAACTATCCTGTGAGCACACACTTTGGGGCGGACCCGCCGCGTACGACACCGTATTCGCGGCGACCGGTGCCGGTGGGCATGGATTCACGCACGGCGACGGGGCGGGAGCGTCGCCGTGCGTGCTCCATCAGTGCGGCCGACGTCATTCGATGCGGTAAATGCGCTGCGCGTTCTTCGCGAACAGGTGCGCCAGCAAGTGATCTCCACGGTCGCCGACCACGTCGAGCAATGCACCGACCACGACATCGATGCCCGCGTTGGGCCGGTCGACCGGCATGTCCGACCCGAAGACGACGCGATCCGGGCCGAAGCGATCCACGACGTGGAGCACGAGCGGTGCGATCATCTGCGCGAGGATGTCCCGACCACCGATGTTCCCCGAGGTCTCCCGCCCGTAGCCCAGTAGCCCGAGCGCCAGACCGGACACCTTGACCACGACGTTGGGGCGCGCCCCGAGCATCGCGATCCGCTCCCGCCAGAGCCGCATGATCTCGGCGCGAGCCGCCGCGGTCATACCCGTCTCCGAACCGACCGGACCGAACACTCCGACCGGCAGTCCCAGGTGTTCGACGACGATGGTCGTCTCCGGGAAACGACGCGCCAGCAGGTCTAGTTCGCCGAGCTGATGTGAGTACGCGAACGAGTGGAACGCCAGTCCGTGGCGCTCGATCTCTTCGAACCCGCGGAGAAATGCCATTGAGCTGAGGACGCCTGCCGCTCGCCGAGAGTCGCTGACCTGTGGGTCCGAATGGCTCGACCACTGGTATCGCACTCCGCGCACCAGAGGCGTGTACCGCAGGTGCTCGTCGAGGTTGTCGCCGAAACCCGGGTCGGTGGGGTCACCCGAGACGACGAACCCGCCCAGCCGCGGTGCCCGCGACCGACCGAACCGCAGCCCCGTCACGTACCGGGTCTCGGCGAACGACGTCTCGCTCGTCGCCGACCCCGAACCGCCCCAGTGCGATTCCACGCCGACGACAGTGTCGACCGGGACGCCCGCGACGCGTCGCACGCCACCCGCCTCGGTGCCGTACTGGGCGGGCTCATACGGGGACCGCACGATACTCGGATCGATCATCAATCGCGTTTCCGAGCTGTGCGAAGTCAGGCCGGACAGCCACAGGGCAGTGCGGGGGAAATGCTTGATCACGGGCATCGCCGACACATGCGAGAATCGGGACAGTGCCCACGTCGACCGCATCGGATCGTAGAAGTGGACATGCGCATCGACGATGCCGGGGATCACTCCACTCAACGTCACCGCTTCACATTGCCACACCGATTCCGTCCACCGTGGGCGCGCCCACGCCGAGTCCACCGTGGGCGAATTCTCGATGACACGTGGGAGGAGTCCTACCCGCTGTCGCATCCGAGGACTACCCTCGGGTAACAACAACATCCGCACTATCGCGAGGAGGACGTCGCCCGGTGAATTCGCCAGCTCAGCCCGTGCTTTCAGATCTCCGACGGCTGATCGCAGCGGATCCCGACCGCTTCGCCGCAAGCGTCTTCACGCGATTGTTCTCCGCCAGCCCCCCGCTGCGCGACCTGTTCCCGGTGTCGATGGCACCCTTGCGCGCCACCTTCACTCAATTCGTCGACTACGTTCTGGAAGCGATCTCAGCGGAAGACGGCCACGAAGATCTCATCGAGTTCCTCGCCCAACTCGGCCGAGACCACCGCAAGTACGGGGTCACGAGCGAGCACTACTGGCTCATGTACGACGCGCTGATGACCGAGTTCTCTCGGATGCTGGGACCACGCTGGACGCAGACGGCGTTCGACGCTGCCTCCCATGCGATGATGCTGATGACCGGCGTGATGCGCGGAGCAGCCGAGAGCGCTTCGGAGCCGTCTGTCTGGCAAGCGAGAGTCGTGCAGAAGTTCACGATCAACCGGGAGCGGGCCGTCGTCCGTCTCGTCGCCGAGGACGGCGCGCCGCGGTACCACGCGGGCCAGTACACGGAGGTGCAGATCCCGCAGTGGCCGCACGTGTGGCGCAACCTGTCGCCCGCGATACCGCCGAATCCTCGCGGCGAGCTCGAGTTCCACGTCCACTCGATACCGACCGGGCAGATGAGCGGGACCATCGTTCGCGAGACCGAGCCGGGCGACGTCTGGACCTTCGGTCAGATGCACGGGACGATGCGCGTCACCGACGATCGCCCGGTCCTCATGGTCGCGGGCGGCTCCGGTCTCGCACCGCTGCGCGCGATCCTTCTGGACATGGCCCAGCGAGTCGACAACCCGCAGACGCATCTGTTCTACGGGTCGCGTCATCCCGGTGAACTGTACGAACTCGGCGTGCTGCAGCAGCTTGCGCGCACCAACCCGTGGCTGCACGTGACGGCGGTGTCGGAGACCGAGTCCGATCCGTGGTGGATCGACGGAGCACCCGACCCGCGTCAGTGGGGATTCGACCTACGTTTCGGGAGGGTCGGCGAGGTCGCCGTCGACTACCCGGACACGTATTCGCGGCATTCGCTCGAACCGCGCGACTGGACCGATCACCAGATCCTGTTGTCCGGCCCGGCGCCGATGGTGTTCCACACGCAACTCAAGCTGCGCGCTGCCGGCGTCGACCCCGCGAACATCTCGCACGATCCGCTGAACTGAGACCGGCTCCCCATCCCGGCTGCTCGAGCTTCGCCTGCCGCTCGATCCTCGCCGCTCACCGAGCCTTACCGAAACGGCTTCTTGTACCGGTCCAGGTACGTGATGTCTTCGACCGGCGGGCGCTTCGCGGCGCTGAACGAGGTGCCCGTCGTGTACGCGACGGGGATCAGACCGGCCTGGGTCATGTGCGGCGGGATCCCGAGGAGCTCTGCGGCTTCGGCTTCCGCATTGAGGTGCAGAGTCGTGTAGCAGCTGCCGAGTCCGCGGCTGCGCAGCGCGAGTTGCAAGCTCCAGGTTGCGGGCAGGATCGACCCCATGAGGCCAGCGGCCGCCGCCGTGTTCGGCGAGCTGCTCAGCTGATCCAGTCGGCCGATGATCAGCGGGATCACGATCACCGGAACCTCACCGAGGTGCTCGGCGAGGTAGTTGGCCGACGTCGCCACTCGGCCCGACTGTGTTCCGGCTTCGGCGTCCTCAGCGCTCTTCGCCAGATACTCGCCGCCTCCCTTGCGGTAGATCTCGGCGAGGCGCTCCTTGGTGGAGTCGTCGCGGATCACCAGCCACCGCCAGCCCTGGTTGTTCGACCCGGTCGGCGCCTGGACTGCGAGCTCCAGACATTCGAGGAGGACGTCGTCCGGGACGTCACGGGCAAGGTCGAGTCGCTTACGCACCGATCGGGTGGTCGACAGCAACGCGTCGATCTGGGTTCGGTCGAAGTCTGCGGCGTCGAAGCGATCTACGGAGGTCATCCTTCGATGATATCGGCGCGAGCAAGGCCGATCCGATTCCGCTTCGGGCACAGTCGCACTCCCGTACCGTGACGAACGGTGGCACCGCCCACGCCAGACCTGGAAGCGCCATTCCCCCACTGATATCGGAGAACCATGTACCGCCTGAACGTCCTCTACAACCAGCCGACCGATCCGGTCGCATTCGACGAGTACTACTTCAACACCCATATGCCGCTGGCCGGAAAGATCCCCGGGCTGCGCGGCGCGACCGTCTCCAAGGCCGAGGCACTCGACGGTTCGACCCCGGACGTCTACCTGATCACCACGCTTGACTTCGATTCGAAAGAAGCGCTGGGCGCAGGCCTGGGCTCGCCCGAAGGCCAGGCCGTCGCCGCCGACGTCCCGAACTTCGCGACCGGTGGCGTGACGATGGTCGGCGCCGAGGTCACGGTCTTCGACTTCAGCTGACTCGTGACGTGAACGGCCGGGGGGGCCGCGGGACGGCGAGCGGCCCCCCCCGCCACACAACAGATCGGCGGGCAACGA
>NZ_JAKKOQ010000009.1 GCF_021738965.1 Gordonia zhenghanii | reverse complement strand
TGCCCCTCCGGCTCCTGGGGGTCTGCCCCGCGGGCCCCCGCCCCCCCCCGCCCCCCCCCCGGCCGTCTCACATCACGCTGCGTCGCTCACCACTGCCGAGACGTCTTCCAATGCCTGCGCGACGATCTCAGCAACGTCGGTCATGGGCTTCACGTCGAGGGCCTCGAGGACTTCGGCCGGAACGTCGTCGAGATCGGGCTCGTTGCGCTGCGGGATGAAGATCGTCCGCAACCCGTTGCGTTGCGCGGCAAGCAGTTTCTGCTTGACGCCGCCGATCGGCAGGACGCGGCCGTTGAGAGTCACCTCTCCGGTCATGCCGACATCGCTGCGCACTCGCCGCCCAGTCAACATCGAGACGAGCGCCGTCACCATGGTCACGCCCGCCGACGGCCCGTCCTTGGGGACGGCTCCCGCCGGGAAGTGGATGTGCACCGTGCCGTTCAACGCGGCCGGGTCGATGCCGAAGTCGACGGCGTGCGCCTGGACGTAGCTGAGCGCGATCTGCGCGGACTCCTTCATCACGTCACCGAGCTGCCCGGTCAGCTTCAGCTGCGGGCCGACCGCCTTCTCGTCCGTCGGCGCAGCCTTCAGCGCCTCGATGAACAGCACGTCGCCGCCCATACCGGTGACCGCCAATCCCGTTGCCACTCCAGGGACTTCAGTGCGTTCCGCAGTCTCCGGCGTGAACCGCGGACGACCCAGGTAGTCGACGAGATCGCCGACGTCGACGGTGATCAGACCGTCGCCCCCGGAATCACTGGACACCGGAGATCCTTCGGACCCCTTCACCGCCACCTTGCGCAAGGTCTTAGCGACGAGGCGCTCGAACTGTCGCACACCTGGTTCTCGGGTGTAGTTCGCGGCGATCTCGTGCAGTGCCTCATCGGTGATCACGACTTCGTCTGCGGCGAGCGCGGCACGTTCCATCTGTCGTGGGACCAGGTAGTCCCGCGCGATGGCGACCTTGTCGTCCTCGGTGTATCCGTCGATCGTCACGAGCTCCATGCGGTCGAGCAGTGCGGACGGGATGTTCTCGACGACGTTGGCGGTGGCCAGGAACACGACGTCGCTCAGATCCAGATCGAGGTCCAGGTAGTGGTCGCGGAACGTGTGGTTCTGCGCCGGATCCAGGACTTCCAGGAGCGCGGCCGACGGGTCGCCGCGGTAGTCCGAACCGACCTTGTCGATCTCGTCGAGCAGGACGACGGGGTTCATCGAACCCGCCTCGCCGATGGCGCGGACGATGCGTCCGGGCAGCGCGCCGACATACGTACGACGGTGCCCGCGGATCTCGGCTTCGTCCCGGACGCCGCCGAGCGCCACGCGCACGAACGTACGGCCGAGTGCCCGAGCGACGGATTCGCCGAGCGAGGTCTTGCCGACTCCGGGCGGACCCGCGAGCACCATGACGGCGCCCGACCCGCGTCCGCCCACGACGGACAGGCCGCGCTGGGCGCGACGGCTGCGAACCGCGAGGTATTCGATGATCCGATCCTTCACATCGTCCAGTCCGTGATGGTCGGCGTCGAGGATCTCGCGGGCGCCCGCGAGGTCAGTAGAGTCGTCCGTCGTGGTGTTCCACGGCAGGTCCAGAACGGTGTCGAGCCACGTGCGGATCCAGCCCGCTTCCGGGCTCTGATCCGTCGAGCGCTCCAACTTTCCGACCTCGCGAACCGCGGCCTCGCGGACTTTCTCCGGCAGATCTGCTGCTTCGACCCGTCCGCGGTAGTCGTCGGCGCCGTCGGGCTCGTCCTCGCCGAGTTCCTTGCGGATGGCGTTGAGCTGTTGGCGCAGGAGGAACTCCTTCTGGGTCTTCTCCATGCCGTCCCGGACATCGGATGCGATCTTGTCGTTGACCTCGGTCTCCGCGAGATGCTCGTTGGTCCAGCCGATGAGCAGGCGCAACCGTTCGTCGACGTCAGCGGTCTCCAGGAGCTCGCGCTTCTGTTCGTTCGACAGCCACGACGAGTACCCGGCCGTGTCGGCGAGGGCCGACGGGTCGGTGAGCTTGTTGACCGCGTCGATGACCTGCCACGCCTCACGGCGCTGCAGCATCGCCAAGACCACCTTCCGGTAGTCGTCGGCGAGCTCTTTGGTCTGCTCGGTGGCGGTCGCGTCGTCGACGAGGTCGACGTCGACCCAGAGCGCTGCGCCCGGACCGGTGGTTCCGGACCCGATGTGAGCGCGCTTCTCGCCGCGGACGACCGCGACGTACTGCTCCTGCCCGGCCACACGCCCGACCTGCACGATCGAGGCGATCACGCCGTGGGTCGGGTAGCGGTCGTCGAGTCGGGGTGCGATCAGAATCTTGCCGTCCTGCTGCTCCCCGAACGAAGTCGAGGGGGCACGCGCCGCGTCGACGGCCGCCTGTGCGGCGTCGTCGAGGGGCACCGGGACGACCATCCCGGGGAGCACGATCAGGTCTGGCACGAACAGGACGGGAACGGAAATGTTCTCGGACATGACACCTCCAAGGTTCAGTCTGTTCGACTCAACATTGGCGAGTGTCGCTTTGTTCCCGGAGGTGTAGTCACCCGCTTCCTCAGTCTAGGAGTATCAACTCTGACCCCTTCTGTGCATCGCGTGAGCGCACCCTTCGCCCCTTGACTATTGGTAACCATTCAGTTACCAATAGCCTATGGACGCATTCGACGCACTCGCCGACCCGGTGCGACGACGGCTGTTACAGCGGCTCGCCGCCGGTTCGGCGCGGGTCGTCGATCTCGCAGCCGAGTATCCGATCAGCCGTCCGGCTGTCAGCAAGCATCTGCGCATTCTCTCCGAAGCCTCGCTCGTCATCGCGACGACCCAGGGGCGTGAGCGGCACTACGCAATCGCGCACGAGGGCCTCGAATCGGTGCGCGATTACCTCGCGACGCTTCGCGGCAGCCCACCGGTTCCCGAACGAGCACTCGACGCCCTCGACCTCGAAGTACGTCGAACCACTCGAGAACGTGACGTCAGTACGACCCGAGCCGAGAACTCCACAGAAGACCGGAGCAAGGAGCACAGCGCATGAACAGTCCAACCCCCACCGGGCGCCGCCGCGACCACGGCGGCGAGACCTACTGCGAATGGCAACGCACTTTCCACGCGCCGATAGACGACGTCTGGGCCGCCGTCACCGAACCCGAACGACTGGCCCGTTGGATCGGCACGTGGACTGGAGACCCGGCCGACGGCCACGTGAAGTTCCAGATGCTGTTCGAAGGCGACGACATTCCGGCTGAGCATTTCCGCATCGATGAATGCGTCCGCCCTCGACGGCTGCGGATGACTACATCGATGCCCTACGACAGCAAGGATCCCGAGCACTGGCTGTTGCGTCTCGACCTCGACGAGTCCGACGGCGTCACCACGCTGACGTTCGCGCAGGACGTCCCCGACCCGAAGATGGCGGAAGGCGTCGGACCAGGCTGGGATTACTACCTCGATCGAATGGTCGCCGCCGAGACCGGCGTCGACGTCACTGCAGTCGACTTCGCCAGCTACTCCCCCGAGATGTCGGGCTACTACCTGGCGGAATTCGGCGACTGACCAGAGTTCGGCGAATGACGACTGCGCACGATCAGCGCTTGCGCCTGCGCTGGCGCGGCTGCCACACGACAAGCGCGTTGGTGTGCGGAACCGGGACGAGCTCGGCACCCGGCCGAACTGCGGTTCGGACCGCTTCGAGTTCGCCTTGCAGTTCGAGCACCCGGGAGCGCAATGCGTCGACCTGGTCAGTCAACTCGATGATGCGTTTCACGCCCGCGAGGTTCACGCCCTCGTCCTGCGAGAGTCGCTGCACCTCTCGGAGCAGTTCGACATCGCGCGAACTGTAGCGTCGTCCGCCGCCACTGGTGCGCTGTGGCGTGACGATGCCGAGACGGTCGTACGTGCGCAGAGTCTGCGCGTGCATGCCCGCCAACTCGGCCGCTACCGAGATCAGGTACGTCGCGGCGAGCTCGCCGGGGTTGCCTAATGGATCCCCTGGGTTACCTCGTGGCTCTTCCGTAGCCATCGTGCATCACCGCGCCCATCCGTCTCGTGGATCGAATCCGCTCGCCTTCTCGGCCTCCGCGTACGCCTTCAATGCTTGGGTCGCGGAGTCGTCGAGCTTCGACGGCACCGAGACCTTCACCGTGACCAGCAGGTCACCTGCACCACCCGCACGCTTCGGGACGCCACGGTTCTTGAGCCGCAGAGTACGCCCGTCCGACGTCCCGGCCGGGATCTTGACGCCGACCGAGCCGTCCAGCGTGGGAACCGAGACCGTCGCACCGAGCACCAACTCCGAGAAGGAGACCGGCAACTCGACCTTCAGGTCGTTCCCGTTGCGGGAGAACACTTTGTCGGCCATCACGTGGACTGTCACGTACAGGTCGCCCGACGGAGCGCCGCGTCGTCCGGCCTCGCCTTGCCCGGCGAGTCGGATGCGTTGTCCGTCCTCGACGCCCTGCGGGACGCGGACGTTGATGGTGCGCGGCCGGACCGTGATGCCCGAACCGGAGCAGTCCCGGCACGGATCGTCGATCTTGGTGCCGGTGCCCTGACAGTCCGGGCACGGCTCCGAGAAACCGAAGTGACCCTGGTCGCGGCTGATGAATCCGGAGCCGCTGCACGACGCGCATGTTCGCGGGCTCGTGCCCGGCTTCGCGCCGCTGCCATGACAATTGGTGCACGGCGACGGGCTCGTGACCCGCAACTGCACCGTCGTGCCCTGAACGGCGTCGCGGAACGCGAGGGTCGTCTCGGTCTCCAGGTCGTTGCCACGACGTTGACGCGGGCTGGTGCTCGCTCCTCGCGTGCGTCCGCCTCCGCCGCCTCCGAAGAGGCCGCCGAACACGTCCCCGAGGTCAGCCCCGCCTGCTCCGCCACCGCCGCCGAACAGGTCGCCGATGTCGAAGCCGCCTGCCCCGCCGCCTCCGCTGAACCCGCCGGGGAATCCCCCGCCTCCCGTTCCGTCGGCGCGGTAACGGCCGCCGGCCATCAGCTTCCGCATCTCGTCGTATTCTTTGCGCTTCTCGTCGTCGGCGAGCACGCTGTGGGCTTCCGACACTCGTTTGAAGCGCTCCTCGGCTGCTGTGTCTCCGGGATTCGCGTCCGGATGCAGTTCGCGAGCCAGCTTTCGGTAGGCCTTTTTGATCTGCTCCGCCGTGGCGTCGGAAGAAACGCCGAGGTCTGCGTAGAAATCGCGCTCCAGCCATTCACGCTGTGGTGCCATCAGACGTCACCTCCTGTAATAAGTCTGTGTTTGTGATTATCGGGTACGAGATCCGACCTCGCCGATCGAGCCCCCTCGCCGATCGAGCGGAGTCGAGATCCGAGGTCTCGACTCCGCTCGACCAGCAAAAAGCACGCTCGTCCGCGCACGCGCGTCACGCTCGTCCGCGCACGCGCGTCACGCTCGGCCGGCGCACGCGCGTCACGCTCGACCGGCGCACGCGCGTCACGCTCGACCGGCATGAACTGCGTCAGGCCGGATCGGTGACGGTGACCATCGCGGTGCGGATCACCTTGTCGCCGAGGCGGTATCCGGCGCGGTAGACGAGCCCGAGGACGGGCGTGTCACCACTGCCTTCGTGTTGAATCGCTTCGTGGATCTCCGGGTCGAAGTCGTCGCCGGGCTCGGCGAACTTGACGAGCTTCTCGCCCGCGAGGACCTCGCCCAACTTGTCGGACAGTGCACGCAGCGGTCCTTCTTCCAGATCGCCGTGCTCGCGGGCTCGGTCCAAGTCGTCGAGGATCGGTAGCAGCTTCTCCACGAGAACCTGTTTGCCGCGAGCCACCGACTGCAGAGCCTCCTCCGCGCTACGGCGACGGAAGTTGGCGAACTGCGCGCGCTCCCGCTGCAACGCCTCGGTCAGCTCGGTGACCTGCGCGTCGGCCGGGGCCGAGTCCGCTGCGTCCTCTGCAGCGGGCTCGACGTCCACGGGCTCTTCCTCGAAGGTCTCAGCGGTGACCTCGTCGGCAGGCGCCTCGACCGTCTCGTCGACGACCTCGTCCGGTTCCGGAGAGCCGGTCTCGGGGTTGGTCACTTGTTATCACCTTCCGCGGGGTCGTCCACGACCTCGGCGTCGACGACGTCGTCGCCTTCGTCAGCGGCTGCGGTGTCACCCTCTGCCTGAGCGTTGGCGTAGATCGCCTGGCCCATGGCCTGCGACTCCTCCGACAGCTTCTCAATAGCGGTGCGGATCGCAGCCGAGTCGGTGCCCTTCAGAGCCTCATTGGCGTCCGTGACCGCGGCCTCGACCTTGGTCTTGACGTCGTCGGGAACCTTGTCCTCGTTCTCCTTGAGGAACTTCTCGGTCTGGTTGACCAGCGACTCCGCCTGGTTGCGGGTCTCGGCCTCCTCGCGGCGAGTGCGGTCCTCGTCGGCGTGCGCCTCAGCGTCCTTGACCATGCGGTCGATCTCATCCTTGGACAGACCCGAGCCGTCCTGGATGCGGATGCTGTTCTCGGTGCCGGTGCCCTTGTCCTTCGCGGTGACGTGAACGATGCCGTTCGCGTCGATGTCGAAGGTCACCTCGATCTGCGGGACACCCTGCGGCGCGGGTGCGATGCCGCCCAGCTCGAACGAGCCGAGGAGCTTATTGTGCGAAGCGATCTCGCGCTCCCCCTGGAACACCTGGATCTGCACGGACGGCTGGTTGTCTTCGGCCGTCGTGTAAGTCTCCGAGCGCTTGGTCGGAATGGTGGTGTTGCGCTCGATCAGCTTGTGCATGACGCCGCCCTTGGTCTCGATGCCGAGCGACAGCGGTGTCACGTCAAGGAGCAGAACGTCCTTGACCTCACCGCGCAGAACGCCTGCCTGCAGGGCAGCACCGACAGCGACGACCTCGTCGGGGTTGACTCCCTTGTTGGGGTCCTGACCGCCGGTCAGTTCCTTGACCAGCTCGGTGACCGAAGGCATACGCGTCGAGCCGCCGACGAGGACCACGTGGTCGATGTCGCCAACTGCGATGCCTGCGTCCTTGATGACGGCCTGGAACGGGCTGCGGGTGCGCTCGAGTAGATCGTTGGTGATCTTCTGGAACTCACTGCGCGAGAGCTGCTCGTCGAGGAACAGCGGGTTCTTGTCTGCGTCCACCGTGATGTACGGCAGGTTGATCGACGTGCTCTGCGACGACGACAGTTCGATCTTGGCCTTCTCGGCAGCCTCGCGGAGGCGCTGGTTGGCCATCTTGTCCTTGGTCAGGTCGATTCCGTTGACCGCCTTGAACTTGTCGACGAGCCATTCGACGATGCGCTCGTCCCAGTCGTCGCCACCGAGGTTGTTGTCACCGGAGGTCGCACGGACCTCGACGACACCGTCGCCGATCTCGAGCAGCGAGACGTCGAACGTGCCGCCACCGAGGTCGAAGACCAGGATGGTCTGCTCTTTCTCGCCCTTGTCGAGGCCGTAGGCCAGAGCGGCGGCGGTCGGCTCGTTGACGATGCGCAGTACGTTGAGTCCGGCGATCTGGCCCGACTCCTTGGTCGCCTGACGCTGTGCGTCGTTGAAGTACGCGGGAACGGTGATGACGGCGTCGGAGACGTCTTCGCCCAGGTAGGACTCGGCATCGCGCTTGAGCTTCATGAGCGTGCGGGCGCTGATCTCCTGCGGCGTGTACTTCTTGTCATCGATCTCGACCGTCCAGTCGCCTTCGCCCATGTGGCGCTTGACCGAACGGATGGTGCGATCGACGTTGGTGACCGCCTGGTTCTTGGCGGGCTGTCCGACGAGGACTTCGCCGTTACGAGCGAACGCGACGACGGACGGGGTGGTGCGGGAGCCTTCAGCGTTCGCGATGACGGTGGGCTCGCCGCCTTCCAGAACGGACACCACGGAGTTGGTGGTGCCGAGGTCGATTCCGACAGCACGGGACATATGTGTTCCTCCTTGTAGGCGGCTTTTATCGAAGCCGGTTGGTTCGTGGGCCTGTGGGCCTGATGGTCTTCTTGGAACTCTTACAAGCCGAAACCTCAGTGCCTTCGGCTCAGGTCTACCGGTCTGATTTCATCCCGTCAACCTAGTTGAGTCTCTATCACTCAGGTTTCTTGCCTCGTTCAACTACGCGACCACGTGGTTCATTCCCCGCAGTTGACTGATATCCGCTCAAGTCTTGTGTGAGTTACGCCACGAGTTGCGGGGTCGCCCGGACGGGATGCCCTGCGTATACCGTCGACGCATGAGCGACATCAGCTATGAGGTGCACGACGAGGTGGCCCACGTTCGGCTCAACCGTCCAGAGAAGCACAACGGGCTCACCCTCGACATGCTCGACGATCTCGCTGCGGCGGCCCGCCTGGCAGCCAAGGACCGCACTATTCGCGCCGTCGTCCTCGCCGGCGAGGGAGCGTCGTTCTCGTCCGGCCTCGACTTCGCATCGGCAGGTAAAGAGCGCGGCCGAATCATGCGCAACCTGATTCCCAAGCGAGCGTCGGCGGCGAACAACTTTCAGAACGCCGGATGGGCGTGGCGCAGCGTCCCCGTCCCGGTGATCGCCGTCCTGCACGGCCACTGCTACGGCGGCGGTCTGCAGATCGCTCTCGGTGCCGATTTCCGTTACGCCGCAACCGATACCGACCTGTCGATCCTGGAAGCCAAGTGGGGGCTGATCCCCGATATGTCGCTGTCGGCCAGCATCGCCCAACTCACCGGCATCGACGTCGCCAAGCGACTCACCATGACCGGCGAGGCGTTCGGCGCGCATCAGGCCCTCGACTGGGGTCTGGTCAGCGGAGTGTCCGACGCCCCGTTCGGCGACGCCGACGCCCTGATCGCACAGATCAAGCAGCGATCGCCGGACGCCGTCGCCGCTTCGAAGTCGTTGTTCGAGAACACGTGGTACACCGGCTCACGCCTGTCGTTTCCCGTGGAACAAGCGCTGCAGGCCCGACTCCTGACTGGCCGCAACTCCGCGATCGCCCGCAAGGCCGGGTTGGCACGCGAGCAGCCGCAGTTCGTCGAGCGACAGTTCTGACCGGACAGCTAGTCAGTCGGAGACGCCCATCTCATGCTGAGAGCCAAGGTGCCCGATCGCGACGACCACCGCGCTGATGCCCGCCGCGGCGGCGAACACCATCCACAACGCGACTTGAAGGAGTAGTGCTCCCGTCAGGGCGCCCAACAGAATTGCGATGATCGCGATCACGCGCCGATTCAGAATCGTCGCAAACCCAGGGCGCGCGAAGGCGTCGATCGCCCATACCGTGATCGTTGAGGTCACAACCACAGTGGTGACGTCTGCTACGCCGACTTTTCGTGCAGCTGCAGCCTGCGCACCCATTGCGCACGCGGTCATCACCGCGGCACTGACCTGCGACGCAGACGTATCGGGCAACACTCCTGTCGTGACTGCGGTAACGGCAACCAGGATCGTTGATGCCACCGCGACCGCGGTCACACGACCGCCCCACCCCGAACGCGCGGAGCGGAGCGTCACACCTGCAGCACCTGCACCGGAGATGAATGCGACCAACGCCAGCGCAGGGCCTAGAACCGGCAGCCCATCGCTTCCCGCGGCCCCCATTCCGAGGATCACGACATTGCCAGTCATATTGCCGACGAACACCTTGTCCAACCCGAGATAGCCGCCTGCGTCGACTATCCCGGTGACGAATGTCAATGCAATCATCAGACCGACGTGATGCGACGGACCGAGCATGCGGACGACGGACACCAAGGGCCGCGCCTGCGGGCGGGCAGTAACCGTCATGTCGTAACGACCTCCGCCACGAGCGCGACTTCAACCGGCGATCCACCAGGCAGCGCGTACACTCCGACGGCGCTGCGCGCCGGCAGTCCATTCGCGCCGACTTCCTCCGCCGCGGCATCTGATGCGCCGTCCGCGACAGCCGAGAGTTCAGTGAAGTCGCTACTGCACGCGATGTAGACAGTCATTTCAGCAAACGTCAGCCGTTCCCCTTCGGTAACGACGGACCGGGCCGCGGCAATCGCATTCCGAGCGGCGAGGCCTGCGGCCTCTCTTGCCTGCGGGATCTCCACGCTTTCGCCCACGCGACCCGTCACCACCAAGCGACCGTCACGCCGTGGTGTCATGCCCGCGGTCCTGATCGTCGATCCGCTACGCGTCACGGGTACGTACCGTCCCTGGGGACCGGGTACTGGCTCGGCACGCATCTCATTCGAGGCCAAGAGCCACTCCTTCTTGTCGTGGATCGCTCCCACCGAGCAGAATCCCCCGCGGGTCGGCGGAAATCACTTGGGCGCTACCGGGTTCACCGAACGGCGTGACGTCGCGCACGACGTGGCCTCGCCTCCGCAGCTCGGCTCGTACGTCTGGCGCGACCGATGTCTCGACCCGCACTTCGTGCTCCATACCGATCGTGTTCGCGTCTGCCCCAGGAAACACGGTGAAACGAGGAGCACTCACAGCTTCTTGCGGGTCGAGTCCATGATCGAGGAGATGCGACAGCAGTTGCATGTTCCACTGCACCTGTCCGTCTCCGCCTGGAGTGTTCCCGACTGCCGACAACCGCCCGGCGTCGTCGGTGACTACCCACGCGTTCAATGTGTGCAGTGGCTTTCGCCGTGGTCGGACCTCGTTGGGATGACCATTTATCAGATAGCTTCCCCTGCCGAGTCTGTTGTTCAGAACGATGCCGGTGCCCGGCACGCTGAACTTGGCGCCGAAGGTGAACGCGAGAGAGTGAATGAAACTGACGGATCTGCCGTCGCTGTCTACGACCACCAGCGACGTAGTGTCCCCGCCCGACACCGCGAACTGCCGAGAGCCGACCAGCCCGTCGGCAAGACGGGCGCGCCCTTGGGCTATCGAACCTGCGGTCAGTACGTGTTCAGCACCGTCATTGTCAGCGCCACACAGACTGAACCGGTCCTCAAACGACAACCGAGCAGCGCCCGTCATCCGTTGAATCGCGTCTGCACTCAGCCACGGCGTCATTCCGAGGTCAGACCCACACAACTGGGCTTGCTGCAACACCATCCATCCGGCTGACGGCAGCGGCGTCTGGTGAATCACGGCACCGCCGTATCGTGTCGTCAACGCACTCTGTGGGGCAACGACCCCGCTCGCCAGCCATTCCTCGCCGGTGAACGGCGCGCCACCGGACCGCAGAGCGTCGACGCACCGCTCGCCCAGCTCGCCCGTGTAGAACGAAGCCGGGTCGGCCGCCAGTCTTCTGATCGTTGTAGCCAGTTCAGAATGGCTGCGCCGTGAACCGATCAGCGGAACTTGCCCGTCATCGGTAAGTGCCTCCCGCAGATTTCGATCATTGCTAATCGGTTCGAGCGCTTCGCGCACGTCATCGCGAGTCTTCGCCGAGCACGGGAGTCCTTGCTCGGCCACGCGAGCCGCCGGTTCCCACAACTCCTCAAGACTCCGCGTCGCACCACGTGCGTGTAGGGCGGCTAGCGCAGCGGGTGCACCCGGGACCGCCACTGCGAGCGGTCCGTCGAGCGGTATCGCAGCAAAGCCCGCATCCCGGTAGAAGTCGGCCGACCCGCCGTCCGGGCCGTAACCGCTTCCGTTGACCGTCCATACCGAACCGTCCGGCTCGGAGACCACGGCGAATGCATCCCCTCCGATTCCACACTGTCCGGGCAGCGTCATCCATGTCATCGCGGCGGCACACAGCGCGGCGTCGACTGCATTGCCCCCTGACGCCAGAACCTGGAGGCCCGCCGTACTCGCCAGCGGATGCGAACTCGCAACCATGCCTCGCGTCGCCATCGTCGACGGCCGACCGATTCGCGTCGTCATGTCGCAGCCCGCAGCTTGCGGCGCCGCGGCCCCTCCGGAGGCTCCGCCGGGTCGATGCCTACGAAGATCTCGCCGTCACGCTCTTCACATGGATACGTCTTGATCGGCTCCGTAGCGGGAGGACAGATCGGCTCCCCTGTCTCCAGATCGAAAGCACTGCCGTGACAGGAGCACCCTATGCCGTCCTGTACGAGTTTCCCCGACGAGAGCAAGCAGTCCAGGTGCGAGCAGTAGTTGGATGTGGCGTAGGCCGTCCCGTCGAGGCGAGACACCGCGACCTCATAATCGCCGGCATAGAAACGTCGCACGATGCCTTCGGGTACCTGACCCGACCGGGCGACACGCTTGAACTCCATGTTTCGTCCTTCTCCTTTGTGTCGAGCCGTCATCCAGCCGACGTCAGGTAAATCGTCTTCTCGGACTGGTAGAACTGCATCATCGACGCACCAGCCTGTTCTTTGAATGTCTGTGTGCTCGAGGCCTTGTATCCACCGAAGGGCGCGTTCATCGCCATTCCGGATGTCGGCTGATTGATCTTCACGAGACCGGTCCTCGATTCGTCCGCGAACGCCATCGCGCGACCGACGTCGCGCGTGATGATCGCGGCGCTCAGCCCGAAGCCCGTTGCGTTCGCGAGCGATACGGCCTCGTCGTAATCGCGGGCACGTTGCACGGCGAGAACAGGTCCGAAGATCTCGTCTGTCACGATCCGCATACCCGGAGTGGTGTCGGTGAAGACCACTGGACGAGCGAAGTATCCGGGGCCGTCGATTGACGAGACCGCACCTCGCAGCACAGCCCCCTCAGCCACCCCGGCCGCTACGTACTCGCGATACTTTCTCTGCTGTGATTCGCTCGCCAAGGGACCCATCATCACACCGGGGTCTAAGCCCGCTCCTACGGTGATCTTCTCTGCGCGAGCGACGACCGCGTCCACCAGCGCATCGTGGATCTCGTCGACGACGATCAGCCTGCTCGTTCCAGTGCACGCCTGTCCGGACAGACCGAATGCACCTTTGACCACGATCGCTGCGGCCATCTCAATATCTGCGTCGGCGAGCACCACGGTGGGGTTCTTACCGCCCATCTCCAGTTGGACGCGCCGATCGGGTCCGACTTGTCGATGGATCGCACGCCCGACATCGGTCGAACCCGTGAACGTCACGGCGTCGACCCGCTCGTCAGCCGTGATTGCCGCACCCGCCGTGCTCCCGCCTTGGACTAGTGCGATCGCTGACGGCGGCAGGCCTCCCGCGATCAACGCCTCAACGAGCCGTTGCCCCATGAGTGGCGTCAATTCAGACGGTTTGAACAGCACTGTGTCGCCTGCCGCCAGCGCGGGTCCAATCTTCCGGGACGGAATGTTGAGGGGAAAGTTCCAGGGTGTGATAGCTCCGACGAGCCCGACCGGTTCGCGAACCGTATACACGAGAGTCCCGTTTGCTGCCGGAAAGGTCTGACCGCCTGAGCGCATCGCCTCGGCAGCGTAGAAACGCAAGTTCATCGGCGTCCGCCCTACCTCGACTGAAGCCTCTGCCCTGGTTTTGCCTTCTTCACGCGACATCTCTTCGATGAGTTGCGCAGCTCGAGACTCGAGCGCATCAGCAGCAGCTTCGAGGATGCTGGCCCGGCATTCCGGCGAGGTCGCGGCCCATTCAGGCGCAGCTTCCTTAAGTCCGTCGACCGCCGCCCGAACATCCTCGGCGGAGGACTCGGGGAACGTCCCCACGACTCTGCGGGGGTCGGCGGGCTCGACGCTGCCGAACACGGCTCCGGAAGCAGCCTGCACCCAATCGCCACCGACGAGGTTCGCCCCGACGACGGGGGCATGGCCGCTCATGCCAATGCTCCACTTCGCTCGCTGAGCTCCCAAAGGTCGATGTCTTGGTCCGCAAGCATCGCCTTGTCGAACGACGCGCCGAGCATCTCCCGCGCGAAGACGACGTCCTCACCACGGTCCACCGCGAATGCTGCCGCCAGGCGCCCCTCGCACAGATAGAACGCAGAGAACTCGCTATCAGCTATGGTCCCGCGGATCACCAGTTCGTCGGCTCCACGATGATCTCCGGTGAACTGAATGTTGAACTCGTACTGATCCGACCAGAACCATGGCGGACTGTCGTCGGGCTCCTCCTCTCCGAGCAGCGCACGCGCGACAACGGCGCCCTGGCGGTTCGCGTTGTCCACGTGCTCGACACGCACATGCCGTCCAGCCGACTCCGAGTAGCGGGATGCGACGTCACCCACCGCGAACACTCCGGGACTCGCGGTACGCCCGCACGCGTCGACGACGATCCCGTTGTCGACCTGCAACCCAGCGGCTGATGCGAGTCCGGTGTTCTGCACCATCCCGACGGCCACCACTACATCGTCGACGTCCACGGCCGTACCACCTGCGAGATGCAGCCGCATGCCGTCCACGGTCCGCTCGACCGACGACACTCCTTCGCCGCAGCGCAGATCGACGCCGGCTTCACGGTGCAGGTCGGCACAGAACTCTGCGAGTCGAGACCCGAGACGCGGCTCGAGCACTCTGGTACCTGCCTCCACCACTGTGACAGCGAGGCCGAGGTCCCGCGCCGTAGCTGCGAGCTCGAGGCCGATGAATCCACCGCCGATGATGGCGAGCCGATTGCCGGCACGAAGCCTGTCCCGCAACCGCGCGGCATCGTCAAACGACCGTAGGTAATGGACGCCCGGCGCCCCGGGTGGGAAGTCCGGCAGAGTACGCGGTCGCCCGCCGGTAGCAAGAACCACTGCGTCTGCGGTGAACGAACCGCCAGCACTCAGCTCCAGAGTGCGACCCGCGACATCCAGCTTGTCGACACGGACACCAGACCGGACGGCGATGTCGTTCTGCGCGAGCATCTTCGGCGTGAACAAGGCTATCGATGAGCCGTCGGCATCTCCAGCCAGATACTCCTTCGACAGCGGTGGACGTTGGTAGGGCTCATGCGGATCGTCGCCGATCAAAGTGATCGAGCCGTCGAATCCTCGACGCCGCAAGGACCGGGCCGTGGACGTCGCGGCATGACCCGTTCCGACGACCGCAATATTCTTGATGCTCATGGGTTCCTTCTTCCCTGATGGGCTTCGTCCGGGCGGCGTGCAGACATGTCTACGTACACGACCTCGTCATCCAGACGCACCGGATAGGTCGGCTGACAAAGCTCCTGGTCGGACTCGTATCCGGTCTCCAGGTCGAATTGCCACTGATGACCCGGGCAAATCACCCGACCGTGCAGCAACGTGCCCTTCGACAACGAACGATCTTCATGGATGCACGCGTCCTCGAACGCGTATATGTTCTCGCCGGCTGCGAACAACGCGATCGCGACGCCGTCCACGTCGACACGTAGCTTTCGGCGCCGCTTCAGATCCCGCGTCGTAGCGGCAACCACCCACCCACAGGTGTCGGCTTGAACGGCCTGCGAATCGTCGGCCATGTCTCTTCCTCTCCGCGCAGGACTCCGTGAGGGCCTGGCTTCGCAGGCCCTCACGGCGATCAATGGTCAGACTCCGGCCGACTCCAGGTCCGGAGCGACGTAGGTGTCGTACAGCCCCTTGGTGTACGAGAACCGCATCTCAGCGCCCCAGCGCACCAGCTGCAGCGCGCGCTGCTGCAGTTCGACGGTGTCTGCGCAGTCGAGCACGATCTGGTAGCCGCGCTCGCCGTGTACGACGTCCGACGTGATGTGCAGATCAAAGAACTCGATCTCGTCTTCGGTGAAGCCGTAGACCTCACGCAACGGGACGATCTGCTTCTTGTAGATACTCGGCACCTGCGACTCCAGGCCGACGACGAGCGCCGCGGTAGCGACGACGAAGTGCTCACGCTGCGACACCGCGTAGCACCAGGACTGAAGACCACGGGTAATCGCGTTCATATTGCTGGGGTCTTCGATGCGCTCACGAGTGGTACCGCAGGCCTCACCAAACTTGATGAGCAGGTCCGTGTGGCGGATATCCGCCAACTCCTCCTCATACATGTTCTGCAAGGTGAAGTCCTTCGCATCAGTGAAATACTCAGGCGTGTTCGAGTAGATATTCGCGAGATAGTCTGCGAAAGGTCCGACATAATGGAAGTGATTCTCCGCCCAACGCGCGAAGTGATCCTTGGTGAGCGTGCCATCCGCCCAGGCTTTGCTGAATGAGGCGTTCTTCGCCTCGCGACCCTTGATCGCATTCTCCAACGCGGCGCGGAAGTCGTCGCGATTCATGAACTCAGTCATGTCGATATTCCTTTCCAGAATTGACGTCGATATCGGTGGGCTGTGGTGGAATCTCTCGGATTTCAGAGAGATAATCGAAAAGCTTCGCCCTCATCGCTTTCGATAATTGCGACTTTAGAAGGGGACTGTGTTCAATGCCACGGCCATTGTGTCCTAAGCAAAGTCGATTATTCGGCCAGAGTGCACGTCACCGGGCGGCGGCGACGACTGATTCGAACCCAGCCAGCATGGCGGCCCCAACAGCCTTGTCTTGGGCGCCATTTCCACCACTGATTCCGATACCGCCGACCACCTGCCCTTCGTGAACGAGAGGGAACCCGCCGACGAAGGTGGCGAATTTGCCGGGCAGCATATGCGAGATCCCGAATGCTTCGTTTCCAGGCAGTGCAGGTCCGTTCGGTGGCTCATTGAAAAGGTGGGTTGCACGCTCATGACCTGCAGCCGTGTAAGCCTTTGCCATCGAGATCTCGACCCCGGTGATTCGAGCGCCGGGGAGCCTATGAAGCGCGACGACGTTGCCACCGTCGTCGCAGACACAGAGCGTCTGCTTGACGCCGACCTCGGCGGCCTTCGCGGCGCCTGCCGCAAGAATCGGCAGGGCGTCGTCGAGTGTGATGCGCAGAACCTGATACATGAGAAACCTTCGATCGCGTGCTTTCGGGGGTTGCGCCGCCTGGTCGCGACGCTGCGTTCATGAAACCTGATCATCCGCATACACGAAACTGTCAAAGTAGCCTCGAAGTTCTTCCAAACTTGACTGTTATGCACATAGTTGCGGTGCGATTCGACTTGGTATCTGATGATGCATACATAGAACGCACAGATCTCCCGACGCTCCAACATCTCCGCTCCGGCAGCCCCGGGGAAAGTAGAGTCCGATGGAACCGCACCCCCGACTGACACTCGGCGGATTACTCGACGAGCCCCTTATGGAGGGAGCCCGAACGGTGTCCGACTACACCGACAACAACGCTCCCGTGACGTGGGCGCTCCCACTAGCTGAAGTGATGGTCCGTTACGACAGGCTCGATGCGACGATCGTCTACGCACGTCCGGAGTCCCTCGCTGCCAAGGCCTCGACCTTCACGTCGTTGCTGTCTCGAGGATCGTCGGCGTTGCTCGTCGACGGACCGTTTCCCACCTCGATCGATTCCGACGACGTTCCGGACGGCCTGACGGTTATCGAAGTGCCCCTGCCGATCGGGTTCGCTGCGCTCAACCGACTGCTCGCCGAACGGACTCTCACCCAAGAGGTGCACGTCATGCGGTATGCCTCTCACGTCCACCAGTCGCTCGCCGGTCTGCTGCACCGGGGTGCAGGCATGTCGACGCTCCTCAAGGAGGTCTCGTCGCTGTCTGATTCCCCGGCTGTGGTGTTCGATGCACGATGCGAGACGGTTGCGCACCACGGACTGACCCGGCAACCGCTCGACCTGATCCTCCCGCCGCTTCAAGAACATCTCGTCGATCGCGCGTCGCACGGCGACAATCACGACACCGTCACGACGACTCTCCAAACCCCCAACGGCGAGTGGTCGTGCACCGTCGCTCCCATCCGTCTAGGCAAGTATTTCGAGGGGCAGGTCGTGATCCTGCACCCCGGCAAGAATCAGGGTGTACACGAGCTCGCCCAGCGCGAAGTCGTCGCCGACCAGGCCACTGCCATCATCGGCTCGGAGATGCTTCGACAGCGCAGCGTCGAGGAAGCCGAGGAACGAGCGCGCGGCGACTTCGTTCAGGCACTGGTCCACGGAGGATTCGGCACCAAGCATGAGATGCAGACCCGAGCCGAGTTCCACGACATAGACCTTGATGCGACCTTCGCCGTATTCGTCACTCGAACGTACGGGTCACCTACAGCGGCGGCCGACCATCACGTAGACAGATCCCTACTCCGGCTCGCGCGGTACGCTGCGAGTCTCCTGCCGCACAAAAACGTCCGCTCCTACTTGACAGTGCTGGGCGACATCGTCGTCGTAGTCCGAACTGTCCTGGCTACGACACCGACCGAGATCGAGGACGAGGTCCGCCGGTACGCGGTCGCGATGGCCGACGACCTGGCGGCCCGTGGGCACGCGCGGTCCGCAGTTGCATACGGGCCAGCAGCGGTGGGTGCCACCGACATTCGCGACAGCTACCGCGAGGCCCGTGTCGCGCTCGGTATCGCCGATCGCATGCACATCACCGGCGCTGTCGCGCATCAGGAGCTTCGGTCGTTCGGTGTGCTCGAACAGATCGCGGACACCGCCCGTAGTCGCCAGTTCACCGCCGACACACTGGGACCTGTTCGGGCTGGTGCCGAATTGCACTCCGTTCTGCTCTCCTATCTCGAGCACGGCGGGAACGTGAACGCGACGGCCCGGGCGATGAACATGCACCGGAACACGATGCTGTCCAAGATCGAGCGATTGTCGCGCGCATGCGGGTGCGACATCCGTCTACCGGAGAATCAGTTCAGTGTGTGGCTCGCCCTCCGCCTCGAACTACTAGACGGCCTGGGATCGTCCCTTGCCCGCGAGTCGCGCTATGGCTGACTCGACAGTTCAGGTTCGGGAAGGACGCCCACAACCGGATCGCGGCCGACGAACGATGCGGCAAGACCAGCCCCTGCAACGGCTGCCGTAACGATGAACAACACCGGGTAGTCCCATCTGTGCAGAGCCACCGACACCCACGCCGCTCCCAGCGCCGAACCGCCGAACCGCAGGAGATTGAACAATCCGAGACCGGTGCCCTGAGCGCCCGCGACCGATCGAGTGGACCCGGCCGCCGCGGGTGTCTGCACCAGCGCGACACCGATGCCGGTGACGACCAGCACCACCGTCGTCGACACTCCGATATCAGTCGTCACCCCGGTGAGAACCGCGAGTAGAACTTGGCCTATCACCAGCACGACCAAGCCTGCGCGAAGAACCGGTCTGGCGCCGAGTCGATCACTGAACCGGCCGACCAGAGGAGCGAGCAGAGCCATCGTGGCAGGCAGTGCGAACAGCAGGACACCGGACAGCGTGGTACTCGCACCTTGCCCGGTCGCGTACAGCGGAAACGCGAGCAATGTCGCACCGAGTGCGAACATCTGGGAGAACGCTGCGCATGCGCTACGTGCGAATCGGGGTTCGGTCACCGCACGAATATCGATGAACGGCACCGGAACTCTCAGACAATGCCACACCGCGTGCACGACGAGAACCGCCGACAATACGAGAAGCACTGCCACGATCCACCCCGCAGTCGATTCGGTACCGACCAGAGTGACACCAAGAATCATCGACGCTGAGCCGAGCGTCAACGAACCTGCGCCGATTGCGTCGAGTCGCATCTTCCGCGCTGGATACCGTGGGACGCTACGCACCGTGAGGATCAGACCGAACACAGCGATCGGCGCGAGGGGGACGAAGACCCACCGCCATCCCGCGGCGTCCGCCAAGAGACCACCGACCGACGGACCGACCGCCTGCCCTACTCCGTTCACACTGGCCCACGCACCGACCGCACGCGCGCGCCGGTGCGGACCGAACAGCCATGCAATCAGCCCCATCACCGCCGGCGCGAACACCGCCGCAGCGAGACCTGCCATCGCGCGCCACGCAATCAGGATCTGCAGACTGGGAGCAGCAGCGGCGCCGAGCGAACAAATTGCGGTAACGACAAGGGCACTGCAATAGACCCGGCGTCGACCGAATCGATCACCGACGTATCCAGCCATCGGCATGCCTGCCGCAAATGTCAACAAGAACCCGACGACTACCAGGACGCCGCTACCGAGCGGAGCATCGAACTCGGCCAGGATCTGGGACAACGGGACGTTGACCACACCGTTACTCAGTGTCCCGACGAAAGTTCCGGTGAGCAGAGCAGCGAGCGCCACGGGAGTTCCAGCATCCTCGCTCGCGAATGCATCGGGTTCTTTCCTAATTGCCGTCATCGCGCTCTCTTCTCGCCACTTTCAACTCGCCACCGCACAGGCCGCAGATCTGCCTCCTCCACGATTTTTCCACCCGGACGGGAATCGACGACCACCTCGAAGCACCACAGAATGCACACGAAAGACAGGCGACACTGAATAACATGCACAACCGCCCAGGTAGAAGACCTTCTTCTCCGAAGCCAATTCGAGAAGATCGCTCGGTTGCGTTCACTGTGCACACAAATGCCGACCCGACCTGTGCAAGGTACTAATTGACCGGCGAGAGAGATAGCGGGAGCGTGGTGATTATCACAGTCCCATTCAATTACTCCCTCATCTCACACTCTCGTTAAGGATGTACCACTGTGCAACCCACTGATCTCACCGGTGCCCACTGGGTATACCTCGCCGGTGTCGTCGTCATCATCGCAACAATGGTCATGCGCCGAAACATCGTCGTTCCGGCGGTCGTAGCAACGTTTCTGACGGCCCTCGTATTCTCGAACAGCATCGTGACGGCACTCGCCTCGATCTTCAACGCAAGCCTGGTGGCCGCCAAAGAACTGTTCAATATCTTCTTGATAATCGCGCTCGTTACCGCGATGCTCGGCGGTCTACGTCAGGCAGGCGCCGACCGACTGATGATCGCGCCGTTCCGGAAAGTGATGCGGAGCGCGATCAGCAGCTTCGTCGTCCTCGCGATAGTGACCTACGTGATCTCCTTGTTCTTCTGGCCGACCCCGGCTGTGCCGCTGGTCGGCGCGGTGCTCATTCCAGTTGCGATCCGAGCCGGGCTATCGCCTATGTCGACTGGAATGGTGATAGCAATTGCTGGACAGGGAATGGCCCTATCTTCGGACTACATCATGAAGGTCGCTCCAGGCATCTCCGCGAAGGCCGCAGGAATCAGTCCCGACTCAGTGGCCGATAAGGCACTTCCCCTGTCGTTGATCGTGGGCGCGGTGGCCATGCTGATCACCTGGCTGACACAACGACGAGGATGGAAGGTGCCGTCGGCCGCACTTCTGACCGAATGGGAGGAGACGGCCGAAAGCGGTCTACTCGCAACGACCACGCCACCGCTCAACGAACACGACACCTCGAGCGACGAGATCGACGCCGGCACGGTCAGTCGCTCGCGGCGACTCACATCGTCGCCACGATCTGCGGCCCGCGTGGCGGGCGCAGGCGGCAGCGGTTCGTCGCCCAGTTCCGCCGGATCAGCAAGCACCGCGGTTATCGATCCCCCCACGGCCTCTTCCGATCCCGGAGCGTCGACCGAATTTGCGAACCCACCCGAGTCGCGGACTCGCAAGGCAGTCTTCTTCGCCGTGCTCGTGCCATTAGTCTATGTCGTGTTCATTGCGTATCTTGCCCTCGGAAAACTGGGGGTCGTGCCGGCGTTGGACGGCGAGGACGCCGCCGCGATGGTCGGCGGGATCGCAGCTCTGCTGTTGTTCACCGTGTGCGCAGCACACGAGCCGACGAAATTCATGGAGACCACGGCAGAACATCTCGTCGACGGCCTCGTGTTCGCGTTCAAGGCAATGGGCATTGTGTTGCCGATCGCGGGATTCTTCCTCATTGGCGGAGCGGATTTCGCTGCGGACATATTGGGCCTCTCGGACGGATCTCCAGCCCCGGCATTTCTCTTCGACCTGGTGACCTCCGCCCAGGCCCACCTTCCGAATATCCCGATCGTCACATCGTTCGGGGTCCTTCTCGTCGGCCTCATCGCAGGCCTGGAGGGGTCCGGCTTCAGCGGTCTACCGTTGACGGGCTCACTCGCCGCTGCCCTCTCGAACAGCTCCGGCATGGATCCGGCCACGCTGGCCGCTATCGGCCAGATGGGCAATATCTGGTCCGGGGGCGGCACCCTCGTCGCATGGTCGTCGCTGGTCGCGGTAGCGGGGTTCGCGCGGGTCCCGGTGCTGAGCTTGGCCCGGAAATGCTTTCTTCCGGTAATGACAGGACTCGTGATCGCGACGGTGGTCGCAACGCTGTTGATGTAGCCGACTCGTTACGGAGTGCCGACCGGCGACCTGATTTCCGGGCTCGCCGGTCGCATTGCGCCCGGGCACCGCGTCATGCCATTGACCCACTATAGGAGCACCTGAACGATACCGTCACACCATGCAGAGCGTTGACAGACGTGTACGTTCGCTCGCTCAACGGCGCCACGACATCCACGATCGCGACCCCGCGGGCCCACTCTGGCGCGCGGCCCAGATCTTCCGGCTCCTCTCGTTCGTGTACGCGCTCGGATTCCAGATCGCGATCAACGACGACCTCACTCACCCCCGCGTCACCTGGGTGTTGTTCGCCGTCCTGACGGCCGCCAACATCTGGTGGACCGTCGGCTACCTCGTCGGATTCGGCCGACGCCCCTGGTTCGTCGCCGTCGAGGTACTCGTCTCCGCCGGGATGATGTTGTCAACGTCGCTGGTCACCGACACCGATTGGGCGTCGCACAACCAGACCTGGCCGACCACGTTGTGGATGACGAACGCCGCGTTGTCGGCAGCCATCATCGGCGGCACCCTGTGGGGCGCGGCCGCAGCACTCGTGGTCGCGGGCGCGAACTATTACGTCAAAGGCCATATCGACGTGAATTTCGGTCGCAACGCGACGACGATCCTGCTCGTCTCGGCGGCAGCAGCCGTCGGCATGGCTGCGACACGTGCCCGGACCGTCCACCAGGAGTTGGTCGAGGCGATCGGTGTGGCCGCACGGTCGGCCGAACGCGAGCGACTCTCCCGCGAAGTGCACGACGGCGTCCTCCAAGTGCTGGCGCTGATCGCCAAGCGAGGACGCGAGATCGGCGGCGAGACAGCCGAACTCGCTCGACTCTCCGCCGAGCAGGAACGCCGTCTCCGAGCCCTGATCGCCGACGCCGCTGACCCGTCCCCCACGCTGGCCCCGACATCACGAGACCTTGCCGCGGTACTTCGATCGGCCATCGCCCACCGCGCTCAGGTGAGCGCGCCCGCCGACCCGGTGACCGTCGACGCTCATATCGCGGACGAACTGCTCGCTGTCGTCGACAACGTCCTCGACAACGTCGTCAACCACGCCGGCCCCGACGCGCAGGCGTATATCCTCCTCGAAGACCTCGACGACTACGTCGTCGTCTCCGTCCGCGACGACGGCGTCGGCATCGAAGACGGCCGGCTCGCTGCCGCCGAAGCCGAAGGTCGCCTGGGGATCTCCGCATCCATCATCGGCCGCGTCGAGAGTCTCGGCGGCACCGCGCGCCTCGAGTCCGCACCGGGTGCCGGGACAGAATGGGAATTGTCCGCACCCCGCCGCCGGAAGGGCACGCCGTGAACGATCTGACGATCATGGTCGTCGACGACCATCCGATGTGGCGCGACGGCGTGGCCCGCGACCTCACCGACAATGGTTTCGACGTCGTAGCCACCGCCGACAGCGTCGCATCGGCGACAGCCCGCGCCCGCGCCGTCCGACCCGATGTGGTGCTCATGGACATGAACCTCCCCGACGGCTCCGGAGCGCAGGCGACCGCAGGCGTCCTCACCGCCCACCCCGGCGCGCGCGTGCTGATCCTGTCGGCATCGGACGAGCGCGACGACGTGCTCGACGCCATCAAGGCCGGCGCGACGGGATACCTGGTGAAGAGCGCCCAACAGTCCGAGCTGATCGCGGCTGTTCGCGCGACCGGTGACGGACAGACCGTGTTCACGCCGGGCCTCGCCGGACTCGTCCTCGGCGAGTACCGACGCATGTCGCAGACGCCGGAGACCGACGCCCCGGTCCTCACCGGCCGGGAGACCGAAGTCCTGCGCTACGTCGCGAAGGGGCTGTCGTCGCGCCAGATCGCGACTCGCCTCGAGATCAGTCCACGCACCGTCGAGAACCACGTCGGCTCGTCGCTGCGGAAACTGCA
This sequence comes from Gordonia zhenghanii, assembly GCF_021738965.1. Lineage (GTDB taxonomy): Bacteria > Actinomycetota > Actinomycetes > Mycobacteriales > Mycobacteriaceae > Gordonia > Gordonia zhenghanii. Next base: position 21,529 of record NZ_JAKKOQ010000009.1, on the reverse strand, counting down.
GCTCGGTAATCGCGTGGAGTTGGCCCGCTACGCGATCGAGCACGGGTTGGACGCGGAGTGAGAGTCCTCGAGTGCGGGGCGAGAAAGTGACCATGCGTAGTAGGTAGTTCCACGCATGTTTTCCCATCTCCGCAGGTCGAGAGTGGAAAGCATGAACGAGACACCGCAGAACCAGCCGCCCGCGGGCACCCCCACCGGCCCGACCCCCACTGGCCCGACGCCCATCGACCGACTCACTCTGCCGATCCCACCGACCGGCCACTTCACGGCACAGCCGTTCGTGCAATACCAGTCGCACGGCTACGCACCGTTCCCCACCTACCCACAGCCGCCCCGCCGACCGTCACCGACTCTCGGCCAACGTGTCGCGAAGGCCGCGGAGAGCGGCCTCATCGGAAAGATCCTCGCCGGGGTCGGAGTCGCGATCACCCTCTCCGGCATCGTCATGCTCCTCGTCCTCGCCGCACAGGCCGGACTCCTCCGCCCCGAGATCCGAGTCGCGGGCGGCGGCATCCTCGCCGCCGTCCTCGCCGGACTCGGAGTCTGGACAGGTCGAATCCCGGAGCGACGCCCCGGAGCCGTCGCGCTCGTAGCCACCGGCATCGCGGGCCTCCTATTCGACGTCCTCGCGATGAGCACCATCTACGGATGGCTGCCCGAGATCGCCGCCCTCGCCGTCGCAGGCCTGATCGCAGGCGTCGGCCTCGGCGTCGCACATCGTTGGAACAGTCAGACTCTGACGTTGATGGTGTCGATCCCGATGCTCGTCCTCTCCCCTGTCGTCACGCGCGGCGTCGACGAAGCCCTCATCGGATTCCTACTCGTCTACGCCGCAGCCTCCCTGTGGATACAGGTCGGACGCAGCTGGCTCGCAGTCTTCGTCGTCAACACGGCAGCGGTGATGTTCCCGTCGCTGATCTTCACGCAGATCTCCGATCAGCCATGGCTCGCCAACGGTTTCGCACTCACCGCGATCGCGATCGCGATCGGCTCGTCGCTCCTGTTGGTCCGCAGTGCGAACCACCCCGAGGTCGTCGCCCTGACTTCCGGATTCGCCGCCGCCCCGCTGCTGTTCGCGGCCGGCTCACTCGGCGCCGCAGCGTTCGCCGTCCTCGCCGCAGGTTCGGCGATGTACCTGGTGGCCGCGTTCTCGACGACCCGCTTCGTCACCCGTGATGCTCGCGTCATGTGGTTGGCCACCGCGATCGTGCACCTGCTGGTCACCGCCGGGTACGTCCTCGACGCCGACTACCGCCCGTCCGCGATCATGACCATCGGGCTCCTCCTCGCCGTCGCTGCTCCGTTCGCAGGCGACCTCGCCCTTGTCGTCCGAGTCGCAGGCACCGCGTTCAGCGGGATCGGCGTCCTCGCCCTCACCGGGAGCGGAGCCCTGCACCAGCTGTTCTCCGCCCATCTCCAAGCCGACGACGGCACCCACGCTTCGCTGCTCGTCGGCGGACTGATGGGTCTCGCGGCCACCGCTCTCGTCACCTGGTCGTGGGCCGACCTCTACCCGGAATCGGCCCACCAGCTCACCGTCGCAGGCAGCGCCGTCGGATTGTGGCTGATCACCACCGTCGCTTTGGCTTCCGCGCATCTGACTACATCGGACGCCGACACCGCGTTCCGCGCAGGCCACGCCGCTGCCACGATCACGTGGGGCATTGCGGCAGCCGCCGCTCTTCTCTGGGCCCGACGCCTGGCCGGCGCCGACCGCGCCGTCGTCCTCACCGCGGGGCTGGCCGTCATGGCGGCCGCGATTGCAAAACTCTTCCTGTTCGACCTCGCCGCACTCGACGGGATCTTCCGGGTGATCGCGTTCATCGTCGTCGGACTCATCCTGTTGGCCCTCGGTGTCTCGTACGCGCAGAAGCTGGGCGAGGCCGAGCCGTCGGAGACCACGCCCCAGGCCCGTCCCGCGGCCTGACCTCCCGACCCTGCACGACGTAGCGGGCCCGCCCCATTCAAGGGCGGGCCCGCTTCGTCGTGCTGAGGTTCTTCAGTCTCGACTACTTCTTAAGCAGTGCCATGACGATGGCGCCGACCAACGCGATGATCGAGCCGACAAGCGCCAGGTACAGACCGGCACCGATCGAGAAGTCGTCGCTGACGCTCAACGTGCTGATTCCCGCGCTGAGCAGGCCGATGACGCCCAGGACCACCGGCACGCGCTTGACGTTCTCACCGAACTTCCCGAGAAGCCGGGCGACGCCGAATCCGACGAGCACGATCATCGCGATCCCGGCGACCCAGTGCAGGCGGCCGGTCTGGACGGTGACTTCGAAGTTCGGAGTGGAGGTGGTGGTGCCGAGACCCGAGATCGTCGCGCCGTCGTCGAGCTTCGCGACGAACCAGACCATCGGTTAGCTGATCAGCACCAGGACCGCGCCGACGAGCGTCGCGACGGCACCGATCGAGAACCCCGTGTAATCGTCGGCCGGCGGTGCATAGTCGCTCTCGCCGACCGGCTGGTTTGCGTAGTTCGGGATTGAATTCTGCTGACCTGCTCGTCAGTCGTCCGAATGGAGTGAATGCCTCGACCACCGCTATGACTGCCGTCTCATGTCTCCTGTGCCCACCCGTGCGGCCCGTAGCACCGAGCTGCCCTTTACCGGTCCTTACCCTCGAACGGACGACTGCACGCATCGCGTCGAAATGGAAAAGTGCACGCCCTCCCACGTACCATCCCCGCTGTGACGAAAGCCGGAGCGATCAACGGGCCTCAGTCGCACTCGACACCGAACGAGGACGCGGCCGCCGGCACCAATTCGGGATATCGTCTCGACCTCGACGGGCTGCGCGGGATCGCGATCTTCCTCGTCGCGATCTTCCACGTGTGGTTCGGGCGCGTATCCGGCGGCGTCGACGTCTTCCTCACGCTGTCCGGCTACTTCTTCGTCGCGTCGCTGCTCAAGCACGTCATCCGAACCAACCCGGCAGACCAGAGTTGGTCGGTGGCGATCAACCCGTGGCCGAGACTGTCGCGGATGCTCCGTCGACTGATCCCGGCGCTGTTCCTGTTGCTCGCCGTGATCGCGGCTTTGACCTGGTGGTTGATGCCGTCGACCCGGTGGGCTCCGCTCGGCAAGGAAATCGTCGCCTCCGCGTTCTACTACCAGAACTATCACCTGGCATTAGCGTCGCAGGACTACGGTGCCGCCGACTCCGCGGTCAGCCCGCTGCAACACCTGTGGTCGATGGCGATGCAGGGCCAGTTCTTCTTCATCACGATCATCAGCGCGCTCGCCCTCGGCGGGCTTCTGAAACTCGGCGCACGGTTCTGGCCTGCATTGGGTCGCCCACGCGTCATCACCGGCGTCGTCGGTGGCAGCCTGGCCGTCGTCGCACTGGTGTCGTTCGCGTGGGCGAACTACCGCCACGGGATAAACCAGCCGTTCAACTACTACGACACGATCGCCCGAGTGTGGGAGCCGATCACCGGCGGCGTCCTCGCCATCTGGATGCCCCGCATCCGCCTCCCCGACTGGTTGCGGACGGCGCTCACCGCAGTCGCCGTTCTACTCATCGCTACGTCGGGCATCTGGATCGCGGGCGTCGAGCAGTATCCGGCGTTGCTGGCTCTCGTCCCGGCCGGTTCGACGCTCCTGCTGATCTGGCTCGGTTCGTCGGCGAGCGCGCGGCGCGAGGTGCCGGGCAACGACCTCTCGGCAGGCGGCCGCGTCCTCGCCCACCCGTGGATCGTGTGGCTCGGCTCCATCGCCTACGCCTTGTACCTGTGGCATTGGCCGTTCCTCATCTTCTACATGAGCTGGCGTTTCAAGGACGACGTGTCGTTCTTGGAAGGCACCATGATCCTCGTCGTGTCGGTGATCGTCGCGTGGCTCACCACCAAGTTCGTCGAGGCTCCGCTGCGCGCCGGGCGCGGCACGGGATTCACCCCTCGATACCGCAGGATTCTTGCCGTCGGCCTCGTCGTCGCGACGCTGTTCTCCCTGGGCAGCGCTGGCTATTGGCAGTACCGCGCTGACCATCGGTACGTCGACACCACGAACCTCGACACGCGCGACTACCCGGGCGCGCGCGCCTTCCTCAGCGACTTCCCGACGCCGGCCATCGAAGCGGTGCCGTCTCCCGAGGCCGCGGAGCGCGACTGGCCGCTCAACCACCGACCGCACTTCTCCAACTTCGGCGATCCGTCCATCCGGGTCGGCGTGTACGGAGACCCGACCGCGACCCGCACGATGGCCGTCGTCGGCGGCTCGCACTCCGAGCATTGGATGACGGCACTCGACGTCATCGGCAAGAAGCGCGGATTTCGAGTCACCACGTATATGAAGGCCGGGTGCGCGATGAGCACCGAAGCTGCGGTCGAATACAACGGCGAACTACTCACCGAGTGCAACGACTGGGCCGAGCGGGTCGCCGACAAGCTCGACGACGACAAGCCCGACGTGATCTTCACGACCGCGTCACGGCCTGTCGACGACGGCAAGGGCGACGTGGTGCCCAAGGGGTATCTCGACTACTTCGCACTGTTCCGCGATCGCGGCCAGAAGGTGATCGCTGTGCGCGACACACCGTGGACGCACGGACCGATGATCCCGCGCGACTGCATCGCCGCGGGCAAGAATCCAGAGGTGTGCGGCGTCTCCCGCGAGCGGGCCCTGTCGGAAGTCAGCCCGATCGACGCGATCGCAGGAGACTTCCCGAACATGACGTTCCTCGACTACAGCGACGCATTCTGCCGAGACGGCTACTGCCCCGCGGTGGTCGGCAACATCTTGGTCTGGCACGACTCCCATCACCTGACGACTGCGTTCATCCGCAGCCTGATCCCGTATCTGGACGCCGACATCGGCAAGGCGACCGAGTGGTGGCCGCCGCAGCCGCCGATGTTCAAATAGCGCAGTGTTCGAGGACTACTCGCAACCGGATCGGGTCAGTGGCGACTCTGCAGGCGGCACCGCACGGAGGCGGTCGGCGACGCGCCGTCAGCCGCCACGAGCACCACGTCGTATCGTCCGGCCGCGCGACAGTCGAGGAGCCCACGGACCGGGGACGCCGACCGCAGCACGTACGGCCCGGTCTCGTCGCCGCGCGCCTGATCGAACTCGAACGTCGCAGCGCGCGACGACGATCCCCCGGCCAACACGATCGATGCGGCTCCGCCGCCGGGTTCGCAGACGGTGATCAACACCGCTCCGTCGTCGACGAGTGATGCGCCAACCGCCAGCGCAGCGACCAAGCCCATCGCGCCGACGTCGACGTCGAACGTGCGTGTGCAGCGAGTCGCTCCGATGACGTCACGGACAGCCCCCGACATCGGTCCGATGATGTCGTGCCCCATATGAAAGACGGCCGTGACCGCGGTGGGCGGGAATCGGGCATCGTGCAATGAGGCGAGGGCCGCGTGCGTCGGGACCGCCCAATGACCGCCTGCGGCGGCAGTCACCGCAAGTCCGGCCACGTCCAACCCGGGTGTTCCGGTCCTCACCATGCAACCACGCTAATCCGACAGCGCAGGGCGGCAATTCGGCTGAATGACCTGTTTCGTCGTCAGGTGCTTGCCGTCATCTCCGCGCGCGGACGGAGTCCCAGACGGCACGCGGCCGCGACGCGAGCGATTCGCGCAGGTGATTGCGGACCATGCTGAGCGTCGAACAGTGCCCGCACGGCGCGATCACGCCGGTCGCGTCGATCCCGTAGGCCTCGCACAGGAGAACGGCCCGCCCGGCGTGGAAGTTCTGCGTCACGATCAATGCCGAACGGATCCCGAACAGGTCGGCGGCGCGTCTGCACGTGGCTGCCGTGTTGAGTCCGATCCCGTCGTCGACGATCACACGCGACGGCACACCTCGAGCCTCCAGATAGGCACGCATCACCCGAACCTCGTTTCCGGCGTCGTCTTCGTCGTTGCCCGAGACGAGGATCGTGTCCACGCGCTGCGCCCGATACAGGTCGACGACCACGTCGAGACGTGCGCGGAGGTAGTCCCCGGGCTGCCCGTCGTCGGCTTTCGCACCGAGGACGATCACGGTGCGGGGCGCGTCCTCCGTGATGTCTCCCGGCTCGACCACACGACCGCGCGATGCGACGGCGACCCACGACGACGTGACCGCGACGAGGACTTCCACCGCGAGAACTGACAGCAGAAGGAGCCGTACGAGACGTCGTCGAGTGAACACCCGTACACGGTAGTGCGCGCCGTCCACGCTGCGGAATCCGACGAGGTAGGGCGCGATCATCCGGCGTTGTGCGACGTGTCACAATTGAGCCATTCGTGCGCGGAGGAGCGCACACAACTGGGAGGAGTGCGGTGCCATGCAGTACATGCCGGTCACGGATTCGATGTTCCTGATTGCGGAGACCCGTGAGCAGCCGATGCATGTCGGCGGACTCCAACTGTTCGTGCCGCGCGAGGACCAGTCGTCCGACGATCTCGCCGAGGAGATGGCCGAGAGACTGCGGATCCCGAGCGGCGATGTCGCACCGATGTTCTTGAAGCGGCCTGCTACTCCCGCGCAGGTCGCCGGATACACCGCGTGGTCGTACGACGACGAGATCGACTTCGACTATCACCTCCGGCGCGCGATCCTTCCCCGGCCGGGTGCGGTTCGCGATCTGCTGCAGTACGTGTCGCTCAACCACGGGAACCTTCTCGACCGACGCCGCCCGATGTGGGAAGCGCACATCATCGAGGGCCTGGCGGACGGCCGCATCGCCGTCTACACGAAGTTCCACCACTCCGTCGTCGACGGCGTCACCGCTCTGCGACTGCTGCAGCGAAGCCTGTCTGCCGACCCGGACGACAGGTCGGTGACCGCCGTGTGGGACGCACGGATGCAGCGTCCCCCGAAACCCAAGAAGGTCGAGGAAAAGTCGAAGGGACTTCTGTCGTCGATCACAGGAGTCGCCTCACAGGTCGTCGGCATCGCCGAACAGGTGGTCGGCCTGGGCCCCGCTGCCGCCAAGATCGCCATCGCCGGTGTGACGGACAAAGACTACGTACCGCCCATGCAGCAGGCTCCGAACACGATCTTGAACGTTCCGATCGGGTCGGCACGACGTTTCGCCGCCCAGGACTGGCCGATCGAACGACTCCGCGCCGTCGGCAAGGCGCAGGGCATGACGTTGAACGACGTGATGGTCGCGATGTGCTCGGGCGCCCTGCGCACCTACCTGAGTGACCAGGATGCGCTGCCCGACGAGTCGCTCGTCGCCGTGCTGCCGGTCTCGTTGCACAGCGACAACGATTCGGACGGCAACGCGATCACCGCGATCTCGGTGCGGTTGGCGACCGACGTCGCCGACCCGGGCACCCGTGTCGCCGCGATCAAAGCGTCGACGAACGCCGCGAAGGCCGCCGTCCGCGGCCTCCGACCGTTGCAGGCCCTCGCGCTGGGCGCCGCGATCATCTGGCCGTTGGCGTTCACGACGATCCCGGGCTTCGTGCAGTACACGCCGACCGGATTCAACTTGATGATCTCGAGCATTCCGGGGCCCGACGAACCGCTGTACTGGAACGGCGCACGCATGGATGGCTGCTACCCGGTGTCGATCCCGTTGGAAGGTCTGGCCATCAACATCACGATCGCCACTATCTCCGGCAAGGCGAACTTCGGTATCACCGGCGCCCGCGCCGAACTCCCCAGCCTCCAGCGCATCCTCGATCACCTCGAGACGACGCTCGCCGAACTGGAGGCGCTGCCCCCGAAGGCCTAGACCCGCCGTCGCCGGTCGAGACCCCCTCGCCGCCGGTCGAGACCCCCTCGCCGCTGGTCGAGCGGAGTCGAGACCCCCGTTCTTGCTGGTCGAGCCCTCTTTTTTGCTGGTCGAGCCCTCTTTTTTGCTGGTCGAGCGGAGTCGAGACCCCCACCCGACACGAGCGGAGCCGGACACCCCTCGGGATCCGGCTCCGCTCGCTTCAGCTGGCGCTCACATCACGCCGCCGTCGGTGCCTCTTCGCTGGTCCCCGACTCGTCCGACGCCGGGGCGTCCTCCGACGACGTTTCGGCTCCGCTCGATTCGTCGCCATCCGACGCGCTCTCGCTAGCTGCCGGCGCAGACGACTCGGTCTCAGCAGGCTCGGTCTCCGTCGGCCCCGTCTCAGCAGGCCCCGACTCAGCAGGCCCCGTCTCAGAAGTCTCAGTCTCCGTCTCTGCCGGAGCATCCGCAGTCGCTTCGACGGCGGGAGCTTCGACGCCCGAACCCTCGTCATTACCGTTCGACCCGGTCGAAACGTCCGCAGTCGTGCGACTGCTCGACACGTCGCCTCCGGATCCGACACCGTCGGACATCGACGCACTCTTCGCCGCGAGGACCGAGGGCGCAGTAGCCGCCGAGTCCGCCTTCGAGCCGAACAAGTCCGACTCGACCGTCGGCCCGCCATCGGTCATCACGACGCGGACGAGGTCTTCAGTGAACACCGGCATGAACCCGACATCGAGCAGATCCGTGACCTCCTCGGGGAGCGGGAGTACCTCGAGCACAGACAGGAGACCGGCAAGCGGCGAGGTGAATCCGAGCGAGAATGGATTCTTGATCGCGTAGACGACCGGGCCGTCACCCTGCTGCGACTGCTGGAAGATGAACAGGACACTCGTACACGACGACACATTGCCGTCAGCGTTTCGCACCGAAGCTGTCGCGTACAGCGCGGTGCATACCGTTTGCGCCGAGCCTGCGAGCGGAGACGTCCCTGCTGCGGAAGCAAAGCCGCCGAATGCTGTCGCCGATGTGTCGTACCCGATGCCGACTGACGTCGCGAATCCGAAAGGCAGGGCGTGTGCGGTCGACGTCCCACCCACTCCGGCGGCGAGCGAGATGCCGCCGAATGTCGAGTCCGCCTCTCCCGTGCCACCGAGCAACCCGACCGCGATCGCACCACTCAACACGCCGCCAGCATCTGCCTGGCCAGTCCCCGATATGCCCACCGCGGTGGTGAATCCGCTGCCGGAGATCGTCGCCTTGCCTGGACTGACAATCGGCACCCCCATCGCCAAGGCCATGTTGAGATCGCTCAGCTTGAATCCGACGTCTGGCACTATCCACCCGATGAGTGCATCTGCACCCGCCGCGATCAACGATGGACTGGCCGCGGAACAGTCGGCGGAAGCGCCGCGAAACGCACTGCCGACGGGTCCTTCTCCCGGTGCACAGGTGGCGAGAACGGGCACCGACACAGCGGCTTCGGCCGGAGCGGGCGCGAGACTTCCCGCGGCGACCGCAGCGACAGCAGCTGCGGCAACCACACTTCGCCGGATTGTCGACTTCTTCATGTCAACTCTTTCTGTCTGGCCGCCAGAGCGGAAGCACGGTCTCGACCTGCGTGGTCGCGATGGATTGGACATTAGAGTCGGACGACGACGAAACAGTCGCGTATCCCCGTAAACGTCACATTTTCGGCACAGGATTGACCTAATCGCGGCCCACCGCCGGCGCGACCCGTCACCACTGGTCGCGCCCGTCATCGCCGATCAAGCCCTTCATCGCTGGTCGCGCGTTCATCGCCGACCCGGCCCGTCGTCACTGGCCGAGCCCCGTCACCGCTGGTCGAGCCCGTCATCGCTGGTCGAGCGGAGTCGAGACCCCCCGCCCGCACCTTGTCCGACGTCACACCGAGATCGGTCGAAGGAAGCTTGGCCCACTACCTACTCACGAGTAACATCACGATGCAGACCTGGAACCCGTTGCAACCAGCGAAGTTAGGTAATCCTTGGGAGCGCTCGCCGGGTGCGAAGCCTTACGGTTACCAGGAGAAAATGTCGACTTCGGCATGAGCATCGGCCGCTCACGTCGAGTCCAGGTACGACCTGAAGAAAGGCCGGTACTTTCATGACGACGACCACGATCGTGATCGGATCGATCGCCGCGTTGATCAGCCTGGTTTGTTGGGCGCTGTTCTTGCGGGGCGTATTCACCATGATCCGCTCCATTGCGCAAGGCCAGAAGGTCGATGCTCAACGCTTCGCCTATCCGGGTAAACGCCTGGCGACGATGTTGAAGGAATTCGTCGCACACACCCGGATGGTCAAGTTCCGCACCGTCGGCTGGGCCCACTGGCTGGTGATGTTCGGCTTCCTGATCGGTGCGATCTTCTGGTTCGAGGCGTACGGCCAGATCTTCGACCCCGAGTTCCACTGGCCGGTCATCGGCGCATGGAACATCTACATCTTCGCCGACGAGGTGCTCGGCCTCGGCACGGTGATCGGCATCTCCGCGATGATGATCATCCGCCAGCTCAACCACCCGCGCCGTCCCGGCAGGCTCTCGCGCTTCTCCGGGTCGCGCTTCGGCGCCGCGTACTTCGTCGAACTGGTCGTCCTCATCGAGGGCCTCGGCATGGTGTTCGTCAAGACCTTCAAGATCTCGTCGGGCATCGAAGACCCGCCGATCTGGACGTCGTTCTTCACTCATTACTTCGCGCAGCTCTTCGAGGGCAGCTCCGTGTACTGGGTCACCGCGGCAGCAGTCATCAAGCTGATGTCGGGCATGATCTGGCTCGCCGTAGTCGGCCTCAACATCGACTGGGGTGTCGCATGGCACCGTTTCGCAGCGTTCCCGAACATCTTCTTCAAGCGTGAGACCGACGGCGGAGTCGCCCTCGGCGCAGCGAAGCCGATGATGAGCCAGGGCAAGGTCCTCGACATGGAGGAGGCCGACCCCGACGTCGACGCGTTCGGCGCAGGCAAGATCGAGGACTTCTCGTGGAAGGGCTGGCTCGACTTCACCACGTGCACCGAGTGCGGTCGCTGCCAGTCGCAGTGTCCGGCATGGAACACCGGTAAGCCGCTGTCGCCGAAGCTGATGATGATGGCGCTCCGTGACCACGGCCAGGCCAAGGCTCCGTACCTGTTCGCGGGCGGCGCCAAGGACACCGAAGGCAACGAGGTCGGCATCGTCGACAAGGACGGGAACGTCGACGAGGACAAGCTCGCCAAGGTCCCCGAGTCTGCGCGCGCAGAGGCCGATCGCAAGCTGGTCGGCGACTCGCTCGGCGGAGACCCGCTCGGAGCGGTCATCGACGCCGAAGCACTGTGGTCGTGCACCACGTGTGGCGCCTGCGTCGAGCAGTGCCCGGTGGACATCGAGCACGTCGACCACTTCATCGACATGCGTCGTTACCAGGTGCTGATCGAGTCGGACTTCCCGACCGAGCTGGCCGGGATGTTCAAGAATCTCGAGAACAAGGGCAACCCGTGGGGGCAGAACTCCTCGCAGCGCACCGCGTGGATCGACGAGATCGACATCGACATCCCGGTCTACGGCAAGGACGTCGAATCATTCGAAGGTTACGAGTACCTCTTCTGGGTCGGCTGCGCCGGCGCGTACGAGGATCGGGCGAAGAAGACCACGAAGGCCGTCGCGGAACTCCTCGACATCGCCGCCGTCGACTTCCTAGTCCTCGGCGAAGGCGAGACCTGCACCGGCGACTCCGCTCGCCGCGCAGGCAACGAGTTCCTGTTCCAGATGCTCGCGCAGCAGAACATCGAGACGTTCGACGAACTGTTCGCCACAGCACCGACCCAGCGCAAGAAGATCGTCGTCACCTGTGCGCACTGCTTCAACGCGCTCGGCAACGAGTACCCGCAGGTCGGCGGCGATTACGAGGTCGTTCACCACACGCAGTTGCTCAACCGGCTGGTGCGCGAGAAGCGCCTGGTGCCGGTCGCCCCGGTCGGCGGTCAGGCGATCACCTACCACGACCCTTGCTACCTGGGCCGTCACAACAAGGTCTACGACGCTCCGCGTGAACTGATGGACGCAGCGGGCGGCGAACTGACTGAGATGCCGCGTCACGGAGAACGCTCCATGTGCTGTGGCGCAGGCGGCGCGCGCATGTGGATGGAAGAACAGATCGGCAAGCGCATCAACGTCGACCGCGTCGACGAAGCGCTCGACACTCTCACCTTGACTCCGGCTCCGACCGGCGAGGGCGAGACGAAGAAGATCGCGACCGGCTGCCCGTTCTGCCGCGTCATGCTCACCGACGGTGTCACCGCTCGTACCAGCGGCACCGAAGAAGAGGGCAAGGTCGAGGTCGTCGACGTCGCACAGATGATTCTCGAGGGCGTCCAGCGCGGCCGCGCAAAGGTCGAGCGCGGTGGCAAGTTCTTGCACCCGATCCAGTCTGACTTGGCTCCGACTCCTGAGCCGGAACCGGCAAAGGCGGCTGCCGCTGCTCCGGCCGCGGCTGAGACCAAGACCGCGCAAGCCCCGACGACGGAGCCCAAGCCTGCTGTGGGTTTGGCACCGAAGGGCGGCGGCCTCAAGAAGCCCGGCGGCTTGAAGAAGCCGGGCGGGGCCCCCAAGCCGGGCGGTGCGGCTGCTCCCGCAGCAGATGCACCGACAACGGACGCACCGGCAGCCGAGACCACCGAGGCCGCACCGGCCAAGGGGCTGGCTATGGGCGGAGGCCTGAAGAAGCCGGGCGGTCTCAAGAAGCCGGGTGGGGCGCCGAAGCCAGGCGGAGGAGCGCCCAAGCCAGGCGGGGCCGCTGCACCTGCGGCGGAGACGTCGGAGGCGACGAGCGAATCGTCGGCGACGAGCGAGGCTCCTGCTTCGACCGAGTCCACCGAGGGCAAGGCCAAGGGCTTCGGCATGGCGGGCGGCTTGAAGAAGCCCGGCGCCAAGAAGCCGGGCGCTCCGAAGCCAGCCGCAGCAGCGGCACCGGCTGCCGAGGCTCCCGCTGAGGCGGAGGCTCCCGCCACTGAGGCTCCGGCCGAGGCTGGAACTGCGGAAGCAGTCACCACTGAGGGAACCGAAGGCAAGGCCAAGGGCTTCGGCATGGCGGGCGGCTTGAAGAAGCCCGGCGCCAAGAAGCCGGGCGCTCCGAAGCCAGCCGCAGCAGCGGCACCGGCAGCTGAGGCTCCCGCTGAGTCCGCCGAGCCGGAAGCTTCCACCGAGTCGACCGACTCCGAAGCTCCCACTGCCGAAGCTCCCGCCGGGGCTGGGACTGCAGAAGCAGTCACCACCGAGGGAACCGAAGGCAAAGCCAAGGGCTTCGGCATGGCAGGCGGGATCAAGAAGCCCGGCGCCAAGAAACCGGGCGCTCCCAAGCCAGCCGCAGCAGCGGCACCGGCTGAGGAGGCTCCCGCGGCCGAAGCTGAAGCGCCGAAGGACGAGGCTCCCGCGGAGTCTGAGGCTCCTGCAGAAGCGGAAGCTCCCGAGGCAGAGGCACCTGCGCAAGAAGAGGCCTCGGAGGCTCCGGCCTCGTCGGCGCCCGCATCCGACGCCCGGACCATCGCTGAGACCGGAGCTTCGAAGGCGAAGGGATTCGGTCTCGCGGCCGGAAAGAAGCGCCCTGGCGCGAAGTAACTCGCACCGAGTCCGACGTTGGGACTCGACGGCGTCCTAGGAACCCAGTGCCCTAGGAACGCTGTCGGGTCCCAACGTTTTTCTATTGGCAGGTCTGTCGCGTTTCAATCGCGTTCACCAGTTCCCGCATCACGGACTCTTCTTCGAACCGCAGCCGTTTCCATGGAAAGCTGAGGGGATACCACCCCATCGCCACGAGCATGTTGGTCGTACGCAGATCGTTGTCCCACCTGTCGTACTGGTGATGGAAGGCCCAACCGTTGATCGCGACGGCGATCCCCAACTCCGGCCACACGAAATCGATGCGATGCCCGCCTAGCCACTTCTGTTGTTCCCAACCAGTTATTCCGTACCTCTTCAGCAGACGAACGAAGAGCCGCTCGGCTTCGGACTCGGAATCGTCTTCGGCAGCGGTGAGAACGATGCGCGCCAACCGCATTCCGTGCGCGCCGGAATTGCGGTCGAGGCTGGCTCGCAGCGCTGGCACAGTGACCCGCTTGATCTGGAGTGCACGGTCCATCACCGAGACAGCCGCGTCTATGTCCAGTTCGGTCGCGGCTTGCAAGATCGTCAACGGCAACGCGGTCACCGGAATCCCCGCAACGGCAGCGACGTCTTCAGACGGGAAAGTCCGCCGCTTGGAGTCCGTGGTCACCGCGCAGTCAGCGGTGCCGTGCACGGCCTGCGGGACCGAGAGTGTGATCACGTCTGGCAGGTCGTTGATCAGACCGTGCAGCCACGCCGCCGCCGTCCGGTCGACCACACCGCCGTGCGTCGCCACCGCGATCCGTAGGCGCGCCATCTCCGTCATCCGATGCTCGGCCGACAAATAGACGCCCCGTGCGTGTGGGATCCATAGCCGCACAGCCACTCTGTGCTTCACTTCGCCGACCGACATACCCAACTCGTAGGCCCGCGCCGCCGTGATGATGCCGTCGTGACCAGCGAGATGTTCCGCGACCCGAATACACGCCGGCACGCCTCGTAGCGTCTTCTCCCCCATACTCAGTTAGACGCACGCCACCGGTAGCCGGTTCCGATTCACTCAACGTTTGTGCTCGAAGGTGTCCCTAGGACACCGTCGAGCACAAACGTTCGCCGTTCAGTCTCGGTAGCGCACGATCAGCGGCGCATGGTCGGACAAGCGCACATCCGGCGACGACTCCTTATCCACCCAGACGTCCTCCGCTCGACGGGCAAGGCCGGGGGTCGCCAGTTCGTGATCGATCCGCCAGCCGACGTCCTTGACGAACGACTGTCCCGCCCAACTCCACCAGGTGAGCGGGCCCGGACGGTCGCCGTGAAGAGTTCGCACCACGTCGACGAGGCGCCGCGGTGACAGCAGCGACGAGAACCACTCGCGTTCCTCCGGGAGGAAGCCTTCCATCTTGCGGGCCGGACGCCAGTTGGTGACGTCGTGCTGGGTGTGTGCGACGTTCAGGTCCCCCACCAGGAGAAATTCGCGACCCTCGCGCGCCGCCGCCAGCCGGTTCCGGTCGAGCTCACGCGCGAAACCAGCGAGGAACGCCATTTTGCGCTCGTACTTCGCTCCGCCGTCGGTCTCGGCTCGCATGCCACCAGGACGTTGCAGGTGGCCGGGCAATCCACCCTTTGGCAGATACAGGCAGGCAACGGTGAGCGGACGGTCGGCCAGGTCGACTTCGATGTACCGTCCGTGCGACGCATACGCCCCGAGCCCGCGGGCCTTCGGCGGCGCGACCGACCACGATCGGACGGCCTCCGGTTCGTGCCGGGTGAGCAGCCCGACGCCGTTCCGCCCCGGTATCGAACCGACGTCCGTCGCCACCGAGTAGCCGGGGAACTCCCCTACCTCCGACTCCGGACACCGCAACTCCTGCAGGCCAACGACATCCGGCACCCGGTGCGCCAGCCAGTCATCGAACCCACGACGACGGGACGCACGGATCCCGTTGACGTTGAACGAGGCGACGGTGAACGAGGTAGAGGTCACGCCTACCAGTGTCCCCGTCGAATTCAAATCGACTGCGTCAGGCTGACAGAATGTACTCATGAGTCGCCCCCATGTGTCGCATCAGAACGTGAATCTCCGCACGCTCGAGCAGTCCGAGAAACTGCAGAACGTCTGCTATGAGATCCGAGGTCCGGTGCACGCAGAGGCGGCGCGACTCGAATCGGAGGGGCACCGCATCCTCAAACTGAACATCGGCAATCCCGCCCTGTTCGGGTTCGAGGCTCCGGACGTCATCCTGCGCGACATGATCCACGCGCTGCCGTTCTCCCAGGGCTACTCCGAGTCCGCAGGCGTCCTGTCGGCTCGCCGCGCCGTGGTGACCCGTTACGAGCTCATCCCCGACTTCCCGTACTTCGATGTCGACGACGTACTCCTCGGCAACGGGGTGTCCGAGCTGATCACGATGACGATGCAGGCACTGCTCAACAACGGCGACGAAGTCCTCATCCCGACACCGGACTACCCGTTGTGGACGGCGATGACCTCCCTGTCGGGTGGAACCCCCGTCCACTACAAGTGCGACGAGGACAACGGCTGGAATCCGAGTATCGAGGACATCGAGTCGAAGATCACGGCGCGCACCAAGGCGATCGTCGTCATCAATCCGAACAACCCGACCGGCGCCGTCTACTCGCGTGAGGTGCTGGAACGTCTGGTCGAGGTCGCCCGCAAGAACTCGCTGCTCATTCTGGCGGACGAGATCTACGACAAGATCCTCTACGACGACGCCGAGCACATCAATGTGGCGTCGTTGGCACCGGACTTGTTGACGTTCACGTTCAACGGCCTGTCGAAGGCGTACCGCGTGTGCGGCTACCGCGCGGGCTGGGTCGTGATGACGGGACCAAAGGACCACGCGAAGGGCTTCATCGAGGGCATGGGGATCCTCGCGTCGACACGACTGTGCGCCAACGTCCCTGCACAGCATGCGATCCAGGTGGCCCTCGGCGGCTACCAGAGCATCGACGCCCTAGTGCAACCCGGCGGACGCCTGCTGGAGCAGCGCAACATCACGTGGGACAAGTTGAACGAGATTCCGGGTGTGAGCTGCGTGAAGCCGATGGGCGCACTGTACGCGTTCCCGAGACTCGATCCTGAAGTCCACGAGATCCACGACGACGAGAAGTTCGTCCAGGATCTACTCCTTCACGAGAAGATCCTGGTGGTACAGGGATCGGGCTTCAATCTGACCGATATGAGCCATTTCCGCATCGTGACACTGCCGTGGGGGCGTGACCTGTCTGAGGCGATCGATCGGATCGGCAACTTCCTGTCGTGGTACCGGCAGTAACACACACTCCGAGGCGCTAGCAAGCGCTAGCGCTTGACCGTTACCGGTGGTACCGTCTCAATGATCATTGGCACGATCGGAGACGACATGATCGATTGGCATCGCAGCGACGTCGATGCAGGCGAATTCCGCCTCGCGACGTTCTCGTACGGTGACACCGCGGACACCGACCGCCCGACGGTGGTCCTGGTACACGGCTGGCCCGACACCCACCACCTCTGGGATCAGGTAGCTCCGCAACTGGCCGAGCACTACCGCGTATTCGCTTACGACACTAGAGGTTTCGGCGAGAGTGACCGGCCGAACTC
This sequence comes from Gordonia zhenghanii, assembly GCF_021738965.1. Taxonomy (GTDB): domain Bacteria; phylum Actinomycetota; class Actinomycetes; order Mycobacteriales; family Mycobacteriaceae; genus Gordonia; species Gordonia zhenghanii. The sequence goes on along the minus strand of NZ_JAKKOQ010000009.1, from coordinate 4,659 downwards.
GGTGTCGTCGTACCGCTTGGCCGATCTGGCACAGGACCTGTTCGCGGTTATCGACGCAGTCACCGACGGCGGACGCGCGCACGTCGTCGCACACGACTGGGGCTCCGTGCAGACCTGGGAATCAGTGACCACGCCCGACGCCGAGAACGCCATCGCGTCGTTCACGTCGGTGTCCGGTCCGAACCTCGACTTCCTCAGCGAGTGGGCCCGCATCCAACTGACGTCCGGAACACCGAGCAGTCTCGGTAAGGCACTCTCTCAGGTCGCATCGTCGGCCTACACCGGGTTCTTCCAGATCCCCGGGGTCTCCGACGCGTTCTTCCGCGCTCTGGGCTCGGAGAAGTTGTGGACCGAGTTCCTCCACGCGGTCGAGGGCACGCCGCGTGAGAACGTCTCGTTCGCGCCGACTCTGCGCGAGGACATGATCTCCGGCCTCAAGCTGTACCGCGCCAACATCCGCGGCAAACTCGCCTCGCCGAATCCCCGCCCTACCCGAGTGCCAGTCCTCGAGGTGGTGAACGACCGCGACATCGCTCTACGCCCGGCCATCTACGACCGCACGTACACGCACGCAGCGAAGCTGTGGCGCAAGTCGTCGACCACCGGTCACTGGCTGCCGTACACGAACCCGGATTACCTTGCGGCGACGGCGATCGAGTTCATCGACTCCATCGAGAACGGGACGTCGAGCGCCCCGAACACCATCGACCGTGCGCGTGTCTCCGGTCCGCCGCAGCCGCTGACCGGCAAGCTCGCCGTCATCACCGGCGCAGGCAGCGGGATCGGACGCGAGACGGCATTCGCGTTGGCCGCTCTCGGCTGCGAGGTGGTGCTCGCAGACATCGACACTGCGGCGGCCGACGAGACGGCGACCGAGTGCAAGGCGATGGGCGTTCTGACCGCTGTCTACGACGTGGACGTCTCGAAGACGGCTACGGTCGACGAATTCGCGGCGACTGTCCGTGCACAGCACGGTGTCCCCGACATCGTCGTCAACAATGCAGGCATCGGTCTGGGAGGCAGCGCGCTGGACGCGACCGACGACCAGATCGACCGCCTCATCGACATCAACCTGCGCGGCGTGATCAGCGGCAGTCGAGCGTTCGGCAAGCAGATGGTCGCTCGGGGGACCGGCGGCCACATCGTCAATCTGGCGTCGGCGGCCGCATTCACCCCCTCACGTGAACTCGGGCTGTATTCGGCCAGCAAGGCCGGCGTGCTCATGTTCTCGGAGAGCCTGCGGGCCGAGCTCTCGGCTCATCGCATCGGGGTCAGCGCGATCTGTCCCGGCATCGTCAACACCAACATCACATCGGTCACCGAGTACGCGGGTGTCGACGATCAGGACGCCATGCGCCGCAAGGTGAGCGGGTTCTACGAGAAGCGGAACTACACGCCGGACAAGGTCGCACGAGAGATCGTCGCCGCCGTCGTGTCCAACAAGGCCGTCGTACCCGTGACGCCGGAAGCCAAATTCGGCTACCGCGTGTACCGATTCATCCCGTGGGCGTCACGCATCGCTGCACGCCAGAAGCTGACCGGATAGGAGCCCGCGATGACGAACACACGCACACGCACGAGCGACGACACCGATCCGGGCGACGTCGAACTCCATGCCCGCAACGTCGATTTCGACCTGTCGGCGAGTCCGCTGCACTGGATCCCGAACCATCCGGTGTCGTCGAACATGATCACCGTCTTGAACCTGCTGCTGCCGGAAGGCGAGCGGTGGTTCGTGCAGACGTTCAATGAAGCGCTTCCATTGGTCAAGGACGAGAAGCTCGCCACCGACATGCGCGGCTTCGTCGGCCAGGAGGCCATGCACGCCGAGGCCCACGACAAGGCGGTCCACGAATGGTTGACCGGACGCGGCATCGATCCGAGCGGGTACCTCACCCAGATGGAATGGATCTTCCGTCGAGTCCTCGGGCCACGTAAGGGACAGACACCGGAGGCCGCGCAGAAGCATCTCGTCGAGCGGCTCTGGCTGATCGCGGCGATCGAGCACTACACCGCTTTTCTCGGCGACTTCGCCTTGAACTGCACGTGGTCCGAGAACGGCGCCGACCCGAACATGGCCGACATGTTCATCTGGCACGGCGCCGAGGAAGTCGAGCACCGATCCGTGGCACACGAGGTGGCGGCCTACTTCGGCGACAGCCCGCTGCGCCGCGGCCGCGCCATGAGCTTGGCGCTCCCGTTCCTGATGATCCTCCTGGTGCGCGGTTTCCGTTATGTCAACAGTCAGGACCCGACGTTCTCGCAGATGACTGTTCGCGCCAGGTACCGGCGATACGTCAGAGACTATTTCGCCGAGTCGCGCAGCGGCATGTTCCCGAAGATCGGGCGCATCGTCGTGTCGACGGCGACGTACTTCAGGCCGGGGTTCCATCCGTCCGAGATCGGCGACACCGCCCAAGCCGTGGCCTACCTGGCCACGTCGCCGGGGGCTCGGCGCGCGGGATGACAGTCATGAACCACATCAAGCATCCACACGAGACGTCGCTTGCCGCCGAACCGGCGCACCTCACCGGCCGGTGGCGTCGTGATCCACTGATGCGGCTACTCACCGGCATCGGCAAGGTGTGGTTCCCGTTCTGGGCTCCGCTCGCTCCGCTGCGCGACGTCCAGCAGAAGAACGGGATCCAGACATTGGAGATCGTCGCGCGGGACGTGGTCGCGCACGACGAGAATGTCATCGCGTTGACGTTCGCCGCCCCGGATCGTTCAGTACTCCCGCCGTGGCGATCGGGCGCTCACCTCGACCTGCTGCTGCCGTCGGGCCGCATGCGTGAGTACTCGCTGTGCGGTGATCCCGGCGACCAGAGCACCTACCGCATCGCAGTGCGCCGTATTCCGAACGGCGGTGGCGGATCGATCGAGGTTCACGACACGCTCGCCGTTGGCGACTCCATCAAGATCAAAGGACCACGGAACGCGTTCCCGCTGGCGGTGCCCGGACACGGCTCCCCGGTCGGACGCCTGCGTTTCGTCGCTGCGGGCATCGGTGTGACGCCGATTCTCCCGATGATCGCGGTGGCGGATCGTTTCGGACTCGACTGGTCGATGATCTACAGCGGCCGAACGCTCGACTCCCTTCCGTTCCGGGACGAGCTCGCTCGCTACGGCGACCGCGTAGAGATCCGCACCGATGACGAGCACGGTCTGCCGACGATGGACGAGTTGGTCGGCGACGTCGGCGATCGCGGCCTCGCCGTCTACTGCTGCGGTCCGACACCGATGCTCGAAGCGTTGCGCACGCATCTGGTCGATCGCGTGGACGTCGAACTGCATTACGAGCGGTTCTCCCCGCCCCCGATCGAGGACGGAACCGAGTTCCGGATCACGCTCGCGTCGACCGGGGAGACCGAGACCGTCGCCGCGGACGAGTCGACTCTGACCGCACTGCGTCGGTTGCGGCCGAACGCTCCGTATTCGTGCCAACAGGGATTCTGCGGCACCTGCAGGGTGCGGGTCAGCGACGGCGTCGTCGACCACCGTGACGGAAGCCTGCTGGAGCCCGAGCGGGAGTCGGGCTACTTCTTGCCGTGCGTCTCGCGGTGCGCATCGGAGTCGCTCACGATCGAGATGTAGGGCATCTCACCTGGTTCTTCACGCCCCACGTCCTGTGGTTTGGAAGAATCATGCGAATGACCGAGTACCGAATCGACGATCTTGCACGTGAAGCGGGCACGACGACGCGGAACGTCCGCGGCTACCAAGATCGCGGTCTGATCCCGCGGCCCGAACGTCGAGGCCGGATCGCCGTCTACGGTGACGAGCATCTATCGCGACTCCGCATCATCAACGACCTGCTGAGCAGGGGTTTCACGATGACGCACATCGCGGATTTCTTCGAGCGTATGGAGCAGGGCGAGGACATCGCCGAGGTCCTGGGTCTGCGAGAACTCGTCACCGAACCGTGGTCTCGGACTCCATCGCAGACGATCGGCGTCGACGAACTGTACCAACTCCTCGGGACGAACGATCCGGAGCTGTTGGCGCGAATGCGTCACGCGGGACTGATCGAGCCGGTCGGCGACGACGCGCTACCCGAGGAGTACACGATCACGGACACCGAGAGCATCGACGGATACGTGCGTCTGATGGCGAGCGGCATGCCGTTGTCGTATGCCCTCGACCTTCAGGAGCAGCTCGACGAGGACATGCGCCGCGCAGCTCACACGCTGATCTCGGCCGGTCGCAGCGCGATTACCGAGGGCCGGTTCGACGGTTGGATTCCGAAGGTCGGCGAGGAGTCCGACTGGGCGACTCACTTCCTCGGCGAGCTGCGCCGAACCGGGCGCGTCGCCGCCCACAACACGCTGTACCGCGCGTTGGACCAAGAGCTCTCTCGCCAGCTCGACGACTACCTCGAGGTGGCTCGTGAACGGAAGAATCGCCGCGACTGACTAACCCCCTCTTTTCCGCTGGTCGAGCGGAGTCGAGCCCCCCCTTTCCGCCGGTCCAGCGGAGTCCAGACCCCCGCTTTCCGCCGGTCGAGCGGAGTCGAGACCCCCGCTTTCCGCCGGGGTGGATTCAAGTGGTCGTTGCAACGCCTTCACCAGTGAGGGTGTTTCGAGATGGACCGTTTTGAGCAGTGTGAGAAGGCTGTGCGGTGGTACGGGGCGGGTGTCCCGGCCGCGGAGATCGCGAGCC
>NZ_JAKKOQ010000008.1 GCF_021738965.1 Gordonia zhenghanii | reverse complement strand
CATGATCGGCCTGATACGGCAGGTAGTGCCCGTTGACGCTGTGGTTACGGACTTCGCGGCTCACGGTCGATTTGTGTTTACCGATCGCCGTACCGATCCTGGCGTAGGACCAGTGGTGGATCAGGCCGTCGGCGATCACCAGCCGATCGGCCAGGGTCAACAATCGGCTCGGAGAAGACAGCGTGCAGGGATTCACCTGCTCAGTGATAGCCGACTGCAGTACCGCGATCTCGCGCGCCATCACACTCTCAGTCTCGGGCGCGGTGCCCGGCCCGCGATCCCACGGCGCCCGCTCGAGCACCCGCCACCGTCGATACGGGCGCGGTACCGCTGGGACGAGTCCGGCCTCCACCAGGATCCGGCGGGTCTTGGCCTGCGAGATCGCGGCCACCCGCGCGGCTTGTTTGATCGAGCCACGCGCCAGATAGGCGGCGATCACCTCGTCGTCGGTGACTATCGTGCGGGGCCCGTACCCGATCCCGGCCCGATACCCGGCCTCCTGCAGGAGTGCGTACACCTGCACCGACCCCGCTACTCCGACAAGGCTCGCGATCTCCGCGGCCGGGACACCCGCCCCGTACCACCGCACAGCCTTCTCACACTGCTCAAAACGGTCCATCTCGAAACACCCTCACTGGTGAAGGCGTTGCAACGACCACTTGAATCCACCGGTCACGGTCGGCCGCCGTGTCGTGGAACCGCCACCCGTCCAGTTCTACGACGGTTCCCCAGTCTGGATAGTCGAGATCGCGGAAACCCTTGCGACCGAAGCTAGTCGGGGCTTGTCTGACCGGCACTGGCAATCCGTGCGGCCGTTCCACCCCGGTCAGGTACCGGTGTTCCAGTATCGAGCACGTGCCGCCGGCGATGTCCGTCAACACAGCGACGACGAGGGCGCGTCGCGGCATTCGCGCTCGGGCGGCCAGTGCCTGCCGCAACTGCGGGACAGCGGTGATCCGCGCATTCACGGAGTCTGCGAGGACGGCGATCGCCTCGGTCTCACTGCGGGCCGACGCTGCGATGTCGAGGACAGCCTCGTGGATTCGGAGTCGCGGCGGGCACATGTTCCAGGCGACATGCGGCTGCAGTCCCGTCCGACGATGGACTTCGACCCCTGGGCGACTGGCCACCTTGCGGTCTGCCTCGATGACGATGTGAATCGTGTCGCCGGGGTCGGGCAGCACGGACGTGTGGCAGAGCGCAGCGGGATACGCGTCGAGGACTGCAGCCCACGCTCGTTGGCGCCACGTCAGCGGACCAGTGTGATCGACGTACACGCCCGGGTAGATCGTCGCCCATTCGCGGCGCCGAAGTCTGCGGCGCACATCGGCCGCGGTGCAGCCGCACTCGAGGGCCTGCTTGCGTGACACGACACCGTCCTGCCTTTGCGGGAGATCCGCGATCTCGGGCGGTGCGCGCATACCCAGGATCATCGCCACGGTCCGCCGATGTGTACAGCACGTTATCCACAGGGGCGAACACGCGTCGGACGTTAACGCTGTAGATCCTTAACGCTGTAGATCACTGCCACTATGTGGCAGCAAACTACAGCGTTAAGCGGAGACGGCCGGTGCGACCGCGGCGTGCGCCGTGTAGAGCGCGGCGATCGCATCGACCAATGTGGGATGTGCGCCGACCGGGCCCGCGACCAGCGCAGGAGCGTCGAGGGAGTCGAGGACGCGCTCGACGCGCTCGGTCAGCAGGCCAGCGGACACAAACAGCGGGCTGAGCGCGATCCGCGAGCAGCCGCGCGCCAGCAGTGCGTCGACGGCGTCGCGCACCACGGATCCGTCGTGCCCGATCCGAGTCGCGAACACCAATTCGACGGGCCGTCCGAGGGCAGCGGCGAGCTCGTCCGAGCGCGCCGTGATCGACGCGTCCGACGTCGGATCCGATGAGCCGACCGCGATCATCAGCACGCCGTCGTCGTCACTGAGCCCCGCCTCGGTGAGCCGATCCACCAGTGCGGGGACCGGGGAGTGGACGCCGACCACTTCGGTCTGTCGCACCGACAACGCCGGGTTCGACGCGGAGGCGTCCGCGAGCATCGCGGGCAGATCGATCTTGCCGTGGAAGCCGTTGCCGAACAGGAGCGGAACCACGACGGCGTCGCCGGACAGACGAGCGAGCACGTCGCCGATCAACGGCTCGGTCAAGTCCAGATAGGCCAGTTCGACGCGCACGCCGGGCAGACCGACGCGCACGGCGTCGGCCACCCGGCGAGCGGTCGCGTCGAAACGCGGGTCTCGGCTGCCGTGTGCGGCGAGCACGAGAGTCGTACTCATCAGACTGCTGCGGCCTCAGACAGGTGCAGCGGAGCGAGAGCATCGCCGATCAGGCCCGCGCCCAGGGTGTTTCCGCCCTGCGGGTCGATGATCAGGAAGCTGCCCGACTCGCGGTCCACCTGGTAGTCGTCCGCGGCGATCGGCTCGGCCGTCAGCAACGAGATGCGGCCGATCTGGTTGAGCTCCAACGACTCCGGGGCGTCGAGCACAGCGAGGTTCTGCTCGTCGAACAGGGCGTCGAGCGAGCCGATGATGACCTGCGTCGTCTTGGTCCCGTGCTTGAGGAGCAGGCGTGCGCCGGGGCGCAACGCCTTCTCCGCCAGCCAGCAGACCGTCGCCGAGAACTCCTGAGCAGGCTCCGGAGCGTCGTCGACGGAGGCGATCAAGTCGCCGCGGGAGACGTCGACGTCGTCGGTCAGCAACAGCGTGACGCTACGGCCGGTGTGGGCCGTCTGAAGCTCGCCGTCGGCCGTGTCGATCTTCGCGATCGTCGAACGGATGCCCGAGGGCGCGATGACGATCTCGTCGCCGACCGACACGCGACCGGCAGCGATCTGACCCGCGTATCCGCGGTAGTCCAGGTACTCGGGAGTGCGCGGGCGGATCACGTACTGAACCGGGAACCGGAGCCCGACCGGACTGCGGTCGATCACGTTCGGCACCGTCTCCAAGTGCTCGATCAAGGTCGGGCCGTCGTAGTACGGCGTGTTCTCCGACTTGATCGCCACGTTGTCGCCGTGCAGCGCCGACACCGGGATCTCCTGAACCTGCTCGGCGGAGTATCCGAGAGCCGCGGTGACCGAGTTGAAGTCCGCGGAGATCTGCGCGAACACCTCGGCCGCATTGTCGACGAGGTCGATCTTGTTGACGGCGAGCACGAGACGCGGGACGCCGAGCAGTGCCATGACCGCCGCGTGGCGACGGGTCTGGGCGACGACGCCGGTGCGGGCGTCGACCAGTAGGATCACGAGCTGCGCGGTGGACGCGCCCGACACGGTGTTGCGCGTGTACTGGACGTGACCGGGGGTGTCGGCGAGGACGAACGACCGGTTCGGAGTCGCGAAGTAACGGTAGGCGACGTCGATCGTGATGCCCTGCTCACGCTCGGCACGCAGCCCGTCGACCAGAAGCGACAGGTCGGGGGTGTCCATGCCGCGGTCGACGGACGCCTTGGTGACGGCGTCGATCTGATCGGCAAGCACCGACTTCGTGTCGAACAGGAGACGGCCGACGAGTGTCGACTTGCCGTCGTCGACGCTGCCCGCGGTGGCGATGCGGAGCAGGTCGGGGGCCGGGGCGAGACCGGTGTGGGGAGCAGTCATCAGAAATATCCTTCGCGCTTGCGGTCTTCCATGGCGGCCTCGGAGACGCGGTCGTCGCCACGGGTGGCGCCGCGCTCGGTGAGGCGCGACGCTGCGACCTCGGCCAGAACGGATTCGTTGTCGACGGCGTCGGACAGGACGGCTCCGGTCGTCGAGCCGTCGCCGACGGTGCGGTACCGCACCATGCGGGTCTCGACGGTCTCGCCTTCGCGCGGTCCGCCCCACGCGCCGGACGTCATCCACATGCCGTCGCGCTCGTACACCTCGCGCTCGTGCGCGTAGTACAGCGGAGCGAGCAGCACCTGCTCGCGGGCGATGTAGCGCCAGACGTCGAGTTCGGTCCAGTTGCTCAGCGGGAACACGCGCACGTGCTCGCCCGGGGCGTGGCGACCGTTGTACAGGTTCCACAGTTCAGGGCGCTGACGCTTGGGGTCCCACTGTCCGAACGCGTTGCGCAGCGAGAAGATCCGCTCCTTGGCACGGGCCCGCTCCTCGTCTCGGCGAGCGCCGCCGAATACCGCGTCGAAGCGGTTCTCGGTGATGCCGTCGAGCAGCGGGATGGTCTGCAGGGGGTTGCGGATGCCGTCGGGACGCTCGGTGAGACGCCCGTCGGCCAGGTAGTCCTCGACCTTCGCGACGTGCAGACGCAGGTTGTGCCGTTCGACGATCTCGTCGCGGAACTTGATGATCTCGGGCAGGTTGTGGCCGGTGTCCACGTGCAGCAGCGAGAACGGCAGCGGAGCGGGCCAGAAAGCCTTGAGCGCCAGGTGCAGCAGCAGGGTGGAGTCCTTGCCGCCGGAGAACAGGATCACCGGTCGTTCGAACTCGCCCGCGACCTCGCGGAAGATGTGGATCGACTCCGATTCGAGTGCGTCGAGAGTGGTGAACTCGTCCGTGTCGACCGTCAGGGTGCGGTCGAGCGGCGTGATCGGGGTGTTGTCGGAAATGGTCATGACGCGTGCAACCCGCATTCTGTCTTGGTGCGCCCGGCCCAACGGCCGCTGCGCGGATCTTCTCCGGCCTTGGGTTTGACGGTGCACGGCTCGCACCCGATGGAGGGGTAGCCTTCGTCGACCAACGGGTTGACGATGACGCCGTGCGCGTCGATGTAGTCCTGGAACTGCTCGTCGGTCCACGCGGCGAGCGGATTGATCTTGACCAATCCGAAGCCCTCGTCGAACGAGATCAGGGGAGCCTCGGCGCGGGTGGGGGACTCGACCCGGCGGATGCCGGTGACCCACGCGCTGAACGGTGCGAGAGATCCCTTGAGCGGAACCACCTTGCGCAGCCGGCAGCATTCGCCGGGGTCGGACGCGAACAGGTTCTTCCCGACGAGCGCGTCCTGCTGCTCGACGGTCTGCTCCGGTGTGACGTTGATCAGCTCGAGGTCGTAGACGTCGGTGACCGCGTCCCGCGTGCCGATGGTCTCGGCGAAGTGGTAACCGGTGTCGAGGAACAGCGCCTTGAGCCTCTGGTCGTCGATCGCTGCCGGGTCGATCGCCTTCTTCGCGACGTCGATGAGGACTGCGTCCTGCATGTTCGCGGCGATCACGAAGTCGGCACCGAAGGTCTGCGCCGTCCAACGGAGCAGTTCCTCCGCGGTAGCGTCCGGTCCGAGCTGCTGCGCGCCCGCCTCGGCGATCGCCCGCAGTTCGTCGATGTTCTTCTCCGCTGTGCTTCCCGCTGATCGAGCGGTGCTTTCCGCTGATCGAGCGGAGTCGAGATCCTTGGTCATGATGTCCCTACCTGAGCTTCTCGTCGTCGGCGCGCCCGGCCCACTCGGCGAAGCGCTCGCCCTCGGTGCGGTCGCCGATGAAGTTGCGGACCAGGCGCTCGATGTAGTCGTTGGCCTCGGACGCGTAGATCTTGTGCTGACGCAGCTTGCGGCCGAATCCGATGTCGGTGCCGAGGCTGCCGCCCAGGTGCACCTGGAAGCCTTCGACGGGGGTGCCGTTGTCGTCGATCAACTGGCCCTTGAGCCCGATGTCGGCGACCTGCACTCGGGCGCAGGAGTTGGGGCAGCCGTTGAAGTTGATGGTGATCGGCACGTCGAGCCCCTCGTTGAGCTCGGCGAGGCGGGTCTCCAGCTCGGGCACCAGTTGCTGTGAGCGGCTGCGGGTCTCGGTGAACGAGAGCTTGCAGTACTCGAGGCCGGTGCAGGCGATCAGGTTGCGTCGCCAGTTGGACGGACGGGACTGCAGTCCGACGGCCGACAGGTCGGCGTCGAGCTCGGTCACCTTGTCGTCGGGAACGTTCACCACGACCAGTTTCTGGTACGGGGTGAGTCGGACGCTGTCGCTGCCGACCTTCTCTGCGGAGTCGGCGACTGCGTCGAGGATGGTGTCCGAGAGACGACCGGACACGGCGGAGAACCCGACCGCGACCTTGCCGTTCTTCTGCTTCGTGACACCGACGTGGTCGATCGGCTGCGTCGGCGCGACCGGAGCCGGGCCGTCGATCAGCTTGCGGTGCAGGTACTCGTCCTCGAGGACCTGGCGGAACTTCTCGATGCCCCAGTCCTTGATGAGGAACTTCAGGCGTGCCTTGGAGCGCAGGCGACGGTAGCCGTAGTCGCGGAAGATGCCGACGACGCCTTCCCACACGTCCGGGACCTCGTCGAGCGGGATCCAGGCGCCGACGCGCTGCGCGAGCATCGGGTTGGTCGAGAGACCGCCGCCGACCCACAGGTCGAGGCCGGGCCCGTGTTCGGGGTGTTCGACGCCGACGAAGCTGACGTCGTTGATCTCGTGGACGACGTCCTGCAGTCCGGAGATCGCGGTCTTGAACTTGCGCGGAAGATTCGAGTACTCGGGGTTGCCGATGTAGCGGCGCTTGATCTCAGCGAGGGCGGGGCTCGCGTCGAGGACCTCGTTGACGGAGAGTCCGGCGAGCGGGGAGCCGAGCATTCCGCGCGGGCAGTCGCCGCACGCCTCGGTGGTCTCGAGGCCGACTTCGTCGAGGCGACGCCAGATCTCCGGGACGTTCTCGATCTCGATCCAGTGGTACTGGATGTTCTGCCGGTCGGTGACGTCGGCGGTGCCGCGTGCGAAGTCGCGCGAGATGCCCGCCAAGGCGCGGACCTGCGGGATCGTGAGCTGTCCGCCGTCGGTGCGCACGCGCATCATGAAGTACGGGGCTTCGATGACGTCGATGTTGTCGTCGTGGCTCCAGGTGCCGTCGTAGCCGTCGGCGCGCTGGGTGTAGAGCCCCATCCAACGGAAACGTCCACGCAGATCGGCCTTGTCGATGCCGTCGAATCCGACCTTCGAATAGATGTCGATGATGCGCCGCTGAACGTTGAGCGGGTTGTCATCGCGTTTGGACTGCTCGTTGGGATTGAGCGGGGTGCGGTAGCCGAGAGCCCACTGGCCCTCGGACTTTCGCTTCTTGGGGCGCGCCCTCTTGGGTGCTGCGGCGGCAGGGGTCTGCTCGGCCGACTCGGTTGACGTGAGCGTCATCGGATCTCCTGATGGCGTGCTGCGAAAACGGCAGCACGACGGTGGGCTGTTACTCAGGGGTGAAGTGACGTGAACTCGGCGCGCCGCATCGAAGCGGCGATGCCGGAGTGATCGTCGGTCAGAGCCGACAGAATGCGCTGTTGACGCGCTTGAGATCGATGTGCCGCCGTTCGGCGAGCCACACTCCGGGGTAAGTCACGAGATCCATCATGCCACGGGCCACTGTAAGCCGTCTACTTGGGAATATTTTCGCTCACGATGAGATTTAAACCCTTGAACGGTGTTCTGTCGCCGGCCGGTCGAGCGCAACACGTGCTGGTCGAGCGCCGCCGTGCATCATGGAGGTGTGGTGAATCGACAGGCCCCCGAGCCCCTCTCCGAACAGGCTCTGGCAGCGTTGAGCACCGTCGACACTGGTCCGTTCGGTCTCTACCTGCACGTCCCGTTCTGTGCGACGCGATGCGGATACTGCGATTTCAACACCTATACGGCGGGCGAACTCGGGTCATCGTCGTCGCCGCAGTCGTGGATGGAGGGCGTCCGCAAGGAACTCGACGCGGCTGCGGGACTGCTGTCGCCTGTGAGGAAGGTCTCGACGATCTTCGTCGGCGGCGGGACGCCGTCACTGCTCGGCGGCGACGGTCTCGCGGATCTCCTCGACGCGGTGCGCGACTCGTTCGACCTCGCGCCTGGGGCTGAAGTGACCACTGAGTCGAACCCGGAGTCGACGTCGCCCGAGTTCTTCGCGACGCTGCGCGAGGCCGGCTACACCCGCATCTCCCTCGGTATGCAGTCGGCTGCGCCGCACGTGTTGTCCGTGCTGGATCGCACGCACACGCCGGGGCGAGCACTCGACGCCGCCCGCGAGGCCGCCGACGCCGGTTTCGAGCACCTCAACCTGGATTTGATCTACGGGACGCCGGGGGAGACCGACGCCGACCTGGCCGCGTCGATCGACGCGGTGCTGTCGGTGCCCATCGACCATGTGTCCGCGTATGCGCTCATCGTCGAGGACGGCACCGCGTTCGCTCGTAAGGTTCGACGAGGCGAGGTGCCGATGCCCGACGACGACGTCCTCGCCGCCCGGTACGAGATGCTCGACGAACGGCTCCGCGAGGCTGGACTCACTTGGTACGAGGTGTCGAATTGGGCCCGCGCGCAAGCAGACTCCGGACTTCCCGAGTCGGAGTCGGCGTGCAGGCACAACGAGATGTACTGGCGCAGCGATGATTGGTGGGGCATCGGACCGGGTGCGCACTCGCACGTGAACGGTGTCCGTTGGTGGAACCAGAAACACCCGGCGACGTACTCGGCGTCGCTCGCCGACGGTGCACTGCCCGTCGCGGGCCAGGAGATCTTGAGTGCCGAGGACACGCACACGGAGGCAGTGATGCTGCGGTTGCGGATGCGGGAGGGCCTCGCCGCAGATCTGCTCGACGACCGTGAACGTGCACGCGCCGACGTCGCCGTCGTGTCCGGTCTGCTTGAACGCATCGGCGACGCCTACGTGCTCACCGACCGCGGACGGTTGCTCGCCGATGGCGTGGTCCGGGACATCCTCGATTGAGCGTCCTCGGGTGACCCCGAGTCGGCTTCACCCGATCTGGTAGACGCCGCTGCCCGTCGCGACGAGGCGATCGCCGGACCGGGTGCGGATCTCCACAGCGCAGTGCGACAGTCTGCGGCCCTTCCTCAAGCGGGTCGCGACGATGTCGACGTCGTCGTCGACCGCGGGTGCGACGAAGTTGACCGACATGGACACGGTGACGCCCCTCGGCTGCTCGGGTGCCGGCGCGGTGCCCGACCACGCGGCCGCCATGACGCCGAGATCTACGCAGGCGCCTATCGCACCGCCGTGGATCATCGGGCCGACGGTTGTGTTGGTGTCGCGGAACGGCATTCGCAGGCGTGCTGTCCCCTCGCCGAGGTCGATGATCTCCACCCCGAGCGTCGAGACGAACGGCGACGTGGGAAAGAGTCATCGAGCCGACTGACCGTCGGCGACGCCGTACACACGCGGCGGTCCTCGACGCCGCCGCAGATCTGTTCGCGAGCCGGGGGTTTCGGCAGACCTCCGTCGACGAGTTGGCGGAGGTCGCGGACGTGGCGCTCAGCTCGATCTACGCCAACTTCCCCGGCGGCAAGGCCGACGTCTACGCGGCGTTGGCCTGCCGAATCGCGAGCGTGCACGCCGACGAGATGACGGAGGCGATCGCCGGAGCCGAGGAACCGGTGGAGCTCGCCGTGTTCGACGCCTACCTCCGCTTCCATACCGCTCGGCCGGCGGCCTTCCGGATCCTCGGCCTCTCGGACTTGGGGCCGGACGACTCGGACCTGTTCGTCGAGGCCCGGCGGCGGGTACACGAGCTGCTCGGCGGAGTCCTCGCCCAGGCGGTGTCCGCATCGTCGTCGGACCCGCGGACGGCCCGGGCCGAAGCTCTCCGCCTGTGGAGTGCGGTGAACGGCTTGATCGCTCTTCGGACACAGGGGTTCGCATCGGCATCAGAGGTCGACGCCATCCTCGCCACGGTGCGGTCCGAACTCGCGGCCAGGGTTGCCGGCCGATGAGGATCGGTGAGCTGACCATGAGTCAGTGCGTCGTCGTCGCCGTCACGGGGACGGCTGCGGCGACCCGCGCCGTTCCCGGGTACCTCCACCGCGTCCCGCACGAGGCGGGCGGAGAGCTGGTCCGGCCACCGGATTCGCGGTACGCACGAGAGGTCGTCGAGTGCGCCGTCGACGAACTCTCACCCGCCGTTCTCGCCCACAGCTACCGGTGTTTTCAATGGTCGACAGCCTTCGCCGCGATCGACGGCCTGCGTGTCGATCCGGAACAGCTCTGGGCGGCCGCGATGCTGCACGACCTGGCACTGGGCGGTCCCGACGTGGCCGGTTTCGGATGCTTCGCCGCGATCGGCGGCGAGGCTGCGGCGCGTCTCGTCGCGCGGCACCGGACGGTCGAAGACGCCGAGGCGATCAGGAATGCGATCGCCGTCCACTTCCATCCGCGCGAGCCCGACGAACCGGTTGCGCAGAGTCTTCACTGTGCGGTGAATCTCGACGTGGTCGGCTACCGGCTCCGCGAACTCGACGCGAAACTGGTGACGGCGACGGAGACAGCCCACCCTCGCGAGGGATTCCGGGAGGAGTTCGGCGCCGCGATGCGGGTCGAGGTCCGACGTCGCCCGCGCTCCGCCGCAGCCGTGCTGTGGCGTGCGGGAGCACGTCTGCCGTTGGTGTCGAATCCGCTCGCGCGCGGGGCGCCGCGATCACCGAGGTGACCCGCGCTGCGTCTCACTCCGGCATGCGGTGAGCGCCGGTTCGTTTCCGCTGCGGATGCACGGGCAGCGAGCTTTCGGCCACATGACTCGCGGTCGCGTGACTGCCAGAGGTCTGAAAGCCCGACGTCGTGAGTCCAGACGCCTGACTCACTGGGAACGGAGCGGACACCGGTTGCAGCGGCTCCGTCGTCTCCAAGCCAGACGCGTCGCGCCCCGAGGGCGTGCCGACGCTCGCCAGGTGGGCGTCGAGGTCGAACAGGCGAGCGTGAATCAACGTCCGATTCCGCAATGCGGACCGGACGGCCCGGTGCAACCCGTCCTCCAGGTACATCACGTTCTCGAACTGAACGATGTGCGCGAACAAGTCGCCGTAGAACGTGGAGTCCTCGGCGAGCAGTTTGTCGAGTGCGAGCACCGTCGTCACCGTGGTCAGCTGGTCGAGACGAAACTGGCGGGGCGGTATCTTGGCCCAATCACGCGGGGAGAGACCATGATCGGGGTATGGCCTGCCCTCGTGAACCCCTTTGAAGATCATCGCCCTCCTGGTCTTTCCGCCGGTTTCGTAGAATGGTCGTAGTCCACTGTATGCATACAGCGCGAGGAGGCGCCCCGTGTCGGTAACAGATGACCGCCGCTTTGAGATTCTCCACGCCATTGTCACCGATTTCGTGGACAGTCAGGAACCGATCGGGTCGAAGGCCCTAGTCGATCGGCATCACCTGGGAGTGTCCAGCGCGACCGTCCGCAACGACATGGCCGTGCTCGAAGAGCAGGGGTACATCACTCAGCCGCACACGAGCTCGGGCCGTGTCCCCACGGACAAGGGATACCGCCTGTTCGTCGACCGGATCAGCGAGATCAAACCACTGTCATCGGCCGAGCGTCGCGCCATCCTGTCAGTCCTCGACTCCGGCGTCGACCTCGACGACGTGCTCCGGCGCAGTGTGAAGCTACTGGCGCAACTCACCCGTCAGGTCGCGGTCATCCAGTACCCCGTGCTGTCGACGGCGCGGGTCCGCCATCTGGAGATCGTCGCCCTCAGCCCGTCGCGGCTGCTGCTCGTCGTCATCACCGACACCGGCCGAGTGGAGCAGCGGATGGTGGCCGTCCACGAGGTCATCGACGACGAGACGCTCGCCCGGCTGCGGACCATGTTCTCGCAGGCGCTCGACGGTCAACGGCTCGAAGACGCGTCCGTCGCGGTGGCCGAACTCGCTTCGCAGGCTCCGCCGGAACTGCAGGAACCCGTCGTCACGATCGCGACGGTACTGGTGGAGACGCTCGTCGAACAGGGCGAAGACCGACTCGTGCTGGGCGGGACGTCGAATCTGGCACGGTCGGCCGCGGACTTCACGCCCGCGACCGGCGGCATGGACACCGTGCTCGAAGCACTCGAGGAGCAGGTCGTCGTCCTCAAACTGCTCGCGCACACCCAGCGCACCGGGCAGGTGACGGTTCAGATCGGCAAGGAGACGAACACGGAGAACCTGCGCAACACCTCGGTGGTGTCTACCGGGTACGGTGCTTCGGGCACTGTGTTCGGCAGCGTCGGTGTGGTGGGACCCACTCGGATGGACTATCCGGGAACAATCGCGTCGGTGGCAGCAGTTGCGAAATATGTCGGCGAAGTGCTCGCCGACCGATGACTACTCGGCGACCGAGACGAAGCCCGACTGGTCGAACGGGAATTCGGCTGGTCGAAGCGACTATGCCGACCGATGGAACTATGTGAAGCGTAAGGACTGTATTCACTGTGGCTCGTGACTACTACGGAACTCTGGGCGTCGCTCGCGGCGCGACCGATCAAGAGATCAAGCGCGCGTACCGAAAGCTCGCTCGTGAACTGCATCCGGACGTCAACCCGAACGAAGAGGACCGCTTCAAAGAGGTGACGACCGCCTACGAGGTGCTGTCGGACCCGGAGAAGCGCCGAGTGGTCGACGCGGGCGGCGACCCGCTCGCGGGGCCCGGCGGCGCAGGCGGTTTCGGTGGCGACCCGTTCGGTTCGGGAGGCCTCGGTGACATCTTCCAGACTTTTTTCGGCGGCGGAGGCGGCGGCGGTTTCGGCGGCGGTCGCGGCCCACGTGGACGCGTCCGCCCAGGTGAAGCAGCCCTCGTCGGCGTCACTCTCGATCTAGACGAGATCGCCGAGGGGGCACGCAAGGAGATCACCGTCGACACGGCGGTCCTGTGCGACACCTGCACCGGCTCGGGTACGCGGAACGACTCCAAGCCGGTGACGTGCGCGACCTGTAAGGGAGCGGGCGAGATCCAAGCGATCCAGCGTTCGTTCCTCGGCCAGGTCATGACCGTCCGCGAATGCCCCGAGTGCCACGGCGTCGGCGAGACCATTCCCGACCCGTGCCTCAAGTGCGCAGGCGACGGACGTGTCCGATCGCGCCGCACCCTGACCGTCAAGATCCCGGCAGGCGTGCAGGAAGGCATGCGCGTCCGCCTGACCGGGCAGGGCGAAGTCGGGCCCGGCGGCGGACCGGCAGGCGACCTCTACGTCGAGGTCAGCGAAGCATCCGATGACGTGTTCGTCCGTGACGCCGACGACCTGCACTGCACCGTCCGTGTCCCGATGGCCGACGCCGCACTGGGAACGGAGATCGAGGTGCCGACCGTGCTCGGCAGTGTCGGGACGGTCGTCGTCGATGCGGGGACCCAGCCGGGAGCCGTCGTCAAGGTGCGCGGTCACGGCATGCCGCATCTGAACACCGGGATGCGCGGCGACCTGCACGCGCACCTGGACGTCGTCGTGCCACGCAAGCTCGACCCGACCCAGACCGAACTGCTCAACAGTCTGCGCGAAGCAATCGACGACGACGTCGAACTCGTCAGCACGACGTCGAAATCGGCCGGATCCGGTGGGCTCTTCTCCAAGCTGCGCAACGCTTTCGCAGGCCGATGACCCCGCCGCTCTTCTGGGTCGACGAGGTCGCCGCCGCCGGTGAGCAGGCGACGGTGTCCGGCTCGGAGGGCAGACATGCGGTCACCGTCACGCGCATCAGGCGCGGGCAGACGGTGATCCTCGGCGACGGGCGAGGCACGTTCGCCGACTGTGAAGTGCTCGACACGTCGGGCAAGGACCGGCTGTCGGTACGCGTCGGACGCGTCGAGTTCGTCACCCGTCCGAAGCCGCTCGTCACCATCGTGCAGGCGTTGCCGAAATCGGAGCGAAGCGAACTCGCCGTCGACCTCATGACCGAGGCTGGCGTCGACGTGATCGTGCCGTGGCAGGCGTCGCGGTGCGTCGCCCGCTGGGCTGGATCGAAGGCCGAGCGCGGCGTCGACAAATGGCGGTCGGCAGCGGCGACGGCTGCCAAACAGGCGCGTCGTCCGTGGATCCCGGAGGTCGCCGACCTGGCGACCACGATGGACGTACGCGCCCGCTGCGCGCGCGTCGTGGGCGACGGCGGAATGGTCGCGTTGCTCCACGAAGAGGGTGCGACGCCGTTCCGTTCGCTCGATTTCGCAGACGCACCGGAGATCGTCCTGGTGATCGGACCCGAAGGAGGCCTCGATCCCGCCGAGATCGCCGATCTGACGGCGCTCGGCGGACAGTCGGTCGTCCTCGGTCCCGAAGTGCTGCGAACGGCAGCGGCGGGCGCGGTCGCCCTCGGCGCTCTGGGCGCAGTCACCGACCGGTGGAGCCGCTGACCAGTGCGCCGCATCAAGATTCCGTACGGGGACGCACCGAGCACGTACGGCCACCTGTACCTCCCGGCCGAGACCGCACGTGGCGACGGACCTGCGCCGCTCGTCGTCCTGATCCACGGCGGCTACTGGTCCACCGAGTACTCCCTCGTCGTCTACACCGGTCTCGCCCGATTGCTCGCGCAACGCGGAGCCGTCGTGTGGAACGTCGAGTACCGCAGGGTCGGTGAGGAAGCAGGCGGGTGGCCGACGACCGGGCGCGACGTGGTGGACGCCCTCAGCGCACTCGACGGTCCGGTCAGCGATCAGCTCGCGACGGCCGACATCACCGTCGATCACGCGCACGCGGCGGTCGTCGGACACTCGGCGGGCGGTCAACTCGCCGTGTACTCGGCGGCCCGACTGGGCGGAGCCACCCGGCGGTTCACGTTCGGGACGGTGATCGCGCAGTCGCCGGTACTCGATTTCACCGAGACCGGTGCGTTCGACCGGCCGTCGGTCGTCGACCTGATGGGCGCGCCGTTCGCCCAGATCCCGGACCGTTATCGAGAGGCGTCGCCGTCGGAGCAAGAGCCGTTCGACTCGACGGTCGCGGTGATCCACACGGTCGGCGACCAATCGATGCCGATCGCGATGAGCAGGCGATACGTCGCCGATGCGACCGTCCGCGGTCAATCGGCCGTTCTGTACGAGGTGCCCGGCGAGGGGCATGACGCGTTCGTCGATCCGAAGTCGGCTGCCACGAGGCAGACGCTGCGTGTGCTGGGGATCTGATCACCGATGGCGTCCGATCTGTCCGGCGATAGAATGAAGTCGTTCCCGCACGTGCGGGAGTCCAGACGAACGTCGAGGAGTGACGGATTTTAGTGAGTGACGGGCTGAATGAGTGAGATGAGCCGCGACCCGGCGGACGCGGCAGCGACTTCGAAGATCGAAGTCCCGCAAGATCTTGCATTGGGACTGCTCGGCGCGACCGACGTCAACCTGCGAACCCTGGAAGCGCAGCTTCCGGCCGACATCCATGTCCGCGGCAATCGGATCACGCTCAAGGGTGCGCCTGCCGACGTCGCAGCCTCCGAGCGGGTCATCGCCGAACTGGTCAAGGTGGTGCGCGGTGGGACGACGCTGACTCCGGACCTGGTGCGGCAGAGCCTGTCGATCCTGTCCGCGTCCAACGAGTCGCCCGCCGAGGTGCTCAGCCTGGACATCCTGTCGCGGCGCGGTAAGACGATCCGGCCCAAGACCCTCAACCAGAAGCACTACGTCGACGCCATCGACAAGAACACGATCGTGTTCGGCATCGGGCCCGCGGGCACCGGCAAGACCTACCTCGCGATGGCCAAAGCCGTCCAGGCGCTGCAGAACAAAGAGGTGAGTCGCGTGATTCTGACGCGGCCCGCCGTCGAAGCGGGGGAGCGGCTCGGCTTCCTGCCCGGCACTCTCAGCGAGAAGATCGACCCGTATCTGCGTCCGCTGTACGACGCGTTGCACGACATGATGGATCCGGAGGCGATCCCGAAGCTCATGGAGGCGGGCGTGATCGAGGTGGCGCCGCTCGCGTACATGCGCGGCCGGACGCTCAACGACGCGTTCATCATCCTCGACGAAGCGCAGAACACGACCGGCGAGCAGATGAAGATGTTCCTCACGCGCCTCGGGTTCGGAGCCAAGATGGTCGTCACCGGCGACGCCACGCAGATCGACCTGCCGGGCGGTGCGAAGAGCGGCCTGCGGGTCGCCGCGCGCATCCTCGACGGGATCGACGACATCCACTTCGCCGAACTGACCAGCTCTGACGTCGTCCGACATCGGCTCGTCGCCGACATCGTCGACGCGTACGGCCGCGCGGAGGAAGCCGAGAGTCGCGGGGCGACCGGGGACGTGCACGGGAACCGCGCAGCCCGCCGTGACGGCATGCGTCGATCCGACGGAGGGCACCGCCGATGAGCATCGAACTGTTCAACGAGTCGGGCGTCGACGTGCCCGAGCACCTCGTCATCGAAGCCGCGCGCTTCGCGATGGCCCGGATGGAAGTCCATCCCGGCGCCGAACTGTCGATCACACTCGTCGACTCGGAGACGATGGCCGAACTGCACGTGCAGTGGATGGACCTGCCCGGGCCGACCGACGTCATGAGCTTCCCGATGGACGAGCTCACTCCGGGCGGACGCCCCGACGCTGCCGACCCCGGTCCGGCGATGCTCGGCGACATCGTGATCTGCCCAGAGTTCGCCGCGGGCCAGGCCAAGAGCCAGCGGCACAGCTTCGAGCACGAGGTCGCCGTTCTCACGGTGCACGGGGTGCTGCATCTTCTCGGGTTCGACCACGCTGAACCGGACGAAGAGAAAGAGATGTTCGGGCTTCAGGGCCAGATCATCGTCGACTGGTATTCGGCGCGCGACGACCGTGTCCGTCTCCAGGCTCAAGCCGAACGCGATGCGCGACTGCTCCGCAACACCGGATTCGCCGACGGCACGGGCGGGCGCTGACCTGTGATGCGAGACATCGTCTTCCTCGTCGCGGCCGCTGGACTGGCATTCATCGCAGGCGTGTTCGCGGCCATCGACGTCGGCTTGCAGACCGTGTCTGCGGCCCGCGTCGACGACATGGTCAAAGACGAGCGCGGTGGAGCCAAGCGGCTCCGCGTCGTCCTCGAGCAGCGCGCCACGTACGTGGGCCTCGCCGTCCTACTCCGCGTGTTCTGCGAAGCTGCCGCGATCGGTCTCGTCGCCGTGATCGCCGTCGACGGCCTCGGAACCGGTTGGGGACTGCTCGTCACCATTTTCGCCATGACGTTCGTCTCCTATGTGGCGGTCGGCGTCGGCCCGCGCACCCTCGGCCGCCAGCACGCGTACTCGATCGCGCTGATCGCCTCACCCGTGCTGACCGCGATCGGCGTCGTGCTGCGGCCCGTCACGCGGGTCTTGATCCTCATGGGTAACGCGCTGACTCCCGGCAAGGGGTTTCGCAACGGCCCGTTCGCGACGGAAGTGGAAGTCCGCGAAGTGGTGGATCTGGCGCAGGAGCAGGGCGTCGTCGACGACGACGAACGCCGAATGATTCAGTCCGTCTTCGACCTCGGCGACACGAACGCCCGCGAGGTGATGGTGCCGCGGCCAGAGATGGTGTGGATCGAGGCCGAGAAGTCCGCAACCCAGGCGATGAGTCTTGCGGTCCGGTCCGGGCACTCCCGTATCCCGGTGATCGGCGAGAACCCCGACGACGTCGTCGGCGTCGTGTATCTCAAGGACATCGTCGAGAAGATGCTGCCGAAGCTGTCGGTCGCGGGCTTCGACGTCGGCGAGGTGATGCGGGAACCGCAGTTCGTTCCCGATTCGAAGCCGCTCGACGACGTCCTCGAAGGCATGCAGGCCGAGCGCAATCACATGGCGCTCCTCGTCGACGAGTACGGCGGCATCGCAGGCCTCGTCACCATCGAGGACGTTCTCGAGGAGATCGTCGGCGAGATCTCCGACGAGTACGACACCGACGAAGTGGCGCCCGTCGAGAAGCTGGGCGAGGACAAGTACCGGGTGTCGGCACGGCTGCCCGTCGAGGATCTCGGTGAACTCTTCGACATCGAGATCGACGACGACGAAGTCGAGACCGTCGGCGGACTGCTCGGTCTGCGTCTCGGCCGCGTTCCGCTGCCCGGCGCGAAGGTGAAATCGCACGGGCTCAAGCTGACCGCCGAAGGCGGTCCGACCAAGTCGGGGCGCCAGCGGATCACGACTGTCGTCGTCCGACGTGGCAAGAAGCACTCGGAGGACGGTGTCCGCGAGGAGTGGGGCGATGACGATACGCTGCACCAGAAGCAAGACACATCGATCGGAGAGTCCGCTTGAGCAACCCCACGTCGTCGCAACCCGAATTCCGTTCGGGTTTCGTCTGTTTCGTCGGCCGGCCGAACACCGGCAAGTCGACGTTGACGAACGCGCTCGTCGGCGACAAAGTCGCCATCACGTCGAACCGTCCGCAGACCACGCGGCACGCCATCCGCGGGATCGTGAACCGGCCCGACGCTCAGCTCATCCTCGTCGACACTCCGGGTCTGCACCGGCCGCGCACGCTCCTCGGTCAGCGCCTCAACGACCTGGTGCGCGATACCTACTCCGAAGTCGACGTGGTCTGTGTGTGCATCCCCGCCGACGAGGCGATCGGCCCCGGCGACCGCCTCATCGTCGAACAGGTGAAGTCTGTCGCGCCGAAGACCCGCAAGGTCGGAATCGTCACCAAGATCGACCGGGTTGGTCCGGAGAAGGTCGCCAAGCAGCTGATGGCGTTGTCCGCGCTGATGGGGCCCGACGCCGAAGTGGTGCCGTGCTCGGCCAAGTCGGGACGCCAGCTCGACACTCTCTCCGACGTCCTCGTCTCACTCTGCGAGGAGGGGCCCGCCTTCTATCCGGACGGTGAGCTCACCGATGAGCCCGAGCAGGTCCTCATGGCCGAGTTCATTCGCGAGGCCGCGCTCGAAGGCGTGCGGGACGAGCTTCCGCACTCGTTGGCCGTCGTGATCGAAGAGGTCGTCCCGCGTGACGACTCGGAGATCATCGACGTGTACGCGCATCTGTTCGTCGAACGCGACAGTCAGAAGGGCATCGTCATCGGGCACAAGGGGGCGCGACTCAAGCAGGTCGGCACCGTGGCCCGCGGTCAGATCGAGCGGTTGCTGGGCACCAAGGTGTACCTCGACCTGCACGTGAAGGTGGCCAAGGACTGGCAGCGCGACCCGAAGCAGTTGGGCCGCTTGGGGTTCTGACCCTTCCCGCTGGTCGAGCGGAGCGCTGTCCTGAGCGAGCGAAGCGAGTCGAAGGGTCGAGACCTTCCCGCTGGTCGAGCGGAGTCGAGACCCTTCCCGCTGGTCGAGCGGAGTCGAGACCGTCGATCGAGAGTCCAGAACCCTGGACACGTTCGCCACAAGAGCGCACCGTGGAGGCATGCCCTCCATCGATCTACCCGCAGGCCCGATCGACTACACCGACTCCGGCGGTGACGGGCCGGTGCTGGTGTTCGGTCACGGGTTGTTGATGAACGAGACCCAGTGGCGTGCCGTGATCCCGCTGCTCGACGGTTTCCGTTGCATCGCTCCGACGTGGCCGTTGGGCGCGCATCGGCGACCTATGCATCCAGATGCCGACCTGTCCCAGTCTGGCGTCGCGAATCTGATCGCCGACTTCCTCGACGCGCTCGACCTCCACGAGGTCACCCTCGTCTTGAACGACTGGGGCGGCGGGCAGTTTATCGTCTCCGAAGGTCGCGACCACCGGCTCGCGCGGATGGTCCTCGCCTCGTGCGAGGCGTTCGACAACTTCCCGCCGAAACCGGCCAGGCCTGCGTGTGCGCTGTGCCGGGTCCCGGGCGGATCGTGGCTGCTCATGCAGATCACCCGGACTGCCTTGTTCCGGCACGGAACTCCGGCATACGGAGGGCTCGCCAAGGCCAGGATTCCTGACGACGTGATGGACGACTGGTTCGGGCCCGCGAGTCGGGATGCCGCCATCCGCCGTGACCTCGCGAAATTCGCGACCGGTTCGCCGTCGAAGTCGGTCCTGAACGATTGGCACCGGAAGGTGGTGAGTCTCGACAGGCCGGTCCTTCTGTTGTGGGCGGTCGAGGACCGGATGATGCCGATCGATCATGCCCGGAGGATGGTGAAGGAATTTCCCGACGCACGGTTGGTGGAGGTCGACGACTCGTGGACCCTGCTTCCCGAAGACCAGCCCGAACGCGTCGCGGCGGAGCTCGCCGACTTCGTCGGCGGTCGGTGACGCGACGTCGGTCGCGGCCACACGATGCGAGTCGATCCACCGTTTGTCGTCGGCCGGTGAGAGAATGTCTCGGTGAGGTTATATTCCGATGAAGCGGTGGTGCTGCGCCAGCATAAGCTGGGCGAGGCCGACCGCATCATAACCTTCCTCACCGCCGAGCATGGACTGGTGCGTGCAGTCGCGAAGGGCGTCCGACGGACCCGTTCGAAATTCGGTGCACGTCTGGAGCCGTTCGCGCACGTCGACGTCCACTTCTATCCGGGTCGCAACCTCGACATCGTCACCCAGGTGCACAGTCTGCACGCGTTCTCCGACGACATAGCCTCCGACTACGGCCGGTACACCACGGCGTGCGCGGTGTTGGAGACCGCTGAACGATTAGCAGGCGAGGAGCGCGCTCCTGCGAAGCAACTGCACCGGTTGACGGTCGGAGCATTGCAAGCGCTCGCCGAGGACCGCCGTGATCGGCAGTGGATCCTCGACGCGTTCCTGCTTCGCGCCATGTCTGCCGCGGGCTGGATGCCTGCACTCGACGTGTGCGCGCGGTGCGCGCAGCCGGGGCAGCATCGCGCCTTCCACGTGTCGGCAGGCGGCGCGGTGTGCGTGCACTGCCGTCCGGCGGGGGCGGCGACGCCGTCCGTCGGCGTCCTCGAGTTGATGGATGCGCTCGCCCGCGGCGAGTGGGATCACGTGGCGACCGCCTCCGATTCGCAGCGACGTCAGGCGACAGGCCTCACCGCGGCTCACTTGCAATGGCACCTGGAGCGCCAACTCCGGACGCTGCCGCTCATCGAACGACATGCGCCGCACAGGCTGGTGGCGCAGGAAGACCAGGTTGTCTGATGGCCCGATTCTCCCGAGCTTCGTCTGCCGATCAGGTTCCGGCGCGATCGGTGCGTCCACCGGACCCGCACCCGTCGGGTGCGATTCCGCCGAACATTCCGGCGCAGTTCGTGCCGAAGCACGTCGCGCTGGTCATGGACGGCAACGGCCGGTGGGCGCAGGACCGTGGACTGCCCAGGACTGAAGGGCACAAGCGGGGTGAAGCCGTTCTCATGGACGCGGTCTGTGGATCCATCGAGATGGGCGTCCAGTGGCTGTCGGCGTACGCATTCTCGACGGAGAACTGGTCGCGGAGCCCCGACGAGGTCAAGTTCCTGATGGGCTTCAACCGCGACGTGATCCGGCGACGTCGCGACGAGATGAACGAGATGGGCGTCCGCGTGCGGTGGGCAGGTCGACGACCCCGCCTGTGGCGGAGCGTCATCAAAGAACTCGAAGTGGCCGAGGAACTCACCAAGGACAACACCGTCATGACGCTCACGATGTGCGTCAACTACGGTGGCCGCGCCGAGATCGTCGACGCGGCCCGCGAACTCGCGCGTCGCGCGGCCCGCGGCGAGATCGACCCGGACCGGATCACCGAGGCGAGCTTCGGCAAATACCTCGACGAGCCGGACATGCCCGACGTCGACCTGTTCCTCCGTCCGTCCGGCGAGCAGCGACTGTCGAACTTCCTGCTGTGGCAGAGCGCGTACGCCGAGATGGTCTACCAGGAGAAGTTGTTCCCGGACTTCGACCGTCGCGACCTCTGGGCCGCTTGCCTGGAGTACGCGAAGCGCGATCGGCGCTTCGGCAGCGCCTGACCTAACTGGAAATTCAGGCGGGATACGACCTTCCGAGGGAAGATTTCCCTCGGAGAGTCCTGATCGGCCTGAATTTTCCAGTACTCGAATTAGCCAGCCCAGAATTGGCCGGTCCTCGCGTCGACGGCCGGCTGTGGAACCGGGCAGCGGTGCGTTGCGTCTGACCTTGTATGAGCACGTCGGGTATGAGCACGTCGGGTATGAACACGTCGGGTGTCTACACCAAGAAGCAGTTGGTCGCGATGGAGTTCGACGACCGGATGATCGAGCGGATGCTCGTGAGCGGCGACCTCATCAGGTTGCGGCCCTGGTGGTACGCCACACGCCTTCATGACGCGACGGTCGTGTCGGCTGTCCGAGACGGCGGCATCCTGACCTGTGTCGACGCGTTGCGCTTTCACGGAATGTGGACACCGCCCGGCTATCGAGCGAGTCTTCATCTGCGGCGCAGCAAGAACAAGTCGGGCAAGCACAAAGCGTGTCGGGTCTCAGTGGGCGCCGAGCGGATGGCGGCCGAGGCCGTCGACCCGTTGCCGGTCGCCCTCAAGTATGCGAGCGGATGTCTGCCGGTCGAGGGGTGGATCGCGGTGGCCGACTCGTATATGAATTCGACTGGAACCGGCGCGGCCGACCTCCGGGTCGGTATGGGCACGATCAGTGTGACGCTGAGTCACGCAGTGGACAGGACAGATGCGAAGTCTCAGTCGGGAACCGAGAGCATCGCACGGGTTCGGCTCAAATCAGAGGGGTACGACGTCGTGGTCCAACCGTCGATCGAGGGGGTCGGGCACACCGATCTGCGGATCGGCAAGCTACTCATCGAGTGCGACAGCTTCATGTACCACGCGAGTAGAGACGACTATGAGCGCGACCATCACCGCGATCGGCGGGCGCTCGTCGACGGCTGGCTCACCATCCGGCTCACGTACGACGACATCGTCTACGGCTGGGACGCAGTCCTCGCCGACATCCGTGAGATCACGGGACGGGATCGGCATCGGGCCCGGACACCGAAGCTCACGACGATGATCGAGGATTCGGTGCTCCGTACCGCCCGCGAAGGCCTCTAGCGTCTGCAGTCGGTGCAGGTCCCGAAGATCTCGACGGTATGGGTGATGTCCGAGAAGCCGTTCTCGTTCGCGATCTTGGACGCCCATCGTTCCACCGGGTCGGCCTGGACTTCGACGGTGGTTCCGCACTCGCGGCAGACGAGATGATGGTGATGGCCCGACGAGCAGTGCCGGTATCGGGTCTCGCCGGAGCCGTCCCAGATCGCGTCGATCTGCTGAGACTCGGTGAGTGCCTGCAGGTTGCGGTAGACGGTGGTCAGTCCGATCGACTCGCCGCGGTCGCGCAGTTTGTCGTGCAGCTGCTGCGCAGACAAGAAGTCGTCGGTGGTCGACAGGACGTCGGCGATCGCCGCGCGCTGTTTAGTTGCGCGCTGCCCGGTGACCGGCCTGGTTGGATTCGTGGTCACAGCTGTCCTTCTCGACGTTCGGTGGCGTGCACCAAGGCGTCCACGACGATATGTGCGACGTGGTCGTCGGCGAGCGCGTACTCGATCTCCCGTCCGCGTCGCGTCCCTACCACCACACCAGAACGCTTCAACACACTCAAATGCTGGCTGACTTGCGGTTGGTTGAGATGGAGGGCATCGACCAGTTCGTGGACGCACATCGCCCGGTCTTGCAGGCTGAGAACTATCGCGACACGAGCCGGCGCGGACAACGCGCGCAGCAGGTCGCTCGCGGCGGAGTGCGCCGAGTGGTCGCCGACGAGGGCTGCGGGCGCGGTCGGGGAAGTCATGCAGCCATCTTATGGGAATTGATTGTCATTTTGCAGTGAGGAAGACGACGGTGCGAGTCCTGAGCCTCGGGCGCCCGGACCGTCCGTCAAGCGCAACGATAGAGCCGTGTGGCAGACGACTCGGTTGTACGGTCGAAGCCATGGGTATCGGTGCGCGACTCTTACAGACGCGGTGGCTGCTCAGGGCTCCGATTCCGCTGTTTCGAGTGGGGCTCGGCTTTCTGTTCGGTGGCCGGTTGGTGTTGCTCGAACACATCGGTCGTAGGTCGGGGGAGCACCGGTTCGTCGTCCTCGAGTGCGTCGAACGTCCCGACGACGCGCATGTGATCCTGGCGTCCGGCTTCGGCGACGGGTCGCAGTGGTACCGCAACCTCGTCGCCGAGCCACGGTGCTGGATCAGCATCGGCTTCATCCGTCGCCGGCCGGGCACGGCCCGCGTCCTCGGGGCAGACGAAGGCCGCGCGGTGATCGAGCGGTACCGCACGCGGTCGCCGAAGGCCTACGCCGAGCTCTCGGGAGTCATCGAAGAGGCCACCGGACTGACGATCGACACCGTCCCGTGTGTCGAGATCGGGCTCGATCCGAGCTAGCCGTGTCAGCAGACGGCGACCGCGTATCGGCCGGTCGCCGAATCGGACGAGACGAGGGTGCCGTTCACGTAGATCGCACATCCGGCGTAGTACCCGCTGGTCTGGAACGAACTGCCGGTCAGTTGGTACGTGGAGCGTGAGACGACACTCTTCGATCCGAACCACTTCGTCGTGGACCGTGAATAGCCGGACAGGCGAGTCGTCTCGAACGAGTCCATGTCGTTGTCGCCGTCGAACCAGTTCGTCGATTCGTTGTTCTGAACATCGCTGTAGAAGGTGTAGCGCACGGTGTCGCCGGCAGTCGGCTCGCTGGAGCTCGCGGATGCGACAGCGACAGAGGGGGCGAGTACGGCAGCGACGGCCACAGCGGCGACGGCAAGGCGGGTTGAGATTCTCATCGGGGGTTCTCCTTGGGAGTGGTCGGGCCGACTGCCTGACCGATGCGGTGAACTTACGACGCGCCTACGACAATTCTTCGCTATTCGGACGTTCGGATGACACTGCGCAAACCGGCATCACGTATGCGATCAGCGCGATGTCTCGACCACCGACTACCCTGTAAACGAACCCTTAACCCCTACATTCCCTAACCCCTACACTCGTGGAGATCAGTTAACCGTGGCTGTCCAGTCCAAAGTCGATGCTGTCGTCAACCTCGCCAAGCGGCGCGGTCTGGTGTATCCCTGCGGTGAGATCTACGGCGGAACCCGGTCCGCCTGGGACTATGGTCCGCTCGGCGTGGAGTTGAAGGACAACATCAAGCGCCAGTGGTGGCGCACGATGGTCACCTCACGCGAGGACGTCGTGGGTCTCGATTCGTCGGTCATCCTGCCGCGTCGCGTGTGGGAGGCCTCCGGCCACGTCGACGTGTTCACCGATCCGCTGATCGAGTGCACCAACTGCCACAAGCGCCAGCGTCAGGATCATCTGCAAGAGGCGTACGCGCTCAAGAAGGGCATCGACGATCCGGACACGGTCCCGATGTCGGAGGTCGGCTGCCCCGAATGCGGCACCAAGGGGCAGTGGACCGAGCCGAAGGCGTTCTCGGGCCTGCTCAAGACGTTCCTCGGTCCGGTCGCCGATCAGGACGGCCTGGCCTACCTTCGCCCGGAGACCGCGCAGGGCATCTTCGTCAACTTCAAGAACGTGATGACCACGTCGCGTCGCAAGCCGCCGTTCGGCATCGCGCAGATCGGCAAGAGCTTCCGCAACGAGATCACGCCCGGAAACTTCATCTTCCGCACGCGCGAGTTCGAGCAGATGGAGATGGAGTTCTTCGTCAAGCCCGGCGACGACGAGCAGTGGCATCAGGAGTGGATCGATGCCCGCTTCCAGTGGTACGTCGACCTCGGCATCGATCCCGAGAATCTGCGTCTGTTCGAGCACCCGGCCGAGAAGCTGTCGCACTACTCCAAGCGGACCGTCGACGTCGAGTACAAGTTCGGTTTCAGCGGCAACCCGTGGGGCGAACTCGAGGGTGTCGCCAACCGGACCGACTACGATCTGTCGACGCACAGCAAGGCCTCCGGCGAGGACCTGTCGTTCTTCGACCAGGCGACTGGCGAACGGTTCACGCCGTTCGTGATCGAGCCTGCTGCCGGCCTTGGCCGTTCGATGATGGCGTTCCTCGTCGACGCGTACACCGACGAGGAAGTGCCGAACGCCAAGGGGGGCACCGATACTCGCACTGTCCTGAAGCTGGATCGTCGTCTGGCTCCGGTGAAGGCAGCCGTGCTGCCACTCTCGCGGAACGAGAAGCTGTCGCCGAAGGCGCGCGACCTCGCGGCCGACCTCCGCAAGCACTGGAACATCGAGTTCGACGACGCGCAGGGCATCGGCAAGCGTTACCGCCGCCAGGATGAGATCGGCACGCCGTTCTGTGTCACCGTCGACTTCGACACCCTCGACGACCAGGCGGTCACCATCCGTGAACGCGACACGATGACGCAGGAGCGCGTGGCCTTGGACAAGGTCGTCGAGTACCTCGGCGGCAAGTTGATCGGCGTCTGACGGCCGTCCGACTCGTCACGAAAGGACGACGTGAGTCCTAAAGTGGTCGCGCTGATCAGCGGCGTGTTGATGGTGATCGCCGCGGTCATGATGATCAGTCAGGGCGCATGGCTGATGTTCGGCGTCGTCGTGCCGATCTG
Organism: Gordonia zhenghanii; assembly: GCF_021738965.1. GTDB lineage: Bacteria > Actinomycetota > Actinomycetes > Mycobacteriales > Mycobacteriaceae > Gordonia > Gordonia zhenghanii. The sequence continues at coordinate 310,538 of NZ_JAKKOQ010000008.1, read as the reverse complement.
GTTGATCGTCCTGGGAGCGTGGCTCTACCGCGAACGAACGCGGTAGAGCCCTGGCGCTGGTCCCGTAGACCACCTCGAACGAGCCGAACGTCAGTCGAGTCGCGCGCGCAGCGCGGCCACCTCGTCCTGCAACTCGGTGATGCGGTCGATGTACGGCTGCGTCCGTTCGCGGACCTGCACGTCGGTGTACTGCGGGACGAGGCTGCGTGAACAGTTCCAGTCGAAGGCTTCGACGCCGATGACGATGCTGCGTTCGCAGACGGCCGAGATCTCACCGTCGTCCACGCGCCGCAGTCGTTCGAGGAGTGCGGGGTCGTCCGACACCACGGCGCGGCCGAACACTTTGAGGCGTTTGCGGAGCGGATAGTCGGCGACGAACAGTGCGACGCGGCCGTCGGCGTCGATGTTGCCGGTCGACACGAACTGACGGTTGCCCCGAAAGTCGGCGAACGCGATCCGATTGCCGCCGAGATGGTGGACGAATCCGGTTGGGCCGCTGCGGTACTGCACATACGGCCAGCCGGATTCGGTCACGGTGGCTAGGTGGAGTTGGAAAGCGCGGGTGAGCATGCGGAGCTCGCGAGAGGTCAGTTCCTGGGGGCCGTCGTCGGGGATCGCGGCTCCCGGTACGGCAGCGTCCGCCACTGCGTGTTGACGGGCTCGCGCGGCGTCGCCGTATGCGAGGTGTTGATAGCGAGTGCCCATGCCTCCACTTAACACCGGCAGTCAGTCGGTGCGTAGGCAGGCTGTCCCGTCGGGGCTCGTGGTGACGCGAACAGCAGGTAGACGACGACTTCAACTAAAATAGAACACGTTCTAATTCGTGTTGTACTCTGTTCCGCATGGATCGTCTGAGTGGCCTCGATGCCAGCTTCCTGTACCTGGAGACCCCAGAGCAACTGATGCACGTGTGCGGGCTGATCGTGCTCGACCCAGAGACGGTGCCCGGCGGCTACACGTTCTCGGCGATGCGGGATCTTCTCGACTCACGGGTGAAGAAGGTCGACCAGTTCACGCGCAAGGTGCGACGCGTGCCGCTCGACGTCGGGCATCCGGTGTGGGTACGTGACGACCACTTCGACATCAACCACCATTTCCACCGGATGGCGTTGCCTCAGCCTGCGGGGTACGCCGAGCTGATGGAGATCTGCGGTCATCTCGCCGGTCAGCCGATGAACCGCAGCCGTCCGCTCTGGGAGATGGTCCTGATCGAGGGCTATCACGACGCCGACGGCGTCGAGAAGCTCGTGGTGTTCTCCAAGATGCATCACGCGACGGTCGACGGTGCGTCGGGCTCGAACCTGATCTCGTACTTGTGCAGCCTCGAGCCGGACGCCCCGCCGTTGGCTCCGGATGATCCGCCGAAGGCTTCGCGCGCGCCGGGCGGTCTGGAACTGCTCGGTCGCGGTGTCGTCGAGACGCTGATGCGGCCGCTCGGGATTCCGAAGCTCGTTCCGGCGTCAATCGGCATGATCGCCCAGTCGATCGACCGCGCCCGGCAGGGGACAGCGATGGCGGCTCCGCTGACGGCTCCTCGAACCTCCTTCAACGGGACCATCAACGGGCATCGCACCATCGCGATCGCCGATATGAAACTCGAGGACATCAAGGAGGTGCGGCGCGCGACCGGTGCGACGGTCAACGACATCGTGCTGAGCATCGCGGGCGGCGCGCTCCGCAGCTATCTGGAGGAGCGCGGGGAACTGCCGAACGAGCCGCTTCTTGCATCGGTGCCGGTCTCGGTGCGCGAGGATTCGTCGCGTGACGTCGGAGCCAACAAGGTGTCGTCGCTGTTCGCGCGTCTGGGCACCGACATCGACGATCCGCTCGAGCGGCTCCGCCAGATGACCGAGGACAATCGGAACGCCAAGGAGCACAACAAGGCGATCTCGGCCGACATGCTGCAGGACTGGGCCGAATTCGCCGCGCCTCGAGTCTTCGGTCTGGCGGTCCGGGCATACGCGGGTCTGCGTCTCGCGGAGAAGCACCCCGTCGTGCACAACCTCGTCATCTCGAACGTTCCGGGACCACCGGTGCCGCTGTACTTCCTGGGTGCGCAGGTGTTGGGCATGTACCCGTTGGGACCGGTGTTCCATGGCGCCGGGCTCAACATCACCGTGTTGTCGAACAACGGTGTCGTGCACGTCGGGATCATCGCCTGCGAGGAGAGCGTGCGCACTCCGCAGACCATGGTGGAGCACTTTCCGCGGGAGCTGGAGCGGCTCAAGGCCGAGGTCGCCGTGAGCGGAGCTGAACAGCCCTAGTCGACCGCGGCGGTCCGACTGCTCGTACGGGCTATTCGATGACGGAGGAGCTGAACGTCGGCGGATCGCCGAGGAACGGACGGTGAGACGGCGGCTGGTTGCCGTCGACGTCGCTCACTCCGAGTTCCTCGGCCACCTCGGCGCCGATCAGGACCTGTCCAGTGCGCTCCATCCGAGACTCGTGACTCGACAGGGCCGCGATGATGCGGCCGGGGAACTCGACGGATTCGGCTGATGCGGCGAGCCCCTCGTACATCGCGGGGTCGGCTTCGAACGCGGCGACGTTCCGTTCGGTCTTGAGGAGTCCCATCCACAACGAGATCACGGCGACGTCGAACGGTTTGAAGTCGACGGCCATGTCGTGTGCCATCTTGTCGACCGCAGCCTTCCCGGCACCGTACGCGGGGCCGTGCATGTAGCAACTGCCGCCGAACGACGAGGTGTTCACCACCAGCCCGGTGCCGTTCGCGACCAGTAGAGGCGCCGCGTAGTACGTGGCGACGTATGCCGAGCGCATCCCGACGTCGAACAGGTCCGTGAGGTCGAGCGGCTTGTCCCAGAACGGACCCTTTTTAGTCAGGGCGTGTGGCAGGGTGATCGCGTTATTGACGAGGATGTCCAGCCGCCCGTGGTCGGTCCGGACTTGGTCGAAGAGCGCAGCGACCTGGTCGTCGTCGGAGTGGTCGACGATCACCGGGATGCCGGTGCCGCCGCGTCTGGTGACCTCGTCGGCGGTCTGGGCGACGGTTCCCGGCAGGTCGGCGGCGCTTGCCGCGGTGGTCCGGCCGGTGACGTACACGGTGGCGCCTGCCGCGCCGAGCGCGAGTGCGATCCCCTTGCCTGCACCTCGCGACGCTCCGGTGACGACGGCGATCTTCGGTGTGCTCATGCCTGCTCCTTCTCTGTCCATCGTGCGAGGACGGTGTTCGTCGCTTCGATGAGCTTCGGAACGAAGAGGTCGGCCCGCATCACGCAGCAGGAGTGTCCGGCGTCCACCTCGTGGACGGTGGCGCCGGGGATGCGCTGCGCCATCGCGCGCTGACGTTCCGGCGGGATCGCCTTGTCGCGCAGCGGGATGACGACGGCAGTCGGGACATTGATCTCATGCACCCACGGCTTCGTGTGATGCTGACCGATCGCGGCGACCGCGCGGCTCATGGCCAACGGCCGGGTGGACCGGAGTTCGGCGATGGCCCACCGGCGAAGGTCGTCCTCGGGGTCGAGTGGTGCGCGCGTGCGTTCGGTGACGGTGGGTGCGACGCGACGCCGACGACCGAACGAGACGCCCATGCCTCGGTGGAAGAGTCGCTCGGTCGCGTTGGTCTGGAACTGGTCCGTGCCTGCGCACAGGACGAGGCCGCCCACACGGTCCGGATGCTGACGCCAGACGCGCTGTGTGACAAGTGATCCCATCGAGTAGCCCGCGATGACGGCCTGGTCGATGTCGAGGGCGTCGAGCACGGCCGCGGCGTCGTCCGCGCAGTCGCGGAGGGAGAACTCCGGTGACTGGATGCCGCGTCCGTGCAGCCGCTGATCCATGGTGATGACCCGGAAGCGTTCGGTGAGCGCGGGGATGCTCGGGAACCAGGTGAGCAGGCCGGTGGTCGACAGGGCGTGCAGCAACAGGATCGCAGGCGCATCCGGAGTGGGACCGGGACTGTCGGTGATGAAGGTGGTGCCCCGTCCGGGGAGGTCGACGATGCGACCTGCGGGCACCTCCACGTCGGGGAGGCGTCCGGAGGACGGCAGCAGCGAGCTGAGGTCGCGGCGTGACGATTTCATCGAGTACAACCCTTCGTTCCGAAGCCGAGCAACGGAACTAGAACGTGTTTCAGTGTCGCGTGTCACTATGCCACAGATGGTCGATCGGGCCAGTCGTGTCCCCACCCAGCGGGAGACCGGCGCGACGTTGAACTGCCTACGTCGTACGCGGTTCGCTCGAAGAACAGTGGTCTAGGGCTGGCGGCTCATCAACTGGATGAGGTTGCCGCAGGTGTCGTCGACGACGGCGACGACCACCGGGCCCGCCTCCATCGGCTGCGTGGCGATGCGGACACTGTCGGCCGCCAGTTCGGTGCAGGCTGCGTGGACGTCGTCGACGGCGAACGAGGCGCACGGTATGCCGTCGGCGACCAACGCCTCCTGGTAAGCCTGCGCGGCCGGGTGCGCATTCGGTTCGAGGAGGAGTTCAGGGCCGCCGTGGGAGTCGCCGCTGACGACGGTGAGCCACCGGTACTCGCCGGTCGGCACATCGTCTTTGACGACGAAGCCGAGTCGGTTCGTATAGAAGTCGAGGGCTTTCGCCTGGTCGTCGACGAAGATGCTTGTCAGCTCGATGCGTGCCTTCATACGGCCACAGTCTAGGTGCCGAGGCTTGGTTCGCTCGGTCTATCCGATCGACCGGTTCTCGGTCCACCGTGCCAGGACTGTGGTGGTTGCTTCGATCAGGACGGGGACGAAGGCGTCGGCGTTCATGACGCAGCACGAGTGGCCTGCGTCGACCTCGTGCAGCGTCGCCCCGGGGATGCGGGCGGCCAACTCGCGCTGACGTTGCGGCGGAATCGCCTTGTCGCGCAACGGGACGACGATAGCGGTCGGGACGTCGACCTCCCGGATCCACGGCCTGCTGTGGTGGCGGCCGATGGCGGCGAGTGCGTTCACTGCCGCGAGTGGCCGGGTGGAGCGGAACTCGGCCAGCGCCCAGCGGTTGATGTCCTCGCGCGGATCGACTCCGCGCAGATCGTCGTCGAAATCCTGACGCCGGGGCCGCCGGGCGGCGCGCACCGATGCGCCGACGCTCTGGTGGAAGAGGCGTTCGGTGACCCGCGACTGCATGCGGTCGGAGCTCGCGCACAAGACGAGACCGCCGACGCGGTCCGGGTGCTGCCGCCACACTCGCTGTGCCACCAACGATCCCATCGAGAATCCCGCGATCATCGCGGAGTCGATACCGAGTTCGTCGAGGACGGCTGCTGCGTCGTCCGCGCAGTCGTGCAGGGTGAACGAGTCGGTGTGGATGCCGCGCCCGTGCAGCCGTTGGTCCATGGTGACGACCCGGAATCGCTTCGAGAGGGGACCGATGCTGGGGAACCAGGTGAGGCGTCCCGTCGTCGACACGGCGTGCAGAAGCAGGATGGCTGGTGCGTCGTCGGTGGGGCCCGGGGTGTCGGTGATGAACGTCGTGCCACGGCCGGGCAGATGCAGCATCCGCCCGTCGGGTACGTCGACCTGCTGAATGCGTACAGAAGTGGGCAGGCGTGTGCCCAGCTCGCGGCGCTGCGTGCTCATCGGACCCCCGACCAACGGACTGAAACCAGTTCTAGTTCGTGGTCACTATGTCACAGAAATAGTCGGCCGTCCGGGTAGAGAGTCTGGGTGTTGCGTCCTCTGAACGTACTAATCGTCGTATTTAAGAGAATCCTGATAGCCAGTGGTGCTTAAGTTGCGAGAGATGCCGTTTTAGTCCCGCCCATCTCTCGATCAGGAGTTCCCATGAAGATTCGTCTCGCACTAGCTGCCGCCGCAGCGTCTGCGGCTCTCCTCGGCGCACCCGTCGCGCAGGCCGCGCCCGCCAACAATGGTGCCGCCGCTAAAGCGGCACTGGACTCGATTCAGCCGCAGCCGAACGACGCAGCAGGCGTCATCGACGGCATCGCGGCGGCGAATGCCGTTCTCAAACAACTCGGGATCACTCCGTTCACCCCGACGATCGGTGCTTGCACCGACTTCTCGTTCCCGCTGGCACTGGGTGGTGCGATGCCGGGACCGAATACGCCATTCTTGGGTGACTTCGAGCTTCTGGGCGTCGACCTAAATGCAGTGAAGAAGGGCGAGATCCTCTACGGTTTCGTGCCGGTTGGTGTGATTAACGACTCCGGAGACAAGTCCGGCATGCGGGTCGCATGGTTCAACGTCAACACGTTCAAGGGCGAACTGGGCGCACCAATGGGCGGAATCACGGATGTCATCGTTGACGCTGTGGAGAAACGAATCAGCGAAGCGGGCCTGCCCGAGATAATTACGGGCCCCGCGGTTGCACCCCTCAAGGCCGCACTCAACGTCCTCCCGTCCAACGGCGTCCGTGGTGGCCTTGTCGACACCGGCTCAGGCACCGTCCTCTCCGCGATCTACGGCACGGTCAAGAAGGGTGACGCGACGTGCTTCTTCTTCCCGTCGCTGGGCATCGCGACCGCGAAGTAGTCGCTGACTGACCGCAGCGCACTGAGCAATCCTGTGCCCGGGGCCACCTGTCCGGTGGTCCCGGGCACAGTCGTTCCACGATGAAAGTTATAATCGGCGTGCCAGCGCGCCCGATACGTCGGGTAGGGAATCCGGTGCGAATCCGGGACTGACGCGCAGCGGTGAGAGCGACGCACCGGATCACATGTCACTGGGTGGAATCCTGTTGGGGCCACACCTGGGAAGACGTCCGGCAGCGGCAGACCTCGAGTCCGAAGACCTGCTGGCTCGCGCGGGAGCAACCCCGCGGGATCCGCATGCGAGCTTCGCGTTCTGAGCTCGGGCCCGAAAGATTGTGATGTCTCGCCTCTCCCTCAACCCGATGATCGGCCGCAACTGCCTGATCAGTGCCGCCGCTCTCGCCTCGTCCATAGCGCTCCTCGCCGGATGCGGAGCGTCGGACGACACCTCGTCGTCCGCCCCGGCCGTCGAAGGGTTCCCGGTCACGCTCACGAACTGCGGTGAGCAGGTGACCGTCGATGCGCCGCCGCAGAACATCGTCTCGCTGAACCAGGGGACCACCGAGGCGCTGCTGTCGCTCGGGCTGGCCGACCGGATGGCGGGCACGGCCACGTGGACCGACCCGGTCCTGCCGTCGCTGGCCGCAGCCAACGAGAAGGTCAAGCGTATCGATGACAACTGGCCGTCGCTCGAGGCGGTCCTCGCCGAAGAACCGGATCTGGTGACGGCGTCGTTCGGTTCGACCTTCGACAAGGGCGGCACCGCGCCGCGCGCACGGTTCACCGAGTTCGGCGTCCCCACCTACCTCGCGCCGTCGGACTGCGAAGGGAAAGAGGACACCGGCGGGGACGGATCGCGCAGCACCGACTTCACGCTCGACCTCGTCTACAAGGAGATCACCGAACTCGGCGAGCTCACCGGAACCTCACAGAAGGCCGCCGACGTCGTCGCCGATCTGAAGAACCGGGTGAAGGCGGCAGCCGACACGGTGCACGCGCAGGGCACGACGGTCCTGTACTGGTTCTCCGATTCGGAGTCGCCGTACATCGCAGGATGTTGCGGTGCGCCGGGCGTCGTCTCGAAGGAGCTCGGCCTCAAGAACGTCTTCGACGACACGCACGACGAATGGCCGCAGATCAGTTGGGAGGAGGTCGCCAGCCGGAACCCGCAGGTGTTGGTGATCGGGAACCTGACCCGCGACATCCAGTCCGGCGAGTCGGCACAGAAGAAGATCGACTTCCTGGAGTCGAACCCGGTCACGCGTGAGATGGACGCCGTCAAGAACAAGCGGTACATCGTCGCGACGGGGGCCGAGATGAATCCCTCGCTGCGCACGGTCTACGGGATCCAGAACGTCGCCGACGGGCTGAAGAAGCTCGGTCTGGGCACGTGAGCGTGCTGCAGACCCGGCTGCCGGCCGTCGCCGCACTGTGGCTCGGCGGACTGATACTGCTGCTCGTGTCGATCGGGTTCGCGATCACCATCGGCCCGTCGGGCCTCGGACTGTCTGACGTGTGGTCGTCGGTCCGCGCGGAGCTGTTCGGCGGCGATTCGGGTCTGTCGCGACTTCAGGAGTCGATCGTCTGGAAGCTGCGGCTGCCGCAGTCGGTACTCGCGGCGGCGTGCGGCGCAGGCCTGGCAGTCTGCGGCGGTGTGTTGCAAGCTCTCCTGCGAAACCCGCTGGCCGACCCTTTCGTCCTCGGCGTCTCGTCGGGTGCGTCGGTGGGAGCGGTGTCGGTGATCCTCCTCGGCGTCGGCGCCGGGGTCATCGGCATGGCGGGCGGAGCGTTCCTGGGCGCGCTCGCGGCATTCGCTCTGGTCTTGTTGCTCGCCCGTCTCGCCGGCGGCACGACCGATCGGGTGGTCCTTGCCGGAATCGCTGCGACCCAACTCTTCTCGGCGTTGACCTCGTTCATCGTGTACACGTCGGCTGACGCCGAGCAGACGCGCGGCGTGCTGTTCTGGCTGCTCGGATCGTTGTCGTCGCCGTCGTGGACGGAGGTCACCGTGTGCGGAGTCGCGACCGTCGCAGGCCTCGTCGTATGTCTGCTGTCGTCGGGCGTATTGGATGCATTCGCGTTCGGGAACGACGCGGCGGCTTCCCTCGGTGTGAACGTGACCCGCATTCGGCTCGCATTGCTGTGCGTCACCGCGCTGATCACGGCCGTGGTGGTGAGCGTGTCCGGGGCGATCGGCTTCGTCGGCTTGGTGCTGCCGCACGCGGCTCGGGCGATCGTCGGAGTCCGCCACCGCGTCATGATGCCGACGTTGGCGATCATCGGTGCACTGTTCCTCGTGTGGGCCGACGTCGTAGGCCGCGTTCTGATCGCCCCGCGCGAACTGCCGATTGGCGTCATCACCGCGATCGTCGGCGTCCCGATGTTCGTGCTGGTCCTGATCCGTCAGGGGCGTCGATGATCCTGCAAGCCGAGGGGATCGGCTGGGCGGTCGGCAGCAAGGCGATTCTCCACGACATCGACCTGGCCGTCAGTGCTGGCGAGGTTGTCGGGCTGATCGGACCGAACGGCTCGGGCAAGACCTCGCTGCTGCGGCTGCTGGCGGGGTTGCGACGACCGAGTCGCGGCACCGTGTCGTTGGCCGGGTCGAGGCTGGACGATCTGCCGCGACGCACCATCGCGCAACGGGTCGCGTTCGTGGAGCAGGCCGCGGTGACCGACCAGAATCCGACGGTGGCCGATGTCCTGGAGTTGGGACGGACACCGCATCGCCGGACGTGGGCCTTCGGGTCGGCTCGCGACCGGAAGATCATCGAGACGGTGGCACAGGAGACCGAGGTCGACGAGATGCTCGGCGAACGGTACGGCGCGCTGTCGGGCGGCGAACGACAACGCGTGCAGATCGCGCGTGCCTTCGTGCAGGAGCCGGAGGTGATGATCCTCGACGAGCCGACCAACCATCTCGACATCAAGTACCAGCTGAGTCTGCTGGAACTGGTGGCCGCCCATGTGCGGGACACCGACGCATCGGCGGTGATCGCCCTGCATGATCTGAACCTCGCGACGATGTTCTGTGACCGCATCGTGGTGCTTGCGGGTGGCCGCGTCGTCGGGGAGGGCGCACCCGCCGACACGATCACCGAGAAGATCTTGGACGAAGTCTTCGGAGTACAGGCCCGAATCGTCGACGACGACGGCGTGTGGGTACGGGTACATCGCAGTTAGAAATCTTTGGCACTGTTCATCGGCGCCAGGCCGATGAAAAGTGCCGAAGTCCTGGCCGCACGAGGGGCAGTGCGGCGACCGGACCGTACTACGCTTGAACCAATGCCGTCCGACACCTCGAATCCGCGTGCTGTGCCGGTGATCGGCGTGCTCGGACCGATCACCGTGGACGGCCACGAGGTAGCTGGGGCGCGAGCGCAACGGCTGCTCGTCGCGTTGGCTGCGGCCGGTCGTCCGGTCTCGAGCGACCGGTTGATCGACGAGGTGTGGGGCGACGATCCGCCCAAGTCCGCTCAGGCAGCGCTGCACACCCAGATCTCACGGCTGCGTGGGCTCGTCGGGATCAGCGGATCGGACGGGCGGTACCGGATCGACGGCGCGACAACCGATCTCGCGCTTGCCGAACAAGCTCTGACACAAGGTGATCCAGAGACGGCCGCGGGGTATTTCCGGGGCGATCCAGCCGACGGGGTGCGCGCGGACGCAGAACGCCTCCGCCGCCGAATCGACGATCGGCGCATGCACGACGCGCTCACCGCAGGCGACTATGCGACGGCAGAGCGGCTCGCCGCCGTCCGCGCCGAAGTCGACCCGATCGACGAGGCGGCGCACGTCGCGTGGATGCGGGCGTTGGCGGGCAGCCACCGGACCTCCGAAGCGCTCGCCGTCTTCGCGCGTCTACGGCGCTCGCTCGCCGAGGAACTCGGCGCCGACCCGGGATCCGAAGCGGCAGCGCTCAGCGCCGATCTCCTCGCCGGGGCAGCGCGACCCGCACATCGCGCACACCGTCTCCGATCGGACCTGCTGATCGGCCGCGATGACGACCTCACCGCACTGGCCGGCCTCCTCGCCGAGCACCGAGTGGTCACCGTGCAGGGGCCGGGCGGAGTGGGAAAGACCTCTATCGCCTCGACCGTGGGCGATGCCTTCGCCGACGGCGGCACGTCGGTGTACTTCGTGCCGCTCGCCGCAGTCCGCGACGCCGCCGACCTCGTCGGAGTGGTCGCGGCGACCCTCGGCGTCGGCGAATCGGATGTGCGGACCAGTGCCGTGCCGAGACTCGCAGGCGACCTGTCGCAGCGACTCGGCGACGCGCTTCGCGGCAACGACACCCTGCTGATCCTCGACAACTGCGAGCAGGTGATCGACGCGGCAGCCGCACTCATCGGCGAACTGATCGCGACCCTCCCGTCCCTTCGGGTTCTGGTGACGAGCAGGTCGCCGCTGCTCATCGCGGCCGAACAGGTCTATCAACTCCCGGTGCTACCGACCGAGGGAGCCATGTCGGCGGGCGTCGAACTGTTCACCCTGCGCGCACGATCGGTGCGCCCCGACGCAGCCCTCGATCCGGACGCCGTCGCGACGCTGTGTGCCCAACTCGACGGACTCCCGCTGGCGATCGAGCTCGCCGCCGCACGGATCCGGGTGATGGGAGTGGACGAGATCGTCGGGGGCCTCGCGCAACGGTTCGCGCTGCTGCGCTCAGCCGATCGCAACGCTCCCGACCGCCACCGCACCCTCGAGGCCGTCATCGACTGGAGTTGGGATCTGCTCGACGACGACGCGCGTGCGGCGCTGCGTCGGACGTGTCTGTTCCCGAACGGCTTCTCGACGGTCGCAGCCCAACACACGACCGGTATGTCGGGCGTGGCGTTGGCCGACGTGCTGACCGCGTTGGTCGACCAGTCGTTGCTGCAGGTTTACGAGGCGGACGGGCGTACGCGGTATCGAATGCTCGAGATGGTGCGCGAGTTCGGTGAGGAGCGTCTGGAATCCGCGGGGGAGACCGCGAGCGTGGCAGCGGCGATGGCGACGTGGGCGCGGCTGGTGTGCGGCGACCTACGGAATCGGTACCGTCACGAGCCCGACCGGGTGCTGATCGCCGAGACCGTGACCGAGATCGAGAACTTCGTGTGGGTGCTGCGTCGCGCCGTCGACGACGCGGACGTCGAGACGGCGGTGACCGTTTTCCCTGTCGTCGTCGCGTTCTGGGCGAGCCGCGGTCTGCACGCCGAAGCGGGGGCATGGGCCGTGCGGGTGATCGAGATGCTGCCGATCCCCGCCGGTGACGTCGGCCGTCTCCATGAGGCGTGGGAGATGACGGCAGTCGCGTCGGTGGCGCACCTGATGGCGGTCGGAGCTCGGCGCCCACTCGCACGGGCACTGTTGATTCTGCGCCGACTTCATCGCCCGGAGAGTGCGTACACCGACCCGGTCGAGTTCGTCGTCGCAGTCCTCCTGGCGCACCGGATGCCTGCCGCCTACCGGATTATGTTGCGCGGCTTGGAGCCTGGACGGCCCGATCTGGTGCGGTGGGTGGCCTTGAGTCTCCGATTCAACGTGCGGGAGAACATCGGCGACCTCGAGGGGGCATTGCGCGACAGCCTGGAAGTGGCGGAGACGGCCGGGGCCTCGGACTCGTTCGCTGCGGCGATGACCGACATGACGACGGCGAGTCTGCTGGGGCAGCAGGGGAAGTGGGCCGGGGCGCTGGAGCTGTATCAACGGACCGCGGTGCACTTCGCGGAACTCGGAGCCGACGACGACGCGCAGCAGGTCGGCGTCTACATCGTGGCGACTCTGCTCGCGCTCGGCGACGTCGACGGCGCCCGCGAACACCTCGACGATCTGACCGGCGGCTGGAAGCCGGGCGATCCGACACCGCAGGGGAGCGCCGAGTCGGTCGCCGGCACCATGGCCGTCCTGGCCGAATATCAGCGGATCACTGCGACCGCATCCGACGAGGCCGTCGCCGCGCTTCTGTGCCGCGCCGCCGACCTGCTGGTGGGCGAGGAGGCGACCGAACGTCTCGACCCCGGCGTCCTCGGCACCGTCACGGCGGCGATCGCCGGGCTGATCCGAGTCGGCGCCTACGACCGCGCGCGAAAGTATGTCACCGGCCTTGCCAAGGCCGTGGTCGCCGCCGACACCGGGTGGGTCGACGTTCCGCAGACGGCTGGAGTCATCTTCACTTTCGGTGCGCTCGAATGCATAGCGTCGCCAGGGGACGAGACCGGTGCACGCCTGATGGCGTTGGCGATCCGGCTCGGTGCGCGCCACGACTATCCGGCACTGCACGAACTGCTCGTCGATGCTCGACGGCTGTCGGGCTGCGAAGCGGACGCGTGGGAACAGATCAGCTCGTCTGCGCACCGGTCGGCGCGCAGACGAGCCCTGGACGAGGCGATCGGCTACTTGGCGTTGCGAATGTAGGCGCGAACGGCCAGCGGGGCGAACACGGCGACCAGTACGGCGGCGCCGACGAGGCTCCACACGACGTGGGTTCCGACGTGGCCGTCGTTGCACAGTTCGCGGATCGCGGTGATCAGGTGGCTGATCGGGTTCACGTTGACGAAGCCCTGCAGCCAACCGGGCATGGTGTCGACGGGGACGAAGGCGTTCGACATGAAGGTCAGCGGGAACATGATGAGCATCGAGATGCCCTGCACGGCCGATGCCTTCTTCACCAGGCAGCCCATGAGTGCGAAGATCCACGACACAGCGAAGCTGCAGACCAGCACGAGGAGCACGGACCCGAGGACGCCGAGCAGTTCGGGGCGCCAGCCCATCGCGAAGCCGACGGCGAACGTGATGACGGACGCGATCAGATAGCGGACGACATCGGCGAGGAGTGCTCCGGCGAGCGGACTGATCCGAGCGATCGGCAGCGAACGGAACCGGTCGAAGACTCCCTTGTTCATGTCCTCCCGCAATTGGGTTCCGGTGACGATCGACGTCGTGATGACGGTCTGCACGAGGATGCCGGGGATGATCACCGGCAGATAGCTGGAGATGTCGCCGCTGATCGCGCCGCCGAAGATGTACGTGAACATCAGAGTGAAGATGATCGGCTGTAGGACGACGTCGAAGAGTTGTTCGGGGTTTCGGCGGACTTTGATGAGCCCGCGATAGGCGAACGAGAACGACTGGGTGACGGTCTGGGCGAGACTCACCGAGCGCTGAGGCTCGCGGACGGTGCCGATGGCGATGGATGTGGTGGTCATTGATCAGGCCTTTCCGGTGATGGTCAGGAACACTTCGTCCAGGCTTGGCTTGGAGACGGTGATCTCGTCGACCGTGATTCCGCGGTCGCGCAGTGCGACGAGCAGGTCGGGAACGAGGTCCTGGCGGTGCAGTGGTGCGGTGACGCGGCCGGCTTCGGCGCTGAGTACCGCGGGCTCGCCGAGAACGGACTCGGCGAGTTCGGCGACGACGGACGCGTGGTCGCGGTCGACCGGGGTGAGGGTCAGAGTGCTGGTTCCGACCGACTGCTTGAGTTGGTCGGCGGTGCCGTCGGCGATGACGCGGCCGCGGTCGATGACGGCGATCCGGTCGGCGAGCTGATCGGCCTCGTCGAGGTATTGGGTGGTGAGCAGGACGGTGCATCCGTCGGCGACGAGCTTGCGGATCGTCTCCCACATCTGTGCCCGTGTCCGCGGATCGAGACCTGTGGTCGGTTCGTCGAGGAAGAGCAGCGGCGGTGTGTCGACGAGGCTCGCAGCCAGATCGAGGCGGCGCCGCATGCCGCCGGAGAACTCCTTCAGCGGTCGATCCGCTGCTTCTTCGAGGGCGAAGTCGGCGAGGAGTTCCTCGGCGCGCGAACGACACTGAGCGCGTGACTTGCCCAGGAGTCGACCGAACAGCATGAGGTTCTGTCGAGCGCTGAGATCCTCGTCGACCGATGCGTACTGGCCGGTGACACCGATCAGCGAGCGCACGGCGACCGCGTCGTCGACGACGTCGAGGCCGAACACCTTGGCGCTGCCCGCATCGGGCCGGAGGAGAGTGGCGAGCATGCTGACCGTGGTGGTCTTTCCTGCTCCGTTGGGGCCGAGGACGCCGTAGACCGACCCGGTCGGGACGGTGAGGTCGACGCCGTCGACTGCTTTCGTGGATCCGAAGTGTTTGACGAGACCCTGCGCGTCGATCGCGAGATCGGCTGCCGGGCCCTGGTTGGTGGCGGCTGTGTGTGCCGAGAGTGTGGATGTCATGGCGACGACGATGCGCCGGCATTCTGTCGTCGTCCTTACATGCGCTTACGTCGCCTTACGTGTGCTCGACGCAGAGCCGACGTCGACGGGCGACCACGCAACGTGATTCGCGTCTAGACCAGGTGTTTCGGCTACGTGCGGGCGGGCCGATGAGGCACAATGGGAGGCAGTGTGCGTCGCGCGGGCAAGGGGTCCGCGACCAAGGCGTCCTACAGAGAGTGAGCAAGTGGTGGCTGTCAGCGGCAAAGTTGTGCATTTCGACTCGAATCGCGGGTTCGGATTCCTGGCACCGGAGGACGGCGGGGACGACGTGTTCCTGCATATCAACGACATCAGCATCGATGAGAACCTGCTGCGCCCCGGCGCGGTCGTGGAGTTCGAAGTCGAGAGCACCGACCGTGGCTCGAAGGCCATGAACGTCAAGGTGACCGAGGAAGCTCCCGCAGGCGACGCCGCGGGCGAGCGCGCTCACCGTCGCGAAGAGACCCGCGGCCGGTTCGGCGATCGGGATCGCGGCGACCGCCGTGACCGTAATGATCGTGGCGGGCGTGACGATCGCGGCAGCCGGGACGACCGTGCGCCGCGTCGCCCCCGGCACTCGGGTGGTCCGCTGGCAAGCGAGATCACCGAACTGTTGCTCGACTCGTCGCCGGACCTGACGGCACGTCAGATCACGTCGATCCGTTCGCGGATCCTGGACCTGGCCGCTGCGCGCGGGTGGTCGAACGATTAATTCGGCTGCGTATCGCGCTCACGATGTGGAGCGGATGGTCGTCGAAGGGCGCAAGCTCGCCGACACCGGTTCCGCCACCGAACATCGAAGCGCGTTCTCCCGCGACCGCGCCCGTGTGCTGCATTCGGCAGCATTGCGGCGCCTCGCGGACAAGACGCAGGTCGTCGGCCCGCGTGAGGGCGACAACCCGCGCACGCGTCTGACGCATTCGTTAGAAGTCGGCCAGATCGGCCGCGGTATCGCGGCCGGTCTGGGCTGCGATCAGGACCTCGTCGAACTGGCCGGACTGGCCCACGACATCGGTCATCCGCCGTACGGGCACAACGGTGAACGTGCGCTCGAAGAGTTCGCGGGCGGTCACGGCGGGTTCGAGGGCAACGCTCAGAACCTGCGGATCTTGACGGCGTTGGAGCCGAAGATCCTGTTGCCCGACGGCGAGAGCGCGGGCCTGAACCTGACTCGCGCCTCGCTGGACTCGACGTTGAAGTATCCGTGGTCGCGGACGGCCCCCGGCAGCAAGTACGGCGCCTACGTCGAGGACGAGGCAGCGCTCGCCTGGGTCCGTGACGGTGCTCCGGACGGTCGGCGCTGCCTCGAAGCTCAAGTGATGGACTGGTCCGACGACGTCGCCTACTCCGTCCACGATCTCGAAGACGGCGTGATCGGTGGCCGTATCGACTTGCAGCAGTTGGGGTCTCGAGACGATCAGGACGAGCTCGCGCAACTCGGAATGAGGTACTTCGGCGGCGACGATCCGACGCTGCTCGTCGATGCCGCGCAACGACTCTCGGAGATGGACATCTTTGCCCGACTCGGCGGCTTCGACGGATCACTCGACGCGTCTGTCCGGTTGAAGCGGCTCACTTCCGAGCTGATCGGCCGGTTCGCGACCACCGCGATCGCCTCCACGCGCGCCGCTGTCGACGATCGTCCAGTCTGCCGGTACGACGCGGACCTGAGCGTCCCCGACGATGTGGCCGCCGAGGTGGCCGTCCTCAAGACCGTCGCGTTGCGGTTCATCTTCTCCGATCCCCGCCACCGCGCACGACAGGACCGTCAGCGCGAACGCATTCACCGGGTGGCCGAGATGCTGCTCGTGACATCGCCGGGCGGACTGGACCCGTTCTTCGCGGCCCGGTGGACGCGGGCGGAGACAGACGAGCAGAAGGTCCGGGTCGTGGTCGACCAGATCGCATCGATGACCGAAGGGCGACTCGAACGCTTGGACAAGTCGAGTGCCGATGTGCAGGCACATCTGGGTTAGAGGAGGAATCCGTGTACGGACCACTGCTGACATCACTGACCGGTGATCTCGATCGGCGAGCGGTGCGCGTCGGCGACCACGCATCGAGTGGCGGTGAACTGACTCGCGGTGAATTACTCAGTGCCGCAGCGGTAGTCGCCGATGCGGTGGCGGGCAAGAGCGCCGTGGCCGTCGACGGATCCGCAAGCATGGAAACCGTCGTCGCTGTTGTCGGAGCGCTGATGGCAGGCGTGCCCGCAGTTCCGGTGCCTGCCGACGCAGGTGACTCCGAACGTGCACACATCCTCGGCGACAGCGGCGCACAGATGTGGTTGTGCGCGCCCGGCACGGACACCGATCCGGGCATGGAACGACACGAGGTCGATGTGACGGCACGCAGCGAACATCGCTTCGAGGAGCCGGACGAGGCGGCGATAGGACTGATCGTCTACACGTCGGGCACCACCGGCAAGCCGAAAGGCGTCCGACTCGCCAGGCGTGCACTCGCCGCATCCATCGACGGGCTCGCTGACGCGTGGGAGTGGACCTCCGACGACGTCCTCGTTCACGGCCTCCCGCTCTTCCATGTGCACGGACTCGTCCTCGGGGTCATCGGTGCGCTGCGCGTGGGGTCGCCGCTCGTCCACACCGTGCGCCCCACTCCGACCGCGTACGCCGCCGCCGGTGGAACCCTGTACTTCGGTGTCCCGACGGTGTGGAGCCGCGTCTGTGACGACGAGACTGCGGCGCGAGCGCTGTCGTCGGCCCGGCTGCTTGTGTCCGGAAGTGCGCCGCTCCCAGTCCCGGTGTTCGAGAAGCTCACCGCGCTCACCGGGAAGCCGCCGGTGGAGCGTTACGGGATGAGCGAGACCGTCATCACCCTGTCGGTCAGGGCCGACGGGGAGCGACGCCCCGGCTGGGTCGGGCTGCCGATCGCCGGCGTGCAGACCCGGATCCGAGGCGAGGACGGTCAGTTGGCGCCGCACGACGGCGAGACTCTCGGCGAACTCGAGGTGACCGGGCCGACCGTGTTCGGGGGGTATCTCGGCAACCCGGAGGCCACCGCGAAGGTGACGACCGAGGACGGGTGGTTCCGGACCGGCGACATCGCCGCGGTGGACTCCGACGGCTTTCACCGGATCGTCGGGCGCGAGTCCGTCGACATGATCAAGTCCGGCGGCTATCGGATCGGGGCAGGGGAGATCGAGCACGTCCTGCTGTCCCAGCCAGGGGTCCGCGAAGCCGCAGTCGTTGGCGTGCCCGATCCCGATCTCGGGCAGCGGATCGTCGCGTTCGTCGTCGGCGGCCTCGGCCGACCCGAGGACCTGATCGACGCGGTCGCCGCGGAACTGTCAGTTCACAAACGTCCCCGTGAGGTGCGCGTCGTCGACGAACTGCCGCGCAATGCCATGGGCAAGGTGCAGAAGAAGGCGCTGCTAGATCGCATCTGAGGGCTGGCCCGCATCGGGCGGCTGGTTCAGAACAGTCGCTTCAGCAGGTTCGTCTCGGCGAGATCGACAAGTTCGTCGCCGCGCCCGGACATCACGGTGCGCAGGGCGTAGAGCGCGAAGCCCTTGGCCTGAGCCGCCGAGATCGTCGGCGGGATCGACAGCTCCTGCCGGGTGGTTCGGACGTCGAGGAGCGCGGGGCCGTCGTGCGCGAGGAACTCCTGGACGGTCTCGGACAGGGTCTGCGAGTCGGTTGCGCGGAAGCCGCGTATCCCGATCGCATCGGCGACTCGCGCGAAGTCGGGGTTCTCCAGCTCGGTTCCGAAGTTGACGAAGCCCGCCGCCTTCATCTCCAACTCGACGAAGTTCAACGACGAGTTGTTGTAGACCACGATCTTGACCGGCAGTTTGGCCTGAACCAGCGTCAACAGTTCGCCGAACAGCATCGACAGGCCGCCGTCGCCCGCGAGTGCAACCACTTGACGGCCGGGGCACGCCGACGCCACACCGATCGCCTGCGGCAGCGCGTTGGCCATCGACCCGTGGCTGAACGAGCCGATCAGGCGTCGTCGACCATTCATCTCCAGGTAGCGGGCCGCCCACACGACCGGGGATCCGACATCCGGGATGAACACTGCGTCGGCGTCCGCGGAGTCGGAGACGAGCCGGGTCAGATACTGCGGGTGCACCGCGTCGCCTGCGTCCGACGGCGTCACCAGGTCGTCGAGAGATGCACGGGTACGCCGGTAGTGGTCGACCGACTTGGACAGGTGTTTGCTGTCGCGGCCGCCGCGGATCAACGCGGTGAGCGCGGGCAGAGTGTCTCGCGCGGACCCGACGAGAGGCAGGTCAACGCGGGTACGCCGACCGATCTGCCTGCCTCGGATGTCGAGCTGGATCACGTAGGCGTCAGACGGCAGGAACTGCGGATACGGGAAGTCGGTGCCGACCATGACCAGGGTGTCGCAGTGTTCCACGGCGCGGTAACCGGACGAGAATCCGAGGAGTCCGGTCATGCCGACGTCGAACGGGTTGTCGTACTCGACGAACTCCTTGCCGCGCAGCGCATGAACGATCGGGGCCTGGAGGGTGTCGGCGAGTGCGACGAGCTCGTCGTGCGCGCCCTGAACGCCTGCGCCCGCGAGGATGGTCACCCGCTCGGACTCGTTGAGCCGGGTCGCCGCGACGGCGAGCGACTCGTCGCTCGGTCGGGCCACCGTGTCCGTCGCGCGGATCCGGGTGACCCGTGCGGGTCGATCGATGGCGGAGAGGAACAGCTCGCCGGGAATCACCAGCACCGACACCCCGCCTTCTTCGACTGCGGTGCGGATCGCGATGTCGAGCACATACGGCAGCTGGTCGACGGTGTTGATCGTCTCGCAGTACGAACTGCATTCGGCGAAGACGCTCTCGGGGTGCGTCTCCTGAAAATAGCCGGTGCCCACCATCGACCCTGGAATCTGAGCGGCGATCGCGAGCACCGGGACCCGTGACCGGTGGGCGTCGTACAAGCCGTTGATCAAGTGGAGGTTGCCCGGGCCGCAGCTGCCCGCGCAGACCGCGAGCGAACCGGTCATCGCTGCTTCGGCGGACGCTGCGAAAGCCGCAGCCTCTTCGTGGCGAACGTGCTGCCATGCGACGCGCGGGTGTTCGCGCAGCGAGTCGGTGAAACCGTTGAGCGAGTCTCCGGGGATGCCGTACACCCGCTCCACACCTGCGGCTTCGACGGTCTCGACGATGAGGTCAGCGACGGTGTAGCTCATGACATCTCACGGTACGCCGACTGTCTCGTCTCGACAGGGCATGCGCGGTTACTCCAGCAGGCCGCGGACATCGGCGGCGGTGACCTTGCCCGAGAAGGCCGCGCCGTCGTCGATGAGTGCGTTGAACAGTTCGCGCTTGCGCTCCTGCAGGTCGATGACCTTTTCCTCGATCGTGCCGGTCGACACCATGCGGTAGACCGTGACGGCACGGTGCTGGCCGATGCGGTGGGCGCGATCGACGGCCTGCGCTTCGGCTGCCGGGTTCCACCACGGGTCGGTCATGAAGCAGTAGTCGGCCGCCGTCAGGTTGAGTCCGAAACCGCCTGCCTTCAAGCTGATCAGAAACGCGCCGGTGTGCCCGGCCGTGAACTGCTCGATCTGTTCGGCTCGCTTGGCTGCCGACATCGTGCCGTCGAGGTAGCTGTACTCGACGCAGTCTTTCTCGAACTGAGCGGCGACGAGTTTCAGGAACCCGGTGAAGCTGGAGAAGATGAGGGCGCTGTGCCCCTCTGCGGCCAGGATCGGGATCTGCTCGGACAGGTAGGCGATCTTCGCCGACTCCAGCCCGGCATGCTGCTCGTCGACGAGGCCCGGGTGCAGGCTGAGCTGACGCAGGCGGGTGAGGGCGCGCAGGATCTTGATCTGGTTGCCCTCCCAGTCGTCGAGGAGGCCGAGCATGTTCTGGCGCTCGCGGGCGAGGAACGTGTCGTAGATCTTGCGGTGGTCGTCGTTCAGGTCGAGGGGGAGCAGTTGCTCTTGCTTCTCGGGCAGGTCGGCGAGTACTTGAGCCTTGGTGCGGCGCAACATGATCGGCCGCAGGCGTCGTCGTAGGACGGCGAGCCGCTCGGGCTCGGAACCCTTCTCGATCGGGTCGGCGAAGTGTTCGTTGAAGGTCTTCGGCGAGCTGTACAGTCCCGGCGCGACGATCGAGACCAGGGACCACAGCTCCATAACGCGGTTCTCCAGCGGGGTGCCGGTGATCGCGAGCTTGAACGCGGCGGGCAGACGTCGAGCCGCCTGGTGGGTCTTGGACGCCCGATTCTTCACGAACTGTGCCTCGTCGAGGACCATGCCCGACCACGTGATGTCCTCGAACGCTTCGTAATCGATCCGCAGCAACGCGTACGACGTCACGACGATCTGCGCGCCTGCGATCTGTTCGGACAGGGAGGTCCCCGCGCGCTTCTCGGTGGAACCGACCACTGCGACCCGCAGATCGGGGACGAACCGTCGGACCTCGGCCGCCCAGTTGCCGACGACGGAGGTCGGCGCGACCACCAGGAAGCGAGCGATCGGATCGTCGTCGACGACGTGTTGGAAGAGTGCGAGAGTCTGCAAGGTCTTGCCGAGTCCCATGTCGTCGGCCAAGATGCCGCCGAGGCCGTTGTCCCACAAGAACGTGAGCCAATCGAGTCCGTCCTGCTGGTAGCTTCGCAAGTCGGCGTCCAACCTGGCGGGCGGTGTCACCGGGGCAGGCGGTTTGGCGATCGCGAGCCGAGCGAGCCGATCCCGCCAGTCCGCGAGCTGCTCGTCGACCACGCCGAGTTCGAGCAGTTCCTCCCACAGCGTGACGTTCAACGTCGACGCCGAGACGCCGTCACTGGTGAGGTCCCCGAGTTCACGAGCCTCGGTGAGACGGTCGCGCAGCGTCGTCAGTTCTGGGGTGTCGAGCGGGAAGTAGGTGTCGTCGGACAGCAGCATGTGCGTCTCGCCGCGTGCGAGCGCAGCGATGATGTCGGCGATCGGGACCTGATGGCCGTCGACGTCGAGCGCGATCGACAGGTCGAACCAATCGGTGGTCGCGTCGCCACTGAAACGGAGAACCGGCGCTTGGTCCGGGCGGCGGTAGTCGGGCTGCTCGCCGATCACCTCGACGCGAACCTTGCCGCCTTCGACGAGGTCGGGAAGCACTTCGCCGGACAGGACGGCGGCCTCGACCGGGTCGAGGGACCAATCGCGTAGGAAGTGACTGACCGGGAGGAAGTCGGCGGTCTCCGCGACGGTGTTCGCCTCGGCGAGTCGTCGGCGTAGGTCGACGAGTTTGGTGGCGTCGTCCGGTCTGGGTGCCTGGTAGACGCGTCGCATGAGGTGCTCGGCGGTCTCGTCGAACCATTCCCCGTAGACCTGGGCGACGTCCGCGAGCTCCGGGACGAGCGACTTCCACATCCGCTGCTCGTCCTTGCGGCGCCGGACCCGGCGGGGATTCGAATGGTCGTCGGGTGCTCCGCGGATCGACTCGCCTTCAGCGATGTACTCGGCCTCCCAGCGTGTGGTGGCTCCGTACCCGGAATAGTCGACGACCAGTACCGGGTGCGGCCCGTCGACGTCGTCGGGAGGGAAGACGTCGTCCCCGAACGTCACGGTCCGGTCGGCGATGAGGGCGGGGAGGGCCGCCCGGAAGTCTTCGACGTCGGTCGCCGGGACGGAGAGCTTGTTCGATGTGGTGAGCAGCATCATCTCCGAAGGAGTGAGTTCGCTCAGCGGACCGAGACTCAAATGACGGTCGACGAGGACGGCGACTCCGTGGGTGCGCGGAGAACCGATCAGGTGAAGGCGGTCGGGGAGTACGGGCTGCCCGTCGACGACGACGGCGACACTGACGTCGAGATGACTCTGGACGCGTTCGATATGCAGGCTCGTCGTGATCGCGGAGTCGTATGCGACGGTCTGCGGCTGTCCCCAGCCGCCCCGACCGACGAACTCGATGCCGACCTCTGCGGCTTGAGACAGGAGCGGCCAGAGGCGGGCGGGCGCCGACGAGACGGGCAGAGTGTCGGGCGGCGTCGACCGCTGTGTACGTGCGGCGAGCACGCCGCCGATCTCGACGAGGAGGGCGAGTGCTGTCGGGTCGTGGTTGTCGCCGGGCCGGTTGGTGGTCAGCAGCGATCGCCATGTGACGCGCGAGGCGATCCACTTGCCGCGGGCTCCGTGCGTCATCGGGCGCGCGTACACACGACGGTGGCCGCGGGAGTCGAGATCGAATGAGAACTGAAGTGCGAGCGGCAGTTCCGGACCGCGGTCGGTCGGAGCCTCGGCGGACGCCTTCGGCGAGGTGATCTCGTCGACGAGCGTCCGCCAACGGCTGAGTTCGAGGGCGCTCGCGGGCGGTTTCGGCGGTTGAGCTTCCGCTGCGAACGCCGCCTGTGGCGTCGGCTTACCGGTGTCGGTCGCTGTCACGACGAGGGCGACGCAATGCTTGCAGAACGTGTTGACCGGGCATGTGCAGCGGGCGGAGACCTGCGCGCGCGGACCCTTGAACTCAGCCTTCACCGTGCAGCGGTACGTCTGCCCGTGACTGCCCTCGGAATGTCCGGACAGCGTGTGGCCCGACCACTCGATTCCGTGCACGAGACCCGACTCCGCGTAGCTCCGACCCCGCGACAGACTTCCCTTGTCGAAGAACGTCAAGATCTGGGCGGTCTGCTGGGGGTTCCACGGGGCGGCGGGCATCGTTGTTCAGCCTATGGCATCGCATCGGCAATGCTCTGCCGCCATAGCATGGGACCAGGTGAGGTTCAGTGGCGTGCGAGGATCCCCGATCTGATCTGCCCTGCTCGGACGAGTGCGCAAACTGCGGCGCAGGCGGCGATCACAAGGAGTGGCCCGACGATGCCGACGGAGGGTTCGACGGCGCGCAGCAGGAGCGGCAAACCGAACCCGAGGTAGGTGCCAACGTAGTAGACGCCGGTCGCGAGGCCGCGTCGTTCCGGAGGCGCGTACTCCTCGACGTCGAGGAGCCCTTCGCGGAGGCACAGCCCGTACCCTGCGCCGAGGAGGATCGACGCGATGAGGAACGCGATCGGTGCCGGGTCTGATCCGCCGACCGCGACGACCACGAAGCCTGTCGCCGCGAGGAGTGCGCCCGCGATCCCGGCTGGCGGCCCCCACGATCCTCGCCGCGCGAGCGCCTGACTGACCACGCCGGAGCCGAGCGCCAGAACCGCGGCGACCCCCGGCACCCACGGCCCGGAGAAATCGGTCATGCGGCCTGCCATCGTGACCACCGACGTCGCTACCGCCGAGAACACCCACAACGACATCGGGAGGCTGGTGGCGAGCGCTCGGAACAGTGACTTGTCCGATCGGGCGGCCGGCAAGTCGCCGCACTCGAGTGGGGCGTCGTCCTGTGCGGGTGACGCGGATCGAGGGGTCGAGACTCCGAACCCGGCTGCGACCGCTGCCAACGATGCGACGACGGTGACGACGAACGGTGCGATCAGTGCCGCTCCGTCGGTGAACTGGGCGATCAGGCCGGAGGCGAACGGACCGATGGCGAATCCGCAGGTGAGAGTCAGGCCGGCGAGTACGGTTCCGCGGACGCCGCCGACATCAGCGGACCAGGCGGTGCCTGCACTGACCGCGAGGCCCACTCCGAGGCCGACGATGAACCGACCGACGAACACCCCCGGCTCGGTGTGCCAGATCAGCATGAGCAGATTTCCGAGTGCCGCGCCCGTCGCGCCCGTGAGCACCACGGGACGTCGTCCGATGCGGTCGGACAGTCCGCCGCCGGTGAGTAGTCCGGGCAGGAGTCCGATCGCATAGATCGCGAACGCTCCTTCGAGGGCCGCGTCGGAGATGTGCTCGTCGTCATGGAGGACGGGCATCATCGCGACGAAATGATTGGTGGCCCAACCGACCGTGAACAGTAGCGCCAGGACGATCAGCACGTCGCGGCGGGATGTGTTCTGTTCAGCAGTCGTGGCGGACCGGCTGTGTGTCACGCCTTTTCCAGGGCTGCCAGTGCTTGTTTCGCGGCCGCCAGTTCGCGACTGAGCTCTTCGACGCGGCGTTGGGCCTCTTCGTGAGCGGCACTCAGTACCGATGTGACGGCGTCGCGGGTGGTGGCGTCACCGAGTTCTCGGACGGCGGCGTCGACTGCCTCGGGTGTGACGGACCGCGATCGGGGCGGTTTCTTGGCTCCGCGAGTCATCGAGACGAACCAGTCGTTGTCGGTGGTGCCGTAGACGGTCACGGTGACCGACTGCGTTGCTTTCTTCGGGGTCGCCTTCCTCGGTGTGCGCTTGACGGCAGGGCGGGGTGTGGCGTCCGGACCGCTCGACGACGGGGCTGGCGCAGAGGGGGTCGGCGCGGGTTTCGGAGCAGGCGTCACAGCCGGAGGTGCGGCCTTACGGGGCGCCGCTTTACGCTGCGGAGCCTTCTTGGCTGGTTCGGGTTTGGGGGGCGCGTCCTTCGTGATCCGCAATTCGTCTGCCTCGTAGGGGAGTTCGTCGTCGACGCCGCGTGGACTCACAGTGACTGTCGTGCCGGCGATCGATACGACCTTCGCGGAGCTTCCCTCCTCGAGGCCGAGGCTGGGAACGGCTTCGCGAAGGTAAACGGTGGCTCGTCGTCCGTCGGCCAACGCGGTGGCCAGTTTGGTGAGGTCGTCGGGTGTCAACGACTCGGCCACGGGGGTCGAGCGGCGGCGCGGAGGCATGGGCGGGTCCTTCTGGTCAGTTCCGTTGCTCACGTCATTTTCGCATACCGGAGTGACAGCTTCGCACGGGTGTGCGAACGGTCAGGAGTCGCTGTACATCTCCCAGAACCGAGCGCGGAGGCGGTATCGGACACCGTCGTCGAGGTCGTACATGCCGAGGGCGTCGGACGCGTCGAGCAGCATCGCGCGGTCGATGTCTCGGGGAATCGACGGCTTGTCCCGTTCGAGCGTCGCCATCGTCTCCGGCGTCGCGCTTTCGCGGAATGAGGAGAGCACGCGCGCCACTACGCCGTCGACGACCTCGTCGCTGAGTTCCGCGTCGTATCCGGGCATGACGTGTCCGGCCGAGCCGGTCGACGAACTGTAGGCGAGGATCTCTCGGGGTTCGGGCCCCGGCTCGGGGGCCTGACGGACTGCTGCCGCGACGTCGAGCGGAGTCTTCGTCGCTGGACGGCCGGGCTTCGGCCCGGGCTTAGGCGTCGGAGCCGGAGTTACCGCTGCCGCGGCGGGCAGGGGTTCGTCGACACACGGCACCGGCGGTTGCTCGATCTTGACGACGGCGTCGTCGATCGCCGCACCGTCGATGGTGTGGATGTCGTCTGCCGCGCGAATGAGGTGTCGGCTGACGCCGTGGGGCCGGCCTTCGAGGTTCGGGACGGCAAGCAGGCTGACGAGGATGCCGTGGACCTGGGACTCCTCGACGGCCTCGGTCAGATCGTCGTCGCCGGAGAGGACGAAGAACACGTCCGATGCGTCGTTGCGGGCGTGCGTTACGAGGTCGAGGCCGATGCGGAGGTCGACGCCTTTCTGCTCGCCATCCATCCCGAAGCGGCCGAGCCGGAGTTTGACGCGCGGGATCTCGCCGATCCGCTCCTGCCGGGCATCGGGGACGCCGTTGCGCGCCGAGTCGTACCAGTGGACCCGCAGCAACGGCAGCCCGGACAGTTCTTGCGCGGTGTCGATGAGGGAACTGATGAGCTTCACGTATTCGACGTGGATGCCGCTGCGGAGCGACGTTCCGGTGACCCGCGTCGCGGCGGCGGCGAGGAGGTAACCGGCGTCGATGTACAGGGCGCATGTCGATCGCATGGCGTTCACTGTGTCACGGCGCGGATGCCGAATCGGGGACTTCGGTGAGTCGCCGCCGCGTTTGTGACTCTCACGTAAGGTTCGGCGTCGATCGAGGCGGGACATGCGGATGGGCGGCCTCTACGCCGGTGCTCACCTGCGCTATCCACGGGTGAGCGCGTCGGCGAATCCGACGAGGTCGTCGGCGGTAGACGGACGACCATCAGTGACGGGCCATCCGTGGACGTCGGCCTGCCAGGTCGTCGGGATCGCTGCCTGACCCCACCGCGCGCCAAGCAACGTGCCGGTGATCGCGGCAACGGTGTCGGTGTCGTCTCCGATGCGGATCGCGGTGAACAGTCCGTCCCGAAAATGGTCTGCGCCGTCGCCAGACGCGTGCAGAATGGACGACGCGGCAGCCTGCAGTGCGGTGACGGTATAGCCGTTCGGTGTGAACTCTTTCGGATCGTTCTCGCGCGCCTCGTCGAGTCGGCGCATCCAGACATCGCGACGCTCCGCTGGGAGCAGGTCGACGCCGGTGTAGACGTCGATCCGTGACTCGACGATCGCGATTCGAACTGCTTCGCACCACAGGACGCACGTGTCTTCGGCATCGTCGTCGGAATGTGTCAACGCGGCGACTGCTGAGGCAGCCTGCGCCAATGCATCTCGGTCGTCGAGGTGCGCGAGAGCAACAGGCGCCGTGCGCATCAGAGCGCCGTTTCCGCCAGTTCTCGTACCCGTCTGGCGCAGCGCGGTCGACATCCGCAGCATGGTCTCACTGATGGACTCGGTCGCCGACCGGTTCCGAAGCGAGTCGCTCAGGACGCGGCGCGTCTGGTTCCCGACATCCGGCGGGTCGGACGCGAACCACTCGAGAAATCCGTCGGCGACTTCGTCGAGCGCGGTCTGGGTCAACAGCGTGCCGTGGTGCGCTCCTGCGCGAGCCACGCTCATCATCATGGCTGTGTCGTCGCTCCACTCGCCAGGCTCGAAGTCGCCGAGGCCGCCGCCCTTCATCACGGGCTCCGTCGTAGACGACAGGGCAGGCTCGAACTCGTAGGGGACACCCAGTGCGTCGCCGACTGCTGAACCGAGGAGTGCACCGCGCGCACGGTCGCGTTGTTCGGGGGTGAGTACAGTCACGTCGGCCTCCTCAGGGCTCGCGGGCGTTTTGCTTGCGAGGACCATATCGCCGGGTACCGACAATTTCGTTCTGCACAGCGATCTTCCAGCTGACGTCCAGTGCGGTGAGAGCAAGCAGTGAAACGATCGACCTCATGAGAGTCAGAACCTACGAAGGACGAGCCCTGCACCGGCCCGACGAGCCCATCGTCGATCAGGGTGCCGCGTTCGATCTGCAGACCCTGTCGAGTCGTCGAAAAGTGTTGGCACTCATCGGTGCCGGCGGTGCGGCGGCGTTGCTCGCAGCATGTTCGAACGGGGCCGGTGACACCTCGTCGTCGAGCTCCTCGGCCGCGTCGTCCGGGACGAGCGCAGGCGAGATCCCCGACGAGACTGCGGGTCCGTACCCGGGCGACGGATCGAACGGCCCCGACGTGCTCGACCGGTCGGGCATAGTGCGCAGGGACATCACCTCCAGTCTGGGCGGCGGCGCGACAGCCGACGGTGTCCCGTTGACAGTGACACTCGACGTCACAGACATCGCAGGCGGCGGCAAGCCGTTCGCCGGGGCCGCCGTCTACGTCTGGCATTGCAATGCGCAGGGCGAGTACTCGATGTACGGCGACGGCATCGAGAACGAGACCTTTCTGCGCGGTGTGCAGGTAGTCGACGACAAGGGTGCGGTGACGTTCACGACGATCGTCCCCGGCTGCTACATGGGCCGGTGGCCGCACATCCACTTCGAGGTGTACCCGGACGTCGGATCGATCACCGACCACACGAAGGCCATCGCGACGTCGCAGTTGGCACTGCCGAAGAAGGTCTGCGATGCCGTCTACTCGCGCTCGACCTATTCGGGCTCAGCCCAGAACCTCAGTCAGATCACGTTGGCGAGCGACAACGTCTTCGGTGACGACGGCGGCAAGCTCCAGACGGCGTCGGTCACCGGCAACGCGGTATCCGGATACGTCGCGAAACTGCCGGTCGGCGTCGACACCAAGACCGAGCCGCAGGCAGGCGGACCCGCGCCGGGCGGGCGCGGCGGACCGCCTCCCGGAGGTCCAGGTAAACCAGGCGGCTCGCCCCAGAACCGTCCGCAGGGATAGGGACTCGTCCGTAGGGTAGGGCGGTATGGCACGAACAGTCGCAACCGCATCCTCCGTCGAACTAGCCGACCTCCTGGACTTCGTCCGCACACGTCATCAGATGGTCCTCCTCACGTCTCGCGGCGACGGCTCTCCCCAGATGTCACCTGTCACTGCGGGCGTCGACGCCGACGGCCGCATCGTGATCGCGACCTACCCGGGACGGGCCAAGACGGCCAACGCAAAGCGGAACCCACAGGTCAGCGTGTGCGTGCTGTCCGACAAGTTCGGTGAAGCGTGGGTGCAGGTGGACGGTACCGCCGAGGTGCTCGACATGCCCGAAGCCGAGGACGGTCTCGTCGACTATTTCCGCAGCATCTCAGGCGAGCACTCGGACTGGGATGAGTATCGGGCAGCCATGCGACTGCAGAACAAGTCACTCCTCCGCATCACGCCGACCCGTTGGGGTCCCATCGCCACCGGCGGCTTTCCCGCCGACGTCGCTGAGCGGTTGGACGCAGCGGAGTAGTCGGCGGGGTCTCGACTCCGCTCGACCGGCGGTGGGAGTCGGGTCTCGACTTCGCTCGACCGGCGGGGGAAGTGGGGGTCTCGACTTCGCTCGACCGGCGGGGGAAGTGGGGGTCTCGACTTCGCTCGACCGGCGGAGGGGGCTCGACCGGCGGAGGGTCTCGACTCCGCTCGGCCGACGGAAGAGGCTCGACCAGCGGGGAGGGGGGAGGCTAGCGCTTCTTGGTGCCGGGGAGGACGCCTGCGTCGATGACCTTCTTGACGAAGGGGCGAGTGCGCTCGACGAGGTCCGGGAGACTGTCGGGGAGGGAGCGGCCCGAGACTGCGTCGGTGCGGTCCTCGATCTCCTGGTAGAGCGCGAAACCGTCGGCGGTCAGTCGGGTCGAATCACCCGTGGATTCCAGCAGACCGCGTGAGGAGAGTCGTTCCACCGACTCCGACCAGTCGTCGTCCGACCAACCGCGCGTCAATTGGAACAGCTTCTTGCCCAGGACTCGACGGTGAATCGACGGATCGGGAAGCTCGGACTCGTGGAAGACGCCTGCGTCGATCCCGTCGAGACCGTGCGACACGAGTTCGGCGATGTGGTTGTCGCCGCGCCACTCTCGGATGATCGTCCACGTGCGCCACACCGCGAGATGGGGTGCGTCCGGGACATCCGTCGACGCCCACGCTGCGGCCAGCGGACGACCCGAGAACGGCAGCGCGTCAGCGACCGCTTGAAATTCGGGGATCAGGGGAGCGAGGAGTTCGCAGTCGTCGCCCAAGATCGTGCGGAACTGCTCGTCGAGCATCTCGTACCGCCGCGCGTCGACCGCGTCGAGGCCGCGGGTCTGCGCGGCGTCCCACGCGGACGCGACCAGTGCCGGGGAGAAGTTGTAGAACATCGCTGCGACAACCGATCCCGGGGCGCCCGCGAGCGGTGCGCCGCGTCCACCGGTGTAGAAGGCGTAGCCGTCCAGGCCGAGTTCGTCCTGAGCAGGACCGATGCCCGGATTGAAGTAAGCGAGGACATGAAAGGGCTCGAGGCTCTCGTAGGCGTGACGGGCTGCGGCGGTGCTATCGGTTCCCATGCCACCCACTGTGCCAGCTCAGAGGCTCTCGCGTGCCCGCCTCGACTGCCGATACTGCTCGATCGTCAGACACTGCAACTGCGAGTAGCTGCCGCCGCGGTTCTCGACGTAGCCGACCGCCGACACGAACGGCTCGATCGTGTAGATCTTCGTCAACGGAGTGACGATGAGGAGTTGAAGCCCGAGCCTCGCGAACAGTGACAGCGCGTACCGTGCCGAATCGTCCGAACCGCGGCCGAACGCCTCGTCGATCACGACGAACCGGAAGTCCCGCGACCGCGTTGCGCCCCACTTCAGATCGAACTGGTATGCGAGCGACGCGGCGAGGATCGTATAGGCGAGCTTCTCTTTCTGGCCGCCCGACTTACCGTCGGAATCGGTGTAGTTCTCGTACTCCTCGTCGTCCTCGACGTGGCGCTCGGACGCTGCGAACGTCACCCAGTTCCGGACGTCGGTGACCAGCGACGTCCACCGCCGATCGACGTCGGCGAACCCTTCACGACCCCGGAAGCGTTCGACGATCGCCTTCACCAGGAGGAACTTCTCCTCCGTGTACTGCTGCTCCTGTGCCCCGATCTCCATCTCGCCGTCGCCACAGCGGCGCAGATCGGCGCGGAACTCCTTGATCTCTTGCGATGCACTCGAATTGACCTCGAGGCGGATGTAGCGACCGGGGTTGTACTCGATACCTGACAGCGACTCGTTGATCGTGTCGATCTTGGAGTGGATGAGATGGACTTCTTTGTTGAGCTTCGCAGCGAAGATCGCGATGTCACGGATCGCGTTGGTGTTCAGATAGTCCTTGAACTCGCCCTCGAATCGCGGCAGATCGTCCTCGGACAGTCGGCGGTTCAGTTCGCGGTACTCGTCTGCAGACGCGATGTCGGCATCGAACTCGGTCGTCAGAATCGGGTTGTCTCGGTTGAACTCCGACATCCGATTCACCACGCGCGTCTCGAACGTGCCGGCCCGCGACGTGTGCTGCTCGGATGCGTCGGTCAGCGACTGGGTGAGAGTCGCCTCCAGTTCGGTGCACATCTCGACGGTCAGTTCGACGTCGCCGATCGACTCGGTGATCGCGTCGAAATGTGTCGACGCGTCCTGCGATCCCGGCTCGGCCGCCACATGCCGGGCTGCGTCGCGAGTCTGCTCGCCCTGCGTCCGCGACATCTCGAGTCGAGACACCTTGTCGCGCAAGCCGTCACGGGTCGCGTCGGCGACCGACAACTGGTCGCGCGTGGACGCAACGAGCTCGGTCACCTCAGCCAACTCGTCCGACGAGTGCTCCAGGTCGGTCTTGCGCTCAGTCAGTTCGGAGATGCGGCCCGCCACCGACTCCCAGTCGACGGTGTCGAAGCTCTGATACGTCTCCAACCCGGTGAGCGCATTGCGCCGATTCATCAGCCGACGGCGAGAGTCCTCCAACTCTTCGATGTCGCCGTCGATCCGGTTCAGATCGTCCTGGACCCGTTGGCCCGCGGTGAACAGCGCGGTGACCTTCTGCTCGTTGCTCCAGCCGAGCACATAGTTGCGACGGTCGTCGACGCGCTGTGAATCGTCCTTCTCGTGGCGGCCGCCGCCCGACCGCACCTGACCGGCGGCGGTGACGGCGTAGTCGGCGTTCCGGAAATCGTCGAGCGTCTCGGCGCAGATGTGGCGGGCCCGCTCGAACAGTCGGCGTTCGAGCCACTCGTAAAAGGGGCCCTCTTTGACGTCGAGCTTGTGGACGAGCGCGTTGGACGGCGGAGTGGCCGTGGTCTTGGGGGAAAGGCGTTCGGGCACTTTGAAGTACACTAGCCGACCGCCGAGATGGTTGGCGTCGATCCAGGCCGACACCTCGTCGTACAGATCGGCCGACACCAGGAGCGACAGCCCGAACCCGCGGAGCACTCGCTCGGCTGCACCCTCCCAACGGGTCTCGTCCGGACGGACGCCGATCAGTTCGCCGACGAACGGCAGTTCGTCATGCGAGCGGCCGACGCCTGCGCAGATCAGTTCGCGCATCCGCAGGTTGCGTTCGGGAATGTTGCTGGTCCGACCGCGCAGACTCGCGATCTCGCCGGCCACCCGGCGTCCCTCGCCATCGATCTGACGTCGGTCGACGACGAGTTCGGTGATGCCGTTCGCGACGTCGGCGATCTCCGCGTCGAGCGCGTCGACGGCGTCCGTGATCTCGCTGCGCCGCTGCTCGAACTGACCGCGGTCGGCGACCGGCGCCAGCCCCGAGTCTTCGAGAAGCGTCGTGTACCTCTCGTACGCGCCTGCGCGCTCGTCTCGTTGGCGTTGCGCCTCGGCGATCTGAGCCTCCAACGCGGCGATGTCGTTGCCGCCCAACCCTGCCTGCCGAAGCTCCAACTCGCGCAACGCGATCCGGAGGTCGGCGATGTCTCGGTCGATCTCTTCCAACGCACTGCGCGTCGCGGCCAGTTCGCGATTGGACTCGGCCAGATCGGATTCCAGGAGTTCGGAGCGTCGGTTCGCGAAGTAGAAGCGGAGCGCGCCACGTCGCTGCCGCATCTCGGCGGCCATCTCCGTGTGGCTCGTGTACTTGTCGTAGTCGGCCAACAACGGTGCGAGATCAGTGAGTTGGCGGCGCGCGAGGACGACGGCGTCGTGCGCTGCCGTCAGATCCTCGAAGTGGGCGACCATCGTGTCGACCCACCCGGTGGAGTCGAACGGTTCGAGCATGTGGTCGCGGACGAAGTCGTTGAGGTTGCCGACAGCCTTCATGGAGACGGTCTGATGGAACAACTCCATCGCCTGCTCCGACCGGACCGCCAGACTGCGACGGTAGTCGCGTCCGTACTCCGGGAAGTGCTCGTGAATACGAGTTCCTCTGTCCTTCAATCGTTTCCGTAACGCGCGCAGGTCGGTGCCGAAATCGGCGAAGTCCGAGGTGATGTCGAGTGCGCGGTCGGTGACGGTGAAGAAACGTTCAGGCTGGCCGCTGTCGTGGCGCATCGAGAAGACCTGCGCGAGCGTGACCGTCTCGTCGTAGCCCTCGTTGGCGAAGACACCGAGGATCACCGAGTAGTTCGACATGCCGCGCAGAGCGACGGGGCGCGACGCCCCAGACGAGTCGTTGCGCTCGGACTTGTAGTGGCCGAGCACGTAGGAGCGGAGGTCGCGTTCTCGCGACTCGGCGCCCGCAGCCTTGTTGTAGGCGATGCGGTGGGCAGGCATCAGCAGGGTGGTGAGAGCATCGACGAGCGTCGACTTGCCGGAGCCGATGTCGCCGGTCAGTAAGCCGTTCTCGCCCGCGAGATCGAGTGTCCAGACCCGCTGGTCGAACGTTCCCCAGTTGAACACCTGGAACTTCTGAAGTCGAAAACCCGACCGGGCCGACTCGGTGTTCTCCAATTCCGTCGCGGCGAACAGCCCCGTCATCGCGTCTCCTCCCGTGCGATATCGGCGTACTCGGCCAGATGTGAATCGAGATCGGACAGCCATTGCGCGTCGACGAACGCCTTGATGACGCGACGCACCTCGTACTCGCCGTCCTGCCCCGGCATGCGGCGGAGAAAGCCGAGATCGGTGACGCGTCGGACCGCGGTATCGGTTTGATCGGCGGTGCGAGCCTCATTCGTCGTCGCCGGATAGAACGGATCGAGCAGTTCGCGCAACTGGTCGCCGGTCAGGATCAGTCGGCTGCCCGCATCGGTCGTGTCGTGTTCGGCGAGCTTCTTGCGGAGCAGTGCGAGCAGTAGCGACGTGTGCAACGGCAACTGATGGCGGGCGACGAGGCGGGGGATCCCCGACTCGGCGAGTTCGTCGTCGCTTCGGGAGCGCAGGAACGCATAGCCTTCGGCCTCGTCGACGACGACGGCGAGACCGAGCGTCGCCACGTAGTCGCTGACCTGTGCAGCCAATCCGACTACGTGCTGCCAGGTGGTCTCGGCCGAGTCGCGGTAGACGACGCCCTTCATCAGAGAAGTGACTGCCATCGACAGGCTCAGTTCGTCGCGGGGGACTGTACGGCTCATCGTGACTCCTGTGTCTCGATCGCGTCGATGCGATCGCCTGGGCCGGTCGTTCGGGGGCGTGAGTAGATGACGCGGGGGACACGCGCGGTCCGACGGGCGCCGAACTCATCGGTCCAGCCGACGTGTTGGGTCGTGGCGTCGTCGAAGATCTTCGTGAAGCTCTCATCGGTGAGCGAGAGGTACGTGATCAGTTCGGCGAGCCCCTGCGACAGCGGCGACTCGGCGAGGACGTCGGCGAGAGTCACCTGATCGTGACGGCGCAGACGACGCCGGACCTCGTCGACGAGAGGAGCAGGATCGATGTGGATCTGCTCGAACAACGCATCGGAATCGCCTTCCGCCTCTCCGTATTCGATGTCGTCGCTCTCGATGTCGACGGTGGGCGCCCGGTGATAGAGGGGACGTTCCATCGGTAGTACGACGGTCGGTGCGGGGGAGTCGATCTCGTGGGAGAACTCGTCGGTGCGCCCGTCGCGGACCGAATACGCCGACGCTTCGATGCTGCGGAGCAGATCCATGACGCGTCGGTTCTCCAACCATGCCTGGTCGTCGAGGAACCGCCGGAGCTGTTCGGACAGGCGGCGGACGGTGTCTTGTGCGCGGGTTCCCGCATCGAGCCAGTCGTGGTGGATATTGGCCAACCGGTCGTCCGCGACGTCGGAGAACGCCTGAGTCTCCCGGACGAGTCGGTCGAGTTCGTCGAGGCGGTCCGCCGACAGCAGCAGGTCGTAGAACGCCTGAAAGCTGCGCCCCTGGTCGGAGTCGGTGATCATGGTGCGGCTGCTGACGATCTCGTCGAGGAGTTCGCCCTTGGTGCCGCGCCACGTGGCGATGCGTTCGCGCATCTGCCGGTCCAATCCGCGGAAGTTCGCCTCGACCTCGCGGAAGTCCGACAGCAGGGCTCGCGACACCTCGCCGAACTGCTGGTACCGGTCCCGGCGTCGCGTCGCGTCGAGGACGCTCACCTCGCCGCGTTCGACGGCGTCGATCTCCGCGTCGATCTCGGCGCGGCGGCGGCGCAGCTCGGCCAGTCGGACCTGCGGATCGGTGT
The DNA here is from genome assembly GCF_021738965.1 of Gordonia zhenghanii. Classification (GTDB taxonomy): domain Bacteria; phylum Actinomycetota; class Actinomycetes; order Mycobacteriales; family Mycobacteriaceae; genus Gordonia; species Gordonia zhenghanii. The sequence goes on along the minus strand of NZ_JAKKOQ010000008.1, from coordinate 275,361 downwards.
TCGTCCCGTACACGATCTGACGGAGGAGGTCGAAGACCGTGTTCAGGCGCGACTCGGTGCCGACGAAGTCACGCTCGCGCAAGGACTGAAGCCAGGCGACGGCCCTCTCGACAGCGGGTGTCGCGTCGTAATGCGGCTCGTCGCTGTCGGTGACGTAGTACTTGCGGAGCCAACCGGCAGACGGCGCCGCCCATTCGTCGAGATACGCCTTCGGCGCTCGCGGATAGGTTCCTTCGCCCAGTCGCTGGTTGAGGCCGTACAACTCGTCGTCGAGCAGACTGATCAGACCCGACTCGGAGATCTCGCGGATGTTGTCGTCGACGAACACCCGGCCGAGGAACGACAAGACGAGCGGCGCGTTATCCGCGCGCAGCAGCCTCCAGGCCGCGCTGGACTTCCGCACGGCGACGATCTCGTCGAATTGCACTGGGACAGGGTAACGAGTGACCCCACGAGAGTCGTAGTCGCGGGCCGATCGGACAGCGTGGTGGCGGGTGGGCCGCCGGGTCAGTCGCGGTGCGCGACGATGTTGAGCAGGGTGCCGTCCGGGGCTCGGACGAAGAATCGCCGCACACCCCACTCCTCGGTGGTGAGCGGATAGACGATCTCGTATCCGAGCTCCTGCGCCTCGGCGTATGCGGCGTCGACGTCGTCGGCGTGCACCGAGAGAGCCGAGTCAGCAGGAGCCGTCCGGTCCTCGGTGACGAGCTGCACGTGTGCGCCGGACTCGGCATCGGTGAAGCGAGCCACCCAACCCAGGTTGAACTCTTCGGTCTGCAGCCCGAGGAAGTCCTGGTAGAACGACTTCGCCTGCTCGATGTCGTCGACCGGAATGTTGGTGCTGATCTTCTTGGCCTGCATACGCACAATGTAGGCCCGACACACGATTGAGGCCCGGTGCATCATGAAATGCACCGGGCCTCAACTGGTCTCGCGTGAGGAATCAGATGGGGCGGAAACCCGATCCGACCATGCTGGTCCGGTTGAGGGGACGCAGAATGTCCGTCATCTTGGTAGCGATCATCGGGCTGTACACCGGGAAGGCGGGGTCAACGCACGGGATCGACGGAGTGCCCGCGCCTGCGACGCGCAGTGCGCCGTTCAACATGCCGACGAGACGGCCGCCGACGATGATCGGTCCGCCCGAGTCGCCGTGGTCGGCGCAGACGTAGTTCAGTGAAGCGTCACCGTCGTCGAGAAGTGTCGGGCCGCAGGTGAACCCGGTGGTGCGGCCTGCCTTGCACACGTTCGAGAACGGCTTCGGGTAGACGCCGACACGCGAGATGCGGGCTTTGCCGACCTGGCGGACGGCCTTCACGCGCGAAGGATTCAGCGCGATGACCGCCACGTCGAGCTTCTCGCTCCGGGTCGCGATGGTCCCGATGACGCCTGCGGAACGCTTGCGCTCGGCTTGGACGGTGTTGCCGACGCCGCCGCAGTGAGCGGCGGTCAGGCCGACGAGACGGCCGGTGCGATCATGGCCGACCGCGGTCATCGTGCACAGCGAGTTGCCCGCAAGGATGATTCCCGAGCCACCGCCGACCGTGGCACGCGGCGCGGCGTCAGCAGGTGCGCTCGGCATCAGCGCCGCAGTAGTGGCGACCGCGGCGACCGCGACCAGCACTCGTTTGAACATCTTCACGTTGACAGAACTCCGTTCGAGTTTGACTTCCGACCCCCCGGCCGGACTCGGTAACGATTCAAACACACGTGCGGCCGTCGCAATGTGAGGCGAAGCATCGCGTGCCGACTGTGTGACGAATACCGTTGGGCGCATGTCTACGCGTCCAGACCTGTCGACCCTGTCCGCTGCGCTCGCTCCAGGAATGGTCGTGACCGACCCCGACATCCTCGGGGCCTACCGTTTCGACAGAGCGAATGATCCGGATGCCGGCACGCCACTCGCTCTGGTTCGACCGCTCACCACCCAGGACGTGCAGACCGCAGTCCGCTGGTGCGCCGAGCACAAAGTCCCGATCATCACGCGGGGGACGGGGACGAGTCTGTCCGGCGGATCGACAGCGGTCGACGGCGCCGTCACGATCTCGACGGAGAAGATGCGAAACCTGAGCATCGACACGTCGACCCGGACCGCCGTCTCGCAGCCGGGCATGTTGAACGCCGAGGTCAAAGCGGCAGCAGCAGCGGAAGGGCTCTGGTACCCGCCGGACCCGTCGTCGTTTGAGATCTGCTCGATCGGCGGAAACGTCGCAACCAACGCGGGGGGACTCTGCTGCGTCAAATACGGCGTCACCACTGACTACGTTCTCGGCCTGGAAGTCGTATTGGCCGACGGCCGCGCGGTCCGGTTGGGCGGCAAGCAACTCAAGGACTCGGCTGGACTGCCGTTGACGAAGCTGTTCGTCGGCAGCGAAGGCCTCCTCGGGATCGTCACCGAGGTGACGCTGCGACTCCTGCCGCCACAGGCATCCGCGAGCACCGTCGTCGGATCGTTCCCGAGTGTGCGCGCCGCATCGGAAGCAGTACTGGCCGTCACCTCGCAGATCCGTCCCGCCATGCTCGAGTTCATGGACTCGGCATCGATCAACGCCGTCGAGGACATGCTCAAGATGGGTCTCGATCGAGAGGCCGGGGCAATGCTCGTCGCGCAGTCGGACGCGCCGGGGCCCGCGGGTGTCGCCGAAGTGGAACTCATCGAGCAAGCGTTCTCCGCATGCGGCGCGGGAGAAGTGTTCTCGACGTCGGACCCGGCAGAGTCGGAGGCGTTCACTCAGGCGCGACGGGTCGCGATCCCCGCTGTGGAACGGCTCGGCGCCCTTCTGCTCGAGGACGTCGGCGTTCCGCTTCCGTCGCTGCCCGCGCTGATCGACGGCGTCGAGGCGATCGCCGCCGACAACCGGGTGATGATCGCAGTGATCGCGCACGCAGGCGACGGCAATACCCACCCGCTGATCGTCCACGACCCGAACGATCCGGACGAGACCGCCCGCGCGAATGCCGCGTTCGGTCAGATCATGAGTCTGGCGATCTCGTTGGGCGGCACCATCACCGGTGAGCACGGCGTCGGACGGTTGAAGAAGGGATTCCTCCGCGACCAGGTCGGCGACGACGTCATGGAACTCACGGCTGTTCTGAAATCCGCGCTCGACCCCGACGGGCTGTTGAACCCTGGTGTGCTGTTGTAGGGGTCTCGACCCTTCGACTCGCGGTACCGCTGATTGAGCGGTGCCGTCGTTGATCGAGCGGTCCTTGTCGTTGATCGAGCGGAGTCGAGATCGCTGGTGGGGGTCTCGACCCTTCGACTCGCTCCGCTCGCTCAGGACGGCGCTCCGCTCGACCAGCGGTGGGGGCGGGTCCCGTTGTTTCGTGCGTTCTGAAGGTGGTCGGGGTCTCGACTCCGCTCGACCAACGAACTAGGGCTCGACCAACGAACTAGGGCTCGACCAACGAACTAGGGCTCGACCAACGAATAGGGCTCGACCGACGAACTAGGACCCGACCAACGAACTAGGGCTCAACCAGCAGACGTGGCCCGACCGGCGGAACGGGTCAGCGAATGCGGTCGAGAATGAGGGCGGCGAGGTCGGCGGGACGCTGATCGGGGAGCCAGTGGGAGGCGCCGTCGATGATCGCGAGGCGGAAGTCGCCCGTGACGTACTCGTGGGTGAGTTCGGCTCCGCAGCGGGAGAGCGCGGTGTCGCCGGAACTCCACACGTGGGTCGTCGGCGCCGACACCTTGGCGCCGAGGCCGCCGGGGCCGTCGAGGAGCATGGCGCGATACCAGTTCAGAGCACCGGTCAACGCGCCCGAGTCGATGACTTCGCGCTGGACCGCCTGTGCCTCGTCGAGTGCCATGCCGGTGCGCTGCAATGCGGTAGGCAGAACCGACCGTGCGCGGGTGATAGCGAACTCCGGCAGCCACGGAAGCTGGAAGAAGAACATGTACCAAGACATGAGCGCCTGACGACTGCGCGTCATCGACCGCGCGAACGCACCAGGATGAGGCACCGACACCGTCGTCAACGACCGCACCAGCTCCGGTCTGCGGGACGCCAACGACCACGCCACGACCGCGCCCCAGTCGTGCCCGACGACGTGGACCGGGCCTTGGTCGAGCTGTTCGATCAGCGAGACGATGTCCGCGGTCAGCTCACTCGTCCGGTAACAGCGTCGTCCACGGGGGCGCGCTCGGGGTGAGTACCCGCGTTGCGTCGGGGCGATCGTCCGAAATCCCTGCGCCGTCAATAGTTCCGATACCTGAGACCAGGATGACGCGGTTTGCGGGAAGCCGTGAAGGAGGATCACCGGGTCGCCGTCGGACGGTCCGGAATCGATCACGTCGAAAGTGAGGCCGTCGCGCGAGAAGGTGTCCATAGTGCCCTCGAGTCTGCCAGATCCGAGCATCCGCGTGAGCCTTCCCACAGCGTCGCCGTCCGGGGTCGAGACGGGGAACCGTCGCGGGGTAACTTGTGTGCTTCACGACGCGCCGCACCTCCCAGCGACGCGAGTAGAAGAGGTGTGGTGAGCAAACGCGCATGACAGGTTCGGCGACCTTGCAGGACAACGAATTCGAAGACTGTATTCGCAATCGATACACCGACGCCGAACTCGTCGTCGAGACCGATCCGACAGTCGACGAGATCAGCCGAGTGCACTCACAGCTCGGCAGGCTGATGTCCCAGATGCCAGCGGGCGCGCACTTCGCGCTCATCACCGGCTATCCGGCACTCATCGCGACCGCCCTCGTCGGGCACGCCGCTCTCCGCGACGGCGCCACCGACTTCTGGGACGGGTTCGCTGACGCGATCGGAGTGGACCGCGACCCGTCGTTCGAGGCCGCGCTCGTCGGCTTTGCCGGCGACATGTTCCGGACGATCGGGCTCCGTGACGTCGAAGCACTCCGCGATCGGGATCCGGTGTGGTTGCTCGAACTCCACGCTGGCATCCCGGCGCACGCCATCGGCGGGCTCGTCGACGTCATCGAACAGCATGTGACCGCCGGTCGCGCGCCGCAGGGGACCGTCGTCCTCGACCACCTGACCGAACCCGGATTCTCGCACCGGCGCAGGCAACTGCCCGCCGAGTTCCGGGCACTGCTCGATCACGCCCCAGACATCGCCGTCACCTTCCTCGCGCGGATCTGCGCCGTCCTCGTCGCAAGCATCGCCGAGCCAGCGACCTGGTCCGCGGATGCGTTGACCGAATCTGCCGTCGACTTGCCGCCGACGATCCTGTCCGCACTGCGAGATCGGTTGGCGGACAAGCCGTTCCTCGACGGCGACGACGATGCGGCTGCGCTGTGCATCGCCCGATTTCCGGAACTGCGTTACGACGCAGCCGAAGGCACGCTCGACGTCGTCATCCCGTCGGACGAGAAGCCCACGACCTGGCGTGCCTGGGCAGGTGACGCTCCCGAACAGGTCCAGACCGGCGCCGATGAGGCAGCCGTCGTACCCGTCACTTCGGCGCTACGCGAGTGCGTGCTCGTCAACCTCGACACCGGTGCGCGTAGGGCCATCCCGGTCGTCCTGCCGGGCGATCCGATCGTCCTGTTCGCACCCGACGGCCGCGTCATGTCCCGGCACCGCACTCTGCCCGCAGGCGAGGTCTTGGCGCTTGTACCGAAAGACGCCGAGTTCACCGGTTCGGGTCGCAAGAAGGTCGCTGTCACAGACACGCGCAACGGCCCATGGGACGGGTGGCTGCTGCGCACTCTCGACCTCGCGGGGCACCGCGAACTGACGGTGGTCCGCGACGGACGGGCCGGTACGACACGTCGTGTGCGGCCCGCGGAGAGTCCGAGCATCGAACTGCCCGAACCGCTGCCCGGCATCACGACCAGGGACGGCGACCCGGTGTTCGGGGAGCGGCCCCTCGTCGACTTGCCTGCGCACCACGGCGACGGCGACAAGCGGTGGCGTGTCCGGGTCCGGCGGGTCGGAGATCTCGACTGGCTCGTCGACTATCCGTGGGAGTCCGAGGCCTTCGTGACATCGGCCGACCCGTTCGACGGAGTCGACGCACCGCTGGTCGGAGCCTACGAGATCGTCGTCAGCGACTCGTACGCACTGGACTTACGCCGCGTGGCCGTCATTGTCGAAGGGCTCGGCGCAACCCACGACCCAGCTGTTCGGCTCCCCGCAGCCGACGGACTCGCCGAGTCGGTCACCGAGCTGACCGCAGACGGTGACCTCGCCGTCGACGACGCGAAACTGACCTTCGGCCCGAGCGACGTCGAACAGATCACCTCCACCCGGTCGGGCGACGCCTCTCTAGAACTGGTGGTGCGTCCGCCGCACGCACTCGTGCGACTCGAACGCGCGGGAGTCCCGTCCGCGTGGCAGACCGCGCTTCCGGTGATCGACGTCGACGCCACCGATCACAGAAGACTGGCCGTGTACGTTCCCGGCGGCGTCGACGTGTCGTTCGCTCTCCTCGACGGCGACTTCGAGATCGTCCGGGAATGGGAGTCCGAGGGACGTGCCGGCACCGAGTTCGCGTTGGCAACCAGGCCTCTCGCCGACGCAGCGCGACGTCTGGTGAGCGGCACGATCGTCGCGGTCATCGAAGACGCGGACGGCGAGACGGACGAGGCGCCGATCGCGATGCTCACGCGCGGAGTAGAGCAGCCGAACACGGCTGTGTCCGCCTCGGCGCCCGCCGTCGACGACTTGACCGGCGCGTGGATGCTGCTCGACACCGCACAGGCCGCCGACGCGGAGAGCCCGGCACCGTCGGTCGACGTGTTGACCGCGGACGCGACCGCATCGCTCGTCGCGCTCGGCGACAGCCCGGTCGCGCCGCGTCGGATCCCGGCCCTGCTCATCCGGTCCGGCCTCGCCGAACGGCCGTTCGCGCCGAGCGACCGCGCGAGCACGTCACATCCGAACCCGTATGTCGGATGCACCATCGCGATGTCGGCGATCGTCGATCCGAAGACGTCCGACCGTGACGAGATCCAGTCGTATCTGACGACCCGCGGCGGCGACGAGTTGCTCCGTCTGCTGGCGACCGGTCGGATGAGTGATCCGAGGACCGGCGTCTTCGACCGCAACGTGATGGCCGTCGAGTCGATGGGGCGCGACCAGGTCGACATGCTCTTCGAGCACTTCCGGCTCGTCCCCGGTCCGGTGCTCGATCTAGACATGCGGACCAGCGCGACGATCGACGCGTTCCATCACCGGATGGAATGGATGGCCGATCCGCTGAGCGTCGAGGCTCCGCGCCACGTCAACACGATGCTGCGGGACGTCCGACGGTCGTCACCGGAGATGTACGACCTCATCTCCGCGCGCAACGAAGTGCTCGCAGGCGTCGACACCGGTACCAGCCCGTGGATGTTGCTGTCGATGCAGTCGATGACCTTTGCGGCCGTCGCGAGACTGCAGGCCAACGACTGCCTCAAGAAGGGCGGTCTGACCGACGAGGGTCGCGCTATGTGGGCGGCGCTCGCCGATTACTTCCCAGGCATGGTGTCGGCCGACCTGTTGATGGCGAACGCAGTGGCGGTACGGGCGGCCGCGTTGGCCGCAGTCCGGCAGAAGTAGCCCGGCGGCAGGAGCGGCCGAGCAGCGGGGCCGACCTCATCTGGCTCCTGCTGCGGGAGTGGCCACGCCGTACAGCGGCTGCTCGTCGGGGGCGAGTCCGTAACCACGGTCCCAGGGCAGACGTCCGTCCCGGTCGGGCCAGACGAGTTGTACGGCCTGGAACGACTGTCCGAACAGCAGCGACGTCACGCGCATCGACGAGGCGTCGATCACGTCGATCGCGGTCAGCGGATATCCGTTCGTCGATCGCAGGTCCGTGATCGTCGAACCCGAGCTGAACCCCGGTGTCAAAACCACTCGGGCCGCGGCCTCGTTGAGCACGGGGCCTGCGTGCTCGGGGTCGACACCGGCGATCACCAGTTCGGGACGTCCGAGTTCGGTGAGTCCAGACGTGTAGGCGACGGGTGCCGACGTCTCGTCGCCGTACACGCCTGTGACCGCCCATGATCCTCGGGCGATCAGAGCGAGGGCCTGACCGATCAGATCGTCGGACCCGCTGCAGCGGGGGTCGAATTCACACATGCCTGACTCCTTCGTTCGTTCATGTGTTCGATCTGGGTGGAACTATAGGTCGAGGGTCCGACAGAACGGGGCGCGCGCCTTTGACGTGCGATCTTCCAGTGGCGTCCAGTCGCTGCGGTCTGCTGCCGCGGCGAGGTTCGTCGGCAGCGAGTGACCGCAACGGGGAGGGTGGAGGCGAATGACTACAGTGGGTGTCGTGCCAGGACGTATCCCAGATAGCGACATCACGGCGATCCGTGAACAGACGCGAATCGAAGACGTCATCGGCGACTACGTCGCACTCCGCAACGCGGGCGCCGACAGCATGAAGGGCCTGTGCCCGTTCCACGACGAGAAGTCGCCGTCGTTCCACGTCCGCCCCAACCACGGCCACTTCCACTGTTTCGGATGCGGCGAAGGCGGCGACGTCTACTCGTTCCTGCAGAAGCAGGAGCACGTCGGCTTCGTCGAAGCCGTCGAGCAGCTCGCCGACCGGATCGGCTACCGCATCAACTACGAGGGCGGCGGGGCGGCGATCAATCGAGATCGTGGGACCCGCGCCCGGCTCGTCGCGGTCAACGCGGCCGCACAGCGGTACTACGCCGAACAGCTTCGCACCCCGGAGGCACAGACGGCCCGAGACTTCCTCGCGGGACGCGGGTTCGACGAGGCGAGCGCACTGACCTTCGGATGCGGCTACGCGCCTGCGGGGTGGGACACCATGACGCGCGCGCTCCAGTCCCAAGGCTTCGCGTTCGCGGAACTGGAGGCCGCAGGCTTGTCGAAGATGGGCCGCAAAGGGCCCATCGACCGATTCCATCGCCGACTGCTGTGGCCGATCCGAAACCTGGGCGGCGACGTCATCGGATTCGGCGCTCGCAAGCTCTTCGACGACGACCAACTCGGCAAGTACATGAACACGCCCGAGACCATGCTGTACAAGAAATCGCAGGTGCTGTTCGGTCTCGACCTCGCGAAGAAATCGATCGCCAAGAGTCACCAGGTCGTGATCGTCGAGGGATACACCGACGTGATGGCGATGCAGGTGGCCGGAGTGCACACCGCCGTCGCATCGTGTGGCACCGCGTTCGGTGAAGATCATCTCGCATTGATCCGTCGACTCATGATGGACGACTCCTACTTCCGCGGCGAAGTGATCTACACGTTCGACGGCGACGACGCGGGCCAGGCCGCTGCGCTCAAGGCCTTCGAAGGCGAACAGTCGATCGCAGGCCAGACGTTCGTGGCCGTCGCACCCGACGGAATGGATCCGTGCGATCTGCGACAGCGGTCGGGTGACGCCGCCGTCCGCGACCTCATCGCCCGCCGGATCCCGATGTTCGAGTTCGCGATCAAGGCACTGCTGCGCAATCACGACCTCGACACCGCGGAGGGTCGGGTGGCCGCGCTGCGGGACACGGTTCCGGTGGTGTCGAGGATCCGGGACGTCGCACTGCGCGACGAGTACGCCCGCCAGCTCGCGGGCTGGGTCGGTTGGGACGACGTCGGTCAGGTGCTGTCCCGGGTCAGGGGAATGTCGAAGTCGGGTCGAGGACGTCCCGCCGGGCGAGGCACTCGTGGTCGGATGCGTCCCGAGGCGATGTCGCCGCCGCCGACTGCGCGCCCCCTGCCGAACGATCCGCGCCTGTGGGCGCAGCGGGAAGCGCTCAAGGCAGCGCTGCAGTATCCGGCGATCGCGGGCACGGTGTTCGACTCCCTTCCGGGCGAGTGCTTCTCCGACCCGTCGTACCGACGACTTCGGGAAGCCATCGCCGCTGCGGGCGGAACCGCGAGCGGCCTCGGCGGCGCCACCTGGGTCGACGCGGTGATCCAAGCCGTCGACGATCAGGCTTCGACACCTCTCGTCACCGAACTGGCGGTGGAGCCGATGCCGGTGGAGGAGGACAAGATCTCGCGCTACATCTCAAGCGTGCTCGCCCGCTCCCAAGAGGTGTGGGTCGGGTCGCAGATCGCCGACATCAAGTCCAAGCTGCGTCGGATGTCGCCGGGCGGGGACGCTGACGGGTACAACGCGCTATTCGGTGACCTCGTCGCACTCGAAGCGTATCGACGGAGCCTGCTCGAGCAGACGTTTGAGACGGGCGTGTAGGCGAACCCAGGCGGGTAAGTCCGTTTCGCACCGTCCTGCCCGAGCGACGATCAACTCGTCGCCGCTACACCAGAATCCGCCGTCATCAGGGGTTCTCACTCGAACGAGCGGGCATAGGAATAACGTGTAACACCGTGTTTCGTTCGGTGCCGACAACAGCGGTGCGGGCGAGGAAGTGCGACCCGTTGGGAGAAGAACTTTGTCTGCACCTACTGCAGCACGGTCGACGGCACGTGAACTGACCGTTCGCGCCGTCGTCCTCGGTGGACTGATCACACTCGTGTTCACCGCAGCGAACGTCTATCTGGGATTGAAAGTCGGCCTGACGTTCGCCACGGCCATTCCGGCCGCCGTCATCTCGATGTCTGTGCTGCGATATTTCCGCGACCATTCGATCATCGAGAACAACATCGTCCAGACGATCGCGTCCGCGGCAGGCACCCTGTCGGCGATCGTGTTCGTCCTGCCCGGGCTGATCATGATCGGCTGGTGGAGCGGCTTCCCGTACTGGACGACAGTGGCAGTCTGTGCGATCGGCGGCGTCCTCGGCGTGATGTACTCGATTCCGCTGCGACGTGCGCTCGTCACCGGATCGGACCTGCCGTATCCCGAAGGCGTCGCCGCTGCCGAGGTTCTCAAAGTCGGTGAGGCGTCGACCGACCACGAGTCGGACGTCGACTCGAAGGGCGTCGATCAGAATCGCGGCGGGATGCGTGCCATCGTCGTCGGCGCGCTGGGCGCGGCGCTGTTCTCCCTCCTCGGCTCGCTCAAGCTCCTCGCGACCGAAGCCTCCGTGGCGTTCAAGGCAGGGTCCGGCGCCACCATGGTCAGCGGCAGCCTGTCGCTCGCGCTCATCGGTGTCGGGCACCTCGTCGGCGTTGCCGTCGGTATCGCGATGCTCGTCGGCCTCGTGATCTCGTTCTTCATCATCCTTCCGGTCCGTACGTGGGGCTCCGGCCCGGGCGCAGACGAGTCGTTGCTCGATCTCGTCGAACGGATCTTCTCCGAGGAGGTCCGCATGGTCGGTGCGGGCGCGATCGCCGTCGCCGCAGTGTGGACGCTCGCCACCGTCATCGGCCCGATCCTCAAGGGCATCATCGCGGCGATGGCCAGCGCGAAGAATCGCCGGGCAGGCAACCAGGTCGACATCACCGAGCGCGACATCCCGATCCAATGGGTCGGGTTGACCGTCGTGATCGCCATGATCCCGATCGGATGGCTGCTCTGGGACTTCGCCGCCGACTCGCACATCTCCGACTCGCTCGGCGGCATCATCGCCGTCAGCATCGCCTTCGTCTTCGTCATCGGTCTCGTCGTCGCCGCAGTCTGCGGCTACATGGCTGGCCTGATCGGATCGTCGAACAGCCCCATCTCGGGCGTCGGGATCCTCGTTGTGCTGTGCGCGGCGCTGCTGATCAAGGTGACGCACGGTGCGGTGAGCAACGACTCGGAGATCGATGCGCTCGTCGCGTACACGCTGTTCACCGCGTCCGTCGTCTTCGGTGTCGCGACCATCTCGAACGACAACCTGCAGGACCTCAAGACCGGCCAACTCGTCGGCGCCACCCCGTGGAAGCAGCAGGTCTCGCTGATCATCGGTGTGCTCTTCGGCGCGGTGATCATCCCGCCGATCCTGAGCCTGATGAACAATGCGTTCGGGTTCGTCGGCGGCGTCAACGCCAACGGCGTCGAAGGCAGCCTGTCCGCACCGCAGGCCAACCTGATGTCGACCCTGGCCAAGGGCGTCTTCGGCGGCGACCTGAACTGGGCGCTCGTGGGAGTCGGTGCGCTCATCGGCTGCGGCGTCATCGCTGTCGACGAGGTGCTCAAGCGCAGCACGTCGAGTCTGCGTCTGCCGCCGCTCGCGGTCGGAATGGGCATGTACCTGCCGATGTCGTTGACACTGATCATCCCGATCGGCGCGTTCATCGGCCGTTACTACGACAAGTGGGCTGCACGGGACAAGGTCGACGGCGAACGCAAGAAGCGCCTGGGCATCCTCTTGGCGACCGGTCTGATCGTCGGCGAGAGCATCTACGGCGTGATCTTCGCGGGCATCGTGGCAGCGACCGGCGACGAGGCTCCGCTGTCGGTCCTCGGTGAAGGGTACGGCGACTCGGCGCAGATCGTCGGCGTCATCGTCTTCGCCCTGCTGGTGGGCGGCCTGTACCGGTACACGCAGAAACGTGCTGACAGCGACTTCGCGACGATGTCCCTGTCCAAGAAGTGACTCGGGCAAGCGCGGGGCTGGCGAACGGACTGTCGGGGCACTCGGTAATCTGGGACCGCCCCGTTAGCCAAGTTGGTTAAGGCCCCGCTCTCATAAAGCGGTTATTCGTCGGTTCGAGCCCGACACGGGGCACGTGAGAGATCCGTTGACCGCGCCAGATCTGCGCCGCTCGGCGGTCGCATTCGACCTGGTGGTCGCGGCGTTCGTCGGCTTCGTGGTTGTCGTGTCGAACTCGGGTCTCGGTGCTTCGGTGTACGTGGCAGGCGGGCTCATCACCCTCGCGCTGGCCGTTCGCCGCTGGGCGCCCAGCGTGATGATGACGGCCGCGGTCGCGTCGGCAGTCGTGCAGGTAGCGGCCACGCACGTCACCGCGCTGTCGGTGATGTACGCGCCCATGTTCTTCACTGCGGGAGCCCACCCCGACCGACGGGTCCGGCGAGGATCGTTCGTCGTCGCCGTGATCGGGTCGATCGTCGCGGGCGCGACCCTCCCGCACGCATACGCAGACATCGACTTCGGGGGCGGCTCCGTCGCGTGGGGCACGGCATTCGGAGTGGTCCTCACTGCCGTCGTGGTGGTCGGCGGGTGGACGGCGGGCTTCGTCAGTCACCAACGGCGGAGCGTCGCCGCCGCCGAGGTGAGTGAGACGATCGCCGAACTCGAACGTCGTCGCGTGCTCGACCTCTACGCCGAGCAGTCCGAACGGTCTCGGCTGGCTCGCGACATGCACGACGTGGTCGCGCATTCGCTCGCGGTGGTCGTCGCGCAGGCCGAAGGCGCCAAGTACACGCTCGACGCCGACCCGAATGCCGCGCGCGACGCGTTGGGAGTCATCGCTGACACCGCCCGCGACGCACTCGCCGACGTGCGCACCGTCTTGGAAGAACTCCGCAGCACCGACAGCGCAGGCGAGATCAGCCGCTCGGACCGAGATCATCTGTTCGCACGCATGCGAGCCGCGGGCATGAGCATCGATGCGGACGAGATCGGTTCGGCGGACGACGCCGAGCCGGGCACCGTCAAGGTGGCCCACGCAGTCCTCACCGAAGCGCTGACCAACGCTTTGAAATACGGCGATCTCACGCACGCGGTCACCGTCCACCACGACTGGTCGGAAGGCTGTCGCCTCACCGTCGGCAACGCGGTGTCCGACCACCCGCTGGCACCCGGAGGTGCACGCCACGGCATCATCGGTATGACCGAGCGTGCAGGCCACGTCGGCGGACGTCTGTCGAGCACCGGTACGCAGGACGGATGGCTGGTCGTTCTGACCGTTCCCGATTCGGAAGGACCCGCACGATGATCCGAGTCGCCCTCGTCGACGATCAGCCGTTGTTCCGCGGCGGAATTGCGATGATCCTCGAGAGCCAATCCGATATCGAGGTGGTCGCGCAGGAGTCGTCGGCGCTTGCCTTGACCACGATGGTCTCGGCCGCGCGGCCCGACGTGATCTTGATGGACGTTCGGATGCCCGGAGTGGACGGAATCACCGCGACGTCGTCGCTCGTGCGCGAGTTGGGCGAGGACGCCCCGCGCATCCTCGTGTTGACGACCTTCGACGTCGACGAGGCCGCAGCCTCGGCCATCGAGGCGGGAGCGAGCGGCTTCGTCTTGAAGGATGCGCAACCGGACCTCTTACTCGCGGCGGTGCGTGCCGTCGCCGAAGGCAATCAGGTCGTCGCCGCCTCGGCCACCCGGCAACTGTTCGAACGGCACCGGACTCGACGGACTGCCGAACCCGGACCCGAATACGACGAGTTGACGCCGCGAGAACGCGAGATCCTCGTCTGCGCGGCACGTGGTCTGTCGAACGGAGAGATCGCCGCGGCCGAATACTTGTCGGAGGCCACCGTCAAGACGCACATCTCGCGGATCCTCGCCAAGCTCGGTCTGCGCGACCGCGTACAACTCGTGGTGTACGCGTACGAGCACGCACTGGTCTGACCCGGCTCAGGCGTACATCTCGAGAGGTACGCCGAACCAACCCGCAGACTGATGTGTTCGTGCAGGTCAGGGCCATACCGTTGGTGGCATGAACAGCACACGATTCAACGACGCACCAGCCGCCGCTGCCGGCCCACTCGCAGCAGTCACCCTCCGCAACGTCTCCCGGACCTACGGCGACCCGGCCAACCCCATCCACGCGCTCCGCAACGTCAGCGTCGACATCAACCGGCGTGAGTTCACCGCGGTCATGGGACCGTCCGGGTCGGGCAAGTCGACACTCATGAACGTCATGGCGGGACTCGACGAGGCCACCGCCGGTCAGATCTGGTTGGGCGCCAACCCGATCGTCGGCCTCGGTGACACCGCGCGAACGATCCTTCGCCGCACCACCGTCGGGTTCATCTTCCAGTCGTTCAACCTCGTTCCGACCCTGACCGCCGATGAGAACATTCGGCTACCGTTCGTCCTCGCGGGGCGTAGGCCCGATGCCGAGCAGGAAGCCTGGATCGGCCATCTTGTGACGTCGCTCGGGTTGCGCGACCGGCTCGGCCACCTGCCGTCGGAGCTCTCGGGCGGACAACAACAGCGTGTGGCCATCGTCCGAGCGCTCGCCGGCCGTCCGACGATCATCTTGGCGGACGAGCCGACCGGCGCACTGGACACCCGGACCAGTCGTGAGGTGCTGACCCTGTTGACGACCGCGGCTCGCGAATACGGTCAAGGAATCGCGATGGTGACCCACGATCCGGTCGCCGCGTCGTACGCCGACCGCATCCTGGTGCTGGCCGACGGAGCGATCGTCGGCGAGTACCGCGGCCTGGATCCGCGGCAGATCTCTGACCTGCTCATCACCCTCCAGGGAGCGGCGGCATGAGGGCGACGAGTTCCCGCCTGACGGTGGGGTCCCTGCGCGAACTGTCGTCGATCGGCGTCGTCTGCGGACTGTCTGCCATGTATGCGACGACGTTGATCTGCGCGTCGAGCATTCTCGAAACGACGGCGACAACCGAAGGCGGCGGCGCCGGAATGCTCCTCGACATCGTGGCGGGAGTGTTCATCATGATCGCGTTGTTCGTGTCGGGTGTCGTGATCAGCAACGGTGTCGACACGGTGATCGCGGGACGACGCAAGGAACTCGGTCTGCTGCGGCTCGTCGGTGCGAGCAGCAGGCAACTGCGCGACTCACTCGTCACCGCGGTCGCGAAGGTCGCAGTCGTCGGATCGGTCGCGGGAGTCGTCGTCGGTGTCGCCTCCTCGTGGATCCTCCGCGTGATCCTGGTCGGCCGTGGAACGCTGCCGCGCGGACACTACGACGTCCTTCCGCCGCTCGTGTTGGTCGGTGCGCTCGCGGTAGTCGGTACCGCGGTCGGAGCGACGTTCATCGGATCACGGTCGGCACTGGCGACGGCGAGCGCGGTCCATTCCGATCGTGTCGTCCGATCGTGGCTGCGGGACTGCGTCGCCGTCGTCGTCCTCGCCGGGGGAGCGTTGCTGCTCGTCGCGGCGTGCTACCTGGGCGAGAACGCGAGCACTTCAGGGTTCGTCGTCGCCTTCTTCGGCTCGGCGATAGTCGGAGTCGGCGTCATGCTCGGCGCCGGACGCATCGTGCCCGGTCTGGTCTCGGTGGCTGGCCGGCTGGCCGGTAGTTCGCCGTCCGCGGTGATCGCCCGTAAGAACGCTGTCAGCGACCCACAACGGACCACTCGGTCGACCATCGGGCTGCTGATCGGCGTCACGCTGGTGACGACCATCGCAGGTGGGATGCAGGCACTCACCGAGTCAGTGCACAGCTGGGAAGGCATGTCGGCGGACGAGGTTCGGCAGACCGAGCAGACTCTGTCGGTGACGTCGAGCGTGTTGATCGCCATGATCGCGATCTCGGCAGTCATCGCAGCCGTCGGATTCGTCTCCACGATGTCGCTGACCGTGATCGGCCGGACTCGGGAGATCGGGATGCTGCGTGCGATGGGGTTCACGGCGAAGCAGATCCGGTCGATGATCACGCTCGAATCGGTCGCGCTCAGCGGCACCGCAGTCGTGTTCGGACTCGTGCTCGGCATACTGTTCGGCTCGGTCGGCGCGCAGTCGCTGATCGGTGCGATGACAGACGGATTCGTGATCGGACTGCCGCTGCCCGCACTTGTCGCGATCGTGGCGTGCACCGTGGCGCTGGTCGTCGCAGCGTCACTCCCGCCGAGTCGACGGGCCGTCGCCGTCACGCCCGTCGACGCTCTCGCCGTCGCGTGAGGGGTGGGGCTTGCTGATTGAGCCCCTATATGCCGATCGAGCGGAGTCGAGATCGCTTCCCTCACATGTCGATCGAGCCCTTATACGCCGATCGAGCGGAGTCGAGATCTCGACTCCGCTCGATCAGCATGTGGGGGATGGCTCGATCAGCGGGTGGGTCTCGACTCCGCTCGACCGGCATGTGGGGCTCGACCGGCGGGCGGGGGAGGGACTCCGCTCGGCCAGCGGGCGGGACTCCGCTCGGTCAGCGGCGAATGTGCTCACTCTCCGTCGACGCCACCGAGACCTTCTCGTCGCCGCGAGCGGGGACGTCGAACGGCTCGGGGAGGACCTGGCCCTCGCCGAGGCCTTCGACCTCGGCTTCGCCGCGGACCTTGGTCGACAGCGCGCGCTCGTCGAGGAACACCAGTGCGATGAGCGCGATCGCCGCGAGCGGCACGAAGAACAGGAAGATCGGCAGGAGCGCGTCGTTGTACGACTCGACGATCGGGATCCGGAGCGCATCGGGGAGCGAGTCGACGAGTGCGGGGGTCAGGCTGTTCTGCCCACCGCCCGAACTGCTGAGCTTGTCTGCAGCGCCGCCGAGGTTCTCCTTGAGCAGGTCCACGAGTCGCGAGGCGAAGATGGAGCCGACGATCGCCGAACCCAACGTGGCACCGACCTGGCGGAAGTAGTTGTTCGCAGCTGTGGCGGTGCCGACGAATGCGCCGGGGAACTCGTTCTGGACGATCAGCGTGAGGACCTGCATGATCAGGCCGAGGCCGATGCCGAAGATGCCCAGGTAGATGCACATCTGCCAGTTCGGCGTGGCCGGGTGCATCGTCGATAGGAGTGCGAGACCGATGCCGATGACGACGGCTCCGATCATCGGATACACCTTGTACCGACCGTGCCGGGAGATCAACTGTCCTGAGATGACAGAGGTGATCAACAGACCACCCATCATCGGAGTCATGTAGAGACCTGCGATGGTGGCGTCGACGCCGGTCACCATCTGGATGTACGTCGGCATGTAGCCGATGGCGCCGAACATCGCGATACCGACCATGAGTGCGGCGATCGTGACGAGCGTGAAGTTGCGGTTGCGGAACAGCTGCATCGGAATGATCGGCATCTGCGCGCGCTTCTCGGCGAACACGAATGCGACGGCGAGGATGACGGTCGCGACGGCGAGGCCGATGATCTGCGGACTCATCCAGTCGTACGTGTGGCCGCCCCAGGTGCACATCAGGACGAGCGTCGTCGTCGAAGCCGCGATCAGCACCATGCCCAGGTAGTCGAGCTTCGGACGGTTCTCGTGTTGGGGCTTCGGTAGCCGCATGAAGGCGATGGTGGCGAGGATGGCCAGTGCGCCGAGCGGAATGTTCATCCAGAAAGCCCACCGCCAGCCGGGTCCTTCAGTGAGCCAGCCACCGAGTAGTGGACCGGCGACCGACGCGACAGCGAAGACCGCGCCCATGAATCCCATGTAGCGTCCGCGTTCGCGAGGAGAGACGACGTCGGCGATCGCCGCCTGAGCCAGAATCATGAGGCCGCCGCCGCCGAGGCCCTGGATGACGCGGCCGACGATCAGCCACAGGATGTTGCCTGCGAGCGCGCCGACGATGGATCCGGCCATGAACACGCTGATCGCGAACAGAAGGGCCGGTTTGCGTCCGACCAGGTCGCTGATGCGGCCGTAGACGGGCATCACGATCGTCATCGCGAGAATGTACGCGGTGATGACCCAGGTCATCTGGTCGACGCCGTTGAGCTCGCCGACGATCGTCGGCAACGCAGTGGAGAGGACGGTCTGGTTGAGGGAGGCCAGGAGCATCGTGATCATCAAGCCGATGAACAGCAGGATGACGTTTTTCTTGGACATCCCGGCCGGGTTGTCGTCAGTGCCAGGCGGCGTGGCCGCAGCGGCATCAGTGGAGGTCATATGAGGTCCTTGATCGTGTTCTTGAAAACGTCGATGGCAGCGGCCACAGTCGGTGAGTCCGGGTTGTCGATGACGTCGGGGTTTCGGGTGTAGGCGAAGCGCATGACTGCGGTCGCCAGCAGGAGCAGGGCCGAAGCGCGCTCTGCCGTCTCGCTGTCGTAGCGCTCGGCGAGTGCCTTGGCCAGGAGTTCTTGGGCAGCCACGGCGTGGTGCTGGCTGCGAGCCCTGAGTTCGGGGTGCGCGAGGACGAGTTCGCGGCGCTCGGCGGGACGATTCCGTACGTGCCGGACGCTCGATGCCACCGTGAAGACGAGGTGCACCGCGCGGTCGAGCCGGTCGGGGCCGTCGAACAGTCGGTCGACGGCGTCGGCCGGAATGGTCGGCTCGCCTGCACCGAGGACGGCGTCCTCTTTGGACGCGAAGTAGTTGAAGAACGTCCGACGCGAGACGCCTGCCTTGTCGGCGATGGCGCTGACCGTCGTCTCGGTGAGGCCGTTCTCTTGAACGAGGTCGATGGCCGCATCGTGCAGACGGAGCAGCGTGTCGGCGCGTTGCCGTTCCCGAAGTCCTACCTGAATTTCTTGCACTAGTGCATTATTGCACGGGTGCAAAACGTGAGGCAACGATTGTGATCGACGAGACTGTGGGGAATCGCGAGGCGTGTCCGCGGGTTGTCACCGATGTGAATCCATCAGCGGACCCGAGTGCGCGACGTCGACGGGTCGTCGTCATCGGAGCGGGGCAGGCCGGTCTGTCCGCGGCGTACTTCCTCGCGCGCGCAGGCCTGCGGCCCGGCGTCGACCTCGAAGTGCTCGATGCGAATCCGACGGCAGGCGGGGCGTGGAGCCACCGCTGGGATGCGCTGACGTTCGACCATGTCAACGGACTGCACGACCTGCCCGATTCATCACTCGGCGATGCGGCGCCCGACGAGCCTGCTCGTGAGGTCGTCAAGCGCTACTACGGGCGGTACGAGCAGGCGAAGGGGCTCGACGTTCAGCGGCCATGGCGCGTGCGGTCGGTTGAGTCGATCGACGATGAAGCAGACGAGGCGCAGGGGGCGCGGTTCCGTGTCGTCGCCGAAGGGTCGGGCGGTGGCAGGCGGGAGTATCTGGCCGGGGCGGTCGTCTCCGGGACTGGAACGTGGGATCAGCCGTATGTGCCCTGGTACCGCGGCCGCTTCGACGGCAGGCAACTCACCACCCGCGACTTCACAGAACCTGGTGATTTCGTCGGACGGCGAGTGCTCGTCGTCGGGGGCGGCATCTCGGCCATCCAGTTCGTCCAGCTTCTCGACGAGTACGGAGTCGGCACTCTGTGGTCGACGCGGACCCCGCCGCGCTGGCGCGACTGCCCCTTCGACACCGAAGCCGGACTCGGCGTGGAGCAACGCGTGGCCGCCCGGACTCGCGCGGGTCTGCGGCCGCGCAGCGTGGTCGCCGAGACGGGGCTGCCGACGACGCCGTCGGTCCTCGACGCGATCGATCGGGGAGTGCTCGTCTCGCGGGGGCCGCTCCGTGCGCTCACGTCCGACGGCGTCGAGTTCGCCGACGGAACCCACGAGTCGGTCGACGTGATCCTGTGGGCCACGGGCTTCCGCGCGTCCCTGAGTCACCTCGCGCCGCTCGGGGTGCGAGAACGCAGCGGCGGCGTCCTGATGGCCGACGACGACGTGAGTGTCCTGAAGGCGCCAGGACTGTACCTCGTCGGATACGGGCGGAGCGCCTCCACGCTCGGCGCGACGCGTGCCGGGAGACGTGCCGCACGCGAAGCGATCCGCTATACGTCAGACCACCCTCACGCGAACGACAAGAACAGCCTCTCCAGTTTGTCCTGATCGACGTTCTCTGGACCCTCTGTGGTCAGGCAGTGCTCCAGTCCGGTCGCGACCAGTGCGTAACCGCTGCGGCGCAGAGCCTTGTCGACAGCGGCGAGCTGCGTGAGAGCGTCCTCGCATTCGGCGCCCTCGTCGAGCATCCGGATCACAGTCGCAAGGTGGCCGTGTGCGCGTCGAAGCCGCGTCAGGATCGGTTTGACGTCGTCTGCGGGAATCTGCACGCCGACGCCTACTCTGCAGACGTCAGCGCGTCGAGGACCCCGGTGAGTCGCGTGCGGGCGTCGTCGGCGATCGGCCCCAGTTCGGCGGTCCCGGTGAACTCTTCCATGACGCCGGGATCCATGATCTCGATGAGCGACGAGCCGTCGCCGTCCGCGCTGACCACGACGTTGCACGGCAACAGGGCGGCCACGCGCGAGTCGGCGGTCAACGCCGCGTGTGCGAGTTGCGGACGGCAGGCGCCGAGGATGATCTTCGGGTCGACGTCGACGTCCAGCTTGGTCTTGAGCGTGGCCTTGATGTCGATCTCGGTGAGAACGCCGAACCCGGCATCGGCGAGCGCTGAGCGAACGTCGGCGACGGCCTGCTCATACGGGGTGGGGACGACGGTGGACATGGTGAATCCGGACATGGGGACTCCTCTCGATGTCCCACCATCGTCTCACAACCCCCTGGGGGGATACGAGGGTCTTTCGACTCACTCGTATCCCGTCAGGCGTCATTCGTCGGTCGAGAGGACCTCGGCCACGAAAGTCTGGACTCGGTGCGACATATTCTCGATCTGCATGGAACGGATCGCATCGAGATCGGTGCCCTTGTGATAGGCGGGCGGGAGCTTCCGCGCACGTTTCGGGCAGCCGAGGTCTTCGCAGACCAGCATGCCGATGGTGTCGCCGCGTCGTCCGCGAGGACCGGCCCGGCGCACCGAGTAGAGGATCGCATCGGTCGAGAGCTCGACGTCCCGGCACCACGCGCACATGGCGCGACGCCGGGGTTTCGCTTCGCCGCGGTTCAGGATCAACGCGACGAGCTCTTCGCCGTGCTCGACGACGAGATATGCCCGACGCGGGATCTTGCGGTCGCGCCACCCGTAGAACTCGAGGCGGTCGAAGTCGACGTCATTGAAGTCGAACGGGAACGTGACCTTGGCGATCTCGCTTTTGGTGGCGCCGCGGAACGCGGACAGGATCTGCTTTTGAGTGGGAGTGCGCATGAAGAGATGACCTTCTCGTGTCAGAAGAGTGATGAGGGTGTGCGTCAGCGGCCGATCGCACTGGATCGGCTGCGGGGCGCGGTCATCTGGAAGCGGCGCTGTGCGCGCCATCGGCTCCCGTTACTCGGTCGGACACGCAGCCCAGGGTAGGCCCGCGACGGTGGAGTGTCGAATGAATTTCATGCGGGAGAACGAATAGCAGGGCAGGGGGTGCATGTTGGCAGGCTCAGAACTGGCTCGCTGCGCCTACGGATGCCTGGGACTGCGTGAAGCCCTCGTAGACGAGCTGATCGATGAGGCCCTGCTCGGAGAACGCGCTCATCGCCATGTATTCGGCGGCCTTCTTGGTCGCCTGCGCCGTCCAGTCGGGGCCGAGATAGTCGACGGCGAAACTCGCATCGGTCGTGCTGAAGCCCTCGTACGCCAATTGATCGATCAGGCCTTGTCGAGAGAACCCGGACATCGACAGATAATCACGGCCCTTTGCGACCGCGTTCCGTTGGGAGGCGGTCATCGAGTCCGCTGCGGTGGCCTGGGTGGTCTGGGGCCGAGTCGTCGCCTGGTCTCGAGTCGTGGTCGCATCGGTGGTGGTCGCATCCGTGGTGGTCGCGGCCTCCTCGACGGTCGTCGACGTGCCTGCTGCGGCGGTGACCGTCTCGGTCTCGGTCGCCGTGTTCGTGACCGTCACGGTCTCTGGACGGCTCGCTTCGCTGTCAGTCGACCCGCACGCTGCGACGGCCCACAGCGTGACGACGGCCAGGGCAGCGGCGGCGACTGTGCGAATACGGGTGAGCCTCATGGCGGCGCCGGCCTTCTTATTCGAGGGAGTGTTCTACCCTCCGGATGTTAGGCGGGAAAGACGGTGATGACCTGCGGATTTATGTGTGGTCGCACGGTTTCGCTCGAACAGTTGACCGCGGGGAGCGGCAGGTGGCCGTGCGCGATCACTGAGCCCGTGTCCTGAACTCTGTGGTGATAACGCAAAAAACCCGCTGTCACCAGCGGGTTTTCTTGCTCCCCCAATTGGATTCGAACCAATAACCGCTCGATTAACAGTCGAGTGCTCTGCCGTTGAGCTATGGGGGATTGCTCTTTCCGAACCGATTTGAAACTCTAGCCCATCGATCGCGGCGGGCGCAAAACGCCTGGACCGAGGGGTGCGAGTCAGCGTACTCCGCCCTCGGCTCGGGTGCGGTGAACACCTCCGGTCCACATGTGGCACCCGCCGTAACCGCTACATTGGGGCGCATGTCCTCCACCTCCGGCGACGACCCGACCTCACACGACGGCGACGACTTCCTGGCTAAGAACCGGGCCGAGCGCGCAAAGATCCGTGCCGAGGCCGATCGGAAGTCGGAGAAGAAGACGCCGAAGCCGGATGAGTCGGGTGAGCACGGGACGGATGAACCACAGACGGGCGCGCCGGCGGCCATCGGATCCGCACGATCGGGAGCGTTGGTCCCGTCGCTCATCGCAGCGGTCGTCGTCCTCGCGGTGGCCGCCGCAGTGTTCGCCTACCTGGCGTTTGGATCGAGCTCCGACGACGCTGACGACTTGGACGGCGCGGGCGCAGTGCGAGACGCGAAATCGTATGCGGCCCAGATGTTGACGTACGAGACAGGGAAGTACGACGACCTCGATCGGCGGATCCGCGCCATCTCCACGCCAGAGTTCGCCGACACCTATATCAAGTCGTCACAGCAGGCCCGCGCAGCGAACGACGCCGCCCACGCGTCGTCGAAGGGGAGTGCCGAGACGGCAGGCATCGTGTCGATCGACGACGGCGAGGCCGTCGTGCTCGTCGCACTCGACAACACGGTGACCAGTCCTCAGGCACCTGCACTCGGTGAAGGGAGCGGAGCCTACGAGTCGCGGGTGAAGATCACTCTCACTCAGGACGACGGAAAGTGGCTCGTCTCCGACTTCGAAGTGGTCTAGCTTCCCGCCGGTCGAGCGGAGTCGAGACCTCGCTTCGCGGTCTTCTCAGAGCCAGTGCTCGTGTCGCTGTCGCCGAGAAGGGTCGCGGCCGACACCGCAGCGACGGTCGGCGCGTCGACACCGGGTCGGCCGGTGACCAGATCGCTGGCGAGGTTGAGGCTCGCGTGCACCAGATAGCGTGCGGCCGCACTCGTCAGTTCAGGACGTGCACGCACTACCCACGTGGCCCATTCGTCCACCGTCGTCCGCTGTTGACGCCGCAATGCCCGCAGCTCGTCGTCGTCGAGTGCCCCCGTTCCTGACAAGTAGACGGCCATGATGTCGGGGTCGTCGACGCACAGCTCGCTGTATCGACCGGTCAAAGAGGCTAGCGCTTCCCGCGGAGTCTGCGCCTGCGACAGTGCGACGGCGACCGCGTCGGTCGTCCGGTCGGCGGTCCGCCACAGTGCTGCGGCGAGGATCGCCCCTTTCGATTCGAAATGGCGGTACACACCGGACGCGGGGAGTCCGACCGCCGCACCGATGTCTTCGACCGTCACCTCATGGAAGCCCCGCTGCGCGAACAACGACACGGCGGCGGCGAGGATCGACTCGCGGCGACCGGTCGGGGCCAGTCCGGGTAGCTGCGCGGGCGTCGGTGAGGGATCGGGAAACTCGACGTCGATGAGCGCGACCGCAGCGGTCGAGACGAGTTCGGCCGCGGCGCGTCGACCCATCGCGATTCGGTGCGTCGCCGGGCTCGCTGCGATCGAGAGGGTGGCGACAGCGAGTAAGTCGGCTGTCGGACGGTCGAGGGCGGGCCGAGCGATCTCGATCAACGAACGCAGCCTGCGATGCAGGGCGATGCGGACGTCACGCGTGCGCGTGCGGTCCGCGTCGTCCAGGACGCGCCGCTCCCAGCGGTACAGGTTCCCGGCACGGCGATGCTCCATCACAGTCTCGGTGAACGCTGCCAGCACTGCAGCCAGTTCGCGTCGTGGTTCGTCATGGCGGGCTACCGCAGAGATCGCCGCGTCGACGTCTGCGGACAACCGGTCCACAGCGGCGGCGAACAAGTCGTACTTGGTCGAGAAGTGGCGGTACAGGGCAGGTGCGGAGATGCCGACCTCGGCGGCGATGTCGGTGAGGCGGGTGGCCGCATATCCGTGCACGCCGAAGACGTCGGACGCGGTTCGTAAGACGACCTCGCGTCGATCGGTCGGACGGGTGCGTGATCGGCCGGCGCTATTGGCCAATGGCACCCGAGCAGTCATAGTCGGCCATCTTATCGAATGAGCTATAAACATGCAGCGTAAATAGGATACATCCTATAACTGCATGTGAAGAAGACTTATGGGGCTGATAAGTTAACAGACATTCGCATGACCTAGGTCACTGACGATGGTACTGTGTTGGCAATTCGCAAACGGTACGTATCCGAATACGAGGTGTGATGATCAGCGAGACCCGGCACGTAGGCGGGGTGTGTGACGGCATCGATGACGACGGTGTGGCACGCATCGAGATCGATCGTCCCGCGCAGATGAACGCCCTGGACGGTGCGGCCTCGGCCCGCATCATCGAACTGTGCGGCGAATGGGCCGACCGCTCGGACGTTCGAGTCGTGGTGATCTCCGGCCGTGGCGGCGCATTCTGCGCCGGGGCCGACGTCGCTGGCATGGCCTCCGACTCGGCTACCGGCGGTGGCTTCGACGAGACGCAGGCGCGCGCGATCATCGAGAGCGGCTCCCGTCTCATCGGTGCGCTGCGTTCTCTGAGCGTGCCGGTGATCGCCGCGGTCGACGGCCCGGCCGTCGGCATCGGTGCGTCGCTGGCCGTGGCCGCCGATCTGGTCTACGCGACGGCACGCTCGTACTTCCTACTCGCCTTCGTCAACATCGGGTTGATGCCAGACGGCGGAGCCACCGCGCTGTTCACCGCGTCCCTCGGCCGCGCCCGTGCCAACGCGATGGCACTGCTGGGCGAGAAGCTGCCCGCCCGCGAGGCCTACGCCGCGGGCCTGCTCACCGCCGTCGCTGATGACGAAGACGGTCTCGGCGCCCTCGTCGACCGTGCGACGTCCCGACTGCTGCGCAAGTCGCCGACTGCGCTCGCCGTCACCAAGGAGGCTCTCGACGCCCACTCGTTGGCCGGCTACGACGACGCGATCCACCGCGAGATCGCCGGACAGACGAGCCTGCTCCAGTCGCCCGAGTTTCACCGAGCGCTCGCCGGATTCGGCGACCGCTGACCGCTCTTACCGATCCCGCCAGAAGATTCCGCGCGCCGCGCACAACACCGAGGAGTACCCGATGACCCACGACCTGGGCTTCGCCCTGAACAGCGAGCCGTTGCGCTCGCGCCGCAATCACTGGAACAACCAGGTCCGTCGTCACGCGACGATGACCCCGGACAACGGCGCTCTGCGGTTTCTCGGTGAGACGACGACGTGGCGCCAACTCGATGAGCGCACCCACGCCCTCGCCGGCGCCCTGCACCGCCGCGGCGTCGCATTCGGTGACCGAATCCTCATCCTGATGCTCAACCGCAGCGAATACGTCGAGGCCGTCCTCGCCGCCAACCTCCTCGGCGCGATCCCGGTCCCGGTCAACATCCGCATGACACCGCCGGAGATCGGCTTCCTCGTCTCGGACTCGGGAGCGAAGATCATCGTCACCGAGACGATGCTCGCGCCGCTCGCCGACGCAGTCTCCACGAGCACCGGCGTCATCGATCACACGATCGTCGTCGGCGGCGCACAGAACGAGAACCACCTCGACTACGAGGCACTCGTCGCCGAAGACGGGTCCGACCTGCCGGAGACCGATATCCCGGAAGACACAGTCGCGCTGATCATGTACACCTCCGGCACCACGGGAAAGCCCAAGGGCGCCATGCTCACCCATCAGAACCTGCAGGCACAGGGCTTGAACACGCTGCAGGCATTGAGCACGAGTGCCGACGACATCGGTTCGTGCGTGGCCCCGATGTTCCACATCGCAGGCCTCGGTGCGATGACGCCGTTGTTCTACATCGGTGCGCTCTCGGTGATCCACCCGCTCGGCGCGTTCGACCCGAACGACATGCTCGACACCCTCGAACGGGAGGGCACCACATCGATCTTCCTCGTGCCCGCGCAGTGGCAGGCAGTGTGTGCCGCGCAGCAGGCCAAGCCGCGCAAGCTCAACCTGCGTGTCATCTCGTGGGGTGCGGCACCGGCGTCGGACACCGTCCTCAACGCGATGAACGAGACGTTCCCGGACGCGATCAACATCGCGGTCTTCGGTCAGACCGAGATGTCGCCGATCACCTGCGTCCTCGAGGGTAAGGACGCGTTGCGCAAGATCGGCTCCATCGGCCGAGTGGTCCCGGGTGTCACCGCGCGGATCGTCGACCCCGAGATGAACGACGTGCAGCGTGGCGACATCGGCGAGATCGTCTACCGCGGCCCCAACATGATGTCCGGCTACTGGCAGAACCCGCAGGGGACCGCCGACGCCTTCCACGGCGGCTGGTTCCACTCCGGAGACCTCGTCCGCGAGGACGAGGAAGGATTCCTCTACGTCGTCGATCGCGCCAAGGACATGATCATCTCCGGCGGTGAGAACATCTACTGCGCCGAGGTGGAGAACGTCCTGTTCGGGCATCCCAGCATCAGCGAGGCCGCGATCATCGGACGTGCTCACGAGAAGTGGGGCGAGGTGCCGGTGGCCGTCGTCGTCCTCGCCGATGGCGTCGACGATCTGACCATTGAGGACTTGGAGCCGTACCTGAACGAGAATCTGGCTCGGTTCAAACATCCGAAGGACGTCGTCGTGGTGTCGGAACTGCCGCGCAATGCCGGCGGCAAAGTCGTCAAGCCGACGCTGCGCGCCGAGTACGGCAGCAAGGACGAGGCGCTCAAGGGCTGACCCGGCGCCGGGCAGCTGATCGACTTGGACAGAATTGGAACACGTTCTAGAATTGTTGTTGAAACGTGTTCCAATTCTAGTTTCAGGTGACTACCCTCACAGGGGAGCGTGAAGTTGCGCGTCCCAGTGATCTGACATTGCCGAATCAGGCGAAGCGAGGTTGAGAGTGAAGACGAAGGGTGCGCTCCTGCGGGAGCTGAACCAGCCGTGGAAGATCGAAGAGATCGAAATCGGCGACCCGAAGGCCCACGAGGTCAAGATTCGGATGGAAGCCGCGGGCATGTGCCACTCGGACCACCATTTGATGACCGGTGGGATCCCGATGGGTGGATTTCCTATCCTCGGCGGACACGAGGGCGCAGGCGTCATCGAAGAACTCGGTGAAGGCGTCACTGACTTCGAGGTGGGCGACCACGTAGTCCTGTCGTTCATCCCGTCCTGCGGCAAGTGCAAGTCCTGTAAGGCAGGCGTCGCCAACCTCTGCGACTTCGGCGCCATGCTCCTGCAGGGTGAAGCGGTCTCCGACCACACCTTCCGCATTCACACTGCGGCCGGAGAGGACGTCTACCCGATGACGCTCCTGGGGACCTTCTCGCCGTACATGGTGGTCCACGAGGCGTCCGCGGTGAAGATCGACAAGGACATTCCGTTCGAGATCGCCGCCCTCTGCGGCTGTGGAATCCCCACCGGTTACGGCTCGTCTACCCGCAGCGGCGACGTCCGCCCGGGTGAAGACGTCGCGATCATCGGCGTCGGCGGCGTCGGCACCGCTGCATTGCAGGGCGCGGTCATCGCGGGTGCCCGCAACGTGTTCGCGATCGACCCCGTCGAATGGAAGCGCGAACAGGCGCTCAAGTTCGGTGCGACCCACGCATTCGCCTCCGTCGAAGAGGCCATGAACGAGATCGGCAACGCCACCGAGTGGGGCATGTGCCAGAAGGTAATCGTCACGGTCGGCGAGGTGCTCGGCAAGGACGTCGACACGTGGCTGTCGATCACCGCCAAGAACGGCACCTGCGTTCTCACCGGCATGGGCAACATGATGGAGAACCAGGTGACGTTGAACCTGTCCATGCTGACCCTGCTGCAGAAGAACCTGCAGGGCTCCATCTTCGGCGGCGCGAACCCGAAGCTCGACATCCCGAACCTGCTGTCGATGTACAAGATCGGCAAGCTCAACATCGCCGACATGATCACCCGCGAGTACACCCTCGACCAGATCAACGAGGGCTACACGGACATGCTGGAGGGCCGCAACATCCGCGGCGTCATCCGGTACACCGACGCGGATCACTGATCTTCTGAGAGGGTCGTACGACCCGATCGAGAGCCGCCGACCACCGGTCGGCGGCTCTCTTCGTGGGTAGGGCCGTCTCGGAAGCGATCCGGGTGGTTTACGCTGTTCGCGATCATTCGAGAAAGGGCCCGTCACGTGGCAGGAAAGCAGAGGGTCAGCGTTTCGGCGAAGACCCCGAAGAGCAAGGCGCGCAAGGACAGTGGGGCGACAGCAACCGGACAGAAGTGGGCGGCGACGCCGGAGGCCGAGTCGAAGGCGCTGAAGCTGCGCGTCGTCGCAGGCGTGCTGTGGGCTCTGGCGATCGCGCTCGAGGTCTTCACCATCGTGTGGGCATTGGTCCCCGACAAGGAGTTCGACAACGCGCGGATGTGGACCGTGATCGGTCTGATCGTCGGCATCGGCGTGCTGACGGTGATCGGGTCCCTCCTCTGGAAGAAGGCGAACAAGCTCGACCCGGCGTCTGAAGAAGACAAGGTCCGGTTCTTCGTGCAGAACCAGCTCGGTGTGATCATCACCGTCCTGGCCTTCCTACCACTGATCGTGTTCGTCCTGATGGACAAGAATCTCGACGGCAAGCAGAAGGGCATACTCGGCGGCGTCGCCGCGGTGGTGGCTGTCGTCGTCGGCATCGCCAGTGCTGACTTCGACCCGCCTTCGGTGGAGAAGTACACCGAGGACCAGAACGTCATCACCCTGCTGCACGACGGAGACGCCGACGCGCCGGTCTACTGGACCAAGTCGGGCAAGGTCTACCACGTCTGCGACAAGGTGTCGGCGGTCAACCAGGAGTCGGCGGACAACACGATCTACGACGGCACGATCGACGCAGCGCAAGAGGCCGGCAAGGAACGTCTGACCAAGCAGTGGAAGTCCGAGGCCCGCACCTGCGGTTTCGCCGAGGACGACATCACCCGCGTCGAGCAGGGCCTGAAGTCCAACCCGTCGAGACTCATCGAGCCGTCGGCATCCGAGAGTGAGACCGTCGGCGTCGGCTGACCGCGCGTCGGGCTTAGGGTGGACGTGTGAAGGCTCTCGAAGCGCTGTCCGAATGGCCCGTCGACAATGTCGCCGGAGCGCTCCTCACCGGACGAGGTCTCGCCGGCACGTTCGGCGACACCGCACGCGTGTACGACCTCGCGTCGGTGACCAAGCTGATCGTCGCTCACGCGGTGCTCCTCGCCGTGGAGGAAGAGGCGATCGGTCTCTCGACGCAGGCCGGGCCTCCCGGCGCGAGCGTCGAGCATCTGCTGGCGCACGCGTCAGGGATCGCTTTCGACGCCGACGAGGTTCAGGCGCCGCCGGGGGAGCAGCGGATCTACTCGAGTCGGGGATATGAGGTGCTCGCCGATCTGGTGGCCGCCGAGACCGGAATCGCGTTCGACGAGTATTTGCGCCAAGCGGTGTGCGAGCCGCTGGGTATGACGTCGACGGTGCTGGCCGGGTCGGCGGGCCACGGTGCGCGGTCGTCGGTGGACGATCTCGCGCGGTTCGCGGCCGATCTCCTCGATTCGACGCTGTTGTCCACGCAGACCGCGAGTGCGGCGCGGACCGTCCATTTCCCCGACATCGACGGATTCGTTCCCGGCTACGGGAAGTTCCGTCCGAACGACTGGGGTCTGGGACCCGAGATCAAGGGCGCCAAAGCGCGGCACTGGACGGCGCCGTCGCACTCGGCGTCGACGTTCGGTCACTTCGGCCAGTCCGGGACGTTCCTGTGGGTCGATCCCGACCGGCACGCCGCCTGCGTGGTGCTGACCGACCGCCCGTTCGGGGCGTGGGCGAAGCCACTGTGGAGCGAGTTCAACCAGGGCATACTGGACGAACTCGAATCATTACCCGATTAGGACGGTGCCGTGCGGTCACTGACGGCCGATGACCTCGGCCTTCTACTCTCGTTGTTCGCGGTGCTCCTGCTCGCACTGGCCGCGAACTTTCACTTCTCCCGCAAAGCCGTTCGGCGGCACCGCAAGGCCGCGCTCACATTCGTCGTACTGACGTTCCTCGGCGAACTGTCGACCGTCATCGCGTTGCTGCTGACGTGGGTTGCGTTGTGGAGCCCAGCGGCCTGGGATCGGATCGACGACCTGCTGGTGTTCGTCCCGGGCACGATCTCTGTCGTGTGCGCGGTCCTGCTCACCGTCGAGTCGGTGGGGTCCCGGATCGTCCACATCCTCCGTGCCGAACGAGACGAACCGTTGGTGGACGTCCGGGAGTGATCAGCCGACGCGCTGGCGCAGCCAGGTGACTTCGGCTCCAGCGCCGCCCATCCGGTAGGTCTCCAGCGCCTCGTCCCACGCGGTGCCGAGGACTGTGTCGAGCTCGGCAGCCAGGCCCGCGCTGTCGGGCTGGTTGTCCATCATGGCCCGCAGCTGCATCTCGCCGATGATCACGTCACCGTTCGCACCCGTGGAACCACGCCAGAGTCCGAGACCGGGGACATGGCTGAATCGTTCGCCGTCGACGCCGTCGCTGGCGTTCTCGGTGACTTCGTATGCCAGGCCCGGCCATTCGCGCAGCGCGGACGCGAGCCGTGCAGCAGTCCCGACGGGGCCGGTCCAATCGACCGTCGCCCGCATACGACTGGGCTCGGCGTCTTGCGCCGACCACTTGAGATCGGCGCGCGCGTCCAGCGTCGACGACAGTGCCCACTCCACATGCGGGCACAGCGCGACGGGAGAGGCGTGGATGTACACCACGCCTGTCGTCAGGTCCGCAAACTGATTGAGATTGCGCACTGGTCATTCACCTCCGGTTCGACGAGGAACGTCTTCCCCAAGGCACCGCGTCGAATCGGATAGCACACTGCTGTTAGAGAGTATGCCTTGTGAGGTGCGTGTTGCGCTAGTTCTATTTGTGGCGAGATGTTCGCGACGTACAACGACGACCGCTCACTTCACTGCCGTTCGCTCATCTCGGGAGGTGAGCGAACGACGTCGAAGTGAGCGGCCGTCGTTGTAGTGAGCGGTTCGGGCTACAGCGGGATGTTCTTGTGGCGTCCACGGCGCGCAGGGGCGGCAGCAAGCGCCTCGGCGATACGGCTGCGTGTGGTGGCCGGATCGATGACCTCGTCGACGACACCGATCGACTGCGCGCGTCCCACGCCGCCTGCGATCTGCTCGTGCTCGACGGCCAGACGTTCGTGGAGAGCTTCGCGCTCGTCCTCAGGGGCTGCGGCGAGCACCTTCTTGTGCAGAATGCCGACAGCGGCCTTCGCGCCCATGACGGCGACCTCGGAACCCGGCCACGCGAAGACGGCCGTCGCGCCGAGCGCGCGTGAGTTCATGGCGATGTAGGCGCCGCCGTAGATCTTTCGAGTCACCAGCGTG
Organism: Gordonia zhenghanii; assembly: GCF_021738965.1. Classification (GTDB taxonomy): domain Bacteria; phylum Actinomycetota; class Actinomycetes; order Mycobacteriales; family Mycobacteriaceae; genus Gordonia; species Gordonia zhenghanii. The sequence continues at coordinate 243,393 of NZ_JAKKOQ010000008.1, read as the reverse complement.
ACACGCGGGACCGAGCACTCGGCGAAGGAGTGCAGGAGTTTCGCACCGCGTCGGACGACGCCGTTCCATTCCTGGCCGACGCCCGGGAGATAGCCGGGGACGTCCGTCAGGACGACGAGCGGAACGCCGAACGCATCGCACATGCGCACGAAACGGGAGGCCTTCTCAGCGGCCTCCGAGTTCAGGCAGCCGCCCATCCGGAGTGGGTTGTTGGCGATCACGCCCACCGAGCGACCGCCGAGTCGGCCGAGGCCGATCGTGATGTTCGGCGCCCACTTGGCCTGCATCTCCTCGAACGTCGAGGTCTCGGTGACACCGTCCTCGGCGAACTGGGTGTCGAGAACGGCCTCGACGATCGGATGGACGTCGTAGGCGCGGCGATTCGACTTCGGCAGAAGAGCGCGGATATCGGTGTCGCCCGCCACGGCGCGAGCCAGGTCGACCTCGCCCGGCCGCGAGAAGGTGCCGACGAGACGGCGAGCACGCCAGTAGGCGTCGGTCTCGGAGTCGGCGGTGATGTGGCTGACGCCCGAGCGCTTGCCGTGCGTGTGCGGGCCACCTAGTTCTTCCATGCTGACGCTCTCGCCCGTCACCGACTTCACGACGTCCGGGCCGGTCACGAAGACCCGGCCTTCGGGCGCCATGATGACGACGTCGGTGAGCGCGGGCCCGTACGCGGCTCCGCCGGCAGCGAAGCCGACGACCACGGAGATCTGCGGAACGTAACCGGATGCGCGGACCATGGCCTCGAAGACGCCGCCGACCGCGTGCAGGCCTTCGACGCCCTCCGCCAGACGGGCGCCGCCGGAATGCCAGATGCCGACGACCGGAGCCTGCTCGGCGATGGCGGTGTCGATCGCATTCACGATGTGAGTGCAACCGACCACCCCCATGGCACCGCCCATCACGGTGCCATCAGTGCAATAGGAGACGGTGCGGACACCGTCGACGTCACCGACGGCCGCCAGCACACCCGATCTGTCACGGGGGTGCAGCAGCTCGACGGTGCCCTCGTCGAAGAAGGTCGTCAACCGAAGCAGCGGGTCACGGGGATCCGTCGCTTCCTCATGGCCGGGGATGGGTGCCAGTGTGGTCATCGGTTTACTCCTATGCGGGGGAGGTGAATCAGTAGCGACCGAACGTCAATGCGACGTTGTGTCCTCCGAATCCGAAAGAGTTGCTCAGCGCGTAGTCGATCTGTCCGCGTCGAGGCTCACCGTGCACGACGTCGATGTCGCCGCACTCCGGGTCGAGCTCTTCGAGATTCAGCGTCGGCGGAATGACAGACTCCTCCACCGACTTGATCGTCAGGACCGCTTCGAGAGCACCGACGGCGCCGATCGAATGTCCCAGCGCCGACTTCGGCGCGTAGATGGCCGCATGGTTGCCCACGGCCGCCTGGATGCCCTCCGACTCGGCGGTGTCGCCGATCGGAGTCGACGTCGCATGCGCGTTCACATGCGTGATGTCCGACTTCGCGAGCCCGGCGGTCTGCAGTGCGCGAGTCATCGCCCGCGCATTGCCCTGACCGGACGGGTCCGGAGCCACCAGGTGGAAGCCGTCGGACGTGATGCCCGCGCCCAGAAGTCGGGCGTGGATGTGAGCACCGCGCGCCTTGGCGTGGTCCTCCCGCTCGATGATCAGCATGGCGGCGGCTTCACCGAAGACGAAGCCGTCACGTGCCTTGTCGAACGGACGCGACGCCGCTGCCGGGTCGTCGTTGCGGGTGCTCATGGCACGCATCATCGAGAACGCTGCGATCGGCACCGCGTCGATGTGTCCCTCGACTCCGCCGCACACCACCATGTCGGCGTCACCGAAGACGATGTGCCGCCAGGCGTGAGCGATGGCCTCGGCGCCCGACGAGCAGGCAGAGACCGGAGTGATGACACCTGCGCGTGCACCGACGTTGAGGCCTGCGACGGCCGCGGGGCCGTTCGGCATCGTCATCGACACCGCGAGCGGCGACACCTTGCGGTAGTTGCCGGTCGTCTTGATGGCGTTGTCGGCGTCGATCATCGCGTCGGCCCCGCCCATCCCGGTGCCGAGCACGACGGCCAGACGGTCGCGATCGACCTCCGGCTCACCCGCCTGCGCCCACAGACGCTTGCTCATGATGTGGGAGACCCGCTCGACGTACGCCATGCGGCGCGCCTCGATGCGGGTGACCTCCTGGGTGGGATCCTCGACGAGCTTGCCGCCGATACGAACCGGCAAGTTGTACTTGCTGACGTACTCGTCGGTGAGCTCGCGGATGCCGGACTTACCGGCGACGAGATTTTCCCAGGTCGTGTCCAGGTCGGCGCCCAGTGACGTCGTGGCGACCATAGAGGTCACCACGACGCTGGGGAACTCCCCACCGCGAGTGGAAAAGTCACGCAGCTCAGTCATCAGGACTGGCTCGCCTCGATCTGGGCGGCGATAGCAGCAGCGGTGTCCGGGTTCTCGGCCTCGAGCTTCTGGACGTAGGCGACGGTGTCACCGACGGTGCGCAGTCCGGCGAGGTCCTCATCGGGAACCTTGACGCCGTACTTGTCCTCGACCTGAACGGCGATCTCGACCATCGACAGCGAGTCGATGTCCAGGTCGTCGACGAAGGACTTGTCGAGGGTGACCTCCGACGGCTCGATACCGGTGACCTCTTCGATGATCTCGGCGATGCCGGCGACGAGCTGTTCCTGAGTTGCAGCCACTGTGTGGCTCCCTTCTAGTTCGTGTTGCTTTGCGTGTTTCCGGAGATCAGCGGGTTCGCTGCTGGACAAGTCGATGATCGACTCTCCGGTGGCCGGGGGTTACCCGACCGCTATCCAAGTCCTGGGACGTCCTCCAGATCTGCGGGGACGTTGACGGCGCGCGAGGGCACGCCCTTGAGTTCGCGCCTGGCGATACCGACGAGGGTTCCGGCCGGGGCGAGTTCGACGATCGCATCGGTGCCGGTTGCGAGCATCGTCTGCGAACAGAGGTCCCACCGTACGGGGCTGGTGACCTGGGTGACGAGCTTCTTGAGGGCGAGGGCTCCGTCGCCGACGGGCTCTCCGTCCGCGTTCGACAGCAGGGTGTGCGTCGGATCGGCGGGGGCGATCTCGGCGGCAGCAGCAGCGACCGCCTCCTGCGCGGGAGCCATGAACTCGGTGTGGAAGGCGCCCGCGACGGCGAGCTTCCGGACCCGGGCCTTCTCCGGCGGGTTGGCGGCCAACTCGTCGATCGCGTCGACCGTTCCGGCTGCGACGATCTGCCCCTTGGCATTCCGGTTGGCCGGCACCAGGTCGAGTCCAGCGAGGTGCAAGAGGACGGCGGCCTCGTCGCCACCGAGGACGGCGGCCATCGTCGTGGGCTCGAGCGCGCAGGCCTTGGCCATCTCGCTGCCGCGGATGCCCGCGAGGCGGACCGCCTCGTCCGGGGTGATCACGCCGGTGATGGCTGCAGCCGCGAGTTCGCCGACCGAATGGCCTGCCACGACGGTGTCTGCGGGGAGTGGGCCGTTGCGACGGGTCAGTTCGTCGAAGGCGAGGAATGAGGCGACGACGACGAGCGGCTGGGTCACCGCGGTGTCGGTGATCTCCTCGGCCGTAGCGGTGGTTCCGAGACGCGCGAGGTCGAGCCCAGTCGTCTCCGACCACGCGGCCACACGGTCACGGTTTCCCGGAAGCTCAAGCCATTCGGCGAGCATTCCGGGTTTCTGAGAGCCCTGTCCGGGCGCAAGCATCGCAAGCACGTGACTAAGCGAACACCCTTAAGGCCCTCCGTGTGGGTGTTGAGTCGTATGAACCTTGGCCATGAAATTTGTAGGTTTCCTACAAAAGTGTCACGAGTGGCACCTTCATCGTCATCGGCCCGTTATCCGTTACCGCCTGGGTAAAAACGTACCGGACGTGCGGATCTTTCTCACGCAATGTGTAACGCATGTGACTCACGTGGCTGTTTAATGCGATTCTTGCTGAAAATGAGTCAACCGACCGACGGTCAGGGCCACACGAAGGATGTAGGCGTCCCGAGGGTTACCTGGATCACGACCCGTGACGTCGGTCACTTTTTTTAGTCGGTATCGAACAGTATTGGGGTGGATGTAAAGCTTGCGCGCGCACGACTCGATGGAGCCGCCCGCATCGAGGTACGCCTCGAGGGTGCCCATCAGGGTGTCGTTGTCGCCGCCGAGGGGAGTGACGAGCGAATCGATGAGCATTCGAACGGCGTCGGCGTCGCCGCTCAAAGCGCGCTCGGGGAGCAGATCGGAGCTGTAGACCGGGCGCGGGGCGCTCTGCCAGCCGGTCACCGCGCGCACGCCGGCGAGAGCTTCCACAGCCGACGCGTGAGCGGCGGTGAGGTTCGCGGTGGTCGGCCCGATCACGACGGGCCCGTCGGCGAAGTGTTCCAGGAGGTCAGTGAGGAATCGATCCGACTGGCGCAGTGAACCGCCGACGATGGCGACGAGAGTGCTGCCCTGCACCACGGACAGCGTCGCACGGTCGTACTGCTTCGCCGTGGTGTGGACGGCGATCGGCACCGACACGTTCTGCTCGGGCGGAGGCGTTCCGACGATCACCGTCGCAGGCGAGTCGCTCGGCCAGTTCAGCGCGGCCGCGCGGGAAAGGAGTTGCGCGTCGTCGTCGCCGCGGACGACGGCGTCGACGACGAGCGCCTCCATCCGCGAGTCCCAGGCCCCGCGCGATTCGGCGGCCGCGGCATAGATCGCTGCCGCCGCGAATCCGATCTCGCGGCCGTATCGGAGCACCGACTCGGTGAGCGCACGCAGTTGGGCGTCGTTGCGAGCGAGGAGCGGAAGCCACTTCTCGAAGAACTCCATTGCCACGCGGACCATCTCGACGGTCTGCAACAGCGTGATGCGGCGCGCCAGATCCTGGGGGACCACCTGGAAAGCCTGCACCGTGAACTTCACGTTGCCCTCGGGGTCCTGGATCCATTCGACGAAGTTGACGACGGCCGTCTGTACGACGAGTTGGACGCTCGCGCGCTGCGCTGCGTCGAGCTCGCTGAAGTAGGGGAGCTGGTCGGACATCGAGTGCACGGCTTCGGTCGCCAAGCGGCCGCTGTACTGCTTCATTCGACGCAACAACGTATCGGGCAGTGCATCGTGCACCGTCGCCGGCGCCGGGACGTGCGCACCTTTGTCGGCGAACACGTCGGTTGCGCGGGTGGACTTCAGCGGTTGGTCGGACACGTCACCAATGTAACGCTGATGGCTCGTTGCGAGGGTCGAGCGCCGCGTAGGACCCCGGCCAGGACGTACGACGCCGCCACCGGATCCCGGTGACGGCGTCGTGTCGGTCGCGACTGCAGATCAGGCGACGCCGGGGTCGGCCGTGGACACCGGGGCCGCCATCGGATCGGTGATCTGGTACTTCGTGGCGGCATCCGAGGCGACGGAGCGATCGATCTTTCCGTCCCGCGCCAGGGCGACGAGCACGCCGACGGCGATCGACGCCGCGTCGATGTTGAAGTACCGGCGAGCGGCCGATCGCGTGTCGGAGAACCCGAAGCCGTCTGCACCGAGCGTCAGGTAGGTGCCCGGTACGTACGCGCGGATCTGCTCCTGGACGCCACGCATGTAGTCCGAGGCCGCAACGAACGGGCCGGAGCGCTGGCTCAGCACCTCGGTGACGTACGGCGTCCGGACTGTGCCTTCGCGCAGTTCCTCACGGTCACAAGCGATTCCGTCACGCGCGAGCTCGTTCCATGAGGTCACCGAGTACACGTCCGCAGCGACGTTCCAGTCGGCTGCGAGTAGGCGCTGCGCTTCGATCGCGTCGTTCATCGTGATGCCGGAGGCGAGGATGCCTGCCCGTTGGTCGTGGTCGCCCTCGGCCGGACGATGCAGGTAGATGCCCTTCAGGACACCCGCGACGTCGAGGTCTGCGGGCTCGGCCGGCTGGTGGATCGGCTCGTTGTAGACGGTGATGTAGTAGTACACCTTCTCCGGATCCAGTCCGTACATGCGGCGCAGACCGTCGTCGACGATGTGCGCGAGTTCGTAGCCGAACGCCGGGTCGTACGCGACGACGCCCGGGTTGGTTGCGGCGATCAGGTGCGAGTGGCCGTCCGCATGCTGCAGGCCCTCACCGGTGAGCGTTGTGCGGCCTGCGGTCGCACCGATCACGAAGCCGTGGGCCATCTGGTCGGCCGCGGCCCACAGTCCGTCGCCGGTCCGCTGGAAACCGAACATCGAATAGAAGATGTACAGCGGGATCATCGGCTCGTTGTGCGTGGCGTACGACGTCCCCACCGCGGTGAAGCATGCGGTGGAGCCAGCCTCATTGATGCCTTCGTGCATGATTCGGCCGTTCTCGGCCTCCTTGTACGCGAGCATCAGTTCCGCGTCGACCGACCGGTAGTGCTGTCCGTTCGGGTTGTAGATCTTCAATGTCGGGAACCAGGAGTCCATGCCGAACGTGCGGGCTTCGTCCGGGATGATCGGCACGATCCGCTTGCCGATCTCCTTGTCGCGCATCAACTCCTTGAAGATGCGGACCAGTGCCATCGTCGTGGCGACCTGCTGCTTGCCCGAGCCGCCGGCGACCGCTTTGAGAGCGCGCGTGGTGTCGGGCCGCAACGGCTCCGGAGTCATGTGGCGTCGCGGGAGGAATCCGCCGAGCGTGCTCCGACGCTCGAGCAGATATTGGGCCTCCGGCGAATCGACGCCCGGGTGGTAATACGGCGGCAGGTACGGGTCGGACTCGAGTTGCGCGTCCGAGATCGGAACGCGCGTCGTATCGCGGAACGCCTTCAGATCGTCGAGGGTCATCTTCTTCATCTGGTGGGTCGCATTGCGTCCCTCGAAGTGCTCGCCCAGCGTGTAGCCCTTGATCGTGTGCGCCAGGATGACGGTCGGCTGTCCCTTGTGATTCATCGCGGCCTGGTAGGCGGCGAAGATCTTGCGGTAGTCGTGGCCGCCGCGCTTGAGGTTCCAGATGTCCTGGTCGGTGTAGTCCTTGACGAGTTCCTTGGTGCGGGGATCCCGTCCGAAGAAGTTGTCGCGGATGAAGCCGCCGTCGTTGGCGCGGTAGGTCTGGTAGTCGCCGTCGGACGTCTTGTTCATCAAATTGACCAAGGCGCCGTCCTGGTCGGCCTGCAGGAGGTCGTCCCACTCGCGACCCCAGACGACCTTGATGACGTTCCAGCCTGCACCCCGGAAGAACGACTCCAGTTCCTGGATGATCTTCCCGTTTCCGCGAACCGGGCCGTCGAGGCGCTGCAGGTTGCAGTTGACGACGAACGTCAGGTTATCGAGGTGATCGGACGCCGCGACCTGTGCGAGTCCGCGCGACTCCGGCTCGTCCATCTCGCCGTCGCCGAGGAATGCCCACACGTGCTGTTCGGAGGTGTCCTTGATGCCGTTGAGCCGCAGGTATTTATTGAACCGTGCCTGGTAGATGGCATTCATCGGGCCGATGCCCATCGACACAGTCGGGAACTGCCAGAACTCGGGCATCAGCCTCGGGTGCGGGTACGACGGGAGGCCGCCGCCCAGGCCCGCGTGACTGTGCTCCTGTCGAAATCCGTCCATGCGGTGCTCGTCGATGCGGCCTTCGAGGAACGCGCGTGCGTAGATGCCGGGGGAGGCGTGGCCCTGGATGAACAACTGGTCGCCGCCGCCCGGATGGTCGAGACCGCGGAAGAAGTGGTTGAAGCCGACCTCGTAGAGCGACGCCGACGACGCGTACGTCGAGATGTGGCCGCCGACGCCGATGCCCGGTCGCTGGGCTCGGTGGACCATGACCGCGGCGTTCCACCGGATGTATGCGCGGAAGCGGCGCTCCATGTCCTCGTCGCCGGGGAACTCGGGTTCCAGATCCGTGGGAATCGTGTTGACGTAGTCGGTCGACGTCAGTTGCGGCAGGACGACACGCTTGTCGTCGGCGCGCTCGAGCATGCGGAGCATCAGATATCTCGCGCGTTCGGGGCCCGCGTTACTCAGCATCGCGTCGAACGATTCGAGCCACTCGTCGGTCTCCGAAGGGTCGCTGTCGGCGAGGTAGGACGCCACACCGTCGCGGATCACCTTGACGCGGCTCGACCGCGCTCCGGTGCTCGGTGTGCTCGTGGTCAGGTCAGTCACTTATCCACCAATCTTCCTCTAGCGCACCGTGATGGTCTGCGGTGCACATCTCACATGGCCGTCGGGGTGGTGACGGTCGAATTCGTTTGGAGTACTCAAGGATTCTTGCGCACTCTCGGTTCCATGGTGCCTCAAATCACGGTGCTCGGAGAACGATGTGCCGAGTCACACGTTCTACTCTGCGGTAACCTCAAACCATTCGTGTCTACGCCAGGGGGAGTCGCATGAAAGGCGTTCGATCAGCCGTCGTCGGGGTGGCGTTGCTAGCGGCCGCGATGCTGATCACGGGGTGCTCCGACGATTCCTCGACCGTGCCGGCGTCGGCCGAGTCGGTGTCGGACGTGTCGGCGGGCGCGCCGTCTGCGGAGCGATCCGACGTGGAGCGGGTGGCCGCGATTCAAGTGTGCCGCCAAGTGATCACGTCGGCGGGTGTGATGGTCCGTGACTACAACACCTTCATGAAGCAACTCAACAAGACGCAGTCGTACGAGAGTGTCGGATCAGAGGATCGCTGGGCGGTCGAGACTCTCGAGACCGGCGCCGACGTCGTCCGAAAGGCCGTCTCGCCTGCGACGCCGACCGACCTCGTCGATGACGTCTCGGAGTTCGTCGACAGTTCAGAGAAGCTCGCCGAGCGGATCGGGCGCAAGCAGCGTGCCGGCCTCAATCGCGCCTCCGACGAGTGGGACGACAAGCGGAGCGCGGCGCTCGACGGGTGTGCCGAATACCTGCCGACGCAGTGATCGCCGGAAGCAGATACTTGGTCCCGGACATGGGTGTCTGCTGTCGAATACCGGCCGAACCCTCTACGCTTGCCTTACGTCTCGCTTCGGCGGACGTGGAATCAGAACAGCGATCGGGAGGACTCACGCGGTGGTAGCCGCCACAGACGACAAGGCGAGCAAGCTCGGATTCACCAACGGAATGGTGATTCAAGAGCGTGGTTGGGACGAAGACACCGATGACGACCTGAGGGCCGACATCGAAGACGCAATCGACGCAGAGATGCTCGACGAGGACGCTATCGACGTCGTCGACGCAGTGATCCTGTGGTGGCGTGACGACGACGGAGACCTGGTCGACGAGCTGATGGACGCCATCGGTCCGTTGGCCGAAGGCGGATACGTCTGGGTTCTGTCGCCGAAAACCGGTCTCGACGGTCACGTCGATCCAGCTGTCATCGCTGAAGCCGCACCGACCGCAGGTCTGACACAGACATCCATCGTGAATCTGGACGACTGGTCCGGCGCACGACTGGTGACACCGAAGGCTCGGTCGGGCAAGAAGGCATGACAAGTTCCGGCACCGCTGTCGCCGGCCCCATTCCGGTGGGGTCGGTCGCGCCGGATTTCGAGTTGCGCGACCAGAACAATCGACGGGTCTCGCTCTCGGGCCTACGTGAACACGGCGACGTTCTCGCCGTCTTCTTCCCGCTTGCGTTCACCGGAACCTGCGAAGGCGAACTCGGGCACATCCGCGACAATCTTCCGCGGTTCTCCGACGACACTTTGACGACCGTCGCAGTGTCGGTCGGCCCGCCGCCGACGCATAAGGTCTGGTCGTCGGCGCAGGGGTATCTGTTCCCGATCTTGTCGGACTTCTGGCCGCACGGCGAGGTCGCGCGCAGTTACGGCGTGCTCGACGAGCAGCGCGGATACTCCAACCGCGGCACTTTTCTCGTCGGTCGTGACGGATTGATTCGGCATTCCTCCATGGTGGGCCCCGGCGAGGCGCGCACCGAGGACACTTGGACGGCGGCATTCACCGCCCGCAGCTGAATCGTGCTGCGCTGACTCAGTCGCGGAACGCGGTGGCCAGTGCTGTCGCGAAGAGGCGGTTGCGCTGTGTCGCACCGGTGGCGTTGAAGTGGATTCCGTCGTCGGCGTACCAGGTGGGCTGGGCTTCGGCGGCGAAGTCGTAGACCTTCAGGTTCGGGTAGCGGTCAGCGGCGCGCTCGAGGGCGTCGTTGAACGCCGTCATGTTCTTCTTCGCGTACGCCGAGTTGCTCGGATCGTTCGTCATCACAGTCGGCCACAGCACGTTCTGGTCCGTGAGCTTCTTCATCATGCGGTCGATCCGCTCGTCGGCGGTGACCTTCGAGCCCTTCGCGATGTTGGCGGCGTCGTTGATGCCCAACGCGATCACCCAACATCCGCGGTCGCCACGGGCCAGCGCGGTGTCGACGGCGTCGAGTCCGTTGGGCTCACCGTCGACCTTCTCGACGATGGAGCGCCCGCCGCCCGCGTCGAGGGTGACGTTCTTGACGCCGACGCGCTCGTATTGGGCGGTGAGACGATCTGCGGGTGCAGCTACCTTGGACGCGCTGTCGACGCCGACAGACGTGGAGTCGCCGATCTGCGTCACCTGGGTGCACGAAGTGCGTCGCTCGGTGGTCGGCGTGTTCGGGGTGCCGGGCTTCGCAGGGGTGAGCAGATCGAACAACGAGGTCAGATCGCTGGAGCCGTTCGGGTCGATCGGCAGTTCCTGCAGTACGTTTCCCGCGCTGTCCATGAGTTCGCCGATCGTCGGTTCGGCCGTGGCCTGCCCGGGAGCGACCGTTGCCAACGTGGCGGCGACGGTGACGGCGCCTACCGATGCGGCGGCGCGAAGGCGCCACGTCGGTCGACGTGAAGCGGAACGGAACTCATTCTTTGTAGTCACAATAGCCACAGTAGACAACATGAACCACATCCGTTTCAAGGGAAATGGGGTTGCGAATCGATCACACCGGGTGTCGTCGCAGGTCGGCAGATCGTTCCGGATTTGCCAGATCCGCGCACCGGTGCGCGAAACCCTGGACGAGATCGGTGGTGTCGAGCAGAGTCGGAGGCGTTGCACGCGGGTGTGGCTGAGAGGCTAAGCAGCGGTCTGCAAAACCGTCTACGTGGGTTCGAATCCCGCCATCCGCTCTGGTCATCGGCCTAGTCCGCGGAGCCGCCGCATGCGTTTGACGACGATCGGGGAGTACGCGAGTGCTGCCGGGTCGTCGAGCAGTCGGTTGAGTTCTTGGAAGTAGCGGGTCACCGACAGGCCGAGTTCGGCCTGGACGGCTTCGGCGTGGGCCTCGGCAGTGCGGTGGTGTCGCCGCGACAGGTCGAGGATCGCCCGGTCAGCAGCGGACAGTTCTCCGGGCCCAGGGTGGGGTGACTCGGACGCGGACATACCTGATCGTCCCTCCTAGGTACTGAGGTTGCGAGCCGCAGCCTCGATTCACGCACCGCACACTCAGATACGTCGTCACACTCTCATTGCGTCTTAGCAGCCTCCGCCCAGGCTGCTAAGACGCAATGAAGGTGTGACGAGGTATGCGAGGGTGCGGTCCGAAAGGTGCGGATGCGGCGTCGTCGTGCCGGGGGTGGGTGTGCTGCTGTGTGGCATGGTTACTGCCACTGACCAGGTCAAACGTGGTGCGCGCAAAGGGATTTGAACCCCTGACCGCTGGTGTGTAAGACCAGAGCTCTACCGCTGAGCTATACGCGCGTGGGCCGTCGTCGGAACGGCGGCTCCACAGAACAATATCGGGTGCGCGGTGGCGGGCTCAAACCGGTGTTCGTAGACTCGACCGAGGCCTGCCCCAGCGAGAGGATAACCGCGTGAAGACTCGAGTCGAGAAGGCGCCGGTCATCGCGGCGCTCGCCGCACAGTGGACGACGATCGACACGCTTGTCAGCGATCTCTCCGACGAACAATTCTCGTCCGAGTCGGGTCTGCCGGGCTGGTCGGTCGGCGACATCATCGCCCACATCGTCGGCACCGAGAACATGATCGACGGGCTCGAAGCCGACGCCGGTCGCGACGTATCCGGACTGGACCACGTGAAGAATCCGATCGGTGAGCTCAACGAACGGTGGCTCGACCATTATCGTGCCCGCAGCCGGGCCGAGTTGATGGCGGACTATCGGTCGATGACGGCCAAGCGCATCGCCGACCTGACCGCGATGGACGACGAAGCGTGGAATGCGGACGCCGTCACGCCGGTCGGCCCGGAGAGCTACGGGCGATTCATGCGGGTGCGGACCTACGACAGCTGGGTGCACGAAGTGGACCTGCGCGATGCGGTCGGTGCAGGCGAGCCGTCGGATCCGGTGCCCGCCCGGTTCGCGTTGGAAGAGATGGCGGTAGTCATGCCGTACATCGTCGGCAAGAAGGCTTCGGCTCCGAAGGGAAGCCGCGTCACGTTCGACTTCACCGGCCTGGTGCCGATGCGTGTGCACGTCGCCGTCGACGACCGGGCAGCTCTGGTTCCCGAATTGGACGGTCCCGCCGACGTCACGCTGCGGACGACGATCACGGACTACACGCGGCTCGCGGGCGGCCGGCCCGGTGCGGCCGAGGCGAGTGTGACCATCGACGGCGACGTCGCCCTCGGATCGGCGATCGTCGACAGCCTGCACTACATGATCTGAACGGGGAAGACGTCCCCCTCGCCTCCTATTCGGACGCCTCGTCGCGACGGATCTTTCCCGAGCCGAACGCAGCGGCGTCGCGACCGGTCATCAGGCGAGACGGTTCGGGATCGGCGCGAAGCGCCCGTTCGAGGGCCGCTGACTCGGGGAGGTCGCCGTCGCCTGCGACGACGACGATGTTCCCGCTGCGTCGGCCTTTGAACATCGACGGGTCGGAGATGAGTTCGACGTTCGCGAAGACGTCGGCGATCGTCGACACCTCCGAGCGCACCGACGCCAGATCACGGCGATCGCCGCAGTTCGCGATGTAGAGACCGCCGGGCACGAGGACCCGCTGCACGGCGCGAGTGAACTCGACGGTCGTCAGATGCCCGGGAGTGACGCTCGCGCTGAACGCGTCGCGCATCACCACGTCGCGGGTCTGCTCCCGCAGACTCTCGGTGACCTCGCGGGCGTCTCCGACCCGGATCCGCAGCCTCGGCGCCCGCGGCAGGTCGAACCATTCGCGTGCGAGACGGGCCAGTTCGGCGTCGATCTCGACCGCGACATGCCGCGACTGCGGGTACCGGTGTGCGAGGCGCCGGGGGAGCGCACACGCCGCGGCCCCGAGATGCAGCACGCGCAGGGGCGTCGCCGGATCGGGGTACTGGTCGACGATGGCGGCCGAGGCCTGGCGCATGTACTCGAAATCCAGTGCGTCAGGTCGGTCCGGGTCGATGTGACTGCTCTGCGCACCGTTGACCGACAGCAGCCAGCCTCCGTCCACGCTGTGCACGAGTTCGGCGGTACCGGTGGAGATGTCGAAGACCCCGGCTTCGGGAGTCGGGCGAGAGGCGGCCATGACCACCGATGATATCGGCGGTCGATACGATCACCGGATGCGCCACCGTCACACCGACGCCGTCGGGTCAGCCGTCGGAGCTCTCGCCGACTCGGTGTTCGCCGATCCCCAGCGGGGACATCCGGTCGCCGTGTTCGGCAGCGGGGTCGCCGCATCACAGAACGTCCTCTATCGAGACGATCGTGCACACGGCGCGGTGTTCGCCGCCTGGTGGATCGGCGTCGGTGCACTGTGCGGCGTTCTCGCGCGACGAGCCGGGACTGCGGGGACGGCGGCCGCCACGTTCAGCGCACTCGGCGGAACGTCGCTGTGCCGGATCGGCGACGAGATCGCCGCCGCACTCGAATCCGGTGACGTCGACGGCGCGCGGACCGCGGTCGCGGGACTCGTCGGCCGCGACACCACGCGGCTCGACGAGACCGGTATCTGCCGTGCGGCGCTCGAGTCGATCGCCGAGAACACCTCGGATGCCGCTGTCGCGCCGCTGTTCTGGGGTGCGGTGGCCGGAGCGCCCGGGATGCTCGGATACCGAGCCGCGAACACCCTCGACGCCATGGTCGGGTATCGGTCGGAGAAGTATCTCCGTTTCGGATGGGCCTCAGCGCGGATCGACGACGTCGCGAATCTGGTCCCCGCCCGCGTGACGGCATCGATCGTCGGAGCGCTTTCGGGCCGTCCCCGCGAGGTATGGACCGCCGTTCGGCGAGACGCAGGCAGTCATCCCAGCCCCAACGCAGGCGTAGTCGAAGCGGCGTTCGCCGGAGCCCTCGGAATCAGTCTCGGCGGGCGGACCGAGTACGCGCACGGCGTCGAAGATCGTCCGCGACTCGGAGACGGGCCGCCGCCGACAGCCGCGGATCTGCGTGCAGCAGTGGCCTTGTCGCGCCGAGTCCAGCGAGCCAGCGCAGCAGCGGCAGTCCTGGTTCGGGCCGGGTCGGGACGCTACTTGCCGTAGCGCTGCGCCAGCCTCGTCTTCACCGCATCGTCGTCGGCGGTGTTCGCCGAACCGTCGCCGATCTGTGTGCCCGGGGCAGCGTGCACATCGTTGCCCGAGCGGAAACCCGTTTCGCGAAGCGCCTGACGGACGCGGTCGCGTTCGGACTTGCTCGTCGGTGGTGGAGCGTCGACGACAGCGGTGTCATCGCCCTCGGCGCGACGGGCGCGACGGGCCTTGACCTCGCTGTAGATGAAGTACGCCGCGCCGAGCGGGACCATCACGCCGAACGCTAGCCATTGCAGACCGTAGGAGAGGAACGGGCCGGACTCGAGCTGAGGAAGCTCGATCTCGCCGAGTGATCCCGGCTGATTCGGTGAGAGCTGCAGATAGTACGGGTCCATCGACAGGCCGGTGAGGCGCGAGAGTTGCGCGGTGTCGATCGTGTACGCCGTGGACTCGCCGCCTTCGGTGCGCGGCTCCTTGCCCGGGCTCGTGCCCTCCGACTTACGGAGTCGGGCCGCGATGCTCACGTCGCCCAGCGGTGGCGCAGGGATGCTGACCTGGCCGTTCTCGCTGTTCGCGACGATCCCTCGATTCACCAGGATGGTCCGGTCCGAGCCGGCGATCTGGAAGGGCGTCAACGCTTCGATGGCTGGCCGCTCTTGCGCGTAGCGGAACCTCAGCATCACCTGGTCGTCGGGCAGGTACCGCCCGCGCAGGGTCACCTCGTGCCACTCGTTGTTCGGGTCGAGGGGGCGACCGGCCGGAGCCAGCTGATCGATCGGCACCGCGTCGGTGTCGACGGCGGCGCGGATCAGGTCGTTCCGGTGCTCGGTGTCGCTGTTCTTTCCCAGCTGCCACGGCGCGAGGACCGCGAAACATGCTGCCGCGAACGCGATGACGAACAGCAGAAGCAGCAGCCACCCGGGCTTGAGGAACGAACGGAGGACGCGCACGTCCTCCAGGATACGGATCAGGCTCGAGTGGCCAGCGTCTCCTCGGTCCACGCGATCAAGCCCGGTATCGCGGCCTCCGCTTGGGTACGGACCAATTCGAAGTCGTCCTGCGTCCCGTAATAGGGGTCCGGCACCTCGTCGCCGTCCTCGTCTGGGGCGAAACTGCGGAGCAGTCGGACACGGTCACCGAGGCGCTTCCGCTCCAACTCCGCCACGTGCCCGCGGTCTGCGACGACGAGAAGGTCGGCGGACAGACGGTCGGGAGTCAGTTGGGACGCGATGTGCGCATCGGAGTAGCCGTGCGCCAGCAGTTCGGTGCGAGCACGGTTGTCCGCAGGCTCGCCGACATGCCAGCCTCCGGTGCCTGCGCTGGTCACCCGGACGCGGTCCGACAGCCCGGCCTGTTCGACGGCGTACGCGAAGATCGACGCCGCCATCGGCGACCGGCAGATGTTGCCGGAGCAGACGAAACAGATGTGCAGGGCGCGGTCTTCGGACGTAGCCGCAGCGTTGTCAGACACCGAGTACCTTTCGCAGTTGAGGGACCGTCTCGACGATCCGCCGGTCGTGTCCCGGACCGCCCGCGTGTACGAGGGCGTCCTCCAATTCTCCAGCGTGAGCGTAACCCCATCGGACGCCGAGTGCCGGGACCCGGCAGGACGCGGCACCGTCGACGTCGTGCGAGCGGTCGCCGATCATCAGGAGTCGGTCGGAGTCCGGATCGGCGTCCAACGCGTCGAGGACATGTCGGACGACGGCGGCCTTACCCAGCCGCCCCGCGGCGTCGTCTGCTCCGCCGACGAACGCGAAGTGCGACGTCAGCCCGAAGTGATCGAGGATGTTGCGTGCGATGCGCTGGTCCTTGCTCGTCGCGAGCGCCATCGTGCGGCCCGCGTCGGCGAGGTCGGCGAGCAACTCGGCCATCCCGTCGTAGACCGAGTTCTCGAGCCAGCCCGTGACGTCGTATCGGGCCCGGTAGGCGCGCACGCCTGCGGCGGACGTCGCCTCGTCGTACCCGAGCGCACGCATCGACTCGACCAGCGGTGGGCCGACGATCGTCTGCAGGAACTCGGCGGGCGGCTCCGGTTCGCCGAGGACTTCGAGCGCGTGCAGGAACGAACGGCTGATCCCCGGGTAGCTGTCCGTGATGGTGCCGTCGAGGTCGAACAGCAGGACGGTGTCCGTCGTCATGGGGCCGGTCGAGACGGGGCCGGGGATGGTCGGGGCCGAGATCATGGTTCCATCGTGCACGTAGGCTGAACGATCATGACAGTCGACGTGCCATCCCACCTGCGCGACCGCGACCGGCACGGCGACGCCGACGCACAGGCCGGGCTCGTCGACTTCGCGGTCAACGTCCGACCAGGGCCACCCGAGTTCATCGCGCGGATGTTGCGAGAGCGAGTCGCAGACCTCGCCGCGTATCCGAGCGCACGCGAAGCCGACGACGTGGCACGCCTCGTAGCGCACGTGCACCACCGGAGTCCCGACGAGGTATTGCTGCTCGGCGGCGCGGCAGAGGGATTCGAACTCCTCGCGCACCTGCGGCCGCAGCACGTCGCCGTGATCGCGCCGTCGTTCACCGAACCCGAACGAGTGCTGTCCGCGTCGAACGCCCGGATCACCCACGTCACCCTCGACGCTCCGTGGCGGCTCGCCGACGCAGTGATTCCAGAGGACGCCGACCTGGTCGTCTTCGGGAACCCGACCAACCCGACCTCTGTGCTGCACTCGCGGGCCGACGTCCTCGCGCTGCGGCGCCCGGGGCGCATCGTCGTGGTCGACGAGGCGTTCGCCGACCTCACCCTCGACGGCGATCGGCGGGAACCGGAGTCGGTGGCTGCCGAGCGCGCAGACGACCTGATCGTCGTCAGGTCCGTCACCAAGACGTTCGGTCTCGCCGGTCTCCGCGCCGGATACCTGCTCGCGGCGCCGGACCTCATCGCGCGGATGACGGCGGGGCGACGACACTGGGCCGTCGGAACGCTGACGCTCGCGGCCCTCGCCGCGTGCGCGGGGCCCGAGGGGCAGGCGTACGCCCGCAGCCAAGCGCACCAGGTCGCCGACGAACGTGCACATCTCCTCGCACGACTGTCCGAACTGGGGCTGGCGGCGGAGGCCGAGCCGCGCGCCCCCTACGTGATGGTGAAGATCCCCCAGGCGTGGCAGTGGAAGCACGAATTGGCCGCGCGGGGGTTCTCGGTGCGCAGTTGCGCCAACTTCGAGGGACTGGACGCCGATCACCTGCGGTTGGCGGTCCGTCCGCGCGAAGTGTCCGATGCGCTCGTCGACGCCATGCAAGATGTGAAGAACCGACTCGAGACAGGAGCACCGACGAGATGACCCGCACACTCTCGGACGTGATCGCGCGACTGGAACAAGCGTACCCGGTGGGACTCGCCGAATCGTGGGACGCGGTCGGCCTGGTCTGCGGCGACCCGGACGAGCCCGCCGAACGGGTGCTCGTCTGCGTCGACGTGACCGACGCCGTCGTCGACGAGGCCGTCGCGACCCGCGCGCAGCTCGTGCTCGCACACCATCCGCTGCTGATGCGCGGAGTGACGGGCGTCGGCGCCGACAGCCCGAAAGGGCGAATCGTCCACCGGCTAATCAGGTCCGGGTGCGCCCTGTACTCGGCACACACCAATGCGGACAAGGCCCGACCCGGGGTGTCGGACGCTCTCGCGGACGCCATCGGACTTCGCGACACCGTCCCGCTGAACGCAGAACCGTCCGCTTCGCTCGACAAATGGGTGGTCATGGTTCCCGAGGGGAACGTCGACCAAGTCAGCGAAGCGATGTTCGCGGCCGGGGCGGGCGCGATCGGCGACTACCGCGACTGCCGGTGGGGCGTGGTCGGCACCGGACAGTTCCTGCCTGTCGGCGGCGCGTCCCCGGCGATCGGCGGCGTCGGCGAGCTGACTCGCGTCGACGAGGAGCGTATGGAGATGGTGGCGCCGCGCCGAATTCGATCCGACGTCTTCACCGCGCTCGTCGGGGCGCACCCGTACGAGGAGCCTGCATTCGACGTCTTCGAGCAGGCGCCCGTCGACAGCGACCTCGGGCTGGGTCGCATCGGCAGGCTCCCGGTACCGATGCGATTGGACGAGTTCGTCGCCCACGTCGACGCCTCGCTGCCGACCGCGGCGTGGCCGGTGCGCGGGGCAGGCGACCCCGCAGGCATGATTGAGACGGTCGCAGTGTGCGGCGGGGCCGGGGACTCTCTCGTCTCGGCCGCGTCCCGCGCGGGCGTCGACGCCTACGTCACGGGGGACCTTCGTCATCACGTGGTCGACGAGGCCAGGCGCGACGGGGCTCCGGCGCTGATCGATGCTGGCCACTGGTCCACCGAATACCCGTGGTGCGCCCAGGCCGCCGCGCTGCTCACCGACTTCGGCTGCGAGACGAACGTCTTCGCGCCGCCCACCGATCCGTTCGGCGTCGTCGCCCGACGACCACTGTGACAGGAGTTGCCCATGAAAGCCTCTGCCGCCGAGCAGCGAACGCTGCTCGACCTCGCCGACCTCGATGCCGAGATCGCGAAGACCGCGCACAGTCGTAAGAACCTGCCCGAGGACGCCCAGCTCGCCGAACTGGCGACGAAGCTCGACGCGGCGCGCGACGACGTCGCCGCGTCGCGGGTAGCGGTCGACGACCTCACAGTGGTGTACGAACGGTTCGACCGCGAACTGTCCGGGATGGCCGACCACGTCGCTCGCGACAAAGCGGCGATCGAGGCCGGAACGACGGGACACAAGGCGATCGCCGAGTTGCAGCGGGAACTCGAATCGCTCGAGCGTCGCCGCGACGCTCTCGAAGGCGAGATGCTCGAGCTCATGGAACAGCAGGAGGCGACGTCGACCGAGGCCGACCGGGCCGAGGCGACGTTGCTGACCCTGACCGAGAACGAACTCGACCTCGTCGCCAAGCGCGACGCGGCGGCGCAGACCGTCGACGCGAGGTCGGCCGACCTCACCGAGCGACGGACCGCTCTGGCGGCGACGATCGACGCCGACCTCGTCGGTGTCTACGAGAAGCTCCGCCAACGAGGCCAGGTCGGAGCCGGCCTGGTCCAAGCACGTCGATGCGGCGCATGCCGGATGGAACTGGACCCGCGCACATTGTCACGGATCGCCGCGGCCGACGAAGACGAGGTGCTGCGGTGCGAGGAGTGCGGCGCGATCATGATCCGCACCGACCACTCCGGCCTGCCGGGGCAGGGGCGGCCCCGTGAGTGACGAGCAGAAGAGGAGCGGACCGAACTGGCAGGGACAGACGGCTCCGCCGACCCGCATCATCCTGCTCAGGCACGGTCAGACCCACCTGTCGGTGGAACGCCGCTACTCCGGCCACGGAGATCCCGCCCTCAGCGACACCGGCCTGGAACAGGCGACTGCCGCCGCGACTCGCCTCGCGGACCACCCGTTCGGCGGGATCGACGCAATCGTGTCGTCGCCGCTGTCCCGAGCGCGTGCGACCGCCGAGTTCGCCTCCCGCGTCCTCGGCCTGGACGTGACTGTGCACGAAGGCCTGATCGAGACCGACTTCGGCGACTGGGAGGGTCTGACGTTCTCCGAGGCAGCCGAACGCGACGGACGACTGCACCGTAAGTGGCTGAGCGACGTCGACGTCACCCCGCCGAACGGCGAGAGCTTCGCACAGGTGGGCCAGCGCATCGCGCAGGTCCGAGACGACCTGGTGGACCAGTACGCAGGCCAGACCGTCCTCGCCGTCAGCCATGTGACGCCGATCAAGACGTTCCTGCGCGGCGCCCTCGGCGTCGGCCCCGAACTGCTGTTCCGGCTGCATCTGGACCTCGCGTCGTACTCGATCGTCGAGTTCTATCCCGACGGCGGCTCGGTGGTTCGACTCGTCAACGACACCGCGCACCTGCAGACGCAGCGCGTGTGACGGTGCGCGGCGCGAGCTGCGGTATCCTCGAACGGCGAACGAGCCGACCGGGCGGCCGCGGCGACGGGACCACGCAATTCATTGCGCAGGCCGGAAGCCGAGGAAAGTCCGGACTCCACAGCAGCAGGGTGGTTGCTAACGGCAACCCGGGGTGACCCGCGGGACAGTGCCACAGAGAACAGACCGCCGTCCCGTCCGCGGGACGGTAAGGGTGAAACGGTGCGGTAAGAGCGCACCAGCGACACGGGTGACCGTGACGGCTCGGTAAACCCCACCCGGAGCAAGGCCGAAGTCCGCACCGCGAGTCGGTGCGGATGCGCGAGTGTTCGAGGACTGCTCGTCCGAGCTCGCGGGTTGGCCGCTCGAGGCACCCGGCGACGGTGTGTCCAGATGGATGGTCGCCACCGGCCCGCAAGGGTCGGGACAGGATCCGGCTTACACGTCGGCTCGTTCGCCCACTTCCGACGAGTTGTATTCGGCGACCACTACATTCGGGGTATGCAACCGACCACGGGTATCCGACGCAGAGTGCGTGCCGCCGCCATCGACTTCGACCGGATCCGCAGGGAACTCGATCTCACCGCTGACTTTCCGGCCGCGGCGACCGCCGAGGCGCAGAGCGCCGCCGATCGATTCGCCGACGGCCGCGCCGACCGGACCGACATCGAACTCGTCACCATCGACCCGCCTGGATCCAAAGATCTGGACCAGGCACTCCGCGTGGTGCCCGACGGTGACGGCTTCCTCGTCCACTACGCGATCGCCGACGTCGCAGCGCTCGTGGAACCCGGCGGAGCGATCGACGCGGAGAGCCGCGAACGCGGCCAGACGATGTACTTCCCGGACGGGAGTGTGCCGGTCCACCCCCGACCGCTGTCCGAAGGCGTCGGATCGCTGCTGCCCGACGAAGTCCGCCCCGCTGTCCTGTGGACCGTCCGCGTCGACAGCTCCGGCGAGACCACTGAGGTCGGCGTCGAACGGGCGATCGTCCGCTCGCGGAAGCGATTCGACTACGCGGAGGTGATGGCCGCTCACGAAGCCGGGCGTCTGCACCCGTCCATCGTCGCTCTGCCCGCGTTCGGGCAGACCCGCCTCGCCTGGTCGCTGCGGCGTGGATCCGTCCAATTGGACCTGCCAGACCAGGAGATCGTCCGGCACGACGGCGGCCGCGCGTGGACTCTGCAGATCGCGCCGCGCACCCCCGCCGACAACTGGAACGCGCAGGTGTCGCTCCTGATCGGGATGTGCGCGGGCGACATCCAGCGTCGCGCTGGGATCGGACTGCTGCGGACGGTGCCGCAGGCATCGGACGAGGCGATCGCTGAACTCCGCAGCGCCGCAAAGACTCTCGGAGTCCCGTGGGCCGCCGACGCGTCGCCCGGCGAGTTTCTGGCCGGACTGCAGGCCGACGCGCCGACGACCCTCGCACTCATGACGGTCGGGGCGCGACTGATGCGCGGCTCCGGCTACCTGACTCTCGAACCGGGCGAACACTACGACGCCGCCGACGTCGTCCACGCAGGCGTCGGCGGCGCGTACTCACATGTCACGGCGCCGCTGAGACGTCTCGCCGACCGGTACGCGACCGAGGTGTGCCTTGCGGTGACCGGCGGACGCGAGGTTCCCGACTGGGTGACCGAAGCCCTTCCGTCCCTTCGCAAGACGATGGCGTCGTCGGATCAGTTGGCGTCGAAGGCCGAACGACGCAGCGTGGACCTCACCGAGGCGACGGTCCTCGCCGACCAGGTCGGCGCGCGCTTCGACGCCGTCGTCATGCGCGACGCGAACGGCGAACGACCCGCAGAGGTGTTCATCTCGTCGCCTGCCATCATCGGCGCGTGCGACGGAGCCCCCGCAGCCGGGACCACATGCACGGTGGAAGTGACCGTCGCCGACGTCGAGGAAGCGCAGGTCCGGTTCGCAGTGAGGGAGGAGGTCAGAGCCGTCGGTACGCCTTGACGGCTTTACGCCCGCGAGCCTCTTCGCGGGCGTCCAACCGGCCGAGCACGAACAGCGCTGCCGGGCTCAGCGGCGTGCGCTCGGCGACATCGGCCAGCTTCGCTCGGTTCACCGCGGTGTCGTTGAAGACGCCGAGGTGGTTCTGCACCTTCTTCGCGTAGGCGCCGACGTCGGCGAACGACGACCGCCGCAGAGGAGCCGCCGAATCCGCCGTGTACCGAGTCGCCTTGGCGCGCTTGCGGATCGTGTGGAGCGCCTCCACCCATTCGGGCGACCACGAGTCGTGTCGACGCAAGGCTTTCTGGGCGCGTCGCAGCCGCCGGTACGACATGGCGACCGCTTCGGCCGCCACATCTCGAGCGGGACTGTCGGCGTCGATGCCCGGCGCCGGATCGGCGATCAGA
The DNA here is from genome assembly GCF_021738965.1 of Gordonia zhenghanii. Classification (GTDB taxonomy): domain Bacteria; phylum Actinomycetota; class Actinomycetes; order Mycobacteriales; family Mycobacteriaceae; genus Gordonia; species Gordonia zhenghanii. The sequence goes on along the minus strand of NZ_JAKKOQ010000008.1, from coordinate 220,905 downwards.
TCGTCGAGGTCGTCCAGCAGTGCCAGGTAGCGATCGGTGGACAAGGCGTACCGCATCGCATGGACGGCACGCGCGTGTCGTACACGTTCACCTTCGACGAGCGCCTCGTGCAGGTCGGCCGGCGAGTTCTCTCGAGCCAGCATCAACTCGTTGGTCTCCAGCGCGACCTCGAGGTCGCGGGCCTCGCCGAGCACGGCGCCGAGAAGTTTGAGCTCGGCTGCGATGGGGGCGACCGACTGCGGGGTGAGGACCTGGGGGTACGACGTCAGAATCGACCGCAGTCGCCGTGCGGCCACCCGCATCTGGTGAACGGCGTCGGGGGCGTCGTCGCGGGCGGGCGGATCGTACGCCACGAGAGCGTCGCGGTGCGCGGCCAGCCCGGCCAGCACGAGGTCGAGTGCCGTCGACTTGCGGCCGACATCGCGCGGCTCGTCGTCGATCGGCTGCGAACCGATCGCGCGCGCCAGCTTGGAGACGCTCGACGCCTTCCTGGCGCCAGCCTCCTTCAGGTACGCCTTGGCGCGCTTGAGGAGTGCACCGTCGCCCTCGACGAGTTCGAACTCCCACTCGGCCCACCGTTCGACACCGCCGCCGGGCAGCAGCGACTCGGCCGACACGAGGTCCTCGCAGAAGACGGCGAGTTCGCGACCGTCGGCGTCGAACACGCTTGTCACCGTGCGGTCGGTGGTGATCGTCGCGACCGGGCTGAGCTCGCCTCGCCGCACGATGGACGCGACCTGATCGCGGATCAAGTCGGGTACGCCGTCATCGGTCGGCGCATCGTCGAACGACACTCCGAGTTCGCGTCGAGCGGACTTGACGGTCGACGGACGCTTGAGGTGCCAGCCGCTGTCGGTGCCGCCGGTCCGACGCCGCAGTGTGGTGCGATGCCGCGCGAGGACGGTGTCGGCGGTGTCGTAATACGTGGCTTCGAGAAGATAGGTCTGCGGTGTCGACACAGTCCCGTCGGGGACGAGTCCCGCCAGGTCGGGCGCGGGCAGGCCCGCGTCGACGTCGAACTTCAGCTCGATCTCGAGGGACTCGTGGGCGCTCATGGCGTGGGTGCTCCTGTGCTCAGCCTGCGGGTGGTGCGAAACGGTCGGTGGCCTCGACCAGGTGGTGGACGATGCCGGGCTCGAACGACGCGTGGCCGGCGTCGTCGACGATGTGCAGGTCGGCGGCGGGCCACGCCCGGTGCAGGTCCCACGCACTGCGCATCGGGCAGACGACGTCGTAACGTCCCTGCACGATCACGGCCGGAATGTGCTCGATGCTGCCGATGTCCCGGAGCAATTGGCCGTCGTCGAGAAAGCCGTGGTTGACGAAGTAGTGGTTCTCGATCGTCGAAAACGCCAGGTCCCACGGTCCGCCGTCTCCGGAGGCCGGCCGCGGAGCCAGGTAGCTGGTGCGCCCCTCCCAGTCGGCCCACGCGCTCGCGGCCTCCTGCGCGACCTGGCGGTCGTCGCCGGTCAACAGCCGGTGATAGACGGAGACGAGATCCGTGTGGCGGTCACCGCCGGGCCGCTCGTCGTCCGGGATCGGCTCGAGGTAGCGCTCCCACACGTCCGGGAAGATGTTGGCTGCCCCGCCGTTGTAGTACCAGTCGATCTCGCTGCGTCGCAGCAGGAAGATCCCGCGCAGTACGAGCTCGGTGACGCGGTCGGGGTGTCGTTGTGCGTACGCCAGACCCAGGGTCGATCCCCACGAGCCCCCGAACACCTGCCAGCGGTCGATGCCGAGGTGCTCGCGCAGTGCCTCCATGTCGGCGATCAGATGGTCGGTGGTGTTGACCGACAGGTCGGCGCCGTCGCTGATGTGCGGCCGTGACTTGCCGCAGCCGCGTTGGTCGAACAGCACGATCCGGTAGCGCAGAGGGTCGAAGAATCGGCGTTGGGCGCCAGACGTCCCGCCGCCGGGCCCGCCGTGCACGAAGACCACCGGCTTCCCGTCCGGGTTGCCGGTGGTCTCCCAGTAGATCTCTTGTCCGTCGCCGACGGACAGATGGTCGGACGCGTACGGTTCGATCTCCGGATACAGCGTGCGCATGCGCCCAACCCTAGTCGTCAGTGCACGAGTCGTCAGTACGAGTGCTCGGGGCCGGGGAACGACGAGGACGCGACCTCGCTCGCGTACTGGCGCGCGGCCGAGCGCAGGTCGTCGCCGAGGCTCGCGTAGCGTTTGACGAACTTCGCGGTCTTTCCGTGCGTGTACCCGGCGGCGTCCTGCCAGACGAGGACCTGCGCGTCGGTCTCGTGGCCGGCGCCGATGCCGACGGTGGAGATGGTCAGCTTGCGAGTGATCTGGCCTGCGATGTCGGCGGGCACCATCTCCATGACGACGGCGAACGCCCCGGCCTCCTGGACGGCGATCGCGTCGGCGATCAGCTGGTCGCCCGCTTCGCCGCGGCCCTGGACGCGGTAGCCACCGAGGCCGTTGACGCTCTGCGGAGTGAAGCCGATGTGCGCCATCACCGGGATGCCCGCGGCAGTGAGCGCGGCGATCTGCGGTGCGACGCGTTCGCCGCCCTCGATCTTGATCGCGTGCGCGCCGGACTCTTTGAACATGCGGATCGCCGACTCGAGCGCCTGCTGCGGGCTGGCCTCGTACGTCCCGAACGGAAGGTCGGCGACGACGAGGGCGTGCGGCGCGCCGCGGACCACGGCCCGGGCGAGCGGGATCAGTTCGTCGAGCGTGATCGGGATGGTGGTGTCGTAGCCGTAGACGACGTTGGCCGCGGAGTCGCCGATCAGCAGGACCGGGATCTCGGCCTCGTCGAAGATTCGGGCCGTCGAGTAGTCGTACGCGGTGAGCATCGCCCACTTGTGGCCTTCGGCCTTCCACTTCGCGAGATGCTGAATGCGGACCGGACGGCGCGGGGACGACGTGGGGGCGACGGAACCGTAGACGGGGTTCTCCGACATGACTTGCCTCATTTCTGCCTCGAGTCCCGCGTGAGGCGGGTACCCGGGTTGGTGTGGACGCCCCTGATTCTTCCACCGTCGGTGTATAACCGGCAGGGGCCGGTGGGTGGCATTAGTCACATGAGCGGGGCAGACGGGGAAAGTCGGGGCCGAACCGACCGGTGTAACACGCGCGTAACTGCGGAGCACTAGGGTTCGGGTATGGATCGCCAACAGGAATTCGTGCTGCGCACCCTCGAGGAGCGCGACATCCGCTTCGTCCGGCTGTGGTTCACCGACGTCCTCGGATACCTGAAGTCCGTGGCTATCGCCCCGGCCGAGCTCGAAGGCGCTTTCGCCGAAGGCATCGGATTCGACGGCTCGGCGATCGAAGGGCTTTCGCGCGTCTCCGAAGCGGACACCGTCGCCAAACCCGATCCGTCGACGTTCCAAGTGCTTCCGTGGATGAGCGACGAGAAGCAGTACTCGGCTCGCATCTTCTGCGATATCGCGATGCCCGACGGGACGCCGTCGTGGGCCGATCCGCGTAACGTCCTGCGCCGACAGCTCAACAAGGCGGCCGATCAGGGGTTCACCTGCTACGTCCACCCGGAGATCGAGTTCTTCCTCATCAAGGACGCCCCGGACGACGGCTCCCCGCCGATCCCCGCGGACGGCGGCGGCTACTTCGATCAGACGTTCCACCACGCGGCCCCCAACTTCCGGCGGCACGCGATCGACGCGCTCGAGTCGATGGGGATCTCTGTCGAGTTCTCCCACCACGAGGCGGCCCCCGGCCAGCAGGAGATCGACCTTCGGTACGCGGACGCACTCTCGATGGCCGACAACGTGATGACGTTCCGTTACCTGGTCAAGCAGGTCGCGTTCAACGACGGCGTCCGAGCGACGTTCATGCCCAAGCCGTTCACCGATCACCCGGGGTCGGCCATGCACACGCACCTGAGTCTGTTCGAGGGCGACACGAACGCCTTCCACGACCCGGACGACCCGATGCAGCTCTCGACTGTCGGACGGCAGTTCGTCGCGGGAATCCTCGAGCACGCCAGCGAGATCAGCGCCGTCACCAACCAGTGGGTCAACAGTTACAAGCGGCTCGTCTACGGCGACGAGGCTCCGACCGCCGCAACGTGGGGTCGGGCCAACCGGTCGGCGATGGTGCGTCTGCCGCTGTACACCCCGAACAAGGCCTCGTCGCGTCGCGTCGAGGTCCGCACGCCCGACTCCGCCTGCAACCCGTACCTGACCTTCGCGGTACTCCTGTCCGCCGGACTCAAAGGCATCGAGGAAGGGTACGAGCTTCCCGAGGAGGCCGAAGACAACGTCTGGGCGCTGACGCCAGCCGAACGTCGGGCGATGGGCTATCGGGAGCTGCCCGGCTCACTGGCCGACGCGCTGACCGAGATGGAGAAGTCCGAGCTGGTGGCAGAGACGCTGGGGGAGCACGTCTTCGACTACTTCCTCCGGAACAAGTGGGCCGAGTGGACGGCGTACCGCGGCCGCGTGACACCGTTCGAACTCGAGCGCTACCTGCCGCTATAAGGGGTCTGAAGAGTGACGAGAGGTGGACGCCGCTCGACGGTGCCGAGCCCAGGACGCCTCGGGCTGCTTGACGAGAACGCGCGCGAGAATCTGGCCGCGCTCGGTTGGTCGTCGCTCGACGACGTCGACCTGCTGTGGGCGCTCTCGCGTGCCCCGGACCCGGACCTGGCGCTGCGAGCACTGAATCGTCTGCGCGAACGGGACGACGACCCGTGGCGTGAGATCGATGCGCTGCTGCACACGTCGAAGCCGTTCCGCGGCCGTCTCCTTTCGGTGCTCGGCGGCTCGGATGCGCTGGCCGACCACGTCATCGCCGAAGCCGATGCCTGGCGGCTGCTGATCGACGACACGATGCCGACCGCCGACGAGTCGCGGGCGTCGTTGTTGGCGGCTGTGGACGCGGTGGCGGACCCGAGCGCCGACGACGGCGACCGGACGTTCCGTGCGGGCGTCACCGGCAACGACGCCGTGACACATCTGCGTCGCGCATACCGTGACCAGGTTCTCGTCGTGGCTGCGCACGACCTCGCGGCGACCGTCGAAGACGAACCCGTCCTCTATCTGCCCGAAGTCGGCGGCAGGCTCGCCGACCTCGCCGACGGTGCGTTGACCGCGGCGTTGGCCGTCGCGATCGCCGACGTCCTCGGCGACGATCCGCTCGAGACGCGTATGGCCGTCGTCGCGATGGGCAAATGCGGTGCGCGCGAACTCAATTATGTGAGCGACGTGGACATCGTCTTCGTCGCCGAGCCTGCGGACACGACGTCGGCGCGAATCGCGGGCGAGATGATGCGGATCGGGTCGCTCGCCTTCTTCGACGTCGATGCGGGGCTGCGGCCCGAAGGGAAGTCGGGGGCCCTGACCCGCACCCTCGAATCGCACATCGCGTACTACAAGCGGTGGGCCAAGACCTGGGAGTTCCAGGCGCTGCTGAAGGCTCGGCCGATGGCGGGCGACATGAGCCTGGGCTACGACTACGTGCTCGCGACGTCGCCGATGGTGTGGGACGCGTCCGAACGGGACGACTTCGTCCCCGAAGTGCAGGCGATGCGCAGGCGCGTCGAGTCGTCGGTCCCCGACGACTTCAAGGCGCGGAACCTGAAGCTCGGACGGGGCGGCCTGCGGGACGTCGAGTTCGCCGTCCAACTGCTGCAGATGGTGCACGGCCGGGTGGACGCGTCACTGCGCGTCCAGTCGACTCTCGACGCCCTCGACGCCCTGGTCACCGGCGGATACATCAGCCGCGATGACGGCGCGAACTTCTCGGCGTCGTACCAGTTCCTGCGACTCCTCGAGCATCGACTGCAATTACAGCGGCTGCAGCGGACCCATGTGCTTCCCGACCTCGACGACGAGCCGGCAGTGCGGTGGCTGGCGAGGGCGGCGCACGTGCGCCCCGAAGGCGACAAGGATGCCGCGGCAGTCTTCCGTCGTGGTCTGCGCAAACAGATCTCGCGGGTGCGTCAACTGCACGAGAAGCTGTTCTACCGTCCGTTGCTCGACGCCGTCGCGCGGCAGGACAAAGGGCTGCTGCGACTCACCGACGACTCGGCCAAACGCCAGCTCGCTGCACTCGGCTACGCGATGCCGGACCGCGCGCTCGCGCATATTCGGGCGCTCGCGTCCACGCCCGGCCGGACCGGGGCGATCCAGTCGATGATCCTGCCGGAACTGCTCGAGCACATCAGTGACGCGCCCGACTCGGACGCAGGCCTGCTCAACTATCGCAAGCTCAGCGAACAGATGGGGACCACATCGTGGTACCTGCGGTTGCTGCGCGACGACGGCGTCGTCGCCGAGTCTCTGATGCGAGTGCTCGGAACGAGCGAGTACATCGCCGACCTGCTGATGCGGTCGCCCGACGTCATCCAGCTGTACTCGATCGGTGCGGCGGGGCCCAAGCTCACCGAGATCGACTCGGCGGACGTCGCGAAGGGACTGCGCGCGTCGATGCGCCGCGCCCCCGACCTGAAGCGTGCGATCGCCGTGGCGCGTTCGCATCGTCGCGCAGAACTGGCGCGGATCGCGTCAGCGGACATCCTGGGCCTGATGAGCGTCCAAGAGGTGTGTCAGGCGCTGTCGACGGTGTGGGCCGCCGTCCTGGACGCCGCGCTCGAGAAGGTGATCGAAGAGTCCCTGCGTACGCGGGGGACCCCGGCGCCCGCACGGATCGCCGTGATCGGCATGGGGCGGCTCGGCGGCGGCGAGCTCGGATACGGCTCGGACGCCGATGTGCTGTTCGTCTGCGAGTCCGTCGACGGAGTCAGCGACCCGGATGCGGTGAACTGGGCGCAGAGCATCGCCGAGCAGGTTCGGACGATGCTCGGATCGCCAAGCGCCGATCCGCCGCTCGAAGTGGACATCGGACTGCGACCTGAGGGACGCAACGGCCCGGTGGTGCGAACCCTCGCGTCGTACGAGGCCTATTACCGGCAGTGGGCCGAAGCCTGGGAGGTGCAGGCGTTGCTGCGCGCGCACACCGTCGCGGGCGACGCCGAGCTCGGCCTGGACTTTCTGCACATGATCGACAAGACTCGGTATCCGGCCGGGGGAGTGTCGCCCGAATCGGTTCGTGAGATCCGTCGGATCAAGGCGCGCGTCGACTCCGAACGACTGCCTCGCGGAGCGGATCCGGCGACGCACACCAAGCTCGGCCGCGGCGGACTCGCCGACGTCGAGTGGACGGTCCAGCTGACTCAGCTGCGGTATGCGCACGAGTATCCGTCCCTGCACAACACGTCCACGCTGGAGACGTTGGCGGCCATCGCGGAAGCGGAGTTGATCCCCGCCGATCAGGTGGAGACTCTCACCGAAGCCTGGATCACCGCGACCCACGCCCGGAACGCGTTGGTGCTGGTGCGCGGCAAACCTGTCGATCAACTGCCCGGTCCTGGTCGTCAACTGCGTGCCGTCGCGTATGCGGCGGGATGGCCGCAGGAGGAGGCGACCGAGTTCCTCGAGCACTACATGCGGGTCACCCGTCGCGCGAAGGCAGTGGTCGTCGAAGTGTTCGGCGGCTGACGCGCAGCCTGCGGTCGCCGGACCGTGAATCGGACAATTCGTCGTGAGACGGCCACGGACAGTCGTGCCGCTGCGTAGACTGTCCCGAGACCGCCGCGCGATCGGGCGCAGGTAGAGATCGTGGAGGCAGAGACGACGTGGATTCCTTGCGTACCCGTATCGGGCGTGCGGCCGCCGACGCGGTGATCGCGTCGGTCCGTATCGGACAACAAGCGACCAAGCCTCTTTTAGTGCTCGGAAACCAAGTGGTGCAACGGTTCCCGAAGGAACTGGTTCCGTTGGGAAGCGAGCAGAACAACGCGCAGGGTCGGGTCGTCTACGACTTCTTCGCGGGAATCGGTCCTGAGCTCGCGCACCCTGGCGGCGACCTGCCCGGCGCCAACCGCTGGGACGAGCCGCTCGACCCGGAGCATCCGATCCCGGTGATCCTCGTGCACGGAACAGCAGGCGGCGGCCAGACCAACTGGGGGACATACGTTCCGTTGTTGACGGAAGCCGGCTACTCGGTGTTCAGCCTCACCTACGGTGCGATCGACGGGGCGCGGTGGCCGATCTCGGCGCTCGGCGGCATGAAGCCGATCGAGGAGAGCGCCGCAGAGTTCGGTGATTTCGCGGAGAAAGTGATGGCGGCGACCGGCGCCGACAAGGTCCACGTCGTAGGCCACTCGCAGGGAACGCTGGTGCCGAACTACTGGGCGAAGTACCTCGGCGGCGCCGACAAGATCGCCAAATACGTCTCGCTCGCACCGCTCTGGGAGGGGACGTCGCTGATCGACCGGGCCAGCCTGGTGTTCACCGGCGCCAACAAGCGACTCGGCCTGGATCCGGCGACCGTCATCCCGTGTCGTGCGCTTCCACAGATGATGGACGGCTCGTCGTTCATTCAGAAGATGAACGCCGACGGCGGACCGTATCTGCCCGGCATCGAGTACACGAACATCTCGACCGTCCACGACGAGCTCGTCCGCCCGTTCACCTCAGGTCAGGTACCGGGACGGGACGGGACGGCGGTGCACAACATCGTCCTGCAGAACGGGTGCGTCAAAGACCTGTCCGACCACCTCGGCATCTGCGGATCGCCGCGGGCCGCGGCCTTCGTCCTCAACGCGCTCGACGACCAGCCGACGCACGTGGTCCCGTGCCAGGTGGTCGCACCGTTCTTCGGCACCCCGCTCCTGCGTCGCACCGGCGGCGTCCCCGAACTCATCAAACCGTTCGCGGCGCCGCCGGGGAGAGAGACGAAGGCGGCTGCGTCGGTCCGTCAGTAGCCGTCGACGATCTTCAGCGCGAAGACCAGGGTGTCGTTGCCCTCGATCTTCGCCTGCGGATTTCCGTTCGGTCCGTACCCGTCGGTCGGGGTCATCGCGACGGCGACGGTCGACCCGACCTTCTGGCCGACGAGTGCCTTCGAGAAGCCGGGCACGACCTCGGTCGGAATGAACTCGGCGGGCTCACCGCGCTCGAAGGCGTTGTCGAAGGTGGTGCCGTCACGTCCGTTGACGCCCTGGTAGCAGACAGTCACACTCATCGCCTCGGTGACTTCGTCGCCGTCGCCCTCTGAGAGGGTCTTCACAGCGGTCTGGTCGACAGTGAACGGTCCCTGGACGGTGATGAGGGGAGCGTTGTCGTCAGTCGGCGCGACGACGTCGAGCGTTCCGGTCTTGCCCTGCAGTGTCCAGTCGGCCTCCGTGCCGGGGGCGGGCGCCTCGGTCGGGCACGTCGGATCACTCGGTGCGGCGGCATCGTCGTCGGACGAGCAGCTGGCGAGAGCGAGGGCGGCGAGGGCCGCCGGAATCAGGATGAGGGGCTTGAGCTTGGTCTTCGACGTCATGGACGTCAAGGCTACCGGCAGGCTCCGCCGGGCAGCAGACGCAGGTTGGTCGTCAGCCAGTCGGCGATCTCATCGAGGTCGCGAGTACCGGCCTCGAACGTCATCCCGGGGCGGTGCGTGCTCATCGAGACTGCGGTCTGTCTGCCGTCGGGCAGCGTCAGCACGCCGATCTGGCGGACGACGTAGCCGCCGTCGGGCGCTTCGCCCCAACCGCCTTTGACGGGGCTGCGGTCGCCGATGCGGCGCAGACCCCAGTCCTGCACGCCCGCCACGTCGCCCATCAACTCGAGGACGTGGTCGCTGCCGATCATGCAGGGCAGATGAGCAGTCCACGTCGCCGAATCGGCGAGCGTCCACGGCGTCTCACCGAGCATCGGGAAGTCGTTGCCGTGGCGTGCCGCTGGGACGGTCGTCGTGTCGCCGCCCTCGCGGAGTACGGCGGTCAGCTCTTCGGACGCCTTAACCGGGGAGCCGAACGATCGGGTGAGGATGCGTGCGGATTCGTTGTCGGAGTCGATGACGGCGTTCGCCTCGGTGCGGCTCATGCCGTGTTTACGCTCGGCGGCCAGTCCCAGCGGCGCTTTGATCGTCGACCACGCGTCCTGGACGCCCTGATCGCCGAACAGAAGAGGTCTGCCGCCGCCGACGGGAGTGAGCGCGACTCCGGTGGGCGCAGCCAGGTGCAATGCGGCGAACGACTCTTCCAGAGTCTGAGCGGGTACCGAACTCGACGGCGCGGCGGACGGGGGAGCCGAGTCGTCGCCGCGCCCGAAGACGAAGTAGCTCCCGACTCCGAGAAGAACGACGACGGCCACCACGATCACCGCGACGGCGAGACGGCGCGGCGCGCGGCCGTCGTCGTCCGGCGTCGTAACGCGGTGCCGTCCACTCATCGTGTCCCCTTGATCGGATTTCTAGCGTCCCGCCGTGGCGTCGGTGCGGCCACAGACCTGCAGGTGTGCAAGACGTCGAGCCTACCGGTCTGCCGTCGACGATCGGCGAATCGTCCCAGGGACATCGGATCCAGGTGTGACGAACGTCCCGCGCAGTGGCCTGTCGGTGAGTGAACGTCGGTCAGTCGGGGTACGTGCCTGGCACACAGACGACTCGACCCGCTCGGCGATCAGGGAGGTGATCGGCGAGCGGGTCGAGGTGTGCTGTGGTCGGCCTGCCGAACAGAGCGGATCTGCCAGCAGGTCAAGAATCAGCAGTCGTAGTAGAGCGAGAACTCGTACGGGTGCGGACGGATCTGGATCGGCTCGATCTCGTCCTCACGCTTGAGCGCGATCCAGGTCTCGATCAAGTCCTCGGTGAACACGCCGCCTGCGGTCAGGTAGTCGTGGTCCTGCTCCAGGCGATCGATGACCGCGGCGAGCGACGTCGGAGCCTGCGGGATGCCCTTGGCCTCCTCCGGGGGAAGCTCGTAGAGGTCCTTGTCGACGGGCTCGTGCGGCTCGATCTTGTTCTTCACACCGTCCAGGCCTGCCATCATCATCGCGGCGAACGCCAGGTACGGGTTACCGGAGCTGTCGGGGCAACGGAACTCGACGCGCTTGGCCTTCGGGTTGTTGCCGGTCACCGGGATGCGGACGCAGGCGCTGCGGTTGCGCTGGCTGTAGACCAGGTTGATCGGGGCCTCGTAGCCCGGGACCAGACGCTTGTAGGAGTTCATCGTCGGGTTGGTGAACGCCAGCAGCGACGGTGCGTGGTGCAGGATGCCGCCGATGTAGTGGCGCGCCATGTCCGACAGTCCCGCGTAGCCCGACTCGTCGTGGAACAGTGGCTTGCCGTCCTTCCACAGCGACTGGTGGGCGTGCATGCCCGAGCCGTTGTCACCGAACAGCGGCTTCGGCATGAACGTGACCGACTTCTGGTTCTGCCACGCCGTGTTCTTGATGATGTACTTGAACAACTGGACGTCGTCCGCCGCGTGCAGCAGTGTGTTGAACTTGTAGTTGATCTCGGCCTGACCGCCGGTGCCGACCTCGTGGTGGCCGCGCTCGAGCTCGAAGCCCGAATTCGTCAGGTTGGACGACATCTCGTCGCGCAGGTCGACGTAGTGGTCGTACGGAGCGACGGGGAAGTAGCCGCCCTTCTGGCGGACCTTGTAGCCGAGGTTCGGGGTGCCGTCCGGGTTGGTCGGCGACGATGCGTTCCACCAGCCGGAGACCGACTCGACCTCGTAGTGGGTGGAGTTCATCTCGGAGCTGAACGAGACCGAGTCGAAGATGTAGAACTCGGCCTCGGCTCCGAAGAAGCAGGTGTCGGCGACGCCGGTCGAGAGCAAGTAGTCCTCGGCCTTGCGGGCGACATTGCGCGGATCGCGGCTGTAGGCCTCACGCGTGAACGGGTCGTGGACGAAGAAGCTGATGTTCATCGTCTTGGCCTTGCGGAACGGATCGATGCGGGCCGTCGCGGGGTCGGGGAGGAGCATCATGTCCGACTCGTCGATCGACTGGAATCCGCGGACGGACGAACCGTCGAACGCCAGGCCCTCGGTGAAGACGTCCTCGGTGAACGCTGCTGCGGGGATCGAGAAGTGCTGCATGGTGCCCGGCAGGTCGCAGAAACGGATGTCGACGTACTCGACGCCTTCGGACTTGATGCCTTCGAGCAGCTCTTCGTTCGTGTTGTACACGGTTGGCCTGACTCCTTAAATCAAAACGTTCCGGCCAGAACCTCTGACCGCAGGCCGCATCGACCGGGTTCGGCAGGTGCGACTCTCACCGAGAAATCTATGGAGGTGAGGTTGCCCGGGCGTCAAGCGAATGTTTCCCCTGTGTTACGTCACGGGCGACGTGTTACAGGTTAGTCGCCTGGCGCCGACGCGCGTGGGGTGATCGGCCTCTGTGTGCCGGTGGTCACGGGAAAACGGATAATACCGCCCGACGACTACGATGGGCTCATGACTGCACGGCGTGAAGAGCAGGCGTCCAGGCGCGCAATGGGGACTTGGCTGTCGGGTACTCAGATGCCTGGCGGCGAGAACAACGATTACCGCGGCCAGGATCTGGGGCTCCCGGAGAGTGGAGTGGGCTCCCTGTCGACCGGCTGGCAGCGAGTGCTCGGGCTGCTCGTCGACTGGTTGCTGTCGTACGGCATCGCGCTCCTCATCGTCGGCTGGGGCAGCAACATCGGCACGTCAGTGCTGATCGTCTGGTTCGTGATCGGCGTGTTGACCGTGACGTTCTTCGGGTTCACCCCGGGGCAGTACATCACCGGTATGCGCGTGGCGCGTGTCGACCACGGTGCGGAACGCGGGGCCGAGGAAGCGGCGGGCGAGGTTCCGCGGGCCGCCGTCGGCCCGGTCCGTGCTCTCGCGCGCCAGGTGATGATCAGCTTCGTCGTTCCCGCCCTCATCAACGATTACAACGGTCGCGCCATGCATGACCGCGCCACCGGCACCGCACTGGTTCGAACTCGCTGAGGTCGCGGGGTCTCGGGTCTCGACTCCGCTCGACCGGCGGTGGGTGCTCGACCGGCGGTGGGGGTCTCGACTCCGCTCGACCAGCAGTGGGTGCTCGACCGGCGGTGGGCTCAGCGGCGACGGACAGTGCGGGCGGCGCCGCGCATCTTGGCGCCCTGCGGCATCGGGCCCTTCGGCATCGCCGCGCCGGCTCCGCCCTTGGCCTTCAACGCGGCGAGGCGACCCTCAAGGGCGTCCATCCGGTTGCGGTCGATGTTGCCGGGAAGCTTGCGGATGTGACGCTCGAGCTTGGGGAGCGGAACCTGGTCCTCTTCGTTGCCGACGACGATCACGTAGATGGGAGTGTCGCCGACGACCCGAGCGGACTTCTTCTTCTCCTGAGCGAGCAACGGCTTGACCCGGTTCGCCTGGCCTTCGCCGACGAGGATGACGCCCGGCTTGCCGATCACCCGGTGCACCGCGTCCAAATGCGACGTGCCCACGACGGCCTGCTGCACACGCCACTGGCCCTTGATGTTGCTGAGTGCCCAACCCGCTGCGCCCGGCTGGCCTTCGGCCTTGCGGAACACGGTCTTCTGGACCCGTCGACCGAACACGATGAACGAGAGAAGCACGCCGAGAATCAGACCCAGCGGGATCATCAACCACAACGGGCCGAAGTTCGCGAAGAGCGACAGCAGGACGAAGACCACCGTGACGGCGACGATGATCCCCACCATCAGCGGAATGAGGGCCTTGTCCTCCTTGCGCTGCATCTGGAACGCTTGCCAGATCTGCTGGCGACGTTCCTTGCTCGCCGCCTTGCGGGTGGCCTTCGCGGCCGCCTTCGCCTCTTTACTCGCTTTGTCTTGCGCCTTCGCCATACCGACAGTCTACGGGGCGTCGCCGCGACAGTCCGAAGCGGAATGGCCTGCGTCGGACACCGTTCGTCCCGGACCGCCTGCGGTTGTCAGTTCGCCATGCGAGCGAGGACGCTCGACGCCTCCTGAGCAGTGGAGCCCTCGGCGGTCAGGTGCGCGAGTTCGGGCGCGATCTCACGACCGTGGCGGGCCATCGCCTGGGCGTAGAGGCGTCCGGCACGGTAGGACGAGCGAACCAGCGGGCCAGCCATGACTCCGGCGAAGCCGAGTTCTTTGGCGTACTCGGAGTGCTCGACGAACTCTTCGGGCTTCACCCAGCGATCCACCGGGTGGTGGCGGGGCGAGGGCCGCAGGTACTGGGTGATCGTCACGATGTCACAGCCGGCTTCGTGCAGATCGCGCAGCGAATCGCGGATCTCCTCGGGCGTCTCGCCCATGCCCAGGATGAGATTGGACTTGGTGACCAGACCGAAGTCACGGGCCTGCGTGAGCACGTCGAGCGACCGCTCGTAGCGGAACGCGGGACGGATCCGCTTGAAGATGCGCGGCACCGTCTCGACGTTGTGGGCGAGTACCTCGGGTCGGGACTCGAACACCTCGGCGAGGAGGTCGGGCTTGGCGTGGAAGTCCGGAATCAAGTTCTCCACACCGGTGCCCGGGTTGAGCTCGTGAATCTTGCGCACCGCCTCGGCGTACAGCCAGACGCCCTCGTCGGGGAGGTCGTCGCGGGCGACGCCGGTGATCGTCGAATACCGCAGCCCCATCGAGCGGACGGACTCGGCGACGCGTCGCGGCTCGTCGCGGTCCAGGGGGGACGGCTTGCCGGTGTCGATCTGGCAGAAATCGCACCGGCGGGTGCACTGCTCGCCGCCGATCAGGAACGTCGCCTCGCGGTCTTCCCAGCACTCGTAGATGTTGGGGCAGCCGGCCTCTTCGCACACGGTGTGCAGGCCTTCGCCCTTCACGAGGGACTTGAGCTCGGTGTACTCCGGACCCATCGTCGCGCGAGTCTTGATCCACTTCGGCTTGCGTTCGATCGGGGTCTGCGCGTTGCGGACCTCCAAGCGAAGCAGTTTGCGGCCCGCGGGAGCGTCAGCGGACGAACCGGAAGGCGTGGACGGTGTGGATGGCGAAGCAGTCACTGCGGAGTTCCTACGGTTGCGGGTTCAGTGGATGTGAGGGTGTCTGCGGTGTGTCCGGGCGACGGAGGGACCGGATCGTCGAGACAGTCGGTGACCGCGGCGGTCACGTCGTCGAGGACGTCGGCGACAGTCAGTGCGGCACCGGTCTCCGTCGCGATGGACGTGACTCCGGCGTCGGCGATGCCGCACGGGACGATCGCCTCGAACACCGACATGTCGGGGTCGACGTTCAGGGCGAAGCCGTGGAGGGTGACGCCTTTGGCGACTCGGATGCCGATCTGGCCGAGCTTGCGCTCGCCTGCGTCGTCGCGCACCCACACGCCCGATCGGCCGTCAATGCGTCCCGTCGTGACGCCGTGCGCATCGCTCACCCGGATCAGCGCTTCTTCCAGACGGCGCACGTAGTCGACCACGTCGACCGGCTCGGCGAGCGCGATGATCGGATACCCGACGAGTTGTCCCGGACCGTGCCAGGTGATCCGTCCGCCGCGGTCGACGTCGATCACCGGTGCGCCGTTCACCGGTCGGTCGGAGTCCTGGGTGCGTTTGCCCGCCGTATACACGGACGGATGTTCCAACAGGAGCATCACGTCGTGGTCGAGCACTCCGGAAGCGCGCTTGTCGGCCAGGTCGTGCTGCAGCCGGTACGCCTCCTGATAGTCGACGGAGCCGAGCAGACGAACCTCGATGGGTTCGGTGCTCAACCGGGCGGATCCGTTACGCACAGCGATTCTCCTAGACGGAAATGGGGGAGGCAGCCAGGACGAGGCTGACGGGGACTGGGTGATCGGTCCGTGCACGCACAGACAGTCCAACATCAAGTGCGGCGCAAACTATTCCGTGGCGGAATTCTCCCGGGCGGACCGATTCGGGGCGGACTGCCGTCAGACGCCGAACCGCCGCCCGCCGCGACCCGAGGGTCGCAGCGGACGGCGGTCGCGATGTCTCGGGCGTCTTACAGCCCTAGATCGGCGGCGAACTCCGCCGCTTCCAGTCGCTGGCGGACCGACGTCAGGAAACGACCGGCGTCGGCGCCGTCGATGAGACGGTGATCGTAGGTCAACGGCAGGTACGCCATCGACCGCGAGGCGATCGATTCGGTGCCGTCCGACGCGGTCAGTACGACGGGGCGCTTGACGATCGCACCGGTGCCGAGCATCGCCGCCTGCGGCGGAACCAGGATCGGTGTGTCGAACAGCGCGCCCTGACTTCCGATGTTGGTGATCGTGAAGGTGCCGCCTGCGAGCTCGTCCGGCTTGAGGCCGCCGTTACGCGCACGGTCGGCGATGTCGGCGATCGCCCGAGCCAGACCGGCCAGCGATAGATCGTCGGCGTTGTGGATGACCGGCGACAGCAGACCCTGCGGCGTGTCGACGGCGATGCCCAGGTGCACGTTCGCGTGGTACGTGATCTCCTTGGCCTGCTCGTTGATCGACGCGTTCACGTTCGGGTGCGCCTTGAGCGCTTCCACGACGGCCTTGGCGAAGAACGGCAGGTACGTGAGGTTGACGCCCTCGGCAGCCTGGAAGTTGGCCTTCGCCGACTTCCGCAGCGCTGCGACACGGCTCATGTCGACCTCGTGGACCTGCGTCAGCTGTGCGCTGCTCTGCAGCGACTCGCGGGTCTTCGCGGCAGTGATCTGTCGGATGCGGTTGATCTTCTGCGTGGTGCCGCGCAGCGCAGCCAACTCCGGGCTCGCGGCGGCAGGCGCAGCGGCGGCCGGTGCTGCGGCGGGAGCCGGTGCTGCCGCCGGAGCCTTCTTCGCTTCGGCCGCGGCCAGCACGTCCTGCTTGCGGATGCGGCCGCCGACACCGGTGCCGGAGACCGACGACAGATCGACGTCGTTCTCGGCCGCGAGCTTGCGGACGAGGGGAGTAACGTACGGCGTCGACTCGAGGGTGTTCGCCTCTGCCGGTGCTGCCTTGTTCGATCCTGCTTCGTTCGATGCCGGAGCGGGCGCCGCTGGCTCGGGAGTCGAAGCTGCGGGAGCCGCCTGCGGCTCGGGCTCGGGAGTCGGCGCGGGCTCAGGAGTAGATTCGGCCTTCGGAGCCGGCGCGGCCGGAGCGGATGCTGCCGGGGCGGCGTCCTTGTCTCCGACGACGGCCAGCCGGCCACCGACCTCGACGACGTCGTCGGTGTCGGCGACGATCTCCAGCAGTGTGCCTGCGACCGGCGACGGGATCTCGGTGTCGACCTTGTCGGTCGAGACCTCGAGCAGGGGCTCGTCCACCTCGACGGTGTCGCCGACCTGCTTGAGCCAGTTCGTGACAGTGCCTTCGGTGACGGACTCGCCGAGTTCGGGCATCACGACGTCGGTGCCGGAGGCGGAGCCCGCGGCGGCGGACTCGGCAGAGCTGGACTCAGTCGGGGCCGACTCAGCCGGGGCGGCTTCGGTCGCAGCGGGAGTCTCCTGCGCGGGCTCGGAAGGCTCCGGCTCGGAAGGCTCGGGCTCGGAAGGCTCGGCAGGGGCCGATTCGGGAGCGGAATCGGCGCTCTCGCCCTCGTCACCGATCAACGCGAGTTGGCCGCCGACCTCGACCACGTCGTCCTCGTGCGCCAGGATCGAGGTGAGAACACCCGCGACCGGCGACGGGATCTCGGTGTCGACCTTGTCGGTCGAGACCTCGAGCAGGGGCTCGTCGACTTCAACGGTGTCGCCTTCCTGCTTCAGCCATTGGGTGACGGTGCCCTCGGTGACGCTCTCACCCAGTGCGGGCATCTCAACAGAGAAGGCCATTGCGTGTGACTCCCTAAACTCGTGAACTTTGTTATGTCCGGTCTAGCCGATGCGGGTCTGATCTGCGTCCGCGGGGGTTATGCGTGACGCAGGCTGCAGGCGGTGGATCGACCGACTCCCGCGATTCACAGTACCCGCCGACTGTCGTGCGCTCAGGGGAGTGGCCCTCCTACCCGTGAGTAGGAGTTGTGGAGCTGGTCACCCCTTGTCTGCGATGTCTTCGAGGACGGCGACGAGGGTCCGCACGGGCACGCCGGTGCCGCCTTTCGCGGTGTATCCCCACGGGCCGCCGGAGTTGAACGCCGGGCCCGCGACGTCGACGTGGGCCCACCCGACGTCGTCTGCGACGAACTCGCGCAAGAACATCGCGGCCGACAGCATTCCGCCCCACCGGTGGTTGGTGACGTTCGCCAGATCTGCGACCCGCGAGTCGAGGTCGGCGCGGAGTTCGGTGGGCATCGGCATCGGCCAGCCGTTCTCGCCGACGCTCTGCGAGAGGGCGGCCACTCGATCGCGGAACTCGTCGGTCCCCAGGACACCCGGGGTGCGGGTTCCCAAAGCGACCATCTGCGCGCCGGTCAGGGTCGCGGTGTCGATGAGGTAGTCGGGCTCGTCCTCGCACGCGCGGACGATGGCGTCAGCAAGGACCAAGCGTCCCTCAGCGTCGGTGTTGAGTACCTCGACGGTGGTCCCGCCGTACTGGGTCAGCACGTCGCCCGGTCGCTGCGCAGTCCCGGACGGCATGTTCTCGGCCATTGGGACGGTCGCGATGACGGTGACGCCGACGTCGAGGCGTGCAGCGGCGACGGCCGTCGCGATGACCGCTGCCGCTCCGCCCATATCGGAGGTCATCGCCTCCATGCCTGCTGCGGGCTTGAGTGAGATGCCGCCGGTGTCGAAAGTGATGCCCTTGCCGACGAGGGCGACCTTCTTGTCCGAGCCCTTCGCCTCGTGGATGAGGCGGACCAGGCGTGGCGGCCGCGAACTGCCTTTGCCGACCCCGACGATGCCGCCGTAGCCGGCTTTCGTGAGCTCGGTGTCGTCGAGGATCTCGACGCGCAGCCCGGCCTGGCTGCCGAGGACGCGGGCGCGCTCGGCGAACTCGGCGGGGAACAAGTGACTCGGCGGGGTGTTCACCAGGTCTCGCGCGATCGCGACGGAGTCGGCGACCGCAACTGCGCGGTCGAGCTCGGCCCGGTTCTCCTTGGTCTTCGGAGCCAAGAGCCGCACCTTCGAGGGCGGGCGCTCGTCCGAGCGTGACTTGTCGGTGCGGAACTCGTCGAACCGGTAGGCGCCGAGGTAGAAGCCTTCGGCGACGGGGCCGATCGCGGCCGCCGAGAGCGTCGACGCGACAGTGGCGACGCCGTCCAGAGCGCGGATCGCATTGCCTGCGGCCTTGCGCAGCGACTCGGCGTCGTCGGGCTCGTCGCCGAGTCCGACCGCGAGGATCCGGGACACCGGGAGTGACGCGGGTGCGGGAATCGTCGTCAGCGCGCCGGACTTGTGGGTCGCGCCCAACGCACCCAGCGCGGCTGTCACGCCGTCGGCAGTCTCATCGTCGAACAGGTTGTCGGCGACGAGGAGCGTCGGCGGTTCGCCGTCGGCGTCCGGGACGGTCAGGCCGATCACCAGGACGTCGTCGTCCTTGGCGAGGGCGGTGGTCAGTTCGATGCGCGGGCCGCGTTCGCGGGCGGAGAAATCGTTGCTGCTCACAGAAGTCAACTCTGCCACAGGTGCGTGTGCCTCGAGTCGGCGCGGGCGATACCGTAGCGGGCATGACCGAACTCCTCGCAGGCCCCATCGCCGACCGTCACGCAGCCCTGCAAGCATCGTTCGCCGCATTCGGCGGCTGGGACATGCCCGTGTCGTATTCCGGCACCGTCGCCGAACACACGGCGGTCCGCGAGGCCGTCGGAATCTTCGACGTAAGCCACCTCGGCAAGGCGCTCGTCGCCGGCCCCGGCGCCGCGGCGTTCGTCAATCGCACCCTCGCCAACGACCTCGGCAAGGTCGTGCCGGGCAAGGCCCAGTACACGATGTGCTGTACCCCCGAGGGCGGCGTGATCGACGACTTGATCACCTATCTGGTGAGCGACGACGAGGTCTTCCTGATCCCGAACGCCGCGAACACGTCGGCCGTGCTCGAGGCGTTGCGTGCGGTGGTGCCCGACGACATCGAGATCACCGACCTGCACCGCGAATACGCGGTGTTCGCCGTGCAGGGGCCGCGGTCGACCGACGTCCTCGACGCCCTCGGGCTGCCGACCGGCATGGACTACATGGCGTTCGACGACGCCGAGATCACCGTCGACGGGGCGACCCGCCGGGTCCGGGTCTGCCGGACGGGGTACACCGGTGAGCACGGTTACGAGGTCCTGCCGCTCTGGGCGGACGCAGGCGTCGTATGGGACGCACTGATCGCGGAAGTGACCGCTCGGGACGGCCTGCCCGCCGGGCTCGGCGCCCGCGACACGCTGCGCACGGAGATGGGCTATGCGCTGCACGGACACGAGTTGAGCGTCGACGTCACGCCGGTCCAGGCCCGCAGTTCGTGGGCCGTCGGCTGGGACAAGCCCGAGTTCTTCGGGCGTGACGCCCTCGTCGCCGAGCGCGAGGCAGGCCCCGCGCGGCGTCTCTACGGACTCAAGGCCACCGGGCGGGGCGTTCCGCGCGCAGACTGCACCGTCCACGCGGAGGCCGGCGGGGAGCAGATCGGCGTGTGCACGTCTGGCACGTTCTCGCCGACGCTCAAGCAGGGCATCGCCCTCGCGTTCATCGACGTCGCATCCGGCATCAAGAAGGGCGCCAGCGTCGTGGTCGACGTCCGCGGACGCGCCCTCGAATGCGACGTGGTGTTGCCGCCGTTCGTCGAGGGTCACGTCTGACTCGTGGCGGCCCCCCTCCCGGGCACGCTGAGAGCCGATTGCGGGTCGGCGTTAGAATTGTCTGCATGACCTTGGAGTTCTCCCGTACCGAACATCCGCACCCTGTTTCCGAAGGTCGCCGCGCCGAGATCCTCGCTGCGCCGGGTTTCGGCAATTACTTCACCGACTACATGGTGGTGATCGATTATGACCGGGAACGCGGCTGGAACCGGGCACGGGTGACGCCGTACGGGCCGATCGCGCTGGATCCGGCGGCGATGGTCTTGCACTATGCCCAGGAGATCTTCGAAGGGCTCAAGGCCTACCGGCAGCCCGACGGCTCGATCGCCGCGTTCCGCCCCGAGGCGAACGCCGAACGGTTCAACACGTCGGCGCGTCGCCTCGCGATGCCGGAACTCCCTGAAGAGGTGTTCGTCGAGTCGCTGCGCCAGATCCTCGCCGTCGACAACGCGTGGGTCCCGCCTGCGGGCGGAGAGGAGTCCTTGTACTTGCGGCCGTTCATGATCGCGACCGAGGCGAGCCTCGGTGTGCGCCCGTCCGACGAGTACCGGTACGCGTTGATCGCGTCGCCTGCCGGGGCCTACTTCTCCGGCGGCGTGAAGCCGGTCAGTGTGTATTTGAGCACCGAGTACGTGCGCGCCTCCCCGGGCGGCACCGGCGCAGCCAAGTTCGGCGGAAACTACGCCGCGTCGCTGCTCGCGCAGGCGCAGGCCGCGGAGAAGGGCTGTGACCAGGTGGTCTGGCTCGACGCGATCGAGCGTCGCTACATCGAGGAGATGGGCGGCATGAACCTGTTCTTCGTGTACGGCTCGGGGTCGCAGGCACGCCTCGTGACACCGTCGCTGAGTGGTTCGCTACTCCCGGGCGTCACCCGCAAGTCGTTGCTGACGCTCGCGGCAGATGCCGGATACGCGGTCGAGGAGCGGAAGATCTCCACTGACGAACTCGCCGCGGACGTCCGCTCGGGTGAGATCACCGAGGTGTTCGCGTGCGGTACGGCCGCAGTCATCACCCCGGTCGGCCGCGTCCTCAGCGACACCGACGAATACACGGTCGCCGACGGCGCGACCGGCGAGGTCACGATGGCGCTGCGCGACACTCTCACCGGACTTCAGCGCGGCCTGTTCGCCGACACCCACGGCTGGATGACCACGCTGCACCCCGCTCCGTGATCCTCCCGGTCGCTCACACCAGCAGGACGATCAGGGCGAGGGCGGTGGACAGTTCGACGGCGGCGCCGATGACGTCGCCCGCGATACCGCCCATGCGCCGTCGGCAGTGGGCGGAGAACACGTAGGAGAGCACGGCGACGGCGGCGACCGCGCACAGCGCGCGAACCCCGAGCGGCCAGGCAGCGGTCGCGGCGACGACGGTCCACACGAGGATCGACCAACGTTGAGTCCCGGCGACGAGTGCGCCGAAACCGTTGCTGTTCGCGGGCGGCAGCCCTGCGCGGCAGACATAGACGGCGGCCACACGGGCCAGCGCGACCGCGAACACGATGTCCCACCACCGTTCATCCGCAGACAGCGCGCCGAACGCCACCGCCTGCGCCCCCAGCACCACGGCCAGGGTCGCGGCGCCGAACGGTCCGACGTCGCCGCTGCGCATCACCTCGCGGACGCGCACCTCGTCGCCGTAACAGCCCAGACCGTCCGCCGTGTCGGCGAGACCGTCCACGTGCATGCCGCGGGTCGCCAGAGCCAACAGTGCGACGAGGAGGACTCCGACGAGCAGGTCGGGGAGCGCGGTGAACGAGAGTCCGTAGCCCGCGGCCGCAGCGATGCCGCCGAGCAGCGCGCCGACCAGGGGAACAGCCGTGATCGCAGCGCCACCGGTCCGACGGTCCATGTCCACGCGGGGCGACGGGACCGGAGCGACGGTCAGCCAACTGACGGCCACGCCGAGTGCAGTGAGCGGGTTACGCCCCATCGCTGACGCCGGCCTCGTCGAACGTGGCCATGTCGATGAGGATGTCGACGGCAGACATGACGACCGACAGCGCGGTCAACGCGCCCGTGCCCTCGCCGAGACGCATCGACAGATCGACGATCGGTTCGAGGCCGAGACTCTTGAGGGCGAACGTGTGCGCCGGCTCGGTGGACTGGTGGCCTGCGCGCCACCACGACGACGCACCCGGAGCCATCTGTTCGGCGACGAGTGCGGCCGCTGTCGTGACCACACCGTCCAAGATCACCGGGGTTCGGCGAACCGCGGCTTGAGCGTAGAAGCCCGCCATCGCGGCGAGGTCCGCTCCACCGACCGCCGCGAGCAACGCCAACGGCTCGTTGCGGTAGCGGCGCCCGAAACGCATGCCGTCGCGGATCGCGGCGGTCTTGCGAATCCATGTCTCGTCGTCGATTCCGGTGCCGCGGCCGACGACGACCACAGGCTCCTTGTCGGCGATGGTGCCGATGAGGACCGCTGCCGGAGTCGTGTTCCCGATCCCCATGTCGCCTGCGATCAACAGGTCTGCGCCGGAGTCGACGAGCCCGTCGGCGATCGCGCGGCCCGCGGCGACGGCTCGACGTGCTTCGGCGATCGTGAGGGCCTCGCCACGCCGCAGGTCCCCGCTGGAGCGGCGCACTTTGTAGTCGGTCACCACTGCGTGGCCGTCGGGAAGGTCGACGTCGGCGGCGATGTCGAAGGCGTGCACCGTCGCGCCGACCCGGCGGGCCAGCACATTGACGGCGGCGCCGCCCGCCGCGATGCTCGCGATCATCTGAGCGGTCACTGCGGGCGGGAAAGCGGAGACTCCGTCGCGGGCGACGCCGTGGTCACCGGCGAACACCGCAACGGCGGGAGCGGCGATCCGACGCGGCGGACACGCCGACTGACAGGCCGACACCCAGGTCCCGAGGTCTTCGAGGAGCCCGAGCGATCCCGGCGGCTTGGTGAGGGTGAGCTGTCGGGCCTCGGCCTGGGCCACGGTCTCCTGGTCGGGAGGATCGATCGCGACGAACACTTCGGCGTCGGTCCCGTCGGGCACGTCGCGCGGTACGAAGTCGACGGTGCGGTGCTCGTGCGCCGGTGTGACGGCAGGTGCGAGGGCCGACGCGGGAACAGGCACGGCGGACGTGGTCGTCCCAGCACCGGAGTCGGCAGCACTGGAGTCGCCAGTACCGGAGTCGCCAGTGTCAGTCGTGTCGGCGGGAAGGTCGAGCACGCGTCCAGCGACGACGAGCCGCACCGTGTCCACGGCCCGCGCGACGCGCGCATTGAGCGCCCCGAGTTCATCGGCGAAGCGTCGCCCGGCGGCGGTCGGCGCCACGACCGACAGACCGACTTCGGGGCTGACGATCGTGAGCTCGCCGAGATGGTCGCCGATTGCGGCACACAGCTCGTCGACGTGATCATCGATGGAGACCGATTCGTCGTCCCACGCACCGGCGCGGTCGATGACGCCCGTCAGCCAGGTGCCGAGATCGTCGAGAAGGACGGCCGCAGTCGCATCGGCACGCAGCTCCACAGCTGGATCGGAAGTCTCGACCGTGATGAATCGTTCCGGTCGGCGGTCCCGATGAGCTCGGACGCGCGTGTTCCACGCGGCGTCGTCGGCGGGTACCGAACCGGTCGCCAGGTAGCGGACCTCGCCAGCGTCGGCGAGAAGGCGTTCGGCGTGTGCAGACTTTCCCGATCGGGTCCCACCCAGGACCAGGGTGCGCACTTCTAGACCTTGTCGCCCGGCTTGACCAGCGGCTTCGGTGCACGCATCATACGTAGCTGCATGGCGCGGGTGAAGGCGTACCAGCCGAGCCGGAAGCGGCTCTCCTGTGTGTCCGGATGACGTTCGCGGACTCGCCTGTTGACGATGCGACCGAGGATGTACGAGTCGATCGCCATGAACACGACGAACACGAGCAGCACCAGGTTCGCGATCACCGCGAGTTGCGGAATCATGATCGCGACTATCAGGAACACCGCGAACGGCATGAACAGTCCGGCGAAGTTACGCCGGGAGTCCACGATGTCGCGGGTCAGGCGCCGTGCGGGTCCCTTGTCGCGCGGCATCAGGTACTTCTCGTCGCCGCTCATCATCTTCTCGCGCTGCTCGAGGCGAGCCTCGCGACGCTTAGCGCTGACCTGCTTGCGCTCGTCCTTGCTCATCGTCGACTTGAGCGCCTTCTTACGTGCCCGAGCTTCGGCACGAGTGGTGGGCGGCGGTGAGACAGGTCCGCGACGCTTGTTCTCGGCTTCGCGGCGCTTCGGCGTCGGCCGACCCTTGCCGGGTGTCGCCTTCGCCTTACCGAGCTCGACGCGTGCCTCGTCGGTGGAGGCGTCGTCGGTGGTCTGGGCGTCGTCGACGGTGTCGTCGGTGCTCGTCGCATCGGACTTCCAAGGCAGCTTCACGCCTTCGAGACTAGGCGATGACCGGCCGCCGCCTGGAATCGGGCAGTACCCTGCGGCGCATGGACGAAGCAACGGGAGCCCGCGGGGCCACGGTCGTGGTCGCACCGGACGAGTTCGGTGGGACCCTCAGTGCGACGCAGGCTGCGGCTGCGATCGTCGACGGGTGGCGGTCGGCACGCCCGAACGACACGTTCGACGTCCTGCCTCAGTCGGACGGCGGTCCCGGATTCGTCGCGGTCCTCGAGGCGGCGGGGGTGGTCTCCGTGCGGACGGCGCGGGTGGCGGGTCCGATGGGGGATCCGGTGACCGCCGAGTACGGGGTCGCCGCCGACGGCACCGCGTATCTAGAGGCCGCCCAGGCCTGCGGTCTGGCGATCCTCGGGGAGGCGCCGTCCCCGGAGACTGCTGCGAGCGCGACGACGTTCGGCGTCGGACAACTGGTGCAGGCGGCTTTGGCCGACCGGCCACCCCGGATCGTCGTCGGACTCGGCGGGAGCGCGACCACCGACGGAGGTCGCGGAGCCCTCGACGCACTCGGCGGACCGGCGGCGGCCGCCGAACTGTTGCGGGACGTCGACGTGGTCGTCGCCTCCGATGTGGACAACCCGCTCCTCGGCGTCGACGGCGCCGCCACGGTGTTCAGTCCGCAGAAGGGCGCCGATGCGGCGACGGCAGCCGTGCTGGAGGACGGACTCACCGGGTGGGCGGACGACCTCGCGGCGATAGGCCGGGACGTCCGTGAGGAATCCGGTGCAGGCGCGGCGGGAGGTCTCGGTGCGGCGCTCCTCTGGGTCGGTGGGCGACGCAGGCCGGGCGCGGACGTCGTCGGCGACGCGACCGATCGTCGGTCCCGTATGGCTGCGGCGGACCTCGTGGTCACTGGGGAAGGTCGATTCGACGGTCAGACCGTGCGCGGCAAGGTGATCGCGGCGCTCGCCGCCGAGGCCGGCAGCGTCCCGATCATCGTGCTCGCGGGGCAAGTGCGCGGTGACACGAGGATCGAAGGCATCGCTGAGGTGTGGTCCGTAGCCGACCACGTGGGTTCGGCCTCCGTCGCGATGACCGACGCCGCGCCGTCGTTGGCGAGTCTTGCCGCGCGCGTCGCCGCCCGATGGTCGGCAGGCGAATCGTGAGGGCAGCGGGGCGCCGTGTTGCGGGGCCTGATGCGGGAATAACCACATGACGGGTACCGTTGAGGCTGTCAGACCGACGACATCTGATTCCGATCCGTGTCAGGCGATTGACGACAGACGTATTCAAGGAGCGCTCATGACCGTCCAGAACGAAACCACCGAAACCGGCATCCTGCTCAGTGACGCTGCGGCAGCGAAGGCGAAGGGTCTTCTCGACCAGGAGGGACGTGACGATCTCGCGCTGCGCATCGCGGTCCAACCGGGTGGTTGTGCCGGTCTGCGCTACCAGCTGTTCTTCGACGACCGCCAGCTCGACGGCGACGTCGTGTCCGATTTCGGCGGCGTGCGGTTGGCCGTCGACCGGATGAGTGCCCCGTACGTGCAGGGCGCGACCATCGACTTCGTCGACACCATCGAGAAGCAGGGCTTCACGATCGACAACCCGAACGCGACCGGCAGCTGCGCCTGCGGCGACTCGTTCAACTGACCTTCACTGGTACTGCCAGCGCTGGTACTTCTGCGGCCGCGACCCTGGACGGGGTCGCGGCCGCAGTCTGTTCTGCTGGCCCCCGCCCCGCTGATCGAGCCGGCCCCCGCCCCGCTTGATTGAGCCGGCCCCCGCCCCGCCGATCGAGCGGAGTCGAGATCCCATTACGTTGGACAGATGTTCATTGCCGTCTGTGGGTCGCTCGCGACCGATCATCTGATGAAGTTCCCCGGAAAATTCTCCGATCAGCTCGTGGCCGACCAGCTCGAGCACATCTCGCTCAGCTTCCTCGTCGAGGACCTGGTCCTGCACCGTGGCGGTGTCGGAGGCAACATCGCCTACGCGCTCGGTGTGCTCGGCAACGAACCGCTGCTCGTCGCTGCGGCCGGCGGCGATTTCGACGACTACGCGAACTGGCTCGCCGAGCACGGCGTGGACTGCGGGGGCGTCCACCGGTCGGAGACCAAGCACACGGCCCGGTTCATGTGCACCACGGACGAGACGATGGCCCAGCTCGCCACGTTCTATGCCGGAGCGATGACCGAGGCGGGCGACATCGATCTCGCGGCGGTCGTCGCGGACAAGCGCCCGGACCTGGTGTTGATCGGCGCAGACGATCCGGCGGCCATGACTCGGCACACCGCGGCCTGCCGTGCCGAGGGCATCGCGTTCGCCGCGGACCCGTCGCAGCAGTTGGCGCGTCTGGACGGAGAGGCAGCCCGCGACCTGATCGACGGGGCCGCCTACCTGTTCACGAACGAGTACGAGTGGGGTCTGCTCAAGCAGAAGTCAGGCCTGTCCGACTCCGAGATCGCCGATCTGGTCGGAGTGCGGATCACCACGCTCGGGTCGAAGGGCGTCGACATCATCGACACCGACGGGTCGGTGACGCATGTGGACGTGGTCCCGGTGAACGAGCAGGTCGACCCGACGGGCGTCGGCGACGGCTTCCGTGCGGGCTTCCTCACGGGCCTGAGCAAGGAGCTGAACTTCGAGCGGTCGGCGCAGCTCGGCGCGATGGTCGCCACGCTCGTCCTCGAATGCGAATCGACTCAGGGCTGGGCGTGGGACGTCGACGTCGCCGAGAAGCGTCTGTCCGCCGCCTACGGCGCCGACGCAGCTGCCGAGATCCGCTCCGCGATTTCCTCTTAACGCCCTTCGCGCCTCAGCCCGGTGACCTTGACATGACCGACAACGAAGGAGGGGCGACACACTTTCGGAGCCCTCCGCAGCCCCCGAGCCGCTAGGCGAGGGGGCGAGGACTGCCGAAGAAAGTGTGTCGCCCCTCCTTCGTCGCGCGTGCCTACAGACGCACCGGATAATCGTGATCTTCGATCGCGGGCACGATGCTCCCGTCGACGAAGATTCCGTACCACAGCATGAAGCAGACGACGGTCCAGATCCGACGACTGTTGTCGACGGTTCCGGCGCGGTGCTCGTCGAGCATCGCCAGGGTGAAGGCCTTGTCGACGATGTGGTCGGTGTCCGATGTCGCGATCAACTCGCGCGCCCAGTCGTACATCTCGGTACCCGCCAGCCAGTGGCGCAGGGGCACGGGGAAACCGAGCTTGCGACGATGCAGGACGTGCGGCGGCACGATCTGTTCGAGCGCCTTGCGCAGCGCGTACTTGGTGGTGTCGTGCGCGATCTTCTCGTCGTACGGGAGTTGCTCGGCGACGGCGAACACCTCCTTGTCCAGGAACGGGACGCGCAGTTCCAGGGAGTTCGCCATCGTGATCTTGTCGGCCTTGACGAGAATGTCGCCGCGCAGCCAGGTGAACAGGTCGAGGTGCTGCATCCGGGTGACGGGATCGAGTCCCTCGCTCATGCGGTAGATGGGCGCCGTCACGTCCTGGTGCATCCAGTCGGGTCGGAAGTTACGGAGGACGGCGCGCAGCCGCGCGTCGTCGAAGCTCCTGGCGTTGCCGTAGTAACGCTCCTCCAACGACAGCGAGCCGCGGTGCAAGAGGCTCTTGCCTCGAGTGCCTTCCGGGATGCGGTCGGACACGCGGCCGGCGAGGCGGCGGAGGCCTGCGGGCATCTTGTCGAACGACTTGAGCGACAGCGGTTCCTTGTAGATCGTGTACCCGCCGAACAGTTCGTCGGCGCCCTCGCCGGACAGTACGACCTTGACGTGCTTACGGGCTTCGGCGGCCACGAAGTAGAGGGGGACGAGTGCCGGGTCGGCGACGGGGTCGTCGAGGTACCAGATGATCTTGGGGAGCGCCTCGATGAACTCGCGCGGTGAGACCACCTTCACGATGTGGCGCGCGCCGATGGCCTCGGCCGACTCGGCGGCGACGTCGACCTCGGAATAGCCTTCCCGCTCGAACCCGGTGGTGAACGTGATCAGGTCGGGATTGTGCTGGATGGCGAGCGCTGCGATCGCGGTCGAGTCGATGCCGCCCGACAGGAACGAGCCGACGGTCACATCGGCGCGCATGTGCTTGGCGACGGAGTCGCGCAGCACCTCGGCGATCTCGTCGTACCGTTTCTGCGCGGTGTCCGGTGTGAACGGGCGGACCGGGAACTTCGGATCGAAGTAGCGGGTGACGGTGGGGGCGACTCCGGGCCGGAGCGTCGCGTAACAGCCGGACTCGAGGCGCGTGATGTTCGCGTGCAGCGTCTCGGGTTCGGGAACGTACTGCAGGACCGTGTAGTGCTCGATCGCACGGTCGTCGAGTTCACGGTCCAAGCCGAGGCGATCGAGCACCTCGAGGAGGCTCTTCTTCTCACTGCCGAACGCGGTGCCCGCGTCGCTGGTCGCGAGGAACAGGGGTTTGATGCCGAACCGGTCGCGGGCGAGAAACAACTCGCGGGTCTGTGTGTCCCAGACGGCGAACGCGAACATGCCGCGCAACTTCCGGACGATCTCGGGACCCCAGTGGTGGAAGCCCGCGACGATCGACTCGCCGTCGCCTTCGGTCCGGAACTTCGTGCCGAACTCGGCCGCCAGTTCTTCGCGGATCTCTAGATAGTTGTAGATCTCGCCGTTGAAAACGAGTGCGTAGCGCTCCGGGTTGTCGTCCGGGCCCCAGCGCAGCGGCTGATGCGAGTGTTCGATGTCGATGATCGACAGTCGATTGAAGCCGAGAACGATGTCGTCGTCGTTCCACGTCCCTGGCTCGTCGGGGCCGCGGTGTCGCATGCAGTGCGCTGCGGACGCGATCAATTCGGCTGTCGATCCCGCCGAACCGTCGCTGGTGAGCATTCCGAGCAAGCCGCACACGCTGACCAGCCTCATTTCCCGTCGATTGCAAGTACCACGCAGCGGCGACCGTGAAGGTGCTTCCGCGCCGCGTCCACTATGCCGTAGAAGCACGCCGACGTGCGACATCTCAGGTACGTCGTGAGGTCGACGCCACGCCGGACCGGAGCGAATCCGCAGGTCGCGTTACGCGTCGCAGGCATCGGTTGACCCAATAGAGAAGTCCTCCGCGGGTTGGACTACGCTGCGTAGTTACTAGGTGCAAGAATTGCGCAAGGAGTGGTTTGCTCCGCCGTGCGAACCTTGTGGGACAGCTCCCTGCCAGCAGGAAGGCGTGAAATTGACGAACCGTGGACGGCCGTCGGCACGACGTGGAGTACCGGCGTCGCGCACGATCAAACGACTGAGTGCCCTCGCGGTCCTGGGTGTCGTCGTGCTGATGACGTCAGGCTGCAGTGCCGAACAGGCTCTGAACTTCGGTTGGCCCGAGGGTGTGACCCCCGAGGCGCACGATATGCGGGTGTTCTGGACGTGGTCGGTGATCGCAGCTCTGGCGATGGGTGTGCTCGTCTGGGGTCTGATCTTCTGGACCATCACCTTCCACCGCGCGAAGGCGGACGAGAAGGACGACGAGGTCATTCCTCGTCAGACCGGCTACAACGTTCCGCTGGAGCTGGCGTACACCGCTATCCCGTTCGTGCTGATCGCCGTGATGTTCTACTTCACGGTCATCGTGCAGAACAAGGTGGAGAACAAGGAAGAGAACCCGGCCGTCGTCGTCGACGTCACGGCCTTCCAGTGGAACTGGAAGTTCGGCTACAACTCGGTGAACATCGACAACAAGCAGCTCGTCGACGCCAAGGACTCCCGCAAGGGTGAGCCGTTCGACCTCCAGATCCCGAAGTTCCGCGAGCACGAAGGCGAGAAGGAGCTCATCGCCGGTGCGGCAGGCGGACGCTCCGCTGAAGAGCGCAAGTACCTGAACTTCGACAAGATCGAGACCCTCGGTTCGTCGTCGACGATCCCGGTCCTGGTCCTTCCGACCGACACGCGGATCCAGTTCGATCTCGCGGCGGCCGACGTCGTCCACTCGTTCTGGGTTCCCGAGTTCCTGTTCAAGCGCGACGTGATGCCGTTCCCGGACCAGAACCACACGGACTCTCAGTTCCAGATCAGTTCGATCGATCGTGAAGGCGCATTCGTCGGGCGCTGCGCTGAGATGTGCGGCACCTTCCACGCGATGATGAACTTCGAGGTGCGCG
Source organism: Gordonia zhenghanii (assembly GCF_021738965.1). Lineage (GTDB taxonomy): Bacteria > Actinomycetota > Actinomycetes > Mycobacteriales > Mycobacteriaceae > Gordonia > Gordonia zhenghanii. The sequence continues at coordinate 190,102 of NZ_JAKKOQ010000008.1, read as the reverse complement.
CGGTCAGCCCCGCCGACTTCGCTCGCTACATCTCGTACCGCGACTCGAACCCCGAGGCGACCAACGCGGAGGCTCTCCAAGCCATCTGCCAGGTCCCGGAATCGGTGACGACCGTTCCGTTCGATTCCCGGCGGGTCTCGAATGACCAGACTCCGTCGGATCTCGGTGACGCGTCGAACACCAAGCTGACGGGATGCACGCCTGCCAAGGAAGGTACGAACTGATGAAGCTCGAAGCTCGGATCTTTGAACTCCTCGCGATGTTCTTCATCGTGATGGGCATCATCTACGCGATCTGCACGTACTTCTACCGGACCGGCATCGAGTGGACCGGCGTCGTGTGCATGTTCTTCGCTGGCGGCCTCGCATTGATCGCAGGCACCTACTTCCGGTTCGTCGCTCGACGCGTCGAGATCCGCCCGGAAGACTACGACGACGCCGAGGTCGAGGACGGCGCGGGCGAGCTGGGCTTCTTCAGCCCGCACAGCTACTGGCCGATCATGATCGCTGCCGCTGCTGCGCTCTTCGCGATCGGATTCGCGAGCGCGAACTTCTGGTTCGCGATCGCCCTGGTGTTCGCGATCATCGGCGCTGTCGCAGGCTTGGTCTTCGAGTACCACGTCGGCCCCGAGAAGCACTGACCGAACGAGTGTCGAACGAAGCCGCATCCGGATACCGGGTGCGGCTTCGTCATTCGCATGCGTTGTCCGGAACCGATCGTCAGGTGCTGCAGCGGTTCTTGTACGACGCTTTCGCCGGTGACTTCGACGACTCGGACTTCGATCACTGCCTCGGTGGAGTCCACGTGTTCGCCGAAGACGATCGGGGCATGGTCGGCCACGCGGCCGTCGTGCAACGCAGTCTGGTCGCTGGCGACACCGTGCTGCGCACGGGGTACGTGGAGGCCGTAGCGGTGGCGGCCCGGATGCGTCGGCGAGGTGTCGGAGACGCGGTCATGGCTCGGGTGGACGACATCGTCGTCCGCGCCCACGATCTCGGTGCGCTCAGTGCCTCGGCAGACGGGCGCCCGCTCTACCTGCGGCGCGGGTGGGAGCCGTGGCGTGGCCCGTTGGGTGTGCTCACGGTCGACGGGATGCGGCCGTCTCCCGATGACGACCAGGACTCGGCCCTGATCCTGCGGACGCCGTCGTGTGCCGACCTGGACACCGGGCAGCGGCTGACCTGCGACTGGCGGAACGGTTCGGACTGGTGAGGAGCCACGTGTGCTGAGGCGAGGTTTCGTGAAGGTCTCCGATCCGGCAGACGGACCGGACCTTCTCTGGGCGCCGGGCATCGATGAACGGCCGATCAAGTACAGCGTGCCCGCCGAGTTCATGCACGGGGGATCGTGGCGAAGCATCGTCCCGGTGGCCTATGACGACCCGGAATCCGACGTCGTGGTCCGCTTGCACGATCGCAGATGCGAACCGGGTGACGAGATCTCCAGACCGACGGCCGTCGAACGACTCTGCCCGCCGCCGACCGCCGATCACTACCTCGACGGCGCTGACTCGGTGACGATGCGGCGGTGGCTCTCCGTCGACGATCCCGTGGTGCTCGCGTTCGCCATGCGCCTCACCCAGGTGACGCCGTACGAGGCGCAGACGATAGTTCGAGCAGCGCGCGGATCGGTGTCGGCGGACCTGTGCGACGCGGTGCTGCGCGCGGGTCCAGGTATGGAGCACTCCCCAGACTTCGTCGACCTAGCGCTGGCGCATCTGCCGCGTGAAGCTTTGGACAGCGGCGGCCGACGCCTCATGGCGGCGATCGGCGCCGCGCCGATGCTCCTTCGACAGACCGGAGTGCGCAGCCGCGTCCTGCACCGTGCGAACGAGGATGAGCTGCGCGCGGTTCTCGCACCGTTCGTAGCGGTGTGCGGACCGATCCCGAGCATCGACGTCCCGCACGTCGCGAGTGCAGAAACGCCGCGGATCGTGGCGGCGCCCTCGCCGCGGGCTGTCCGCGCGTATCGGGACGAAGGGACGAGGATCCGACTCGCCGGGGGAGCGTGGCGCCCCCAGACCGGCGACGTCGTCGCGTCGGCACCGGACACGGTGCTGGTCAGCGACGTCGCGCTGGCGCGGGGATGCACGCACCACCGAGTGTTGGCCGTGACGGACGGGTCGCGCGGCGAGGTCTTCGTGGCACTGGAACCGGCACTGCCCGCTGACGGCGACTCGGCGGTCGTGGTGGTCGCTGTCGACGACTGTCGTGACTACCTGGTCGAGCGCCCGGAGTCGGCTGCCGACCCCGTGCCCGTCGTTGGATCGTCGCCTGCCCGCGCCGGGGCCGACGCGGTTCCTCGTCGACGGCTCCGGTGGTGGTCGCGAACGAGAGCCGCGCGGGGCGACGCTGCGTCCGGCTTACTGTGGGAGGCTGCTCTCGCCGAGCACGATCGCGTGCGCCGCGAGTACCTCGCATACGAGATGGAGCCCGAGCTCATTCTCCGCTACCCGTCGGTGACCGATGTCGCGGTGGACGAGACCGCGATGTTCCTCGATGCGGTTGCCGAAGCCGACGCGTTGCGCACCGACGGACCGGTGGACGAGTCGCATGCGACTGCTTACCGGCGTGCAGTGTCGAGCCTGGCGCGTAGTTGGACCGTGTGCGAGGACAGCGGCCGGCGGCGCGGTCACTCGCTGCTGCCACGCGAGGACGCCGCGGATCTCGACACCGCCGTCAAACTTCTGCGGCACGCGGTGTCGTCGTCGACCGAGATCGAACGGGCCGTCTACCTGGAGCGGGCACAGACGATCGTCGACGGCGTCGCCTGCCGTAACCGAGTGAAGTTCACTCCGCGCTCGCGCGATCGCCTCGCGATGCTCTCCGTCGCCGCGCTCCCCGGCCCGTAGACGGGCGGGGTAGGGGAGTGGACACCCCACTCTTTGCCGGTCGAGCGGAGCCGAGACTCGCTGGTCGAGCGGAGTCGAGACCGTCGAAGGAGTGAGGCCGCTGTGCGGCGAAAATCAGTACGCTCAGCGACCTTCGTGGACTATTAGTCCCTGCCGCCGGATGAGCGTACTGATTTCTGCACGTCGCCCCGTTGCGCCGCACTATTCGGTCGGGGGTCTCGACTCCGCTCGACCACCAGAAGCTGTCTCGCAGACTTCGCTCGAGGAGCAGAAGCTGTCTCGCAGACTCCGCTCGAGGAGCAGGGGAACGGAAGACGGCCGCCCCGCGAGATGCGGGACGGCCGTCTTCTGTGGAAGAGTCGATCTAGTCGAGCGGGTTTCCGCCCTTGGCCTGCAGCTCTTGGATGGCCTTCTTTTCGGCCTCGTGCTGCTCGTGCGCGATCCGCACGTTCTGCGCCTGCTCCTCGGCGGTGTCCGGGACCAGAACGGTGCCGGTACCCGGTGCGCCCGCAGAGCCGAGCTTGTTCATCCGCTTCGGCAGCGCAGCGCCCTCGTAGGGGAGCGGGATCGGGTGACCGTGGTCGTCGACCGGGCCGAGCGGCTGATGCATCTCGATGTACTCGCCCTGCGGCTGACGGCGGATGATGCCCGTCTCGATGCCGTGGGAGAGGACCGCACGGTCACTGCGCTGCAGCGACAGTGCCCAGCGGTAGGTGATGAAGTACACCAGCGGGGGCAGGACGATCATGCCGATACGACCCATCCACGTCGTCGCATTCAGCGAGATGTGGAACTTCAGCGCGATGATGTCGTTCATGCACATCAGCGTGAGGATGATGTAGAACGTCAGGGCCATCGCGCCGGCCGCCGTACGGACCGGAGCGTCGCGCGGACGCTGCAGAAGGTTGTGATGCGCGTAGTCGCCGGTCAGCTTCTTCTCGATCCACGGGTAGCCGAACAGCAGCCCGAAGATCACACCGATCACCAGCACGACCCAGAACACCGCGGGCACTGTGTAGTTGCCGAGGTACAGCTCCCACGCAGGCATCAGTCGGGCGAAGCCGTCCGTCCACATCATATATATGTCGGGCTGAGAGCCTGCGGACACTTGGGCCGGGTTGTACGGGCCGATGTTCCAGACCGGGTTGATTTGGAACACGCCTGCGATCAGCGCCAGGAAGCCGAACACGATCGCGAAGAACGCGCCGCCCTTAGCCGCGAAGACCGGGAGGATGCGAACGCCGACGACGTTCTTCTCGGTGCGACCGGGGCCGGGGAACTGCGTGTGCTTTTGGTACCAGACCAGCGCGAGGTGAGCACCGATCAAGGCCAGGATGATGGCCGGGAAGATCAGAATGTGCAGCACGTACAGGCGCGGAATGATGATGTCGCCGGGGAAGTCGCCGTTGAACAGCGCCCACTGGACCCAGGTGCCGACCAGCGGGATCGACAACACGATGCCCGACATCGCGGCGCGGACGCCGGTGCCCGAGAGTAGGTCGTCGGGGAGCGAGTACCCGAAGAAGCCCTCGAACATCGCCAGCAGCAGCAAGAAGCAGCCGATGATCCAGTTCGCTTCACGCGGCCGACGGAATGCGCCGGTGAAGAAGATGCGGGCCATGTGCAGGATGATCGATGCAGCGAACAGCAGAGCCGCCCAGTGGTGGATCTGGCGAACGAACAAGCCGCCGCGGACCTCGAACGAGAGGTTCAGCGTGGTCTCGTAGGCGCGGCTCATGGTCACGCCGTTGAGGGGCTCGTACGCGCCGTCGTACTGCACGTGCGACATCGACGGGTCGAAGAAGAACGTGAGGTAGGTACCCGACAGCAACAGAATGATGAAGCTGTAGAGCGCGACCTCACCGAGGAGGAACGACCAGTGGGTCGGGAACACCTTGTTGATCTGGCGGCGCATGCCGGCAGCGAGGTGATACCTGGAGTCGACCTCTTCTGCCTGCGTGGCGAGGCGGTCGGCGACTGTCATGACTTACGCTCCCAGAATGCCGGTCCGACGGGCTCGATGAAGTCGCCGTCGTTGATGGTGCTGTTGGCGACCAGGTAGCCCTGGTTGTTGACAGTGATAGGCAGCTGAGCCAGAGCTCGTGCAGCCGGGCCGAAGACCGGCTTGCAGAACTCGAGCGCATCGAACTGCGACTGGTGGCACGGGCAGAGGACGCGGTGCGTCTGCTGCTCGTACAACGAGGTCGGGCATCCGAGGTGGCTGCAGACCTTCGTGTACGCGTAGTAGTCGCCGTAGTTGAAGCTCTCCTGGCCGCGACGCTTGATGACCTTCGCGTTGTCCTCGGGGCGGAAGCGGATGAGCATGACCGAGTCACGGATTCCGCGAATGCGCTCGAGGAGCTTGTGACGGGATTCCTCGGTCTCGCCGTAACCGTCGGAGACGCGCCACGGGAAAACGGTCTCCATAGCGCCTGCGTCCAGATCCTCAGGACGGACGAGAGCCACCTGGTAGGGGTTGCCGGTGTCACGACGAAGGAAGACGGTCTCGCCCTCCGTCTCGTCGAAGATCGGGGACCACCCGGTGTTCCAGAGGGGAGCGTCGTCGCGCTTGGCCCACGGGTTCTTGATGAGACCGCCGACAGCGGCGACGCCGCCCGCGAGGCCGAGGGCTCCGAGACCGAAGACGGCGGAGCCGAGGATCATCTTGCGACGACCGAGGGTGCTCGTCTCGACGGTGTCCTTGAGTTCGGCGACGATGGTCTGCTTGTCGACCTCCGACGATCCGCCGTCGTGGCGGTCCTGCACCGAGATCTCCTGCGGGATGAAGCGCTTGGTGATCTGGATGACGCCGAACCCGAACGACAGGATGGCTCCACCGAAGGTGATACCGAGGAGCGGGGTGTAGAACGTGTACGCCCAGTAGCCCTCTTCCTCCGGCATGGTGAATTCCCACCGGTTCCAGATGAAGAGTGCGAAGCCTGCGATGGCGAGCAGTCCGGCGATGACGAACCAGATCGCGACTGCGAATTCGGAGCGCTTCTCAGCCTTGGTGCCCGGCTCGGGATAACGCTCGGTGCGGTGGATGATCTCCACCCCGTCGAGGTTCGTGCCGAGGCGAACCTTGTCTTCGTGGGACATCGCCGCGAGTTCCTCGCCGGATGGGATGTCCTTATTCGAATCGCTCAATTCCTTGATCCAATCCACATGGCGCCAGCGATGATGACCGCTCCGCCGACAACCCACATCACCATGCCCTCAGAGGCCGGACCGAAGCCGCCGAGACCCAGGCCGCCCGACGGGGCCGCTGTGTCTGCGTAGCGGATGAAGCCGATGATGTCCTTCTTCTCGTCGACCGACAGCTGTCGGTTCGAGAACTTCGGCATGTTCTGCGGTCCGGTGAGCATCGCGGTGTACAGCTGCTGCGGGTTCACGTCGGTCAGCGGGGGAGCGAACTTGCCGCCCGAGAGCGCGCCGCCACGGCCGGTGAAGTTGTGGCAGGACGCGCAGTTCATACGGAACAGTTCCGAGCCGCGGCCGAGGTTCTCGCCGCGCAGCTGATCCATCTGCAGCTCGGGGAAGCCGTTCTCGTCGCGCTTGATCTGACCGTCTGCCGTGGTGACGTACATGGCGCGAGGGCCGCCGCCCATGGCCTGGATGTAGGAGCCGAGCTGGTCGATCTGGGCTTCGGTGAACTTGGCGGGCTTACGCTGCGCCTGCGCTTCACCGCGCATCGCGGGCATGCGCCCGGTCGACACCTGGAAGTACACGGCGGCGTCGCCGACACCGATCAGTGAGGGTCCGCGGTCGGCGACCCCTTCGAGGTTGGCTCCGTGGCAGGTGATGCACGACGTGTCGTACAACTGCTTGCCCGCGGTGATCATGCTCGTCTCGAGGTCGTCCGCAGTGGCGACCTGAGGCTTGGGGCTGAGGAGGCCTGCGATCAGACCGGTGGCGACGAGGCCGAGGAGCAGGAAGACCGTTCCAGTGGCGCGACGGCGGAGCTTGCGACGCGCCTTGGAGCGCGACGGCGTCGACGCCGTGTCGCTCGGCTTCGGCGAACTCGGTGGAGATGATCTCATCGGTGACTCTCTACTAAGCGGATGGACTGGTTTCTGGTGAACCGGGCTGAACGGTTCTGGGCCGTCACGGCTAGCGGATGAAGTAGATCACCACGAACAGGGCGATCCAGACGACGTCGACGAAGTGCCAGTAGTACGAGACCACAATGGCCGCAGTCGCCTGGGCGGGCGTGAACTTCGACAGCCGGGTGCGGATCAGCAGGAAGACGAACGCGAGGAGACCGCCGATGACGTGCATGCCGTGGAATCCGGTGGCCATGTAGAAGACCGAGCCGTATGCGTTCGACGAGAGCGTGAGGCCCTCGCTGACCAGCGTGTAGTACTCGTAGGCCTGACCGAGGACGAAGACGGTGCCCATCACCAGGGTGAGGGTGTACCAACGGCGTAGACCGAAGACGTCACCGCGCTCAGCTGCGAAGACACCGTACTGGCACGTGACCGAGCTGAGGATCAGCACGAGCGTCACGGGCACGGCGAGCGCGAGATTCAGGTGCGCGGGCGGCTGCGGCCACCCGTCGGCAGCATTGGCCCGTGCGACGAAGTACATCGCGAACAGGCCGGCGAAGAACATCAACTCGCTCGACAACCACACGATGGTGCCGACGCTGACCATGTTCGGACGGTTCAGCGAGTGCACGCGTGAGGTGATGGCGGTTCCGGAGTTACCCACAGCGCTAGTCACAACAAGAAGTATGACGGTACGTAGTAACCGATTTCCAGCCGGGTCGGTAAATCGGTTTCCTGCCCGCTTACCGCGCAGGTAGGAGGGGTACCTGGATCGGGCTCCGGCGTGTCCGTTCTCGGGGTCGGTCGGACGTGGTTTGCTCGTTCTCATGAGCACTGACACAGGCGGCGGCGTGTGGGGGCGGATCGCGGGACGGTTTCGGCGCGGCCGGCCGCAGACGCGGATCGCTGCCGTGGACGATGGCGACCTCGTCGTCATGGTCCGCAGTGACGACGACACTGCTGCGACGTCGTCGGTGCTGGGCGCGGCGGGCTTCGCGTCGGACGTCCCTGTGGTTCTACGCCATTTGATCGCGGTGCCGGAGTCGCTTGCTGCTTCAGCAGCCGCGTCTGCCGCGCGGGAGGGGTACGTCGAGACGGCGAGACTCGACGCCGATCCGGATGTGGATCCGGCCCTGGCGCCCGTCTCGCTGTCGCGGATACAGAGGGTTGATGCGCGGACGGTGTCGCAGGAGCGCTCGCGTATCGCGAGCCTCGCCTCGCGCAGTGGCGGCGTCAGCGTCGGGTGGGCCGTCCTCGACGTCCCACGTGATCGATAGTCGTGGGGGTCGATAGTCTGAAAGGCGTGAGCATCCCGGAACACACATGGCCGCAGATCCTCGGCAAGGCAACAGACGGTGTCGACTTGACGGCGGAGGAGGCTGCGTGGGCGATGCGCGAGATCATGTCCGACGCGGCGACCGGAGCGCAGGTCGCCGCGTTCGGCGTCGGCATCAAGATGAAGGGCGCGGCGCCTGCCGAACTCCGTGGTCTCTCGGACACCATGTTGGCGATGGCGAACCGGATCACGTTGCCCGGTGAGGCAGTAGACATCGTCGGAACCGGCGGCGACCGGTCGCACACCGTCAACATCTCGACGATGACGTCGATCGTCGTGGCGGCCGCGGGGATCGCGGTGGTCAAACACGGCAACCGTGCGGCGTCGTCCAAGAGCGGCGGGGCGGACGTCCTCGAAGCGCTCGGGGTCGACATCACGCTCGGTCCGGACGCGGTGACCGAATGCGTGGCGAAGATCGGGATCGGCTTCTGTTTCGCGCCGGTGTTCCATCCCGCGTTCCGCTTCACCGGTCCGCCGCGCAAGGAGATCGGCATCCCGACCGTGTTCAACGTTCTGGGCCCGTTGACGAACCCGGCGGCGCCCGCCGCCGGTCTCATCGGGTGCGCCTTCGACGATCTCGCCCCCGTTCTGGCGCAGGCGTTCGCCGAACGCGGCAACCGGGTGCTGGTGGTGCGCGGCGACGACGGCCTCGACGAGATCACGACGACCACGACCTCGTCCGCGTGGCAGGTGGTCGACGGTCAGGTTCGGCGACTGTCGATCGACCCGCGGGAGCTCGGCATCGAATTCGTCGAACTGAGCGCACTGCAAGGCGGCGACGCCACGGTGAACGCGCAGATCGCTCGCGACCTGCTCGCCGGGACACGCGGGGCCGTGCGCGACGCTGTCGTGGTGAACGCCGCGGCTGCGATCGTCGCGTACGAGCAGACCGCGCTGTACGACGACGCAGGTCTGCTCGCTGCGCTGCGGGCAGCAGTCGAGCGAGTCGAAGCGATCATCGACGGCGGAGCCGCTGCCCGACTCCTCGACGACTGGTCAGCTCTGAGTCACGAACTGGCCTGAGCCGACGGGGTCAGTCCTCGCCGATGGAGAATCCGCCGTCGACCTCTGCGCTCGCATAACTGCGGAACGCGATATGGGTCGCGCTGGTGCGCACGCCTGGAAGTCGGTTGATCCGACCGGTGACGACGTCGGCGATCTCGTCGTGGTCGCGGACTCTCACCTTGGCGATCAGATCGACGTCGCCCGCACACGAGTAGACCTCGGTGACGCCGGGGATATTGGCGACCGCCTGCGCGGTCTCGGGAATCTGGTGGATGTCGGCCCCGATGAGAACGATGGCGGTGATCATGCCCCAACTCTAGCCGGGGCCGGCCCGGGCTCGTCTCGGGCTCGACGAGCCGCGAGTGAGAATTCAGTCCATCGCTGCGCGGATCCGATCGGCGACTCCAGGGGTTCGGTCGTGCTCACCAGCCGTGCGCCGGGCTCGGCGATCCACCGTTGGACGAGTGCGACTTCTTCGGCAGGAGCCCCACCGAGCGGGCCGTCGTCCTCCGGAGCGAGCACGGTCTTCGCGGCTGCGACGGTCGTCTCGATCACCGGCACGGGTGCGACTCCGCGTTGTGCGTGCGCAGCACCGGCGAGCCGTCCGTAACGGACCACACTGACGTTCCATCCGCCCGTCCCGTCCGGACGCGCGACGACCAACTCACGTATGCGAGCGACCGCCGCGAGGCGCTGACACCGTGCGAGGGCGTCGACCGTGGAGGAGAGGCGGTCCCGCGCACGGGCGGCCGACTCGAAGCGCCGCGAGTCGGCGAGGTACTGCAGCCGCCGGTAGAGATCGGTGAGCAGGACGTCGGAGCGCCCGGCCATCAGCGCGCGAGCGGCCTCGACCCGGCACAGATAGTCCGGCAGGGTCTGCGGCCGGTCGCTCGCCGCATGGCACAGGCCGGGGAGCCGCGCGACGAGCGGATCGGGGAGTCCGACAGCGGACTCGTCGCCGGGGCACCAATGATGGTCGGCTCGTCTGAGACTCTGTGTGCAACTGCGCAGGCCGGACGCTGCGCTGATGACGTCGGCGATGTCGGCGGCCACCGTCCGGCTGTGCACCGGACCGATAGCGTCCGGCGCCGGCGAGCGGCTGACAGACAGGCGGGGGAATCGTTCCCGGCTGAGATTGATCCACCATCCCCGGTGCGCGTTGCGTGAACGACGGTTGTAACTGGGCTTGTGTGCGGCGAGGAGGGTGAGCTCGCGTACCCCTGCCTCCAGGTCGTGCGCGCACTCCACGTGTTCGACTCGTTCGGCCAGCGACACCATCTCGCCGATGCGAGCCCGGGTGTCCCCGCCGGAGAAGTACGACGCGACGCGACGTCGAAGGTCGACCGCAGTGCCGACATAGAGGACTTCGTCTCCCGGTCCGCGAAACAGATAGACGCCTGGCCGTCGCGGTAGACCGGAGGCCATCGAACGCTTCGCGCGCATTGCTGGAGTCGCGCGCGGCAGATACTCGGTGAGATCCCGATAGGTGTGCACACCGCGGTTCCCGACACGCTCGAGGAGTCGATGGAACACGTCGACGGTCGCGCGGGCGTCGTCGAGGGCGCGGTGGGTCGGGCGCACCGAGACGTCGAACAGTTCGGCCAACGCCGACAGCTTCACGCTCGGAGCCTCCTCCCGAGTGAGGATGCGTCGAGCCATCGCCACGGTGCACAGCGACGTCGTGAACGGCCACGGCAGATTCATTCGTCCCGCGGCCTTACGGAGGAAAGCGATGTCGAAGCGCGCGTTGTGCGCGACGAGAACAGAACCGCGTGCGAACTCGGCGAAAGCGGGCAGCACCTCTTCTATCGGCGGAGCGTCGTAGGTCATCGCAGTGGTGATTCCGGTGAGAGCGACGATCTGCGGCGGGATCTCCCGGCCGGGGTCGACGAGGGTGGCGAACTCGCCGAGGACCTCGCCGCCCCGGATCTTGACGGCGCCGATCTCGGTGATCACATCTGCGTCCGAGCTGCCGCCGGTGGTCTCGAGGTCGACGACGACGAGGGTCGTCTCGAACAAAGATCGGTCCGCGAACTCGTCGTCGTCCAGGTCCGCGAACGACAGTTGTCCTCCGGTCGGGACCTGCACCCCCGTCATGAGGCGCACCTGGTCATGCTTGAACACCTGGTCATGGTTGAACATCTGGTCATGGTCGATACCAGGCAATGGTCGACACCCGGTCGTGGTCTGCACCAGTCATGGCCTGCACCGTAGGCGGGACCCCCGACAGGCACGCCTCCCGACCACGACCGGTTCGGTCCGACGGCAGTCGCCCGAATCGCTCGACCTCAGATTGTCGGAGGTGATTCGTAGTCTGCACCCGAGGTCGAGAGAAACGGCTTCGCCGTGACACGCCGGGCAGCGGCCGACGTCGCGGAACGTGCCAACGAACATCAAATGAGAGGCGGATCACAATGCGGATCGACTGCGGGACCTGTCCCGGACGTAATCGGGAGTGCGACGGATGCATGATGCAGGTGTTGTTCGACCCTGTTACCAGCGGGGATGTCTTGTCGTCGGCCGAATCGGACATCGCCGATGCCGTCGATGTGTTCGTCGACACAGGGCTGATATCCGACGAAACGGCACTCAGTGCATTAGCCGGTGTCACTGCAGGTCACGGCGGATTCGCCCCGGAGTCACGCGACTGGCTCCGTGCGGTCTGACACGACGTCGTTCCGCATTCGTGCCGGGGTTGGTGGACATCGGCCTCGGGGTTTCGTAATCTTTTCGAGACTTTCCACTCAGGGTGATCCCCCAGCACAGGGGGAATGCCCGGAGGGTCACCGCCTAATCGCCTCCACCCTCCGGGGGCGAACCGGGGAACCACTTCATTTCGAGGGCGTGTGAGAACGCGCCGGCGAATCGGGGTGAATCGCGGTCTCAGGTAGTCAGTCCTGGGAACGCGTAGGGCCATTTCTTCCGGCCCGAACCCGACAGCTAACCCGGTCGGCGGTCAGGGAGACAACAAGGAGTACAGAAGTTCAGTGGCTAAACACCGTTTGGACAAGCCCGGCACCGGCCGTAAAGCTGCCACGACTGCGGTAGTCGCGGGCTCGATCGCCATCGGCGGATCGCTCGCACTCGCCGCAGGCCCCGCAGACGCAGCGCCCGTCAAGATCCCCGGCATCGGCAATTTCGACGTCCCGGACAACCTTCTGCCGAAGGCGCCGAAGTTCGACCCGCAGGGTCCGATCGGCACTCCGCAGCAGGTTCGCGCCAAGAAGGCGTTGCACTACGCAGAGTCGAAGATCGGCTCGCCGTACGTGTACGGCGCCTCCGGCCCCAGCGCGTTCGACTGCTCCGGTCTCACCTCGTGGGCGTACCGGCAGGCAGGCAAGACCATCCCGCGTGACAGCTACGGCCAGATGGGCGGCGGCAAGTCGATCGCCTCGCTCGCCGCTGCACGACCGGGCGACGTCCTCGTGTTCAACGGTGGCGGCCACGTTGGCCTCTACGCGGGCAACGGAATGTTCGTCCACGCCTCGACCGAGGGCGTGCCCGTCAAGCGTGACAAGGTCAAGAACTGGAGCGTGACGAGCATTCGCCGCTACTGAGCGTTCTCGTCTATTGTGAAAGCTTGAGAACCGGGCGGGTCATGCGCGAACGCGTGTGGCCCGCCCGTTCGGCATTAAGGAACATGTAGTGGACAAGACGAATCGAAGCGCCAGAAGACGAGGGACCGGTGCGGTCGTCGTCGGCGTCGTGCTGACAGCGGCCATGTCGGTGCTGCCGATCGCGCCTGAGGCGTCGGCGGAGCCGGAGAGCGGCGCGAGTCAGATATTGTCCCACTACCGTGAACTCTCCCGAGACGCCGAGAAGACGACCGAGGCCATGAACAAGGCCCAGCACGATTACGACGTGCAGCGCAAGATCGTCGTCACCCAACGTCGGGCGTCAGCGAAGGCGACGAAGCGCCTCGACTCGATGGCCGAGCAAATGGATGACGCTCAGAAGAAGGTCGACGCCCTCGCCCGTGCGAGTTACCGCGGAGCACGCGTCAACCGCCTGTACGCGGTGCTGGTCAGTGACTCCCCGCAGGGTCTGCTGGACAACATGTCCGGACTCGAGATCATGTCGCGCCAGTCCGCTGCGGACCTGAAGTCGATCGCGGCGACCGCACGCAAGACGCGCGAGGCGAAGGCGAACGCCGACAAGGCTGCACGTGAGGCCAGCGATGCCGTCGCCGTCGCCGAGAAGCAGCGCGGAAAGCTACAGTCCAAGCAGTCCGATCTTCAGCTCGAAGCCGTTCGGATCCGTGCTGTCTACAAATCACTGACCGGCAAGCAACTCGCCGCACTCCGCGGCCCCAAGTACAAGTTCGACGCGAGGGCCGTGGCCAAGGGGACCTCGCCCGCACTCGTGGCCGTCCAGGCTGCGATCTCGCGGATCGGCGACCCGTACGTGTGGGGCGCGACCGGACCGAACCAGTTCGACTGCTCGGGTCTGATGCTGTGGGCGTACAAGCAGGCGCACAAGAGCCTCCCGCGTACCAGCGAGGCGCAGCTCGCGGGCGGCAAGCCCGTCGATCGCGACGATCTCAAACCCGGCGACCTCGTCATCTACTACCCGGACGCCACACACGTCGGGATGTACGTCGGCGACGGCTTCGTGGTCCACGCGTCCACGTTCGGTGTTCCAGTCGCCGTGGTGCCGATCGACAAAGCAGGCCCGTACAACTCCGCGCGACGGTACTGAGTGAGGGACGTCCGCGTTGGGGCCGCGATCGCGGTCCTCCTCGTCGTGGCGACGGCGGGCACGGCGACCGCCTGTTCGGAGCCGACGGACTCGTCGACCGCTACTTCGGTGAGTGCCTCACACACACAACTCAACCCGTTCGAGCAGCAGCGGACCGACGGTGTCGGGGCACTCCTCGACGAACTCTCGTCGGTGGTCCGCACTGGAGACCGTGAGGCGGTCGACGCCCTCGTCGACGACGCCGCGCCACGTGAACTCCGCGACCGACTCCACACGATGACGGACGCGTTCGCTCGCGGCGTCGACCGTGACAAGCGGGGAGGCCCGCTTGTCGCCGCCTCGTTCACCTACCGCGTCGCCCCGAGCAGCGGCGCGGAATGGCAGGTGAATCCCGCTCTCGCGGCGAAGGTCGAGGAGTCGGGCGCCACCGACACGTGGGTGACCCCGGTGGAACTGACGTATGCGTTAGGTGGGGCCTCGACGCCGGGTATCGCCGAGCCGGAGGTGACGCTCACCGAGACCATGGCGTTCGCGCGGTACGACGACGACTGGAAGGTGATCGGCGACCGGTCCGTCGCTCTCGACCCTCGGGCGACGACCATCGGACCCGATGCGCCCGCCGAGATCGGCCCGTGGGAGTTCGGCGGGCTGGCCGCAGTCGACGTCCGGACCGCGGGCGGCACGTCGACGATCCTGTCCTATCGCAAGACCGACAAGACGGTGGACCGGGCGCGGAAGATCATGCCAGGCGCCGTCGCAGCCGTCAGTGAGGTCTGGGGCGACGACTGGCCGCAGAAGGCCGCAGTGATCGTGACCGGCGATCAGGCCGAGTTCGCGGGCCTGACCCGCACAGCTGCCGGCGACACCGCGGTGGCGGCGGCAGCCACGGTGTTCTCCCGAATCGACAAGCGCGCGAAGCAGGTCGTCGGCCAGCGAATCGTGCTGTCCCCAAACGCCGCCGACTTGTCCGAACCCGCTCTCGCCGTCGTCCTCCGGCACGAACTCATGCATGTCGCGACGCGACTGTCCACACCCGAGATCGCCCCGATGTGGCTGACCGAAGGCGTCCCCGAATATGTGGGGCGTAAGGGGACGTATCGCGAGTTCATCGACGCCGCACCGGACCTCGCCGTCGAGGTCGCAGCGAACCGACTCCCCAAGTCGTTGCCGGTCGATTCGGACTTCGCCGTCGACAGCGACGCCGCCCGCGTCGCCTACCAGAGCGCGTGGTCTTTCTCGGCTTTCGTCGCAGACGAGTACGGCGAGCCGGTGTTGAAGGACATGTACCGGAAGATGACCTCCGGCGGTGACACGCCCGCCATGGACGCCGCCATGAAGAGCGCGGTGGGCCAGGACAAGAATGCGTTGGTGAAGCAATGGCAGAAGTGGTTGCGCGCACAGGTCCGATGATGCGGACGACGCTGCTGGTCACGAACGATTTCCCGCCGCGCGCCGGCGGGATCCAGTCGTACCTGGAAAACCTGCTTCGTTTCGTGCCGCCGGAGAACGTCGTCGTGTACGCGCCGAAATGGAAGGGGTCGGACGCCTACGACGCGGCCGCGCCCTACCGGATAGTCCGTCACCGCACGTCACTGATGCTGCCGACGCCGTTCGTCGCTCGCCGTGCCGCACGACTGGTGCGCGAGAACGACGTCGACACCGTCTGGTTCGGTGCGGCCGCGCCGCTCGCCGTGCTCGGGCCGCGGCTGCGGAAGGCAGGCGCCCGACGTATCGTCGCGAGCACTCACGGCCATGAGGTCGGTTGGTCGATGATCCCCGGCGCGCGGCAGGTACTGCGCTACATCGGTCGACACACCGACGTCGTCACCTACGTCAGCCGCTACACGCGCGGCCGTTTCGCTGCGGCATTCGGTCGTGACGCCGCACTCGAATACGTGCCGTGCGGAGTCGACACCGACCGATTCGCTCCCGACGCTGCGGGACGCGCCGAGCTCCGTGAGCGCTACGGGCTCGGTGACGCGCCCGTCGTGGTGTGCCTGTCTCGACTGGTGCCGCGCAAAGGGCAGGACGTATTGATCGAGGCCTGGCCGTCGATCCTTCGGGAGGTGCCCGACGCGCGACTGGTGATCGTCGGAGGAGGACCGTACGGCGATCGGCTGCGCGAGTTGACCGAGAAGGTCGGGGTGACCGACACGGTGCTGTTCACCGGGTCGGTGCCCGGCGACGAACTTCCCACACACCACGCCATGGCCGACGTCTTCGCGATGCCCACCCGCACGCGCGGGCGCGGGCTCGACGTCGAAGGACTGGGCATCGTATTTCTCGAAGCCTCAGCGAGCGGAGTGCCCGTCGTCGCAGGCGACTCCGGGGGAGCCCCCGAGACCGTCCGTGAGGGAGTGACCGGGACAGTGGTCGACGGGCGGGACCGCACACAGGTGGCGCAGGCCATCACGACGATCCTGCTCGACCCCGATCTGGCGGCGTCGATGGGCGCGAAAGGTCGCGCGTGGATCGTCGACAACTGGCAGTGGCGGCAGCAGGCCGCCCGCCTGATGCGCCTCTTGTAGCCTCGCCCGCTGGTCGCGCGGAGTCTTTTTCGTTGGTCGAGCGGAGCTTTTCCCGTTGGTCGAGCGGAGCTTTTTTCGTTGGTCGAGCGGAGCTTTTTTCGTTGGTCGAGCGGAGTCGAGACCTGGATCTCGACTCCGCTCGATCGGCGGAGGGCGGAGGGCGGTGGGCGGCGAGCGCTACTTCTTGTACAGCGCTTCGATGTGCTCGGCGAACTTCTCGGCGACGACGTTGCGCTTGACCTTCAGGGTCGGCGTGAGTTCGCCGGTCTCCTCGGTGAAGTCGCTCGGCAGGATCCGGAACTTCTTGATCGCCTCGGCGTGCGAGACCGACTGATTGGCCTTGTCGACGGAGGACTGGACTTCGGCGACGAGGTCGGTGTCGTCAGCCAAATCGTCGACCGATGCGCCCGCATCTTTGCCGTTGCGCGACTTCCAGGTCTCGAACGCCTCGGGGTCGATGGTGATGAGCGACGCGATGAACGGCTTCTGGTCGCCGACGATCATCGCCTGCGACACCAGCGCGTTGGTGCGGATGATGTCCTCGATCGGCGCGGGCGAGACGTTCTTGCCGCCCGCGGTGACGATGATCTCCTTCTTGCGGCCGGTGATGGACAGGTAGCCGTCCGCGTCGAGGGTGCCGAGGTCTCCGGTGTGGAACCAGCCGTCGGTGAGAGCGGCTTCCGTCGCCTCGTCGTTGTGCCAGTACCCGGCGAAGACGACTTCGCCGGACAGCATGACCTCGCCGTCCTCGGCGATTCGTACCGCGTTGCCGGGCAGCGGACGGCCGACTGTGCCCACGCGCACCTCGTTCGGGGTGTTCACGCAGATCGCGGCGGTCGTCTCGGTGAGGCCGTAACCCTCGTAGACGGGGATGCCGACGCCGCTGAAGAAGTGGCCGAGATGCGGGCCGAGCGGTGCTCCGCCGGAGATCGCGAGTTCGCACATGCCGCCGAGCGCTGCGCGAAGCTTCGCGTAGACCAGCTTGTCGAACAGGGCGTGCTTGCCGCGCAGGACGAGGCCTGCGTTCGACCCGGCCTTGGAGTACTCGACGGCGGTATCGGCTGCAAGGTCGAAGATCTTGCCCTTGCCCGAGTCGTGAGCGTTCTGGCGCGCCGAGTTGAAGACCTTCTCGAACACGCGCGGCACAGACAGGATCAGCGACGGCTGGAACTGCGCGAAGATCGGCAGCAGATCCTTCGTGTTGTTGGTGTAGCCGACCTCGACGCCCGCTTCGAGTGCCACCAGGTTGATGGCGCGCGCCAGCACGTGCGCCATCGGCAAGAACAGGAGCAGACGGCGCTCCGGGCTGAGGAGAGTGCTCATCGACGACTCGAGGACACCGCTGATCTCGCCGAGCATGTTGGCGTGGGTGAGCATGCAGCCCTTCGGGCGGCCCGTGGTGCCCGATGTGTAGATGAGGGTCGCCGGATCCGCCGCCGTCAGGTGGCGACGACGTTCGTCGAGCTGCTCGTCGGTGATCGACGCGCCGCGTTCGGCGAACTGGGCGACGATGCCGTCGCCGTTCGGGTCGTCGATCTGGAACACCTGAACGGCGTCGGTGACGGACTCCACGCCGTCGACGGTCGTGCGGTGCGCAGGCGTCTCGACGACGATCGCGACGGCCTCCGAGTCACGCATGATCCAGTCGATCTGCGGCCCCGACGACGAGTCGTAGATGGGGACGGGAACCGCACCGGCCGACCAGATGGCGAAGTCGATGAGAGTCCACTCGAGCCTCGTCGACGACAGGATGGCGACGCGCTGGCCCGGCTCGATACCGGAGGCGATGAATCCCTTCGCGAGCGAACGGATCCGGCCCACTGCGTCGCCCGCGGACAGGGCGACCCACTGGTCGCCCTCCTGCACACGGAAAACGGTCTTGCCGGGCGTCGCTGCCGCGATGTCGTAGAGGACATCGGCCGAATTCCGCTCCTTCGGGGTGACGAATTCTGCGGGGACACGGCACTCAGCCATTGAATACACCTTCCGGAGCCGATCTATGTGACAAGAAGCGTTGGTCTGATAGCAGATTCTAATCGCCCGATGCGGGTGTCACGCGCCGGAGTCGGCTTTCGCCTTTCGTCGCTGGTATGTGATGCTGTTTCGGTGACGAGCATCCAGGTGGCCGACGACGCGTTCGTCGCTGCTTCTGTATCGCTGGCGGGCGACGTGGTCGGCGACCGGGCGCGGTGGCGGCGGTGGTGGCCGGACCTGACGTTGGAAGTCACCCAGGACCGTGGAGACGAGGGCGTGCGCTGGCGCGTCGGGGGCCCGGTGACTGGAACAATGGAGATCTGGTGCGAGAAGCGACTGGACGGATTCATCCTCCATTACTTCCTGCACGCCGAGCCCACCGCTGCGCTGCCCACTGAGCCGCGCGCGTGGATGGACGCGACAGCCGAACTCAATCGGGTCCGCCGGGTTGCGGGGAAGGCGATGGCGTTCGAGGTCAAACAGATCCTCGAAGCTGGTCGTGCCGCCGGAGAGCCGGCAGCGGGGAAGGCGATCGCATGAGCGACCACACCGAGCAGTCGACCGTCGTCGGCGCGGACGTCGACCCGATCATGTCGGTGATCGCCGACTTCGAGAACTATCCGCAGTGGGTCGGCGCGGCACGCGAGGTGACCGTTCTCGAACGCGACTCTCGCGGTCGGGGCACCCACGTTCGGTTCATCCTCGATGCGGGTGTCCTCGCCGACACCTACGAACTGCGATACGAGTGGTCCGACGATGACACGTCGGTGTCGTGGAGCCTCGTGTCCAGTGAGCTTCAGCGAGACCAGCAGGGCAGCTACGAGTTGACTCAGCAGGTACACGGGTCGACGAAGGTCACCTACTCGTTGACCGTCGACCTTCAGATCCCGATGATCAGCCAACTCAAACGCCGCGCCGAGAAGGCGATCATCGAATCGGCGCTCAGCGATCTCAAGAAGAGGGTCGAAGGCTGATCGATCTCGCTGACATCCATCTGGTGCTCGGGCCTGGTGGCTCGGGCGTCTCGATGCTCGCTGCCGCAGCCGCGCTCTCGGGTTCTCACTCGCCGGATCGACCCGGTACGTTGCCGATCGGGGAGCAGCGCGACACCCTCTTAGTCACGCTCGACGCGCGTTCGCCGGTACCCGCACTGTTGGGTGTGTACCGCGTGCCGGGAGAACCGGTGCCGGTGACGGCGGACGTCGACCTCCTGCACGTGGAGCACCTCGACGTCATCGAACACGCGTGGACGCAGTTCGCGGCGGCGCTCACTGCGCTCACTGCCGGGCGCACCGCGTTGCCGGTGGTTGGGACGCTCGCTTCGATCGCGCCGGGCGAGCTCACCGACCTTCCCGGCGTCGCCGAGTTCCTGATGCTGCGACAGGTCCGGGACGCTGCAACGTCCGGACGGTGGCGGCGGGTGGTCGTCGATCTGTCGGGGGTGGGGGATCCGTTCGCACTGCTGCGTGCGCCGACCGTCCTCTCGGCCGCGATCGAGCGGATGTGGCCGCGCGCCACCAGACTCGCGCAAGCGGGCGAGAAACCGGTCCTCGCTCAGCTCTCGGCGGCTGTCGAAGGGATCGACCGCGACTGCCAGGACCTCGCCGACCTGTTCTGTGACCCGCACTCGGTCGCCGCCCATCTCGTTCTCGACGCATCCGAGCGTGGCCGCCGCGTCGCCGCCGATCACCTGGCTGTGGCGGACCTGACCGCACTGCCGCTGCGCTCGGTCCTGATAAGTGCGGGCGAGTCCGACCGGCCGACCGCGGCGACCGCGGACACCGTCCGCGCGACCCTCGGCGACGGCTCCGGGGTCACGGTGCGCGAGATCGAGTCCGGTGGTGTCCTCGACCGGCTGTCGCGGATCCGTAAGATCGCTGTGCCGATGGCCGCGCCGAGTGGCCGACCGTATGGAAGCGGCGCCTTGACCGTCGCGAAATCATCGGGGCAGGGCGTGACCGCTGTGTTCGAACTGAGGTGGCGACAGGGTCTTCCCGAACCCGAACGACTACACCTCGGCCGGTCGGGTGACGACCTGCTCGTCACCGTCGCAGGCTTCCGGCACCCCGTACGACTGCCGTCGGTCCTTCGGCGCTGCCGGGTGGTCGGCGCCGACTGGTCCGATGGCGAACTGTGCGTGCGGTTCGAGCCCGACGCCGCGATCTGGCCCGCCCGGCAGGGTGGATCCGGGGGAGCGGCGTCGTCGCAGCGGGAGGCCGGGAACTAAGATCTCCCCAGAAGGATCTGGCCAGTAGGATCTGGTCGGGTCCGCTCGCCGTCGTCATAAGCTGTCGGTGACACCCGGTAACGACCGTCATTCCCCGCCAGCACACTTCACTCGTCCGCCGACCGACCAGGTGACAGGAGCCGCATCGAGATGTCCGACCACGAGCGCGATGCGCGTACCGGAGACGCCGCGACCGGCGACCCGGTGCAAGACCTGCTGCTCGGGTTCGCGACGACCATCGACCAGCTCGCCGCATTGATCGGCGGCGGACAGGGCGAGGCGGCGTCTGCCTTCGGTTCCGGGCCGGTTCCCGAGTTGTTCGGCGAACTCGGAACACTGATGACCGAGTTCGGCGACCTCCTCTCCAGGATCCTGACCGCCTTCATCACGGTCCTCGAAGCCGTGGCCGAGATGCTGCGGTCGGCTCCGTCTGGCCCGGCGGCGACACCGACCGGCTTCGAGTCGATCCCGGTTCGGATCTCAAGCGCGGGGCGGTAGGGATGGACCAGCGGACCGGATCGGACCTGACAGTCGGCATCGACATCGGCGGCACGAGCGTCCGTGCGTGCGTCGTCGACCCCACCGGGCGGATCCTCGACACGCTGCGGACCGCTACTCCGGCGACGACCGAAGCTCTCGAACACTGTCTGGACCGCCTGGTCGGGGAACTCCGTGACCGGTGGGCGATCGGCGCGGTCGGGTTGGCGATCGCCGGGTTCTTGACCCCGGATCGCAGTCTGGTGCGCTTCTCGCCGCACTTGGCATGGCAGGAGGCCCCGGTCGCGGCCGACATGTCGACCCGAATCGGGATGCCGGTTTTCGCCGAACACGACGCGAATGCCGCCGCCGTCGCCGAACTGCATTTCGGTGCGGCCGCGCGCGGTCACAACACTCTGGTCCTGGCCATCGGCACAGGCATCGGTGCGGGACTGATCCTCAACGGCGAGATCTACCGGGGGAGCTTCGGAGTCGCTCCCGAGCTCGGCCACCTGACCGTCGTGCCCGAAGGACGTCCGTGCGGGTGCGGCAAACGAGGCTGCTGGGAGCGTTACTGCAGTGGTACCGCACTCGTCGACACTGCGGTCGAACTCATTGCGTCGCAGCGCTTTCCGCGCAGCGCGCTGGCGGCGGAGTCGGACGCGGATCCAGGGTCGCTCACTGGACGCCGGGTGGCGGCCGCGGCAGCGGACGGAGACCCGGTCGGTGTCGCAGCCTACGCGGATCTCGGACGCTGGTTAGGCCTCGGGCTCGGCATGATCGCGGACGTCTTCGATCCAGATCTCATCGTCCTGGCGGGTGGCGTCGGGGCGGCGTCCGGACTGTTCCTCGACGACGCGCGCGAGCACTACACCGCGGCGGTCACCGGTGCAGGACATCGACAGCTCGCCCGGATCCGCGGCACCCAGCTCGGGGAGACCGCAGGCGTCATCGGAGCCGCCGAAGTGGCGCGACAAGGACTGGCTGCGACACGTGAGAGCGGCGAAGTAAACTGACCTGCGCGTCCGGCGAGCCGCGGGGCTTCGCGTAGAAGAGAATCGGGGCACGATGTTCTATTACCTCATCAAGTACGTCCTCATGGGGCCTGCGCTGCGGCTCATGGGGCGTCCGCGTATCGAAGGACACGACAACATCCCGGCCGACGGGTCGGCACTGATGGCGTCCAACCACCTGGCTGTCGTCGACAGCTTCTATCTGCCGCTGATGGCGCGTCGTCGCATCTACTTCCTCGCCAAGGCGGAGTACTTCACCTCGCCGGGGATCAAAGGTCTCCTCAAGAAGTGGTTCTTCTCCGCATTGGGCCAGATCCCCGTCGATCGGTCCGGTGGCAGTGCCGCGGAGGGTGCACTCGCGGCAGGCAAGAGGGTTCTCGACGACGGTGGTCTACTGTGCCTGTACCCGGAGGGCACCAGGTCGCCCGACGGTCGCCTCTACAAGGGCAAGACCGGCCTGGCCCGGATGGCGCTGGAGACCGGAAACCCGGTCATCCCGGTTGCGATGGTGGGTACCGACCGCATCAACCCGCCCGGAACAGTCTTGCCGCGTCCCACCCGAATCACTGTGAAAGTCGGTGAGCCACTGGACTTCTCGCGTTATGCGGGGATGGCGGGCAACCGCTTCATCGAGCGAGCGGTCACTGACGAGATCATGTACACGCTGATGAAGATGACCGGGCAGCAGTACGTCGACATCTATGCGGCAAAGTTGAAGAACGACGACGGCACCTACACGAAGGCCGAAGACGTCATGGGCGGGGACGAACCCGCCGCCTGACTCATCGGCTGCCTTACTCTTTGGAACGGTGGTTTCACGCCTCGTCGAGGCGTGCCTCGGGCACGCGCGCATCGTCGACGCTCGTGCGGTACGGCATCCACCAGAACGCGAACAGCAGTGCGATACCCCACAACAGGTACGTGTTTCCGACGATGTGCTCCCACCATGCCCATCCGGCCTGAATCGGGGGCAGCAGTTGGAACGGGCCGATGGCGAAGATCACCGTGCCGACCCCGGCCAACGACCCGTACACGGTTCGGACGCGCCGGTCGGAAGTCCGCGAGACGAACACCAGGCACGTCGCGATCGCTGGGACACACCACACCCAGTGATGCGCCCACGTCGTCGGGGAGACGAGCAACCCCCACACCGCCACGCTGCACGTGACGACCATCGCGTCGACGCGGCCGCCGATCGGACCCGGCGCGAAGGCGTCGCGCGGACGAGCGGCGAACACGGCGTAGAGGGCGGGAACGGTCACCAGCAGGCTCGTCGCCACCCACAAGATCGATGCGGTCGAACCGCCGTCGTCGAACAAACGGAGCCACAGTGCGTTCAGATTCTGATTGATCCGGCCTTCGGGTTCGCCGATGCGGCCGGTGTGGAACACGGTGTCGGTCCAGTAAGTCACCGAGTCGTCCGGGATCCACAACCAGCCGATGAACGCTGCGGCCGCGAACGTCACTACGCCGACGACGGCCGCCCGGACACGACCTGCGGCGAGGAATACTCCGAGGAACACCAGCGGCGTCAACTTGATGGCCGAAGCGACGCCGACCAACACGCCCTGCACCTTCGACGCGACGCGGCTGCGACGTCCGATGACGAAGACGTCGATCATCGTCAGGGTGATCAAGACCATGTTGATCTGACCGAACCCGAGAGTCATCCAGAACGGGTTGAACCAGACCGTGACGGCCGAAGCCAGCAGTGCGATCTGCCAGCGGTTGGCACGGTCGGCGACGCCGAGGACGTCCAAGGTCAACTTGGTCACGTAGACGAGCAATACGACGGTCAAGACAGACACGCCCGTGCTCGTCACGGACAACGACAGCTCGCCGAGCGGCGTGAAGAGCAAAGCTGCGAACGGCGGGTACGTGAACGGCAGCCAGATGCCGTCTTGCGTGAACGGCATCGACCCGTCGGCGTAGAGGCTCAGTCCCTGATGCCAGAGCTGACCGCCGAGGCGGTACACGTCCATGTCGAAGCGGGTCCTCGTCCCCCAACTGGAGGTGAACGGGACACCGGCGATCTGCAAGGTGGACGACGCGACGAAGGCGAGGGCGCACAGAACGGTCACGACGGGCCCGGGCCGCCATCGACGCAGCACGGCTTCGGCGACTCGGGTCGAAGAAGGCATAGGAAGAGTATGGACTGACCGCTCGCGCTAACCTTCACCCCGTGCGCTACTTCTACGACACAGAGTTCATCGAAGACGGGACGACCATCGAACTGGTGTCGATCGGCGTGGCCGCCGAGGACGGCCGAGAGTTCTATGCGTGCTCCACCGAGTTCGATCCCGGCCGGGCAGGCAGTTGGGTACGTGCCAACGTCCTCGACAAGCTGCCCTCACCCGCCGACAAAGCGTGGCGGTCGCGGCACGCGATCCGCGAGGACCTGCACGAGTTCCTCAGTGCGGGCGAGGGGCGCATCGAGTTGTGGGCGTGGGTCGCCGCGTACGACCACGTCGTCCTGTGTCAGCTGTGGGGGCCGATGACCGACCTGCCGCGGAACATGCCGCGGTTCACCCGGGAGTTGCGTCAGCATTGGGAGGCCGCGGGTTCGCCGAAGCTCCCGCCCGCACCGAAGGACGCGCACGACGCGCTCGCCGATGCGCGGCACAATTTGAGCAAGTGGCGTTCGATCGAGGCGGCGCGCTCGGACGCCGCCGACGCAGGATAGGCTGAACGACGTGGTGAACTGGACCGTAGACGTGCCCCTCGACGAACTTCCCGAACTGCCGCCGTTGCCCGGCTCGCTCGCCGAACGGTTCGAGGACGTGCTGGCGCGTCCCGCGCTGCAGCAGCCGAACTGGCCTGCCGCAGAAGCGCGGAAGATGCGGACCGTTCTCGAGAGCGTCCCGCCGATCTGCATGCCGACCGAGGTCGAGAAGCTCGCCGACCAACTCGCCGAAGTGGCGCACGGCCGTGCCTTCCTGCTTCAGGGCGGCGACTGCGCCGAGACCTTCGCGGCGAACACCGAACCGCATATCAAGGGCAACATCCGGACCCTTCTGCAGATGGCCGTCGTCCTCACCTACGGTGCGAGCATGCCGGTCGTGAAGGTTGCGCGGATCGCCGGACAGTACGCCAAGCCCCGCTCGTCCGACACCGACGCGCTCGGTCTCCTGTCGTACCGCGGCGACATGGTGAACTCACTGGCGGCCGACGAGGCGTCGCGTGTTCACGACCCGTCCCGACTGGTGCGAGCCTATGCGAACGCATCGGCGGCGATGAACCTCGTGCGCGCTCTGACCGGTGCTGAAGCGCGACTGGCCCGCGTGCACGACTGGAACCGTGAGTTCGTCCGGACCTCGCCCGCCGGGGCTCGTTACGAGGCGCTCGCGGCGGAGATCGATCGTGGCCTCAAGTTCATGGACGCATGCGGCGTCACCGATTCGAGCCTCGAGTCGGCGTCGATCTTCGCGTCGCACGAAGCGCTGGTCCTCGACTACGAGCGCGCGATGCTGCGCCTGGCCGACGATCCGCGGGGCGGTGACGAGAAAGTGCTGTACGACCTGTCGGCGCACTTCCTGTGGATCGGGGAGCGCACCCGTCAGATCGACGGCGCACATGTCGCTTTGGCGAAACTGATCAACAACCCGATCGGGATGAAGATCGGCCCGACGACGACGCCCGAGCAGGCCGTCGAATACGTGGAGCTCCTCGACCCCGACAACCGGCCGGGCCGTCTGACCCTCGTCTCACGAATGGGCAACGGGAACGTTCGCGAAGTACTCCCTGCGATCGTTCAAGCCGTAGAAGAGACCGGCCACAAGGTGATCTGGCAGTGCGATCCGATGCACGGCAACACGCACACCGCATCGACCGGTTTCAAAACCCGCCACTTCGACCGGGTCGTCGACGAGGTGCAGGGCTTCTTCGAGGTCCATCGCGCCCTGGGCACCCACCCGGGCGGCGTCCACATCGAGTTGACGGGCGAAGACGTCACCGAATGCCTCGGTGGAGCCCAGGACATCTCGGACCTCGACTTGGAAGGCCGTTACGAGACGGCCTGCGACCCGCGTTTGAACACGCAGCAGTCGCTGGAGTTGGCCTTCCTCGTCGCCGAAATGCTCCGCGGCTGACCCGCCGACCGATCGGCTTCTCTGTTGATCGAGCGGATCTCCTGTTGAGCGGGCGGTCCTGCTGTTGATCGAGCGGAGTCGAGATCGGTTGTGCTGTGCGGGGTCTCGACTTCGCTCGACCGGCGTGTGGGTGCGTGTCGTTGTGTGTGCGGTGCTCGTGTTGAGCGGGCGGCTTTTCTGTTGATCGAGCGGCTCTGCTGTTGATCGAGCGGTCCTCCTGCTGATCGAGCGGAGTCGAGATCGGTTGTGCTGTGCGGGGTCTCGACTTCGCTCGACCGGCGTGTGGGTGCGTGTCGTTGTGTGTGCGGTGCTGCTGTTGTGCGAGCGGTCCTCCCGTTGATCGAGCGGTCCTCCTGTTGATCGAGCGGAGCTCCCGTTGATCGAGCGGAGTCGAGATCGGTTGCGCTGTACGAGGTCTCGACTTCGCTCGACCGGCGTGTGGGGACTCGACCAGCGGGCGCGGTGCGCCCTCAGGCGAGGGTTGAGCCGACGGCCCAACCGGCGGCGGCGACGCCAGCGCCGGCCAAGATGATCAGCACGAACCAGACGAGGGCGGTCAGGCGGCGAGTGGCGGGCATCGAGTCGCCGTCGTCGTCCGGATCGTCAGCGTGTCGAGCGACTCCGCGATGCCCGAGTCGCGGGTCGTCGTACTCGTCCTCGTACTCGGCTGCGTCGTACCCCGCGTCGTCGAAGTCTGCGTCATCGAAGTCTGTGTAGTCGAAGTCCGGGCCGTCCCGCTCGGCGTCCTGCCTCGTCTCGGGAATGTCGGGCGGCGACGCCTGCGGCGGACTCACCGGACGGGCGATCGCCGACGTGACACGGGCCGACGCCTGGTGGGGCGCAGGCACGGTGAAGGCGGGAAGTCGGAGTTCGTCGACGGCGTCGAGCACGGCGTGCTGCATGGCGAAACCGTCGATGAAACGATCGTCTGGGTGGCGTTCGGTCGCGCGCAGCACGATGTCGTCGATCTGCGGTGGAATGCCGTCGATGATGTCACCGGGCGCCGGGACGTCGTACGACAGGCGCTGGTAGGCGAGCGCGAGCTGGGTTGAGCCGCTGAACGGCTGACGACCGGTGAGGAGCTCGAACAACAGGACGCCCGCCGAATACACGTCGCTGCGCGCATCGATCTCCGTCGACGACACCTGTTCGGGGGAGAGGTACGCCGCGGTGCCGAGGATGACGCTCGCCGAAGTCACCCCGGCCTCCGCCACAGCGCGCACCAAACCGAAGTCGGCGACCTTGATGTCGCCGGAATCGGAGATCAGGACGTTCTCGGGTTTCACATCGCGGTGCACCAGACCTGCGCGGTGCGCGGTGCCGAGACCGCCGAGCATCGGAACGGCGACCGAGACCACGGCGTGGGGCGGCATCGGCCCACGTTCGCGCAGGAGTTCGCGGATACTGCCGCCGCGCACCAACTCCATGACCAGGAACGCGATCTCACCGTCGATGCTCTGGTCGTAGACCGCGACCAGCCCCGGGTGGCTCAGTCCGGCGACCGCGCGAGCCTCGAACTCGAAGCGGCGCAGGAACTGTGGATCGCCGACGTACCGTGCGTCCATCACCTTGACGGCGACACGACGGTGCAAGCGCAGGTCCGTACCGACATAGACCGCAGACATACCGCCGCGCGCGATCGGCGCGTCGATCTGATAGCGGCGTTCCAGGACGCGGCCGATCAGGGGGTCGGCGGGGGTGCTCACGGTGATCGAATCTACCCGTACGGCACCGCTAGCCGTGTGACCCTGAGGTCACGGGCGGGTAGTGTCATCGTCCGTGGGTTCCCTTCCGCTTTCCATCGACATCCTTCCCGACGACGCCGAGGCGCTCAGCCTTGAGGAGGCAGCCGTCAGGCTGCGAGTCTCCACCGGCCGGATCCGCACGCTGATCCGCGACCACAACCTGCTGGCCGCCTCACGTGGTGGACAACCAGTGATCCCGGTCGCGTTCTTCGGCCCGGACGGCCTCGCGAAACACTTCGAAGGGCTCGTCACGATCCTGCTCGACGGCGGTTACACGCGCGACGAGGCGCTTGAATGGCTGTTCGAAGAACAGGACGACCTCGCGCTGCGTCCCGCGGACGCACTGCACACGCATTCCGCGCGTGAAGTGATCAGGCGCGCGCAAGCCCAGGCATTCTGACCACTGCGTGGAACGCAGTCACCGCGCAGCCGTCAACGTCGCTGCGGCGGCATGGCCGATCCGTGTCCTGGTCGGCACCACGGCTCGAGTGCGCATGACGTCGTAGGACATGTCCTCGATCACGCGCAGGATGTCGCCGTACGACTGCGCTGCCGCCGCGATCGCAGGTCGGCTGGTGCGCGGCAACTGTGCGATCGCCGGCGCCGCGCGGCGATACTGATCGCGGTTCACCGCGATCAGATGGGCGACGGCACGACGCATCTCGCGGCTCGTCGAACGCCGCGCCAGGTCGGCATGCAGCGACTGCGCGTCGACGCCGAACGCGGCGAGTTCGGCCAACGGCAGGTAGATCCGGTCGCGTCGTAAGTCCTCGGCGACGTCGCGGAGGAAGTTCGTCAGTTGGAACGCCTCGCCGAGCAGTGCCGCACCGTCGGCGAGCGACGGGTCGGCCCCGAGGACGGGTATCAGCTGAAGGCCGATGACCGCCGCAGAGCCATACGTGTACTCGGCGAGTTCGGCGAAGGTTCGGTATCGAGACCGGAACACGTCTGTGCCCGGGACGTCCATCCGCATCGAGCGCAGAAACGCCTCAAAGGTGCCGACATCGATTCCGTTGTCGCGCACCGCGACTGCGAGCGCGGCGAGGACATCGGCTTCGCGTGGTCCCAGATCCGGCGGTGCCGGCCGATCCGACAACGCCGCCGTCAGGCCTGCGTCGAGGACGTCGACGCGGAGGGCGGGCGATTCCGGTGGCCCCGGACCGTCGACGACATCGTCGACGATGCGCGCGAACGCGTACAGCGCGTGCACGGCGCGGCGACGTCGTACCGGCAGAAGGCGAGAAGCGAGATAATACGTACGGCCCGCATCAGCAGTGACGGCGCGGGCGACCGCGAAACCGCGCTCCGAGTCAGCCATCGGTGCCAGACGCGCTGCTTGGGCGAAGCACAGCGCCGAACCGATTCAGCCGCAGCGGATCTCGATGACGAAGCGATACCGCAGCCAGGACGCCCAAGGCGAGTGCGAGGAGCGACTCGAGCGGTTTGTAGAACAGGATCGAATCGTCGGGCTGGAACAGGATCAGCAGGACGACGCTGGCTGCCACGACCACCTGGCGCGCCCACAGCGGAAGCGTGAACGCGACGACGATCACCGTGACCCACGTGTAATACCAGGGCAGTGTCGACGGCTCCAGCAGCAGGACTGCGAACACCGCCCAACACATGAACGCCATTGCCGAGCGCTCGTCGCGGCGCCCGCGCCACCAGCAGTAGACGAGCGCGAGAGCCATCACCACGGAACCGACGGTTCGGGTCACTCCGAGGACTTCGTGGAGATTCCACGCGTGGAACGGCGACGCCACCCACGCGATCAGGTGCGCGGCCGCGGTCGGGATCGTGAACGGATTGATGATCCGATTCGCGAACGCCAACCCGTTCAGCCAGCCGAACCCGAGACCGAGAACGACGGTGAACGCACCGAACACGGCCGCAGGGATGGCAGCAGTGGCCGCGAACACTCCGACCCGGTCGCGCACGGTCACCTCGCGTTCCCGGCGTAGATGGTCGAGCCAGATCCACACCACGAACGGCACCATCACACCCGCGGTGACCTTCAACGACACGGCGAGCCCGAGCACCGCCAGACCGCTCGCGTGCCGCCCGTTCAACACCAGGACGATGCCCGCAGCAATGACGCCCATCAGCAGCATCTCGCCGTGCGGGCCGCCGACAAGGTGAATCAGCAGCAGCGGATTGAGCAGTGCGAACCAGACACCTGAACGTCGGCTCGCACCGAAATGCTCGGCGATCCGCGGCACGGCCCACAGGGCCAACAGCAGCCCGGGGAGCAGCACCAGCCGGAAGGCCATCACCCCGGCGAACACATTCTCGCCGGTCACCGCGACGACCCCACGTGCCAGCAACATGAACGCCGGGTTGTACGGCGACGTCGTCGGAGCCCAGATCTGCGCCATCGAGTCGACGATCGGACCGGGCACATGCGCCGGGCCGTCGTTGTACGGGTCGAAGCCCGCGGCCAGGACTGCAGCCTGTCCGAGGTACGCGTACACGTCGCGACTGAACACCGGTATGGCGAACACCAGGGGAGCAGCCCACGCCAGGACGGTGGTCGACGTCGCGCGCAGGCTCATCGCCTCGCGGTCGCGGCCAATCCGAACCCACGCGAGCACCATGGCCGTGATTCCGAGCCAGAAGACGATCCCCGACAACGTCTTGCCGTGACCGTACGACATCGGGACCAGCCCGAGGTGCTCCAGCGTCGCATCGTTGCGGGGCACGTCGGCGAGCCCGTACGTGCCGACGGTGACGGCCACCGACCCGACGAATCCGAGGACGGCGTCGGGGTAGCGGCGTAGGAGATCAGTCACAGTCGACATCTACCGTCCACCGTCGCCGCCGCGCAGCAGTTCGGTGACCCGAGCGGCAGCCAAGCCGCCCGACACGAGAACCGGAGGGATGCCGACGCCCGGCACGGTCGCGCTTCCGGCGAGCACGAGGTTCGGACTGGTCGGCCACACGTTGGCGGTGCGCAGCGGACCGGTCTGGGACGCGGTGTGTGCCGCCGAGAACGGGGTGCCCGCAGGCAGTCCGGCCTGCGACCACGTCTTC
This sequence comes from Gordonia zhenghanii, assembly GCF_021738965.1. GTDB lineage: Bacteria > Actinomycetota > Actinomycetes > Mycobacteriales > Mycobacteriaceae > Gordonia > Gordonia zhenghanii. The sequence goes on along the minus strand of NZ_JAKKOQ010000008.1, from coordinate 159,084 downwards.
GGGTGGTCGATTCGCATGACGCGCATCCCGTCGATTCCCGGGTATCCGCGCGACGCGAGCGTTCCGACGACTTCCTCGACGTACGGTTCGGCGATTCGATCCCAGTCGAGATCGGCGGAGTCGAGATTGGGTGCCGGGGCCAGCACGGACACGGACTCGAATCCGTCGGCGACGAACGTCGACGGATCCCCGACGGCGCTGCGCGTGATCAGGAACGAGCCGTCGGACATCAGTCGCCCGCGCTTGCCTGTGATCTCGGTGAACGTCTGAGTCCACGCCGTCCCGAAGTCGAGGGTGTGATGCCCGGCACGCCACGTGTTCGTGGTCCCGGCGGGCAGTAGACCGTGTACGACGACGGCGCTCGGCGAGTACCGCAGTCGGCGTCGTGGCCGTTCGCCGGTGAGTTGGGCGACGCCGTCTCGTTCGAGAGTCGCGACCACGGCGTCGACGTCGACGACACTGTCGCCGACCGCGACCCCGCTCACCCGTCCGTGCGGGTCGCGACGGATCGACGTGATCGGCGTCTGGTACTCGATGTCCGCGCCGCTGTCGGTGAGTGCATCGGCGAGTACGCGTCCCACGCGTTCCATCCCGCCGTCCGGAGCGAAGACCCCTCGCCCGATGTCCATGTCGGGGATGATCGCGTAGATCGCCCGCGCTCGACGCGGCGGGACGCCCGCGTACAGCGCTTGGAACGTGAAGGCCCGCTGCAGCCGCTCGTCCGCGATGAAGCGCGCGATCGCACCGGTGAGCCCACCGAGCGTTCGTAGACGGACCAGTTCGGCGGCCGACCGTCGAGTGCGCGCATCGGTCAGATCGGCGAGGCCGTCGAAGTTGCGGTCGATGAACGTGTCGAACTCGGCGTCGTACACGCGGCGCAGCCAGTGCAGCAGATCGGCGACGCCGTCGCCCGCCTGCTCGCCGAAGACCGATGCGACTGCGGCGGGAATCGCCGCAGCGTCATGGGGAACAGCCAGGCTCGTGCCGTCGGCATAGTTCAGGACGTACCCGGGGTCGACGGGCCGCAACGCCAGACGGCGGTTCGCCTCGTCGGCGTCGACACCGAGCGCGCCCAGTGCGTCGACGATCAGCGACGGCATGGTGAGGACAGTCGCGCCAGTGTCGAACCGGTGCCCGCCGACGGTCTCGGTGCGGACGAGTCCGCCGGGGGAGTCCTCGGCTTCGAAGACGGTCACCTCGGCTCCGTTCGCACGGAGATGCGCGGCCGCGGCCAGACCTGACAGACCGGCGCCGATCACGGCGACGCGCGGCGCCCGAGTCGCCATCACCGACTCCGGACGGTGATGCGATGCGCGAGCGTGCGCAGGTCGGCGCGAGCCGCCTCGTCGCAGTCCAGGTCCTCGATCCGTGTCAGGCCGGCGTCGCGGCGCTCGGCGATCTGTCGCTCGATCTCGGCGACGGCTCCGGAATCGACGAGAACCCTGCGGGCCGTCGCGACTTCGGCGTCGTCCAAGGCGCGCCCGATGCTCGACCGCAAGAGGTCGCGGGCAGCCTCGTCCGCCCGCTGAAGTGCGACGGCGAGCAGGGCGGTGCGCTTGCCCGCGACCAGGTCGTCGCCGGACGGCTTTCCGGTCTCCTCCGGGTCGCCGAACACGCCGAGCAGATCGTCGCGGAGCTGGAACGCGATGCCCAGATCGATGCCGATCCCGTGCAGTTCCCGGCGCATGCTCGTGTCGGCGCCGCCCAGCGTCGCGCCGAGCTCGAGGGGCCGGGCCACCGTGTACGCCGCGGTCTTGTAGGTCATGACGCGTTCGGCCGCCGTCGTCGACTCGTCGCCCGACGCCTCGTTCGTGATGTCCAGGAACTGGCCGGCCAACACCTCGGTCCGCATCTGCGACCAGACGGCAGATGCCGCGAACGGGACGGGACGAGACGGGGCGCTCTGGTCGGCGACGCCGACGGGCAGGACACCGTGGAACAGGTCATCGGCCCAGGCCAGTGCGAGGTCGCCGATCAGGATGGCGGCCGAGTCGCCGTAGTGGGCGGCGTCGTGATTCCAGCGTCGAGCGCGGTGCAGGGCCTCGAAACGACGGTGCACGGTCGGGTTGCCCCGCCGAGTGTCGGATCGGTCGAGGATGTCGTCGTGGACGAGCGCACAGGCTTGAATGAGCTCGATGGCCGCGCACACTCGTAGCGTCTCGTCAGGTGTCATCGGAGTTTCACTCATCGTGATTTTATCTCCGGCGCAGCGACGTCCGGCATAGACGAACATCGGACGAATGCGCTTGCCGCCAGTCATCACGAACTCGCGTAGAGCGGTTCCACCGTCGCCGACCGTCGGATAGATCGAGTCCAGAATCGGTGCTGTGGCCTGGAAGAACTCCTCCAGCACCGCGTCGACAGCGGCAGGCACATCGGTCAGATTCAACACGCGGTCAGCCTACCGGGGCGACGTCGGGTGACCGGCCTCACGGCTGCGGTGCGAGAGGAGTAGCTCGTCTGACGGGTCTGGGGCGAATTCGACTCGTCCGTATGATCAGGAGCGTGAGTGAAGCAACTGTGTCCGCGGCTGCGCGCGCGGGCGGCCAGTCGGTCGTCGAAGCGATCGCGGCCCGAGGCAGCGGCCCGGTGCCGTTCTCCGTCGAGTTCTTTCCGCCGCGTGACGCCGAAGCAGAGGCCCGTCTCTGGCGCGCAGTCCGCATCTTCGAGCGAATGAATCCGGCCTTCGCGTCGATGACCTATGGCGCGGGCGGATCGACACGGGATCGCACCGTCCGCATCGCGGGCGAGTTGGCGACCGAGACGACTCTGCTGACGATCGCCCATCTGACCGCTGTCAATCACAGCGTCGACGAACTGCGTGCCCTCGTCGGTGCGTACGCCGACAAGGGGATCGTCAACCTCCTCGCGCTGCGCGGGGACCCACCCGGTGATCCGCTCGGTGCATGGACTGCGCACCCCGACGGCGTCGAGTACGCATCCGAACTCGTCGATCTGATCGACGGTCTCGGCGATTTCCACACGGGTGTCGCGTCGTTCCCCGAAGGACACCACAGCGCTCCCGACCTGGCCGCCGACACCGAGAACTTGATCCGCAAACTGCGTGCGGGTGCGGAGTATTCCGTCACCCAGGTCTTCTTCGACGTCGAGGACTACCTGCGGCTGCGTGATCGGGTGGTGGCCGCCGACCCGGAGCAGGGCGCCAAGCCGATCATCCCCGGGCTCATGCCGATCACGTCGCTCGCGGGCGCGCGTCGGATGACGGAGTTGTCGGGCAGCAGAATTCCCGCCGATGTCGAGGAACGACTCGCACGTGCTGCGGGCGACGGGCCGGAAGAGAACCGCGAAGCGGTCCGCGCCGTCGGCATCGACCTGTGCACGGAGACCTCGGAACGGTTGATCTCCGAAGGCGCGCCGTGCCTGCACTTCTGCAGTCTCAACTTCGCGAAGGCCACCAGCGAGGTCCTCGAGCGGATCGGCATCGACACTCGGGGAGCGCTCGCGCCGGTCTGATCGTGCCTACCGGGAGATCAGGCCTACTGGAGTATCTCGCCTATTGGGGACATCAGGGGTCCTCGGGGTCGGTATCGTCCTTGGACACTTTGTCGGCCACTTTCTGCAACGGCTTGGGCAGCGGCTTGGACTTGAGGACTCGGCCTGGTCGCGGGCTGTTGTCGCGGTTCTTGTACGCGGCGACCGCGATGAATGCCATCACCGCGGCGCACAGCAGCAGCATGAACCACGACCAGCTCGGGACGGCTGCGGTCGCGGGGTCGGCGTACTCGGCGTCCGCGTTGAACTCAGTGGTCTGGCCCGGGGCCGGTATCCAGGTGACTGTGGAGTCGCCGGTCTGCTGGCCGTTGGTCGCGACCACTGGGCCGGCGAAGTCCACGGTGATCGAGACGTAGGAGGTCTGTTGGTCGAGCTCGGCGAGTGCCGTCGACCCGCGCAGACGCACGAAGTCACCGCTTCGCGTCACCTTCATGTCGACCGTGGCCGTCTGATCGGGGAGTGCAGCGGCGACGATGGACCCGAGCTGGCCGAACTGACCGGTCGACAGGTGGTCGAACGACAACTGGGCTCCGGTCTTGCCTTCGGCGGTCGGTGCAGGCGTGTCACCGGTGTCGGGTGCGGTCGTGGCCGTCGGCGCCGGAGCCGTGTCCTTCGTGGGGAAGTCTGAGGCCCACACCTGTCCGCTCAGCGAAGCGGGGATGTCGAAGGCAGGCGTGGTCGGACCGGAGTCGGGGCTGGTGGCGACGATGACGCGACCCGAGAACTGATCACCGACAGTCGTCGACTTGGTCAGGCACCCGGACAACAACGGGACCAGCGCAAGCAGTGCGACGACAGCGAGGATCGGTACGCGACACAGTGACTTCACGGTGTCATCGTGCCAGAGGACTGCGTCGATCTCCGTTGCGACACGGGTCGACCCGGTCGGTCAATGGGAGCGGCCTGCCCAGGAATGCGAACGGCCGAGGGTCGCCGATGAAGGTGAAGCGCCGTAGGACGTCCCCGAACCCGAGGCGCCGGTACAGCGACCACGCGCGGTTCTCCTCGTACGGCACCTCGGGAGTCGAGAGCAGTACCTTCGACTCCGGTCGGTCGGCGAGCAGCGCGGTCAGCAGTCGCTCGCCGATCCCTCGGCCCTGTGCCATCGGATGGACGTGGAGTTCGGTGAGTTCGAAGTAGTCGGCGGTGAACGCGGCGATCTGCTCGGCGGTGCTGCCCGTGCGTCGCAGCCCGGACCGCAACTGCTGATTCCACCACTGGTCGCGGGCTCCGCGGTACCCGTACGCGACTCCGACCAGGACCTCGCGATCGGATCCGGTGAGGCCGTCGACGCGCAGACGAGTCACCGCGGGGCGGAGTGCGTCCACTGCGGAGACGCGAGTGACCGCGCCGACGGCGAACCAGCCGGGGCGTGCGATGTGGTCGCGCCACAGGGGCGACCGATGGTGTTCGGTGCTCCGCGGATAGTCCATCGCCGTCACGTAGACGTGCACGGCGGGATCGAGCCAGCGATCGGCGTCGGCGGGGTCGAGCGCCACGATCCGGAACGGGGACGGTGATGTCATGGCGTGCAACCCCCTTTCCCTCCGGCTGTCCGCGATCTCGCACCGCGGGTGGTCGAGAATCCTTCGCCGACGACATTAGCGCGCGGAATTGTCAGACCTCCGTGGGAGTCTCGACTTCAACGGGCCCAGGAGGACGGGCCGAGCCGAAGAAGTGAGTGAGGCGAGATGACACAGCCCCTGCGGTCGCAGTCGAAGCAGATCGTCGACGAGCGCGTCGTGATCCGCAGCCGGGAGCTCCTCGAGCGCGCGGAGGTGCTGTTCGACGACGCATCCGCAGTCGACGACGACGGCGCCGAGCGGTTTCGTCTGTTCTATCTGGCGGCGATCAGGGCTGCGGGCGCGGTCCTCGTCGTGCACGAGCCTGCCGGTCCGGTTCGCAGGCGCCGTGATGCACGGGACGCCTGGAGTCGCATTCGTGCGGTCGCGCCGGAAGCCCACGATCTCGCCGAGTATTTCGGCGGGCTGTCCGCGATGCGCGCGAAAGTCGAGGCAGGGCTTGTCCGCACCGTCGATTCCACCCTCTGCGACCGTGTCGAACGGCGTGCCATGGAGTTTCTCGATGTGGCAGATGCCACGCTGTTGGCGTATGAACAGGGGAAGATCGGGCATCGCCGACGGACATCGACCCGCGAAGGTGGTCGGATGGCCGATCTGCTCGTATCATGAGAAGTAACTGGGCGACGACAAGATGACGCCCGGACGACCAGCGAGGGAGGGATGGTGCCGCTTTCCGAGCACGAGCAGCGGATGCTCGATGAAATTGAAAGCGCGCTGTACGCCGAGGATCCGAAGTTTGCCTCGAGCGTCACCAAGCGGCGCGTAGGTCGTCCGACGGCGCGACGTCGTCTGATTGCATCACTCGGGTTCCTCATCGGACTCGCGATGTTGGTCGGCGGCCTCATGGTCGACTTCGAAGTCGGCGGACTCAAGATCCTGAGCTTCGCCGGATTCCTCGTCATGTTCGGTGCCGCAGCATTCGGGCTGCTTGCACCGAACCGTGCGGGCACGCACGACGCGAGCGGCTCGCAGTCGGGTCCGCGCGGCGACACGAAACAGGACAGAGGCGGACGGCCGTCGTTCAGCGAACGGATGGAATCGCGATTCCAACGGCGCTTCGAGCAGGACGACAGCTGACGACCTGAGTCATACGACCGAATAGTTCGACCCGAGATCGGGGTCGCACACCTTCATCACGAAGGGGTGCGGCCCCGATCTTTGTCTGCTCTGCGTGCCCTCGGCGCCCCCGCGTCCCCACCTTCCCCCACCCGGTGCCCCCACTTTCACCCACAATCCTCTCTATGGGTGCCCCACCAGGCACTGCAGTGTCTTTTCGTCCCGCCAGTAGGTACGTGACACGCGCGGACACGGCGCGGAAATCTGAGAATCACCTGGATGTGATTGCCTCTGACCTGCTGTTTTATCCGTCGGTGGTGGGGAAGTGGGGCATGATGGGTGGAAAGTGGTGGAAAGTGGGGTAGTGTGGGTATCACTGGGCGAGGGGGACACCGGAACCACTGAACTCAGCATCGGGTGAGGAGGTGCCGACATGGCTCGTTTCGTCGGCACATACACACCCAAACTGGATGACAAAGGGCGACTGACGTTGCCCGCGAAGTTTCGGGACGCACTGTCAGGAGGGGTCATGGTCACGAGAAGCCAAGATCACAGCCTGTCGGTGTATCGAGCCGAAGAGTTCGACTCCATCGCAGACAAGGCCGTGGCGGCGTCGCGCAACGATCCCGAAGCGCGAGCGTTCCTCCGGTACTTCTTCGCAGGCGCCGACGAACAGCGACTCGACGGTCAGGGGCGGGTGAGCCTCTCGAGTGAGCATCGCGGATACGCATCGCTCACCAAGGAGTGTGTGGTGATCGGCTCGTACGACCACCTCGAGATCTGGGACGCGCAGAAGTGGCGCGAGTACCAGGCGCAGCACGAGGAAGCGTTCTCGAACGCGGGCTCGCAAGCGCTGGACTCGATCCTCTGATGACCCCGGTCATGACAATGCGGCCAGAGCTGTTCTGGACGACATCGATCAACTGAACAGGAACTTACGACACCTGCGGTGAGATGAGGCCTCGGCCCGATCGACCCTGACGTACTTCCCCAACGCCAGGTGCGCTCGGGCGGGGACCCCGCCTCACCGCAGAGTCGTATCCGCAGACCGGCGCAGTTCTGCCGGCGCAGCACACCTACGGCGATCTGGAGGAGGGGAATGGTGAACGACCGTCAGCACGGCGAACACGGCCACGTGCCAGTGATGGCCGAGCGGATGTTCGGGCTCCTGGAACCCGCCCTCACCCGAATCGCCGACGACGGGTCCGGCAGCGTCCTCGTCGACGGGACACTCGGAGCCGGAGGCCACACCGAGTACTTCCTGAGCAGGCTTCCCGGGCTCACGGTCCACGCCATTGACCGAGACACCTCGGCCCTCGACATCGCCCGTGAGAGGCTCGCTACGTTCGGCGACCATGTCGTCTATCACCATGCTCGTTACGACGAGATCGGTGACGTCGCTGCAGCTGCCGGTCTGGCAGCCGTCGATGGAATCCTCCTCGATCTCGGTGTGTCCTCGATGCAACTCGATCGCGCCGACCGCGGATTCGCCTACTCCGTCGACGCGCCGCTGGACATGCGGATGAACGCCGACGACGAGCTGACCGCGGCCGACGTCCTCAACACGTACGATCACGGCGCGCTCGCCCGCGTCCTCAGCGAATACGGCGAGGAGCGGTTCGCCGGAAAGATCGCGTCGGCAGTGCTGCGTGAGCGGGCCGTCGAACCGTTCACCACGTCGGCGAGGCTCGTCAAGTTGCTGTACACGACGATTCCGGCCGCGACGCGTCGAACCGGCGGGCATCCAGCCAAGCGAACGTTTCAGGCGCTCCGGATCGAGGTCAACCATGAACTCGAGTCGCTGCGCGGAGTGATCCCAGCGTCGCTGCAGTTGTTGGCCGTCGGCGGTCGCCTCGCGGTGATGAGCTATCAGTCGCTCGAAGATCGGATCGTCAAACGCGACTTCGCGAAAGTCGTCCGAAACACCACTCCCGCTGGACTTCCGGTGGATCTACCGGGTACGGCCGCCCGTTTCGGACTCGTCACACGTGGTGCAGAGCAGGCCGATGAGGCTGAGCGAGAAGAGAATCCGCGGTCGGCTCCGGTACGGATCAGGGCCATCGAACGCATAGCAGCAGACGTCGGGGGACAGCAGTGAACGAAGGGGGAGCGCGATGAGCATGATTGTCGACGACCGTACGAAGGGGGTCGAGAGCCGCAAGACGGGGAACAGTGCCCGTCCGTCGGGTGCGCGTGCTCACGCAGGCGCCACACGCCGCGGCCGTGCCGGGGCAGTCGACCGCTCGACCCGGTCGAAGGCCGCACAGCGTGCACTCGACCGGAGGCAGCGTCGCATGTCGCCCGACGCGGCGGTCTCAGCTGTCGCCCGCAAGCGAGTGGGCGGTGTCCCGCTGGTCTTCCCGGTGCTGCTGCTCATCGCGGGCGCGCTCGGGCTCACTCTCTACTTGACCACCAAATCGGCGCAGGACTCGTACGCGCTCGACGCCATGCGCGAGCAGAACCAGACCCTTCAGGACAAGCGGGACGATCTCAAGCGACAGCACGACCTCGCCGACTCGGCGCCGGCCCTCGCTGCGAAGGCCGGGGACCTCGGCATGGTGCCCAGCCAGGGCGCTGTACAGATCGTCATCGGCGCCGACGGCAAGGCGCACCGGGTGGGCGCGCCCACTGTCTCGGAGGGCGGTCGCCTGCCCGATCTGAACCCGGCTCCGGACCCCGTCGACAAGATCGACCCGAAGGGTGTCGACGATTCGGTAGGCCTGCAGGGGACGGGGGACTCCGCTGCACCGACTACTGGCGCCCCGAACACCGCGGCCCCGAACGCGACGACGCCTGCCCCGAACACGACAGCCCCGAACACTGCAGCACCGAACACCGCAGCACCGAACACCGCAGCACCGAACACGACGGCCCCGTCGGACCGTCCGGCGCCCAACGTCCGACCGAACGCCGACCCGAGCCGTCAGGTGAGTCGACAGCAGACGAACGTCACTCCTCCCGTCGACGCCACGCCGGAGCGTAATGCGGAACCTGCGCGCTGACGCAGGGGAGAATCGACGATCATGACCCGATCTCGATCTGTCCGCCCGCCGGGCTCTCGGCCGGGCATTCGATCGACGGCCGGTGCGCCCGAGGCTCCGCAGCCTGCCGACGACCGGATCGCCGAACTCGACACTGCGCCGTCCAAGCGCTTCATCGGCAGACAACGGATGCTGTGGATCGTCGTCGCTCTCGCGTGCGCACTCGTCGCAGGCCGAATGGTGTACGTCCACGTCATCGCGGCCGACTCGATCTCGGCCGAGGCCGCGCAACAGCGAACGGTCACGTCGGTGCTGCCCGCGACACGCGGTTCGATCGTCGACAGCGAAGGCCGACTCCTCGCCCACACCGACGACGCGCGCGCACTCACGTTCCTGCCGAAGTCGGTCCGCAAGTCGATCGCCGACGAGCACGAGAAGGACCCGAGCCTTCCCGACGTCGACACCCGACTCAAGGAGATCGCCGCAGGCGTGTCGTCTGCCCTCGGCGGCAGCATCAGCACCGAGGACCTCTGGTCGAAGCTGACGTCCGACAAAGACTTCGTGTATCTGGCGCGTTCGATAACGCCGGAGATCGCCAGCGGGATCATGGACGAGTTCCCCGAGGTCGGCGCCGATCCGCAGAGCATCCGTGTCTACCCGGGCGGGTCGCTCGCCGCGAACATCGTCGGCGACGTCAACTACGACGGGAACGGCGCCGAAGGTCTCGAATCGTCGATGGAGTCGGTACTGGCAGGCACCGACGGCACCGAGACATTCGATCAGGGCGCGGACGGCGCAGTGATCCCCGGCAGCAGCCGCAACGTGCATCCGGCGATCGACGGCAAGACCGTGCGCCTGACCATCGACTCCGACGCTCAGTGGTTCGTCCAGACTCAGGTCAACATGGCGAAGAAGGCGTCGGGCGCAAACAACGTCTCGGCAGTGGTTCTGGACAGTCACACCGGACAGGTGGTGGCGATGGCCAACGACAGCACATTCAATCCGTCGCTGCCCGCAGACGAGCAGGGCGACGCCGACCGCGGAAACCGGTCGGTGACCTCACCATTCGAGCCCGGATCGGTCAACAAGGTAGTCACCGCGGCCGCTGCCATCGAGTACGGGGTGACCAATCCCGACGAGGTGCTGCAGGTGCCCGGGTCGATCCGGATGTCCGGGATCACCGTCAACGACGCGTGGCCGCACGGAACCGCGCCGTACACGACTACCGGCATCTTCGGAAAATCCTCGAACGTCGGCACTCTGATGCTGGCGCAGCGGGTCGGCGAACGCAGGTTCGCCGACATGCTCGGCAAGTTCGGGCTCGGCGCGACGACCGGTGTAGGACTGCCCGGTGAGAGCCCCGGCGCGGTGCCTGCGCTCAGCCAGTGGTCAGGCGGGTCGTTCGCCAACCTGCCGATCGGTCAGGGCCTGTCGATGACTCTGCTGCAGATGACGTCCATGTATCAGGCGATCGCGAACGACGGGGTCCGGATCCCCCCGCGGATCATCGAGGGCGGCGACGCACCCGAGTCCGTACAAGTGGTGTCGCCGAAGACCGCGCACACCGTGCGCGACATGTTTCGCGCGGTGATGCAGGACGATGAGGGCGGACCACAGCAGGGCACCGGTGCGTCGGGAGCGATCGCCGGATATCAGACGTCTGGCAAGACCGGCACTGCACAGCAGGTCGATCCCAAGTGCAACTGCTACTCGCGGTCGAGTTACAACATCACCTTCGCGGGCATCATGCCTGCCGACGATCCCCGGTACGTGGTCGGAATCATGATGGACAACCCGGTCCGCAGTTCGGACGGCGGCGGCGGACAGAGCGCGGCTCCGCTGTTCGGCACGATCGGCAAGTGGCTCCTGCAGCACGAACGAGTCCCGTATTCGCCGCAGCCCGCGCCGCGCCTGCGCCTGCAGTCCTGAACGGTCGAGAGTCACGGTAGATTCGTCTACCGACACGCGGTGGACGTACGAGCCACGGCGGGAACCAGAGGTCGGGCGAAAGCGTCGTGACGACGGACGGGTCCCAGACCGGCGATGTTACGAGAGGGGTTGCGCAGTGAGCGCACAACACGATCCGCAGGCGGTTCAGATGCGACCGGCGACCGAGCCGGTGAGCGTCACCGAACTCGCCGACGTCGCGGGCATCGTCGTCGACGGCAGCGCGGACGCCGTGCAGGTCTCGGGCGCCACGCTGCGGGCCCAGAGCTGCGGACCGGGAGACCTGTTCGCCGCCATGCCAGGGCAGCGTCGGCACGGAGCCGAGTTCGTCGATCAGGCCGTCGAGGCCGGTGCGGTCGCGGTGCTCACCGACCAGGCAGGCCTGGACATCGTGCGCGCCAGTGAGCGAGGAGCCGGTCTGCCGGTGCTCGTGCACGCGGATCCGCGTGCGGTGCTCGGCGCGGTCTCCTCCCGCGTGTACGGCGATCCGTCGACGTCGCTGACCCTCATCGGAATCACCGGGACCTCGGGCAAGACCACGACCTCATACCTCGCGGAGGCCGCACTGCGAGCGACCGGAGCCAGCGTCGGCATCGTCGGGACCACGGGGTCACGACTCGACGGCGAGCCGATCCCCAGCGAACTGACCACGCCCGAGGCTCCCGATCTGCAACGGCTCCTCGCGGTGATGCGCGAGCGCGGCGCCGACGCCGTCGTGATGGAGGTGTCCAGTCACGCACTCTCTCTCGGCCGCGTCGACGGCTGCCGGTTCGCGGTCGGTGCGTTCACGAACCTCTCGCAGGACCACCTCGACTTCCATCACACGATGGACGACTACTTCGCGGCCAAGGCACGGCTGTTCGCCGCGGACTCCGCGGCACACGCCGAACGGTCGGTGATCTGCGTCGACGACGTCTGGGGCTCGCAGATGGCCACCGTCGCCGCGGCTGGCGGCCGCCGCGTCATCACCGTCTCCACCGCCGACACCGCTGCAGGCGACGACGGATGGCGGGTCCTGGAGACGACGCAGACGGGGCAGGGCACCCAGCAGATCCGCGCCGTCGACCCGGCAGGCGTCGAACGCGACGTCGTCCTTCCGCTTCCCGGCGCGTACAACGTCGCCAACGCACTCGTCGCGCTCGCTGTCGTCGCCGAAGCCGGTGCGGACGTCGAGCGGGCGATCGCTGGACTGACGACGGTCGCTGTGCCCGGACGCGTCGAGAAGGTCGAGCGGGGGCAGGACTTCCTCGCCGTCGTCGACTACGCCCACAAGCCCGCCGCAGTGGACGCGGTCCTCGCGACGCTCGGCGCGCAGTCGTCCGGCCGGATCGGCGTGGTCATCGGAGCAGGCGGCGATCGGGACACCGAGAAGCGTCCGCTGATGGGCCAGGCCGCGGTGCGTGGCGCCGACCTGCTGATCGTCACCGACGACAACCCGCGCAGCGAGGATCCCGCCGCGATCCGAGCCGCAGTCATCGCAGGCGCAGACCAGACACCAGGCGACGTCCGGCGCGCCATCGACGTGCGCGAGATCGGCGACCGCCGGGCCGCCATCGCCGCGGCGGTCGAATGGGCGCAGCCCGGTGACGTCGTCCTCATCGCAGGCAAAGGTCATGAGACCGGCCAGGAGATCGCGGGGGTGAAGCACCCGTTCGATGACCGACTGGTTCTCGCCGACGCTCTGGACACACGGCTGTCAGACACAGGTGAGGCACCGGACGAGAGGAACCAGGCGTGAGCGGCGAACCGTTGAACGTGTTGATCGCAGAACCGGGGGCCGACGTCGGCGCCGCCAAACGGCTCGTGCGAGAGATGGTTGCCGTGGCCGCGGAGTCCGGTGCGGGGAGCGGGCATCGGGCTGCGTCGCAGGCGGAGACGGGCCGACGAACCTGGGCGGTGTTCGGCGAACTCGCGGACGGTGACGGGCTCGACGACAATGCGCGTGCACTCGCTCACGACGGACTTGGCCGTCAGGCGGTTCGCGTGGCCGTTGACAAGATCATCGCGGTCGGAACCACTCGGATCGTCCGTGCACTGCACCAAGGCGCGGTCATGGAAGGCTCCTGGGGCGACGAAGCGGCGTTCGTCGCGACGCCTGCCGCCGCGATCGACCACATGCGGACCGAACCCGGCTATACGCCCGGACCGGGCGACGTCGTCGTCATCGCGGGACCAGCAGATCTCGCGCCCGCTCTCATCGACTATTGGCGTGACGACGTCGGTCTGCAGGTCAGGATCGTGGAACTGTGATCTTCGACGCGCGGCGGGTCACCCGATGCACCCCGGGCGGTCGTCCTCACGATAGATTCAGAATTCAACTTCTCTCGACGAGTGAGGACTTCCAGCTGTGACCCAGATTCTGATCGCGGGTGTGATCTCGCTGGCGGTGTCGATTCTGCTCACCCCGGTGTTGATCAAGGTGTTCTCCCGCCAAGGATTCGGCCAGGAGATCCGTGTCGAAGGACCGCAGAGTCACCAGGCCAAGCGCGGTACGCCGTCGATGGGCGGCGTGGCGATCGTGGCCGCACTGTGGCTCGGCTACCTGGGCGCGCACCTCGTCGGAATCATCCAAGACGGCTCGGGACCGAGCGCGTCGGGTCTCCTCGTCCTCGGTCTGGCGACGGCTCTCGGCATCGTCGGCTTCCTCGACGACTTCATCAAGATCCGCAAGCAGCGGAACCTCGGGCTGAACAAGACGGCCAAATCAGTCGGCCAGTTCCTCGCTGCGATCATCTTCGGCGTATTGCTCCTGCAGTTCCGCAACGGAGCCGAACTCACTCCGGCCAGCGAGCACCTGTCGTACGTGCGCGACATCAACGTCATCTCGCTGTCGGCGGTCGGCTTCGTGTTCTTCTGCTGGATCGTCGTCGCCGCGTGGTCGAACGCGGTGAACTTCACGGACGGACTCGACGGTCTCGCGGCCGGATCCGCGGCGATGGTGATGGGGGCGTACGTGCTGATCACCTTCTGGCAGTTCCGTCAGTCGTGTGAACTGCTCGGCGCGAACGACGACAAGGCCGGTTGCTACCAGGTCCGTGACCCGCTCGACCTCGCCGTCGTCGCCGTCGCCGCAGGCGGCGCGTGCCTCGGATTCCTCTGGTGGAACGCAGCCCCCGCCAAGATCTTCATGGGCGACACCGGATCGCTGGCGCTCGGCGGCCTCGTCGCCGGTCTGTCGATCACCACCAAGACCGAACTCCTGGCCGTCGTCCTCGGTGCGTTGTTCGTCGCCGAAATCGTCTCGGTCGTCGTCCAGATCGCGTTCTTCCAGACCACCGGAAAGCGCGTGTTCCGGATGGCGCCGTTCCACCACCACTTCGAGTTGGGCGGATGGGCGGAGACCACGGTCATCATCAGATTCTGGTTGTTGACCGCCATCGCCTGCGCTCTCGGCCTGACCCTGTTCTACAGCGAGTACATCTCGCATGGCAGCTGACGTGTCGAGCGTTCCGCTCGCGCTCGGCGGCGCACGTGTCCTCGTCGCCGGGGCCCGCGCCACCGGGCTGTCAGTGCTGGACCTGCTGCTCGAGCAGGGTGCGACAGTGACGATGCTCGACACCAAGTTCATCGAGGGCTGGGTCGATCCGGATCTGCAGGCCCGCGATGTCGCCATGCTGGGGCCGGACGCGTTCGCCGGTCCCGACGGATCGGTCCGCGCACCGTCGGACGTCGATCTGATCGTCGTCTCACCGGGATTCCGGCCGGACGACCCGCTTCTGGAAGCGTCGGCCGCTGCCGGGATCCCAGTGTGGGGCGACGTCGAACTCGCCTGGCGAGTCGACCGTTCCGGCGTGTACGGCCCGCCGCGCACATGGCTCGTGATCACCGGTACCAACGGCAAGACCACCACCACGTCGATGGCGGAAGCGATCGGCGAAGCCGCGAGCCTGCCGATCGTGGCCTGCGGAAACATCGGTCTGACCGTGGTGGACGCGTTGCGCGCAGCCCCGCGTGCCGACGTGTTGTGCGTGGAGATGTCATCGTTCCAACTGCACTGGGCCCCGTCCGTTCGTCCCGCTGCAGGCGTCGTGCTGAACGTGGCGCCCGACCACCTGGACTGGCACGGCTCGTTCGAGGCGTATGCGCAGGCCAAGCAGCAAGCGCTCCTGGGTGCCGTCGCGATCGTCGGCCTCGACGACGAGGTCGCGTCCGAACTGCCGGTCGGCGACGGTGCTCGACGCATCGGCTTCACCCTGGGCGCACCGGCGTCGGGGGAGCTCGGAGTGATCGAGGGAACCCTCGTGGACCGGGCGTTCGCAGGTGCGCCGGTGCCCCTGATCGCTGCCGACCGTGTTCGCCCGTCCGGCCCGTCCGGTCGCGCAGACGCTCTCGCCGCCGCGGCCCTCATGCGCGCCGCTGGCGTGTCGGCCGACGCTGTGGAACGCGGACTCGCGGGCTTCTCGCCGGGCGCTCACCGCGGGCAGGTCGTCGGCGTCATCGACGGCGTCTCATTCGTCGACGACTCCAAGGCCACCAATCCGCATGCCGCGCAGGCCGCGGTCGCCGCATTCGACCGGGTCGTCTTGATCGCGGGCGGACTCCTGAAGGGGGCCGCCGTCGACGATCTGATCACCCGGAACACACAGCGGCTGGCCGGTGTGATCGCAATCGGCGCAGATCGGGAGACGATTCTGGAAGCGATTGCGCGACACGCCCCAGAAGTCCCAGCAGTCACAGTATTCACAAGGGACGATGGTTCGGTGATGACTCAGCGGACTGGTGACGACACTCCCGCCATCACGGCGACCGGTGCGGACGGCGCCGACGCGGTGATGGCACAGGCGGTCTCGGCTGCCTGGCAGTTGGCAGAGGCAGACGCTCGTGGTGAACGCGGCGGAGTGGACGCGGTGCTCCTGGCGCCTGCAGCCGCATCGCTGGACATGTTCGCGAGTTACGGGGCGCGGGGCGATTCGTTCGCCGCAGCGTCCGCAGCCCTCGCCGACGCGCGGCTCGCATGAGCGCGCGGAAGGCCGGAGCCCGACGTCGGAGCACGAGCGACGACGTAGCCGACGTCGACGAGTTCGTCGACGTCGACCTGGATGCAGACAGGGATACCGACGGGGACGCGACCGACGAGGGCGATGTCGGCGGGGACGACTCGACTGGCACGGTTGGGAACACCTCGGACGGGACCTCTGCCGACAGTGCCGACACCGACGGCGTGCCCGAAGACTCGCCCGACGACGAGCGTCCGCGGCCACGTCGTCGGCGCCGCGAGAATCCTGGCGCTCGCGCCGCGGCTCCGCAGGCGGCGCGCAGCCTGAACTTCTCGATGTCATCGGTGGACGTCAGAGGCGTCGTGACAACCCTGCGTGACGGTGTGAAGACACTCCTCGGCAAACCGTTGACGTCGTTCCACATGGTGCTGTCGCTGACCGTGATCCTGACCGTCCTCGGCCTCATCATGGTCCTGTCCGCATCGTCGGTGGAGGGGTACGCCAAGGACGGATCCGCCTACGGCATGGTCACCACGCAGGCGATCTTCGCCGCGTTGGGTCTGCTCCTGTTCTACGGAACTCTGAAAGTCCCGATCCGATTCTTTCGACGGTTCGCGACCGTCGGCATCATGGTGGCGACACTCCTGCTGGTCTTGGTCCTGGTGCCTGGCATCGGTGTCACCGTCAACGGTGCGCGCCGTTGGTTCTCCATCGCAGGCCTGTCGGTGCAGCCGTCCGAACTCGTCAAGGTCGCACTGTGCGTGTGGGGTGCACACCTGCTGGCGTCGCGGCGAAGCGTCGGAACGTTCGGCAAGGAACTGCTGCTGCCGCTCGTGCCCGTCGGCGTCCTGATCTGTGCGCTCATCATCCTCGAGCCGAACCAGTCGACGACCATGATCATCGCGCTCATCATCGGCGCACTCCTGTGGTTCGCTGGCCTCTCCGGACGGGTGTTCGGCGGCTTCGCGATCGGCTTCGTCGTGATCGCCGTCGCCCTAGCATTGTCGTCGAGTTACCGTGCGGCCCGCGTGTTCAGCTTCATCGGTCGCACCAACGACCCGTTGGGCGACGGCTATCAAGCCACGCAAGCGCAATATGCGCTCGCGAACGGCGGCGTGTTCGGGGTCGGACTCGGACGCAGCACCGCGAAATGGAACTATCTTCCGAACGCGCACAACGACTTCATCTTCGCGATCATCGGCGAGGAACTCGGCCTCATCGGGGCGTTGACCGTCGTCGGGCTCTTCATTCTGCTCGGCTGGGTCGGCATGCGCATCGCACGACGCTCCATCGACCCGTTCCTGCGACTGCTCTCGGCAACGATCACCGTGTTGTTCCTCGTGCAGGCGTTCATCAACATCGGTTACGTCATCGGCCTGCTGCCGGTCACGGGAATCCAGTTGCCGATCCTGTCGAACGGCGGCACCTCGATGTTGACGATGTTGGCGATGCTCGGGCTCCTCGCGACGGCGGCCCGCCATGAACCAGACGCCGTTCGCGCACTGAGCGCGGCCCGGCCACGCGGGCTCGCTCGTGTCCTACGCCTGCCTGTTCCCGAGATGTACCGTCCGCCGCGGGCCGACCAGCTCCGCGACCGCCTCGAGCGCAGGCGGTCGACGCAGAGCGACGGACGACGTCCCGCTCCCGCACGCGCTCGCCGTCCGCGGCCCACGTCGGCGGCGCCGCGACGGACGGGCTCGGTCTCGTCCGGAGAGATCCACTATCCTGGCGGGCGAGGCGGGTCGGCTCGGCAGTCGCGCCGACCGCGGCCGGAATCAGTCCGGCGCGACCAGTCCTGGTCGCCGCCGAGTCGAGGGAACAGGGGTCGTCCGCGACCCGAATGGCCGAACGGACGGGAGTACAGGCGCCGGTGAGCAAGCACAGTGAGTCCGGCGACAGGCCGTTGTCCGTCGTGGTGGCAGGGGGCGGAACAGCGGGCCACATCGAGCCGGCACTCGCAGTCGCCGACGCTGTCCGGCAACTCGATCCGGCGGCGCGCATCACGGCACTGGGCACTGTCCGAGGCCTCGAGACCAAGATCGTTCCGGAACGCGGCTACGACCTGCGACTGATCCCGCCCGTGCCGTTGCCGCGCAAGCCCGGCATGGAATTGGCGAAGACCCCGTGGCGCGTCGCCAGATCGGTGGCCGCGACACGCAAGGTCTTCGCAGAGGTCGACGCCGATGTCGTGATCGGTTTCGGCGGGTACGTCGCATTGCCCGCATACCTCGCCGCACGCGCGGAACTGCGCAAGTCGGGTCGCCGTCCCGTCGTCATTCACGAGGCGAACGCCAGCGCAGGAATCGCGAACAAAGTCGGCGCGAAGGTCGCCGACCGAGTGCTCGCCGCTGTCGCCGACAGTGGACTTCCTGACGCCGACGTCGTCGGCATCCCGGTGCGTGGCGCGATCACCACCCTCGACCGCGCTGCGGTGCGCGCGCAGGCGCGATCGTTCTTCGGCCTCGATCAGAACGCGCCGACCCTGTTGGTGTTCGGCGGCTCGCAAGGGGCCCAGCGACTCAACGAGGCCGTCGCACCGGCTGCGACGGCCCTCGGCGCGGCGGGCATCGGGGTGCTGCACGCGTATGGACCGAAGAACTCGATCAGCCCCGTCTCGCCTGCAGGAGCGCCGCCGTACGTCGGCGTCAGCTACCTCAACCGGATGGATCTCGCCTACGCGGCAGCCGATCTGGTGATGTGCCGGTCCGGAGCGATGACAGTCGCCGAGATCTCGGCGACCGGGCTGCCAGCCGTCTACGTTCCGCTGCCGCACGGCAACGGTGAGCAGCGACTCAACGCGCTGCCCGTCGAACAAGCGGGCGGCGCGGTGATCGTCGACGACGAGGTCGTCACCGCCGAGTGGGCCGGACGCGAGATCCCGGCGTTGATCACCGACTCCGACCGGCTGGCCGCCATGGGGACGGCAGCGGCAGGTGTGGGGCATCGCGACGCGGCGGTCGCCGTCGCGACCGCTGCACTGGAACTGGCACGAGAGAGAAGAACCCGATGACCGCGCCCGCAACACCACAGCAGCTGCCAGCGCAACTCGCCCGCGTGCACATGGTCGGTATCGGGGGAGCGGGCATGTCCGGTCTCGCTCGGATCCTCCTCGCCCGTGGCGGACAGGTGTCGGGCTCGGACGCCAAGGACTCGCGCGGCATCCTGGCACTGCGGACCAGGGGAGCCCTGGTCCAGGTCGGCCACGACCCGACGGCTCTCGACCTGCTCGACGGCGGTCCGACGGTCGTCGTCACGACCCACGCTGCGATCCCGAAAGACAATCCCGAACTCGTCGAAGCACGCGACCGGGGCATCGAGATCCTCTATCGACCGCAGGTCCTCGCGTTGTTGATGGCCGACTACCGGACCCTGCTGGTGTCCGGGACACACGGCAAGACGTCGACGACGTCAATGTCCGTCGTCGCGCTGCAGCACTGCGGCGTCGACCCGTCGTTCGCCGTCGGCGGTGAGCTCAACGAGTCGGGGACCAATGCGCACCACGGAAGCGGCGACGTGTTCGTGGCCGAAGCCGACGAGAGCGACGGCTCACTCCTGCAGTACACCCCCGACGTCGTCGTCGTCACCAACATCGAAGTCGACCACCTGGACTTCTTCGGGACCGAGGCCGCCTACGTCGACGTCTTCGACCAGTTCGTCGCGCAGATACGGCCCGGCGGCACGCTCGTCCTGTGCCTGGACGATCCGGGATCGGCCGCGCTCGGCGGGCGCTGCAGTGCTTCGCTGACCGAGCGGGGCGTGGCCGTGCTCGGCTACGGCGGCGGCGACCACGCCGATCTCGCGCCCGACGTTCCGCTCGTCGCCGAACTCCTCGAGGTGACGCCGCGCGGGGCGGGCAGCACGTCGGCGGTCCGATTGCACGCACCGGTCACCGAGGACGTCGTCGAACGTTCCTTGGAGGTGACTCTCCCGGGCAGGCACATGGCGCTCAACGCACTTGGCGCACTCGTCGGGTGCGTGCGCACCGGAGTCGACGCCGATGCCGTCGCCGACGGAATCGAGGGCTTCGGCGGGGTTCACCGACGGTTCGAGCTGCGCGGTCGCGAGCGTGAAGTGGATGTGTTCGACGACTACGCGCACCATCCGACCGAGGTCCGTGCGGTGCTGCAGGCCGCGCGCGATGTGGTCCATCACGGTTCCGGCCGGGTGATCGCTGTATTCCAGCCGCACCTGTACTCGCGGACCGCCGAGTTCGCATCCGAATTCGCCGCCGCACTCAGCCTCGCGGACGAAGTGATCGTCGCCGACGTGTACGGCGCGCGAGAGGCCCCGCAGCCCGGCGTCAGCGGACTTCTGATCGCCGACCAGGTGACGGCCCCCGCAGAGTTCGTGCCGCACATGTCTGAGATCGCCGGAGCCGTCGCCGCACGCGCCCGGCGAGGTGACCTCGTCTTGACGATCGGTGCGGGCGACATCACGATGCAGGCTGCGTCGATTCTGTCGGCGCTGGCCGCGAGCGAATGAGCCGTCGCCGCGGGCGCGGCGAGAACGGTCGACGTCCCAGCCGTGCAACGGTGATCGTCACCGCGCTCCTGGCGGTTCTGCTCGTCGGAGCAGCCGTGGCGATCGCCTATTACACACCGCTCATGTCCGTGCGCAACGTCGACGTCGTCGGCGCGAAGGTCGTCGACGCGAACGAGATCCGGCGGGCCGCGCAGGCGCCGACCGGTACGCCGTTGCTTCAGGTGGACACCGTCGCCGTCGCCGACCGCGTCGCAGTGCTCCCCGAGATCGAAGAGGTGACGGTCGAGCGGAGTTACCCGTCGACCCTCACGATCGACGTGACCGAACGGGTTCCCGTCGTCACGCTGGAGCAGGACGGAAAGATCGGGGTCATGGACCGCCTCGGCATGGTCTATCGGAGCTTCCCAGACCGGAAGTCCCTTCCGGCGCCGTTCGTCGGGCTGCCGACGGTGGTGACCGGCCACCCGGGACCGAAGGATCCGACCACGAAAGCGGTACTGGCGGTCGCGCAGGAACTGCCCGACTGGCTGCGGAGTCGCACGACCTCTATCGAGGCGTCTTCGCCGGCCGACATCACCGTGGAACTCAAGAGCGGCCGCCATGCGGTGTGGGGCGATTCGTCGCAGACCGCCGAGAAAGCAGATGCGCTCCGCCAGATTCTGAAGCTCAAGGGCGACGAACTCAACGTCTCGAGTCCGGACTTCCCTGCGATCAAATAATCGCCGAGGCTCGAATACAGCGTCCGCTGGGCGGGCTCGGCCGCGCTGGCTCCCGGCTGCGCTGTGACGACTTCGCCAGGGAAGACTTCGCCGGGGAAGACTCCGCTAGGGGAAGAATTCACCGACGAATCGCGACACGCCCAGACGCCTTGCGGGGTGCGGCGCGAGGTAGTCAATACCGTTAGGCACATCGCAAGTACTTGACATAACTATAACCCTTTGGTTCAGCTTTAGGGTTTGAGCTCGAAGTAGGAAGGCATCATGACGCCACCCCACAATTACCTGGCCGTCATCAAGGTCGTCGGCATCGGCGGCGGCGGTGTCAACGCCGTGAACCGGATGATCGAGCAGGGTCTCAAAGGTGTTGAGTTCATCGCGATCAACACCGACGCGCAGGCCTTGCTGATCTCCGACGCCGACGTCAAGCTCGACATCGGCCGTGACTCGACGCGCGGGCTGGGCGCAGGCGCCAACCCCGACGTGGGTCGCGTCGCTGCCGAGGACGCGCGCGACGAGATCGAGGAGCTCCTCAAGGGCGCCGACATGGTCTTCGTGACCGCGGGCGAGGGCGGCGGAACGGGCACCGGCGGTGCTCCAGTCGTCGCATCGATCGCCCGCAAGCTCGGCGCGTTGACCGTCGGCGTCGTCACCCGACCGTTCTCGTTCGAGGGCAAGCGTCGCGGCAACCAGGCCGACGCGGGCATCACCGCCCTCCGCGAATCCTGCGACACACTGATCGTCATCCCGAACGATCGACTACTTCAGCTCGGGGACTCGCAGCTGTCTCTGATGGACGCGTTCCGCAGTGCCGACGAGGTGCTCCTCAACGGTGTTCAGGGCATCACCGACCTCATCACGACACCGGGTCTCATCAACGTCGACTTCGCCGACGTCAAGGGCGTCATGAGCGACGCGGGCAGTGCGCTCATGGGCATCGGTGCGTCTCGCGGTGAAGGTCGCGCCAGCAAGGCCGCCCAGGCCGCGATCAACTCGCCGCTGCTCGAAGCCTCCATGGAAGGCGCACACGGCGTCCTGATCTCCATCGCGGGCGGCAGCGACCTCGGTCTGTTCGAGATCAACGACGCTGCATCGCAAGTACAGGAGGCTGCACACGAGGACGCCAACATCATCTTCGGCACCGTGATCGACGACAACCTCGGCGACGAGGTGCGCGTGACCGTCATCGCCGCAGGCTTCGACAGCGCCTCGCAGCGCAAGCGCTCCGATGTGCCCGCGGCCGCTGCACCGTCACGTGGCTCGGGTTCGGTCGCGAACGCGAGCGCAGGCGAGGCTCCGCAGTCGGCGCCCAAGGAGGACCCGCTGTTCGGCGGAGACCGGGAGCAGTCCGGGAATCCGTTCGGCGAGCAGGCTCCGCGCCGCAATTCACTCCGGTTCGACGATGACGACGTCGACGTGCCCGACTTCATGAAGTAGAAGGAACGATGAACGCATGACCTTCAAGGTCCGTCGTGCCGTGACCACGAGGGCCGGTGGCGTCTCGCGGTCGCCGTACGACTCGTTCAACCTCGGTGACCACGTCGGTGACGATCCGACGGCGGTCGCGGAGAACCGTGCTCGTCTGGGACGCAATCTCGGGGTGGGGCCCGATCGCGTCGTCTGGATGGAGCAGGTCCACTCGCGGACGGTCACGGTCGTCGACGGACCCGTCGACGAGCCGGTCCCGGTGACCGATGCGCTCGTCACCACGCAGACCGATCTCGTCTTGGCCGTTCTGACGGCCGACTGCGTGCCGGTGCTGCTCAGTGACGACGAAGCGGGCGTGATCGCTGCTGTGCACGCCGGTCGCGTCGGCGCGCGCATCGGCATCGTCCTAGCCGCTCTACGCGCCATGGTGGAGCTCGGGGCGAAGCCCGAGCGAATCGGGGCATTCCTCGGACCCGCCGCGAGCGGCGACCAGTACGAGGTGCCGCCCGAGATGCAGGCCGACGTCGAGAAGTATCTGCCCGGAAGTGCGACTCGCACCACGAAGGGGACCACCGGGTTGGACCTGCGTGCGGGGATCCGGCGACAACTCGTCGAAGCGGGAGTGGGCGCCGTCGCCGTCGACCCGCGGTGCACCATCGAAGACGACCGGTTGTTCAGTCACCGTCGCGGAGCGCCGACCGGTCGGCTCGCATCGGTGATCTGGATGGATACGAATGAGTGACGATCGCCGCGACGAACTTGCGTCGGCCCTGGCGACCGCCCGGGAGCGAGTCGCGGACGCCGAGCGCGCGGCGGGCCGGACAGAAGGCGACGTCACGCTCCTCGTGGTCACGAAGTTCTTTCCGGCGAGCGACGTCGAGCATCTGATCGACCTCGGCGTGCGGGAGTTCGGCGAGTCCCGTGAACCGGAGGCCGGCCGCAAGATCGCACAAGTGCGCGCGGACCGACCCGACGTCGTGTTCGACGCCGACATGATCGGACGTCTGCAGCGGAAGAAGGCGCGATCGATCAGCCGGTGGGCCAAGCGTGTGCACTCGGTCGACTCGCTCGATCTCGTCGAGGCGCTCGGCGGCGCGGCGCAGCGCAGCCTCGACGACGGTGAGCGGACGGATCCACTCGGAGTGCTGCTTCAGGTGAGCTTGGACGGCGATCCGGAGCGTGGGGGACTGGTCGAGGCCGACCTCCGCGGGGTCGCCGAGCGAGTCGCCGCGCATTCGGGCGCGTTGCGGCTGGACGGACTGATGGTGATCGCGCCGCTCGAGACCGATCCGGAGGAGGCGATGGCGCAGGCTGCGGGCATACGCGAGCGGTTCGTCGCCGACCATCCGGGCGCACGCGAACTGTCCGCAGGCATGTCTGGCGATCTGGAGCAAGCCATCGCGCACGGATCGACATGCGTGCGTGTCGGAACCGCAATCATGGGTGCGAGACCGCTACTCTCGCCTTAGTCACATTGGTCACAACAGAATCATCTGGATCAAGAGACACACCGACTCTCACTACCATCCCGCGCATCTGTAGAAAGGCTTCCGATGACGACGATGCAGAAGTTCAAGGCATATTTCGGCATGGTGCCTCCGAGCGAGTACGACGACGACTACTTCGACGAGCCCATCGACGGGCCCGCCCTGAGTGCGCGTGAGCGCACCTACATGGAGAAGTACCGCTCGAACGCGATGCGCGACGAACCGTTCTACGAGGACGGCTACCGCGACGAGCCCATGCGCGGTGAACCCATGCGCGGTGAACTCCGCGAGCCGGAGTATCGCGGCGAGTACCGCGATGCGGGCTACGCGGGCATCGAGTTCGAGGCGCCCGTTCGTGAGGACCGTTACGAGGGCGCCCGCGGTTTCGCTCCGCGTGCGAGCCGCCCGTACGGCGTGTCGCGCCATATGGCAGACGGACCGGCTCCGCGCCGACTCTCGGACGAGGTTCCGGGCCGTTCGCGTCTGGAACCGCTCGACCGCCAGTCGAACATGAGCGTGCGCGGCGCCAACGCCATCGCACCCGAGCCCCGTATGGAGGTCGATCCGATGGGAGACGCGGCAGGCAAGATCAGCACCCTGCGTCCGGCGGACTACTCCGAGGCTCGCACGATCGGCGAGCGGTACCGCGACGGCAACCCGGTCATCATGGACCTCGTCGACATGAGCAACGACGACGCGAAACGCCTCGTCGACTTCGCTGCAGGCTTGGCCTTCGCAGCTCGCGGATCGCTCGAGAAGGTCGCCACAAAAGTGTTCCTGCTCTCACCCGCGGGCATTGATGTGACGCCGGAGCAGCGTCGGCGGATCGCGGAGACGGGGTTCTCCAACCAGGTCTGAGACTGGATGTCGGTAGTGACGCACGCCGCGTCGACGCGCCTATGGGCGGGTCGACGCGGCGTTTTCGTCGGTAATCAGGCACCCTTGAGGGGTGACGTCCTTCCTGTGGATCCTCTACTTCGTCCTGTTCGTTTACACGCTGCTGCTACTCGGACGGCTTGTGCTCGAGACGGTGCAGTCGTTCGCCCGGCGTTGGCGGCCGAAGGGCGCGGCGGTCGTCCTCGTCGAGATCGTCTTCACTTCGACGGACCCGCCGGTCAAGTTCTTGCGGCGCGTCGTGCCGCCACTGAATCTCGGCGCTGTCCGACTCGACCTCTCGCTGCTGATCGTGCTGATCGTCGTGTCGATAGGAATGCAGATCACAGAGCACTTCGCGGCCGTGTCCGGTGGGTGACCGGCCGTGCCGCCGACTGACTGCGTGCAGTGCGGAGGGTGAGGGGCATCACCGCAGATCACGGGGTGTTC
This sequence comes from Gordonia zhenghanii, assembly GCF_021738965.1. Taxonomy (GTDB): domain Bacteria; phylum Actinomycetota; class Actinomycetes; order Mycobacteriales; family Mycobacteriaceae; genus Gordonia; species Gordonia zhenghanii. Next base: position 133,631 of record NZ_JAKKOQ010000008.1, on the reverse strand, counting down.
GATCGATCAGGTGTTTGCCTACTAACATCAAGTGGTGACGATTCGATCGAGTTTTGATTGCGAACTGATTGAGCAATTTGACGACACTTGGTCCTGATGTGACGAGATGACACGCTAGTGACGTAGTGGTACTGGTATTAATGGAATTGCGATGGAAACCGTCGCATAGACGTGTTCGCCCGGGCGGACGATCTCGTATCCACCCGGATACGAGCGAAAGGTAAGAGGGGACTCGGCAAATGCGGCTGACACCGGCTGATGTGCACAACGTGGCGTTCAGTAAACCGCCGATCGGTAAGCGGGGCTACAACGAGGACGAGGTCGATCAGTTTCTCGACTTCGCCGAGGCGGAGCTCGCTCGTCTGATCGACGAGAACAGCGATCTCAAGCAGCGCGTCAGCGAGTTGGAGACCGAACTCGCCGAAGCCCGCGCTGCTGGGCCCGCCCAGACACAGGGATTCGCTGCGCCGGCTCCCACTCCCGAGCCGACACCGGCTCCCGTTGCGGCGGCGGCTCAGACCCAGACTCAGGCTCCGGCCACCGACGACGAGGCGAGCAGCCGCGCTGCCCGCATCCTGGCCCTCGCGCAGGACACCGCCGACCGAGTCACCGGCTCGGCCCGCAGCGAGGCCGACGGACTGGTCACCGACGCTCGCCAGCGCAGCGAGGCGATGGTCTCCGACGCGCAGGGCAACGCCGACGCGACGCTCGCCGATGCTCGCCAGCGGAGTGAAGCACTCCTGGCCGATGCGCAGACTCGGGCCGAGACCCAGGTGCGCCAGGCTCAGGAGCGGGCTGACTTCCTGCAGCGCGACGCCGAGCAGAAGCACACCGAGATCATGACGACCATCAACCAGCAGCGTGGCGTGCTGGAAGGTCGGATCGAGCAGTTGAAGACCTTCGAGCGCGAGTACCGCACTCGACTGAAGACCTACCTCGAGTCGCAGTTGGAAGAGCTGCAGCAGCGCGGAAGCGCAGCGCCTGCGGAGTCCGGCCAAGGGCAGGGCTTCGACGGCGGCTACCAGCAGAGCTGACGTGAGGACCGCTACCGAGCAGACCGAACCGATGAGGTGCCTCCCATGCTGACAGCTGCCGTGGGCTTGACCCTCATCGGTTTCGTCTTGCTCGTCATCGCCCTGATGAACGCGAACTTCGCGCTCGCCGTCGCATGCATCGCCGTCTGCGTCGTGGGACTGCTCGTGCTGTTGTACGACACGATCCGTGCCAATCGACGCGGTCGAGCTGGCGTCGAGGACGAGCCGCTGTTCACCATTCGGGGCCGCGAATCCGCATCCCGGGCCGAGCCGCTGATCGACGACGACTCGGCGACCACGGCTGATCAGGCGAGCACTGCGGATCAGGCGCATGGGACTGATCAGGCGAGTGTGGACGAGTCGGCCGCGACTGGCGGACCACACTCAGCAGGCGCTCGGACCGCAGGCTTTCCTGCGACGGGCGGCGTCGACGAGGCTCGGCAGGCGCAAGCACCGACGTCCGACACCACGTGGAAGCCGGCCGCCGTGGGCGGCCTCGGCTCGGTCGTGTCGCCGGACGCGCACGGCAACGGTGTGGGCACCAGCTGGACCGGAGAGCCATCCACCGGCCCGACCCCGACTCAGACGGGGCCCCAGACAGGCCAGGTCGGCACCGGTGAGACCGGTGACGCCAACGACTACATCCGTTCGGTGACCGGTTCGTTCCCGGCACAGACCGGACAGCAGTCAGTGGCCGATCCCGAGCCGTACGCGCCGGGAACTCCTGCGCCGCAAGCGACTGCAACTCCGGCAGCGCAAGCGCCGGGGACGGGGACGTTCCCGGGATCGAACGCCGAGACGTCCGCTCCGGCGCCGTCGGGACCGCCGACCGACACCGGTTCCCTCGGGGCCGCCGACGGTTCGAGCGACCCCGAGTCGGCGGGGTACGTCGGTCGACGACGCCGCATCGAGCAGTCGGAGAACGTGGTGGTCAACACCTCTGATCCGACTCTGCCCGCCATGCAGTTCGTCTACCGCGACTCCGACGACGACGCTGCGTCCGAGTCGGGCTCCGGCACCGATTCGGACGGCAAGCCCGAAGGCGCGTGAACGAGCCGAGCGGGTAAGCTCTGCACTGTCCAGCGACGATCCGGCCATCACCGGGGAGCTTCCGGAAGAACGGGTACACGGAGTACCTCAGTAGAACCGGACGGGTCGGCCCGTCACAGCCTTCCGATGAGAGGCTGCACCACGCTCGATGTGGGGTGCAGCAAGCGGGGTGGTACCGCGCAGCCGTCAGGCGAGCGTCCCCGTGCCGATACATGCTGAGTGATCAGCTGGCACGAGGAGACCGCATGAGCGAGCAGACCCCCGATACCCCGCAGTCCCCGGACGCTCCGACATCGGTGTACCCGATCGTCGACCTGACCGGCGGATCCGGGCGTGGCGCGCCCTCGTTCCCAGACCTCGAGCGCAATGTGCTCGACTTCTGGGCCGCAGACGACACGTTCAAGGCGTCGATCGCCAACCGGGACGGTTCGGAGGAGTTCGTCTTCTACGACGGCCCGCCGTTCGCCAACGGACTCCCGCACTACGGACACCTTCTGACCGGCTACGTCAAAGACGTCGTCCCGCGCTATCAGACGATGCGCGGCAAGAAGGTCGACAGGCGTTTCGGTTGGGACACACACGGCCTGCCCGCCGAACTCGAAGCCGAGCGGCAGTTGGGGATCACCGACAAGTCGGAGATCGAGACGATGGGCGTCGAGAAGTTCAACGAGTACTGCCGCGACTCGGTGCTGCGGTACACGGGCGAGTGGCGCGACTACGTCACGCGTCAGGCCCGCTGGGTCGACTTCGACAACGACTACAAGACGCTCGACCTGGACTTCATGGAGTCGGTCATGTGGGCCTTCAAGCGGCTCCACGACAAAGGGTTGGTCTACCAGGGCTACCGCGTGCTTCCGTACTCCTGGTACGAGCAGACGCCGCTGAGCAACCAGGAGGCCAAGCTCGACGACGCCTACCGGATGCGACAGGATCCGGCCGTCACCGTCGCCATGCCGCTGACCGTGGCCGCGGACTCGCCGCTCGCCGCGCTCGACGGAGTCAACGCGCTCATCTGGACGACCACGCCGTGGACGCTGCCGTCCAACCTGGCTATCGCCGTCCATCCCGACGTCGAGTACTCGCATGTGAAGGCGGCGGATGGGACGCAGTACCTGCTGGCGTCGGCGTTGGTCGGTGCGCGTGGGAAGGAGATCGTCGAGCCGGAGACGGTCGCGACCTACCAGGGCCGCGAACTCGCGGACCTCACCTACACGCCGCCCTTCGACTTCTTCGTCGGACACCCGAACTCGCATCGCGTCCTGTTGGCCGACTACGTCACCACCGACAGCGGCACCGGCGTCGTCCACCTGGCCCCGGCCTTCGGTGAAGAGGACATGGACGTCGCGACGGCCAACGGCATCGAGGTGGTCCAGCCGCTCGATCCGGGTGGCCGCTTCACCTCTCTGGTCCCGCCGTACGAGGGACTCATGGTCTTCGACGCGAACCCGGTGATTATCAAGGACCTCAAGCAGTCCGGCCGGATCGTCCGGCACGAGACGATCGAGCACTCGTACCCGCACTCGTGGCGGTCCGGTAAGCCGCTCATCTACATGGCGGTGCCGTCGTGGTTCGTCGCCGTCCAGCCGATCAAGCATCGGATGCTGGAACTGAATCAGGAGATCACCTGGTCGCCGTCGCACATCCGCGACGGACAGTTCGGCAAGTGGCTCGAAGGCGCCAAGGACTGGAACATCAGCCGTAACCGGTTCTGGGGTGCCCCGATCCCGGTGTGGATCTCCGACGATCCCGACTACCCGCGTATCGACGTGTACGGCAGTCTGGATCAACTCGAAGCCGACTTCGGCGTCCGTCCGGACAACTTGCACCGCCCGTACATCGACGATCTGACGCGTCCGAATCCGGACGACCCGACCGGTGGCTCGACGATGCGGCGAGTCCCCGAAGTGCTCGACTGCTGGTTCGAGTCGGGGTCCATGCCGTACGCGCAGGTGCACTACCCGTTCGAGAACACCGAATGGTTCGACGGTGACGAGTCGGGTGCTGTGCTACCGCACAACCCGGGCGACTTCATCGTCGAGTACAACGGCCAGACGCGCGGCTGGTTCTACAACCTGCACGTGCTGGCGACCGCGTTGTTCGACCGCCCCGCGTTCAAGACGGTTGCCGCGCACGGCATCGTCCTGGGCGACGACGGCCAGAAGATGAGCAAGTCCAAGCGGAATTACCCGGACGTCAACGAAGTGTTCGATCGTGACGGTTCGGATGCGATGCGGTGGTTCCTGATGGCGTCGCCGATCCTGCGCGGCGGAAACCTCGTCGTCACCGAGCGCGGCATCCGCGAAGGTGTGCGACAGGCGCTGCTGCCGATGTGGAACGCGTACAGCTTCCTGCAGCTGTACGCGGACCGTCGCGCGACGTGGCGTACCGACTCGGAGAACGTGCTCGACCGGTACATCTTGGCGAAGCTCGCGTCGACTCGCGACGAGATGACGGAAGCGCTCGACGTGTACGACATCGCCGGAGCGTGCGAGAGCTTCCGCGAGTTCTGTGAGTCGTTGACCAACTGGTACGTGCGGCGCTCGCGTGCGCGGTTCTGGGCGGGACAGGACACCGACCCGGACGCGTTCGACACCCTGTACACAGTTCTCGAAGTGGCAGGCAGGCTGGCGTCCCCGCTGTTGCCGTTGGCCACCGAGGCGATGTGGCGCGGTCTGACGGGGGAGCGGTCGGTGCACTTGGCCGACTGGCCTGCCGAGGACGAAGTGCCCGCCGACCTCGACCTGGTCGCGGCGATGGACGAGATCCAGTCGGTGTGCTCGGTGGCCTCCAGCGTTCGCAAGGCGAACAAGCTGCGTGTGCGTCTGCCGCTGCCCGGGCTGACCGTGGCGTCGCCGACGGCTGAAGCGATGGCTCCGTACGCGGATCTGATCGCCGAGGAGATGAACGTCAAGACCGTCGACCTGTCGACGGACGTCGACGCGTTCGGTCGGGTCGAAGTCGCGGTGAACGCCCGTGCTGCGGGGCCGCGTATCGGCAAGGACGTACAGCGGGCGATCAAGGCCGTGAAGTCGGGGAGCTGGGAGTTCGGGACGAGCGAAGACACCGGCGAACAGGTGGTCCTCGCGGACGGTATCGAACTGCGCGGTGAGGAGTTCACCCGCAAGTTGGTCGCGGCGTCGCCCGATTCGACGGCCGAGATGCCGAGTGGCCGCGGACTCGTCGTGCTCGACACTCAGGTGACGCCCGAACTCGAAGCCGAGGGATGGGCGAAGGACCGGGTCCGCGAACTGCAGGACGCGCGTCGAAATCTGGGATTCGAAGTGTCCGACCGTATCTCGGTGCGACTCGTGGTGCCTGCGGAGTCGGTTGAGACGGCGAAGAGTCACGCCGATCTGATTGCGGGCGAGGTCCTCGCGACTACGTTCGACGTCGTCACCGGCGACGCGGCAGCCATTGAACTGGGTGACGGTGTCTCCGCGGACGTTGCCAAGCTGTAAGGCCTTCACTGGGGTCTGAGCCGTACCGCGCTCGGTCGCACGTCTCCTGCCCGGCTCACGCACCCCGTCGGGGTGTAGAGCCGGGTCAGGCGGCGTCAAGGATCGTGGCGAGCAGAGCCTCGACGGCCGAACCGCTGCCCCGCGGCGGGCCGTTCGGGAGGAACTCGGGCTCCTGCCCGACGTGGTGAATCGGGTTGACCTGCCACGTGCGGGTGGAGCCGGAGGGGCGCCAGGCGACCCGGCCCGCGTCGGGCCCGTCGGCGAGGATCGTGGTCGTCCACTTGCCCGCCCCGGAGCCCTCGGCCCGGTTGTGCTTGCCGCACGCTCCGCCGAGGTTGTCGATGTCCGTGCGTCCACCGTTCTCCCAACGGACCACGTGGTGCGCCTCGGTCCGGGAGAACGGTACGTCGCACTCCGGGCCCGAGCAGCCGCGGTCGCGGGCGAACATGGCCAGGCGCTGTGCCTTGCGGGCGAACCGCTTGCCGCGTCCGAGATAGAGGACTTCGGCGGTGTGGCCCTTGAAGACAGCGAGATGTGTCGTCGCGTGGGCGGCGACCTCGACGAGGTCCTTCACCGGAACGTGCACGCCAGTGGCGGTCAGCGCGACACCGGCTTCGGCAGCCAACTCCTGGTCGGTGACGGTCACGACCAGTTCGGCCGGAATCCGGTCCGGACGACCGAGCGCACCGTGACCGAGGACGAAGTCGGCCATCGCCGTGAGCGCATCGTGATTGCGTTGCGCGGTGGTGCGCGTGTCGCGCTCGCGCGCCGCCGTCAATACTTCCTCGTCGAGGCCGGCCTGGTCGGCTGCGCCGTGCGGCGACTCCGGGTCTTCGGGATTGTTCATCCCGGGCGCTGCCCACGCGGTCAGGATCACGTCGAGCTTGGCCCGCAGCGCCGGGGTCAGTGATCCCCGCACCTTGGACATCAGCCGCGCATCCTGCGGGGCGAGGGTGAAACCGCGCGTGCGCTTGCGGTCGGCGTCGTCCGTCAGTTCGCCGTCGGGGTCGAGATGGCCGAGGATTCGCGCGCCGACCTTCTTGACGCCCTCCGGGGACAGCGTCCGAGCCGCGTCGACGAGGTGCTCCTCGGCGGCGGTGACGGTCTCCGCGTCGACTGCGGAGGGAATCTTGTCCATCACCTCGGCGATGTCGCGGACGTGGGCGCGATTGATCGCGCCGTCGCGCAACGCCTGCGCAGCGGCCGGATTGCGGGCCGGGAGTCGGCCGCCGCCGATGGCGAGGAACTCGCCGGTCGCGAACATGAGCTTCGTGCGTGTGCTCGCCTCGGCGGCGCCCAAACGGAGCCCGGTGGCCATGTACTTCTGCACGGTCTGGAAACCGGCGCCGTGGAAGGCGAACTGGTCGTTCACCTCGATCATCAGACTGGTCGTCGCTGCCTCGACACGGGCACGCATCTGCTCGTTGGTCTCGGCGGCGGTGAGGATCTCCTCGCTCGACATCGAGGCGAACGACACCTCGGTGAGTTTCGCCGCGGCTTCGTTCATCAGCTCGATCAGCGCGGCCGGCGAGTCCGGGAGAGACTGGCCGTCGTACGTCGATCCACTCATCGGAATCACGTCCTCTGTGCCGGTCAGAACCGGTTTCGTTGGCTTCTGACATGACATTATCAACGGGGTACGACAATTCTCCGATCGGTGGAGTGTCCCGTAACCGCGGGCCTCGCGCGAGCGGGCCTTTGTAGTTGGTTGAGCGAGCGGAGCGAGTCGAAGTCCCTGGTTGTTCGGCGGTGGTCGGTCTGTGCGACGCCGGGGTTTCGACGCGCTTCGCTTGCTCAACCAACTACAGGAGCTACAGGTGCCGCTCGCTCAACCAACTTCAGGGGCGGCTTGCGAGTCTTTGTGGTTGATTGAGCGAGCGGAGCGAGTCGAAATCCCCGAGACTGAGCAGCGAGTCAGACGGGCGCTGCCGACCACGTCGGGTACTTCGCGGACAGTTCGTCGCCGCTCGACGTACCGCGCAGTCGCCGGCCGACCCACGGGCCGAGGAACTCGCGCGTCCAGCGGATGTTCTCGGCGGCGCCGGAGGGAATCGAGTCAGGGAGCGGCAACGGCTGCAGGTCGTGTGCGACTCCCAGTGCGTCGAGAACGGCGATCGCCATGCGCTGGTGCCCTTGCGACGACATGTGCAGGCGATCATTCGCCCAGAGACGGGTGTCGTCGTAGTCGCGGATGCGCCAGTAGTCGACGAGGACGAGATCGTGACGGTCGGCGATGTGCCGGACGATCTCGGCCATTATCGCGAACCGGCCGCGCAACGGCCCGAAGAACTTCGACGCTCCGGGATCGTGCGGAGTGAACACGACGACCGTCGCGCCGGTAGCGACGAGCCGTCCGATCGCCTCGTCGTAGGCCTCGCCGAGTGCGTTGAGATCGACGCCTGGCCGCAGCATGTCGTTTCCGCCCGCGTGGATGGTGACCAGGTCGGGGTTCAGGGCGACGGCGGTGTCGACTTGCTCGTCGATGATCGGCACGAGCTTGCGTCCGCGAATAGCGAGATTCGCGTAGCGGGTGCTCGGATCGACGGCGGTGAGCGCGCCTGCGACGCGATCGGCCCAGCCGCGGACACCGTTGGGCGAAGCGGGGTCGGGATCGCCGACCCCTTCTGTGAACGAGTCGCCGAGAGCGACGTATCGAGTGAAAGTCACCTGCACGAGATTACCGAGCGGTAGACCGGCGGTCGTTCTCCGGGCGGGCGGTCGACGATAGAATGCGCCCATGACCTCCGATGACCTGGACCGCCTGCAACGGTGGGAAGACGCAGGCGCCGTGTGGGAGGTGGCCGCTCTACGACCGGAGTCGGCGACCATCTCGCTTCTGCGGTGCGACGCGGGCGAAGAGGTCGACCGATTCGTCACCGACGACCCGCGAGTGCTGGCGATGTGCCGTGAGCGGTGGTGACGGACTCCGACGCTGAGCGCGGCTCACGGTGGGTGTTCCACATCGATATGGACGCGTTCTTCGCATCCGTGGAGCAACTCACGCGGCCTACCCTCGCCGGGCGGCCGGTCCTCGTCGGCGGTGTCGGCGGTCGTGGAGTCGTCGCCGGTGCGAGCTACGAGGCTCGTGTCTACGGGGCGCGATCGGCGATGCCGATGCACGAGGCGCGCCGACTGATCGGGCCGACCGCCGTCGTGGTCCCGCCTCGTGGGGGCGTCTACCGTGTCGTGAGCAGCCGAGTATTCGAGATCGTGCGCCGGTTCGCGCCCGTCATCGAGACCTTGTCGTTGGACGAAGCGTTCGGCGAACCGCCGGAACTCGTCGGCGCGACGGTCGCCGATGCAGCCGCAGTCGCGACGGCGATGCGTGCCGCGATCCGGGACGAGACGGGACTCGCCGCATCCGTCGGGCTCGGCTCGGGCAAGCAGATCGCGAAGATCGCTTCCGGGATGGCGAAGCCGGACGGATACCGCGCCATCGCGCCGAGCACGGAACTGGAGTTCCTGCACGGGCTTCCGGTTCGCAAACTGTGGGGTGTCGGGCCCGTCTCGGGAGATCGGCTCGGCCGTCTCGGGGTGGAGACCATCGGTGACTTCGCCGCACTGTCGGAGACCGAAGTCGCCTCAGTGCTCGGCGGCACGGTCGGTCTGGCACTCCACAAGCTCGCCCAGGGGATAGATCACCGACCGGTCGCCGAACGCGCGGATGCCAAGCAGATCAGCGCCGAGAGCACGTTCGCGACCGACATCATGGATTCCGCTGGCATGAGGGCCGCCGTCTCGTCGGCCGCGTCGCACGCCCACCGCAGACTGCTCGACGACGGTCGTGGCGCGCGGACGATCGTCGTCAAGCACCGGCTCAGCGACATGTCGATCCTGACCCGGTCGTCGACACTCCCAAGTGCGACAACGGATCTCAAAGCGCTCACCGCGGCGGCCTACCGAGTGATGCTCGATCCGCTCGACATCGGACCGGTCCGGCTCGTCGGCGTCGGGTACTCCGGACTCGACGATGTGCGACAGGACTCGTTGTTCCCCGACCTCGCCGCCGTCCCCGACCAGGGCGAGGAGGGGGCGGCCCCAGGTGCCGACGGCGCTTCGGGTGGCGGCAATGGTGAGGACGTCGAAGGCTCCACTCCTCAGAGCGTCCAGATCCCGCGCGGACCCTCGGCACCCGACGAGTTCCCGACCGGCACCGACGTGACGCACCCCGAGCACGGCCACGGCTGGGTGCAAGGCGGGGGACACGGCTTCGTCACCGTTCGCTTCGAGACTCGATCGACCGGGCGCGGACGGACACGGAACTTCCGGCTGCCCGAACCGCTGCTGGAGCGCGCCGATCCGCTCGACAGTCTCGGCTGGGATTCGCCCGACGAGGACTGAAGGTCGACAGGGGTGATCAGTCGGCGGGCGAGGAGGCAGCGAAGAACGCCGTGATCGCGTCGCGGTCGGCTCCGGCCGACAGGAGCGCGATCAGAGCCATCCGCGCCTGCGGTGCTCGCAGCCAGGGCGAGAAGACGGCTCCCGCGCGAAGCAGGTCGACGCCGCCGCCTCCGCCGCCGTAGGTCGGCTGCACTGCGCCGTACGGGACCCGCGTCGAGACGACGACCGGGACGTCGCGCTGCACCGCGAGGTTCACCTGCGCGGTTATGTCCGGGTGTGTATTACCAGACCCGGTGGCGGACAAGATGATTCCTGCTGCCCGCTGTTCGACCGCTGAGGCGATGGTACCGGGGGAGACGCCGGGGTACAGCGCGAGAAGGTCCACTCGCGCGGGTCGTGCAGGCACCGCCCCGTCGATCAAGGGGCGCGGCAGGCCGCGGTGGACGGTGTCGAACGCACGCAGGTCGGTGGTCGACGTCTTGAACACGCCGCGAGCGGAGAGAATCGTTCCACCGAGTGCGACGAGCACACCGCGGTCGCGGGAGGACGGATCGGCCGCGAGCGCGACCGCTGCCGCGATGTTCGCCGGTCCGTCTGCGTCCGGGTGGTCGGCGGGACGTTGTGCACCGGTGAACACCACCGGGCGTGGATCTGCGGCGAAGAGGTCGGCGAGGTACGCGGTCTCCTCCAACGTGTCCGTGCCGTGGGTCACCACGACACCGACGACTGCGGGGTCGGACAACTCCTCGGCAATAGCGCGCACGACGTCGAACTGCTGTCGGACGGTCATCGACGACGAGTCGACCGTCATCAACTCGCGGGGGCGCACGGCGACGTCGTCTGCGGTGTCGGGCAGCAACTCCAGGGCCGACAGAACGGGCACCGCTCCGTCGTCGGTGGTGCGTGAGGCGGCGGTGCCGCCGGTGGTTATCATCACAACCTGGCGTGGGCTCATGGCCCGATTCTCGCACTTGTCGAAGCCGTATGCGTGCTGCTCACCGGCGACGCGCGGGACGGGTGCGGCAGGCGGTGCGCGACGTGTCGGATGCGCCGCCGTGTCACCTTTTGGCATAGTGGGGTTGGCTCGGGGGCCAGACCTGGACCCGCGTAGAACCAGACGTGAGGATTTTATCCGTGAAGATTCGCAATTTCGTGACCGGTGCCGTGGTGGCCGCCGCCGTTGCCGCGACCGCCGCGTGCGGTTCGGATGACGGCGGTTCGGACCTGCCTCCGATTCCCACCGCAGAGGCCTCGACCAGTGCGGCCGAAGGCGGCACGTCGTCGTCGAGCGATCCGATGACCGATTCGAGCAGCGTGCCGAACGTCAAGGAGCTCAACGGGTTGCTCGAGAAGGCTCTCGATCCGAAGGTGAAGCCGGCCGAGAAGACCGAACTCGTCGAAGGATCCGAGGTCGATCCCGATCTCTTCGAGGAGCTCGTCAAGGCGGCCGAGGACAACCCGGACGTCACCTACAAGATCAAGCCGCCGGTGACCAAGAACGGCCCGAACAAGGCGAAGGTCAAGGTCGAGGTCAAGCTCCCGGACAACCCGCCGCAGAAGATCGACGCCGCGATCGTGTTCGACAACGGTCGCTGGAAGCTGTCGAAGTCGACGGTCTGCCCGCTGCTGTCGGCCAACGACGTCAAGACGCCGCTGTGCGACGACGGCTCGTCGAGTTCGACGGCCAAGTCGTCGAAGAAGGCGAGCTGACTCGCCCGACACTCGACGACGAGCCCCGCACCACGTGGTGCGGGGCTCGTCGTCGTTCGGTGGGGCGTCTCTGGGGAGACGGTGAACCATCGGGGTCCGGTGAAGAACCTCAGGACGTCCAGGTGCCTCAGGACGTCCAGGTGACGGTGTACTCGTTCTGCTGAAGCAACGGCGCGCTGTTCTCGTCGCCCGCGAGTTCGCGCGCGCCTTCGGTGGTGATCGAGCCCGCGATCGGCAGCACACGCGTGAGGTCGACGGTGAGTTCGCCGGTCCCCGCCATCGAGTACCTGTTGATCGTCAAGGTCTGCGCCGAACCCGGAATACGGAAGATCGAGTCGACGGGGACGTCGTCGACGGCGACCGCCAGTTGGACGATGTTCCCGGTGCGCCCGGTGAGCGTGACGGTCGTCGTCCGCCTGATCGTGGCGGCCGACGAGATGATGCGCACCGATTTCCAGCGGGCGCCGACGCCCACCGGCTCGGTCGGGAGCGGAACCGATTGGTCGAGCGCACCGGAGAACGACTGCTCGAGCGCGCTGCGCGCGGGCGATCCGGACTCCTCGTTGGGGAACAGCCGCAGCGACCGGACCTGCAACCCGTCGGCGACACTCAGTCCGCCCTCCGACCCGGCGATCGCGTCGAGTCCGGGGGTGAGCTCGGCGTCCTTCGTCGTCGGCGTTCCGATTGTGAACTCGAGATCCGACGGGTCGTCGCACACGACGCGCGCGGTGATCGGGGTGCTCAACTGCTGCTGGGTGCGCTGGACCGACTGGTTGCCGTTGTCTGCGGGCGCGATGGAGGCTTCGATCGAGTCGGTCGTCAACGTCACCTCCTGCGGACTCGTCGTGTCCGGTCGGGACTCGAGAAGTCCTGTCTGTGGTGCTCCTGTCTGGGGTGCCCCTGTCTGTGGTGCCCCTGTGTCGAGTACCTCGACGTCGGCCGGTGCGACCGGGATCGGCCGCATGCCCTCGCGATCCGCGCTCGACGCCGCGGCGCACGGTCCGGGGTCTGCCGCGCTCTCGTCGTCGGAGGAACAGCCGCTCAACGCTAGGACCGCGCCGACCGGTAGCACGGTCAGGGCGGCGATCACGCGTCTCCCGATCCGGCGATCACGGGGCGATGACGGGTGCGGGTTCGCGGCGGACGCGATCGGCGAGACACTCACCCGTCCGAGAGTAATGACTGTGTCCAGCGTGGTCAGGTCAGGGCGGCGTCGGTGTGACGCACGCTGATCGTGGACAATCGAGGAATGAGTGAAACCGAGCCCGGGCGCGATGGCGTCCGGACCACCGGGCGAAGCACCTCCCGGACCGTCGCGCTGCTCGCCCTCGTGGCGGTGGTGGCCTACCTTCTCGACCTGATCACCAAGACACTGGCCGTCGCCCGCCTCGACCCGTGGAACCCGACCCACGTGATCGGCGACGTCGTTACCTTCAAATTGATCCGCAACAGCGGAGCGGCGTTCTCGATGGCGACCGGATACACGTGGGTACTGACGTTCGTCGCGCTCGCCGTGGTGATCGGGATCATCCGGTACAGCAACCGGCTCGTGTCGACGGGCTGGGTGATCGGACTCGGGCTGGTGCTCGGCGGCGCGATCGGAAACCTGACGGACCGCATGTTCCGATCTCCGGGACCGCTGCGCGGCCATGTCGTCGACTTCATTCAGGTCGGCGACTGGTGGCCGACGTTCAACGTCGCCGACTCGGCTGTCGTCTGCGGCGCGGTGCTCCTGGTGGTCCTCACTCTGCTCGGCTACGACTACGACGGTTCCCGTTCGGGGTGGGCGGCGCGCAAGGACCGCGCCGTCGCCGCCGAGGGACAGGAGGACGACGATGCGTGACTCACGGGCGATGCCGGTTCCCGACGGACTGCACGAGATGCGCACCGACGCTGGAGTCGCACGACTGCTCGGTCTGTCGCGGACGGTCGCTGCGGGTCTCGCCGATGCCGGCGACATCACTGTCGACGGGGTCGCGGTCGACAAAGCGCACCGACTCGTCGCCGGGGCGTGGCTGGACGTGACGCTGCCGGAGCCGGAGCGTCCGCTGACCGTCGAGCCGACGCCCGTCGCCGACCTCGACGTCATTTACCACGACTCCGACATCGTCGTGGTGAACAAGCCGCCGGGGGTGGCCGCGCACCCGTCGCAGGGCTGGACCGGCCCCACAGTCATCGGGGCACTCGCCGCAGCGGGCTTCCGGATCTCCACGTCCGGAGCCCAGGAGCGTCAGGGGATCGTCCACCGACTCGACGTCGGCACGTCCGGTGTGATGGTCGTCGCCGCCTCGGAGAACGCATACACGCTGCTCAAGCGGGCGTTCAAGTATCGGACCGTCGAGAAGGTCTATCACGCGGTGGTCCAGGGCCGTCTGGATCCGCCGGTCGGCACCATCGAGGCGCCGATCGGCCGCCATCCGGGATCGGACTGGCGGTTCGCGGTGACCGCGAACGGCAAGCCGTCGACCACTCACTACGAGACGCTCGAGATGTTCGCGGCGGCGTCGCTGCTGGACGTGCACCTCGAGACCGGGCGAACCCATCAGATCCGCGTGCACTTCTCGGCACTGCACCATCCGTGCGCCGGCGATCCGACGTACGGTGCGGACCCGACCCTGGCGACCCGACTCGGCCTCGACCGGCAGTGGCTGCACGCCCGTTCGTTGGCGTTCGCACACCCGGCGGACGGGCGACGAGTCCAGTTCACCACGGAGTATCCGGACGACCTTCAACACGCACTCGACGTCCTGCGCGACGTCTAGCGATCGTCCGCATCGCCACACGCGTCACAACCGGCGGTAGTGGGGGCGTGCCTCTCCGGGACTGTCGGAGGGGACGCATACAGTGGAGCCGTTCCATCGAAATGCAATGCGGGGAGTCGCCAGAGTGTCCGGGTCGTTCGTTCATCTGCACAACCACACCGAGTTCTCGATGCTCGACGGCGCGGCGAAGATGTCGCCGCTGTTCGCAGAGGCGAAACGGCTGGAGATGTCCGCGATCGGGATGACCGACCACGGCAACATGTACGGGTCCTCGGACTTCTACAACACGGCGCTCAAGTTCGACATCAAGCCGATCATCGGGATCGAGGCGTACGTCGCGCCGGAGTCGCGGTTCAACACCAAACGCGTCCTGTGGGGCAGTCGAGACCAAAAGTCCGACGACGTGTCGGGTTCGGGCGCGTACACCCACATGACTATGGTGGCCGAGAACGCGACGGGACTGCGGAACCTGTTCAAACTGTCGTCGCTGGCGTCGACCGAGGGGCAGTTGGGCAAGTGGGCGCGAATGGACGCCGAGATCATCGCCCGGCATTCCGAGGGGATCATTGCCACGACGGGGTGCCCGTCGGGTGAGGTGCAGACTCGCCTCAGGCTCGGCCACGAAGCCGAAGCGCTGGAGGCCGCGGGCAAGTGGCAGGACATCTTCGGCAAGGACAACTTCTATCTGGAGTTGATGGAGCACGGTCTGGAGATCGAGCAGCGGGTCCGGTCCGGGCTGTTGACTGTCGGCAGCAAGCTCGGCATCAAGCCGCTGGTGACCAACGACTGCCACTATGTGACCCGCGATCATGCGTCGTCGCACGAGGCGTTGTTGTGCATCCAGACCGGCAAGACGCTGTCCGATCCCACCCGGTTCAAGTTCGGCGGCGACGGCTACTACCTCAAGTCCGCGAAGGAGATGCGCGAACTGTGGGACGACGTCGTCCCGGGCGGCTGCGATTCGACGTTGGAGATCGCCGAGCGGGTCCAGTCGTACGAGGACGTGTTCACCCACCACGACCGGATGCCGATCTTCCCGGTCCCCGAGGGGTACACGCAGGAATCGTGGCTCGAGCGCGAGGTGATGGTCGGTCTGGACCGCCGGTTCTCGGGTCAGGTCGTGCCGACCGAATACACCGACCGCGCCAACTTCGAGCTGAACGTCATCAACCAGATGGGCTTCCCGGCGTACTTCCTGGTGGTCGGTGACCTGATCAGTCACGCGCTCGAAGTCGGCATCCGGGTCGGTCCGGGACGTGGCAGCGCCGCCGGGTCGTTGGTGGCGTACGCGATGGGCATCACGAACATCGATCCCATCCCGCACGGTCTGCTGTTTGAGCGGTTCCTCAACCCCGAGCGTGTGTCGATGCCCGACATCGACATCGACTTCGACGACCGCCGACGCGGCGAGATGATCACGTACGCGTCGGAGAAGTGGGGCCACGACAAGGTCGCCCAGGTCATCACCTTCGGCACGATTAAGACCAAGGCCGCGATCAAGGACTCTGCCCGAGTGCAGTTCGGTCAGCCGGGATTCTCGATCGCCGACCGCATCACCAAGGCGCTGCCGCCGCCGATCATGGCCAAGGACATCCCGGTCTGGGGCATCACCGACCCGGAGCACGAACGGTTCTCCGAGGCGTCGGAGGTGCGCACGCTGATCGAGACCGATCCGGACGTCAAGCGGATCTACGACACCGCGCTCGGCCTGGAAGGGCTCGTCCGTAACGCGGGTGTGCACGCGTGTGCGGTGATCATGTCGTCCGAGCCGCTGACCGATGCGATCCCGGTGTGGAAGCGTGCCCAGGACGGCGCGATCATCACCGGTTGGGACTATCCCTCGTGTGAGGCGATCGGTCTGCTGAAGATGGACTTCCTCGGTCTGCGAAACCTCACGGTGATCGGCGACGCGATCGAGAACATCAAGACCAACCGCGGCGTCGACCTCGACCTCGACACCTTGCCGCTCGAGGACGAGAAGACCTATGAGCTCCTCGCGCGCGGCGACACCCTCGGCGTGTTCCAGCTCGACGGCGCGGCCATGCGTGAACTCCTTAAGATGATGCAGCCGACCGGATTCGAGGACATCGTCGCCGTCCTCGCGCTGTATCGACCGGGTCCGATGGGCGTGAACGCGCACACCGACTACGCCAAGCGTAAGAACGGGCTTCAGGACATCAGGCCGATCCACCCGGAGCTGGAAGAGCCGCTCAAGGAGATCCTCTCGGAGACGTACGGTCTGATCGTCTACCAGGAGCAGATCATGCAGATCGCGCAGAAGGTGGCCGGCTACTCGCTCGGCCAGGCCGACCTGCTGCGACGTGCCATGGGTAAGAAGAAGAAGGAGATCCTCGACGAGGCCTATGACGGCTTCGCCGACGGTATGCGCGACAACGGGTACTCCCAGGCCGCGATCACCGCGCTGTGGGACACCGTCCTGCCGTTCGCCGGTTACGCGTTCAACAAGTCGCACGCTGCGGGCTACGGCCTGGTGTCCTTCTGGACCGCCTACCTGAAGGCCAACTACCCGGCCGAGTACATGGCAGGCCTGCTGACCTCGGTCGGCGACGACAAGGACAAGGCCGCAATCTATCTGGCGGACTGCCGCAAGATGGGCATCACCGTGCTGCCGCCGGACGTCAACGAGTCGTTGGCGAACTTCGCGGCCGTCGGTGAGGACATCCGGTTCGGTCTGGCCGCCATCCGCAACGTCGGAACCGGTGTGGTCTCGTCGATCATCGCGGCGCGGACGGCGAAGGAACGTTACGCCGACTTCTCGGATTATCTCGGGAAGATCGACGTGGTCGCCTGCACCAAGAAGGTCACCGAATCGCTCATCAAGGCGGGCGCGTTCGACTCGATGGAGCATCCGCGCAAGGGACTGTTCCTGGTGCACGCCGATGCGGTCGATGCCGTGATGAGTACCAAGAAGGCGGAGGCGATCGGCCAGTTCGACCTCTTCGGTGGTTCGGACGTCGAGGACGTCGGCGACGTGTTCGCTGTCAAGATCCCCGACGAGGAGTGGGACACCAAGCACAAGTTGGCTCTCGAGCGCGACATGCTCGGGCTGTACGTGTCCGGCCATCCGTTGGCCGGGCTCGAGCACGCGATCTCGGCGCAGACCGACACGTCGATCTCCACGCTGCTGGAAGGCAACATCTCCGACGGTGCGCAGATCACGATCGGCGGGATCATCTCGTCGGTCACGCGCCGCGTGAACAAGAAGGGCGAGCCGTGGGCCGCCGTCACCATCGAAGACCTGGTCGGCGGCGCCGAGGTGTACTTCTTTCCGCGCGCGTTCACGGCGTACGGGATGGACCTGTTGCAAGACAACATCGTCCTGGTGCGGGCCCGAGTCAACAAGCGTGACGACTCGATCATGATCAGCGCCAACGATCTCGCAGTGCCCGATCTGACCGAGGTCGGCGCCACTAAGCCGTTGATGCTGACCTTGCCGACCAACCGGTGCACGCCGGACCGGGTCAACGACCTCAAACAGGTCCTGACACGGCATCCGGGGACCTCGGACGTCCACGTGACTCTGGTCAGCGACCGGAAGCAGACCCAGTTGCGTCTCACCGAGGCGCTGCGCGTCAATCCGTCGTCGGCGTTGAAGGGCGACCTGAAGGCGCTGCTCGGGCCCGGCTGCCTGACCTGAGCCGGTGCGCGTCCTCGATTCTGATGCAGGCGAGATCGTCGTCACCACGACGATCAAGAAGTCCCGCTTCATCGCGACTTTGGCGCCGGTCGCCTCGCCGGAGGAGGCTGCGACGCTCGTCGACCGCGTCCCCTCCGACGGGGCGAACCACGTCTGCTGGGCGTATCTGATCGGGGCGGAGCCGCATCAGGTGAGTCGGTCGTCCGATGCAGGCGAACCCGCGGGCACGGCGGGACCGCCGATCCTCGCCGCCTTGACCGGACGGAACGTGGTGAACGCCGCGATCGTCGTCGTGCGCTATTTCGGCGGCGTGAAACTCGGTGCGGGCGGCCTGATCCGCGCGTACGGCGGCAGCGCCACCGCGGTGCTCGACGCAGCTCCGCTGCGTGACGCGGTGCTTTCCAGTGTCATCCGGTTGACGGTCCCCGTCGACGAGGCCGGACGGGTCGCCACGGACCTGCGTTCGATGGGCGTCGTGCGGTCCACCGAATACGGGCCCGTCGCGGTCGAGTTCGTCGTGCAGGTCCCCGTCGACGCCGAGGCGGGGCTTCGCGACCACGTCTTGTCCGTGACGTCCGGGGCTGCGGAGATCCTGGACTCGACGTCCCAGTTCTCATGACCCGCGACAGAAAGATTCGTGCACCCGAAACTTACTGTGCGGATGAGCTACACTCGACTCTATGACCACCCACATCCATCGCGATCTCCGGACGGTCCCGACCGTCGACGTCGCCGGTGTGCGGTGGCCGGTCAACAAACTGGCTGCGGTGTGCGTCGGGCTCGTCATGGCGATGTCGGCCCTCCTCTTCGGCGGATCCGCGATCGTCGCCGCGTGGACGGCCGCCGTGGTGGTGCTCGCCGTGTGGTGGGGCGGCTACGCCTGGTACGGCCGACGGTGGGAACATGGACCGCGTGAGTACGCCGCCGCATATCGCAGAGAAGAGCACTGACAGCCCGGTCCCCGGACTGAGTCGGGACAGCATCCTCGCCGCCGCACAGCGGCTCGACGGCATCGTGGTACGCACCCCGTTGGAGGCGTGTCCACGGCTGAGCGCCGACACCGGTGCTCAGGTGTACATCAAGCGCGAAGACCTCCAAGGCGTCCGCTCGTACAAGATCCGCGGCGCCTACAACGTGATGGCGCAGCTGTCCGACGCCGAGCGCGCGGCAGGCGTCGTCGCGGCGAGCGCAGGCAACCATGCGCAGGGTGTCGCGTTCGCGTGCGCGACCATGGGCATCGCCGGGCGGATCTATGTTCCGACGACGACCCCGAAACAGAAGCGCGATCGGATCAACTGGCACGGAAAGGGTTTCGTCGAGCTGATCGCGGTCGGCGAGACCTACGACGCGGCGGCATCGGCGGCACAAGCCGACGTCCTGCGCACCGGAGCCACCTGGATCCACGCATTCGACGATCCGCGAACCGCGTCCGGGCAGGGCACCATCGGCGCCGAGATCGTCGACCAGCTCGACGGTCCGCCGGACGTCGTCGTGCTGCCGGTCGGCGGTGCGGGCTGCATGGCGGGCATCGTCACCTACCTGCGGGCGGTGGCCCCCGACGTCGCGATCGTCGGTGTGGAGCCGAGCGGAGCCGCATCGCTCGCCGCCGCACTCGTCACCGGCTCGCCGTACACCCTCGAGACGGTCGATCCGTTCGTCGACGGGGCGTCGGTCAAACGGATCGGCGGTCTCGGGCACTCGGTCATGGCAGCGGCGGGCGCCCGCGTCGTCGCCCATCCGGACCTACTGCCCCTCACCGAGCGTCCTGCCGTTCCGGTCATCGAGCTGTCCGACGTCGACCTCGCTCCGGGCAGCGTCACGATCATGCACGTCGACGAAGGCGCCATCTGCTCGACGATGTTGGAGCTCTATCAGAACGAGGGCATCATCGCCGAGCCTGCGGGTGCGCTCGCGTCGGCGGCGCTGACGGAACTGTCGTTGTCCGCGGACGCACGCGTGGTCTCGTTGCTGTCCGGTGGCAACAACGACGTGTCGCGGTACGGCGAAGTCATCGAGCGGTCGCTGGTGCATCGAGGACTCAAGCACTACTTCCTGGTGAACTTCCCGCAGGAGCCCGGCGCACTGCGTCGCTTCCTCGACGAAGTACTCGGCCCGGACGACGACATCACGCTGTTCGAGTACGTGAAGCGGAACAACCGCGACACCGGCGAGGCGCTGGTCGGCGTCGAACTCGGCGATCCGGCAGGCCTGGTGGGACTCGAGGACCGGATGTCGCGTTCGCGGTTGAACGTCGAGCGGCTCGAACCGGGGTCGCCCGCGTACCGATACCTCACCTGACGCCTCACCTGACGGGCTTCAGGCCAGGCAATCTGAGCACAGCTGTGTTCAGAGAACGACCGGCTCTCGGTCCCGGCGAGACGCACATGACCTGCAATGAGGCATATGGTGCGTGCAACACTCGAAAAGTATCTGTGACTCGATGCACACGAAAGTCGGAGTTACTGTGTATGCTTCGATCCACGGATTCATAGGATTTTGGGATTCGGGGATCAGCGGGCAGCAGCGGGCACCCTCGCGACACGCCGCCACGGTCGGTTGGGGACGAACTCTCCGTCCGATCGACGCCCTCAGGGTTGACGACGCGAAGGCAGGGGATTGAGCACCGAAACGCTAGGGGTGAGAGCCGGGCTCGGCGCGAAGTGGTCGGGCAGTGGTGTGGGCAAGTGGTACCGCGAGCACATCACCAAGTCGTTCGAGACCTTCGGTCGCCAGTTGGCGATGTTCATCGAGGTCTTCAAGGTTCTGATCGTCGACATCGTCAAACGCCGATTCCCATTCAAAGAGTTCGTCCGCCAATGCGCGTTCATGGCGTCGACATCCGTTTTCCCGACTCTCCTCGTCGCGATCCCGATCGGTGTCATCGTCTCGATCCAGGTCTCGAACATCGCGGGCCAGATCGGTGCCACCTCGTTCTCTGGCGCCGCGACCGGGCTCGGCGTCATCCGGCAGGGCGCACCCCTGGTGACCTCGTTGCTGCTGGCAGGCGCCGTCGGGTCGGCGATCGCCGCCGACCTCGGCTCCCGGACCATCCGCGACGAGATCGACGCGATGAAGGTCATGGGCGTTAATCCGATTCAGCGACTGATCTCGCCGCGCCTGCTCGCGACGATGGTCGTCGCATTCCTGCTGTGCGGCTTCGTGTGTTTCGTCGGCTTCATCACCGGCTACGTCTTCAACGTGTACGCGCAAGGCGGGACGCCAGGCAGTTACACCGGAACCTTTGCCTCGTTCGCGAGTACCTCGGACTTGATATTCGCGGTGGTGAAAGCAGTGATATTCGGTGCCATCGTCGCCGTCGTCGCATGCGACCGGGGACTGAACACCAGTGGCGGCCCGGCAGGTGTCGCGAACTCGGTGAACGCAGCCGTCGTCAACTCGGTGCTGCTGCTGTTCACCGTGAACGTGGTGCTCACTCAAGTGTTCGCCCTCGTCGTCCCAGCGAAGGTGGTGTGACATGACTGCTTCGCGGTACACGCCGCCCGCGCTCCGGCCGTTGGAGTGGGGACGCAAAGCGATCGCCGGTCCGCGCGACGGACTCGTCGCGATGGGGCACTTGATCACGTTCCTCGTGCGCTCGATCGCTCTCGCGCCCATCACCTTCCGTCACTACAAGAAGGAAGTCTGGCGCCTGCTGTCGGACGTCGCATGGGGCAACGGCGCGATCGTCGTGGGCGGCGGCACCGTCGGCGTCATGGTGATCCTCGGTGTCATGGGCGGCGCGACCGTCGGCATCGAGGGGTATACCGCGCTGCACCTGCTCGGCATGGATCCGCTCACCGGCGGTCTGTCGGCGTTCGCGACGACACGCGAGATCGCACCGCTCCTCGCCGCTACGGCGTTCACCGCACAGTCGGGATGCCGCTTCACCGCTCAGTTGGGCTCGATGCGGATCAGTGAGGAGATCGACGCACTCGAGTCGATCGCGATTCGTCCGCTGCCGTATCTGGTCACCACCCGCATGGCGGCGGCGGTGCTCTCGATCATCCCCTTGTACGCGATCTCGCTGGCTGCCAACTACATCGCCTGCCAGGTGATGTTCCAAGTGCAGAGCGGTGAAGGCGCGGGCGCATACGATCACTACTTCGATTCGTTCATCATGTCGCGCGACGTGGTGTTCTCGTTCATCAAGGTGATCGTGTTCGTTCTGCTGACCACGTTCATCCAGTGCTACTACGGCTATTTCGCGTCGGGCGGCCCGGAGGGCGTCGGGATCGCGGCAGGCCACGCGATTCGGTTGTCGATCATCACCATCGTCTTCGCGAATCTGATTCTCACGCTCGTGTTCTGGGGTATGACCGCCGGAATCAGGATATCGGGGTAACCGGCTATGAAAATCGATACAGGTGGGCGCGATCCGTCGATGACGACGTACCTGGTGCGAGGTGTGATCTTCGCCGTGGTCGGTCTCCTCGTGCTCGGCGTCCTGTGGGCGAGGTACGAGGGAAAGTTCGACGACACGACCGACGTCTCGGCGTCGTTGACCGATGTCGGCGACGGGCTCATCAGCGGAGCCGACGTGCGTTACAACGGGATGATCGTCGGCGAAGTCGACTCGGTTGCGGTCGTCGGCTCGTCCTCCGATCAGCAACGCGAAGTCCACATGCTGCTCGAGCCGAAGCAGGCCGAAGGGATTCCCGCGAACACGACGGCGCGGACGGTGCCGTCCAACCTGTTCGGCGTCAACTCGGTTGAGCTGATCAGGCCGGAGAACCCGTCCGACGATCGGCTGTCCGCCGGTGACGTGATCAAAGCCGACACGTCGGAGCCGACGATTCGACTGCAGGACGCCCAAAATGATCTTCGGACTCTTCTGCGCAGTGTCCCGCCGGAGGACCTCGGCATGGTCCTCGGCACCATCGCCGACGCACTCGACGGCGGAGGCGCCACGTTCTCGACGTTCGTCGGGGTCCTCGACAACTACTGGAAGACGATCAACGCGCAGTTTCCGCCCGGTGCGCCATCGGGTTTCGACGCCTTCTCCGCATCGGTGAAAGGCCTGGCGGCCTCGACCCCGGAGCTGCTGGACACTCTCGGGAAATCGGTGAAGCCCGCGTTGACCATCACCGAGAAGCAAGACGATCTCACCGCACTGCTCTCCAACAGCCAAGGCCTTCTCGACACGACGCAGGCCTTGTTCGCGAAGAACGGCGATGCAGGCAAACGCGTCGTCCGTGACCTCAACACCACCCTGGGCGCCACGATGCTCGACCCGGACGCGATGCCGCAGGCGCTGCGGGAACTCTATGTGCTCGCCGGTCGGGTGCTCGGTGTGTTCACCGGAGTCAACGGCCACGTCCAGCTCAATCTGGGCGTCAACTTCGGTGCCTACCGCATGTACTCCAAGCAGAACTGCCCGGTGTACGACGGCGGACCTTACGGCCAGCTACGCGGGCCCGGCTGCGTCGGACCAGGCACGGGAACCGGCCCGACGATGTCCGGACCGCTGTCGGTGTATCCGGAAGGCGGCATGCAGCCGGATCGGAACCGGAAGCGCGCCAATGGGGTCTCGACGTCACGAGACTCGAAGACGTTGGGGACGGCGCTCGGCCGTAAGCCGACGTCCGCGGAGACGTTGATGCTCGGTCCGCTGGTGTCGGTTGCGCCGGAGAAGGAAGGACAGCGATGAGCAAGAGCACCGACAGTATTCGCAAGCCGTTGATCGGCTTCGGCGTGTTCGCGGTCGTCGCGCTGCTCCTCACGTACCTGATCTGGTCGACTCTCGAGCGCACGGTGCAGGGCAAGGTGACCGACTTCGCGACCGAGTTCAGCGACGCGTCCGGTCTCGCGTCGGGCGATGACGTTCGGATGGCCGGCGTGCGCGTGGGCCGTGTACAAGACATCGAACTCGACGACGGACGTGCCCGAGTCACGTTCGAGGTGCAAGACGATCAGCACGTCTACGCCAACACTCGGGCGGCGATCCGGTACCAGAACCTGATCGGCCAGCGGTACCTCGCGTTGAACCTCGACGGCGCGACGCCTGGAGCCGAACTGAGTAAGGGTTCGACGCTCCATCTCCCGGGTGAGGACTCCTTCGACGTCACCAAACTGCTCGCAGGCTTCCAGCCGGTGTTCGACACGTTGACGCCCGAACAAGTCAACTCGTTGTCGGAGGGCCTGATTCAGACCTTCCAAGGCAACGAGGTGTCGCTGTCGCGGACGCTGGCCCAGATCGGTCAAGTCGCGAACGACATGGCGAACCGCGACCAGGTCCTCGGCACGATCATCACCAATCTCTCGGTGGTGATGCGCGAGCTCGCGTCCCAGGGCAAGCAGGTGCAGACGTTGATCGACAGTGCATCGAAGCTCGTCGAGAACCTCAACGGCAACTCGGCGGCGTTCGGCAAGTCGATCGAGCAGATCGGGACGACCGCCGATGGTTTCGCCGACGTGCTCGCCCAGAACCGAGGCTCGTTGCGGGACGCGGGTACAGCGGCTCGCGAAGCCACAACCAAGTTGATCGGTCAGGGCGCGAAACTCGACACCATGGCAAAAGTCCTACCGGAGTTCCTCGGCCATTTCCCGAACGTCATGATGCAGGGCGCCTACTTGAACATCTATGCATGTGAACTCGATATCGCGATCGGCGACGTCTTGCTTCCGCCGGGTCTGATCACCCAGATCGGCGGGACCCAACACTCGGTGGTGTGCCGATGAAGAAACGTGTCCGATCCTCATTCAACGGCCGCCGAGGTCTCTGGTACGGAATCATCGGCGCCATCGGCATCATCGTCGTGCTCGTCGCGGTGGTCGGCCTCAGTTCGGCGAACCTCGGGAAGAAGACCTACACGGGTGACTTCATCCAAGCGGGCGGCCTGCGGACCGGCGACAAAGTGCGGGTCGCAGGCATCGACGTCGGCGAGGTCAGCGACACCGAATTGGCGGGCGACCACGTGAAGGTCACGATGAAGGTCGACAACGACGTCGACGTCCGTGAGGACGGATCCGCCGAGATCAAGATGTCGACGCTCCTCGGCCAGCGGTACGTCGACGTCGTCCTCGGCGAGTCCGACCAGGAACTCGACGGCGAGCAGATCACGGTGACGCGGGTCCCGTACGACTTGCAGAAGACGCTCGAGAAAGGCACTCCGGTGCTCGACGGCATCAAAGCCGACGATCTCGCCAACAGCATCCGCACGCTGAACAGCCAGCTGAAGGGTGCGCCGGCGATCGCGGAACCGACGCTCGACGCGTTGACGCGTATGTCGGACGTCATCAACAACCGAACCGACCAGATCGGCCAACTCCTGACCGATACGAAGGCCGTGACCGAGCAGGTCCAGGACAGCCAGTTCCAGCTGTCGATCATCGTCGGACAAGGTGCTCAGCTGGCGACGAAGATCCAGACCAGGGAACGACTCGTCACCCGGATGCTCGACGGAATCGCCGAGCTCACCGAACAGGCGCGGGCGGTCGCCGCCGAGAACGGGAACCAGTTCGCGCCGGTGATGGCGAACCTCGACACCATCTCGTCGGGTCTCGAGAAGAACCGAGACAACCTGCGGAAGATGCTCGAGATCCTGCCGGTAACCGCTCGCCTGACCAACAACCTGGTCGGCGACGGCCCGTACGCCAACGGCTACCTGCCGTGGGGCATCTTCCCCGACAACTGGCTGTGCCTGGCGAAAGTGGTGGACGGATGCTGACCGCGGAAGGAAGTGGGATGCGCCGGGCCGTCGCTGCGGTCGCCGTCGCTGCGGCGACCATGCTCACGATCACCGGCTGTTCGTTGATGCCGGCGAGCTGGTCGGCCGCGTTGGGGCAGTCCAAAACGGTTACCGCGTACTTCGACGATGTGTCGGGCCTGTACGAGGGCAACGACGTCGCCGTGCTCGGTATGCCGGTCGGTCGGATTCTGTCGGTCGAGCCGCAGGGCACCCGCGTCAAGGTCGAGATGACCATCGAGGACGATATCGCGATCCCCGAAGACGTGACGGCCGCGATCGTCAACACATCGATCGTGACCACCCGACACGTCGAGCTGACGCCCGCGTACACCGGTGGTCCGAAGCTCGGCGACGACGGCGTCATCAAGAACAGCAAGGCTCCGGTCGAGATCGGGACCCTGTTCGACTCGATCGATCGACTGGTGGTGAACCTGTCGGGCGACAAGCCGGGCGAAGGCCCGATCGCCGATCTCGTCGACATCACGTCCGGCGTCGCCGACGGCAACGGTGAGCGTCTGCGCGACGCCCTCGATGCGTTGGCCAAGGCAGGAAAGACCGGTGCGGACAACGGCGACGCGATCGTCGACATCCTCAAGTCGTTGAGCACGCTCACGACGACGCTGACCGACAACTATCCGAAGATGCTGCAGTTCTCGTCGTCGATGACGCAGGTCTCGCAGATGCTCGGCGACCAGTCTGCCGGTCTGGTCGCCACCCTCGGCGACTTGAACCGGACGTTGCAGAACACCTCGGAGTTCTTGGAGAACAACGCGGGCACCATCAGTTCGTCGACCGGACGATTGAGCGCGGTCATCGGAAACCTGTCGGACTACTCGCGGCAGGTCGTCGAAGCGGTCGATGTCGCGCCGCTGCTCTTCCAGAACCTGTCGAACTCGATCTCGGCCGAGCAGGGCGCGTGGCGCGCGTCGGTCCTCCTCGACAAGTCGCTGGTCGACAACGAGCTCACGGCGACGCTCTGCGAGGCGATCAGAGTGGACAAGAAGGGATGCCGAAACGGGCAGCTGAAGGACTTCGGCCCAGACATGGGCATCTACTCCGGACTGTTGGGGCTGTTGACGAAATGACACGCATGAGGAAGTTCGCAGCCGCAGTCGTCGCGTTGGCGACGACGATCAGCCTGGCCGCGTGCGGCGCGGTCCCCGGCATCACCGTCGAGCAGATCCCGTTGCCTGCCCCGGGCGGCATCGGTGACGCGATCACCGTCCACGCGTCGTTCGACAACGCGCTCAACCTGCCTGCCCAGGCAAAAGTCCGACTGGGCGGCACCGACGTCGGCCAGGTCGACGACATCGTCGCCGAGAACTATCAGGCGAATGTCACCATGTCGGTGTCCAAGAGCGTGACGCTCCCGACCGGCACCGGTGCCGAGCTCCGTCAGGCGACGCCCCTGGGCGACGTGTTCGTGGCGTTGCTGCCGCCGCAGGATCCGTCGAAGGGGACGATCGGCGACGGCGGAAGGTTGACCGGCCAGACCTCGGCTGCCGCGACCGTCGAAGACATTCTCGTCAGTGCGACCGGCCTCGTCGACAGCGGATCGGTGAGCGCTTTGCAGCGCATCTTCACCGAACTGTCGACCGCGGTCGGTGGCAACGCACCCGAGTTGCACGGGGCCATCGAAGGTTTCACGACCGCGATCGACAAGTTCAACAAGAACTCGGGCCAGGTCGACGCAGCGATGGTCGACACTGCCCGCCTGACGCAGGAACTCGCGGACGGCCGGGCCCAGATCTCGGCGTCGATCAACAAACTGCCCGCGGCCATCGACGCAGTCGACAGTCAAGTCGGTTCGATCCTCACCACGCTCGACAAGTCGAACAAGGTGACGTCAGCGACCAACGACTTCCTGAAGTCCGAGAAACAGAACTTCAGCGAACTGCTGGCCAACTTGAACACCACCTTGGCGGCGCTCAACGAGTCGGCGCCGATCTTCGGGCCGCTCTCGGACCGGTTGGCCGAGCTGAATCCGAAGTGGATCAAGTCCACGCAGGGCTCGGCAGCGGCCGTCGCGGCCAAGATCTACTGGTTGACGCCCGGTGTCGGATTCGATTCGGCGTCGCGCCTGCCGGAGGCGAGTGACATCACGAAGGGCGACCACGCACTGCAAGTGACCCTGGAGCGACTGCTCGCGACTCTCGGGGTAAAGGGCAGCGGCGCGAAGAACGGGGGTCAGCGATGAAGAAATGGCTCGTCAAACGCAAGATCATCATCGGTAACCTCGGCCTCGTCGTCGTCATGCTCCTCGGTCTGGCGTATCTGGCGTTCGGCTCGCTGAGTTGGCGCCCGTGGCAGGGCACGTACGACGTGACCGTGAACTTCCCCGAGTCCGGCGGGCTGCAGGGCACCAGCAAGGTGATGCTCCGCGGTTCGCAGATCGGCGAGGTCCGCGACATCCAAGTGACCCCGTCGACCGTCCAAGTCCAGCTGCGGCTGAACGACGACGTGAAGATCAACAAGGACTCCAAGGTGGCCGCACTCGGGCTGTCGGCGGCAGGCGAGCAGTATGTGAACTTCACGCCGGCCACCACCGCGGGCCCGTACCTGGAAGACGGCGACACCATCGAGATAGGCGACCAGACTCACGTCACCGTCGCGTTCTCGTCGATGCTGCAGTCCACGCTGGACGTGATCAGCCAGATCGATGCGCCGAAACTGACGTCGACACTGCAAGAGCTCGAGATCGCGCTCAACGACGAGGGGCCGAACCAACTTAAGTCGATCTTCCACTCCGGCGGCGTCATCTTCGCCGACCTGGCCCGGGTGCTTCCGCAGACGACGAAGCTCATCGAGAACCTCGGCACCGTCTTCAAGACCACGGCAGACATCCAGCCGGACTTTCAGAAGCTGGCGACGGGCACCAACGACCTGATGACCGCCGTCGTCGATGCGGACGGGGAGATCCGGACACTGCTCGGCAACGGTCCGGCGCAGTTCACCTCACTCGCCGGCTCGTTGTCCACGATCACCGATCCGGTCACCGACATCGTGAAGCAGTTTCTGGACATCGGCAGGCAGGGGGCGCTCCGTGCGCCGACTCTGGCGAACCTGTTCCCGGCGATCCGCGACGGCAGCATTCAGTCGCAGAAGATGTTCCACGACGGCGCATGGTGGGCGTTGGCCTCGTTGTATCCGCGCCCCGCGTGCAACTACTCGTTGGCGCCGGTGCGGCCGACCAAGATCCTGGAACTGACCGTTCCGACCAACCTGTACTGCGAGACCAAGGATCCGACGCTGCAGACTCGCGGCTCGGCGAATGCTCCCCGGCCCAAGGGCGACGATACCGGGAAGCCACCGCCGAACTACGATCCGAATGCACGCACGGTTCCGCTGGACAAGTGAAGGATGTATGAGCTCCGAGGATTCTGAGATCGAGAACACCGCCTCCGACGAAGGGCACGAGACCGAGACCACGAAGGTAGACGTCACCGATTCGTCCGATGACACGGCAGGCGCGACCAGCGGAGTCGCCGCGAAAGCCAAAGCGCGGGCGCAGGCTCGCGGCGACGATCGGGAGTCGGCGCAGGGCAAGCAGTTCACCGTGTCGGCACGCGCCCTGACCCGGGTCGCGGCGGGCGTCGTCGTGATCGCGGTCCTCGCCGTCCTCGGTTTCTGCGGCTGGAAGTGGTACGACACCGAACAGGAGTTGAACGCCTTCGACGACAGCAAGGCGGCGGCCTCCGAGTACGTCACCCAGTACTTCGGCGTCCTGCTGAAGGACGGTGCGTCCGCTGACCAGCTGAAGGCGAAAGTCGGCCCCTTGTCGACAGGCGCCCAGAAGAAGCAGATCGAGACGTCGGCGTCCGAGACGGTGAAGTGGCGCGACACCCAGAAGCTCGCCAACGTGACGACCAAGATCAACTCGTCGATGGTCGAGTCGTTCTCGAAGGATCACGCGGTGACCGTCGTGAGCTTCGAGTTCACCGGAACGTCGGCGACCGCGCCGGGCGGCGGCCACGCCGTCACCCTCATTCAGTTGACCCTCGACAAAGTGGATGGCGACTGGCTCGTCTCCAATGTGCAGGCGGTCCCGGGGATGGCAGGCGGAGAGTCGGCGGCCACCGGCGATCCGAGCCAGCAGACCGGGCCGGTGCCCGCGATGCCGACACAGCCGGCAGGCTGAGCGGACCTTCGCTGGTCGAGCGGATCTTCGCTGGTCGAGCGGATCTTCGCTGGTCGAGCGCACCTTCGCCGATCGAGCGGAGTCGAGATCCTGGGTCTCGACTCCGCTCGACCAGCGGAAGCTGTCTCGACTCCGCTCGACCAGCGGAAGCTGTCTCGACTCCGCTCGACCAGCGGAAGCTGTCTCGACTCCGCTCGACCGGCGTGGAGGGTCTCGACCGGCGGTGGGGGCGAGCTCTACAGGAGCTCGAGGATCACGGCAGGACGGTCGCCGAAGACGACGTCTGCGGTGACGTCGCCGTAGTGGTCGTCGCCGGTGACGGCGTCGCGCCACACACCGGGCGGCAAGGGGATCACTGCGTCCTCGCGCGCCGGCCCGGGCCGGAAGGTCTGGGCCAATCGGACTCCCGCCACCAGCACGCGTGGCTGACCCTCCGCGTCGCCTCGAGTGAAGGCGATGACGTGGATTCCGCTGGTTCCGCGGCAGACGACGGCTTCGTACACGCCGCCCGGACCGAAGCACTCGGGGTAGCGCCGTCGTACGGCGAGAGTCGTCGCAATCATCGCTGCCTTCGGGTGGTCGAGTGACTGCCCGTAGTCGACGGGTCTGCGGTTGTCCGGGTCGGTGAGCGAATCGTCCCACCACTGGGTGCCCTGGTAGACGTCCCCGACGCCCGGCGCCGCCAACGACACCACCTTGCGCGAGACGGACTCGTCGCGTGCAGGTCGGGCGATGATCTCGACGAAGTCGCAGATGAGGTCGGCGGGCGTCCCGGTCAGGAGGCGGTCTATCCACTCGATGACGTCGGTCTCGGCGGCGTCGTTCACGGCCGTCCACGACGAGACGACCCCCGCTTCGCGCATCGACTTCCGCGCGTACGCGTGGAAACGCTCGCGGACGGCGGGGTCCGGGGCTCCGGTGTCGGGCCATACTCCGATCAGGTTCTGCAGTAAGTAGTAGGCGGTCGGCGCGTGCGGAGGCGGTGCGATCCGCCAGAGCGTCAGAACCAACACGGTCCACCGTTGCGGGATCTGGGAGATCAGCGCGATTCGCGCCCGAACGTCCTCGCTGCGCTTGGTGTCGTGGGTCGACAGGGCGGTCAGTGCGCGAGGCCAGTGACGGGCCCGGTTCGCCAACGCTCCGTGGAACTCATCACGATCGACGGACGGCACCAGTGGAGTGCAGCCGAGTTCGTTCGCCGAGACCAGGCGTCCGGTCCGGTTGTACCCGATGTCCTCGATCGCCTTGGCCGTCACCGCCGACACGGCTTCGCCGAGCCTGGCTACGGCCTCCGGTGCGGTGTCCGGGTCGGTGAAGGCGCGGGCCAGCACGTCGAGGCCGTCTTCCATCGACGGGGCTTCACTGCGGATGCGCGCGATCCTCGCGAGGATCGCCGGGGTGAGGGATGGATAGCTACCGGGTCGGGCGACGGGTGCACGCGAGATGAGCGTCGTGACGGCCGCCTGCACTTTGTGGACGGGGACGCCGGGCGCCGACTCCGCGAACAATGCGGTCGCGCGGCGGACACGGTCGGAGAACAGATCGATGAGCGTCACGTGGCGGAGCTCCGCCGCCCGCGCATTCAGAGCGTCGCCGTCACCGGACATGCCGGTGATGCGTTGGTAGACCTCAGAGAGCTCGATCGCGCCGGAAGGAGCCGTGAAAGCACCTTCGATCAGGCGGAGCTGGTCATAGCCTGTCGTGCCGTCGACCGGAAGCTCCGGGTCGAGTCGTTCGCCGACGCTCAGTCCCTTCTCCACGTACAGCAGTCGATCGCCGATGTCCTCGCGGAGTCTGCGGCAGTAGCCGATCGGGTCGATGAGTCCGTCGAGGTGGTCGACCCGGACGCCGTCGAAGAGGTCCTCGTCTGCCAGTTCCCGAAGCCAGGCGTGGGTGGCGTCGTAGACGCGCGGGATCTCCTGGCGGAGGGCGGCGAGCTCGTTGACGGCGAGGAATCGCCGATAGCCGATCTGGCGGCTGTCGAAGGGGACCAGTCGATAACGCTGGCGATCGAGCACTTCGCGTGCGGAACGGCCTGACGACACGGTGTCGTCAGCGGTCGGAAGGTACCTGTCGCCGAACCACAGTTCGCCGTCGGTGAGGCGCAGTTCCGAGAGGTCGCCGTCGGCGGGCAGCCACGGCAGGCACAGCGCGCCGTCGCCGAAGTCCAGATCGAGGTCGAAGTACTCGGCGTACGGGGAGTCCGCGCCGTTGCGTAGGACGTCGGCCCACCAGTGGTTGTGGCGGGCGTCGAACACGCCGATGTGGTTGGGGACGATGTCCAGGACGATGCCGATCCCGCGGGCCTGTGCGTGTGCGCGGAGCAAGCGATAGCCGTCGACGCCACCGAGTTCGGGGGCGATGCGGGCGGGCGGGCACCAGTCGTAGCCGTGTGTCGAACCGGGCATGGCGGCGAGGATCGGCGACAGATAGAGGTGACTGATCCCGAGCTCGACGAGATGGTCGAGGATGCCTGCGACCTCGGCGAACGCGAAGTCGGGCGTGAGCTGCACCCGGTATGTCGCGACCGGGTCGGCCGGGACCGTGGTCATGGCGCTCCGATCGTGGGCGGGTTGTGCCCGATCAGTCGAACGGGCCGAACGACGGTCCAGTCCACGGCAGTTCAGCCTCCAGTGCACGAGACAGGGCGCTGCTCAAGCTGCGGACGTACGTCGCTCCGAGATGGTGGAAGTCCTTGTAGACGATGATGTTACCGACGATCGCGGGGCAGAACGTTTCGTCGCACACGTGGTCGGACATGTCGAGGGGATGCAGGAGCGGGTTGAGCAGGGCATAGTCGGTGATCGGATCGACCAGAGCCAGCGCAGCTGCACGCTCGGAGCCGCAACTGTGCGCGTCGCCGCCATCGGCGAGGCAGCCCGGTGTGTTGATGGGGCGCCCGTCGTCGTCGTGCGGCCACGGCGTGTCACGGATGGCGATCACCGGAATTCCGGCTGCGGTCAGTTCGTCGAACACCTCGAGGTAGCCGGGCGGCACATAGTCGGCAGGCCCGTCGGGTCGCGGTCGCGTCGAGTTCGTGAAGACCGCGTCGGGGCGGACTCGTTCGAGTTCGTCGAGAACCTTTCGAACCCAGGTAGTGCACTCCGGGTACGGCGTCCCGTCGATGCGCGTCGGATTCTTCTCGAGCGTGAGGGGACATCCCATCTTCAGGTAGGTGGTGACTTTGAATCCGTTGCGTTTGCCGATGATGTCGAGCGCCGGGACCCACATCTCGGCATGCGAACCGCCCGCGACGGCGATCGTGCGCTCGGCGTCGGGGTCGCCGTACACGCCGACGTGGAAGTCGAGGTCGGCGAAGTCGGACATCACACCGTCGGCGGTCGTCGGAGCGAGATCGAACTCGGCTGCCAGCGGTGTCGGTTGCGGGTCGCGCGCGGGTACCGGGATCTCGTCGATCCAGGCGCGGGCGCCCGGATACAGATGGGGGTCGATGTCTTCTGTGCCGATCGCGACGGTCGACATGTGGTGCTCCCACAGTTTGGCTCCGGTGCCGACGACGGCGGCGCCGAGCACCAGGAACGCTGACATGATCGCGGCGTAGCGGATCCGAGGACGTCCAGGCCAGTGACGGGCGGCGAGCGGCGAGCGGTTGCCTCCCCGCAGTGGGTCCTCGATGTAGCGCTTGACCAGCCATGCCATCCCGAGCGAGACGGCGAGGATGCAGGTTCCCTCGATGAACGTCGCGTGATCGGAGTCCGCGTACGCGAGGTAGAAGATGAGCAGCGGCCAGTGAATCAGGTACAGGGCGTACGCGAGGTTGCCGAGCCAGACACCCTGCCGGGAGGCCAGAGCCCGGTTGGCGGCCGGACGTGGCGCGGTCCCGGAGCCCGACCAGATGATGAGCAGCGTCGCGCCGACCGGCACCCAGGCCATCGGCCCCGGGTACTCGGCGACTCCGTCGATCCACCAGCCGCACGACACGATGAGCGCGAGGGCTCCAACGGTGATGAGTGTCCGCAGCCAGGACGGCAGACGGACGCTCGGCATCCAGACGGCGAGCAGGCCGCCGGCGAGTGGTTCCCACAGGCGTGCGAGCGTGTCGTAATAGTTGTACGGCTGGTTGGCGCCCTGCTGAACCGTCGCGTGATAGAACGACGCGGCGGCGATCACCACGACGACGACACCGATCACGGTACGGATCACCGATGCCTTGGTGAACGCGGGCAGCAGGGTGCCGAGCAGTTTGAGGGCTGCGGCGAGGACGAGTGCGAACAGCATGGTCGCGACGAAGAACTGGCCTTGCATCGACATCGACCACAGATGCTGCAGAGGACTGTTGTCCGAACTCGCCGCCAGATAGTCCTGCGAGTTCCACGCGAGATAGTAGTTCTGGAAGTACAGGGCGCTGGCGATGATCTCGCGGCCGATGCTGACCCACCGCGTCTGCGGAAGAAGGATCAGGGCTCCGATCGCGACACCGATCAGGACGGTGACCAGAGCGGGGAGCAGTCTGCGCAGCAGACGGGACAGTCGTGGCCACGGGTTGAGTGTGTCGCGGAACGTGGCGACCGGATCTGCGGATGCGATCGCATGTCGCAGCAGCGAACCGACGAAGAAGTAACCGGAGAGGGTGAGGAACACGTCCACGCCGCCGGAGACTTTGCCGAACCAGACGTGGAAACAGGCGACGAGTGCGATGGCGACTCCGCGTAGACCGTCCAGGTCGGTGCGATACGCAGGACGGATGTCAGGCGTGGAGTCGGTCACGGTGTCAGTCGTTTCGGTCGGCGGACCTGGGAGCCCTATTTCATGAACGACTCATGAATGTACTCAACCGGCGCCAAAGACCTCTAATCGGTCGAGGCGGTTGCCCGAGCTCGAGCGCCGGCGACGATCACGTCGAGTCCGCCGGCGAACTCGCTGTCGAAATCACGTCCGGACGGCCCGGTGACTCCGAGCCGCTCCATCTGGGTGCGGGTCTGCTCCTCGATGGTGAGGCCGATCGTCAGCTGGCACACCGCCGTCGCCACGCCTGCCGCAGTCTGCTCGTCGAGTCCGCCGTCGCGGGCGACGGTGACGATGGTCTGGACCGTCGACCGGTGCGACAGTCCGGACGCCCACGCCGATGACACGATCTCGGCGCTGTCGGGAACGGCGAGCAGCGCTGCCCGCATGGTGACCGCGGTGCTTCGAATCCGTTCGGGCGCTGAGCCTTCCGTCGGCGGCTCGACGGCGTCGAGGATGTCGTCGGCGAGTGCGGCAAGCATCGTCTGCTTGTTCGGGAAGTGCCAGTAGAGCGCATTCGGTCGGACGCCGAGGTCGGTGGCCAGCCTGCGCATGGTCAGGTCGGCGAGGCTGTGCTCGGCCAAGATGGCACGTGCCGCGGCGAGGACGTCGGTCCGGGAGTTGCTCACCGGGCCAGGGTAGCCGCCGTGAATCGACCGTCCTGTACGTCGTACAGGACTACCTGTACGGTGTTCAGGACTACGGCGTCTCGCTGTGGCGGAGAACGTGTGAGGAGTACGGAGTGGACCAGGCCACCATCGAGCGGATCGACGCCGATCACGTGTGGCATCCGTACGGCGGTTTTCCTGCGTCGACGTCGCCCCGCGTGGTCGAGTCGGCGTCCGGGGTCCGTTTGACGTTCGCCGACGGATCGACCGCGATCGACGGGATGAGTTCGTGGTGGGCGGCCATCCACGGCTACCGGCACCCGGTTCTCGACGCCGCGGCGACTGCACAGCTCCAGAAGATGTCGCACGTCATGTTCGGCGGCCTCACCCATGAGCCTGCCGCGCGTCTGGCCGCGACTCTCGTCGACCTCGTCCCCGAACCACTGACCAAGGTCTTCTTCGCCGATTCCGGGTCGGTGTCCGTCGAAGTCGCGATCAAGATGGCCGTCCAGTACCAACGCAGTCTGGGGCGCACCGAACGGAATCGAATCCTGACCTGGCGTGGCGGCTACCACGGCGACACGTTCGCGCCGATGAGTGTGTGCGACCCGGACGGCGGAATGCACGCCATGTGGCGCGGCGTCCTCGCCGAGCAGGTGTTCGTGCCGGAGCCGCCGGTCGACTACGACGAGGACTACATCGCGCTCGTCGACGACACGTTGACCAGCCAGCGCGACCGGATCGCCGCGATCATCGTCGAGCCCGTCGTGCAGGGGGCAGGCGGTATGCGATTCCACGATCCGCGGCTGGTGAGTGCACTGCGGGGCCTGTGCGACGCCCACGACGTTCTCCTGATCTGCGACGAGATCGCGACCGGATTCGGTCGGACCGGGGAACTGTTCGCCGTCGACCACGCCGGGATCGCGCCCGACATCCTGTGTGTCGGCAAAGCGTTGACCGGCGGCTACCTGACCTTGGCTGCAACGGTGACGACCGAGGAGATCGCCGAGGTCATCAGCCGCGGTGAGGCCGGCGGCCTCGCACACGGGCCGACGTTCATGGCCAACCCGCTCGCGTGCGCGGTCGCGTCCGCGTCGCTGGACGTGCTGGTCGCATCGGACTGGCGGAACAGGGTCCCGCAGATCGAGGACGGGCTGCGCACAGGTCTCGCCCCGCTCGCGGACCTCGACGGTGTGGTCGACGTCCGGGTGCTCGGGGCGATCGGCGTCGTCGAACTGGACCGCCAGGTCGACATGCAGGCGGCGACCGACGCCGTCCTCGACGCGGGCGTCTGGCTGCGCCCGTTCCGCAATCTGATCTACACGATGCCCCCGTTCGTCATCGACGACGCCGATCTGGCCGCGGTCACCGCGGGGCTCGGTGCGGGCGTCCGGGCGACGCTCGCGTCTTCGTCCTGCCAGTCGAGCGCTCCTTCCTCTCAGTCGAGCGCTCCTTCCCCGCGGTCGAGCGCTTCCTCACCGCGGTCGAGCGCCTCCTGCTGGTCGAGCGAAGTCGAGACCCCCGCATGAGTGCCGCGTGGCTCGCCGCCGTCGCCGACCGCACGCGCGCCGCGGGCCTGCATCGCGCGCCCGTCGCGCGGCAGTCGGGGGCCGGCGAGATCGACTTGGCGTCCAATGACTACCTGGGGTTGTCCCGACACCCGGCGGTGATCGCGGGCGCACACGCGGCGGTGGACACCTGGGGGACGGGCGCGACGTCGTCGCGCCTCGTGGTCGGGACGACGCAAGCGCACCTCGACCTCGAGAACGACTTCGCACGATTCCTGGGAACGGAGTCGTCGCTGCTGTTCTCATCCGGGTACCTCGCCAACGTCGGCGCGATCACCGCACTGGTCGGACGCGGCGACCTCATCGTCAGCGACGCCGGAGCCCACGCGTCCCTGATCGACGGTTGCCGGCTGTCGAAGGCGAGGGTCGTGGTGGTCGACCGTGGTGACCACGAAGCGGTTCGGCGCACGCTCGCGCGGCGCACCGAAGAGCGGGCGCTGGTCGTGACCGACTCCGTGTACAGCATCGACGGGCGGCTCGCTCCGCTGCGAGAGCTGTACGCAGCGGCCCGAGACACCGGAGCGATGCTCCTCGTCGACGAGGCCCACGCGATCGGTGTCCGCGGGCCGGGTGGCCGCGGTCTGGTCGCCGAATGCGGGCTGGCCGGATCCGATGATCTGACCGTGACCGCAGTCTGCTCCAAATCACTTGCCGCGCAAGGGGGCGTGGTCGCCGGACCCGAGTTGTTGCGTGACCATTTGATCGATCACGCGCGGACCTTCATCTTCGACACCGGTCTCAACCCGGCGGCGGTGGGCGCTGCGCACGCCGCGCTTCGGGTACTGATGGCCGACCCCGGGCTACCGCTTGCGTTGCGACGCAACGCCGATCGCATCGCGGGCGCACTCGGGGCGCCTGCCCCCGACTCGGCTGTCGTCTCACTCGTCGTCGGCGATCCAGCCGCGGCCGTGACCGCTGCAAGCATCTGTCGGGATCGAGGCGTTCTCGTCGGCTGCTTCCGGCCGCCGTCGGTCCCCGAAGGAACATCGCGACTTCGTCTCACGGTGCGCGCCGACGTCGACGACGCGACCCTCGACACGGTCGCCGACGTCGTCCGTGACGCCCTGGCATCCTGTGCTTCCTCTCGTTGGTCGAGCGAAGTCGAGACCTCCCGATGACCGCGCGCGTCCTCGTCGTCACGGGCACCGGCACCGACGTCGGCAAGACGATCGCCGTAGCCGCCATCGCCGCCGCGGCCGGAGCGGGCGGCCTGCGCGTCGGCGTCGTCAAAGCGGCGCAGACCGGCGTCGCTCCGGGGGAGCCCGGCGACCTAGCGACCGTTCAGGCACTGGTCGGCGACGTGCCGACCAGGGAAGGCGCTCGCTACCCGGACCCGCTCGCACCCGAGACCGCAGCACGCCGGGCGGGGCTGCCGTTCCTGGCGCTCGACGACGTGTGCGGAGCGGTCGGCGACCTGTCCGACGATTGCGATCTGGTGATCGTCGAAGGTGCTGGCGGCGTCCGGGTGCGACTCGCACCGGACTTGACGATCGTCGACGTCGCGCGCGCCTTGCACGCACCGGCCGTCGTCGTCACGGATCCGGGTCTCGGCACGCTGAACCACACCGAACTCACCGTCCGCGAGCTCCGCAGCGCGGACGTCGCCGTCATAGGCCTCGTCATCGGATCCTGGCCTGCCGATCCCGACCTGGCGATGGCGTGCAACCGCGCCGATCTCGAGCGACTGACGGGTGTGCCGATCGTCGGAGTCGTGCCTGCGGGAGCAGGTTCGCGTGCACCGAGCCAGTTCCAGACCTCCGCACCCTCCTGGGTGCTAACCAGCCTCATCGAGCCCAGCCCCATCGAGCCCAGCCCCATCGAGCCCAGCCCCATCGAGCCCAGCCTCATCGGCAGCCCGACCCATCATGATCGACAGGAGTGCATCCAGTGACCACCACCGAACAGCCGCAGAGCACTGCAGCAGCCACCGGCGACATCCTCGCCGTCGCCCGCGAGCAAGTCCTCGAACGCGGCGTCGGCCTCGACCAGGACCAGGTGCTGCAGGTCCTGCAGTTGCCGGACGAGCGACTCACCGAGATCCTCGCGCTCGCTCACGACGTACGCATGCGTTGGTGCGGTCCCGAGGTCGAAGTCGAGGGCATCATCTCCCTCAAGACGGGCGGCTGCCCGGAGGACTGCCACTTCTGCAGTCAGTCGGGTCTGTTCGCGTCGCCGGTCCGTAGCGCGTGGATCGACATCCCGTCGCTGGTCGAGGCTGCGAAGCAGACGGCGAAGACCGGAGCGACGGAGTTCTGCATCGTCGCAGCCGTCCGCGGCCCGGACAAGCGCCTGCTCGCCCAGGTCGCGGCGGGGATCGAGGCGATCCGCAACGAGGTCGACATCCAGATCGCGTGCAGCCTCGGCATGTTGACTCAAGAGCAGGTCGACGAACTCGCGGCGATGGGCGTGCACCGGTACAACCACAATCTGGAGACCTCGCGCAGTCACTTTCCGAACGTCGTCACCACCCACACGTGGGAGGAGCGGTGGGGCACGCTCCGGATGGTGCGTGACGCGGGCATGGAGGTGTGCTGCGGCGGCATCCTCGGCATGGGTGAGTCGCTCGAGCAGCGCGCCGAGTTCGCTGCAGACCTCGCGGCCCTCGAACCCGACGAGGTCCCGTTGAACTTCCTCAACCCGCGTCCGGGCACGCCGTTCGGCGACCTCGACGTCCTTCCCGCGTCGGAAGCGCTCAAGTCGGTCGCAGCCTTCCGGCTCGCGTTGCCGCGCACCATTCTGCGGTTCGCTGGCGGTCGTGAGATCACGCTCGGCGACCTGGGAGCCGAACAGGGGATCCTCGGCGGCATCAATGCCGTCATCGTCGGCAACTACCTGACGACGCTGGGCCGCCCGGCCGAGAGCGACCTCGATCTGCTGGAGGATCTGTCGATGCCGATCAAGGTGCTCAATGACACGATCTGACGACTGTCGGGCGAGGTGTACCGTCGTGGTCGCGCCCGGCGTCGACAGGAGGCAGTAGATGATCGGAATGGATTCGATCGGAACCAGGTCGGTTCCGTCGCCGCTCGCTGAGCCACTGAAATTCGGCGTCTACACCGGAATCGAGCTGGAGATGCAGGCCGACGACGCGGTCCCCGCGGCCGCGCGCCTGGGCCTGGAACCACCGCGGTTCTGCGGACAGTGCGGTCGTCGCATGGTGGTGCAGGTCCGGCCGGACGGCTGGGATGCGCGCTGCTCGCGTCACGGTGTCGTCGACTCCACGGAGCTCGGCCGACGATGACCACTCCGTCCTCGACCACCGCAGCCTCGCTGTCCCCGAACGCGTCGTCGACGAAGGTCGACTACCGTTCGGCGCTCGCCTTCGTCATCGTCGTCCTTGCGCTGGCAGTGTTGGTCGGCGGCCTGTGGGTGTGGTTGTCACCGCCGGTGAAGGCGACGGTGACGACCCCGGGCGAAGGCCGGTTCGACCAGGGGGCGTCCGCCAACCTGTTCGGCGGGGTGGCGACGTTCGCGTTCTTGACCTTCGGTCTCGGCATCGTGCTCGCGCTCGCGTCGTGGTTCGGTCTACGAGGCATGCGCGGTGTGCCGGGGCTGGCCTTGACGACGGTGACGGCGATCGTCTCGTCGGGACTGGCGATGGACATCGGCACGCGGATCGCGAAAGCCGTGCGTCCGGCGCTCGACGAGAACGTTCCCGGCGACTACGAGTTGACTGTGCGGCTGTGGTTCGACTCGGACGTCACGCAGCCGTGGCTGCTGCTGATCTGCGCGCCGACCGCCGCGATCATCGTCTATCTGGTGTGCGTGCTGACCGCGAAGAACCCGACACTGCAGCCCGACCCGCCCGCACCGGAGTGGCGGTCAGAGTGGCGGCCGCAGGGTGGCGAACTCGTCGGTCACCCGCAGGACGGTCTCGGCGAAGGCGTAGAGGCTGGGTGGACGTCCACCGGATCGTCCGGTCCGACCGACGGTCCCGGTCGCGACGACCACTCCGCGACGCGACAGGATCCGTAGCAGGTTGGTCGCGTCCACGGTGTAACCGAGAGCGGCGCCGTAGATCTCGGAGAGTTCCGACATCGAGAAAGCGCCGGGCGCCAGCGCGAACGCGATGTTCGTGTACGAGAGTTTCGCGGCGAGCCTGCGCCTGCCCTGGTCGACGATCTGAGCGTGGTCGTACGCGAGGCTCGGCAGATCGTTCACGTCGACCCACCGGGCGTCCTCCGAGGTCGAGTCGGCCGGGATGTCCCGGGGGACGAGTCCGAGGAACGTCGAGGCGATCGTCCGGGCTCCGGGCACCCGGTCCGGGGCGGAGAACACGGACAGTTGCTCCAGGTGGGCCACGCGGGTGAGACGCGCCTGTTCGGCGAGATGTCGTTGGGCAGCTGCCGGGAGAGTGTCGCGGTCGCCGATGCCGCCGCCGGGCAGCGTCCACTCGCCGTCCCTGCGGACGAGGAGGACGTGCAGAAGATGCCCCGCGTCGCCGCACTCCCGAATCTGGAACACCGAGGACAAGACTTCGACGTGCACGGATTCGGTCATGCCACAGAGTGTAGGAGACCGGCCGGGGGCCGAGGCCGACGTCGGGGAACGGCGGCGTGTGATGGGCGGAACAATGTCGGCGTCAGCGGTGTTACGATGACCGCAGGGTTATCGATCAATAGTCGGAAACCCGCAGACCTGTTGTAAGGCCCGGTGCTTGTTCTGATGAGACTCGTCTTGCTCTGCGAACTCGTACCGCGGTCCTGGTCCACGGCGCAGCCCGCCGTCGCCAGACGATGTGAATGGAGTTCCCGCCATGACGACTGGAACCGTGATCCAGCGGACCGAGACCGATCTCGGCATGCCCGACCCGCGCCACGGCATTCCCGCCGCATACGGGGGAGTCGAACCCGACGCGGCCTGGGCGGCCGAGATCAAGCGTCTCGCCAAGGCACGCAACGCGACGATCCTGGCCCACAACTACCAGCTTCCCGCGATCCAGGACATCGCCGACTACGTCGGCGACTCCCTGGCGCTGTCGCGGATCGCTGCCGAGGTCGACACCGACGAGATCGTGTTCTGCGGCGTCCACTTCATGGCCGAGACTGCGAAGATCCTCAGCCCGGAGAAGCGGGTGCTGATCCCGGACGAGCGGGCGGGGTGCTCGCTCGCCGACTCCATCTCTGCGGACGAGTTGCGCGAGTGGAAGGCCGACTACCCGGACGCCGTGGTCGTGTCGTACGTGAACACGACGGCGGAGGTGAAAGGCCTCACCGACATCTGCTGCACGTCGTCGAACGCCGTCGACGTGGTCGCGTCGATCGATCCGGACCGCGAGGTGCTGTTCCTTCCGGACCAGTTCCTCGGCGCGCACGTCAAGCGAGCGACCGGTCGCGAGAACATCCACATCTGGGCGGGCGAATGCCACGTCCACGCAGGCATCAACGGAGACGAACTGACCGACCAGGTCGATTCGCACCCGGACGCGGAACTGTTCATCCATCCCGAGTGCGGGTGTGCGACGTCGGCGCTGTACCTGGCTGGTGAGGGCACAGTGCCTGCTGACCGCGTGCAGATCCTGTCGACTGGCGGCATGATCGACGCGGCCAAGGCAACCGAGTCCAAACAGGTGTTGGTCGCGACCGAGGTCGGCATGCTGCACCAGTTGCGCAAGGCTGCGCCGGACGTCGACTTCCAGGCCGTCAACTCGCGTGCGGCGTGCCCGTACATGAAGATGAACACTCCGGCCGCCCTGCTGCGCTGCCTCACCGAAGGCAAGGACGAGGTCGTCGTGGCTCCCGACGTCGCCGAGCGCGCCCGTGCCTCCGTCGAGCGCATGATCACCATCGGCAACCCGGGCGGCGGCGAATGACCGAGGCCTTCATCGGTGACGAGTCCGCCACCGGCGACCTCGTACTCGACGTCGACGAAGACCTCCTGGCGCTCATCCGTACGGCGTTGATCGAGGATCTGCGGTATGGGCCGGACATCACGTCGCTCGCGACTGTCCCGGACGACGCTGTCGCTCAGGCGAAGGTCGTCGCCCGGCAGTACGGCGTCGTGGCTGGGCTTCCCGTGGTGCGCGCGGTGTTCGACCAGGTGATCGGTGCAGACAATTACGAGGTGCACGAGGAACTGGTCGATGGCGCGCGGGTGGAGCCGGGGTCCGTTGCTCTCGCCGTGACGGCGCCGGCGCAGGCGCTGCTGACCGCGGAGCGGACGGCGCTCAACCTGCTCTGCCATCTGTCCGGGATCGCGACGGCCACCGCGGCGTGGGTGGAGGCGGTCGACGGCACCGCCGCGAATATCCGAGACTCGCGGAAGACCCTGCCTGGGATGCGCGTCCTACAGAAGTACGCAGTGCGTGCCGGCGGCGGCGTCAACCATCGCATGGGACTCGGCGACGCCGCGCTCATCAAAGACAACCACGTGGTCGCCGCCGGGGGAGTCGCACAGGCTCTCGAGGCTGTGCGCGCCGTGGCACCGGACGTTCCGGTCGAGGTCGAGGTCGACTCGCTCACCCAACTCGACGAGGTGCTGCCGCTGAATCCCCA
The DNA here is from genome assembly GCF_021738965.1 of Gordonia zhenghanii. GTDB lineage: Bacteria > Actinomycetota > Actinomycetes > Mycobacteriales > Mycobacteriaceae > Gordonia > Gordonia zhenghanii. Next base: position 90,376 of record NZ_JAKKOQ010000008.1, on the reverse strand, counting down.
GCTCGTGCTGCTCGACAATTTCGAGCCGTGGGAGACGCAGATGGCGGTCCAGCGTCGGGACGCACAAGCGCCGGAGACCAAGCTCGAGTCGTCGGGCGGCCTGTCTATCGACGTCGCGATCGATTACGCGCGGACCGGCGTCGACTATCTCGCTGTCGGAGCACTCACTCACTCGGTCGCGGTCCTCGACTTCGGTCTTGACATGTAGCAGCGCTCTCGACTGCGATCAGGCCGCGTCTGCCGTCGGGTAGGCGGTCAACGTGCGCCGTGCGTGCGACCGAATCGCCGTGCGTTCCCGCTTCGGACGATGAGGGTCGACGGGCGGAACGAACCAGGGGTGCCGGTCGTCGCCGATGAAGACCTCCCAGTCGGAGTGGTGGATCAGTCTGTGGTGCATCGTGCACAGCAGCACACCGTTGGCCAGGCTCGTCTCGCCTCCTTCGCTCCACGGCCGGATGTGGTTGCCCGTCGCACCACGATGCCGGCCGGCCGCACCCCGGGTGGGCGCAGCCGCGGTCGCGCGCAACGAGCGCCGTGCGGATCGCTGCGGGAAACAGACGCCGAGTGCGCCCGACGTCCATCGGGGCTCCGTGCCCGTCTACCGATACCGCGGTGACCGCCGCCCCGCAGAGGGTCAGTTCCACGGTCGCCTGCGATACGGGGCCCGCGTAGCCGAGCGATGCGACCGGGCTCATCCCCGCCGGGGAGGTTCCAGCAGTCGGGACGAGCAACGTCGCGTGTGGAAGGACGCCGCCGCTTGTCGGCCGCTGCGATCCGGACAAGTAGGTTCGGATGATCTGCCTGAATGCGTCAGCGCGCCGGGCAGGAGCGGTGCGCGGATCAGGACTGCCGTCGGGTTCGGAGACCGGCTTCATTAATGGATCCAACGCGGCGGCGAGTTCTTCGCCAGTGGTGACGTCGATGTCGAGTTCGGCCACCACGCGGCCTTCGTCGTTCGACGTCATGGACATCTCGTTGAGGCTCGCATTCTCCGCGACCGGAATCGCATCGGGCACATCGGCTTCCGAGGACAATGCGATCGCGGCTTCACGGGAACGCGCGGCGACGTCTGCTGGTGTCTCCTGCACCATCAGTCGTCCGATCAACGTGTCGCGCGACTGCTTGTCGAGGGCTACTCGCTTCTCGACGAATGCGACGCCCTTGCCGACGGCATCGGCCTTCTCTGGGGAGAGTGAGCCGTCCCGAGTGCCCCGGTCCAGCGCCCCTATCGAGGCGGCGTGCTTCGCGTTTCGCGCGATGCGGTGAGCGGCCGCGGGCGGCACGCCGAGACCGATCAACAACCCGGCCGGTGTCCTGACGTGAAGCCGGGCAGTCAAACCGACCCGGTCGGCCGTCGCCACCAATTGGGACTGGACGCCTTCGACGAGGTTCCGGAGACGGTCGACTTCGACGATCGAGCGATACAGCTCGTCATCGGAGACTGTGCGCAGTCCGGAGGCCAATCGTTGCGTCAGCCGTAGACCGTCCGGCGGACTCTCGTCCTGGCCTGTGTGTTCAGCAGCGGTGACTGGGGCGAGTTCGTCCACTAACCAATCACTGAACTCGGCGACAGTGGAAGCAAACATGGCAGCCCTCCTTCCTAGAGGGGTGAAGCGAGATCGCCGCGAACCGCCGCGGCAGGCAATGGGTCTCGACTCCGCTCGACCAGTGAGCGGAGTGGAACCGCCTGACCAGCGAGTGGAGCGGAACCGCCTGACCAGTGAGCGGAGCGGTGCCGCCCGACCAGCGAGCGGTTGCCGTCGCCACACCCTTCGCGGCAGTTCGGCGCCCTTCTCAGGGGGCCGCTTACTGGCGAAGTCGCCATGCGCTACGACGCGCTATGAAATTGGAAAACAACCTGTCAGGGCATCCGATCGAGATCGGAACCTGATGTGATCTATGTTACGAACATGTGTTCGATAGAACAATAGTTCGAACAGATGAATTTCTGAGGACCGCAGTCGGGTCTGGATGTCCCGCAGATACTGTGCCGTCCGGCATCATGGGGACGGTGACTCCGATCGTGCAGCACGCGCCTCTCATCGACCTCGACCCGACGACGCTCCACGGCATCCTGAAACTGCGCGTCGACGTTTTCGTGGTGGAGCAGAACTGTCCGTATCCGGAGATCGACGGCCGCGACGCCGAGCCGACGACGGTCCACTTCTGGTGCGCCGACCCAGACGGTGCGCCCGTCGCTACGGCGCGGCTCCTCACCGACGAGCTCGCAGACGGACGCAAGGAGTTTCACATCGGTCGTGTCTGCGTCCGCCACGAGTTGCGCGGCACCGGGCTTACGCAGGCGCTCATGGGTGAGATCGTCGCTGAGATCGGGGATGCCGAGAGTGTCTTGGACGCGCAGGCGTACCTCGAAGCGATGTACGCCCGCTGGGGCTACGTCGTCGACGGCCCTCGATTCGTCGAGAACGCGATCCCTCACGTGCCGATGCGTCGCCCGGCGCAACACTCGCGTTCACAGCCGGCCGAGACCCATAACGCCTGAATCCGTCCTCGCCGGAACGACTACTGTCCTGCACCGCCCGAGGCGATCGCAAACAGTTTGCGCGCACGGCATATCCTGGTGGGAGCCCGATCCCCAGACCGTTATCGGCAGACCTTTGAGTGGAGATACCCATGCTTGCCCGTACCGACCTGCGGGGCGCGGTCCCGACGCTGAGTGAACTGCGTCGTGCACTGCCCCGTGGCGGAACCGACGTCAACGCCGTGCTGCCTCGCATCACCCCGGTCGTCGAAGCGGTCGCCGAGCACGGATCCACCGCCGCGCTCGACTACACCGAACAGTTCGACAAGATCCGCCCGGCCAGTGTGCGAGTTCCCGCCGAGGTGGTCGCGCAGGCGCGTGCGGACCTCGACCCCGACGTGACCGCGGCCCTCGAAGAGTCCATCCGGCGCGCTCGGCTGGTGCACGCCGAGCAGCGACGCGAGACGACCCGCACCCAGGTGGTGCCCGGCGGCACCGTCTCCGAGAAGTGGATCCCGGTCCGCCGTGTCGGCCTCTACGTTCCGGGCGGCAACGCCGTCTACCCGTCGAGCGTCGTCATGAACGTCGTACCGGCGCAGGAGGCAGGTGTCGGCTCACTGGTCGTCACTTCTCCCGCGCAGGCCGATTTCGGCGGCTGGCCGCATCCCACAGTCCTGGCCGCGTGCTCGTTGCTCGGTGTCGACGAGGTGTGGGCGGTCGGCGGAGCCCAGGGGATCGCGCTCCTGGCGTACGGCGGCACCGACACCGACGGCACGACGCTCGACCCCGTCGACCTCGTCACCGGCCCCGGCAACATCTTCGTGACGGCGGCCAAGCGTCTCGTTCGCGGCGTCGTCGGCATCGACTCGGAGGCCGGACCCACCGAGATCGCGATCCTCGCCGACGACTCAGCCGATCCGGCGATCGTCGCATCGGACATGATCAGCCAGGCCGAGCACGACGTGCTCGCGGCGTCGGTCCTCGTCACCGACAGCGAATCCCTCGCCGACGCCGTCGACGTCGCGGTCGAGACCGCCGCGAGTGCCACCAAGCACTCGGAACGAGTCAAGGAAGCCCTCGCGGGCAAGCAGTCGGGCATCGTCCTCGTCGACGACCTCGATGCGGGCGTCGCCGTCGTCGACGCGTACGCCGCCGAACACCTCGAGATCCAGACGCGCGACGCTGCCGCCGTGGCCGACCGCATCACCAGCGCGGGCGCGATCTTCGTCGGTGCTCACTCGCCGGTCAGTCTCGGCGACTACTGCGCCGGATCGAACCACGTCCTCCCGACCACCGGCTCGGCGAAGTACGCGTCCGGCCTGTCTGTGCAGACGTTCCTGCGCGGCGTCCACGTCATCGACTACGACCGGGACGCGCTGGCCGGAGTCGCCGACCACGTCGTGACCCTCGCGAACGCCGAAGACCTCCCCGCGCACGGCGAAGCGGTCACCGCGCGATTCGCGGGCGACCGGTGAACGCGCCACGCTCAGTCCGGACGCCAGGCGAGGGATTCGTGCTCGCGGACCTGCCGCTGCGCGAGAACCTGCGCGGCAAGTCCGCCTACGGCGCACCGCAGCTGAAGGTTCCGGTGGTCCTCAACACCAACGAGAACCCGCATCCGCCGAGTCAGGCGCTCGTCGACGACGTCGCCAAGGCCGTCGGTAGTGCGGCCGAGGAACTCCACCGCTACCCGGACCGGGATGCGATCGACCTCCGTACGGACCTCGCCGCCTACCTGTCGGGCGCCACCGGGGTCGCGGTGACCGTCGACAACGTGTGGGCGGCCAACGGCTCCAACGAGATCTTGCAGCAGGTACTGCAGGCGTTCGGCGGACCCGGCCGTAGCGCGATGGGTTTCGTCCCGTCGTACTCGATGCATCCGATCATCTCCGACGGCACGCAGACCACGTGGATTCCGGCGCACCGTGCCGACGACTACAGTCTCGACGTCGACGCGGCGATCGCGGCGATCACCGAGCACGCTCCGGACGTCGTCTTCGTGACGTCGCCGAACAATCCGACGGGCGAGAGCATCCCGGCAGCAGACGTCGCCGCGATCGTGCGCGCGGCTCCCGGCATCGTGATCGTCGACGAGGCGTACGCCGAGTTCTCGGACGAGCCGAGCGCGGCGACCCTGCTCGACGAGTACGGCGACAAGCTGATCGTCTCGCGCACCATGAGTAAGGCGTTCGCGTTCGCAGGCGGACGGCTCGGTTACCTCGCGGCTGCTCCGGCGATGATCGAAGCGCTGCTCCTGGTGCGCCTGCCGTACCACCTGTCGGTGATCACCCAGGCCGCAGCACGAGCGGCGTTGCGCCACAGTGTCGAGACCCTCGACTCGGTGGCCGCGCTCGTCGCCGAACGCGAACGGGTCGTCGCCGCGCTCACCGCGATGGGATACGACGTGAGCCCGTCGAACGCCAACTTCATCCTGTTCGGCGACTTCGCGGACGCGCCGGCCACCTGGCAGCGGTACCTCGACGACGGCGTGCTGATCAGGGATGTGGGCATTCCGGGTCGGCTGCGTGCGACGATTGGACTGCCCGCCGAGAACGATGTCTTCCTGTCGGTCAGCGAGAAGCTGGCCGGCACCGACCGAAAGCAGTGAGAGTGACCAACGCAGGCACAGGTCAGCACAGGATCGCCCGCGTCGAGCGGACGACGCGTGAGTCGTCGATCGTCGTCGAGATCGACCTCGACGGCACCGGAGTCACCGACATCGACACCGGCGTGCCGTTCTTCGACCACATGTTGACCGCGTTCGGCGCGCACGGCAGCTTCGACCTCACCGTCCACGCGAAGGGCGACATCGAGATCGACGCCCACCACACGGTGGAAGACACCTCGATCGTGCTCGGCACGGCGATCGGACAGGCCCTCGGCGACAAGAAGGGCATCCGGCGATTCGGCGACGCGTGGATCCCGATGGACGAGACTCTCGCGCAGGCGATCGTCGACGTCTCGGGTCGGCCGTACATCGTGCACACCGGCGAACCGGAGCACCTGCTGACCGCCACCATCGGCGGTTACTCGGGCGGCGACCGCCCGTACTCGTCCTACTCGACGGTCATCAACCGGCACGTCTTCGAGTCGATCGCCCTCAACGCACGCATCGCTCTCCATGTGCGTGTCTTGTACGGGCGCGACCAGCACCACATCACCGAAGCGGAGTTCAAGGCAGTGGCGCGCGCACTGCGCACAGCCGTCGAACCCGATCCGCGGGTGAGTGGCGTGCCGTCGACGAAGGGCAGCCTGTGAGCCGGAAGATCGCGCTGCTCGACTACGGATCGGGAAACCTCCGGTCGGCGCAGCGGGCTCTGGAGCGGGCAGGCGCCGACGTGGAGATCACGTCCGACTTCGACACCGCGCTGAACGCCGAGGGGCTGCTGGTCCCCGGTGTGGGAGCCTTCGCCGCCTGCATGGAGGGGTTGCGCGCGGTGCGCGGCGACCGCATCATCGGTCGCCGCCTCGCCGGCGGACGCCCGGTGCTCGGAATCTGTGTCGGCATGCAGATCCTGTTCGAGCACGGCGTCGAGTTTGGTGTGGACACGACCGGCTGCGGCGAATGGCCGGGCTCGGTGACACGACTGCAAGCCGACGTCCTGCCGCACATGGGGTGGAACACCGTGCAGGCTCCGGACGACTCGAAGCTCTTCGAGGGCATCGACGACGACGCCCGCTTCTACTTCGTCCACTCGTACGCCGTGCAGTCGTGGCAGATGGACTCTGACGGCTCGAAGATCGCTCCGCCACGTCTGACCTGGTCCGATCACGGTGGTCCGTTTCTGGCGGCTGTCGAGAACGGACCGCTGTGGGCCACCCAGCTCCATCCGGAGAAGTCCGGTGACGTGGGAGCACAATTGTTGACCAACTGGATCGGGAGTTTGTAGATGCCGGACACCACACGATCGGCGTCGGCCGACTTCTCGTTCGGGAAGATGGTCGCGTACGCGCTCGGCGCGGCGACTGGAGTGATCATCGTCGCGGCGATCATCATCTTGTTCGTCGCGCAGGTGTCGCCGACGGCGGCACTCATCGTCGCGTTTGTGGCGGTGGTCGCCGTGGTCGCGGTTATCGCGCTGGTATCGCGGCGGATGATGGCCGGCGTCCAGACCGAGATCGACGAACGGCGTGCCCGTGCGGCGGCACACGACGAGGAAACGGGAAACTGAAAGCAATGGGAAAGACTCTCGAACTGCTGCCTGCGGTCGACGTCGTCGACGGTCAGGCAGTTCGTCTCGTCCAGGGCGAGGCGGGCTCGGAGACGTCGTACGGATCACCGCGGGACGCTGCTCAGGCGTGGCAGGCAGGCGGAGCACGATGGGTCCACCTCGTGGACTTGGACGCCGCATTCGGCCGCGGTGAGAACCGCGCGCTCCTCGCCGAAGTCGCAGCCGAGCTCGACATCAACGTCGAGTTGTCGGGCGGCATCCGCGACGACGAGTCCCTCGCGGCGGCGCTCGCCACCGGTGCGACTCGCGTCAACCTGGGGACCGCCGCCATCGAGAACCCCGAATGGTGTGCCGGTGCGATCGCCGAGCACGGCGACAAGATCGCCGTCGGACTCGACGTACTGCGTGATGGAGAGTCGTGGCGGGTGCGCGGCCGCGGATGGGTGACCGACGGCGGGGACCTGTGGTCGACGCTCGATCGGCTCAACGCCGACGGATGCGCCCGCTACGTGGTGACCGACGTCAGCAAGGACGGCACGCTCACCGGCCCGAACCTCGAACTGCTCGCGCAGGTCGCTCGCGCCACGGACTCGCCGGTCGTCGCGTCGGGCGGTGTGTCGACGGTCGACGACCTGATCGCGATCGCCGAACTCACCGAACTCGGCGTCGAAGGCGCGATCATCGGGAAGGCGCTGTACGCGGGACGCTTCACGTTGCCCGAGGCGCTGGCCGCGGTGTCCGCGACGAAGTGACTCTCGTGCCACCCTCTGCCGACCTCGATCTCCCACGTCTACTCGCCGTCGCCGACGAGGTTCTGGACGCGATGACGTCGGAGTTCGTCGAGGGGCTCGGCTCGCCGGGGTCGGTGCGTAAGAAGGGCGACGACTTCGCCACCGACGTCGACCTGTCGTTGGAGCGCCGGATCGCGACCGCGCTCGGTGACGAGACGGGGATCGCGGTACACGGCGAAGAGTTCGGCGGCCCGCCCGCCGATTCGGGACCGGTCTGGATCCTCGACCCGGTCGACGGAACGTACAACTATTCCGTCGGCCTGCCGCTCGCCGCGATGCTGTTGGCGCTCGCCGTCGACGGCGAACCGGTCCTCGGCATCACGCGGCTGCCATTGCTCAACCAGCGTTACGCGGGCATCGTCGGACAGTCGTTCACAGTCAACGGCAGGCCTGCCCCGCAGCTCGCCCCGGCGCCGTTGTCCTCGGCGGTCGTCGGGTGCGGTGCCTTCAATGTGCGGTCGGGCGGTCGGTATCCCGGGACCGGCAGGGCAGCGTTGTACGCTGCGCTGAGCCATCGGGCACGTCGGCTGCGGATGACCGGCTCCACGGGAACCGACATGGCGTATGTCGCCGCGGGAATCTTCGGCGGCGCGGTGTCGTTCAGCTACCACGCGTGGGACAACGCCGCGGGTGCCGCGCTGGTCCGTGCGGCAGGCGGCGTTGCGACCGATGTGCACGGGCAACCGTGGCGGGTCGGTTCGCAATCGTTGGTGACCGGCGACCGACAACTTCATGCAGAACTCCTTCAGGTGATCGCCGACAGCGGCGTGACCGGGGACGAGACGATCGAAAGCAAGGTGGACCAGTGAGTGTGGCGGTGCGCGTCATCCCGTGCCTCGACGTCGACGACGGTCGAGTGGTCAAGGGAGTCAACTTCGCGAATCTTCGGGACGCGGGCGATCCGGTGGAACTCGCCGCGCGCTACGACGCCGAAGGCGCCGACGAGCTGACGTTCCTCGACGTGACCGCGTCGAGTTCGGGTCGGTCGACGATGATCGAGGTGGTCCGTCGCACCGCCGACCAGATCTTCATCCCGTTGACCGTCGGCGGCGGCATCCGCACCGTCGACGACGTGGACACGATGCTGCGTGCCGGCGCCGACAAGGTCAGCGTCAACACCGCGGCGATCGCGCGCCCCGAAGTCCTCGACGAGATGAGTCGTCGGTTCGGCTCGCAGTGCATCGTCTTGTCGGTCGACGCCCGCACCGCGAGCGAGTCGTCCACCCCGTCTGGGTGGGAGGTCACCACGCACGGCGGCCGACGCGGCACCGGCATCGACGCTGTCGAGTGGGCGCGGCGCGGAGCGGAACTCGGAGTCGGCGAGATCCTGCTGAACTCGATGGACGCCGACGGCACCAAGGACGGCTTCGACCTGGCGATGATCCGGTCGGTGCGCGCCGCCGTGGACATCCCGGTCATCGCCTCCGGCGGCGCGGGCACGGCCGACCACTTCGCTCCCGCCGTCCACGCGGGCGCCGACGCGGTCCTCGCCGCATCGGTGTTCCATTTCGGAGACTTGACGATCGGCGAGGTCAAGGACGCGATGCGTGCCGACGACATCACCGTCCGATGACGTGAGTCCAGACTTTTCTTGAGCCCAGACCTTTTACCAAGGAGCCTCTCATGGCATTGCCCGCGGAGCTCGCGACGCGACTCAAACGCGGCCCGGACGGACTGTTCGCGGCCATCGCGCAAGAACGCGAGACCGGAATCGTCCTGATGATGGCGTGGATGGACGACGAAGCGCTCGAACGCACCCTCGCCACCCGTCAGGGCACGTACTACTCCCGGTCCCGGCAGCAGTACTGGGTCAAGGGTGAGACCAGCGGTCACACCCAGTACGTGCACGACGTGCGACTGGACTGTGACGGCGACGCGCTGCTGCTCGTCGTCGACCAGGTCGGGCCGGCCTGCCACACCGGGAACCACAGCTGTTTCGACACCGAGCCGCTCGAATTCACCGACTCGGTTCTCGCTTCCGACGACGAAAGGCGCTGACATGCCGCTCATCCAGATCTCGCAGACCCAGGGCCTGTCGGACACTGTCAAACGCGAGACGATCGCGTCGGTGACCGAGGCGTACGCGAAGGCGACCGGTAAGGACCCCGACTCGGTATGGGTGACGATCACCGAGATCCCACGCAGCCAGTGGGGCGTCGGCGGGGAGCCGCTCGGATGACCGCGCACACCACCTCGCTGGCGGAGTTCCTCGACCTGGCTGCCGTCCATCGTGTGGTCCCGGTGACCCGCAAGGTGCTCGCCGACTCGGAGACGCCGCTGTCGGCCTACCGCAAACTGGCGGGCGACCGCGACGGCACGTTCCTGCTCGAGTCCGCACCCAACGGCCAGTCGTGGTCGCGCTGGTCGTTCATCGGCTCCGGTTCCTCGGGCCTGACCGTCGTCGACGACCAAGCGCACTGGTGGGGGACGGTGCCGGCAGGCGCGCCGTCCGGCGGCGATCCGCTCGCCGCCCTGGCCGAGTCGCTCCGGCTGCTGCAGACCGAGGCGATCGTCGGAATGCCGCCGCTGACGGGCGGTTTCGTCGGATTCATGGCCTACGACTTCGTGCGCCGCCTCGAGCGACTGCCGTCGATCACCGACGACGATCTCGGTCTCCCGGACATGTTCTGGCTGTTGACCTCCGAGCTGGCGGCCTTCGACCACCACGAGGGCACCATCACGCTGATCGCCAACGCGATCAACTGGGACGGCTCCGACGAGCGAGCCGAGCAGGCGTACGCGGACGCGGTGAGCAGGCTCGACGTGATGACCTCCGCGTTGGCGGCGTCGGCGGCGTCGACGGTCTCGACGTTCGATCGGCCGACCCCCGAGTACACCTCGCAGCGCACCTTCGACGAGTACTCGCAGATCGTCGACGACGTCGTCGAGGCGATCGAGGCGGGTGAGGCGTTCCAGGTGGTGCCGTCGCAACGGTTCGCCCTCGACACCGACGCCGACCCGATCGACGTGTACCGGGTGCTGCGCGCATCGAACCCGAGCCCGTACATGTATCTCGTTCGGGTCCCCGGCGTCGAGCGCGATCCGTTCGCGATCGTCGGCTCGTCACCCGAGGCCCTCGTCACCGTCGCGGACAGGTTGGCGACGACGCACCCGATCGCCGGCACCCGCTGGCGCGGAGCCACCGAAGAGGAGGACCAACTCCTCGCCAAGGGACTGGTCGAGGACGAGAAAGAGAACTCCGAGCACCTGATGCTCGTCGATCTCGGCCGAAACGACCTCGGCCGCGTCTGCGAACCCGGTACCGTCCGCGTCACCGACTACCGACGCGTCGAACGTTACAGCCACGTGATGCACCTGGTCTCGACCGTGTCGGGACGTCTGCGGGACGACAACCAGGCACTCGACGCGGTGACCGCGTGCTTCCCGGCGGGGACGCTGACCGGTGCGCCGAAGGTCCGTGCCATGCAGATCATCGAAGAACACGAGATCACCCGCCGCGGACTGTACGGCGGCATCGTCGGCTACCTCGACTTCGCAGGCGATGCCGACACCGCGATCGCCATCCGCACCGCACTGTTGTCCGGCGGCACGGCGTACGTTCAGGCGGGCGGCGGCGTCGTCGCCGACAGTGACGCCGAATACGAGTTCAACGAGGCACGCAACAAGGCGACAGCGGTATTGAACGCCGTCGCGGCCGCGGGCACCGTGACGCGCGTCGGCGGAGAGGACCGAGCATGACAGGCGAAGGCACGCAGGACGAGCAGACAGGTGGCCGGCGAGCGGCGGCGACCGACGCGGAGATCGCGTCCGCTCAGAAGTCGGTCGGACGTCGACGACAGGGGATCGCGAGCGTTCTGCTGGTCGTCGCCGCGATCGCACTGTGGTCGTCGTCGCGCATGCGGTGGGCCGAGGTCGTCGCCGAGGACGGACTCGGCGTGCCGCGCAACTTCGCGGTGCACGGTTCGGACTGGAGCCCGTGGCTGGTCGCGGTCGCGCTGCTGTTCGTGGCAGGCATCGTCGCACAGTTCGCGGTGCGTGGATGGATGCTGCGTGTCGTCGCCGTCATCCTCGCGATCGCCGCGATCGCGTCGGTGATCCCCGCGGTCTCGCTGATCACCAACGGCGAGAACAATCTGTTCGCCGCGGACGCCATCGACCTCGACCCGAAGTACGACGTGACCGTGATCCTCACGTTCGACACGCCCGCATACGTGTTGATCGCGGGCGCCGTATGCGCGGCGGTCGCGGCAGTCCTCATGATGCGGGGTGCGACGGCCGGTGGGATGTCGTCCAAGTACACCTCACCCGCGGCACGTCGCGAAGAGCTCGAGCGGAAGGTGTTCGCCGACCGCGAGCGTGCCGCTCGTGGCGAACAGGTCGACTCCGACGGCAACGAACGCCTCTTGTGGGACTCGCTAGACAACGGAATGGACCCGACCGACGACCGCGACTGAGTCCGGTCCGCGCGGTGCTTCGAGGGTTGCCAAGGTCGTCGAACTTCGGCACGGTGGAGTCATGAGTGAACAAACGAGTGTCACAGTGGAACGCGTCATCGAAGCTCCGGTCGCCGATGTCTTCGACGTCCTCAGCAACCCGGAGCGCCACGAGAAGCTGGACGGGTCCGGATTCATCCGCAGCATCGACCACGCCGACCGGATCCAGAAGGTCGGCGAGGTGTTCACCATGAACATGGAAGGCCCGCACATGGGCGGGGAGTACAAGACCGACAACCATGTGACCGGGTACGCCAAGGACAAGTTGCTCGCGTGGCAGACCGCACCGGCTGGCGTCCAGCCTCCCGGCTGGGAGTGGGTCTGGGAGCTCGAGTCGCAGGGACCGGACAGCACTCTCGTCCGCCACACCTACGACTGGTCGAAGGTCACCGACAAGGACCTCCTGGAGAAGCTCAAGTTCCCGCTCGTCACCGAAAGCGAGCTGGAGGACACTCTCGGCAAATTGGCAGCCGAAGCCTCCACCAACTGACGAGAACCATCGGACCGGGGTCGCGAACGCGGCCCCGGTTCCGTGCGTTCAGGGGCGGCGTCGCGCCGCGCCTTGTCGCCCTCGGGTGCCGGAAGTTCAGTAGCCGGAGTCGTCCGGGCTGTCGTGGTCTTCTGGGCTGCCGGGACCCTCTGGGCCGGCTGCCGAGTCCGGGTGAGGGCGAGTCCGGATCGTCCGCAGCTGCTCGAGCACATCATCGGTAGGAACGAGGCGTCCGTCAGGTCTGCGGTCGGACGCAGTATCGACGTGGACCTGCCGATGGAGGTCTTCCATGACGGTGTCGAGGTGATGCGCGGTCTCAGCGGCTTCGGCGAGTTGGTCGAGCACCCCGGCGGGTGCGTCACCGCGGTACTTGTAGAAGATCTTATGCTCCAGGCTGGCCCAGAAGTCCATGGCGATGGTTCGGAACTGCAGTTCCACGACCACCGGCACGACGGCGTCGGAGAGGAACACCGGTACCTCGACCAATACGTGCAGACTGCGATAGCCGTTCGGCTTGGGCGTCGCGATGTAGTCCTTGACCTGGAGGACGGTCAGATCTGACTGGCCGGTCAACAGATCTGACATCCGGTAGACGTCGGAGGTGAAGCTGCACGTCACTCGCACCCCCGCGATGTCAGTGATCGACCGAGCGATGGCGTCGAAGGACGGGTCGCAGTCCTTTCTGGCGACCTTGTGGATGATCGACTCGGGGTCCTTGACCCGGGAAGTCACGTGCTCGATCGGGTTGTAATCGTGGAGAAGGCGAAACTCCTCACGCAGGATGTTGATCTTGGTGATCACCTCCTCGATACCGAACTGGTACCGCAGCATGAAGCGGGTGAACTCTGTGCGCAGCTGTGCCAGATCACCCAAGAACCCGGAGTCGCCCAACAACCCGGAGTTACGCAATGAGTTCACGTCGACTTCTGATCCAGGCCCGTTCGGGCCCTGCGCTGAGGCGTGGTTCACGCCACTGACCCTACCGTCGAGCCTCAATGGGTCACGATGTCGTTACTCGACGCCCAGTCGCCCACGTCACGGCCCTCGATGGCGGCAGCCATCAGGTCGGGGAACAGGTCGGGAGTGCACGCGAACGACGGGACGCCGATACCGCTCAACTGGCCGGCGAGGTCGGCGTCGAAGGCTGGCGCTCCCGAGTCGGACAGGGCGAGGAGGGTCACCATAGTGGCGCCAGAGTCGACGATCGCCCGTGAGCGCTCCAACAGTTCGTCGGCCACTCCGCCCTCGTAGAGATCGCTGATCAGGATCACCACGGTGTCGGCAGGCTTCGAGATGCGGTCCTGGCAGTAGGCGACCGCCCGGTTGATGTCGGTGCCGCCGCCGAGTTGGACGCCGAAGAGGATGTCGACCGGATCGTCGAGGTCGTCGGTCAGGTCGGCGACGGCGGTGTCGAACACGACGAGCCGTGTCGCCACCGACGGCAGCGATGCGAGGACGGCGCCGAACACACTCGCGAACACCACCGACTCGGCCATCGATCCGGACTGGTCGACGGCGAGGATGATCTCGCGTTGTACCTGCGATCGACGCCGTGCGTACCCGACGAGCTTCTCGGGCACCACGGTCCGGTACTCGGGCTGGTAGTGCCGCAGATTGGCCGCGATCGTACGGTTCCAGTCGATGTCGCCGGGCCTCGGGCGGGAGGTGCGAGCCGACCGGTCGAGAGCGCCGGACACAGCTTGGACCGTCGCTCTGCGCAGGCGTTCCTCGAGTTGATCGGTGACCGCGCGGACCACGGTCCGGGCGGTCTCCCGAGTCGCCTCGTCCATCACCGAGGTGAGACCGATCAGCGTCGTGGCGAGATGGACGTCGGGCTGAACCGATCCGAGCATCTCCGGCTCCAACAGGAGACGTCGGAGTCCGAGGCGATCCATCGCGTCCGACTGCATTACCTGCACCACCGACGACGGGAAATAGGTGCGGATGTCGCCGAGCCACCGCGACACTCGAGGCTGCGAGCCGCCGAGCCCACCGCGCCGCGGCGCGTCGTACAGATCGCCGAGGACGCGGTCGCGGCCGGCGTCCGCAGCGGACATCGATGCGCGGTCGATGCCGACCCCGTCGGCGTCGTCACCGCCGAGTACGAGCCGCCACCGGGTCAGTCGGTCGTCGGTGTCGGTCATGCGCTCTCCCATCCGATGAGGTGTGCAGTCGCTGCGTACGCCGGCGCGGCACGGTTCCAGTCGATCGCTCGGGTGTCGGTCTGGTCGTCGGCGCGGCGCGACAACGCACGGCCGATGTTGCGGCGCTCGGAGGTGCTGAACTCGGCGAACGTTCGGCGCAGCAACGGCAACAGATCGTCGAACACGTCGGTCGAGACGTGAGCGAACCAGTCGTCCACCACCGCGAGAAGCGCAGCGTCGTGGATCAAGATCATGGCGTCGCCGGTCAGGAAGCCGTCGAGCCATCCCGCGGCGTCAGTCGGGTCGGACGCGGTGGACAGCGTCCGGCTCATCTGTTCCTCGACGACGTCGCGATCGATGCGCCCCGCGTCGAGCAGTATCCGAGTCGCTCGACCGCCGACGAGTCCCGGCGTCGCATCGCGCGCCGTGACCTCGGTGAGGGCTCGGAACCAGCGGTCGGACAGATCGGGGTCGGCGAGCAGCATCAGGCCGCGGTGCGCGGCCTCGATCGAGTCGCGTAGAGCCAGGGCGGCGTCGTCGGCGAGCGCGACGGCCGACGAGGGTAGTCCGACGGCGGCGCGAATCGCGGTGGCCTCCATGACATGACGGACGTCGCCGGTGTCGACGTCGCGGACGTTGCCGTACCGGCAGACACGGGCGAGCGGCTCGACGGCGGCCAGGAGTTCGGCGACTTCGGCGTGCGTCGCGGCCCGATCGGCGAGTGCGGCGACCACGTCGTGTGTCGGTAGGTCGGCGAGCAGGCAGGCGTCGACCAGTTCGGACAGCGCAGGCAGTCGGGTCGCCTCGCGGGCATCGGCTGCGACCTTCGCGGCCGCAGCGGACGCGACGGTCGTTCCGTGCATCCCGGCTTCGACGACAGCGATCGAGAGCGCCGGGTCCCAGGCTAGTTCCCACGCCTCCTTGAACGTGCCGGTGGTCCGGCCGACGTCGGCGAGTTGACCCCAGTCGACGCCGAGGAGCCTCAGCCGATGCAATAGAGTCGACCGTGCCCGGCCGGCTTCGGTTCTCAAGTCGAGGGTCACCGTCTTCGCAGCGGCCGACGGCTTCAGCCGACACGCGCGTTGGCGGCGCTGCAGGTCCGCGGCCAACGGGATCATCGGTGCGTCGTCGGGCACGGCTCCGATGTCGTGGCCGACGACGAGATTCTCGTGCACGAGGCGCAACGGAGTCCGATCGCCGTCGGCGAGGACCGCTAACGAGGCGTCGTCGAGTTCAGCGAGGCCCGGATGCGGACGGCCCCGCAGCGTGGCGAGTGTGCGGGCGACGCGGGTGGCGTCGACGACCGCTGCGGGCGATGCGGCGATACCCTGTTCGCGCAGTTCGCGGGCGGTACGCACCAGCCACGCAGCGGCCGCGGTGTCCGGGGAGTCGCCCCGAGCACGGCTGTCGTAGAGGTGGCGATACCAGCCCGGGGAGGTGACGCCCGCCCCGTATCCGGATTCGTAGGACAGTCGCCCGGCAGTCCATGGGACCCACGCCGCGGCGACCTTGGTCTTCGGTAGTCCGCGCAGCAGTCGGTTGTCGGCGGCAGCGGACGGTCCGTGTGCGAGATCGACGGCGGGTGCATGCCAGGCGCCGCAGACGACGGCGACTCGCTGTGCTCCCGCTTTGACAGCGGCCCGCACCGCTTTGCGCATCGCGGCTTCGCGGACCGCGGTCGTCGCCGCACCCGTCGGCGTTGCCGCAGAGCGGGTGTCGAGGACCTTCTCGTCGTCGACGAGCGCGGCAGGCGCAGGTTCGTCGCGGCGGAGTTCGGCGATCGCCTCGCGCAGGCCGGTGAACCGGTCGACCGCACTTCCAGAACGGTGCTCGACGGCGTCCTCCCACCAGCGTTCCGGGTCGTCGTAGCCTGCCGCCTCCGCGAGGGCGCCGATCGGATCGGTGATCGTCTCGTCAGTGATCTTCTCGTCGGGGACGTCGTCGGACTCGGACGGGCCCTGATTCTGGTGATCCTCTACAGCCGCGCGGATCGCCAGTGACGTCGCTGCAGGCAAGTCGATCCACGCGACGTCCACGCTCGCGTGCAGCGCCCACCGGGTGGCGACCCATTCGGGTGAGAACGCAGCGAGCGGATAGAACGCGGCGCGGCGCGGCTCATCGGCGGCGTACACCAGACCGGCCACTGGCGGGACCGTCTGCGGGTCGGCGAGCAGCGGCAGGATCGGCGTCAGCTCCGGTGGGCCTTCGACGAGCACGGCGTCCGGGCGTAGCTCGTCGAGCGCGGCGGCGACGGACTCCGCCGACCCCGGACCGTGATGACGGATCCCGAGGACATGCACACCGGGGACATGCACACCGGGGACGATCTGGTGACCGGTCACGCGCGTCCCGTCGGAGCTGATCCGAGGTCACGACACGCCCGGTACAGGTCGTCCCAGCCTTCACGTCCGCGGACGACGGTCTCCAGGTACTCGTCCCAGACGACGGCGTCCTGTACCGGATCCTTGACGACGGCCCCGAGTAGACCGGCTGCGACGTCGTCGGCTCCCACTACGCCGTCGCCGAAGTGTGCGGCCAGACTCAGCCCGCTCGTGACGACGGAGATCGCCTCGGCGGTCGACAGCGTGGAGCTCGGCGACTTGATGGTGGTGCGGCCGTCGGCCGTCAGCCCGGACCGCAGTTCGCGCATCACGGTGACCACACGGCTGATCTCGCTGAGCGACTCGAGGTCGGCGGGCAGATCGAGGGATGCGCCGAGGCTTGTGACACGGCGCGTGACGATGTCGACCTCGTCGGCGAGTGAGTCCGGCAGAGGGAGGACGACTGTGGTGAAGCGACGCCGCAGCGCGGACGACAGGTCGTTCACGCCCTTGTCGCGGTTGTTGGCGGTCGCGATCACGTTGAACCCGCGGCGCGCCTGAACTTCGGTGTCGAGTTCCGGGACGGGCAGGGTCTTCTCCGAGAGGATCGTGATCAGTGAGTCCTGGACGTCGGCCGGGATCCGCGTCAGTTCCTCGATGCGTGCGATGGCGCCGGACTGCATCGCGCGCATCACCGGGCCGGGGACGAGGGCGTCGGCCGACGGGCCGTGCGCCAACAGGCTCGCGTAGTTCCAGCCGTACCGGATGGTCTCCTCGCTGGTACCGGCGGTTCCTTGGACGACGAGGGTCGAGTCGCCGCTGACGGCCGCCGCCAGATGTTCGCTCACCCACGACTTCGCGGTGCCGGGAACGCCGAGGAGTAGGAGCGCTCGGTCGGTGGCGAGCGATGCGACGGCGATCTCGATGAGGCGGCGGCTGCCGATGTACTTGGGGGTGATCACAGTTCCGTCGCGTAACTCGCCGCCCAGCAGATAGGTCGAGACCGCCCACGGCGACATCGCCCAACGTGGTGGGCGCGGCCGGTCGTCGACGTTGCGCAGGGCGGTCAGCTCGTCGGCGAACTGCTGCTCGGCGTGGGCGCGCACCACCTCGTCACGAATCCCTGTCTCTGACGTCCCAGTCGTGGTCGGGTCGATGCCGGTCATGCGAAGGCCTCCTGGATGGATCGGACATATGCGTGGAAGGTGACGGCTGTACGCAGCAACGTGGTCCGCTGCGCTCTGAGCCGCGCGTGCTTGGGGTCGGTGTCGCCTGGATGGTTGTCGGCTGCGTCGAGCATCGACTGGACACGTGGCAGGACGGCGGCGGGAACGTGGACGGCGTCGCCGGCCGTCACGAGGATTCCGGACGTCCGCCCGTTTCGGGCGGACACCGGGCGGTCGAGTCGATCGAGGAGGGCGTTGGCGATCGCCGGACTCCACGGCGTCGGCGCCATGCTCAGGAGGTGGCCGAACTCGACGTCCGACTCTTTCGGGAGTCTGGCCAGAACGAAGCGTTCCCGTTGCTCTGGCTCGAGTACCGCGATGAGGTCCGGCGCTCGGACATGTTCGAGGAGTGCGGCCGCCCACTCCATCTCGCGCTGCGCCGCCGCGGCGCGGACCAGCGAGTCGCGCACGGTGGTGTCGGCGACGACGGCCTCGACGATCTGGGCCGGCGAAGCTCCGGCGATCGTCGTCCACGTGGTCAGTGGTGCGTCGGCGACGACGGCGCGCATCGCAGACGAACGGTCGGCGTCCGCTGCGAGCTTCGGCAGCCCATCGCGGACGGCTGCGTCGTCGAGTTCGCGAGGCGGGTCGACGCGGACGGTGAGCGGCCCGTCCGAGCCGAATGTCGCGAGTCGACGGGCCATGCCGGGGTGTTCGACGGTGACGAGCGAACGGAGTCGCTGCGCCATCCGCTGCGAGTAGCGGCTCGTGGGCAGTGATCGCAGCAGCGACCGCGCGGCGTCGCGGACCCGCGCCGACTTCTCGTCGAGACAACCCTCCACGAACGGCTCGTCTGCCTCGGACAATCCGGCTCGCAGCTCGTTGAGTGTCTGTTCCTTGGTACGCGCAGGCATCGCCGCCCACCGCTCGGCGAGGCCGTCCCGAACATCTGTCGGCGGCGCCTGGGGGGAGGGGTGCGGGCTCGACGGTGTGTCTGTGAGCGTGGCGAGCCATCGGCCGCGCTCGCCCCACGCCCCACGCAACGCAGACTGCAGTTCGGGTCGCGTCCCGGCGAGAGCGAGTAGGACGGGCAGTTGCCCGGCAGGCACTCGAACGCCGTGTGCTGCAGCGGTCGTCAGCCACCGATCGAGAAGCGCGAAGCGCATGTCCGGCGGCGACGGCGGCGTCTCGACGAGCATCCGGAGAACCTGTACGGCGCGAGGGGGCGCAAGCGGTTGGTGCTCGGCGGGAGCCGCGGAGATCGCTGTCGCGCGGACGGCTGTCCGGCCGCCCCGGTCGATCGCCGCAGCGAGCGAGGCCTGCGTGAGCAGTGCCTGGGCCGGGTCGAGGTCGGGGTCGCCCGTGCCGAGGACCGGTGGGGGCGTCGGTGCCGGGCGACGGTCCGTGCCGAGGACAGCCGCTGACAACAACTCGTCCGACCACGCCGCGACGGCGACGGGCGCAGGGATCGACCCGCTCATAGAACGGTCACCTCGCCGCCCTCGATCACGGTGAGTGCTCGCAGCAGCCCGCCGTCCAGTTCACCGAACAGCTGATCGGCATGCCCGCCAGTCGCTGCGAGGAGCGCTCGGGTCGGAGTGTCCGGCGTGAGACGGATCGCCGAGCCCGCCGAGTCGACGACATGATCGAAGGCATCGCCCGCCATGGCGACGTCGTCGATGCAGACCGGGTGCCGATCACGCCACGGCACCGTTGCCAGCGCGGCCGCCGCAGCGGCGAGTGCGTCGTCGACGCTGCCGCCGGACCCCAAGGACGCCGCGGGCTCGAGAACCTCCGGCGGGTCGACGAACAGAGCTCGCCGAGGCCGGTGCCCCGGATACAGGGCGATCTCGGCGGCGAGGCGGGCCCCCGCCAACTGCGGCACACCGAGACTCTGGCCGGGACCAGCCGTCTCCAACGTCATGACGATCTCGCCGTCGTCGCCGCGTAGCCATGTCCGCTGCTGTGAGAGTCGCCCCTTCTCGTCGCGGTGCGCGCCGAGCACGGTCCACACGCCGCTTCGTCTCTCGCCGTCGCGGACGAGCGAGGTCGGTGTCGGAAGGCCAACTGCGGCATACAAGTCGGCGACGGACTCAGGGGAGAGGAGGTCGCGGCGACCCCATGCCCGCACGAGCATCCACCACACGCCGACACGCTGAAGAAGTTCGGCAGCGTCGAGTCCGCGCGCGGCGTCGGCTCCGGTGTCTCGGACTCGTTCGGCCAGGCCCGGGAGCTGACCGTCCACCAGGCGCGCGGCCGCGGCCTCCCACCAGGCCACCGGGCGGCGCAGCGCCTGCGACAGCCCGCCTCGCGCGAGATCGGCGAGCCACTGGACGAAGTCGGCGACACCGGCGTCCATCGTCGCCAGCCGTTCGGCACGACGTGCCGCCTGAGCTTCGGGATCAGGCGCCGCGGTCGGTCTGTCGGCGCGTGCCGACCGCTCTGCCCGATCCGACGCCCAGTCGGCTGCGAAGGCGGCGACCTCGCCGCCGTCGATCGCGCCCGCCGACCACAGCAGGAGCAACGCGATCGCATGCTTGCACGGGAACTTCCGACTCGGGCACGAACAGCGATACGCGGGTCCAGTCAGGTCGATGCTCACCTGGTATGGCTTCTTGCCGCTCCCTTGGCACGACCCCCACAGCAGCTCATCGGTGCTGCCGGTCGACGACCACGGACCGGGAGTGGCGAGTTTGCGCCCGGCGGCCACCGACGACGAGTCCGGTGCGGCGGCGAGCACCTTCTCTTGTGTCCACGGCATACATCGCACACTAGCGTCGTCGTCCGACATCGCCACCGATCGTGTCGTTCGAGCCGAGGACACCCCGCGCAGCGGACCTCTGGACTACTTGCCTACTCTTGAGACACAGCGCGAGAAAGGGGCGTCATAGTGAGCGAACAGTCAGTGCTCGATTCCATCATCGACGGGGTCAAGGCGGACGTCGCGGCGCGCGAAGCCGTCCTCGATCTCGCCGCCGTGAAGGCCCTCGCCGCGAAGGCTCCCGAGCCGCGCGACGCCACCGCCGCGTTACGGCAGCCGGACATCGCGGTCATCGCCGAAGTCAAGCGATCGAGTCCGTCCAAAGGGCAGCTCTCCAACATCGCCGACCCGGCCGAACTGGCGAAGGCCTACGAAGACGGGGGAGCGCGCGTCATCAGCGTGCTCACCGAGGAACGACGGTTCAACGGATCGCTCGCCGATCTCGACGCTGTCCGTGCCGCAGTCGACATCCCGGTGCTCCGCAAGGACTTCATCGTCGGCCCATACCAGATCCACGAAGCTCGTGCCCACGGCGCGGACGTCGTCCTGCTGATCGTCGCAGCGCTCGAGCAACAGGCCCTGGCGTCGTTGCTCGACCGTGTCGAATCGCTCGGCATGACGGCGCTCGTCGAAGTCCACACCGAGGCCGAAGCCGACCGTGCACTCGAAGCCGGAGCCACTGTCGTCGGTGTCAACGCTCGTGACCTCAAGACCCTGCAGGTCGACCGTGACGTGTTCTCGCGCATCGTTCCAGGACTGCCGTCCGACATCGTGCGCGTCGCCGAATCCGGTGTCCGCGGAACTGCGGATCTGCTCGCTTACGCCGGTGCGGGAGCCGACGCAGTCCTGGTCGGCGAAGGACTCGTGACCTCCGGCGATCCGCGAGTAGCGGTATCCGACCTGGTGACGGCCGGCGCGCATCCGTCGTGCCCGAAGCCGTCCCGCTGAGGTTCGCCGTGGGCCTCGACTCCGCTCGACCAGCGTTGCTGTCTCGACGGCGGTCGACGAGCGTTGCTGTCTCGACCAGCGTCGCTGACCCGATATTCGATTGCCGTTCCGCGACTTAGACGAGGATGATTGAACCCGTGACCGACCAGACCGACTTCCCCAAGGCCAGTGACGGCGTCGCGAACGTCGCGCCGATCGGACCCGACGAGAGCGGCCACTGGGGCGTCTACGGCGGCAGACACGTCCCCGAAGCGTTGATGGCGGTGATCGACGAGGTCACCGCCACGTACGAGAAGCTGCGCAGCGATCGGGAGTTCCTCGACGAACTCGACCGTCTCCAGCGTGACTACGCGGGACGTCCCTCGCCGTTGTACGAAGCCGAACGGATGAGCGAGCTGGCGGGCGGCGCGCGACTGTTCCTCAAGCGCGAGGACCTCAACCACACCGGCTCGCACAAGATCAACAACGTGCTCGGTCAAGCGCTCCTCGCGCAGAAGATGGGCAAGAAGCGGGTCATCGCCGAGACCGGTGCGGGCCAGCACGGTGTCGCGACCGCAACCGCCTGTGCGCTCCTCGGCCTCGACTGCCTGATCTACATGGGACGTGTCGACACCGAACGCCAGGCGCTCAACGTCGCCCGCATGCAATTGCTGGGTGCGACGGTCGTCGCCGTCGAGTCCGGGTCGGCGACCTTGAAAGACGCCATCAACGAGGCGCTGCGCGACTGGGTGACCAACGCCGACACCACCTACTACTGCTTCGGCACAGCGGCCGGACCGCACCCGTTTCCCATGCTCGTCCGCGATTTCCAGCGGATCATCGGCATGGAGGCTCGGCGTCAGGTCCAGGAGAAGACCGGTGCGCTCCCGGAAGCAGTCGTCGCATGCGTGGGCGGCGGGTCGAATGCGATCGGCATCTTCCATCCGTTCATCGACGACGCCGACGTCCGACTCGTCGGCTTCGAGGCGGCAGGCGACGGCGTCGAGACCGGACGGCACGCCGCGACCTTCACCGGCGGCACCCCCGGAGCGTTCCAAGGCGCCTACTCGTACCTGTTGCAGGACGAGGACGGCCAGACCGTCGAGTCGCATTCGATCTCCGCAGGTCTGGACTATCCGGGAGTCGGTCCCGAGCATGCGTACCTGAAGGACATCGGACGAGCCGAGTACCGCCCGATCACCGACACCGAAGCGATGGACGCGCTGAAGCTGCTGTCCCGCCGTGAAGGGATCATCCCGGCGATCGAGTCCGCGCACGCCGTCGCTGGCGCCCTCAAGTTGGGGCAGGAACTGGGGGAGGGCGCGATCATCGTCGTCAACCTGTCCGGTCGTGGCGACAAAGACGTGGACACCGCCGCGACGTGGTTCGGGTTGTACGGCAAACCGCAGTCGGAGACCGAGTACGCAGCAGCTATCGCAGGGGGCGACAAGTGAACACCGCAACGAGCAGCCGCCTCGGCGACACCTTCGCCGCGTGCCGCGCAGAGAATCGCAGTGCGTTGATCGGGTACTTCCCGGTCGGATATCCGGACCTGTCGACGTCGTTGGAGACACTGCGCACCATGGTGTCGTCGGGCTGCGACATCGTCGAGATCGGCATCCCGTATTCGGACCCGGTGATGGACGGACCGACGATCGCCAAGGCGGCCGTCCACGCACTCGCGGGCGGAACTCGCGTCCGTGACGTGTTCGCCGCGGCCGAGGCAGTGGCCGCCGCGGGCGCCGCGCCGGTCGTGATGAGCTACTGGAACCTGATCCTCCGATACGGCGTCGACGCGTTCTCGCGTGATCTGGCCGCTGCGGGCGGTGTCGGCGTCATCACGCCGGATCTGATCCCGGAGGAGGGTGCCGCATGGCACGCCGCGTCCGACGCCCACGATCTGGACCGGATCTATCTCGTCGCTCCGTCGTCGACTCCGGAGCGGCTCGCGTCGACTGTCGACGCTTGCCGCGGTTTCGTGTATGCGGCGTCGACGATGGGCGTGACCGGCGCTCGATCGTCGGTGTCGAACCTGGCTCCGGAACTGTGCGCCCGCGTCCGCGAGCACTCGGACATCCCGATCGGCGTCGGGCTAGGCGTCCGCAACGGCGACCAGGCTGCCGAGATCGGCGCGTACGCGGACGGTGTGATCGTCGGCTCGGCCATCGTGTCGGCCGCAGACGAAGGACAGCCAGCCGTCGCTGCCCTGGTGGACGACCTGGCGCAGGGCGTCCGCCGCTCCGGCGCCTGACTATCCGCGCTCGAGTCCGACCTGACGTGGGGTCACGTTCGCCGAAGGTCCCACCCGGTGCACTACTGTGGCACGTGTGACTGCCGGACACGTTCTCGCGTACCTACCGAGCCCGCCGCAAGGCGTGTGGAATCTCGGCCCCTTCCCGCTCCGCGCGTACGCGCTGTGCATCATCATCGGCATCGTCGTCGCCGTCTGGTGGAGCGACCGACGGTGGCAGGCACGAGGCGGCCGCCCGGGCGACGTCCTCGACGTCGCACTGATCGCAGTTCCGTTCGGTCTGATCGGTGGCCGGATCTATCACGTCATCACCGACTGGTGGCGATACTTCGGCGACGACGGCAAAGGCCTCGCGGCCGTCTTTCAAGTGTGGGACGGCGGATTGGGCATCTGGGGCGCCGTGGCGTTCGGCGCCGTCGGGGGCTGGATCGGCTGCCGTTGGAAGCGGATCAAGCTCCCGCCGTTCGGCGACGCGATCGCGCCCGCAATCCTCGCGGCGCAGGCCATCGGCAGGCTGGGCAACTACTTCAACCAGGAACTGTTCGGCGAACCGACGACGGTCCCGTGGGGGCTGGAACTGTTCGAGCGCGTCGACCCCGACACCGGGCGCAGCGGCATCGCCGTCATCGACGGTGTCTCGAACGGCAACGTGCTCGAAGTGGCACACCCGACGTTTCTGTACGAGCTGATTTGGAATCTGCTCATCGTCGCACTGCTGGTGTTCGTGGATCGGCGTTTCCAGATCGGCCACGGACGTCTGTTCGCGCTGTACGTCGCGGGTTACTGCGTCGGACGGTTCGGCATCGAGATGATGCGCAGCGACGAGGCCACCCACATCCTCGGCCTGCGCGTCAACGTCCTGGTCTCCGCTCTCGTGTTCCTCGGCGCCGCGTTGTACGTCATGCTGGCGCCCCGCGGGCGTGAGAAGGGCTTGTCGATGTTCTGGCCCGACCGAGCCGAAGAACTCGCCGCCGAAGGGCACCTCGGCTACGTCTCGGCCGAGTTGGACGACGACGAGGACGACGCGTACGACGCAGGCGGGTTTGACGACGAGGACGAGTACGACTCTGACGACGAGGAAGACGACGACCAGGGCTTTGCGGTCATCGACGACGGGGAAGACGGGGAAGACGGGGACGACGGGGACGACTGGGACGACCGGGACGATGGGGACGAAGACAGCGAGTGGGCAGCACCAGTCGATGAAGAGTCCGCTAACGACAATGACGCCGGCTCCTCCGCCGGTGTAGCGGCGGCGGCAGCAGGCGTCGGGACGATTGCCGGGGCGACTGCGTTGACGTCAGACGCTGACGACGACGCTGATCCGACGGAATCGGAACCGGAGACCTCCGACGAGACCGACGACCACGCGATCGACGACCATGACACCGATGGCCATGACGCCGGCGACCATGACACAGACGGCGAGATGCTTGGCGACGACGCAGCCTCTGCCGTCGGGACCGGTGACGATGAAGACTTGGCGCCTGAGACCGCAGACTCTGAGACCGCGGAATCTGAGACCGCGGAATCTGAGACCGCAGAACCTGAGGCTGCAGAGTCCGACGAGTCTGAGCAGGGGATCGCCGACACGGAGCCTGTCGGACCTGAGTTCGGGGAATCTGGGCCAGTGGCACCGGAATCCGACGCAGCCGACACTGCGGACACAGCCGACACTGCGGAACCCGACACCGCCGAGACGCCTGCTGGCGATGGCGCCGACGGCGAGGCCACCGACGCGGACGCCACCGATGCGGACGCCACCGATGCGGATGACACGGGGGGCGAGCCGGGGCCGGGATACACGGTCGTGTCGAACCTCGAGGGGTTCGATTTCGACGAGATCTCCGTCGTCGAACACACGTCGGGACACGAACTCGGCGCCATGGAGATCCGGTCGCGCGATCGCGACAAGTCCAGCGAGAACGACGACTGACTGGCATCCGCGGGCGAACGCGAGGTTAACCAAACGTTTTACCCGCCAGTAGGTTCGAAATGTGTGCGCGCGCCGGATAGCCTTGTGCGGTGACTCGTCGAACCAAGATCGTTTGTACTCTGGGACCCGCTACTAACACCGAAGAAGGGATCACCGCACTCGTCGAGTGCGGAATGAATGTCGCCCGTATGAATTTCAGCCATGGCGCGCACAGCGACCATCGCAGTGTCTACGAGGCGGTTCGCGCGGCGAGTGTGAACACCGGCCAGGCCGTGGGTGTTCTCGCCGATCTTCAAGGCCCGAAGATCCGTCTCGGCAAGTTCGAGGACAACGGTCGTCCCAACGGTGCGGTCGACTGGAACGACGGCGAGCAGGTCCGGATCACCGTCGACGATGTGATCGGCAACCACGACCGCGTGTCGACCACATACGCGCACCTCGCCGAGGACGCCCGACCGGGTGACCGGCTTCTCGTCGACGACGGCAAGGTCGGTCTGACCGTCGATCACGTCGACGGCAACGACGTGGTCTGCCTGGTCACCGAAGGCGGCACGGTCAGCAACAACAAGGGCCTGTCGATGCCGGGCATGAACATCTCGGTGCCCGCGATGTCGGAGAAGGACATCGCGGACCTCGAGTTCGCGCTCGAACTCGGCGTCGACCTGGTCGCGCTCTCGTTCGTCCGGAGTCCCGCCGACATCGAACTCGTCCACGAGGTGATGGATCGGGTCGGCGACCGGGTGCCGGTGATCGCGAAGCTCGAGAAGCCGGAGGCGATCGACAACCTCGAGGCGATCGTCCTCGCATTCGACGCGATCATGGTCGCGCGCGGTGACCTGGGCGTCGAGATGCCGCTCGAGCAGGTGCCACTCGTGCAGAAGCGCGCCATCCAGATGGCGCGGGAGAACGCCAAGCCGGTCATCGTCGCGACGCAGATGCTCGATTCGATGATCGAGAACTCTCGTCCGACCCGAGCGGAGGCCTCCGACGTCGCCAACGCAGTCCTCGACGGCGCCGACGCCGTGATGCTCTCCGGCGAGACGTCAGTCGGCAAATATCCGAATGAGACGGTGCAGACCATGTCGCGCATCGTCACGGCGGTCGAAGAGGGAACTCGAGACGTTCCCGTGCTGACGCACGTCCCGCGCACCCGCCGCGGCATCGTCACCTACGCCGCGCGCGACATCGCCGAGCGACTCAACGCGGCCGCGATCATCACGTTCACCGAGTCCGGCGACACCCTGCGCCGCGTCGCGCGACTGCACTCGCGGATTCCGCTGCTCGCGTTCACCGCGACCGAGGCGACCCGGAACCAACTCGCCCTCAGCTGGGGTGCCGACGCAGTCCTCGTGCCCCGCATGAAGAACACCGACGCCATGATCGACCAGGTCGACGAAGTCCTCACCGCCAACGGCAGACTGCAGCGAGGCGACACCGTCGTCATCGTCGCAGGCGCTCCGGCGTCGGTGATCGGTTCGACCAACTTCGTGCACGTGCACCGCATCGGCGAACAGGACCACTGACACAGCCACGGCTCCTCCTCGCTGTCGCTGACGTCGCGCGCCGCCCGGTCACCGGGCGGCGCGCGTCGCATATGGTGGAGACCTATGAGTACAGACACCGCTGGAGATTCCCTGGCGGCCGAGCAGTCGGCCGACCTGCAGACCCTGCTTGCACTGCTCGACCTGGAACGGGCCGACGACGACCTGTTCATCGGGCACCACCCCGAGCAGGTCAACTCGCGGACCTTCGGTGGTCAACTACTCGGCCAGGGCATCGTCGCCGCGGGCCGCACCCTGGTCAAGGGCAGCCCGCCGGTCCACGCAGTGAACGCGCACTTCGTCCGCGGCGGTGATGTGACGAAGCCCCTCGAGTACCACGTCGACCGGTTCCGCGACGGCAGACCGTTCGCCAACCGTCAGGTCACCGCGATTCAAGACGACGAAGTGATCTTCACGATGCTCGTCGCATTCCAGAACAACGCGGCGGGCCTCGAACACGCCGTGGACATTCCCGAAGTCGAGTACCCCGAGAGTCTGCCGCCCATCAGTGAGCACTTCGAAGGGTACGAAGAGACCGTCGAGGCGTTCGTGAACGCCCTCCACCCGATCGACATCCGGTTCGTCAACGCGCCTGCCTGGAAACTGAAGGGCACCGGCGAGAACCTCAATCACAACCGGGCGTGGATGAAGACCGACGGCACGATGCCCGACGATCCGCTCCTGCACGTCGCCGCGCTCGCGTACTCGTCGGACACGACGGTCCTGGACTCGATCATCACTACGCACGGGCTGTCCTGGGGATTCGACCGGCTGTTCGCGGCCACGGTCAACCATTCGATGTGGTTCCACCGTGAATTCCGATTCGACGAGTGGCTGCTGTACGCGACCGAGTCGCCGGTGGCAGCCGGTTCGCGCGGCATCGGGTCCGGCCGTGTCTTCACCCGTGACGGGGCGCTGGCTGCGTCCGTCGTGCAAGAGGCATTGATCAAGTACTTCCCACCGCGCTCGTGACCGTGTCCGACTTCCAGGCTCCCGACGTCCGGTTCCATCTGCCGCCCGGCCCGCCGGTGAAACCGAAACGCTGGCAGCGAAGCTACAAGTGGCCGATCCGGATCGCGAGCGTGGTCGTTGTGCTCGCCGCGCTGGTGGCCGGGACACTCGCGGTGGTCGAGGGCTTCCACCAACGGTCGACGATGACGGCGGTCGGCGGCGTCGCCGTCGACTGCGGGACGCGAGCCGTCGCGGGATCGATCCCGGTGGCGTTCGGCGACAGCGTTGCGGTCTTCGACGCGACAAGCGGCGCGTCGCCGCGCGACGAACCGCTCGCCGTCACGCGCCTGTCCCGCCTGGCCGTCCTCACCGGCGACACGTGCCTCGCCGAGTTCGAGATCCGCGATCTCCCGGTGGTCGACGCCTACGTAGTGCGCATCGGTGACAGCTACCGCCAAGTGGTCGGCGCCGCCGCACTCAAGGGCGGCTACCTGTTCGCATAAGGCGGTCCCTCACTTACCTGTTCGCATAGGGCGGTCCCTCACTTACCTGTTCGCATAGGGCGGTCCCGTCCGACTACCGGAGCGCTCGGCGAGCGGCAGCGACGAGCGCCGGATCCGTCGTCTCGAGGCCGGCCGCGGACCCACCGCCCGGGCCGGACGATCCAGGATCGTCGACCAGAGCCTTGGCCGACAGATGGACGGCGTCGACGCCGAGAGCGACGAGCGCACCGATGTCGCCTGGACGCACGCCACCGCCCGCCATCACCTGGACGCCGGTGTCGGCCGCGACGAGTGCTGACAGCACGGCGCGTCCTTCATACGCCGTTCTCGCACCACCGGAGGTCAGCACTCGGTCCACACCGAGACCGCCGAGGACCCGCAGTGCGTCGACCGGGTCCGCTGCCGCATCCAGCGCGCGATGGAACGTGACCTGGACATCGCCCGACTGACGCGCAGCGGCGATCAGAACGGCCGTCGCGCCCCGGTCTATCGAGCCGTCGTCATGCAACGCGCCGACAACGACGCCTGCGGCGCCCGCGGAGACCAGATGGACGATGTCCGCGGCCATCACCGCGATCTCGCCTGCGGTGTAGACGAAACCACCCGGCCGTGTTCGGACCAGTGCGTGGACCTCGACTCCGGTCGCGACAGTCGCCTCGACAGAGGCGAGTGTCGGGGTGAGGCCACCTGTCGCACCCAGCGCCGAACACAACTCGACCCGGTCGGCCCCGCCTGCGCGGGCGTTCTCCGCGCCTGCGGGGTCCTGGACGGCGATCTCCAGAGCCGTCATCTCAGACGAGTCACTTGATGGGCCGCGACACCGGGACGTTGACCCAACTCGGGTGCGCGGGATCGATCTCGATGTACTGCGGACGTAACTGGGACGACCACAGTTCAGGACCGAGCGGGACGGCCTTCGGGAAGTTGAAGGCGTAGATGTCCACGCGGAGTCGGTCCCCGGGGCGCAACTTGGCCTGAGTCGCCGTCATCGGGATGTCGACGTCGAGAGTCTGCCCGGGCTTCACCTTGTGATAGTCCGAGATCGACAGCTTCGGGATCGCGTCGGTCAGGTCGCCGTTCGGCGCGTACGAACTCCGCTCTTTGTCCATCGCACGAAGCGACACCATCAGCTGGCCCATCGACACCGTCGTCGACCGTCCGTCCGGCGAGACGACGTTGACCGTCGCGTGCCAGTAGCCGTCGGTGGCGTTGAGTCGTTGACGCAGATGGACCACGGGGGTGCCGCTGATGCTCGTCGCCGCCGACACCGGGGCCGAGGTGAAGGTCTGGGCAGCGACCTCGGAGACGCGCGAGTCCTTGCCGCAGAAGTCGAAGATCGCGGTGATTCCGGTTGCGGACTGTGCGGCGTCGCGGCTGCACAGCGTCGAGAGTCCCGGCTTCACCTGGCGGGTGGCGCGTGCCGCCGGCCGGGCCGCAGAGAGCGAGCCGTCGCCTGCGACAGGTGTGCGCGCAGTGCCCGACGACCGACCGGACAGATACTGGCGCTCGTAGGTGTGTCCGGGGAGCGGATAGGTCTTCCCCTGGACGAACCAGCCATTCGGTTCGGAGGCCAGGGTCGCGGGCGAATACCGGTCGATGCCGTTGTCGATTCCCTTGAGCCACTTGTCGTACCAGGCGCGGGCGAGCACGTCGATGCGCGGCGGGTAGCCCTTCTGCCCGAAGTTCGAGCTGGACGTGATGTGGTAGCCGTCGTCCATGATCAGCTTCTTCTTCGCATCGGGAAGCTTGCTCAACCCGGTCAGCAGGCGCGCCTCGCTGTTGGTGAACAGGTCGTTCCAGCCGCCGATGCTGAACGTGGGCGTCGTGATCGCCGAGACGTCGGTGAAGTACGACGTTCGACGGTCCGACCCCGGAGTGACGAGCTGCCGGGTGGTGCCGCGCAACGATTTCGGGGACTTCGTGGTCAGCGCCTCGATCATGACGTCGAAAAACGTGAGCGGATCTTTCACCCGGTCCGCGAGCCACTTCCAGTCGAACGTGCCGTTGAGCATCGAGGCCACGTTCGGAATCAGCTTCGTCGTGTTGACCAGGGTGAGCCACGGAACGAGGAAGCCGAATCCGACGCCGCCGCCCGGAGCGATCACGTCCTGAATGAGGTCGGCGCCGGGCACCACTGGGAAGATCGCGTCGAGTGCGCC
This sequence comes from Gordonia zhenghanii, assembly GCF_021738965.1. Taxonomy (GTDB): domain Bacteria; phylum Actinomycetota; class Actinomycetes; order Mycobacteriales; family Mycobacteriaceae; genus Gordonia; species Gordonia zhenghanii. Next base: position 59,327 of record NZ_JAKKOQ010000008.1, on the reverse strand, counting down.
CGGATCGTCGGACGCGGCCTGCAACTGGTTGATCGCCGAGTACGAGACGCCGGACATGCCGACCTTCCCGTTGCCCCAGCTCTGCTTCTTGGCCCAGTCGACCACCTCGACGGTGTCTTTGCGCTCACGCTCGCCGAACACCTGCCACGTGCCCTGGGAGAAACCGGTGCCGCGGACGTCGACGACGACGATGTTGTAGCCGCTCTTCACCAATTTCGGGTCGTAGGCGAACGTGTTGACCAGACCGCCGCGCAGGGCGCCTATCAACTCGTTGTAGCCGGACAGGAAGGTTCCGCGTGCGTTGATCCCGTTCAGCAGATCGATGAGCTGGGGGACCAGGACCGGGTAGTTCATCACCTCGGACGCGAGAGCCGACACCATCTTCGTGTACGGCGTCATCGTGACGATGGTGGGAAGCTTGGCGGACACCGGCTTTCCCGACCGGTTCGTCGGTCGGATCACATTGGACCGCAGCACAGTTCCGTCACTCATACGGATCGGCACGTCCGGTTTCACCGAGTAGCCCGAGTACTTCTGCGGACCGTCGTGGGTGCGCGTCAACTTCGCTCCGAGCGCGCCGTACACGTCGGCGTTCGCGTCCGACGACGTCGCGGGCACGAGTCCGACCCCGGCTACGACGGTCGTCGCTGCGACGAGAGCAATCATGAGATGCCGGACTGTCCGGCGCAATGGTGCGATCACCTGTTCAGAAACCTTCCCCGAAAGGTCAGACGGAATACAGGAGTGTGCTGTCGTCACCTGCTCGTGATCTGACTCTCAGGTAACAATAAGGGTTATCTTCGTCTCCGTCGAGTCTCGTGCCGACCTGATCCCGACGGCGTCCGCGCGAACTGCTCGATGCGGGGTGCTGCGGGTCCAGAGTCGTTGTCCGTCTGTCGGGCAACGCATTCGACCCGAGTTGGAGCAGGGTCGGCGTCACCGAGTACACTTTCACCTCGCACTGATCCACCAGCCCCGGTGGCGAAATAGGCAGACGCGCCGCACTCAAAATGCGGTCTCGAAAGGGGTGCCGGTTCGAGTCCGGCCCGGGGCACATTTCACCGTGACAGACGAGGATGAGAGCGCGATGGCAGACGACACAGCGACTACCGGACAAGCGAGCCGGGTCGTCGTCGCCGAGGACGATTCGCTCATCCGCATGGATCTCATCGAGATGCTCCGCGAAGAGGGTTACGACGTCGTCGGAGAGGCGCCGAACGGGCAGGTGGCCGTCGAGCTCACCGAGGAACTCCGACCCGATCTCGTGATCATGGACGTCAAGATGCCCGTCCGTGACGGCATCGACGCGGCGAGCGAGATCGCATCGAAGCGACTCGCTCCCGTCGTCATGCTCACCGCATTCAGCCAGCGCGAGTTCGTCGAGCGCGCTCGGGACGCGGGAGCGATGGCGTACCTCGTGAAGCCGTTCACCCAGGCTGATCTCGTGCCCGCGATCGAAGTGGCGCTGAGTCGGTACCGCGAACTCAAACTCCTCGAAGCCGAAGTCGCCGACATGTCCGAGCGCTTCGAGACCCGCAAGCTCGTCGAACAGGCCAAAGGTCTGCTCATGGCCAAGCAGGAACTCACCGAACCCGACGCGTTCCGGTGGATCCAACGCAACGCGATGGACCGTCGCGTCACGATGAAAGCCGTCGCGCAGGTCGTCGTCGAGACCCTCGGCTGACTGCCGACCGGCCTGTCGGAACCACGCCCTAGACTCACTGATGTGAGTGCAGCGAAGAAGACCGAGACCCGACCGACCCTCATGCTGCTCGACGGGCATTCGTTGGCCTATCGGGCCTACTTCGCCCTGCCGCCGGAGAATTTCACGACCAACACCGGGCAACACACCAACGCCGTCTACGGCTTCACGTCGATGCTCATCAACCTGTTGCGGGACGAGGAGCCGACACACATCGCGGCCGCGTTCGACGTGTCGCGTAAGACGTTCCGCGCCGAGATGTTCCCCGAGTACAAGGCGCAGCGCAGCAAATCTCCCGACGAGTTCCGCGGTCAGGTGGACGTCACCAAGGACGTGCTCGCGGCGATGGGCATTCCGGTGATGGCCGTAGAAGGCTACGAGGCCGACGACATCATCGCGACGCTCGCGACCCAGGCCGACGCGGCGGGCTATCGCGTGCTGGTGGTGACCGGCGACCGCGACTCGCTGCAACTCGTCAACGAGAACATCACGGTGCTGTACCCGAAGACCGGCGTGTCGGTTCTGACGCGGTTCACCCCCGAAGAGGTCGAGAAGAAGTACGGGCTCACCCCCGAGCAGTATCCCGACTTCGCGGCCTTGCGTGGAGACAAGAGCGACAACCTCCCCGGTATCCCCGGGGTCGGCGATAAGACGGCGACTAAGTGGATCGTGGAGTACGGCTCGCTCGAGCAGCTCGTCCACCATGTCGACGAGATCCGGGGAAAGACGGGCGACTCACTGCGCGCGAACCTGGCGTCGGTGCAGATGAACCGGACTCTCACCGAGATGATCCGCGACATGGACCTCCCCGCAGGCCCCGACGAGTTGAAGCTGCACGCGTGGGATCGCGACCGCATCCACGCCCTGTTCGACGATCTCGAGTTCAAGGTGCTGCGCGACCGACTGTTCTCGACCCTGACCTCGACCGAGCCCGAAGCCGATGAAGGCATCGAGATCAACGGTGCGCAGCTGGCCGCGGACGAGGTCGCGCAGTGGCTGGACGCGCATGCGCGGACCGGGCGGTCGGGCATCGCTGTCGACGCCAAGCAGGTGGTCGTCGGCTCGGACGTCGACGGCCTCGCGATCGCTGCCGCCGACGGTGCGGGCGCGTTCATCGACCCGGTCGCCATGTCGGCGGCGGATGATGCGGCACTCGCCGACTGGCTCGCTGACGCATCGGTGCCCAAGGCCGTCCACGAGGCGAAATGGGCGGTCCACGCGCTGCGTGGACGTGGCTGGAGGATCGACGGCGTCACGTCCGACACCTCGCTCGCCGCGTATCTGGTGCGGCCCGGACAGCGTTCCTTCAATCTCGACGACCTCGCGCTGCGCTATCTCCGGCGTGAGCTCAAAGCCGACGACGGCGTCGACGACGGTGGGCAGTTGTCGTTGCTCGACGACGACGCCGATTCGGCGCGAGCCGCCGAATCGTTGATGCTGTCGGCGCGTGCCGTCGCCGAGCTCGCCGACGCGCTCGACACCGAATTGGAGCGGATCGACTCGACTGCGCTGCTCACCGAGATGGAGTTGCCGCTGACCTTCGTGCTCGCCGATCTCGAGGCAGTGGGAATCGGCGTCGACACGGCGCACTTCTCCGACCTGGAGTCGGAGTTCGCGCAACGGGTCCGCGACGCGGCCGAATCGGCGTACGAAGTGATCGGGGAGCAGGTCAACCTGGGGTCGCCGAAGCAACTCCAGACGATCCTTTTCGACAAGCTCGAGATGCCGAAGACCAAGAAGACCAAGACCGGGTACACGACCGACGCCGATGCGCTCGCCGGATTGTATGAGAAGACCGAGCACCCGTTCCTCAAGTTCCTGCTGGAGCATCGTGACGCGACACGGCTGAAGGTGACGGTCGACGGTCTGCTGAAGTCCGTCGCCGACGACGGCCGCATCCACACGACGTTCAACCAGACCGTCGCCGCGACCGGCCGACTGTCTTCGACGGATCCGAACCTGCAGAACATTCCGGTCCGTACCGAGGCGGGACGCCAGATCCGCGGTGGTTTCGTGGTGGCGCCGGGAGCGGGAGCGAGCGGGCCACGATCTGCAGTGGCGCCGGGAGCGGGAGCGAGCGGGCCACGATCTGCAGTGGCGCCGGGAGCGGAGTCGGTCGAGTTCGAGACTCTGATGACTGCCGACTACTCGCAGATCGAGATGCGGATCATGGCGCATCTGTCCGAGGACGAGGGGCTCATCGAGGCGTTCCGGTCGGGGGAAGACCTGCACAACTTCGTCGGGTCCCGCGCGTTCGGCGTACCCGTCGACCAAGTGGATCCGCAGATGCGTTCGCGGGTCAAGGCTATGTCGTACGGACTCGCTTACGGGCTGAGCGCGTACGGGTTGGCTGCCCAGCTGGGCATCGGTCGCGAAGAGGCCAAGGAGCAGATGGAGCGGTACTTCGACCGGTTCGGCGGAGTGCGTGACTACCTGCACGACGTCGTCGTACAGGCGCGGCGCAACGAGTACACGGCGACCCTGTTCGGTCGTCGCCGCTACCTGCCGGATCTGAACTCCGACAACTTCCAGCGTCGCCAGTCCGCCGAACGGATGGCACTCAACGCGCCGATCCAGGGCACTGCAGCCGACATCATCAAGGTCGCGATGATCAACGTTCAGCGCCGACTCACGTCCGAGGGACACCGTTCGCGCATGCTGCTGCAGGTGCACGACGAGCTGGTCCTCGACATCGCGACCGGCGAACGTGATGCCATCGAAGCCCTCGTCCGCGAGGAGATGGGCGACGCGATCTCCCTCTCGGTCCCGCTGGAAGTCTCCGTCGGCGTCGGCCGGACGTGGGACGCCGCCGCCCACTGAGGCCTAATCGCACCAAGGAGACGCACTCGTGACTGAACCGTTGAGGATCGCCGTGCTCGACGGTGACGGCATCGGCCCCGAGGTGGTGCCTGCTGCATTGTCGGTGGCCGAGCGCGCACTCGAACGGCAGGGGACCGGGCTGCAGACGGTACGACTGCCGTTCGGCGCGACCGCGATCGATTCGCACGGTGCGCCGGTGCCTGGGAGCACGCTCGAGGCCCTCGCCGACTTCGATCTGTGGCTCGTCGGCCCGCACGACAGCGCGTCGTATCCGGCGGACCTGCGGCATCCGGCGCCCGGCGCGGTGATGCGCAAGCAGTTCGATCTGTTCGCGAACTTACGTCCGGCTCGGGCCGTGACGGGCGTTCGGGCCACGACTCCGGGCATCGACGTGCTGATCGTCCGCGAGAACAGCGAGGGCCTGTACGCGGACCGCAACATGGCGGTCGGCAGCGGTGAGTTCATGCCGACGCCCGACGTCGCTCTGTCGGTGGGGCTGATCACGCGGGCGGCGACCGAGCGGATTGCGATCGAAGCGTTCGAAGCAGCCCGACGTCGGCGCGGCCACGTCACCGTCGTCCATAAGGCCAATGTCCTCCGGATGACGACTGGGCTGTTCCGGGATGTCTGCCTGCAGGTGGGCGAACGGTACCCGGACGTTCGGGTAGACACCGAGCACGTCGACGCGATGGCCGCACTCCTGGTGCGGCGTGCGGGCGACTTCGACGTGATCGTGACCGAGAACCTGTTCGGCGACATCCTCTCGGATCTCGCGGCGGAACTGTCCGGGTCACTCGGTCTCGCGCCGTCCCTCAATTCGTCTGCCGATCGAGCGATGGCTCAAGCCGTCCACGGGGCGGCCCCGGACATCGCGGGCCGCGACGTCGCGAACCCGGTCGCGACGATCTCGTCGATCGCGATGCTCGTGCGGTGGCACGGCGAACAGTCGGCGTCCACGTCGGCGCTGCGGGCGGCTGACGCGATCGACGCCGCGGTCGCGCATGTTCTCGCCGACGGGCTCGCGACTGCCGATCTGGGTGGTTCCGCGTCGACGACGGAGTTCACCGCTGCGGTCACAGCAGCTCTCTGACGATTCCGTGCACGATATTGTGACGCCGTCGTTCCTGGTGAACGTCAACCGCACAGTTTCTTGCGGCATCACCAGTCAGCCGCGGCAGAACGCGCGGTGAGCCGATCGATGACCTCCTGAATGCACTGGGCGGGCGTGTCGTTGAGCATGTGCCAGTTGTACTGCAGCTCACTCCACCCGTTTCGTTGGAGCCAATTGGCTTTGGCCAGGTCGTTTCCGTGTCGCTTCGTGTCCCGATGAAATGCCCAGCCGGAGATCTCGACCCCGACCTTCAGTTCCGGCCATGCGAAGTCGAGCCGCCAGCCGCCGACCGGATACTGCTGCACCCAGCCGACCACGCTCCAGTCGTCGAGGAGACGCGTGAACAGACGTTCCGCGTCCGACTCGCTGTCGGAGGCCGCGACGGCCAGGAGGCGGCGCGCGGCGACCATGCCCTGCAGTCCGGCATTGTCGTCGATCGCGCGATAGAGGCCGTCGAGAGTCACCGTCCGCTTCTGGAGCATTCGGTCGAGGAACGCGGCGCCCGACGGCGGGTCGACCGCAGCCATGAGTGCGGTCAGCGGCTTGCGGGTGACCGGCAGATCGAGGACATCGGTGACGGATTCGTGCTGGTATCGACGGCGGGTCGCGAGCACGTCGATCGGCCAGTCCGGTGCGGTCCGACGATGCGGCGTCGACAGGGTGATGCGCAACGGCAGGTCTCGTAGCATTCCGTGCCACCAGGCTGCCGTCGTCCGATCGGCGACTCCACGGTAGGAGAGCACGGCGGCGCGGACCATCGCGGCTTCGGTGAGCGGGTGCGCCGCCGACCGGTAGACGCCTCGGGCCAGAGCGAGCCATTCGCCACGCTTGAGCCTGCCCCTGATGTCGCCGTCACTGAGGCCGCAGGCGTGCGCCTGCCCAACGCCGACGACGCCGTCGTGTGCTGCCAGGAATGCCGCGATCTCCCCGAAGTCGCCCATATCGGTTAGACGCACGTCGGTTCGGCGCGGTTCCGTTGAGGGACCCGTCGGCGCGTCGCCAACACCGGTTCCGCCATACTCGTTCTTCGGACCAACACATTCGTCGAGAAGAACGGTTGCGTCCAGACCGACGAGAGGATGCCCGGCATGCGGATGCGCTCGCGCCTGTTCGGCGCCGTGACTGCGTGTGCAGTCCTGGTGCTGTCGGGCTGTGTGGTCGACGAGTCGGCGCTCGACACCAAGCCGATCGACATCCACGTCGAGGAGCAGCCTGCGATCGCGGCTCTCGTGCCTTCGGCGATCCGCGCGGGCGGTGTGCTCAAGGTAGGAACCAACCCGCCGTATCAACCGAACGAGTTCAAAGACCGCAACGGCGACATCATCGGCTACGACGTCGATCTCGTCGACGCGATCGGCGCCGTCCTCGGGTTGAAGGTCGTGTACACCCAGTCGGACTTCGACAAGATCATCCCGTCGGTGCAGGCGGGCAGCTATCACATGGGCATGTCGTCGTTCACCGATTCGCTCGAGCGTGAGGAGCAGGTCGACTTCGTCACCTACTACACGGCGGGCATCCAGTGGGCGGCCAAACCGGGACGCGATGTCGATCCCGACGATGCCTGCGGGCTGCGCGTCGGGGTGCAGGTGTCGACGACGGAGGACACCGATGAGGTCCCGGCGAAGAGCGAGGCGTGCGTGGCGCGGGGTGCGGAACCGATCGTCAAGGTGGCATTCGACACGCAGGATCAGGCCGTCAACGCTGCACTGCTCGGCCAGGTCGACGCGTTCTCCGCGGACTCGCCGGTCACCGCGTATGCGATCAAGAAGACCGACGGCCAACTCGAACAGGTCGGACCGACTTACGACTCCGCGCCGTACGGGTTCCCGATCAAAAAGGGGTCCGAGCTCGCGGCGGCGGTCCAACAGGCAGTGCAGTACCTGATCGACGACGGGCAGTACCGGAAGATCTCCGAACATTGGGGTGTGCAGGCGGGAATGATCGAGACAGCGCAGATCAACGGGGCCGAGGAGTAACTCAGATGGCCGATATTCACACGTCGGACGCACCGGCGCCCATCAAAGCTGTTCCCCTCAAGCACCCGGGGCAGTGGGTCGTCGGCGTCGTCATCGTCGTCCTGGCCGCACTGTTCGTCTACGGCGCCGCGACGAACGACGCCTACCAGTGGAGCACGTACGGCGACTACCTGTTCGAGCAGAGAATCCTGTCGGGGGTCGGCTACACGCTGGCGCTGACCGTGTTGTCGATGATCTTCGGCGTCATCCTCGGCGTCGTGGTCGCGGTGATGCGGATGTCGCCCAACGCGGTGTTCCGGTGGACGTCATGGGTGTACCTGTGGATCTTCCGAGGCACTCCCGTCTACGTTCAGTTGGTCCTGTGGGGACTGGTCGGTTCGATCTATCAGACGGTCAACCTCGGCGTTCCGTGGGGGCCGACGTTCGTTCAACTCGACATTCAGGAGTTCAGCCTCAAGAACGTCTTCGTCGTCGCGGTCGTCGGACTCGCGTTGAATGAGGCGGCCTACATGGCGGAGATCGTCCGTGCGGGAATCTCGTCGGTGGGCGAGGGACAGATGGAGGCGTCGACGGCGCTCGGGATGTCGTGGTGGCAGGCGATGCGGCGCACCGTGCTGCCGCAGGCGATGCGGGTGATCATCCCACCGACTGGCAACGAGGTCATCTCGATGCTGAAGACGACGAGCCTCGTGTCGGCTGTGCCGTTCACCCTGGATCTGTTCGGCCGTCAGCGCGACATCTCCGGCGTCAACTTCCAGCCGATCCCGATGCTGCTCGTCGCGTCGACGTGGTACCTCGTGGTGACGAGCGTGCTCATGGTCGGCCAGCACTACCTGGAGAAGCACTATTCGAAGGGGTCGTCGCGCGAACTGTCGGGCAGGCAACTGGCTGCGCTCGCCGCGGCGAACCAACCGATCGTCGAGGAGGGCAAGTGAACGCCGACGTGACTCCCATGGTCCTGGCCGACCGCGTCTGCAAGAACTTCGGCGCCCTGGACGTTCTCAACGGTGTGTCGCTCGAAGTACAGCGCGGGGAGGTCGCCTGCTTGATCGGGCCGTCCGGCTCGGGAAAGTCGACGTTCCTGCGGTGCGTCAACCACCTGGAGAAAGTGAATGCCGGACGACTCCTGGTGGACGGCGACCTCATCGGCTACCGGGAGAAGGCGGGCAAACTCTACGAACTGAGCTCGCGTGACGCGGGTCGTCAGCGTCGCGACATCGGGATGGTGTTCCAGCACTTCAACCTCTTCCCGCACCGCACGGTGGTCAACAACATCATCGAGGCGCCGATGCTGGTCGGCGGCAAGTCGAAAGCGGCGGCCACCGAGCATGCGATGGCGCTGCTCGATCAGGTCGGACTGCGCAACAAGGCCGATGCCTACCCGGCGCAGTTGTCGGGCGGACAGCAGCAGCGGGTGGCGATCGCTCGCGCACTCGCGATGGAACCGAAGCTGATGCTCTTCGACGAGCCGACGTCTGCGCTCGACCCGGAACTCGTCGGCGATGTCCTCGAAGTGATGCGTGGTCTGGCAGCAGACGGGATGACGATGCTCGTCGTCACACACGAGATGGGCTTCGCCCGCGAGGTGGCCGACCAACTGATCTTCATGGACGCGGGTGCCGTCGTAGAGAAGGGACGCCCGCGTGACGTCCTGGCGAATCCACAGCACGAACGAACCCAGAGTTTCCTGTCGAAGCTGCTGTAGCGATCTACCTGCAGTCGGCTATTCGACTAGCGCGCGAAGACATCGACGCCGCCGATCACGCGACCCGATCACTCGGGCTTGTGGGTCACGAACACGGCGGTGCCGGGGAAGTGGGCGCCGCGCAGCGGAGACCACTGGCCCCATTCCTGGTCGAGGTCGTCCGGCCACTCGGGTTCGACGACGTCGTCGAGCACGAGGCCCGCGGCGACGATCTCGCGGATCCGATCGCCCATCGTCCGATGGTGTTCGGCGTAGGTGACCACGCCGTCGTCGTCGGCCTCGGTGTACGGGGTCCGGTCGAAATACGACAGCCGGACCACGAGGCCCTCCGGCCCCGGATCGTCGAGGAACATCCAGCGCATCGGATGATTTGTCGCGAACACCCAGCGGCCGCCGGGCCGCAGCACACGAGCGACCTCACGCATCGCGCGGGCAGAATCGGCGACGAACGGTATCGCGCCGAACGACGAGCACGCGATGTCGAACGACGCGTCGGCGAACGGAAGGTGCTCGGCGCCCGCCTGGACGAGCGGGACTCGGCGGTCGTCGAGTCGCATCGCGTCGACACCGTGAGCGAGCATTCCGGCAGACACGTCCAGCCCGACGACATGTGCGCCGCGTGCCGCAAGCCACCGCGCGCACGGAGCCGATCCGCACCCGACTTCGAGGACGTCTCGGCCCTCGACGTCGCCGAGAAGTCGAACATCCTCTTCGCGTAGCCGTTCCGGGCCCCAGACGAACTCGCCGCCCGGCGTGGTGGAGCCGATGAACGCTCCGTGCTCGCCGTGGTACTCGTCGGCTTCGGAGTCCCACCACGAACGGTTCGCGCGTTCGCTCGTCGGGGTGTCCACGTCGCCGAGCATGCGTGGGGGTCGGGGATCATCAGCAGGCACGGCCGGTCACCACCGTCTCCGTCTTCGTTTCGCCGTTCCACAGTCGGATCGCGCTTACGCGAGCGGTGATCGGCTCACCGACACACGCGACGGCCTCGGCGATCGCCGAGGCGGGCACTCGTCTCGCCATGGTGACGTGCGGCGTCCAGGATCCGGGGGCGCAATGCGAGCCGAGGTCGATCACTGCGTCGCTACACAGTCGGTACGCGGCCGCATGGACACTCACGAGGTCGGCCGACGGTACGACGCTCGCCGCGATGGTGAACGTCGACCGCGACGAGAAGACCACGGGCGCACCGAGAAGGACGGAGAAGGGGAGGCGTTGCGCCACCGCGGCCATGCCGGAGTGCGCGGCGCCCGACTCATCGATCGCCGAGCCGGCGAGCAAGGTGCAGTGGGGGCGGGCGGTGGACCAGTGGACAGACGCCGGGGTGCGCAGGCCGATGGCGTCGAGTGCTCCCCAGACGTCACGGACACGCGCTTGCGCCTCCTCGTCGATGAGCAGTTCGATGGATTGAGCCACGTCCACAAGCATCCCATCCCGACGATTCAGTGCGCGGTGTGTGCCCGCCCGGTGTCCGATCAAGGGGCGCAACACATCCCATTTGTGCAGGCCAGTGGCGGGTAGTATCCTGGAATACGCGCATGTCCGTCATGCGCGCCCACAATCGTCGGATTCCAGGTCTGGCCTGCACGGACAGTCCTGAAAACCGTACCTACTACCTACCTGTCCGGAGCAACTCACCATATGTCGTCCCCCACGATCACCTCGCCGCAAGTAGCCGTCAATGACATCGGCTCGGCTGAGGATTTCCTCGCAGCTATCGACGCAACGATCAAGTACTTCAACGATGGCGACATCGTCGAAGGCACCATCGTCAAGGTCGACCGCGACGAGGTTCTGCTTGACATCGGTTACAAGACCGAAGGCGTCATCCCCTCGCGCGAGCTGTCGATCAAGCACGACGTCGACCCGAGCGAAGTCGTCACCGTCGGTGACGAGGTCGAAGCACTTGTCCTCACCAAGGAGGACAAAGAAGGCCGTCTGATCCTGTCGAAGAAGCGTGCACAGTACGAGCGCGCTTGGGGCACGATCGAGGAGCTCAAGGAGAAGGACGAGGCCGTCAAGGGCACCGTCATCGAGGTCGTCAAGGGCGGCCTGATCCTCGACATCGGTCTTCGCGGCTTCCTGCCCGCCTCGCTCGTCGAGATGCGTCGCGTCCGTGACCTCCAGCCGTACATCGGCAAGGAGGTCGAGGCCAAGATCATCGAGCTCGACAAGAACCGCAACAACGTGGTCCTGTCGCGTCGCGCATGGCTCGAGCAGACCCAGTCCGAGGTCCGCAGCGAGTTCCTCAACCAGCTGCAGAAGGGCCAGGTCCGCAAGGGCGTCGTGTCCTCGATCGTCAACTTCGGCGCATTCGTCGATCTCGGCGGCGTCGACGGCCTGGTGCACGTCTCCGAGCTGTCGTGGAAGCACATCGACCACCCGTCCGAGGTCGTCACCGTGGGCGACGAGGTCACCGTCGAGGTCCTCGACGTCGACATGGACCGCGAGCGCGTCTCGCTGTCTCTCAAGGCGACGCAGGAAGATCCGTGGCGTCAGTTCGCCCGCACTCACGCGATCGGTCAGATCGTTCCGGGCAAGGTCACCAAGCTGGTGCCGTTCGGTGCATTCGTCCGCGTCGAAGAGGGCATCGAGGGCCTGGTCCACATCTCCGAGCTGGCCGAGCGCCACGTCGAGGTTCCCGACCAGGTCGTCTCGGTCGGCGACGACGCAATGGTGAAGGTCATCGACATCGACCTGGACCGTCGTCGTATCTCGCTGTCGCTGAAGCAGGCCAACGAGGACTACTCGGAGGAGTTCGACCCCTCGAAGTACGGCATGGCCGACAGCTACGACGAGCAGGGCAACTACATCTTCCCCGAGGGCTTCGACGCCGAGACCAACGAATGGCTCGAAGGCTTCGACTCCCAGCGTGAAGAGTGGGAGGCGCGCTACGCCGAGGCTGAGCGTCGTCACAAGATGCACACCGCTCAGATGGAGAAGTTCGCCGCGGCAGCCGCCGAGGCAGAGAACGCTCCGACCGACTACTCGTCGTCGTCCGCTTCGGCTCCGGCGTCGTCGAGCGAGCCTTCGGACTCGACCGGTGCCGCGACGACCGGCGGATCGCTGGCCAGCGACGAGCAGCTCGCCGCACTCCGCGAGAAGCTGTCGGGCAACGTCTGATAGCGCTCGCTGCTTAAGCTGACAACGCCCCGGAATCCGTTAAGGGTTCCGGGGCGCTGTTGTGTCAGCGCTCCGTCCGGAGCGGTTGGCAACCATGCGTTGTTGACAATAATTTTCATCAACGTGTTCACTGGCCGCATGCAGAAAACGAACACACGACTATTCGCCGCCCTCGCAGTCGCCGGCGCTGCCTTTCTCTCCGCTTGCTCCGGAGAGTCCGACGACGCGGCCTCGTCCTCGCCCAGTGAGAAGTCCCGCGCCACACCACGTTTGGTGGTCGCCTACGACGGGGGACTCAAGGTGCTCGATGGAAAGAGCCTCGACGAGGTCTCCGACATCGAGCGTGACGGCTTCCTCCGTCTGAACCCGGCGGGGGACTCCCGCCACGTCTTCGTGACGACCGACGACGGCTTCGAACTCGTCGACGCCGGAACCTGGCGTGAATCGCACGGCGACCACAGTCACTACTTCACGTCCGAGCCGCGCATGACCGACGTCGAGTTCGACGGCCCCAAGCCGGGCCACGTCGTCGCGCACGACGACACGATCACGCTGTTCTTCGACGGCAGCGGCGAGGCCGTGACGATGCCAGGCGAGGCCTTGTCGGACGGGCAACCCGAGACGTCGGACTACCGTGCGCCTCACGCCCATCACGGCGTCGCAGTCAAGCGGGCCGACGGGACGCTCGTCGTCTCGCAGGGCGACGAGGAATCTCGGGACGGCATCGCGATCATCGGGGCCGACGGGAAACAACTCGCGACTGATGATCAATGCCCGGGCATCCACGGAGAGGCGGCTGCGGCCGACGGTGTGCTGGCCTTCGGATGCGAGGACGGCCTGCTGTTGGTTCGCGGTGGAGACATCACCAAGGTGACCGCTCCAGATTCCTACGCTCGCATCGGAAACCAAGCGGGAGCGGATGATTCGCCATTCGTTCTCGGTGACTACAAGACCGTCCCCGCCGACACTCTCGACGACGATGAGATAGAGCGCCCGCGGAAGTTCTCGCTCACCGACACCAGGACCGGGACGTTGCGCGTCGTGGACCTCCCGACGAGCTACAGCTTCCGCTCACTGGCCCGCGGACAGGACGGCGAGGCGGTGATCCTGGGGACCGACGGCGCGCTGTACGTGTTCGATCCGGCGACGGGTCGACAGATCGGGCGCCATCAGGTGATCGGGGAGTGGACCGAGCCCGTCGAATGGCAGGAGCCGATGCCGCTGGTCGAGGTCCTCGGCGGCACCGCCTACGTCAGCGATCCGTCCACGGACACCGTTGTCGCGGTCGACGTGCTCTCGGGTTCGGAGATCGCGCGCACCACCCTCGACGTGGACGTCACCGAGGCTGTGGCCGTCACGGGGTGAGCGCCGGGCTTGTGACGTCCGCTCATCTCTGTAGCGCGCGACGTCGGTGAAGCGTCGCCGCGATCCCGGTCGCGGCGGCGCGAACGGCGTCGGCGTGCGGCTCCGGTCGGTACCGGGTCAATGGGCCGGTCACGCTCACGGCGGCGACGACGTCGTTGGTCGCGACTTCGAGGATCGGGGCGGCCACGCATGCGATGCCGATCGTCGACTCCTCGAACTCGAACGCGACGCCGGCCTCGCGGACGGTGTCGAGTTGGGCGGCGAGCAGCCCGGGGGCGACGATCGTCCGCGGTGCGCGTCGCGGGAGAGGGGATGCGAGCACCTGTCGACGCAGGTCGGGTTCAGCGTGGGCGAGCAGTGCCTTCCCGATCCCGGTGCAGTGCAACGGCATCCGGCCGCCGGTCCGCGACGGTGCGCTCGCTTGCCGGTGGCCGCCGATCTTCGCGACGTAGAGGACCTCGTGGCCGTCGAGGACGCCGAGGTGCACGGTCTCGCGGGTGCGGGCGTACAGGTCCTGAAGGAACGGCATCGCGATCTCTAACAGGCTGCGCTCTACTGAGGCGCGCATGCCGAGCTCGAACAGGCCGCCGGACAGTCGGTATCCGCTGTCGGTGCGGTCGAGCAGTCGAGCGTCGACCAGTTCCCGCGCGAGACGGTGCGCAGTCGCCTTGTGCAGGAGTGTGCGACGGACGATCTCAGCCAATGTCAGCTCGTGGTCGTCGACCTCGAACGCATGCAGGATCAGCATTACCTTCCCGATCACCGAATCGGGAACCGACACCGGGCCAGGGGGAGAGATGGAGGCAGAGTCGCTGGTCACGTACCGACTCTACGCCGCGTATCGCTGAACGAGACGACTTCCTTCCGTCACGGGGTGTGATCGCGGGAACATGTTCACTATGACCACCAGTACCGACTCCGTCGCCGCCGAGCAGCAGGCGGCCGACAGGCTCCTCCAGGCGCTGCAGACTCGAACAGCGTGCACTCCAGTCCGTGACCTCATCGGAGCCGTCGACCTGCCTGCCGCCTATCGCGTCCAGGAACGACTGACCGCCGGACGTCTCGCGGGCGGCGCCCGCATCGTCGGGCGCAAGATCGGCCTCACCTCGAAGGCCGTCCAAGATCAGATGGGCGTCGACCAGCCCGACTTCGGCGTCCTCTTCGACGACATGGCCTACGGCGAGGGCGTCGAAGTGCCGATGGATCGACTCCTGCAGCCCAAGGCCGAAGCGGAGGTCGCGTTCGTCCTCAAGAACGACCTCGCCGACGGTCCGCTCGACATCGACCAGATCCGTGACGCCGTCGACTACGGCGTGGCGGCGATCGAGGTGTGCGACAGCCGCATCGACGGGTGGGACATCGCCTTCGCCGACACGGTTGCGGACAACGCGTCGTCCGGCGTCTACGTTCTCGGGGCGGACCGCAAGACCCTCGACGAGTTCTCGCCGGTCGACGTCGGCATGCGCATGCTCATCAACGGCGAGGAAGTCTCGACGGGCAACGGAGCGGCGTGCCTCGGAGATCCGCTCAACGCGGTCGCATGGCTCGCGAAGTCGGCTCGCGACTTCGGCGAACCCCTCCGCGCCGGACAGGTCATCCTGTCCGGTGCACTCGGCCCCATGCGGCCGATCGAATCCGGCGACGAGGTGAGGGTCGAGATCTCTGGACTCGGCACCGTCGTCGCGAAGTTCAGCGAAGGAAAGCAGTCATGAGCAAGAAGACGAAAGTCGCCATCATCGGTTCCGGCAATATCGGCACGGACTTGATGATCAAGGTGATCCGCACGGCGAAGCATCTGGAGATGGGCGCGATGGTCGGCATCGACCCGGAGTCGGACGGGCTCGCGCGCGCCGAGCGCATGGGTGTGCCGACCACCAGCAAAGGCGTCGAAGGTCTCGTCGAACTGCCGGGCTTCGACGAGATCGAGATCGTCTTCGACGCGACATCGGCCAAGGCGCACGAATACAACGCCTCGATTCTTGAGCCGCTCGGCAAGCGCCTCGTCGACCTGACTCCGGCCGCGATCGGTCCCTACGTGGTGCCCGCCGTCAACATTGACGACTACCTCGACGCCCCGAACGTCAATATGGTGACCTGCGGCGGGCAGGCGACGATTCCGATCGTCGCCGCCGTGTCCCGAGTGGCCCCCGTCGCGTACGCCGAGATCGTCGCGTCCATCGCGTCGAAATCGGCGGGGCCGGGCACTCGCGCCAACATCGACGAGTTCACCGAGACGACGTCCAGCGCGATCAAGGAGGTCGGCGGTGCCCGTAATGGCAAGGCGATTATCATTCTCAACCCGGCTGAGCCGCCCCTGATTATGCGCGACACCGTGTACACGCTCGTCGACGCTCCGGATCTCGACACCCAGGAGCAGATCCGTAACTCGGTCGAGAAGATGGTCGCCGACGTGTCGGCCTACGTTCCGGGTTACCGGTTGAAGCAGAAGGTGCAGATCATCCCGATCGCCGAAGGCTCAACCGTCGAGACCCTGATGAAGGAGGAGCCCGAATCGGCTCCGACCCACCAGGTCTCGGTGTTCCTGGAAGTAGAAGGCGCCGCGCACTACCTTCCCGCGTACGCCGGGAACCTCGACATCATGACCTCCGCAGGCCTGCAGTACGCCGAGCGGATCGCCGCCCTCGCGGCCGAGAAGGAGACCACCGCATGAGCACGCACCAGACGCAGAACCCCGGCGGGACGCCTATCTTCGTGCAGGACGTCACCCTTCGTGACGGGATGCACGCCGTCCGTCACCAGATCAGCACGGACGACGTCAAACGCATCGTCTCCGCACTCGATGCGGCGGGCGTCGACGCGATCGAGGTCGCACACGGCGACGGACTGTCCGGCGGTTCGGTGAACTACGGTCCCGGATCGAATACCGACTGGGAGTGGCTCGAGGCCGCCGCGAGCGTCATCGACAACGCACGGCTGACCACGCTGCTGCTGCCGGGAGTCGGCACTGTCGAAGAGCTCCAGCGCGCCTGGGATCTCGGTGTCCGTTCGGTCCGCATCGCCACCCACTGCACCGAGGCCGACGTCTCGGCCCAGCACATCGCGGCCGCACGTGAGATCGGCATGGACGTGTCAGGCTTCCTGATGCTCTCCCACATGTCCGAGCCCGAGAAGCTCGCGCAGCAGGCCAAGCTGATGGAGTCGTACGGCGCGCACTGCGTGTACGTCACCGACTCCGGGGGCCGACTCACGATGAAGGACGTCGAGGCGCGCATCAAGGCGTACCGCGATGTCCTGGATCCGGCCACCCAGATCGGCATCCACGCCCACGAGAACCTGTCGCTGTCGGTCGCGAACTCCGTCGTCGCTGTCGAGAACGGCGTCTACCGAGTCGACGCGTCGCTCGCCGGCCACGGCGCGGGCGCCGGAAACTGCCCGATCGAACCGTTCGTCGCCGTCGCCAATCTGTCCGGTTTCGAGCATCGGTGCGAACTGAATGCGCTCGAGGACGCGGCCGACGACATCGTCCGGCCACTGCAGGACCGGCCGGTGCGGGTGGACCGTGAGACGCTCACGCTCGGCTATGCGGGCGTCTACTCGTCGTTCCTGCGGCACGCCGAGACCGCAGCGCAGCGTTACGACCTCGATGTGCGCGACATTCTGACGGTGTGCGGTGAACGGCGCCTCGTCGGTGGACAGGAAGACATGATCGTCGACATCGCGCTGACCCTCGTCGAGGAGCGCGAAGCGGTCGACGCCGAACCGGCCGGAGTGTGACGTACCGCCGGTCGGGTCGATCTGACACAGTGGACTCGTGATCAGAATCGGCCTGACCGGCGGTATCGGCGCCGGCAAATCGACAGTCGCCCAGACGTTCATCGCGCACGGCGCGTACCACATCGACGCAGACAAGATCGCGCGCGAAGTGGTCGCGCGCGGTACGCCCGGGCTGGCGCAGCTCGTCGAAGCGTTCGGCGAGGACGTCCTCGACGCCGACGGCGGGCTGGACCGGCCCGCGCTCGCCGCGAAGGCGTTCGTCAGCGACGACAGCCGCAAGCTTCTGAACTCGATCACCCACCCGCTGATCGGCGCGCGCACTCAGGAGCTCACTGATGCCGCTCCCGACGACGCGATCGTGTTGCACGACGTTCCGCTCCTGGTCGAAGGCCGGATGGCGCCGTTCTATCACCTGGTCGTGATGGTCCACACCGACGAGGACGTTCGGCTCCGCCGTCTCGTCGAGCTGCGTGGGATGGACGCCGACGACGCCCGCCAGCGCATCGCAGCGCAGGCAACCGACGAGCAGCGCCATGCCGTCGCCGACGTCTGGCTCGACAACTCCGGCACACCCGACGACCTCGCCGCCGCGGCATTGGCCGTGTGGGAGGAACGCCTCGTGCCGTTTCGTGACAACGTGGCTGCTCGCCGCGCGGTCGAGCCGTCGCTCGACGACACCGCCGACGACCCGGAGTCATCGAAGCTCGGCGCTCGTCTCGTCAACCGGTTGTGGGCCCTCGTCGGCGGCGGCGCGCAGGCCGTCGCGCACACCGCGACGTCGTCGGCAGCCGATCATCCGACGCGTCCGATTCCGGAGCTGACGGTGACCGTCGCCGACCTCACTGCTGCCGATGCACTCGCGGAACCCCTTGCAGCGGGCGGGTTCCCGCCCGTCGAGTCCGACGACCCGCAGGTACGACTGCACGGTAGTGCCGATCCAGGACGTGGCGCGCTCGTGCGTGTGCGGCCGGCCGACTGACACTGCGGTAGCAACTCGCCGACTCAGCGTGGCCCAGCGCTAGGTCAGTCGCGCACGGTGAAATAGTCACGCACGTCCAGGGCTGCGATCGGCGTCCACCGTGGCGGCGGACCGTTGGCCGCGGCGTCGTCGGATCCGTCGACGCCTGCCTGCATGCCGAGGACGGTCGACGGCGAGTGGTCGACGCGCTCCGCGAGCGCGTACAGCGCGGCGAGGACGTGAACGCACATCGTCGTGCGAGCTCGACACGAGCAGTCTGCGGCCGCCAAGGTCGCGGCCGGTCGTAGCCCGCGTGCCCGGAGTGCGGCGTGGACAGCGTCGTCGGGTTCGGTCCGCGACCCGAGCTCGTCACGCAGCGCAGCCATCACGGGCGGCTCCATCGCCGCGATCTCCAGATGCGCGATCGAAGCCTCGCCACCACGGTGAATTCGTGCGGTGATCTGCCTGCCATCGATGTCCAGCGTCACTCCGCCGTTGCGCGCGATGCTCCGCGCGCGCGGAGCGGATGTGTTCGGTGTGCTCGCCGTGACGGGTTCGGCGAGCCGGACGATGTCCGCGCCCCATGTGGTGAATCCGAACTGGGGCGTCATCGTGGCGAATCCTCTCGAGTGCGTCGTAGGACGTCGAGCAGGCGTTCGTCGTCCAGGGTCGCGAGGTCGGAGACGATCGACGAGTCGTCGGCGTGCACACCGAGCATCGCCTTGCGGCGGTGCATCTGATCGATGTGCTCCTCCAGAGTGGTCGCCGTGGTCAAGGTCGTGACGGTCACCGGGCTGTCCTGTCCGATCCGGTGCACGCGGTCGGTGGCCTGTGCTTCGACGGCGGGATTCCACCACCGGTCGAAGTGCACGACGTGAGACGCGCGAGTCAGCGTCAGGCCGGACCCGCCGGCTTTGATGCTCATCACGAGGATGCTCGGACCGGCCCCGGACTGGAATCGGTCGGCGATCGCGGACCTCTCGTCCAGGGAGAGGCCGCCGTGGAAGAAGGGCACGTCCTCGCCGACGATCTGCGACGCTGCGCGAGCGAGGAGTTCGCCCGTCTGTCGATACTGCGTGAACACGAGGGTCGGTCGGTCGACGGCGTTCGCCTCCAGGATCTCCATCGTGACGTCGAGCTTGCCCGAGCGACCAGCCTCGCACGAGGTGGCCGGACCGTCGACGAGGTCGGGGTGATTGCAGATCTGCTTCAACGTCGTCAACACGGCGAGGAGTCGTCCGTGACGCTGCAACCCGGTTCCGAAGCCGTCGTCTGCGGCGCGCGCCAGATACGAGTCGTACAGGCGAGCCTGCTCGTCGGAGAGGTCGCAGAGCACCGGATTGTCGATCTTCGGCGGGAGGGCGGCTGCCGCGCGATCCTTGGTGCGGGCCAGCATCACGGGCGCGACGGCGGCACGCAGACGGGGGAGGGCCCCGTCGTCCCCCGACGCGACCGCCTTGGTGAACCGGCGACGGAACACGGCCTTCACCGGGAACATCGATGGCGTCACGACTCGCAGGATGGCCCACAGGTCGTCGAGAGAGTTCTCGATCGGGGTGCCGGTCAGCGCGATCCGGGCCTGGGCGTCGAGTCCGCGTGCGGCACGAGACACCTGCGTCCTCGAGTTCTTGAGCGTGTGAGCTTCGTCGAAAACTACTGCGTTCCAAGGGGTTTCGGCAAGCTCTGCTGCCGACAGACGCAGTCGAGCATAGGAGACGACCTGGACCCGGTCGGTGAGTGACGGTGCGAATCGGGCGATCTCGCGTCGCCAGTTGGTGATGAGACTGGTCGGACAGACGACGAGATGTCGACCCTCGCCGAGTCGGTCGAGGGCGGCGATGGCCTGCAGCGTCTTACCGAGCCCCATCTCGTCGGCGAGGAGGGCGCCGCCGTGGGCGTCGACGGTCCTCACGAGCCAGGCGACGCCCGCTACCTGGTATGGCCGAAGAGTTGCGGCGATGTCGGTGAGCACGCGTTCGGTGGTGAACGAGTCGCGCAGTGCCGCCTTCGCGTATCCCGCGGAGGTGACCGCGGTTCCGGTCGGATCGGCTTCGGTGTGGGCGGCGACGGGCAGGCGGACGTCGGGTGCGGTGTCGGGGTCGTCGCACATCGCCCGCCACGCGGTGAGCGACGCGGACGCCCGTGCGCGGGCAGGCAGGTCGCCGACGTCGACCAGGTCGCAGTGGACCTGATGGACGCCGAGCGCGCCGTCGACGGGAACGACGAGGGGCACCGTCATGGTGCGTGCGGGGTCGTCGAGGCGATGCGACGACCAGAGCGCGAACTGGTGGAGGTCGGGGAGATACGTGACTTCGAGACTCAGGAGGAGATCCTTAACGTCGACCGAATGAGGGGCTCGTTTCACGGAGCAGCCGCCGAGCATACACACTGCGGCGAAGATCATTGCGGCGAAGGCTCGCGGTGACACCTTGAGACGACGACAGGCCGTGCGACTCGAGTGGTCACACGGCCTGTCGACCGATCATCGCGGCGGTTGAGTTCTCCCGACGGCGGAGCCGTTACTCGTCCTCCCGACGGCGGAGCCGTTACTCGTCCTCCCATGCGTAGTCGCCTTGGATGTGGGCGCACACGCCGAGAGCGTCGTTCGGGCCCGTGTCGATCTTCGACACGTAGACCTTCTGTTTGGTCGGGTCCGTGCAGTTCGGGACGGAGGTGGACTTGACGCGTTCGGTGACCTTGTAGACGACGCTCATCATCGAAGACTCCTCGCTGCACGGCACGACCTTGATGCCGATGCCGGTCGCGACGGACGACTCTTCATAACAATGGCCCTGAACGTAGTTCGGTGCGAGGCAGAGGGTGTCTTCGCTTGCCCCGTCGCCGTATTCGGTCACCCAGAAACGCAGGCCGGCCTTCTCGCAGCCCTTCTCGGACGGCTTCTTGGCGGCGACGATGAACGCCAGGCTGTCGGTGCTGTCGCAGTCGATCCGCTTGGTCTCGACGTTCGACAGTTCTTTGGAGTCGACGGTGAGGCACGAACCGACGGGGCTGGCGTCGACGTCCGTGCCGTCGTCGGTGTCACGGAACGCGAGGTAACCGGCGACGACGGCGACGAGGATCGCGACGGCGATGCATCCGACGACGATCGGGATCACCTTGTTGGATCGGATGCCGGACGGCGGGGGCGTCGGGTTGCCGGGACCGCCGGGCGGCGGTCCGTATCCCGCCTGCGGCGGGTAGCCGAATTGACCGGGCTGCTGCCCGTAGGCTTGCTGCTGCTGGCCGTACACCGGGCCTTGTGCGTTGCCTTGCTGGCTGAACGGGTTGCCCGGTTGATTCGTTTGACCCGGCTGATTCGGATCGGGCTGATTGTTCGAGTCAGGTTGGTCTGGTCTCGGTGGAGTCGTCATATCGGCGGCTTTCCCAATGTGCGTAGGATCGGTGGAACGAGAGAAGTGTCGCACAGCGTGCCCGACCGGCCACCCGGGGAGTCGGTCATTCGGGCTACATCACCGACTCGGGGTAGGGGCTGGCCGTCGCCTATGCTGGCTCGGAGTCCAGCCACGTCAGCGGTTCGCCGACCTGCTGGTCCAGCCACGTCTGCACGCACCCGGAGGCGGCCGATCCGGTCAGGGCCGCCGTCGAGATCTCGACGGCTCGCTCACACTCGGCGGTGGTCATCAGCCCTGCGGCGTGGGCTGCGAATACCTCGTCGACGTCGATCAGGGCGAGCGGCCGGTCGGCGTCGTCGACGAGGTCGAGATACCAGTCCACCGAGTGCCATCGCCCCTGGCCGTCGGGTCCGGAGAAGCGTCCGACGTCGAGGTAGAGACGCTGCTGGGGTCGATAACCGTCCACGAAGTGGAAGATGTTGGCGCGGAGCCCGAGTTCGGGAAGCAGCCACAGTTCCAGATGGGTGAACCGCGGGTGGTCTGCCGTTCGCGACATGTACAGCCCGTACGGCTTCTCCCGGTACACGTCGACCGGGCGCACGAAACCCTTGTTGTCGGTGTTCGTCATCGCCGGGACGTCGAACACTTCGGTCTTCGGCGGATGAATGTGTGAGTCGAGACCGTCGGAGGAACTCATGAGCCGACGATAACGGTCGGGTCGGGCGTGTGCAGGCCGTCGCGGCAGACCGGTCGAAACCTTGGCGGGTGCGGCTTACGGTGAGGACATGACCCACGCATCGACTTCAACGAACGGCCCCGCGATCACCGCGATCACGCTCGGCGTGCGCGACGTCTCGGTGGCGGCGCGCTTCTACACCGACGGTCTCGGTTTCCCGCTGATCAATCGTGTCGCCGACGACATCGCCTTTGTTCAGGCGGGGCACGGGATGATGCTCGCACTCTGGGCGGTCGACCAGATGCCGTCCGAGTACGGCGACGTCGGCCACGGGCCCCTCGCGCCGCCGATGTCGCTCGGCCACAACGTGTCGGCTGCCGACGAGGTCGCGACCTGGTATCTCCGAGCGGTGGATGCGGGTGCGGTGTCGGTCGCCGCGCCGACCACGCAGTCGTGGGGTGGGGTGAGTGCGTGTGTCGCCGATCCGGACGGATTCCGCTGGGACTTCGTCTACAACCCAGCGTTCGAGGTCAGTCCCATCGGTGAGGTGACCGGGGTCTGAGCCCTCACGCCCGGACGACGTCTGTCCCGCGGACTTGGACGTCGACCGGAGTGAGCCCGGTGGTGGCCGGACCGTGCACCAGAGATCCGTCGAGGTCGAATTCGCTTCCGTGGCAGGGGCAGTCGAGTTTTCCATCTTTAGGAGCCACAGCGCAGCCCTGGTGTGGACACTTCGTCGAGAACGCCGCGAAGTCACCGGCGCTCGCCTGGGTGACGACGACGTCGCCCACGACGACGCCGCCTCCGACGGGGACCTCGGATGTCGTGGTCAGCACATCGCCCGACGAGTTCGCCGCCGAGTCGGACGGCGAGGAGTTCGCGGCAGTCGAGGTGTTGTCCGATCCGCTGGAGTCGTCGCCGCATGCGGCCGCCCCGAGAACCACCGCGGCTAGCGGGGCTGCGGTAAGCACGGTGCGGCGAGACGGGGTGATTCGGTTCTCGGTCATCTGGAACTCCTGTATCGGTCGAAGTGGCTGTCGAGCGGGCACGGTGGGTATGTGGTCGATTCCACCAGTCAGCGGCGGTCTGCGTTGGTGGAACGGGCGATTGTCGGTGGCGGTGTCTACCCTTGTGGCATGGCATTCCCCGCTGAGAAACCGGTCATCGCGCACTCGGAGTTCCGGCCGGTCGGTGAGATCGAACGGACCGAGGGCAGCTTCGAGGTCGTCAGCGAGTACGAACCCGCAGGCGACCAGCCGACCGCGATCGCCGACCTGGAGCAGCGTCTGACGGCAGGGGAGAAGGACGTCGTGTTGCTGGGCGCGACCGGAACCGGTAAATCGGCTACGACGGCGTGGCTCATCGAACGCGTGCAGCGCCCGACGCTGGTGATGGCGCCGAACAAGACGCTCGCGGCGCAGCTCGCGAACGAACTACGCGAGATGTTGCCGAACAACGCCGTCGAGTACTTCGTCTCGTACTACGACTACTACCAACCCGAGGCGTACATCGCGCAGACCGACACCTACATCGAGAAGGACAGCTCGGTCAACGACGACGTCGAACGGCTTCGGCACTCGGCGACGTCGAATCTGCTCTCGCGCCGTGACGTGGTCGTGGTCGCCTCGGTGTCGTGCATCTACGGTCTGGGAACGCCGCAGTCGTATCTCGACCGGTCGATCGAGCTCGGCGTCGGCGAGTCCATCGATCGTGACGCGCTGCTCCGTCTGCTCGTCGACGTGCAGTACACGCGCAACGACATGTCGTTCACGCGCGGTGGCTTCCGGGTGCGTGGCGACACGGTCGAGATCATCCCGTCGTACGAGGAACTAGCGGTTCGCATCGAGTTCTTCGGCGACGAGGTCGAGGCCCTCTACTATCTGCATCCGCTCACCGGTGACGTCGTCCGGCAGGTCGACGAACTCCGTATCTTCCCGGCGACGCACTACGTCGCCGGACCTGAACGCATGGAGCGGGCGATGGCGAGTATCGAGAAAGAACTCGAAGAACGTCTCGCCGACCTGGAAGCCAAAGGGAAGCTGCTGGAGGCGCAACGCCTGCGGATGCGGACGACCTACGACTTGGAGATGATGCGGCAGGTCGGATTCTGTTCGGGCATCGAGAACTACTCTCGCCACATCGACGGCCGCGGACCGGGCTCGGCTCCGGCGACCCTCATCGACTACTTCCCGGACGACTTCCTCCTAGTCATCGACGAGTCGCATGTGACTGTCCCGCAGATCGGTGCGATGTACGAGGGCGACATGTCGCGCAAGCGCAACCTCGTCGAGTTCGGCTTCCGCCTGCCGTCCGCCGTCGACAACCGCCCGCTGACGTGGGACGAGTTCTCCGACC
Organism: Gordonia zhenghanii; assembly: GCF_021738965.1. Taxonomy (GTDB): domain Bacteria; phylum Actinomycetota; class Actinomycetes; order Mycobacteriales; family Mycobacteriaceae; genus Gordonia; species Gordonia zhenghanii. The sequence goes on along the minus strand of NZ_JAKKOQ010000008.1, from coordinate 34,448 downwards.
GAATCGGACAGACCGTCTATCTGTCGGCGACGCCCGGTGCGTACGAACTAGGCCAGGCGGGCGGGGAGTTCGTCGAGCAGGTGATCCGGCCGACGGGTCTGCTCGACCCGGAGATCGTGGTGAAGCCGACCAAGGGTCAGATCGACGACCTCGTTCACGAGATTCGGGAGCGCACCGATCGCGACGAACGCGTCCTGGTGACCACGCTGACCAAGAAGATGTCCGAGGATCTCACGGACTACCTCCTCGAACTCGGGATCCGAGTGCGGTATCTGCATTCGGAGGTCGACACATTGCGGCGTGTGGAGCTTCTGCGCCAACTGCGCACCGGCGAGTACGACGTCCTCGTCGGCATCAATCTGCTGCGTGAGGGTCTGGACCTTCCCGAGGTCTCGCTCGTCGCGATTCTCGACGCAGACAAAGAAGGATTCCTGCGCAGCACTACCTCGTTGATTCAGACGGTCGGTCGTGCGGCCCGAAACGTGTCCGGACAAGTCCATATGTATGCGGACCGGATCACCGATTCCATGCAGAATGCGATCGACGAGACGGACCGTCGTCGAGCCAAGCAGATTGCGTACAACAAGGAGAAGGGCGTCGATCCGCAGCCCCTGCGAAAGAAGATCGCGGACATTCTCGATCAGGTGTACGCCGAAGCCGACGACACCGTCGAGATCGGTGGATCGGGACGTAATTCCAGCCGTGGGCGTCGGGCCCAGGGCGAAGTGTCCAAGGCGGTCAGTGCGGGCGTCTACGAGCAGCGGGACACCTCGGCGATGCCGCGCGCGCAACTCGCCGACCTCGTCCACGAGCTCACCGATCAGATGATGAACGCGGCGCGAGATCTGCAGTTCGAACTCGCAGGCCGCCTCCGTGACGAGATCGCGGATCTCAAGAAGGAACTGCGTGGAATGGATGCCGCGGGCATAAAGTGACGCCGATTTCACCGTCGTATTCATTGATTCCTGTGTGACAGTGAGTTCGAAGTCGCAGAGTTTCCGGGTTACGACAGGGTATGTTCGGTGTCGGAAATGGGTTCGTCTGGACAATCACCACGGCGTAGCCCTGTGACATCACCTTGGAGGGAACTCACACATGAGCGGATATTCGACGATCGTGGTCGGCACCGACGGATCGGAATCGTCGCTGAAGGCAGTCGAGCGCGCAGGCGCGATCGCCGGCGACGGGACCGTCGTCATCGCGTGCGCATACTTCCCGAACGATGGGAAGACGGCGAGCGGCGCGACTGACACGTTGCGCGACGAGGCGTACCAGGTGATGGGATCGTCGCCGACCGAGGAGATCCTGCGCACCGCGAAGGAGCGGGCGGTCGGCGCTGGCGCGACGACCGTTGTCCAGCGTGCTGTTCAGGGCGCGCCCGTCGACGCGCTGCTGCAGCTGGTCGTCGATGTCCAGGCCGACCTTCTCGTGGTCGGCAACCGGGGTCTGAACTCGATCGCCGGTCGCCTCCTCGGCTCGGTTCCCGCCGACGTCGCGCGCAAGGCTGCCTGCGACGTTCTCATCGTTCACACCACGTAAGCGCCACCGAGCCCACTGCTGATCAGCAGAGTTCTCTGTTGATCGACCGGGATCTCTGTTGATCGAGCGGGATCTCTGTTGATCGAGCGGAGTCGAGATCCCAGGGTCTCGACTCCGCTCGACCAGCGGGAGGGGTCTCGACTCCGCTCGACCAGCGGGAGGGGGCTCGACTCCGCTCGACCAGCGGGAGGGGGCTCGACTCCGCTCGACCGGCGGTGGGGACTCGACCAGCGGGAGGGGTCTCGACTTCGCTCGACCGACGGTAGGGGGAGGGCGCTCAGCCCGCGGCCGCAGGCATATCGGCGAGATCGGGCGGCAGCGCGCGTGTGTGGACGACGACGAGTCGCTGCGTCGCACGCGTCAACGCCACGTACAGGTCGTTGTAGCCGCGGGGCGACTCCACGACGAGATCGGCCGGGTCGACGAGGACCACGGTGTCGAATTCGAGGCCCTTGGCCGCCGTGATCGCGTGGACCGACACCCCTGACCCCCGTTCGGTGAGCCGCTCCCGTAGAGCGTCAGCGGTTCCGTCGGACGCGATCACGGTCGCCAGTCCCGACCAATCGGCGTCGGCGACCAGGTCGGCGACGCTCGCGGCTAGATCGTCGGTTTCTACCGCGTACGGCTCGATTCCGTTGGCCCGCAACGATCTCGGAGCTTCAAGATCGGGATCGATCCAAGCGAGGACGCGGTTGGCGTACCGCGTTATCTCCGACGGCGTCCGATAGTTGACGGTGAGTTCGTGTAGTCGCCACCGATTCGCGACGTACGGTTCGAACACCTCGCGCCACGAGGTACTGCCGGCGGCGTCGCCGGTCTGCGCGGTGTCGCCGATGACGGTCATCCACCGGTTCGGGATGCGCCGCATCACCATCCGCCACGCCATCGACGACAATTCTTGAGCCTCGTCGACGATCACGTGGCCGAACGTCCACGTCCGGTCCTCATAGGCGCGCTCGGCTGTGGTCCGGCGTTCGGTGTGCACCTGGCGTTCGGCGAGCTGCTCGGCGTCGATCAAGTCGTACGCCATCAGGATCTCCGGATCGAGATCGTCCTCGAGGTCCTGGGGCGCGGAACCGGTGAGGATGTCGAGGGCGTCCTGAGCCTCGGACAGCTGCTGACGCCAGCGGGCTCGGTTCACCCGCTCGGCCTCGTCGGTGCGGTAGCCGATGAGTTCGGCGAGCTCGTCGAGGAGCGGTACGTCGCCCGGGGCGAGGTCTGCGTCGTTCGGGAGGGGGCGAGCGAGTCGATAGAGGGCTTCGCGTTCGGCGTCGGTCCAACCGCGAGTGGCCTTGCGCAGGAACGCCGGATCGTCGTACAGGTCGCGGAGCACTCGCTGCGGGGTGAGCGTGGGCCAGAACTCGGTCAGTTCGGCGACGACGTGCGGGTCGGCTTCGAGTTCGGAGCGGATGTCCTCCAAGTCTGCGGCCGTCAACAGTTGTGAGCCGTCGAGTTCGCTCGAGCCGATGCGTCGCGCGTGAACAGCTGCGAGCTCGTCGAGGGCTGCCCGGAGAAACGCTCGTTGCGCGAGGTTGTGCGCGCGTCGCGTCGATCGGGCGTGCGCTCGAGCCGCTTTGACGAGGTAGGCGTCGATCGGGAGCTCGAAGCCGTCGAAGTGGGTCACGAGGCCCTTGCCGGGAAGCGACTGGCGTGCGCGGACCGCGGCACGCAGGACGTTGAGCATCCGTTGGTCGCCCTTGAGAGCGGTCGCCTCACGCGAATCGTGGCCGCGCGCAGTGACATCGGGGAACAGGTCGCCGACCGTCGAGAGGAGCACTCCGGTCTCGCCCAGCGACGGCAGCACCTGACCGATGTACCGCAAGAAGTCCTCGTTGGGGCCGAGGATGAGGACGCCGCTGCGCGAAAGGATCTCGCGGTGGGTGTACAGGAGATAGGCGGCGCGGTGGAGGGCGACGGCGGTCTTCCCTGTGCCCGGCCCGCCCTGGACGACGACCACGCCGCGGTGGGTGGACCGGATGATCTCGTCCTGCTCGCGCTGGATGGTCTCGACGATGTCAGTCATCTCACCGGTGCGGGCCGCGTTCAACGCGTCGACGAGGGCGGATTCGTTGACGACGTTCGACCCGGTCGCGTCGTCGTCGATCTTCCCCGAGAGCAGGTATTCGTCGGAGACACTGCGAACGGTGCGCGTTCGAGTCCGGATGTGGCGTCGACGTTCGACGTCCTCGCGTGCCGCCGGGGTCGCGAGATAGAACGGTCGTGACAACGGCGCTCGCCAGTCGAGCAGGAGGGTGGTGTCGCGGTCGTCGTCGTCGAGGATCCCGATCCGGCCGATCCGGCGCACCGTGTCTTCGCCTGCGTCCCTGGACATGTCGAGTCGCCCGAAGTACAGGTTGTGCTCGGCTGCGTCGATCTTGGTCAGTTCGTCGCTGTACATGCGCTCGTACGACTCGCGCTCGGACAACGCCTGCGGAGTTCCCGCGGACTCGCGGAGCGTCTCGCCGAGGCGGCGACGAGTGGTGCTGCGCATGCGATCGAGCCGTGCATAGACGGCGTCGAGATGCGTCTGCTCCTCCGCCAGACGTGGGTCTGGCGCAGGATCTTCGGGAAAGTCTGGGGTTGGCGCGCTCACAGTCGTTCCATATTACCGATCTTCGCGACTGGAGGCTTTCGCGACGGGGGAGCCCGATCCCGTCCGGTGGTCGAAGTCGCAGACAACGAACGAGGGCAGCCGGTCCCGACCGACGCTGATCTGATCGGTGGGACCGGCCGCCCTCGTGGTAGACGCCCTTGTTCAGGGCGTCAACACTCGGCGCTCAGCCGCGAACCTTGCGGCGCCAGCCTGCCGCGCGGTCGGCGGCCTGCTCGGCGCGCTCAGCAGCCTTCTCCTGCGAACGCTCGGCCAGAACAGCGGCCTTCTCCTGCGAACGCTCGGCGAGGACGCGGGCGCGTGCCGCGGCCTCGGGCGCGCGATCGCTGACCTCTGCCGCCAGTCCCTCGGCGCGATGACGGACCTTCTCGAAGACCTCCGGTGCTCGATCGGAGACGGTCTCGGCCACGTCGTGAGCCTGCGACTTCGCGGTCTCGGACAGTCGCGAGGCCTGAGAGGCGATCGTGTCCGTCGGAATCCGGTCCGCGACCTCGTGAGTCAGGTCCTCAGCGCGTCGGGTCACGCCGTCCCAGGCGTGCGACGTCTCCGAGCTGCTCGGCAGGGCACCGGCGACCGCTTCGCGTGCCCGGCCGACCTCACGGCGGCCGCGCCAGCCCAGCGAGGGACGGCCCTCAGTGTCGGCCGATGCGATCAGCACGCCGCCGAGAAGGCCGACGTTCTTGATGAACTCAGACTGCTTCGCGCTCTTGCGGACCGGGTCTGTCTCGTTCCAGAAGTCACTGGCGAACACAGTGGTCGGCACAAGCGTGCCTGCGAGGACTGTCGACGCGATACGCGGCGCCTTGCCGGTGGCCAGGGCGATGCCCGCGCCGATCTGCACAGCACCCGATACACGGATGACGGTCTCCGCGTCGGCGGGAACCTGTTCGAGCAGTGGTTCGGCAGTTCGCGCGGGCCCGGACGGCGCACGCACCGCTTCGACTCCTGACGCGATGAAGGCTGCGCCGAGTAGCGGGCGGGCAATTCGTCGGAGAATCATGTAGATCAGCCTTTCGTCTCGTCTAAGTTGACAGACACCGCGCTCGAAGCGAACGCCGCTGGTCCAGCGACCATCGGCTCGAGCACGCCATCGTGCTCGACATTACCGATTCGGCGTCGCGTGTCCAGGATGTTCACCAGCCGCGTTCGCGCCACTGGGGGAGATTCGGGCGTTCGGCCCCCAACGACGTGTCGACCCCGTGGCCGGGATAGACGGGCGTGTCGTCGCCGTACCGGCCGAACAGTCTCGTCTCGACGTCGCCGAGGAGGACGTCGAAGTCGCCGGGCTCCCACGTCTTTCCGACGCCGCCGGGGAAGAGCGAGTCGCCGGTGAACAAGTGGACGCGGCCGGACGACTCGGTGAGGGCTAGTGCGACCGAACCACGGGTGTGACCGACGATGCCGATCACGTCGAGCACGAGGTCGCCGACCGTGACGGTGTCGCCGTCGGAGAGGAGCCGGTCGGCTTCGATCGGGAGGGCTTCGGCATCGTCGGTGCCGACTGCGTGTGGGACGTCGAGTCCGGTGCGAACTTCCTCGAGGGCTGCCCAGTGGTCCGGGTGGCCGTGGGTGGTGACGATCTGACCGATCGTGCCTGGCAGTTGCTCGGCGAGCGATAACAGCACGCCGGCGTCGTTCGCCGCGTCGACCAGCAGCGCTTGGCCGGTGGCCTTGTCGGTGATCACATACGCGTTGTTGTCCATCGGGCCGACGGAGATCTTCACGACGGTCGCGTTGTCGAGTTCCCGTCGCTGCGCTTTGTTCCGTTGGCCGTCGGCTTCGGGGGACACGTTGCCGGTGTACTGGTCGGAGACTGTGATCTGCTGCGTCATAGGTCAAGGCTAACTGTCCGACCCGCCACAGTCCGGTGCGATGGCCCTCACTGTGGGCCGAGAACTGTCGGAGGGGCCGCGTACTCTGTCGCCTTGGGGGAACTGTTGTCAGATGTAAGGAAAAGTAGTGGTTGATCGGCTAATCGTCCGTGGCGCGCGTGAGCACAATCTGCGTGGCGTCGACGTCGACCTGCCTCGCGACTCGCTGATCGTGTTCACCGGACTCTCGGGGTCGGGCAAGTCGTCGCTGGCATTCGACACGATCTTCGCCGAGGGACAGCGTCGCTACGTGGAATCGCTGTCGGCGTACGCCCGCCAGTTCCTCGGACAGATGGACAAACCTGACGTCGACTTCATCGAAGGGCTCTCGCCTGCGGTGTCGATCGATCAGAAGTCCACCAACCGCAACCCGCGTTCCACCGTCGGCACGATCACCGAGGTGTACGACTACCTCCGTCTGCTGTACGCGCGTGCGGGCACCGCCCACTGCCCGGAGTGCGGGGAGCGGATCGAACGGCAGACGCCGCAGCAGATCGTCGATCAGATTCTCGAAATGGACGAGGGCACGCGGTTTCAGGTGCTTGCTCCGGTCGTGCGGACCCGTAAGGGGGAGTTCGTCGATCTGTTCGCCGATCTGCAGACACAGGGCTTCGCCCGCGCGCGGATCGACGGCGTCGTCCACCAGTTGGCCGACCCGCCGAAGCTCAAGAAGCAGGAGAAGCACGACGTCGATGTCGTCGTCGACCGACTCGTGGTCAAGCCGTCCGCGAAGCAGCGGCTCACCGACTCGATCGAGACCGCTCTCCGGCTCGCCGACGGAATCATCGTGCTCGACTTCGTCGACCTGGACGAGGACGACGCCGAACGGGAGCGTCGGTTCTCCGAAAAGATGGCCTGCCCGAACGCTCACCCGATCGCCATCGACGACCTCGAACCGCGCGCGTTCTCCTTCAACTCGCCGTACGGGGCATGCCCGACGTGCGACGGTCTCGGCATCCAGAAGGAGATCGACGAGTCGCTCGTCGTCCCCGATGCCGAGAGCACGCTGCGCGACGGGGCCGTCGCACCCTGGTCCACCGGACACAACGCGGCTTACTTCCTCCGCCTCATGGAGGGCCTCGGCGACCAGATGGGCTTCGACGTGGACACCCCGTGGGGCCAGCTCCCGAAGAATGCGCGCAAGGCGTTGCTCAACGGTTCCGACCACCAGGTGCACGTCCGATTCAAGAATCGGTACGGTCGCGTCCGCTCGTACTACACCGAGTTCGAAGGCGTGATGTCGTTCCTGTCGCGTCGCGCCGATACCACCGAGTCCGAGCAGATGAAGGATCGGTACGAGGGGTACATGCGCGACGTGCCGTGCTCGGCGTGCGGCGGCACTCGCCTGCGTCCCGAGATCCTCGCGGTGACACTGGACCACCCGGCGCACGGCCCCAAATCCATCGCCGATGTCACGGCGCTGTCGGTCGCCGACTGTGCCGAGTTCCTGGACGGCCTACGACTCGGCGAGCGTGAAGCGGCGATCGCGGGTCGTGTCCTCAAAGAGGTCCAGGCGCGCATTCGATTCCTGCTCGACGTCGGCCTCGAGTACCTGTCGCTCTCCCGCGCCGCAGGCTCGCTGTCCGGTGGTGAGGCGCAGCGGATCCGGCTCGCGACGCAGATCGGCGCAGGCCTCGCCGGTGTCCTCTACGTGCTCGACGAGCCGTCGATCGGTTTGCATCAGCGCGACAATCGTCGGCTCATCGACACCCTCGTTCGACTACGCGACCTCGGCAACACCCTGATCGTCGTTGAACACGACGAGGACACGATCCGGGCAGCGGACTGGATCGTCGACATCGGCCCCCGCGCGGGTGAGCACGGCGGCGAGGTGGTGCACAGCGGCGACTACGACGGGCTGCTGGCCAATGAGCGGTCCCTGACGGGCGCCTACCTGTCCGGCCGCGAAGTGCTGGAGGTGCCTGCGATTCGTCGTCCCGTCGACAAGAAGAGACAGGTGACGGTGGTCGGCGCCCGAGAGAACAACCTGCGCGGGATCGACGTGGCGTTCCCGCTCGGAGTCCTCACCGTGGTGACCGGCGTCTCGGGATCGGGAAAGTCGACGCTCGTCAACGACATCCTCGCTACCGTCCTCGCGAACAAGCTGAACGGCGCCCGCCAGGTGCCGGGGCATCACACGCGTATCAAGGGACTCGAGCACCTCGACAAGCTGGTCCAGGTGGACCAGTCGCCGATCGGCCGCACACCGCGGTCGAACCCGGCGACCTACACCGGCGTCTTCGACAAGATCCGCACGTTGTTCGCCGCGACGACCGAGGCGAAGGTCCGCGGCTATCAGCCGGGACGCTTCTCGTTCAACGTCAAGGGCGGACGCTGTGAGGCCTGCATGGGCGAGGGCACCATCAAGATCGAGATGAACTTCCTGCCCGACGTGTATGTGCCGTGCGAGGTGTGCCACGGCGCTCGCTACAACCGCGAGACGTTGGAAGTGCACTACAAGGGCAAGACGATCGCGGAAGTCCTCGACATGCCGATCGACGAAGCGGCGGACTTCTTCGAGCCGGTCACGTCGATCCACCGGTACTTGAAGACGCTCGTCGAGGTCGGACTCGGATACGTCCGTCTCGGTCAGCCCGCGCCGACGCTCTCCGGAGGTGAGGCGCAGCGCGTGAAGCTGGCGGCCGAACTGCAGAAGCGGTCGACGGGGCGCACCGTCTACATCCTCGACGAGCCGACGACTGGTCTGCACTTCGAGGACATTCGGAAACTGCTGCTCGTGATCAACGGTCTCGTCGACAAGGGCAACACGGTCATCGTCATCGAGCACAACCTCGATGTCATCAAGACGGCCGACTGGATCGTCGACATGGGTCCAGAAGGCGGCGACGGCGGCGGTGTCGTCGTGGCGCAGGGGACGCCGGAAGACGTTGCCGCCGTTACGGAGTCGCATACGGGCGGGTTCATCGCCGACCTTCTCCCACGGGTCGAAGAGGCCGTCTGATCGACCAGGTCGTCGCCGAGTTGAGATCCGCGGGCTGCGTGTTCGCGGACGACGAGGCGCGCGTCCTGCGTCGATGGGCGGCCGACGACAGACAGGTCGACGACTGGGTCCGACGGCGCGCAGTCGGGGAGCCGCTGGAGCACATCGTCGGCCGGGTCGAGTTCGGCGGACTGGACCTGTACGTCGGCCCGGGCGTCTTCGTTCCGCGGCGTCGATCGCTACTGCTCGCCGAGGTCGTCGTCGAACAGGTCGTCACCGACCAGATCACTGATCGAGACTCGGTCGTCGTCGAAGCGTGCTGCGGAGTGGCTCCGATCGGTGCGGTGGTCCGCGACCGAGCGCTTCGGACTCCGGTGATGCTCGCCGACGTCGAGGGCCGCGCACTCGCGTTCGCACGGCGCAACGTCCCCGGCGCCGACGTGTACGAGGGCGAGTTGCTTGCGGCACTGCCACCGCGGGTGCGTGGTCGGGTGGCCGTCATCGCTGCCGTCCCGCCGTATGTGCCGGACAGTCAGGCCCGGCTTCTGCCCGCCGAGGCCACCGACCACGAACCGCGGCGGGCGCTCTTCGGCGGCTCGGACGGGCTCGACACCGTTCGTCTCCTGCTGGAGCAGTCGCTCGACTACCTGGTGCGTGGCGATGACCTGGTGCGCGGTGGGGTCGTGGCGTTGGAGATGCACCGCAGCCAGGCAGCGACTGCGCAGGAGGTAGCGGCGTCGCACGGGTACCGCACGAGGATCGTCCTTGGCGACGACGGCCAGACGGTCGTCCTGCTGGCGTCGGTCGTCTAGCCTGACGGTCATGGGTCGATCGCTGCCGTCGAAGGTCATCGTCGTCGTGGCGACCACAGTCCTGTTCCTCACCGGCACGGCGCTGGTCCGCCCGGCGCCCGCAGATGCCGCACCGATCACCTACGACTTCCTCGACGGGATCCGGGCCGAACTCCAGAATCCCGGTGGCTCACTGCCCGGCACCAACGACTTCGGTTGTACGCCGTCGGCGAGGCATCCGCGTCCGGTGATGCTCGTGCACGGGACAGGTGGGGGCCGACAGACGAACTGGGCGACACTAGCCGCCGTCCTCGTCCGCGAAGGCTACTGCGTGTTCGCGCCGACGTACGGGGCCCTCAGCACGCTGTGGCCGGCGTCCGCCATCGGCGGTCTCGGACCCAAGGTCGACAGCTCCTGGCAGGTCAAGGTCTTCGCCGATCGAGTCCTCGCGTCGACCGGTTCGGACCGACTCGACGTCGTCGGGCACTCGCAGGGCACTGAGCACCCGACCTATTGGATGAAGTACCTGGGCGGCGGCGGCCACGTGAACGCATACGTGTCCCTGGCGCCGTACTGGAGGCAGGGGCCCGACCAAGACGACGAGTTCGGTGACATGGTCGGCCGGATTCGAAAGTCGTTGGGCGTCAAGGCGCCTGCCAGGCCCGACTGCCCGGAATGCACGACGCCGCCCGCCGACCTCGACTTCAACCGGGCCGTCCGACTCCCGACGCCGTACCTGCCCGGCGTCCACTACACGAACATCGTCACCCGCCACGACACGATCGTCACGCCCTACAGTTCGGGGATCCTCGATGGCCCGCCGGGAACGGACGTCACGAACATCACGGTCCAGAAGGGCTGTGCGGCCGACCATTCGGACCACATGTCGATCGTCGCCAACCGACGCAGTGCTGCACTCGTGCTGAACGCACTCGACCCGGCACATCCGAGACCGGTCCCGTGCATCGCCGTGCCGCCGTTCACCGGGGCGTGAGTGGACGGTTCGACGACTCTGGCACTCCGGTTCGGCGTCAGGACGAATTAGAGTGCCGAAGAATTCACAAGCCCATCGACTTGCGGATCTCGTCCAGCTTCGACTTCGCGGCCTCGTCCCGTTTCGCCATCGCGTCGTCGAGTTCGGCAGCCTCGCGCCCGCCTTCGGAGAGGACCTGTCCGCCGTCTGCGGTCGCGGTGCGATGCTCGATCTTGTCGCGCACGAAGTCGAACGTCGGAACACCTGACTCGGTGTAGCCGGTGACGTCCTCGACTGTCGGCGCGTGCACGTTCGGCGTGAAGTCGGGCGACGTCGAGGACTCGACGATCTCGGCGTCGAGGTAGTCGGCCTCGTCGCGGTCGGCGCCGTCCGCAGCTCCTGGATACGTCATACGGCTAGCGTAGACGCGATCCAGGCATCCGCCGATACTGTCGAGCTCCGGGTCGCTGTTCTCAGTCCTTGACCGGCCCGGTGTACTTCTCTCCGGGGCCCTGGCCGGGCTCGTCCGGGTAGGACGACGCCTCGCGGAACGCGAGCTGCAGTGCCTTCAGCCCGTCGAGGACCGGCTTGCGGTGCAGGCCGAGATCGCCCGAGGCTGCAGTGACCAAGCCACCGAGCGCAGTGATCAGGGCACGGGCTTCGGGGAGGTCTTGGTGCTCGGCTTCACCGCCGGCCTCGGGGCCGATCTTCTCCGCCGCCGCGCTCATCAGCATGACGATCGCACGCGTGGTGACCTCAACCGCGGGAATTGTTGCGAGTTCGCGAACGTTCTCGTCTGTGGACCCACCGGGTGCGACGTGCGTATGCGCGTCGTCGGAGGAGGGACTGCCGGTCGAATAGGAGTTAGCGCTCACGCCTGTTAGACTTTCACAGCATGACCGCTCCGGCTGACGCCGGGGTAGCAAGAGGAACTCTCGAGTCCCACCGTACGACGCAGGGCCGCAGGCCTTCGTTGTTGTCCGGTTCCGGTCACACCGTCGCGAGACGACGGAGCGTCACCAGCGAGCGATCGCAGAAGGTGAGGCCCCGCGCACGGCGGTGTTTGCTCGGTCTCGATCTCCTCGAGCTGCCAGTTCTCCTGGCCGGCCACGTGAGTACACATTTATCGAGGAGGCCCCATCAGCACTGAAACCCGCATCAATGAGCGCATCCGCGTTCCCGAGGTCCGTCTTGTCGGACCAGGGGGAGAGCAGGTGGGCATCGTGCGTGTTGAAGATGCGCTTCGCCTGGCTTACGAAGCCGACTTGGACCTGGTAGAGGTTGCGCCTGACGCACGCCCGCCGGTGTGCAAGATCATGGACTACGGCAAGTTCAAGTACGAGGCGGCGCAGAAGCAGCGCGAATCGCGCCGTAACCAGCAGATGACCGTCGTCAAGGAGCAGAAGCTCCGCCCGAAGATCGACGACCACGACTACGAGACCAAGAAGGGCCACGTCGTCCGGTTCCTCGAAGCGGGATCCAAGGTCAAGGTGACGATCATGTTCCGTGGCCGCGAGCAGTCGCGTCCGGAACTCGGTTTCCGTCTGCTGCAGCGACTCGGCAACGATGTCGCAGAGCACGGTTTCGTCGAGACTTCGGCGAAGCAGGACGGCCGCAACATGACGATGGTCCTGGCGCCGCACAAGGGCGCGAAGACGCGGGCCAAGGCCCAGCAGTCGGCCGAATAGGACCACACAAGAACTCCCGCACCTAGCGGGCTCGAGTATGCGCCGGTGAAACCGACGCGGCCCGAGTTCGCCTGATTTAAGGAAAACCATGCCGAAGAGCAAGACCCACAAGGGCACCGCGAAGCGTTTCAAGGTGACCGGAAGCGGCAAGATCGTCCGCCAGAAGGCTGGCAAGCGCCACCTCCTCGAGCACAAGTCGTCGCGCGTCACCCGTCGCCTCGACGGCACCACCGTTGTGAGCGAGAACGACGCACCGCGCATCAAGCGACTGCTCAACCGCTGATCTTTCCCTGACACGACGTATAAGGACTACTGACTAATGGCACGTGTGAAAAGGGCGGTCAACGCCCAGAAGAAGCGCCGCGCAACACTCGAGGCATCGAAGGGTTACCGCGGACAGCGGTCGCGCCTGTACCGCAAGGCCAAGGAGCAGCAGCTCCACTCGATGACCTACGCGTACCGCGATCGTCGTCAGCGCAAGGGCGACTTCCGCAAGCTGTGGATCACCCGCATCAACGCTGCGGCGCGCGCGAACGACATCACCTACAACCGCCTCATCCAGGGGCTGAAGCTCGCTGGCGTCGAGGTCGACCGCAAGGTCCTCTCGGATATCGCGATCACCGACCCGGCAGCCTTCACCGGCCTCGTCGACGTCGCGCGTGCGGCACTGCCCGCCGATGTCAACGCGCCTGCTGCTTGAGCGGACGCACGTCATGATCTCGCCTGCTGAGCGGAGCGAGTCGTGACCGACCGCCGCACTGCACCGCGGTCACCGCAGCGACCCGCGACGGACGTTCTCACCGAACGGTCGTCGCGGGTCGTTTCGTTGACGAAGCTTCATCGAGCATCGGTCCGTCGCTCCGAGAACCGTTTCCTCGTCGAAGGATTCAACGCGGTGGACGCTGCGCTTGCGACCGAGCGCGCGACCGGTCTGCTCGTACGCGAGAGCGACGCTGAGCGGCATGCCGCGCTCGTGCGCCGCGGACTCGACGCCGGACTCCCCGTTCATCAGGTGAACGATCGGGCGTCGTCGAAGCTGTCCGAGACCACCACCTCGCCAGGAGTGTTCGCCGTCTGCGACCTCGTGTGGTCCACCCTGGACGAGATCCTGGCCGCAGGCCCGCGACTCCTCGTCGTCGCCGTCGAACCCCGCGAACCCGGCAACGTCGGGACTCTGACGAGATGCGCAGATGCGATGGGCGCGGACGCCGTGCTCCTCCTCGGCGACAGCGTCGACCCGCACAACTCGAAGAGTGTCCGGGCGTCGGCGGGAAGCGTCTTCCACATCCCGGTGGTGCGGGACCCCGACATCGCCGGAGCGCTCGGGAAGATCAGGTCGGCGGGCGTCGCGCTCGTCGCGACGACGATGGACGGCGAACTCTCGCTCGACGACGCAGACACGACGTTGTCCACGCCGCACGCGTGGTTGTTCGGCAACGAGGCGCACGGTCTGCCCGACGACGTCCTGGCCGACGCGGATCATCGACTGTCGATCCCGATTCGCGGACGCGCGGAGAGCTTGAACCTCGCGGCCGCGAGTGCCATCTGCCTCTACGCGAGCGCGCGAGTCCAGAACACCTGACCCGCGCCGGTCAGAAGCTCACCTTGACCGGCGTCGCGCTCTTCTCCTCGGGAGCCTGCTGGTTGCCGAGCTGGCCTGACGAATTGGTGCCCCAGCAGTAGGTGTCAGCATCGGTCACCGCACAGGTGACGCTGCTGTGCAGACATTCTCGGGTCCTCTCAGATGGCCGACTTCGGTCAGCTAAAGGGTAAGCGGCGAGAACGGACATGTCGTTCAACTGCCCGATTCCATGCGCGCAGGCCGAACTCGGCCGCCCGGGTCGAGAGGCCGAGTTCGATCCGTTTCAGGCAGCGTGCTTGACCGGTGTCGGCGAACCAGTCGAGTCTTCGGAGTCGCTGACCTGTTTGCTGGAATTGCTGCCCCAGCAATAGATCTCGCTCGAGACAGTGATTGCGCACGTCGTGCTTCCGCCGGTCTTGACGACGTCGACGTCACGCAGACCCGATACCTTGGCAGGCTTGTCGTTGGACGTGGTCGTTCCGTTGCCGACCTGGCCCTTGATGTTGTTGCCCCAGCAGTACACGTCGCCGGAGCCGTCCACGACACATGCGGTGTCGACGTCGACGGAGACCTGCTGCGGATCGTCGATGCCGGTCACTTCCGCAGGCGCGGAACGTTGGCTCGAGTCGGTGCCGAGTCCGGCACCCCAGCAGTAGATCTTGCCGTCGGCGACGGCACACGTCTCGATTTGGAGGCGCTTGTCGCTGTCCCGGCTCATGCCGATCGAGACGTCTTCGACGTTCTTGAGCGAGTTGACTTTCACCGGTGCGTTCCGTTGAGTCGTCGAGCCGTCGCCCAACTGCCCGTTCTGGTTGGAGCCCCAGCAGTACAGGTCCGATTCGCCGTCGACGGCACACACAGAGCCCGAACCCATTGCCAGAGTCTTGACGTCCGACAGTCCGGGCACCTTGGTCGGAGTGAGCACGTTCTCGGTCGTGGCACCGTTGCCGATCTGGCCGGTGGTGCCGTATCCCCAGCAGTAGACATCGCCTGCGGACACTGCGCACGAAGCCGCGTAACTGTTCGCGATCGCGGTGACGTCCGTCAGATTCGGGACCTTGAACGGCGTCGTCTGTTGACCCTGTTCCTTGGTCCCGTTGCCGATCTGGCCTGCGCCGGCGGCGCCCCAGCAATAGGCCTCGCCTGCGTCGATGGCACACGTCGTCGCGGTGATTCGATCCTGTTCGTCGAGGAATCCGCCTGCGGCCACCCCGGTGACGTCGGTCAGTCCGGTCACCTTGGCGGGATTCGCCCGGTCGGTGGTGGTGCCGTCGCCGAGTTGGCCCGCTCTGTTGCCGCCCCAGCAGTACAGCTCACCGTCGCGGATGGAACACGATGTGCCGAACGAGACCTCGAGATTCTCGGTGGCGACGGCCGGGCCGGCGTCGTCGTTGGAGCTTGGCCACCAGAGGGGTGAGGTTCCGGCGATGGCGATGATGGCGATGGCGGCGATGGCGAGGGTGATGAGGAGGTTGCGTTTGCTTTTCTTGGGTGGTGTCGGTTGGCCGGGGTTCCAGGGTCCGTTGGGGGCGGGTCCTGGTCCGATGGGGCCGCCTGGTCCCATGCCGCCCGAACCCATTCCGGCGGGTCCCATGGCGGGGTTGTATCCGGGTTGTTGGGGATTGGAGGTGTAGGCGCCTTGGTTGTATGGGGCGCTTTGACTGTGGGGGCCGAGTGGGTTGTTGGGGCCGGACTGGTTGTGGGGTGTGGGGTGCGGGGTTGGGTTGGGTCCGAGGCCGGGGTTGGAGGTGTGGGGCATCGGTGGTGGTGGCGTGGGTGTGGGTGCGATGGCGGTGGCGGTGCCTGCGCTGGTTTGGGTGAGTGCGCGGTGTAGTTCGGTGGCGAATTCGCGGCAGTTGTTGTAGCGGGCGTTGGGGTCTTTGGCCATGGCGCGGGTGAGCACTGGGGTCAGGGCGGCGAGGTCGGGGCGTGCTTGGCCGAGTGGTGGTGGGGGTTGTTGGACGTGGGCCATCATCAGTGCGGTGGCGGTGTCTGCTTGGAAGGGGGCGTGTCCGGTGAGGACTTGGTAGGTGGTGCAGGCCAGGGAGTATTGGTCTGAGCGTGCGGTGGCGGGTTGGCCGGAGATGATCTCGGGTGCGGTGTAGGCCATGGTGCCTACGACGGAGTTCATGGCGGTCAGTTGTGGTGAGTTGGAGAGTTTGGCGATGCCGAAGTCCAGGACGACGGCGCGGGCCAGGGTGCCGTCGGTGTTGCGGGTGATGACGATGTTGGCGGGTTTGATGTCGCGGTGCACGATGGTGCGGGCGTGGGCGTAGTCGAGGCCGTCGGCGACTTGGTTGATGACGTTGATGGTTTCGGCGGGGGTCAGTCGGGTTGATGCGATGTCGGGGCCGTCGAGGTAGTTCATGGTGAACCAGGGCAGGCCTGCGGTCTTCTCGGAGCTGTTGGTGTCGTCGACGCCGTAGCTGTGGACGGTGATGATGCTGGGGTGGTCCAGGGAGGCTGCGGTGCGTGCTTCGTTGGCGAAGCGTTGTTGGAAGTCGGGGTTGGAGGCGCCTGCGACGGAGATGACCTTCATCGCTTCTTTGCGTTCTAGTTGTGGGTGTTCCACGACGTAGACATCGCCCATGCCTCCTGAGCCGAGTAGTGAGAGGACTCGGTATCCGGCGATCACATCTCCGGGCTGTGCAGGCACTTTCTTCCTCCAGTCTCACGAAACTCTCGAACCCGTACCTGCCGTCGGACAGAACACGGTCACCAGAAATGTAGCTGCTCGGTCATCCGATTGTCGGTATTGACCTAGGCCTTCCGAATGACACACACCGTCGCAAAGGGAGCGGCCTGGGCTGGTCTCTGTGCCTTATGCCTGGTCGATTACGCTGTAAGTGTCCTTTTCCCTGCAGGTGTAGGAGATGCGAGCCAGGTGGCCGACGCGCAGAACCCCAACGAAGTGCCCGACTCGGCTGACGAGTTCCCGACCGACGAACAACTCGATGCCGCCGTCGTCGACGCGGTAGCCGCATTCGACGCAGCGTCCGACCTCGACGAGTTGACGCAGGCGAAGATCGCTCACATCGGCGACCGGTCGCCGATCGCGCTGGCCCGGCGCGCTCTGGGGTCCATTCCGAAGGATCAGCGCTCTGCGGCAGGCAAGCTGGTCAATCAGGTGCGTGGCCGAGTGTCCGCAGCGTTGGACGAGCGAACTGAGGTGCTGACCGCCGAACGCGACGCGGCCGTCCTGGTCGCCGAGACCATCGACGTCACACTGCCTGCAAGTCGTCGCCCGCAGGGAGCGCGGCACCCGATCACGGTGATCGCCGAACA
This sequence comes from Gordonia zhenghanii, assembly GCF_021738965.1. Lineage (GTDB taxonomy): Bacteria > Actinomycetota > Actinomycetes > Mycobacteriales > Mycobacteriaceae > Gordonia > Gordonia zhenghanii. The sequence continues at coordinate 17,167 of NZ_JAKKOQ010000008.1, read as the reverse complement.
AGTGGCCGACGTCTTCGTGTCGATGGGGTGGGAGATCGCCGAGGGGCCCGAGGTCGAGACCGAGCACCACAACTTCGATGCGCTGAACTTCCTTCCCGACCACCCCGCGCGATCGATGCAGGACACCTTCTACATCGCACCCGAAGGCTCCCGCCAGGTGCTGCGCACACACACCTCGCCCGTGCAGGTGCGGTCGATGCTCAGCCGCGACGTGCCGATCTACGTCGCCTGCCCAGGACGCACGTTCCGCACCGACGAACTCGATGCGACGCACACGCCGGTCTTCCACCAGATCGAGGGCCTCGCCGTCGACAAGGGGCTCACCCTGGCCAACCTGCGTGGGACTCTCGAAGCGTTCGCGAAGGCGTTGTTCGGCCCGGAGACCACCACGCGCATGCGGGCCTCCTACTTCCCGTTCACGGAGCCCTCCGCCGAGGTCGACGTCTGGTTCCCCGGCAAGAAGGGCGGCGCAGGCTGGGTCGAATGGGGCGGCTGCGGAATGGTCAACCCGAACGTGCTGCGTGCCAGTGGAATCGATCCCGACAGCTATACGGGTTTCGCGTTCGGCATGGGCCTCGAACGCACCTTGCAGTTCCGCAACGACCTGCCTGACATGCGCGACATGGTGGAGGGCGACGTGCGCTTCACCGCGCCGTTCGGTCCCGCGTTCTAGACAAGTTCCACCAGTCCTCATCGACGTCTGCGAATCGACGACTCGCGACGCGAGTTCCACACGAAAGAAGTTGGTTACCCCGTGCGACTCCCACAGTCCTGGCTGACCGAAGTACTGCGCGACGGCACGCCCGACTGGGCTGCGTCCACCGACGAGATCGACGCCGGGTTCGTCCGGGTCGGGTTCGAGATCGAGGACGTCGAGCCGTTCCCGGAGATCACCGGCCCTCTCGTGGTCGGGCGGGTCGCTGCGATCGAGGAGCTCACCGAGTTCAAGAAGCCGATCCGCTTCTGCCAGGTGGAGGTCGGCGAGGACGATCCCCGCGACATCGTGTGTGGCGCCCGTAACTTCGCGGTCGGCGACCTCGTGGTGGTGGCCCTGCCGGGGACCGTGCTGCCCGGTCCGTTCGAGATCGCCACCCGCAAGACGTACGGGAAGACCTCGGACGGGATGATCTGCTCGGTGACCGAACTCGGGGTCGGCAACGACCACTCGGGCATTCTGGTGCTCGCCCCGGGCACGGCGGAGCCGGGCGCCGATGCGCGTGAGGTGCTCGGACTCGACGACACCGCAATCGACATCAACGTCACTCCCGACCGTGGTTACGCGTTCTCCATGCGCGGACTCGGTCGCGAACTGGCGAGTGCATTCGCAGTGCCGTACGTCGACGCCGGGCTCGGCGGCTCCGCGCTCGCTGTGGCCGGAACCCGCGAGCCGTGGCCGGTGGCGATCGACACAGACAGTGCCGCCACCCGCTACACGGCACGCGTCATCGAAGGCGTCGACGCCACAGCGCAGTCGCCGTGGTGGCTGGCCAAGCGACTCCTGGTGGCGGGCATCCGACCCATCTCGGCGATCGTCGACGCCACCAACTACGTGATGATCGAACTCGGTCAGCCGCTCCACGCGTTCGACGCAGACAAGGTGCGCGGCGCGATCACAGTACGGCCCGCGCAGGCGGGGGAGACCCTCGAGACGCTCGATGGGGTCACCCGCACGCTCGATCCCGAGGACGTCGTCATCGCCGACGAGTCGGGACCGATCGCGCTGGCAGGCGTCATGGGCGGGGCCGCGACCGAGGTCGGCGACGACACCGTCAACGTGCTGCTCGAATCGGCGAACTTCGATCAGGTCCGCGTGTTCCGCACGGGCAAGCGGCACAAGCTCAGTTCGGAAGCGCAGAAGCGGTTCGAGCGTCGCGTCGATTCCGAACTCGCTGCGGTCGCATCCGATCGCGGAGCGTCGCTGATCGTCGACCTCGCCGGCGGACGCATCGCAGGCGACCTTACTGACGTGCGCCTGGACACCGAACCGATCACGCCGATCGAGATCGCTCCCGGACTCCCGGATGCGACGGCAGGCGTCGACTATCCGGCAGGCACCACGGCCGCGCGCCTGCGCGAAGTGGGCTGCGTGGTCGAGGAGGCAGGCGACGTCCTTCTCGTCACCCCACCGTCCTGGCGGCCCGACCTCGGCCAACCCGCAGACCTCGTCGAAGAGGTCCTGCGGCTCGAAGGCCTCGAAGACATTCCGGCCGTCGTTCCGCGCGCCCCCGGCGGCCGCGGCCTGTCGGCGTGGCAGCGGCGTCGCCGAGCGATCGGTGTCACGCTGGCTGCGGACGGCTTCATCGAGGTGCTGCCGTATCCGTTCATGCCCGCGGGCGTGTTCGACACGTGGGGGCTGCCGTCCGACGACCCGCGCCGTGCAGCGGTGTCGGTGCTCAACCCGCTCGAGGCCGACCGGCCGCAGCTCAACACGACGTTGCTTCCCGGGCTCCTCGAGATGGCGGCCCGCAACATCGCTCGCGGTCGACGAGACCTCGCGCTGTACGCGGTCGGTCAGGTGGTCCTCGGCGGCGACCAGGGGCCGGTCGTGGACGCGCTCGACGTCACGTCACGCCCGTCCGACGAGGACCTCGCGGCACTCGACGCGTCACTGCCGAACCAGCCGCTGTACGCCGCCGCAGTGCTGACCGGTCTGCGTGCGCCCGCTGGGCCGTGGGGGCCCGGTCGCGCCGCAGACGCATACGACGCGTTCGAGGCCGCCCGCGAGATCGCCGCGGTGTCGGGCGTGGAGTTGACGCTCGTCGCCGACGACACCCTGCCGTGGCACCCGGGACGATCGGCGCGCCTGGAGGTCGACGGCGTGACGGTCGGTCACGCAGGCGAGCTTCATCCCGCCGTCCTCGAGCGCGCAGGCCTGCCCGCACGTCTGTGCGCGTTGGAGATCGACGTCGACGCTCTGCCACTCACGGAGAGCCTGCCGTCGCCGACGGTGTCGCCGTTCCCGGCTGTGCTGCAGGACGTGAACGTGGTGGTGTCCGCGGACGTCGCGGCACGCCAGGTGCAGGACGCGCTGCGCGACGGAGCGGGCGAACTGCTCGAGTCGATCTCGTTGTTCGACGTGTTCACCGGGGAGCAGGTCGGCGAGGGCAATAAGTCGTTGACCTTCGCGCTCACCTTCCGTGCCGGCGACCGGACCCTCACCGAGGACGACGCGAGTGCAGCGAAGATGGCCGCCGTCGAGCGGGCAGCCGACGCGGTAGGCGCTCGGCTCCGTTGATCCGCCTCGTCGTCGCGGGTGTCGCCGCGCTGCTGGTCACGTTCTGGCTGCATCGCCGTCTGGTCCGAGCGCCCGGCGTACGCGGGCGATGGGCTGTGGCCGCGGATGTCGTGCTGATCGTGCTCGGTGTCGCGACGACGATGGCGTTCGCGGTAGGCGACGTGTTCGATCCCGAGTGGGCTCGTCCTATCGGGTTCGTCGGTTTCACCTGGGCCGCGGTCGTCTACTACCTGCTTCTCGGCACGGTGGCGATCGCAATCGTGTCGGGCGTGGTCCGGGTGGTGCGGCGCGTGGTGCGGCGGCCGGGCGGTGGGCTGCCGCGGCGAGTCCTGGCCGGGTCGACGGCCGTCGTCGTCGTGGCTGCACTCGCCGTGACTGGTTACGGACTCACCGAGGCCGCGTCCCCGCGGATCGTCGAGCACCAAGCCGACCTGAACAATCTTCCCGCGGCGTTCGACGGAGTCCGGATCGCCCTGGTCACCGACGTCCACGTCGGGTCGGCACGAGGAGAAGGCTTCGTCCGTCGGGTCGTCGACGACGTGATGGCCCAGCACCCCGATCTGATTCTGCTCGGCGGCGACCTGACCGACGGGACGGTCGCCAAGGTCGGCCCCGACCTCGAACCGTTGCGCGACCTGCACGCTCCGCTCGGCGTGTTCGGGATCAGCGGCAATCACGAGTACTACGTCGACGACGGCGGTGCGTGGCTCGACTTCTGGGAGACCCTCGGCATCACGACGCTCCGCAACGAACGCGTCGAACTGCAGCGAGGCGGCGACGTGGTCGATCTCGCAGGCGTCTACGACGAGACCGCACCGGATCCGTACGCGCCGGACTACGCGGCGGCGCTCGGCGATCGGGACCGCTCGCGACCGGTGATCCTCCTCGCTCATCAGCCGATTCAGGCGGAGGACGCCGCTGAGTACGGAGTGGATCTCCAGTTGTCCGGGCACACCCACGACGGCCAACTCTGGCCGAACACTTACCTGGTGCGTTTCCAGCAGCCGGTCACCGCGGGCTGGGGCGACGTCGACGGTGTCCCCGTCTACGTCACGCGAGGAACCGGTGCGTGGGGCCCGCCGGTCCGCGTACTCGCTCCGCCGGAGATCACCGTGCTCACCCTGCGTCCGAGCCCGGCCCGCTGATCGAGTTGCACTCCGCCGATCGACGTCCTACTTCCGCTGACCGAGCTGCCTGCCCGCTGACCGAGCTGCCTGCCCGCTGATCGAGTCGCACTTCCGCTGATCGAGCGGAGTCGAGATCCGACCCTGCCACTGAATTAATTTGCGTCATCATGCATAATGATTGACATGACTATCAAGGTAGCGGTCGCAGGCGCGAGTGGCTATGCGGGCGGCGAGATCCTTCGCCTCTTGTGCGGCCACCCGCGGCTGGCCACAGGTGAACTGGAGATCGGCGCACTGACGGCGGGCGGCAATGCCGGAACGCGTCTCGGTGAACACCATAAGCACCTGATCCCGCTGTCTGACCGCGTCCTGCAGGAGACGACGCCCGAGGTCCTGGCGGGCCACGACGTGGTGTTCCTGGGGTTGCCGCACGGGCAGTCGGCCGTCATCGCCGACGCGCTGCCGCCGTCGACGATCATCGTCGACTGCGGAGCCGACTTCCGGCTCGAGGACTCGGCGGAATGGTCGCACTATTACGGCGGCGACCACTCTGGAACGTGGCCGTACGGCATGCCCGAACTGCCGGGCAATCGGGAGACATTGTCGTCGACGACGAGGATCGCAGTGCCGGGCTGCTATCCGACGGTCTCGATTCTGTCGCTGCTGCCCGCGATCTCGTCCGGTCTGGTCGACTCGCGGGTCAACATCGTCGCCATGTCCGGTGCGTCGGGCGCCGGTCGGTCGCCCAAGGTCAACCTGCTCGCGGCCGAGGTGATCGGTTCGGTGCGGGCGTACGGCGTCGGCGGTGCCCATCGGCACACGCCGGAGATCACTCAGGCGCTGTCGAACGCGGCGAACACGCCCGTCGACGTGTCGTTCACCCCGGTGCTCGTGCCGACCACGCGCGGCATCCTCGCCACGTGCACCGGACGTACTTCCGCGACCGAGCAGCAGTTACGCGAGGTCTACGAGAAGGCATACGCCGACGAGCCGTTCGTACACGTCCTGCCCTCCGGCGAGTTCCCGGAGACGGGGTCGATCATCGGCTCCAACGCCGTCCTCATCGGGATCGCAGTGGACGAGCGGACCGGAACGTTCACCGCGGTCGGCGTCATCGACAACTTGACCAAGGGGACTGGCGGAGCAGCCGTTCAATCGATGAACCTCGCCGTCGGTTTCGGAGAGACCGAAGGCCTGACCGTAGTGGGAGTGGCACCGTGACCGAAGCACAGCCGCAGTCACCGTTGGAGCCCGCCGAGTTCGACGATCCGGCGTCCGGCGGCCGGATGGTCCGGCGACAAGGCGTCACCGCGCCCCTCGGGTTCCGCGCCGCCGGGCTCGCTGCCGGAATCAAGGCCAGCGGCAAGCCCGACCTGGCGCTCGTGTTCAACGAAGGGCCCGAGTACGACGCGGCGGGCGTCTTCACTCGAAACCAGGTGAAGGCCGCGCCCGTTCGCTGGTCCCAACAGGTGCTCGCCTCACGGCGGCTCCGGTCGGTGATCCTCAACTCCGGTGGCGCCAACGCGTGCACCGGTCCGGGAGGGTTCCAGGACTCGCATGCAACGGCGGAGGCCGTGGCCGAGGCACTATCGAACTGGGGCACTGAGACCGGGGCCGGGGAAGTAGCCGTGTGTTCGACCGGACTGATCGGGGATCGGCTGCCGATGGACAAGGTGCTCGCGGGGGTCACCGAGATCGTCCACGAGATGGCCGGTGGAATCGAGGGCGGCACCGACGCGGCGCACGCGATCATGACGACCGACACCGTACCCAAACAGGTCGCTCTGCACCATCCGGGCGGCTGGAACGTCGGTGGCATGGCCAAGGGTGCAGGCATGATGGCGCCGTCGCTCGCAACGATGCTCGTCGTCCTCACCACCGATGTGAAAGCCTCGGCGGATCAACTCGACGCGGCGCTGCGCCACGCGACCGCGCGCACCTTCGATCGCCTCGACATCGACGGATCCATGTCGACCAACGACACCGTGCTGCTCCTGTCCTCCGGGGCGAGTGACATCGAGGTGTCTCAGGACGAACTCGACGCAGCAGTGTTCGCCGTGTGCGACGACCTCGCCGCGCAGCTTCAGAACGATGCCGAAGGCGTGACCAAGCGGGTCGAGATCACCGTGACGGGCGCGAAGACCGACGACGACGCACTGATCATCGCGCGTTCGGTGGCGCGAGACTCGCTCGTCAAGACGGCGTTGTTCGGATCGGACCCCAACTGGGGCCGGGTGCTCGCCGCCATCGGAGTCACCCCGGTGATCATCGATCCCGACGTGATCGCAGTGTCGTTCAACGGCTCCACCGTGTGTGTGGACGGCACAGGGGTCGACGGCGCACGGGACGTCGACCTGAGTGGGAATCGCATTCACGTGGTCGCCGATCTCAAATCCGGCGACGGCGAGGCGACGGTCCGGACGACGGACCTCTCGCACGCATACGTCGAAGAGAACTCGGCGTACTCGTCATGAGCGTCGACGGAACCCCTTTGGCGAAAGCCGCGGTGATCGCCGAGGCTCTGCCCGCCCTGCAGGCACTGCACGGCAGGCGAGTCGTGGTCAAGTACGGCGGCAACGCGATGGTGGACGACGCGTTGAAGGCTGCGTTCGCCGCAGACATGGTGTTGTTGCGGGCCTGCGGTATCCATCCGGTCGTCGTCCACGGCGGCGGGCCGCAGATCTCGGCGATGCTGAAGCGACTCGGGCTGGACGGCGAGTTCCGCGGCGGCTTCCGCGTCACCACTCCCGAAGTCATGGACGTCGTGCGGATGGTGCTGTTCGGTCAGGTCGGTCGAGAGCTCGTAGGACTCATCAACCGCCACGGACCGTACGCGGTCGGGATCACCGGCGAGGACGCCCACCTGTTCACCGCGACCCGCCGCACCGCCCTGGTCGACGGAGAACCGACCGACATCGGACTTGTCGGCGACATCACCGCCGTCAACACATCGGCCGTGGACGATCTCATCCGGGCAGGCCGGATCCCAGTGATCTCGACGATCGCGCCGGACGCCGACGGCGTCGTCCACAACATCAACGCCGATACCGCGGCGGGCGCCATCGCGAGCGCTCTCTCCGCTGAACACCTGGTGATGCTCACCGATGTCGAGGGTCTCTACACCGACTGGCCCGATCGATCGTCGCTCGTTTCGAGCATCTCCGCGAGCGAGGTGGCAGCGTTGCTGCCAAGCCTCGACGCCGGAATGGTGCCGAAGATGGAGGCGTGCCTGCACGCCGTTCAAGCCGGTGTCGGCGCAGCTCATGTCATCGACGGGCGCGAGCCACACGGAGTGCTCGCAGCCCTGTTGACCGCGTCGACCGCGGGCACCACGGTTCTCGCCGACGAGAAAGGTCCCCACGAATGACCGCACCCCTGCAGCAGCGGTGGTCGTCGTCACTGATGAACAACTACGGGACGCCGGCCATCGCACTCGTGCGCGGCGAGGGCGCCGTTGTCTACGACGCCGACGGCAAGGCATACCTCGACCTGCTCGGCGGCATCGCGGTGAACGCTCTCGGCCATGCCAACCCGGAGATCGTCGACGCTGTCGCGAAGCAGTTGTCGACGCTCGGCCACGTGTCGAACCTCTACGTGTCCGAACCGGTCGTGAAACTCGCCGAACGTCTTCTCGGAGCATTCGGGCACGACGGCCGGGTGTTCCTGTGCAACTCGGGCACCGAGGCGAACGAGGCGGCGTTCAAGATCGCCCGCCGCACCGGACGCCCGCAGATCATCGCCGCCGAGGGCGGCTTCCACGGCCGCACGATGGGTGCGCTCGCAATGACGGGCCAGCCGGGCAAGCGTGAGCCGTTCGAACCGATGCCCGGAGGCGTCGACTTCGTGCCATACGGCGACATCGCCGGGCTCGAAGCCGCGGTGTCCGACCAGACCGCCGCCGTCATCCTCGAACCGATCCAAGGCGAGAACGGTGTCGTCGTCCCGCCGCCCGGATACCTCGCCGCAGCCCGAGACATCACGACCCGACACGGGGCGCTGCTCATCCTCGACGAAGTGCAGACCGGGATCGCTCGGACGGGCACCATGTTCGCGCACCATCGGTCGGGCATCGTCCCCGATGTGATGACCCTGGCGAAGGGGCTCGGTGGTGGTATGCCGATCGGCGCCGTGGTCGCTACCGGCCCGGCGGCCGAACTGTTGGGCCCGGGCCATCACGGCAGCACGTTCGGTGGGAATCCGGCGTCCGCCGCCGCAGCTTTGGCGGTGCTCGACCACATCGACGCGAACGACCTGTGCGCGCGAGTGGATGCGCTCGGCAAGTCGTTGACCGCAGACATCGAAGGTCTCGGCCACCCGCTGATCAAGGGAGTGCGCGGTGACGGCCTGCTGCTGGGGGTGGTCCTGACCGAACCGGTTTCGAAAGAGGCCGACGCGGCGGCTCGCGACGCGGGGTATCTGATCAACGCACCCGCTCCCGACGTACTGCGTCTCGCCCCGCCGTTGATTCTGTCCGACGATCAGGCCGCGGCGTTCGTCGCCGACCTCCCCGCGATCCTCGACGCCGCCGCCGCGGCGCATGCGAAAGGCTGACATGACCCGCCACTTCCTCCGCGACGACGACCTCTCGCCTGACGAGCAGACACGCGTCCTCGCGCTCGCAGCGCAGATGAAGGCCGACCCGCTGGCGGCCAAGCCGCTCGCCGGGCCGAAGACCGTCGGCGTCATCTTCGACAAGAACTCGACGCGGACCCGATTCTCGTTCGAGGTCGGCATCGCGCAGCTCGGCGGGCACGCCGTCGTGGTCGACGGTACGACGACGCAGATGGGGCGCGACGAGTCGCTCGCCGACACCGGACGGGTCCTGTCCCGCTTCGTCGACGCGATCGTGTGGCGCACCTTCGGGCAGGATCGCCTCGACGACCTCGCCGAGTATTCGTCCGTGCCGGTCGTCAACGCGCTCAGCGACTCGTTCCATCCGTGCCAGGTGCTCGCCGACCTGCAGACCATCATCGAGCACAAGGGGCAGGCGGCTGGACTGACGCTCACCTATCTCGGCGACGCGGCCAACAACATGGCCAACTCGCTGATGCTGGGTTGTGCGATCGCCGGAATGCACGTGCGAGTCTCCGGACCGGAGGGCTTCCGTCCCGCCGCCGCCGACGTCGCACAGGCACAGCGTCAAGCGGAGGCGACCGGCGGCAGCGTGACCGTCGTCGACGACCCGATCGCTGCTGCGGCAGGCGCGGACGTCCTCGTCACTGACACCTGGGTCTCGATGGGGCAGGAAGGCGACGGGCTCGATCGGGTCGGGCCTTTCCGGGCGTATCAGATCAACACAGATCTGTTGGGCCACGCCGCCGACGACGCGATCGTGCTCCACTGCTTGCCCGCTCACCGCGGCGAGGAGATCACCGACGAGGTGATCGACGGCCCGGCCAGCGTGGTCTTCGACGAGGCCGAGAACCGTCTGCACGCGCAGAAAGCGCTACTGACCTGGTTGCTGGAGAACCAGTGACCGACCCGGACCCGGCCCGCCTCGCGGCGACTCGCGCGGGTAGGCATGCGCGGATCATCGAGATCCTCGCTGCCGACATGGTGCGAAGCCAGTCGGACCTACAGCAACGCCTGGCCGAGATCGGGATCGAGGCCACCCAGGCGACCCTGTCGCGTGACCTCGACGAACTCGGCGCGGTGAAGCTGCGAGCCGCGGACGGCGGGGCAGGCGTCTACGTGGTGCCAGAAGACGGCACCCCGGTCCGCGGCGTGTCCGGTGGAACCGATCGGGTGTCGCGTCTGCTCGCGGACCTGCTGGTGTCGACGGACTCGTCCGGTGACATCGCCGTGCTTCGGACGCCGCCGGGCGCCGCGGCCTACCTGGCGAGCGCGCTGGACCGTGCGCGACTTCCCGGAGTGGTCGGCACTATCGCCGGAGACGACACGGTCTTCGTTCTGGCACGGGGCCCGCTCTCCGGAGCGGACCTCTCCCAACAGATCGAAAGCCTCGTGTGACCGCTGCGCAACATCGCGGGCTCGACCCGGCACAATGAAATCGAACGAACATCGCGTGAACCCGAACGACCATCCCGTCCCACCGACCGTCCCGTCCTACAAGGAGAACCCGACCTCATGGCCGACAGCAACGACGCAGCCACCCGCACGGAGGGCACCAACGAAGGCGCCCTGTGGGGAGGTCGATTCGCGGACGGGCCTGCTGCGGCGATGGCAGCTTTGAGCAAGTCGACGCACTTTGACTGGGCACTCGCTCCGTACGACGTCGCTGCGTCGAAGGCACACGCTCGCGTGCTCAATCGCGCAGGTCTGTTGACCGATGCCGATCTGACCGCAATGCACGTGGGGCTCGATCAACTCGCCGCGGACCTGGCCGACGGCACGTTCGTTCCGGCGGAGTCGGACGAAGACGTACACGGCGCCCTCGAACGCGGACTGATCGAACGTGTGGGCGTCGAACTGGGTGGCAGGCTTCGGGCCGGACGGTCCCGCAACGACCAGGTGGCCACGCTGTTCCGCATGTGGCTGCGCGACGGCATGCGCCGAGTCGGCTCGGGCCTGCTCGACGTCGCCGAAGCTCTCGTGGCGCAGGCGGCGGCCAACCCGGGCGTCGTCATGCCCGGTAAGACTCACCTGCAGGCAGCCCAGCCGGTGTTGTTGGGGCACACGCTTCTCGCGCATGCGCAGCCGTTGCTGCGCGACGTCGCACGTCTGGTCGACGCCGACCGACGGGTCGCGATCTCGCCGTACGGCTCGGGTGCGCTCGCCGGCTCGTCGCTAGGACTCGACCCGGTCGCGATCGCCGAGGACCTTGGTTTCGACAGCGCGGCCGACAACTCGATCGATGCGACAGCTTCGCGTGACTTCGCAGCGGAGGCTGCATTCGTCTTCGCCATGGCAGCCGTCGACTTGTCGCGGCTCGGCGAAGACGTAATCCTTTGGAGCACTCCGGAATTCGGGTACGTCACCCTCGCCGACGCGTGGTCGACGGGCAGTTCGATCATGCCCCAGAAGAAGAATCCCGATGTGGCCGAACTCGCCCGCGGCAAGTCGGGCCGTCTGATCGGCAACCTCACCGGGCTTCTCGCGACGCTCAAGGCGCAGCCGTTGGCGTACAACCGCGACCTACAGGAGGACAAGGAGCCGGTGTTCGACTCGGTCGCGCAGCTCGAACTCCTCCTGCCAGCGATGGCGGGCCTCGTCGCGACGCTGACCTTCCACGCCGACCGTATGGCGGAGTTGGCGCCCGCCGGCTTCACTCTCGCTACAGATATCGCCGAATGGCTTGTCCGGCAGGGAGTTCCATTCCGAGTGGCGCACGAGGTGGCGGGCGCGTGTGTGCGTGAGGCCGAATCGAGGGGCGTCGGGCTGAACGACCTCGACGACGATGTGCTCGCCGGGATCCATCCGGCGCTGACACCGGACGTGGCAGAGGTCCTCACCGTGGCCGGATCGATCGAGTCACGCAACGCGCACGGAGGCACCGCGTCCCCGCAGGTGGAGCGGCAGATCACGGTTGCCACGGCGACTATCGCCGAACTCCGGAAGTCGCTCGCCTGAAGTCGGCGGTCATCGTGCCTGAGACCATCCGGTACAGGTAAGGTGATCCGGGTCGCGGACCCGCTTCGGCGGTGACTACTGCCGTGGCGGGGAGAGAGGGACTGACGTGGTCGGACTGCCGAACATACGCACCGCCGTGGAGCGCATTGTCGCCACGACTCAGAACGGGCTCGAAGTGGTCCGCATGGGCGGTCTGGCGACCGGCACCGAACCTGCACCCTTCGCCGTCGTCGAGACCGAGAAGATGTTCCGGTTGCGGCGCTATTTCCCCGACGATCCCGGCACAGACGCCGCTCACGTCATTCTGATCCCGCCGATGATGGTGTCGGCCAACGTGTACGACGTGACCGAGCAGAACGGCGCGGTCTCGGTCCTGCACCGAGACGGGATCATCCCGTGGGTCGTCGACTTCGGGTCGCCCGACCACGAAGAGGGCGGCATGGAGCGCACCCTCACCGATCATGTCGTGGCGATCAGCCGAGTCGTCGACTTCGTGAGGCGCGTCGTCGGGCGGGACGTGCACCTCGGGGGCTACTCGCAGGGTGGCATGTTCGCGTACCAGACGGCGGCCTACCGGAGGTCCGAAGGCCTGGCGAGCCTCGTGACCTACGGCAGCCCGGTGGACATCACGGCGGCCATGCCGCTCGGCATCCCCGCCAACCTCGTCGTGCCGGGCGTCGAATTCCTCGGCGACCGATTCTTCAGCAACCTCTGGGTGCCGAGCTGGTTGGCGCGCACCGGTTTCCAGCTCGCGGATCCGGTGAAGACGGCGAAGAGCCGCATCGACTTCCTACGCAAACTCCACGATCGTGACGCACTCCTGCCTCGTGAAGACCAGCGTCGATTCATCGAGCAGGAGGGGTGGGTCGCCTGGTCCGGACCGGCCGTCGCCGAACTCCTCCGGCAATTCGTCGTCCACAACCGGATGATGTCGGGCGGCTTCGTCATCGACGGCGACGTCGTGTCGATGACCGACATCAGCTGCCCGGTGCTGGCGTTCGTCGGCGAGACCGACGACATCGGTCAGCCGGTCGCAGTCCGTGGCATCCAACGCGCGGCGCCGGACGCCGACGTCTACGAGACACCGGTCCCGGCAGGCCACTTCGGTCTCGTCGTGGGATCGACCGCAGGCAGGCTGTCGTGGCCGACGACGGCCGAATGGATCCTGTGGAACGACGGGCGTGGTCCGAGACCAGAGAACATGGCTCCGATGGACGCGTCGGCGTCCACCGGTACGGGAATCAGTTGGGCGAACCGTCTCACCTACGGAGTCGGTCAGGTGGCGGGCGCGGGAACCGCGGTGTCCAAAGAGGTCATCGAGGCGGTCTCGTCGATCCAGCGCACGACGGTTGCGGTAGCGAGCGAGTCAGTACGGACCGTGCCGAGGCTGTTCCGTCTCGGTCAGATCCAGCCGTCGACGCGCATCTCGCTGGCGAAGCTCATGAGCGAGAACCAACGTCGCACGCCTCTCGACGAACTGTTCCTGTTCGAGAACCGCGTCCTCACTCACGACCAGGTCAATACCCGTATCGACAACGTCGTCGCAGGTCTGATCTCGTGCGGCATCCGTCCGGGCGAACACATCGGTGTTCTGATGGACACCCGTCCGTCGGCATTGGTCGTCGTCGCAGCGCTGTCTCGGCTGGGGGCGGTCGCCGTCATCCTGGCATCGGGCGAAGACCTTCCGGAGATGCTCAAGCTGTCGGACACGCACTCGGTCATCACCGACCCGACGCACCTCGAGGTCGCAGCGGCCGTCAACGACCGCGTCCTCGTGCTCGGCGGTGGCAGCGGCGACTCGCGCGCCATTGAGCGTGCGGATGGCGAGCACGTGATCGACATGGAGCAGATCGACCCCGACGCGGTGCGGGTGCCGGTCTGGTATCGCCGTGATCCGGGTCTTGCCGGCGATCTGGCGTTCATTCTCTTCACGAAGACCCAGGGTCGCGTCGCGAAGTGGTCGATCACGAACCACCGTTTCGCGATGTCGGCGTTCGGCGCCGCGGCCGCTGCGGGTCTGTCGAACCGGGACACCGTCTACTGCCTGCCCCCGCTGCACCATGCGTCGGGTCTATTGACCACGCTGGGCGCGACCGTTGCCGGGCGCTCGAGGATCGCGCTCTCGAATGGCGTGGATCCCGAGACGTTCGCGTTCGAGGTCCGCCATTACGGTGTGACGGTCGTGTCGTACACGTGGTCGATGCTGGCGGATGTCTTCCATGGATCTAAGTTCGATCCGGCCCAGCTCAACACCGTCCGCCTGTTCATGGGGTCGGGTCTGTCGACCGGCCTGTGGTCGGAGATCGGCGAGGTCCTGCCGACTGCGCGTGTCCTCGAGTTCTTTGCGACGGCCGATGGATCGACGATCCTCGCGAACGTCGACGGCAACAAGGTCGGCTCGATGGGTCGTGCGCTTCCCGAGACGAACTCGGTCCGCATCGCGGCGTACGACCCCGACAGCGAGCAGTTGCAGGTGGACGCCGACAGCGGATTCATCCGGGAGGCAGCACCGAACGAGGTCGGAATGCTCGTCGCGCACGCGGCACAGCGGTTCGGATCGAACGGGCTCGTCCTCCGGGACGTGTTCCGCACGCACGATCGGTGGGAGGTCACGGGAAGCCTCTTCCGCGCCGATGCGGACGGCGACCTGTGGTTCATGGGGTCCGCGCAGACCGTGATCCGCACCGCTCACGGAGTCGTCTACGCGGTACCGATCCAGCAGGCACTCTCGCAAGTCGCCGCCGTCAATCAGGTCGCAGTCTACGGCGTTGGCTCGCCGGGGACGCAGGTCGCGGTTGCGGTCGTCAGCCTTCGTCCCGACGCCGCGTCGGTGACACCTACGACGCTCCGAGTCAGCCTGGGATCGTTGCCGTCCGACGAGCGCCCGGACCTCATCTGGGTCACTAACGAGATGCCGCGTTCCGAATCGTTCCGAGTCATTACCAGCAAGTTCGTCGCGGCAGGCATCCCGAAGCCGGGTGCCCGAGTCTGGTACCGGGACGGCATGGGTCGTTACCGCCGGTACACGGCTCGCGCGGCCAAGGCCGTCGACTGGTCGTCGCCGACACCACACGCCGCTGCCCAGGCTCTCGAGTGACGCAGCGGCCCGAGTAACCTCGGAACCCATGAGCACCCGCGCCCAACGCCTCGACCCGGTCGTCCGCGACCGGCTCGTCTGCCCGCAAGACCTCGGCGAACTGATCGACGCAGGAGACGAGTTGTACAACCCGCGCCTGCGTGTCGCGTACTCGATCGACGAGCTCGGCATCCCCGACATGCTCATCGACGACGCTCGAACAGTCTCCGATGAGGAGCATCAAGCGTTCACTGCAGTGCAGGGGAGTGAGAACGCTGATGACTGACGACATTCTCGACGACCTGGCCTGGCGCGGCCTCATTGCCCAGACCACCGACATCGATGCGTTGCGCAAGGCTCTCGCCGATGGTCCGATCTCGCTGTACGCGGGATTCGATCCGACCGCGTCGAGTCTGCATGCGGGCCACCTCGTGCCGCTGCTCACTCTCCGACGGTTCCAGGCGGCAGGCAATCGTCCGATCGTCCTGTCCGGGGGAGCGACCGGCCTGATCGGCGACCCGCGGGACGTCGGCGAACGCACGATGAACTCCGAGGACACGGTCGCAGGTTGGGCCGGCCGAATCGTCGGACAGCTCGAGCGGTTCGTGGACATCGACGACTCGCCGACCGGTGCCGTGCTGGTGAACAACATGGACTGGACGGGCCCGATGAGCACCATCGAGTTCCTCCGCGACGTCGGCAAACACTTCTCGGTGAATGTGATGCTCGCGCGCGATACGGTCAAGCGCAGACTCGAGTCCGACGGAATCAGCTACACGGAGTTCAGCTACCTGCTGCTCCAGTCGAACGACTACCTGCAGTTGTACCGGCGTTACGGAGCGGTGCTGCAGATCGGCGGCTCCGATCAGTGGGGCAACATCGTCGGCGGTGCGGATCTCATTCGCAAGGTCGATGGTGGCACCGCGCATGTCCTGACCGTTCCACTCGTCACCTCGGCCGATGGAAAGAAGTTCGGCAAGTCGACGGGTGGTGGGAGCGTCTGGCTCGATCCCGAGCTCACCTCGCCATATGCCTGGTACCAGTACTTCGTCAACACTGCTGACGCGGACGTCGTCGACTACCTCAAGTGGTTCACGTTTCTGTCGCGCGACGAGATCGTCGAACTGGAACAGGCCACGGCCGAGAAGCCTCATCTGCGTCTGGCACAGAAGCGCCTCGCAGCCGAACTCACGACTCTCATCCACGGCGCCGACATGACTGCGGCAGCCGAGCTGGCGAGCCAGGCCCTCTTCGGACGTGCGGAGCTCGACGGAATCGACGAAGGCACACTGTCGGCCGCCCTGTCCGAGACCGGTATCGCGGAGTTCGACGCCGGCGCGGCACCGACGATCGTCGAGCTGCTCGTTGCTTCGGGTCTGGCCACCGGCAACAAGGCAGCCCGCCGTGCGGTCGACGAGGGCGGAGCCTACGTCAACAACGTGAAGATCACCGACGCCGAGTGGGCTCCGACGAGTGACGACCTGCTGCACGGACGATGGCTCGTGCTCCGCCGCGGAAAGAAGACCTTCGCGGGAGCGCGAATCGGCTGACGACCAGCGGATTTGTCTTCGCGGTGGCCGTCTAGTAACTTTCTTCAAGTCCGAGCGGCACAGCCGCGACGACACCGAAATCCCGCACCGCCCAGCGAGTTGAAAGACTCCGCCGCGGTGAGGTACAGTAGGAAGCCGCTTCGGCAAAGTTCAGTTTCGTTCCCTGGTGACGGGGTTCGGGTGTGGGTTTTGTCTGGTGGTATCTGGCCTGATAGGTTGGGGGAGTTGGCCTGAAAACGGCTGACGGAACAATTTTTTATGTGCTTGCTGGAGTTCGGCCCTGGTGTGGGTTGGTGCTGGTGGGTGTGTGTTCTTTGAGAACTCGATAGTGTGTGATGGATTTTCTTGTGCCATATTATTTTTGTTTTGTGGCTGAGATTGTCTGTTTGTGACAAGGATGAACCTCTTTTGGGGGTTTGTTGTTTTTATAGAGTAGATTTATCAGTCAGTTTTTTTGGATTGGTCAGGTTTGCTTTCTGGCTTTGTGTCGAAATTGCCTGCTTTTGGTGGGTGTTTTGATGTTTTTTGTTGGAGAGTTTGATCCTGGCTCAGGACGAACGCTGGCGGCGTGCTTAACACATGCAAGTCGAACGGAAAGGCCCAGCTTGCTGGGTACTCGAGTGGCGAACGGGTGAGTAACACGTGGGTG
>NZ_JAKKOQ010000007.1 GCF_021738965.1 Gordonia zhenghanii | reverse complement strand
CACCCACGTGTTACTCACCCGTTCGCCACTCGAGTACCCAGCAAGCTGGGCCTTTCCGTTCGACTTGCATGTGTTAAGCACGCCGCCAGCGTTCGTCCTGAGCCAGGATCAAACTCTCCAACAAAAACTATCAAAACACCCACCACAAAGTAGCGAGCGATTTCGACACAAAGCCAGAAAGCAAAACCTGACCAATCCAAAAAACTGACTGATAAATCTACTCAATAAAAACAACAAACCCCCGAAAGGATTCATCCTTGTCACAAACAGACAATCTCAGCCACAAAACAAAAATAATATGGCACAAGAAAATCCATCACACACTATCGAGTTCTCAAAGAACACACACCCACCAGCACCAACCCACAACAGGGCCGAACTCCAGCAAGCACATACATTGTTTGCGTCAACCGTTTTCAGGCCAACTCCCCCAACCTATCAGGCCAAGGACCACCCGGCAAAACCCACACCCGAACCCCGTCACCAGGGAACGAAACTGAACTTTGCCGAAGCGGATTTCCCACTCTACTCGACCTGGCCGCGATTTCACAATCGCGAACTTGGGAGTCCGTGGCGTCGTCGCGGCCGGGCCGCTCTGACTGAACATAAGTTACGCACAACCGGGCGGAAGGGCAAATCGGCAGGTCGGCGGCGCGCCGAGTCAGGTCGGGTCGGCCCATTGATCGCAACCTGTCCGAACGGACAGGAGGTCGGCCCGATCGGACAGTTACCGAGGCGCCACCGGATTCATACGGTCTAGTCATGACCGCCACCGTTGAGGCCCGACCCATTGCCCAGGCCAACCACACCGTCGAGGACGAGTGCAGCGTCGGCCGAAGCATCGATGTCGTGGCCAGTACTGCGTTGGCGGACGGAACAGTTCCCGAAGGCTTCACTCGGTGCGGTGTACTTGCGTGGCAGCGATCCAGCGACGACGGCGTCGTGATCGCCCATCCGTTCACCGCCGACTCGATCAGCGACAGCACGGCGGTGAATGCCCTGTCTTGTCTGGTTCACGCCGGAGTCGTCGCCGGCCAGACGGAGTTCGAGTCGGCGATGGTCGGCCTCATCTCAACGAGCTGTCCTGGGCCGACTGCCGCATGGTCGGCGTACTACTCGAACTCCGTCGAAGGTCTGCGGTCAGGCCGCGCTGACTTCGCTCCTGTGCACCACCGCGCTCTCGCCCTCATCACAGGAACGAGCGTGTTGGAGGTCGGCTGCTGCTTCGGATTCTTCGCAGTGCAGTGCGCGCAGAACGGGATCGAGGTCCATGCGTGCGACATCTGTCCAGAGGCCCTCGACCTCCTCGACCTCGCATCCGCCCGGCTCGGCGTCGGAGTGCAGACCGTGCTTGGCGACGCCCGGGCCCTTCCCCACCACGACGGTTCTGTCGACACTGTCAGTCTGATCCACCTCCTCGAGCATCTGTCGACCGCTGACGTCGAGGCTGCCATCGGCGAGGCGTTGCGCGTGGCTCGGATGAGAGTAGTGATCGCCGTGCCGTTCGAGAATCAGCCGTCGGCGCATTTCGGTCATCTGCAAAGCCTGTCCGAGGACGACCTACTCCGGTGGGCCGCGCCGTGGGTTCGTTCGGGAATGAGGGCGACCGTGTTCGCCGACCACGGCGGATGGCTGGTCATCGACAAGGCCTAAGCGAGCACGTCCCAGATCAGACGGCTCAGATCAGGCCCCGCTTGCTCGCCACGTACACGGCGTCGGTCCGTTTGCTCACGCCGAGCTTCCTGATCAGGTTGCGAATATGGAACTTCACGGTCGATTCCGAGATGTACAAGGTTCCCCCGACTTCTGCGTTCGACTTGCCTTCGGCGAGGAGTCGCAGCACTTCCCGTTCGCGGTCGGTGAGTTCAGCGGCCACGTCGCGACCTCCGGACACCGTGCGCAACACGATCGTCGCGCTCCGTGGGTCGAACGCGCTTCCGCCAGTCGCGACGGCGCGGACCGCTCGAATGAGTTCGGTCGTGTCGACGTCCTTCACGACGTAACCACGTGCTCCAGCTCGGACGGCCCGCACTACGAGGTCGTCGTCCAAGAAGGTGGTCAACACGAGGGACGCCACTCCCGGGTGGCGCCTGGAGATCTCCTCGATGAGTCGGAGCCCTTCATAGTCCGCACCTGCCGTGAGCTTGAGGTCGACAACGACGACGTCGGGCGCGCTGTGCGCAATCTCCGCGAGCGCACTGTCGAACGAACTGGCCTCACCGACCACCTCGACCGCGGTGTCGCGATCGAGGAGCGAACGTAGTCCCTCGCGCAGCAGCGCATGGTCGTCGACCAGAACTGTCCTGACGGCTTGCTCACCCCGGGCACCAGCGCTGCCCGGTCCGCCGCTTCTCGTCATACCGCCCCCTTCTCCGCGCACGGTATGTCGGCCGCGATTCGAATCCCGCCGAGCCTCGAGCGGCGGATGGCGAAGCCACCGCCTCGTTCGGCGGCGCGCGAGGCCATGTTGACCAGTCCTCGGCTGCGTCCGGACGTGATGTCGTCACGCTCGGCTGCCGCCAACACCGATCGCAATTCGGGCGGATCGCCGATTCCGTCGTCGTCGACGAGCAGGCGCACGCCCTGCCCGTCGTACTCGAGGGTCACGGTGACTCGACGGGCCTGCGCGTGCAGCGCGGCGTTGAACAGAGATTCACCCGCGATACGTAGCACCGCGTGCTGCACGTCGCCGGCCAGTTCGCGTGGCCGACCGCGAACAGTGACTGTCACGTCTACGTCGGGCGGCATGTGAAGCGAGCACAGTTCCCGGAGGGTGTCGGCGACGCTGGTCGACGGCCCGCCCGACTTCGCAAGTGTGTAGATCGCGCCGCGCAGCTGCTCCATGGCGTCGCGGCTGAGTTTCACGGCTTTGTCGATTCGCTCGGCAGCCGCACCGCCGACGTCGTCGCGACACAATTCGATCTGCAGTCCCGCCGAGAGAACCGACTGGCCGACTGAGTCGTGCAATTCCCTGGCGATCCGAGCGCGTTCGGTGCCGAGTAGTGCGGTCCGCTGGGCCGCCCACAGTTCCCGCTGGGTCCGGACGAGTTCGTCGTTGCGGTCGGCCAGTTCGTCGGCGCGACGCTGAACCTGCAGGAATAACGACGAATTCACCAACGCCACAGTCGCCTGGCTCGCGAGAATCCGCAGCACGGTGAGGTCCGCGGGGTCGACCCGCTGACCGGCGTCTGTCCACGCAGAGAGTCCACCGACCACGTCTCCGTCGAGTTCTACAGGTACATGGACATGGTGATCGTCCGCGATCGGCGCATGCAGCACCGCCACCTCCCCGCGAAGCACGTCGTTGAGCCGGTTCAGCACGACGTCCGGCAATTCCGTCGGCGACTCGGCGCTCTGGACGCCCTCGAACGCCAGGATCTGTCCGTCTGGACCCGCGATGAGATGCCGCGGTCCGGTGCCGACGAGTTGACCGTCGGCGAGGGCGAACAGCACCCATGCGGCCCCGAGGTGGTCGCGGACTGTCTCGACGACTGCGACGACCAGTGCCTCTGGTCCCGCGGCGGTCTGCACCAGGGCCTTGGAGATGCCGTCCAACGCGAGCATCACCCGACCTACCCGTGCTTCGGAACCGCGGTACTGCGCGTAATGGCCCGCTTTGACCGTGCGGAGTCCGACGAGCGAGGCCAGATCAGGATCAGGTTCCACGACTACAGCGCCTGCCGATACAGGTCGACGATTCCGGAATCGTCCGGACGGCGCGGATTCGTGATCATGCATGAGTCGGCCAATGCGTGAGAAGTCAACAGTTCGAGATCGTCGCTCCGCACGCCCAGCGGCGAGAGCGTCGCGGGCATCCCCACCCGTGCTGCGAGCGTCGTGACGGCGTCCGCCAGACGGTCGGCGACCGTCCGCGGGTCACCCGAGGTCGAGAGTCCGACGGCGTCCGCGAGGCGGACGAAGTCATCGGCGCACACGAGTGCGTTGTAGCGGATCACATACGGCAGAAGAACGGAGTTGATCGTGCCGTGCGGCGCGTCGCAGTGCCCACCGACCGGGTGGCTCATCGCGTGTGTCGCACCCAGGATCGCGTTGGTGAACGCCATGCCAGCTCGCAGCGACGCGAGTGCCATCTCCTCGCCTGCGACGGCGTCGGCGGGGTCGTCCACGAGTCGTTCCAGGTTTGTCCAGACGCCCGTCAGCGACTCGATCGCTAGCGAGTCAGTCAGCCGTCCGTGCGCGAGGGACACGTATGCCTCGATGCAGTGAGTCAGGGTGTCCATGCCCGTCTGAGCCGTTACGCGCGACGAGACCGTCGTGAGCAACGTCGGATCGATGACAGTCACGTTCGGGACCAACGTCCGACCGATGATCGTCACCTTGGTGCGCCGATCGGGGTCGTTGACAATGCAGAACTGGGAGACGTCGGCGCCGCTGCCCGCCGTCGTCGGTACGGCCACCAGCGGCGGAAGGGGACGATGCACGCGGTCGATCCCCTCGTACTCGAGGATGAGCCCTCCGTTGGAAGCGAGGACGGCGACTCCTTTCGCGGCGTCGATGACCGAACCTCCGCCGAGCGCCACCAGACCGTCCGCCGCGTGAGCTTGGTAGGCCGCGAAACCAGCGGCCACCTCATACGAACGCGGATTCGGCGACACGTCGAGATACGACGCCGGTTGCAAGCCCTGTCGCTGCAGGTCCGCGAACAGTCGCCCGTACCACGGTGTCTGTTCGATGGTGCGGTCGGAGACGATGAGTGACCGACGAACGCCGAGCCCCGCCACAGTGATCGCCGCCTCTGGGAACGAGCCGCGACCGAGCACGATCTCCGGCGTGTGGAACTTCGCAACGCTCGTCGCCGCGCGCGCACGATCTGTACCCGGATCGGTCACCGGCCCTCCACTTCCTCGTTCTGCGACAGACGGTACCGGCTCACCGCAGCGCCGAACCGAGTTCGTCGCACTTGTCCATCATCTCGGCGGCGTCGCGCGCGCTGACGACCCCAGAGCAGTGTTCGCCATACTCTGCGAGCGAACACCCCGTCTGCGTCCAGTACCGCGACGGTTCCGGGGTCAGCCACGCGACGCGATGGGCTCGACGCGCCATCGTCTCGAAGAGATCGACGCGTGGATCGAAGGCATTGCTGCGACCGTCACCGACGACGAGAACGCTGGTCCGTCGGGTGATTAGGTCGCCGTAGTCGTCGAGCGTCGTCTGCCAGACCCGTCCGTAGTCGCTGGTCGCCGACAGGTCCAGCCCATCGGCGGCGAGAACCTCCGCCAATGCGGTGTCTGGCTCGGATACCCGCAACTCAGGCGTTACGCGGACCGCACGGTCGACGAATGCGATCACCTCGCAACGGCTGCCTTGTCGGTGCAGCGTCTGCGCGAGTCGGAGGATGAACCCAGCCACCGGACGCACTGACAGCGAGACGTCGACGAGGACAAGCAGTCGCACCTGCCCCGGAACGCGGACCCTCTTCCACAGTTCGGCCGGGACGCCGTCTGTGTGCGCGGCCGCACGCATAGTGGAACGGACGTCGAGCCGACCACCGTCGGTCAGCCGCGACACCGGTCGAGGCGCACCTCGCATCCGCTGAACCAACCGGTGGCACGCACGATCGATGTCGGCCTGATCGCGATGGACGTGTGACGGTCCGGTCAGCTCGCCGTCAGCGAGAACATTCTCGGCCAGACGTTCGGTCAGCGCGGACATGAAGTCCTCGAGCGCGCGCTGGACCTGTTGGCGACGCGCATCGTCGAGATCTTCCATGCCGTCGACTCCGTAGGCACTGCGTCCGTCCGTGGAGTCGAGCACTGAGAGGAGGTCCGCCGCGTCGACCAGACTCAACTCCGAGCCCGCGACGCGCGCAGCCGTGCCGGTCAGCTCGCCGACCTGCGCAGCGTCGGCATTGTCGATCTCGATCGTGTAGGTGACGCCGCCGGACACCCTCGACGAGTCGGTGTCGACCTGGAGTTCCTCGGCTCCGGACGAGACCGAGAAGTCGTTCTCCTCACGATGAGCGCTCTCGGCGTTCCGCTCGCGGGCTTCCGGGTCGTCGACCATCAAGTCGCCGATCTCGGCCGTGTGTTCGTCCGCGCCGATCATCCGGGCTGCGCCCTCGAATTCGTCGTCCCAATCCAGTTCGTCAGGAAGCTCGCCGGCCAGCCCCCGAACGTGCGGTAGATCGGCGGGTCCGTCGTCCACCGCTTCATCACCGATGAAGAACGCGTCGAAGACCGTCTCGAAGCCGCCCCGCTCGTACTCGTATTTGACACTGACGCTCCGCAACGCGGTTCGCAGTCGACCGAGATCGCCGCCTCCGACCAGAGCGAGCACACGCCTGATCTCGATCACCTCTGCTGGCGAACACCCCAGCCCGATCGTTCGCAGAGCCCTGCCGAAGTGCACGGCCACAGTGTCAAGAAGGCGGACGCCCACATCGTTCTCGCCCAGCACGCCGACTCAGCTCCGCGCGACGGCGCTGTGTGCACGGCCCGCGCCGAATGCCCGCCCCGTGGTCGATCCCCGCTGGTGCTCCGGTTCGGCCGACATCGAAGGCGTGGCGAACGCCCGGCGGACATGGTCGAGGTCGGTCCCGAACTTCACGAGGAGTGACATCAGCGCAGGGTCCGCCGGAGACAGGAGCGACGCGGCCCGCGAGGCATCGATGACCTCTGCGATCGACGGGCTCTTACGCAGCGGCAGCTCACGCAGCCTACGTGCCAGATCGACGACGTCGGCGATCACCGACTCCTCCACGTCCGGGGCACGCACTGCGACGATCCGACACTCGCGCTCGGCTGACGGGTACTCCACCTGGAAATGCAGGCAACGCCGCTTCAACGCGGCTGACAGCTCTCGCGTGTCATTGGACGTCAGGATCACCCACGGCGACGAGCGCGCCGCGAACGTGCCGAGTTCGGGCACCGTGACCTGCCTCTCGGCGAGCACCTCGAGCATCACAGCTTCCATCGCCTCGTCGGTCCGATCGATCTCATCCACCAGGAGCACCGTCGGCTCGGGCGAGACGATCGCGGCCAGCAGCGGGCGTGGAACGAGGAAACCCTCGGTGTAGACGCCGACCTCGGTCTCCGCGAGGGCGGTCGACGCCGCCGCGAGCGTGTCGTACTCGGCGAGTTCGGTTCCGATCCGATCGCGGAGCATCTGCACGTGCAGCAGTTGGCGAGCGTAGTCCCACTCGTACAACGCACGGGAGTCGTCGAGCCCTTCGTAGCACTGCAGCCGGATCAGTTCCCGTCCCGATGCGGCGGCCAACGCCTTCGCCAACTCGGTCTTCCCGACACCTGCCGACCCCTCGAGTAGCAGCGGACGATCCAAGATGGTCGCCAAGTGGACGACCGTCGCCAGATCGTCGTCGATCAGATAGCCCTCTGACTCCAGGGCTCTCGCCAGGTCGGCGGAAGTCTCGAAATTCGGGTCACTCATGAATGCCTCACTCAGGTCCGGAAGAAGGTGTAGCGGACGGGACGCCGCCGATCGACGGCCCGGAGGGCTCGGCGATCGGCGGCGTGCGGTCAGTACGAGCCGGTGAAGGCGTGCCGGACCATCGGGATCAACGACTCGACGGTCGATTCACGCGGGTTGGCAGGAGTGCACCAGTCGCCCATCATGTGCTCGGCGATCGCACGGACCTGTGCGTCTGAGGTGTCGACTCCGTCGCCGCGACCCTCGTACTTGCCGGTGTTCATCCGGTTCTTCTCGTACGTCGACGTCGTCAGCTGCCCGAAATTCTCCGGGATACCCAGGTCCTTGGACAGGCGGATGGCCTCTTCCACCGCAGCGTCGGCGGCCTGGACCGTCGTCATGTTCCGGGTGTCGACGCCGAGCAGGGCGGCGATCTCGGCGTACCGCTCGTAGCGCGCGGGCAGGTTGTACTCCCACACACGCGGCAACGCGATGGCGTTGTTCAGTCCGTGGTGGCTGTCGTAGAACGCGCTGAATGCGTGCGACATGGAGTGGATCATGCCGAGCCCGCCCGAGTTGAACGCCTGCGCGGCGATGTACTGCGCATGCATCATGCCCGACCGCGCGGCGAGGTTCTTCGGATCGTAGACAGCGGTCCGCAGGTTGTCACGAATGAGCTCGATCGAGTATTTCGCATTGCCGAGAGACGGCTCGAAGTCCAGTCGCGAGACGAACGGCTCGCTGGCGTGCGCGAGGACGTCGAATCCGCAGAACGCAGTGAAGTGCTCGGGGCACGAGTAGTAGAGCAAAGGGTCGTCCATTGCGAGGTCCACGAGGCAGGAGTCGTCGAAGGCCACCCACTTGTGCGGGTTGTCCATGTCGGATGTATCGGTGATGACATACGCCCACGACGTCTCCGAGCCCGTGCCCGCGGTGGTCGACACCGCGATGTGCTTCGGGTTCTCCTTGTTGGTGGCCTTGGAGAAGCCCTCGAACTCGTTGATGTTGCGACCGTCGTGCGCGATCACCATGCGCGCGCCCTTGGCTGCGTCGTGACTCGAACCGCCGCCGACCGAGATAATGCCGTCGCACTTCTCGGACTGGTAACGCGCGGCGGCGTCCATCGCGTTGAAGTCCTTGGGATTGGACTGGACCTCGTCGAACAGGACCACGTCCACGCCCTGATATTCGATCTTCCCGGTCAGCTCTTCGATAATGCCCGATCCGCGAAGACCGGTCGTCATCAACAGGACTCGGGTCATGCCGAGTTCCTTGGCTTCCACGCCGAGCATGTCGTGCGCGCCGACACCCAGCTTCGCCTTCGGGAAGGGATGGAACTCCTTGATCGGGAACTCCCAGATCTGATTCAGCTCGATGGCCATGATGGTGACTCCTGTGAGGTTGCCGTGTGGGTCCTTCACAGCCTGTGCTCTGCGTCACCTACCCGACAAGGCCTACTGACCTGCAGCGCAAGGAGTCGACCCGGGAGACCAGGACGGTACCTGTCCGAACGGACAGGTACCGCGGGTTCGCCGCCTCGCTACGCCGACACCATGCGTCAGTCAGTCAGTCACGGACGCGAACGATGGTGCCGCCGAGACTGCGGAGCTGATTCTCGAAGTCCGGGTACCCGCGGTCGATGTGCTCGATGTCGTGGACCTCGGTGTCGCCGTCGGCGACGAGCCCGGCGAGGACCAGTCCGACGCCGGCGCGGATGTCAGACGACCACACCGGAGCACTCGACAACTTCTCTACGCCGCGGATCACTGCGTGGTGACCGTCGGTACGGGCATCGGCGCCGAGCCGAACCAGTTCCTCGACGAATCGGAATCGCGCCTCGAACACGTTCTCGGTGACCATCGACAGTCCCTCACACACGGTCGCCAGACCGATGGCCATCGGCTGCAGATCTGTCGGGTATCCCGGGAACGGAAGCGTCGCCGTGTTCACCGCGACGGGCCGTGCCTCCTGGATCACGCGGAACCCGTCGTCGAACCGGTCCACGTGTGCGCCCGCCCCCTCTAGCTTCTTCAAGACCAACCGAAGATGCTCTGGCTCGATACCGCGCACCGTGATGTCGCCGCGGGTCATCGCCGCGGCGACGGCCCACGTACCTGCGACGATCCGGTCGCCGACGACATGATGTGTCGTCGGTGCCAGCGAGTCGACGCCGACCACCGTGAGAATCGGAGTGCCTGCGCCGTCGATCCGCGCCCCCATCTCGGACAGCATCACACAGAGATCGACGATCTCGGGCTCGCGGGCGGCGTTCTCGATCGTGGTCACGCCCTCAGCGAGGACCGCAGCCATCAGGATGTTCTCCGTCGCGCCAACCGACGGGAAGTCGAGCACCACTTCGGCGCCCCGCAGGACCTCCGCCTCGGCCACGACGCATCCGTGCTCGATAGTGCTTTTGGCTCCGAGGGAGCGAAGGCCGGCCTGGTGCATGTCGAGAGGGCGCGAACCGATCGCGTCGCCACCCGGCAGCGCGACCACCGCGCGATGTCGACGAGCCATCAGCGGACCGAGCACGCACACCGACGCGCGGAACTGCTTCACCGCATCGAAGTCCGCGTGATAGTCGGGCTCGGCCGGGGAATCAATGGTCACCGTGTCACCGGAGATGTCGACGGTGGCGCCGAGACCACGCAGCACGTCAGCCATCAGCGGCACGTCGGCGATCTCCGGTGCGTTGGTCAGCACCGTGCGCCCCTCGGCGAGCAGCGACGCAGCCATTAACTTGAGAACGCTGTTCTTTGCTCCGCCGACAAACACTTCGCCGACCAGACGTGCCCCACCGGACACCACGTAACGATCACTCACCGACACAGTGTATCGGCCTGACACTTGGTTTCCCTGACGTAGGTTACTGAGTATGGCTGTACACCTGACACGTATCTACACACGGACCGGCGACGACGGCAGTACCGGGCTCTCCGACTTCTCGCGCGTCGCGAAGAACGACCTGCGCGTCGTCGCGTACGCCGACTGCGACGAGGCCAACACTGTCGTGGGTCTGGCACTCACCGTCGCCGGGGACGTCCCCGACGACATCGCGGCAGTGCTGACAACTGTCCAGAACGATCTCTTCGATGCAGGAGCCGACCTCTCGACGCCCGTCGTCGACGAGCCCGCATACCCCCCGCTGCGGATCGAAGCGGCGTACATCGATGCCCTCGAGAAATGGTGCGATCAGTTCGGCGAAGAGCTCCAGCCGCTCGACTCGTTCATCCTCCCGGGCGGCACTCCCCTGTCGGCCCATCTCCATCAGGCGCGCGTCGTCGTGCGCCGCGCCGAGCGGGCCGCCTGGGCGGCGATCGAGGCGCATCCTGAGGACACCAGCGTCCTGCCGGCGAAGTATCTCAACCGACTATCGGACCTGCTGTTCATCCTCGGCCGCGTCGCGAACGTGCGCGCGGGCGTCTCGGACGTGAAGTGGGTACCGGGCGGAGATCGAAAGCGCTGAGGTCTCGACTCCGCTCGACCAACGGGTAGTCGGCTCGACCAACGGGTAGTCGATTTATGCTGCAGGCCTACGACGCGCACGGCGCGGGGCACGGGCCTCCAGCCACGACTGGAAGGCGGTCATCGCTGCAGGCGCCATCGCCAGTTCGTAAGCCGGTTCCTGCCCTCGCCGTCCGATGGTGATCTCGGCGACCACCATCTCGGAGTCCATGATCTCCGACTCCGTGCCGAACGGCCTACGACGGCCCGACACTTCGATTCGGCGGCGAGACAGGCTCACCGACGGACCGAGCTTGAACGACGACAACCGGAAGTACAGGATCGCGTCGTCGGTGTAGTGGATCGACCCGTGTCGCCACCCCTCGTCGGCGTCGGCGGGCAGGGGGCGCAGCAGCACCGGCGTCCCGGCAAGACGCACCAGACGAAGCCGATAGACCAGCAATCCGGCAGCGATCAACCCGACAAGCACCACAGCACTCAGACACCAGGCCCAGATAGGCATCGGGTCGACCTCCTCACCGTCACTCTCGAAAGTACGCGAACAGCCGCCCTGCACAGTGCAGGACGGCTGTTCGCTCGTTCACATCTCTACTTCTAACGTCCGAGTCAGCTCACGGCTTCGACGGCGCGCATGCGCGATTTCGCACGGAGGAAATCCTCGCTGCCTTCGGTCGCCGATTCGAGAACTGCTTGCTCGGCGGCCACGTCGATGTCCTCGGAGAACTGTGCGGACTCGGCGAGGACAGTCACCGTGTCGGCGGTGACCGACAGGAAACCACCCTGCACGGCCATCGCCTTGCGGGCGCCGTCCTCAGCGGTCAGAACCACACAGCCGCCCGGGGCGAGCTCGCCAAGCATCGGCTCGTGGTTGGCCATGATGCCGATCTGACCGACCGTGGTCTGTGCCACCACGAGCGTCGCGTCTCCGGAGTAGAGCGCGGCGTCGGGTGCCACCACATCGAGGCGGAAAGTGTTGTCAGCCATGTGCGGAGACTACTTTCCGGCGATCTTCTTGGCAGCGGCCTCGACGTCGTCGAGTCCACCGCAGCTGTTGAACGCCTGCTCCGGCAGGTGATCGAACTCGCCCTTGCAGACGCGGTCGAACGCCTCGATGGTGTCCTTGAGCGAGACGACCGAACCGACCTGACCGGTGAACTTCTCGGCGACGAGGAAGTTCTGGCCGAGGAACTTCTGCAGGCGACGTGCACGCTGCACGGTGACCTTGTCCTCTTCGGACAGCTCGTCCATACCGAGGATCGCGATGATGTCCTGCAGTTCCTTGTACTTCTGCAGGATCTGCTTGACCTCGTTGGCGACGCGGAAGTGCTCGTCGCCGACGATCGACGCCTCGAGAATGCGCGACGTGGAGGTCAGCGGATCCACGGCCGGGTAGATGCCCAGCTGCGAGATCGGGCGCGAGAGCTCGGTGGTCGCGTCCAAGTGGGCGAACGTGGTCGCAGGCGCGGGGTCGGTGTAGTCGTCGGCGGGGACGTAGATCGCCTGCAGCGAGGTGATCGAGCGGCCCTTGGTCGACGTGATGCGCTCCTGGAGCTCACCCATCTCGTCCGCCAGGGTCGGCTGGTAGCCGACGGCCGACGGCATACGACCGAGAAGGGTCGAGACCTCGGAACCTGCCTGGGTGAAGCGGAAGATGTTGTCGATGAACAACAGGACGTCCTGGTGCTGAACGTCGCGGAAGTACTCGGCCATCGTCAGGGCCGAGAGCGCGACACGCATACGCGTCCCGGGCGGCTCGTCCATCTGGCCGAACACCAACGCGGTGTCCTGCAGAACGCCCATCTCCTCCATCTCGAGGTGGAGGTCGGTGCCCTCACGGGTACGCTCACCGACGCCCGCGAACACCGAGGTGCCGGAGAACTCGCGAGCGATACGGGTGATCATCTCCTGGATCAGAACGGTCTTGCCGACACCGGCACCGCCGAACAGGCCGATCTTGCCGCCCTTGACGTACGGGGTCAGAAGGTCGATGACCTTGATACCGGTCTCGAGGATCTCGGTCTTGCCCTCGAGCTGGTCGAAGGCTGGCGGCTTGCGGTGGATGCCCCACTGCTCGCCGTCGCGGCCGGTGCCCGGCGCGTCCAGGCAGTCGCCCAGAGCGTTGAAGACGTGGCCCTTGACGACGTCGCCGACGGGGACCGAGATCGGGTTGCCCGTGTCGACGACTGCCGCGCCGCGAACCAGGCCGTCGGTCGGCTGCATCGAGACGGTGCGCACCACGTTGTCGCCGAGGTGCTGTGCGACCTCGAGCGTCAGCGTCTTGGCGACTGCCGCGAGGGTGACCTCGGCGTGCAGAGCGTTGTACAGGTTGGGGATGGCGCCGCGGGGGAACTCAACGTCGACCACGGGGCCGATCACCCGGGCGACACGACCCGCGGTCGCCGAAGCGGCGCCCGCGGACGAGTCGGTGACTGCTGCAGTCATTGGTTACTTCACTTTCCTCGGTTGTCTTGTCGCGATCAGTTCGCCAGCGCCTCGACGCCGCCGACGATTTCGCTGATTTCCTGGGTGATCTGAGCCTGTCGCGCTGCGTTGGCCTGTCGCGACAATGTCTTCTCGAGCTCGTTCGCGTTGTCCGTGGCCGCCTTCATCGCGGTACGACGGGCGGCGCTCTCCGACGCTGCCGAGTCGAGCAGTGCGGCGAAGATGCGAGACGCGACGTACTTGGGAAGCAGTGCGTCCAACAGTTCGTCGGCCTCCGGCTCGAACTCGACCTCGGCGCTGACCTTGTCTGCGCCGTCGGTCAGGATGTCGTCGCCCATGTCGAGATGTTCCATCTCGAACTCGATGTCGATCGGCGCCATGCGGCGGACGACCGGCTTCTGGGTGAGCATCGACACGAAACGCGTGTACACGATGTGCAGCTCGTCGAAGCCCTCGACCTGTCCCGCGTCCTCACCCGGCAGCGGGCACTGCTCGCCCGAACCGGCGAGGAACGCGTCAACCAGGTGGCGGACTGCCTCCGCGCTGTCGGCGAACGCAGGCTGCTGCGAGAAGCCCGACCAGCTCGCGGCGATCGGACGCTCACGGAACGTGTAGTACCCGATGCCCTTGCGGCCCATCACGTACACGACCGGCTCCTTGCCCTCGCTGCGGAGCAGCGAAAGGAGCTCTTCGGTCTCCTTGAGGACGTTCGAGTTGTAGCCACCGCACTGGCCGCTGTCACTCGTGACGACCAGCACGGCCGCCCGCTTCGCGTTCTCGCGGGCGGTCAGCAGCGGGCTGTCGAGCGACGAGCTCGCGCTCGCCAGAGTGGTGACGACCCGTGTGATCTCCTCGGAGTAGGGACGAGCGGCTGCCACTCGTGCCTGCGCCTTGGTGATTCGCGACGTCGCGATCAGTTCCTGCGCCTTGGTGATCTTCTTGGTCGACTGGATCGACCTGATCCGCGAGCGCAGCTCCCGAATAGTGGCCATGGTTACTTCGTCTTCTTCGTAACTCGGATCGTCTCGGACTCGACGTCTTCAGCGGCCAGCGGATCAGCCTCGGCCTCGACGACTCGTGAGCCGTCGGCCGCGATGAACCCTGCCTTGAAGTTGTTCGTCGCGGTTGCGAGAGCGTCCTTGTCGTCGGCCGTCAGCTTCTTGCCGCCCGCGATGTTGCCGTACACGCCCGAAGCCGTGTGGTGCAGATCGGCGAGCAGTTCGGACTCGAAGCGACGGATGTCTGCGACCGGGACCGAGTCCATGTAGCCCTCACCGCAGAGGTAGAGCGACACGATCTGGTCTTCGACGGCGACCGGGCTGTACTGGTCCTGCTTGAGCAGCTCGACCCAGCGGGCGCCGCGCTCGAGCTGTGCCTTCGATGCCGCGTCCAGGTCGGAGGCGAAAGCCGAGAAGGCTTCGAGCTCACGGAACTGGGCGAGCTCCAGACGCAGCGAACCGGAGACGTCCTTCAGACCCTTGGTCTGGGCGGCGCCACCGACACGCGAGACGGAGATACCGACGTTGATGGCCGGGCGGACACCCTTGTTGAAGAGGTCCGACTCGAGGAAGACCTGGCCGTCGGTGATCGAGATGACGTTGGTCGGGATGAACGCCGACACGTCGTTGGCCTTCGTCTCGATGATCGGCAGACCGGTCATCGAGCCTGCGCCGAGTTCGTCGGACAGCTTGGCGCAACGCTCCAGGAGGCGCGAGTGCAAGTAGAAGACGTCGCCCGGGTATGCCTCGCGGCCCGGCGGGCGACGCAGCAGCAGCGAGATGGCGCGGTAGGCCTCGGCCTGCTTCGAGAGATCGTCGAACACGATGAGAACGTGCTTGCCCTGGTACATCCAGTGCTGGCCGAGGGCGGAGCCTGCGTACGGTGCGAGCCACTTGTAGCCTGCCGAGTCGGATGCGGGAGCGGCGACGATCGTCGTGTACTCCATCGCGCCGGCCTCTTCGAGCGCCGTCTTGACGCCTGCGATGGTCGAGCCCTTCTGGCCGACGGCGACGTAGATGCAGCGAACCTGCTTCTCCGGGTCGCCGGTCGCCCAGTTGTCTTTCTGGTTCAGGATGGCGTCGATGCAGACCGCGGTCTTACCGGTCTTGCGGTCGCCGATGATCAGCTGGCGCTGTCCGCGACCGATCGCGGTCATCGCGTCGACGGCCTTGATGCCGGTGGCGAGCGACTCTTCGACGGGCTGACGCTCGAGGACGCTGGCTGCCTGGAGTTCGAGGACGCGGTCGGCCTCGGCCTCGATGGCGCCGAGGCCGTCGATCGGTGCGCCGAGCGGGTCGATGACGCGGCCGAGGAAGTTGTCGCCGACCGGGACCGACAGGACGTTGCCGGTGCGCTTGACTTCCTGGCCTTCTTCGATGTGCTCCGAGTCGCCGAGGATGACGGCGCCGACCTCGTCCAAGTCGAGGTTCAGTGCCACACCGCGGATGCCGCCCTCGAACTCGAGGAGTTCGTTGGCCATCGCGCCGGGCAGGCCGGACACGTGGGCGATGCCGTCACCGGTGTCGGCGACCGTGCCGACCTCTTCGCGGGTGGCCTTGCCGTCCACTTCCTGGGTGTAACTTGCGATCGCGCTCCGAATTTCATCGGAGGAGATGGTCAACTCCGCCATGTTCCTGCTCTTCCTGGCTATCTAAGTGGTCTTTGGGAATCGGGTGTTACTTGGTCACCGCAAGCCGCGGCGCAGCGTTGCGATCTTGCCGGACAGACTCCCGTCGATGCGCTCGTCGCCCACGCGGACGACGACGCCTCCGAGGAGTGCCGGATCGATGTCGACGTGCAGGGTGACCGGCGCGGCGTAGATGGTGGCCAGCTTCGCCGCCAGCGCGGTGCGCTGATCAGCGGAGAGTTCACCGGCGCTGGTCACAAATGCGACCTTACGTCCGTTGCTCGCCGCGGCGAGCTGCGAGAGCTCGTCGATCGAGTCTCCGGGGGCCTCATCGGTACGGCTGACCGCGAACTCCGCGAGCTTGCTCGTGACGTCCGTGACCTTGCCGTCGATCAGCTTGCGCAGCAGGCCGAAGCGATCGGCGGCGCTGCGGGTGCGGTCGGAGAGCGCCTGTTCGAGCGCTCCGTCTCCCTTGACGACGCGGGAGAGGCGGAACAGCTCCTCCTCCACCGTGTCGATGCGGCCGGATTCCTTTGCCGCGAACAGCAGTGCCTCGCACCCGAGGGACTGCAGACCGTTCACGAGGTCGGCCTCGCTCGACCAGGCGCGCGCTGCCACCGAGGCGACGACGCTACGAGTGGTGTCCGAGACCTTGCCGGAAAGCACGGTCTCGGCGACCTTCGCACGCGAGTCCGCAGCGGTGGCCGTGTCGGCGAGCGCGATGCGCAGCGGGCGATTGTCATTCACGGTGGCGGCCACCGAGAGCAGTTCATCGCCAACGGTCACCGCATCGGTGCTCGGCGCGGACGAACCGCGCAGGGCGGTCTCCAGCTCGATGCGAGCCCCCTCGAGGGCTTCACGGCTAGACGCTGCGTACATCTTTGTGCATTCCTTCTTCCGGCGGAGTCGTCAGGCAGTGGGTGCGAGGGGGCAGTTCCGCCCGCTCGCCGTCCCACACCATCATTCCTGCTGCCCTGGATTACTTGGCGGTCTCGGCGTCGAGCTCGGCGAGGAACCGGTCGACGGTTCCCGCCTGCTTGGCGTCGTCCGAGAGTGACGTACCGACCAGCTTCTCGGCCAGGTCGACGGACATCTTGCCGAGGTCACCGCGCAGTTCGGAGACGACCTGCTGACGCTGAGCGTCGAGCTGGGTGTTTCCGTTGGCGATGATCCGGTCGCTCTCGGTGGTCGCCTGAGCCTTCATGTCCGCGATGATCTGGGTGCCCTGCGTGCGGGCTTCCTCGCGGATTCCGGCTGCCTCTTCGCGAGCACCTGCAAGCTGCTCACGGTAGGCCTTCAGCGACTCCGCGGCTTCGGCCTGTGCGGCCTCCGCGCGCTCGATGCCGCCCTCGATGGTCTCGCGACGCTCGGCGAGGACCTGCTTGTACTTCGGAATGACGAACTTCCAGAAGACGAACAGAACGACTGCGAAGGCGACCAGCGACCAAGTGATGTCGTACCACTGCGGCAGCAGCGGATTCGGTGGCTGGTGATCGCCACCTTCCTCCGGCGAGGGTGCTGCCAGAATCAGTTCGTTGATCATTGGTGTCGTCTCGCTATCAGAAGATGAAGCCGGCGACGATACCGATCAGCGCCAGTGCCTCGGAGAGTGCGATACCCAGGAACATGGTGGTGCGGATCTGGCCGGCGAGCTCGGGCTGGCGGGCGATGCCCTCGATGGCCTTACCGGCCACGATGCCGACGCCGATGCCGGGGCCGATGGCTGCGAGGCCGTAGCCGATCGCGCCGAAGCCCTTACCGGTGATCTCGGAGTCTGCGGCGAGAGTCTGGGCGATGATGCTCATCTTGCGATTCCCTTTCTTGGTGGCTCCCCGCCCGGTCGGGCGAGTGAGTCAGTTCGTGTCGGTTCCGGTCATGTCTCCGGGCCCGAGGTCGTGTTCAGTTGTCAGTGCGAGTCAGCGTGGAGCGACTGATCGATGTAGACGGCGGTCAGCAGCGCAAAGATGTACGCCTGCAAGCCGATCACCAGCAACTCGAAGAAGGTGAAGCCGACACCCGCGATGAGGCCGCCGATACCCGCGAAGGACCAGAGGCCACTCTTCTCGACGACGAAGAACTGGGTCGCGGAGAAGAAGAGCACCAGCATGATGTGTCCGGACAGCATGTTGGCCATGAGACGGACGGTCAGCGTGAACGGCCGGAGAATGAAGGTCGAGACGAACTCGATCGGAACCAGCAGGAAGTGCACGGGCAACGGCACTCCGGGGAGGACGATCGACGACTTGATGAAGCCGAAGAAGCCGTACTTGGCGATGCCGACCCAGCAGTAGGTGATGTAAGCGACGGCGGCCATCACCAGCGGCATGCCGATGCGCGCGTTGGATGAGACGTTCAAGAACGGGATGATCGACGTCAGGTTGAGGAAGATCGTGGCGAAGAAGATCGAGGCGATGATCGCGAGGAACTTGCGGCCGTTCTCCTTGCCGAGGATTTCTTCGGCGATGTTGATGCGCACCCAGTCGAGGAAGCTCTCGGCGACGTTCTGCGCTCCGGTCGGGACGATCTTCGGGCTGCGCATGGCGATGAAGAAGCCTGCAGCGACCAGGAACGCGACGACCAGTCGGATGAGCATGAGTCGATCCATGCCCCACCACGCTGGGTTGGGCTGCTCTCCACCGAAGAGCATCACGGGATAGAAGTCCCACAATGTCGGCGCGTGGAATTCGGCTGCGAGGGTGGCGCTCAGCGTTCTCTCCCGTTCTCGGGCCCACCGATCTCACGATCTGCGGGGGGTCCTACTGTCATTTGGCATTCGGCGACATCACCTATGGGGACATCACCCATGGGCGCAGGTCAGCCGAATCAGCCTGCGTGCAGCAGAGTAGCAAGATTCTGGCACGACCAGCGAATCAGGGTTACGGGTATTGCGCCCGGCTCGTAGCTACTATCGGCTGTAGTAGCTGGTCAGGCCGACCTGAGTGAGCATCGTCACAACTTGCGGTCGGTTGTCTGCTCGGGATCAACGTAGACCTGGCGCGTCTTCATCACGCCGAGCAGTTCGCCGCCCAGCACGAGGACGATCGCACCCAGCAGCATCGTGACCAGTGCCGCCTTGTTGTAGAAGTCCATGTCCTTGATCAGTGCGGTCACGGCGATGAGCGCAACGACCTTCACCAGGTACGACCCCATCAGGGCGCCCATCACGACCGATGGCGACCCCTTCGACGTGAACAGGATCGCGACGACGGTGATAAGCACGAAGGCGCCG
Source organism: Gordonia zhenghanii (assembly GCF_021738965.1). GTDB lineage: Bacteria > Actinomycetota > Actinomycetes > Mycobacteriales > Mycobacteriaceae > Gordonia > Gordonia zhenghanii. The sequence continues at coordinate 328,963 of NZ_JAKKOQ010000007.1, read as the reverse complement.
CCCATCCCCGCTCCTACAAGAACGCCCCACAGTCCCGGCAGTCCCTTGTACGGCCACCACACCAACAGGCCGACCACGAGCAGGATGCCGAACCCGCGGACGCCGTACTTGAGGCCGTTCCACAGCGGTGCGGCGGGATCTTCCCACTCGACCTGACGTTCGGGCGCGTCGGGCTGGTCAGCCCCTCCCGCTTCGGCACTGTCCGACGGTTCAGTACCGTCGGCGTTCTCATCGTTCGTAGACACGCGACAAGGCTAGCGAGGAATAGTCCCTTCGAGCGAACTGCAGCCCCGACTACCGCGAGACGAACCGCCGTCGTAGGCGCGGCGCGAAGGTCGCGATGAGGGCGACGACGACGCCTGCACAGAAGATCGGCATCACGATGGCCGGCGACACCAGCGTCGACGAGGCCACCGCGAACGCCAGGAGTCCGACCCAGAGGTAGATGACCATCGCGACGCGACGCTGGGTGTGGCCGATCTCCAGGAGTCGGTGATGCAGGTGCATCTTGTCCGGCGTGTAGAAGCCGACGCCGGCGCGGGTCCGGCGGATGACGGCCATGATCATGTCGAGCATCGGGATGAACATCACGGCGGCCACCAAGATCAGCGGCGAGAGCAACGTGAACATGTCGGCCGGGCCGTACGCGCTCCGAGCCACCCGACCCGAGGCACTCGTCGACGCTGCCGCGAGCATCAGGCCGATGAGCATCGCGCCCGAGTCGCCCATGAAGATGCGGGCAGGCGAGAAGTTGTGGGGCAGGAAGCCCAGGCAGGCTCCGGCGAGTGCTGCCGTGATCAATGCGGGCGGGTAGTAGCTGACGTCGCCGCCCTGGTCGGCGAGCAGACCGAGGGAGAACAGGCAGATCGCTGCGGCCGCGATCAGGCCGAGGCCAGCGGCGAGACCGTCGAGGCCGTCGACGAAGTTCATCGCGTTGATCGTGGTCACCGTGATCGCCACGGTCAGCAGGCCGGACTGCAGTGGATCGAGAACGACGGTCCCGATGTCGCCGAACGGAACGTACAGCAGGTACCAAGACAGACCCATGATCACCAGGACGCCTGCCGCGGTCAGCTGTCCGACGAACTTAGTGAGGGCGTCGAGTCCCCACCGGTCATCGATGATGCCGACCAGGACGATGACGAGTCCGGCCGTCAGCACGGCGAGCATGTCGTTCGTGTAGGCGAAGCCACGGTTCAATGCCGGAAGCTGCGCGGCGAGCCCGACCGCGCACACCACACCGATGTACATGCCGACGCCACCGAGTCGCGGCGTCGGGATCACGTGGACGTCGCGTTCACGCGGGATGGCGACGGCGCCGGCTTTGACGGCGAACACGCGCACGAGGGAGGTGATGAGGTAGGTCACCCCGGCTGCCGTCAGACCGACGAGCGCCAACTCGCGAAGGGGAACACCTGCTCCCCCATCACCGACATCGAGAGCGAGTGGGATCACTCGGCTCCTCCCAGTCGCGCGACGGACTCGGCGATCCCGGCGTGGCGTCGTTCGTCGGTGGTCGTCATCGCTTGCACCATCAGATCGACGATGTGCGGCGCACTCGACGGCATGACGCCGCCTGCGGTCGCGGCTGCCGTGCCGAAGCGGATCGCGGACCCCTCGGACACGGGGGCCGGATCGAACGGGGTGATCGCCTTGTCGACGACGATCCCCGCCGAGGCCAGTCGTCGGGCGGCTTCGCGGCCGGTCACCCCGAGCGGGCTGACGTCGACGATTCCGATGTGAGTGTCGGTGCCGCCGCCGACGACGTGCAGGCCTGCGTCGGCGAAACCCGAGGCCAACGCCGTCGCGGTGTCGGCGACGTTCCGTGTGTACTGGTGGTATTCGTCGGTCGTCGACTCGGCGAAGGCGACGGCCTTGGCAGCGATCGAGTGCATCGCGGGCGCACCCTGCAGGAACGGATACACGGCTCGGCCGAGGGACTCGGCGTGCTCGGCGCGCGCCAACAGCAGCCCGCCGCGCGGTCCGCGCATCACCTTGTTGGTCGCGACCGACACGACGTCGGCGTACGGGACCGGCGACTCGAGGACGCCGCCTGCGGCCAGGCCGATCAAGTGGGCGCCGTCGACCCACAGGACGCACCCTGCCTCGTCGGCGATCGTCCGCATCGCGGCGAAGTCCCAGCTTCGCGCATACGAGGTCCCGCCTGCGACCAGAATTCGCGGACGATGGATCAACGCCAGATCGCGCACGCGGTCGTAGTCGATCCGCTCGGTGTCCCGGCGCACCTCGTAGTTGACGACGCTGAACCACCGACCGGACCAGTTGGCGCGAGATCCGTGGGACTGGTGCCCGCCGTGTCGCAGACTCAAGGACAGCACTTGGTCGCCCGGTTGGGCGAACGCCGCGTACACGGCGAAGTTGGCGAGACCCCACGACAACGGCTGCACGTTCACATAGTCCGCGCCGAACAGGGTATGCGCCCGCTGCACGGCGAGTCGCTCCACCTCGTCGACCACTTCGGAGCCACCGTGGTACCGGTGTCCCGGATACCCTTCGGCGTACTTGTCCGCCAGCGGTGAGCCGACGGCTGCACGGACTGCGGGCGAGGCAATCGTCTCGGCCGCCAGAAGTTGCAGAGTCTGTTCACGACGTCGCGACTCCCGCGCGATCAACGCGCTGATCTGCGGATCGACCGCGTCGAGCGGCCCCGTCACTGCTGCGCCACCAGTTCCGTAGGGTCCATGTCGAGGACCTCACCGATCTCGGCGGCGGTGATCGCGCCTTCACGGAGGATGCGCGGGACCTCTCCGGACAGGTCGACGATCGTCGACGGCACGGCCTTCGCCGCAGGTCCGCCGTCGAGGTAGACCGACACACGATCGCCCAACTGCTCCTGAGCCTGCGCGACACTGGTCGCAGGCGGTCGGCCGGAGACGTTCGCGCTCGACAACGCCATCGGCCCCACCTCGCGCAAGACCTCGATGGCGACCGGATGCAGCGGCATCCGCAGCATCACGGTGCCCGCAGCGTCGCCGAGGTCCCACGCCAACGACGGGGCCTGTTCGACGACGATGCTCAAGCCTCCCGGCCAGAACGCCTGCGTCAGTTCGCGAGCCTGCACCGACACCGACCGGACGAGACCGTCGATGGTGTGCCACGAACCGACGACGACCGGCACCGGCATGTCGCGGCCACGCCCCTTGGCTTCCAACAATGACGAGACCGCTTCGCTGTCGAACGCATCGCAGCCGATGCCGTACACGGTGTCCGTCGGGAGCACGACGAGACGTCCCCCGCGGGCCGCGCCGACGGCGGCGTTACGGCCTGCAGAACGGGCGGCGGGATCACTGCAATCGAAGACGACACTCACGGTTCCATCCTTGCACGGTCGGAGTGGTCGGCGGCTCCGACGTTGCCGCCGGATCGGACCGCCGTCACGAATCTAGGTCGGTCGGCGAGATCGGTGTGCGCGACGACGGTGTGAAACCGCCCGTCTGCCGTCAATGCGTCGACCACGGCCGCCGAGGTCTCGTCGTCGTGCTCCACAGCGAAGTGTCCGCCGGGCGCGAGCGCATCGGCGACGATCGGGATCATCGCGGCGATCACGTCCATCCCGGTGTCCCCGGAGAAGACGGCTTCGGCGGGGTCGTGGCGCACTTCCGCCGACACCGGCGACGCGGCCGGGACGTACGGCGGATTGGCGACGATCACGTCGCATGTCCCCAGTGCCTGAGCCATCGCCGCGAGGTCGGTCACATCGCCCGCAAGCACGGTCACGTCGGTGCCTGCCGCGTTGCGTCGCAAGTACTCCACCGCGGTGTCCGAGATCTCCACGGCCGTGACCTCAGCATCGGGAAGGCGCCGCGCGATCGCGAGCGCGAGCGCCCCGCTCCCCGAGCAGAGATCGGCGACGCGAAGCGGCGCTCCCTGCGGAGTTCCCAACCGCTGGTCGAGCGGAGTTCCCAACCGCTGGTCGAGCGGAGTCGAGACCCGAAGACTGGACACCCATTCCGCGATCAGCTCCGACTCCGGACGCGGCACGAACACGCCGGGCCCGACGGCGAGTTCGATCCCGTCGAACCAGGCCCGACCAGTGATGTGCTGCAACGGTTCCCGGGCAGCACGGCGATCCAGTGCTGTGTTGAAGCGCGCGGTATCGGCGTCGCTCACCTCGTCGACGAGCAGGAGACGTCCTGGTTCGACATCGAGCACGTGTGCGAGGAGTTCTGCCGCATCGTGGCCCGCCGATTCGACCCCGGCGGCCTGAAGGGTCCGAGCGCCGTCGCGCCGCAGCGTGTCGGCGGTCCTCACTGCTGAAGTCGTGCCTGCTTGTCGGCGTCGACGAGGGCGCCGATCAAGGCATCCATCTCGCCGTTCAGCACGGCATCGAGATTGTTCGCCTTGTAGCCGATGCGGTGGTCGGTGATCCGGTTCTCCGGCCAGTTGTACGTACGGATCCGCTCGGAGCGGTCGACGGTGCGGATCTGCGCCGCGCGGCCTGCCGCGGCTTCGGCAGCGGCTTCCTCCTCGGCCGCAGCCTGGAGTCGGGCCGCCAGGACCTGCATGGCGCGCGCCTTGTTCTGCAACTGGGACCGCTCGTTCTGGCAGGTCACGACGATGCCAGTCGGCAGGTGCGTCAGACGGACCGCGGAGTCGGTCGTGTTGACACCCTGTCCGCCCTTGCCGGAGCTTCGGTAGACGTCGACGCGCAGATCCGATTCGTCGATGTGGATCTGCTCCACCTCGTCGGGCTCCGGATACACGAGGACACCGGCCGCAGAAGTGTGGATGCGCCCCTGCGACTCGGTGACGGGCACCCGCTGGACGCGGTGGACGCCGCCCTCGAACTTGAGCTTGGACCAAACGCCGTCGCGCACGGACTCGCGAGCTTTGATCGCGAGCGTCGCTTCTTTGTAGCCGCCGAGGTCGGACTCGGTGACGCCGAGAACCGTCGTCTTCCAGCCCTGACGTTCGCAGAACTTGAGGTACATGCGGACGAGGTCGGACGCGAACAACGCCGACTCCTCGCCTCCGGCTCCGGACTTGACCTCCAGAACCACGTCATCGGAGTCGTGCGGGTCTCGCGGGGCCAGCAGGTCGGTCAGCAGTGCGTCCAGCTCGGCCTCGCTGGCCTCCAACGCGGGAATCTCTTCGGCGAACTCAGGTTCGACTTCGGCGAGTTCACGCGCTGCGGTGAGGTCGTCGCGCACCGCGGTGAGCTTGGTGTGAGCGGCCATCACGGGCGCCAGTTCGGCGAATCGTTTGCCGACGCGGCGGGCTTCCGCCGGATCGTCGTGCAGGGAGGGATCGGACAGTTGCTGCTCGAGTCCTGCGTGCTCGGCGAGGATGTCGTCGATCGCGGACGGTCCGTGCGTGGTCACCGTCGGTCACTCCCTATCTGGCACTCCCCGTCTGGAGTCTGGTGCCGTCATGCTTCTACCGGTAGGAAAAACGAACGACGCCCGACCTGAGATCGCGAACGATCTCGAGCCGGGCGTCGAAGGCGAGCTACTTGGCGCGCTTGCCGTAACGCTTCTCGAAGCGAGCCACACGACCACCGGTGTCGAGGATCTTCTGCTTGCCGGTGTAGAACGGGTGGCACTGCGAGCAGACTTCCACCGTGATGTGGCCGCCCTTTGCGGTGCTGCGGGTGGTGAACTCGTTGCCGCAACCGCAGTTGACGACAGTCACCTCGTAATCGGGGTGGATACCCTGCTTCATTTTCGTCCCTTTCAAAAGTGGTCGCCGGGTCACCGGGCGAAATGCTGCGGTGTGAACCGGAACCGGACTGACCGATCGATTATTCCATACCTGGTGCTCTCGGGGCGAATCCGCGCAGCGGTGGCCAGGTTTCGCAGTCCAGGTTTGGCGGGCCTAACCTAGAAGTCATGACCGAAGGCACCTGGATCGACAAGCCGGCCCGCGCAGCGAAGCGTCCCCGGTGGTCACGACGCAACCCGTTTCCGGCGACCGTCATCGAGAACTCGCTTCTGACCGCGCCCGAGAGCACCAAGGAAGTCCGACACCTCGTCCTGGACATCGACGGATCGGGTCTGGAGTACTTGCCAGGCGATGCGGTGAACGTGACGCCGGCCAACGAACCGGCACTCGTCGGCGCGATCATCGATCGCCTCGGGGTGCCCGGCGACACCGTCATCACCGATCGCAAAGGCGACCGGACCCTCCTCCAAGCATTGACGCACGGCTTCGAGATCACCTCAGTCTCCCCGTATCTGCTCGACCACCTCGCCAACGCTCGGGGCAACGCCGAGGTCCGCACGATGCTGGCGGGTGAGCGCGCCGCGCTCGACGCCTGGGCCCGCGGACGCGACGTCCTCGACCTGCTCAACCTCGACGACGAATGGCATCCGACGCCGGAGGCCTTTCTCGCTGAGTTGAAGCCTCTCACCGCGCGCACGTATTCGATCTCGTCGTCGCCGACCGTCCATGGCGGCACTCTGCACCTCACGCCTGCCACGGTTCGGTATTTCGCCACCGACGAGTGGGGCGATGGACGGGATCGGCACGGCGCGGCGTCGGCGTATCTCGCCGACCGGGTCGCCCCGGGCGACACCGTCGGCATCTACGTGACGCCGAACAAGTCGTTCCGCCTCCCCGAGCCCGACACCGACATCATCATGATCGGCCCGGGCACCGGCGTCGCACCGTTCCGCGCTTTCGTCCACGAACGTGCGGGCGGCGAGGGCTCCGGCCGGAACTGGCTGTTCCACGGAGCGCGCAACCGCGACCACGATTTCCTCTACCGCGACGAGTTGCTCGACCTGCACGCCAACGGCAGCCTCGACCGCCTCGACGTCGCGTTCTCCCGCGAGCAGGAGCACAAGGAGTACGTGAGCCACCTGATGGGCGGCCACGGCGAGGAGCTCTACACCTGGCTGCGTGACGGAGCCGTGGTCTACGTCTGCGGCGACGCCGATCGCATGGCAGGCGACGTGGAGGACGCGCTGGCGTCGATCATCGTCCAGTACGGCGACGTCGACGAAGACACCGCGCGCGCCGAGCTGGATCGTCTCCGCAACGAGGGCCGATACCTCCGCGACGTCTACTGACGGACGAGCTCTGGTCGAGCCCCACCGCTGATCAAGCGGAGTCGAGATCCCAAAGCTGGTCGAGCCCAAAATGCTGGTCGAGCGGAGTCGAGATCCCCGCCCGACCAGCAGTGACGGCTAGTTCTCCTTCATGACGCCGGGAGCGTTCTTGCTCACCTGCATCAGGAACTCGACGTTGCTGCCCGACTTCTTGAGCTGCGAGATCAGCAGGTCGATCGCGGCCTGCGAGTCGAGGCCCGAGAGCAGGCGGCGCAGCTTGTGCACGATCGCGAACTCGTCGGGCGACAGCAGCAGCTCGTCCTTACGGGTGCTCGACAGGTTGAGGTCGACGGCCGGGAAGACGCGTCGTTCGGAGATCTTGCGGTCGAGCTTGAGCTCGGCGTTGCCGGTGCCCTTGAACTCTTCGAAGATCACGGTGTCACCGGTCGAACCGGTCTCCACCAGTGCCGACGCGATGATGGTCAGCGAGCCGCCGTTCTCGATGTTGCGGGCTGCACCGAGGAAGCGCTTCGGCGGGTACAGAGCCGTCGAGTCGACACCACCAGACAGGATGCGGCCCGATGCAGGCGATGCGTTGTTGTACGCACGCCCCAGGCGGGTGATCGAGTCGAGAAGGACGACGACGTCCTGGCCGCTCTCCACCAGTCGCTTGGCCCGCTCGATGGCGAGTTCGGCGACGCTGGTGTGATCTGACGGCGGACGGTCGAACGTCGACGCGATGACCTCGCCCTTCACCGACCGCTGCATGTCGGTGACCTCTTCCGGACGCTCGTCGACGAGCACCACCATGAGGTGACATTCCGGATTGTTGGTGGAGATCGCGTTGGCGATGTCCTGCAGGATCGTGGTCTTACCGGCCTTCGGCGGCGAGACGATGAGGGCACGCTGTCCCTTGCCGATCGGCATGATCAGGTCGATCACGCGCGTCGACAGGCGGTCCGGAGTCGTCTCCAGACGCAGACGCTGGTTGGGGTAGAGCGGCGTCAGCTTGTTGAAGTCCGGGCGTTTACGCGCGGCCTCGACGTCGGAGCCGTTCACCGTGTCCAAGCGGACCAGCGGGTTGAACTTCTGTCGCTGGTTGCCTTGACCGCCTTGGCCTTCGCCTTCACGCGGAACCTTCACGGCGCCGGTGATCGCGTCGCCGCGACGCAATCCGTTGCGCCGGACCAGGTTCATGGACACGTAGACGTCGTTCGACCCGGCCAGGTAGCCCGACGTGCGGACGAACGCGTAGTTGTCGAGGACGTCGAGGATGCCCGCGACGGGGACGATCGTGTCGCCCTCGTTGACCTGCGGCTCGCCGCCGCCGTCGGGGCCGCGGTCACGTCCACGACGACGCTCGCGGAAGCGACGTCCCCGGCGACGACCGTTGCCGTCCATGTCGTCGTCGTCATTGTTGTTCTGGTTGTTGCGCCCGCCCTGGTTCTGGCCGCCCTGGTTCTGATTGCCCTGGCGCTGATTTCGGTCGCCCTGGGACTTGTCCCCGTTGTTCTTCTCGGGGTTGTTCTTCTCGCCGTTGTTCTTGCCGGCGTTGTTCTTGTCACCGTTGTTCTTGTCGCCGCGATCGGCCTGCTTGGCTTCGCCGTGACTCTGCTTGGTGGCGTTCTCGTTGCCGTCGTTATCGCTGTTCGAGTTCTGACCGCCTGAGTTCTGACCGCCCGAGTTCTGACCGCGGTCCCGGTCGCCGCGATTGCGGTTCCGATTGCGGTCACGGTTCGCGCGCTGCTGGTCCCCGCCGGTGTCTGCGGCGGACTTGTCTGCAGCGGACTTATCTGCGGCCGGCTTGTCTGCGGCGTGCGCGTCGCGTGACTTCGGTGCATCGGCCTGAGGCGCGGTGTCCTGGGATTCGGTTCTCTGGGGTTCGGTCTTCTGGGGTTCGGCGTTCGCCGGGCCGCCCTTCACAGCCGGGGCTTCTGCGGGCGAGGAGTTCTGCTCAGTCGCGTTGGCCGTGTCGGCCCGCGCATCCCCCACACCTTTAGCCGGTGCTGCTTTTCGCTTGGCCGCCGGAGCGCTCTGGGGTCCCCCACCCTGCTGGTGAGCCCTGATCACGTCGATCAGATCGCCTTTGCGCATGCCCGACGTGCCCTTGATACCCAGCCCACCCGCGAGCGCGCGGAGTTCGGGGAGCAGCATCGCCGACAACCCGGTCCGAGCACGCTTGGGGGTCTGCAGGTCCGTTTCGGTCACGGAATTCCTTTCGTTCCCCGACACCAGAGGCCGGGGCGTCCACTCATGAGCGAGCGGGGAGCATGTCATCTCATCACTTCGCCGAAGGCGACCGATGTCGGAAGAAGTCCTTAGCGGCCGGGAGAATAAAGGCACTAGATCGTGGCCTTCACGGCGGAGCTATTCCAGCGTACCACCGGGTACAGCGTCAGGCACGGAAGGGGCGAATGCCCCCAGTCGAAATGCCCCAGCCGAATGCTCCCGTCGACTAACCGACCACTTCCACGCCGGCCGCGATCGGCAGCGACACCATCTCGAATCCGAACTCGCCTGCCAGCCTCGCCTCGTCGTCGCCGAGCTCGACGGTGCCCAAGACCAGAACCGATGGACCCGCACCTGAGACGGTCGCGGCATGCCCACGCTCCCGCAGCGCGTCCATCAGGCCGTTCGTCGCCGGCATCACCTCGGCTCGGTACGGCTGGTGCAGTCGGTCGGTCGTCGCGTCGAACAGACAGGTGGGATCACTCGTCAGCGCGACGATCCCCAGCGCCGCGCGGCTGAGGTTGAACACCGCGTCTGCGCGCGGCACGGCATCGGGCAGAAGCCCTCGTGTGAGAGCCGTCGACGAACGGGTCTGCGGGATGAACGAAGTGGCCCGGATATCGGCGTGCACGTGGAGCTTCCGCGCGAAGAACTCGCCGTCTGCGCGCGTCCACGTGACCACGCCGGACCCGAGGACCGACGCCGCCGCATTGTCCGGGTGCCCTTCGAACTCACTGGACAGCTGGACCAATTCGCTCGCGGTGAGCCCGCTGCGGCGACCGTCTGCGATGAGCAGCGCCGATGCGGCGGCGAGACCGCCGACCACGGCGGCCGCCGACGATCCGAGGCCGCGCGAATGTGGAATCGTGTTGACGCAGCGCAGGGCGATGCCGGGCGCAGCGACGCCCGCGAACTCGAGTCCACGGATCACCGCGCGCGCCACCAGGTGTCGTTCGTCAGTCGGGACGTCGCCCGCCGCTTCGCCTTCGACGGCGACGACGACGTCGGCGGACGTGACCGTCACCTCGACTTCGTCGTACATCCCCAAGGCCAGCCCGAGGCAGTCGAAGCCTGGACCGAGGTTCGCGCTCGACGCCGGAACGCGAACCCGAACGGTCGTCCCCTCGGAGAGGACGATCTCGGCGTTCGGAGCCCCGATTGTCGAAGCAGCACTCACAGCGTTCCCCATACTCGTCAGCTGACGCCCAGCGCGCGCGCAACCGCCACCGGGTCGACCGGGATCGCGTCGACCTCGACCATCTCCAGCAGAGCGGTGTCCGGGTCCTTGAGTCCGTTGCCGGTCACCGTGCACACGACGGTCGAACCCGCTTCGATCCATCCGTCTTCGTGCGCGGCGAGCAGGCCTGCGACGCTGGCAGCGGAGGCCGGTTCGACGAACACGCCTTCGCGGCCCGCGACGAGACGGTACGCCTCGAGGATCTTCTCATCGGTCGCCGCGCGGAACTGGCCGTTCGACTCGTCTTTGGCTGCGACCGCCTGGTTCCAACTCGCAGGCGAACCGATGCGGATCGCGGTGGCGACAGTCTCGGGATCCGACACCGGAGCCCCGTTGACCAGGGGCGCAGCTCCTGCGGCCTGCACGCCGAGCATGCGTGGCAGCGTCGAGATGATGCCGTCGGCGTGGTACTCGCGGTAGCCCTTCCAGTACGCAGTGATGTTGCCTGCGTTGCCGACGGGCAGTGCGTGGACGTCGGGGGCCTTCCCGAGCACGTCGACGATCTCGAACGACGCCGTCTTCTGGCCTTCGATGCGGGCCGGGTTCACCGAGTTCACGAGTTCGATCTCGGTGAACTCGGCCGTCACCTTGCGAGCCAACTCGAGGCAGTCGTCGAAGTTGCCCTGCACCTGGATGATCTGCGCACCGTGCATGACGGCCTGGGCGAGTTTGCCCATCGCGATCTTGCCCTCCGGGATGAGGACGGCGCAGGTCATGCCTGCCCGGGTCGCGTACGCCGCTGCCGACGCCGACGTGTTTCCGGTCGACGCGCACAGCACGGCCTTCTTGCCGTTGTTGACGGCATTGGTGACGGCCATCGTCATACCGCGGTCCTTGAACGAACCCGTCGGGTTGAGGCCCTCGACCTTCAGGTACACGTCGCAGCCGGTGATCTCCGAGAGCACCGGGGCCGCGATGAGGGGCGTCGCCCCCTCGTGGAGGGTGACGACCTTCCAGTCGTCGCCCACGGGCAGACGATCGCGGTAGGCCTCGATCAGTCCGGGCCAGCCCTGGTGGACGGGCTGGTAAGCGGAGTCAGTCATTGGTTCCCTCCAGTCGGAGCACGCTGGACACCTTGATGACGGAGTCCATCTTCTCAATAGCGGCGACGGTCTCCGACTGGTCTTTGTCGGAGGCGCGATGGGTGACGACGATCAGGCGCGCGGACTCCCCCGCGCCCTCCTGCCGGACGGCGGCGATGGACACCGAGCGTTTGGCGAACTCGGCGGCGACTTGTTCGAGGACGCCCGCCTTGTCGGCGACGTTCATCGACACGTAGTACCGGGTCTGGACGTCGTCGATCGGCGCGACGGGCAACGACGCGTACGTCGATTCCAACGGGCCGCGACCACCGTTGACGCGATTACGGGCCGCCATGACGAGATCACCGAGGACTGCGGACGCGGTCGGCGCGCCTCCTGCGCCCTGCCCGTAGAACATCAGACGGCCGGCGTCCTCGGCTTCCACGACAACGGCGTTGAATGCGCCGTTGACGGTGGCGAGCGGGTGCTCGAACGGAATGAGGGCCGGGTAGACGCGTGCTGAAATCTTCTCGACGCCGTCGGCCTCGATGCGCTCACAGATCGACAGCAGCTTCACCGTGCAGTCGAACTTCTTCGCTGCGATGAGGTCGTCGGAGGTGATCGCGCTGATGCCCTCACAGTAGACGTCGTTCGCCGTGACCCGCGAGTGGAAGGCGATCGATGCGAGGATCGCGGCCTTCGCCGCTGCGTCATGGCCTTCGACGTCGGCGGTCGGATCGGCTTCGGCGTAGCCCAGGCGCACGGCTTCGGCGAGGACGTCCTCGTAAGCGGCCCCGGTCTCGTCCATCTCCGAGAGGATGTAGTTGGTGGTGCCGTTGACGATGCCGGCCACCCGGTTCACCGAATCGCCTGCCAGCGACTGCGTGAGGGGCCGGATCACCGGGATCGCTCCGGCGACGGCAGCCTCGAAGTAGAGGTCGACATTGCTGGCTGCGGCAGCCTCGGAGAGTTCGCCCGAGTGCACGGCCATCAACGCCTTGTTGGCGGTGATCACCGACTTCCCGGCCTGCAGTGCTGCGCGGATCAGGCTGCGCGGCGGCTCGATTCCGCCGATCAGTTCCACGACCACGTCGATGTCGTCGCGAGTCACGAGCGACTCTGCGTCATCGGTGAGGACAGCCGAGTCGACGGCCCCGCGGGGACGCGCCAGATCGCGGACGGCGACGCCGCGCAGCTGAACGGGCGCGCCTACGCGCGCCTCGAGATCAGCGGCCTTGTCGTTGAGGTTCCGTACGACCTCGGTTCCGACGTTCCCCATCCCGAGGACGGCGACACCGATCGGGCGACGTGACGTTGCGGCCATCAGGGCTGGACCTCCAAGCTCAAGAAATCTTCCACGGTCTCGCGCCGCAGCATGAGCCGCGATGCGCCGTCGTGCACGGCGGCGACCGCGGGGCGCGGCGCCATGTTGTACCGGCTCGACATCGAATAGCAGTATGCACCGGTCGCGCCCACCACCAGCAGGTCGCCCGGCGTCAGGTCGGCCGGAAGCCAGCAGTCCCGGACGACGATGTCGCCGGACTCGCAGTGCTTTCCCACCACTCGACATACGACAGCCTGCGCGTCCGACACTCTGCTGGCAAGCCGCACATCGTATTCGGCGTCGTACAGGACGGTGCGGATGTTGTCGCTCATGCCGCCGTCGACGGACACGTAGCGACGGGTCGCCGCACCGTCGAGCTGAACGTCCTTGATGGTGCCGACTCGGTAGACGGTGACGCCCGCCGGACCGGCGATCGCGCGGCCTGGTTCGACGGCGATCAACGGCATCGGCAGACCCAGCCGGTCGGACTCGCGACGCACGATGTCGACGAGCGACGCGGCGAGGTCGGCCACCAGCGGCGGATCCTCGGACGGGACATAGGAGATGCCGAGTCCGCCGCCGAGGTCGAGGACCTCGATCTGCTTGGTCTTCTCGACACCGAACTCGGCGACGACGTCTGCGAGCAGACCGAGGACCCGGTGCGCGGCTAGTTCGAAGCCGTCGATCTCGAAGATCTGCGAACCGATGTGGCTGTGCAGACCGACGAGGCGCAGGTTGTCGGAGCCGAAGACCGCGCGAATCGCGTCCATGGCCTTGCCACCCACCAGCGCGAACCCGAACTTCTGGTCCTCGTGCGCGGTCGAGATGAACTCGTGGGTGTGCGCTTCGACGCCAGGCGTCACGCGGATCAGGACGTCGGCGACCACGCCGCGCGCACCGGCCAGACGGTTGAGGCGCTCGATCTCGATCATCGAGTCGACGACGACGTGGCCGATCTCCGACTCGAGCGCGAAGTCGAGCTCGGCCTCGCTCTTGTTGTTGCCGTGCATCGCGATCCGCTCAGCCGGGAATCCCGCGCGCAACGCGATGGCGAGTTCACCGCCGGTGCAGACGTCCAGCGAGAGACCTTCGCTCTGCACCCAGCGCGCCACCTCGAGCGACAGGAACGCCTTCGAGGCGTAGTGCACGCGGCCATGCGGACCGAACGCGGCCTGCATGTCGGCGCAGCGCGAGCGGAAGTCGGCTTCGTCGTACACGAACAGCGGAGTGCCGTACGTGTCGGCGAGCTCGTCGACGGCGATCCCGCCGATCGTGACAGTGCCGTCGTCCGTACGACCGGCGCCCCGCGGATAGACGTTCGCCGGGATCTCGGCGAGCTCAGCGGGCGAATTGGGTCGCTCCGCGAGGTGCGGAGCGGCGAGGATGTCCGCGTGGCGCGGACCTGCGGGGTGTGCCATCACATACGCTCCGGTGCGCTCACGCCGACCAGGTCGAGACCGTTGGCCAGCACTTGACGGGTCGCCTCGCACAACGCGAGCCGCGCTGCGTGGACGTCGGACGGGTCGTCGTCGCCTTGCGGCAGGACGCGGCACCGCGAGTAGAAGCGGTGATAGGCGCCGGCAAGCGCCTCCAGATACCGGCTCACGCGGTGCGGCTCACGGAGGTTCGCGGCACTCGCGACGATCTCCGTGTAGTCGCCGATCGTGCGGATCAGATCGCCCTCGGACTCGTCGTCGAGCAGTTCGAGATGCTCGGTGGACGGCGCGAGTCCCAGGTCGGCGGCACTACGCGCAAGCGCCGACAGCCGAGCGTGCGCGTACTGGACGTAGTACACCGGGTTGTCGGACGACTGCTTGCGCAGAAGATCGAGGTCGATGTCGATGTTGACGTCGATCGACGACCGGATCAACGCGTAGCGCGCGGCGTCCACTCCGACGGCTTCGACGAGGTCGTCGAGCGTGATCACGGTTCCTGCACGCTTGCTCATCCGGACCGGCTTGCCGTCCTTGACCAGGTTCACCATCTGGCCGATGAGGACTTCGACCGAGTCGGCGTCGTAGCCGAGCGCGGCGGCCGCTGCCTTGAGACGGACGACGTAGCCGTGGTGGTCGGCGCCCAGCATGTAGATCAGGTGGTTGGCGCCACGATCGTGCTTGTCTTTGAGGTAGGCGATGTCGCCCGCGATGTACGCGGCGTTCCCGTCGCTCTTGAGGACCACACGGTCTTTGTCGTCGCCGTAGTTGGTGGACCGCAGCCACCAGGCGCCGTCGGCCTCGTACAGGTTGTCGCTGGCTTTGAGTTGAGCGATGGACTCGTCGACGAGACCGCGATCGAACATCGAGTTCTCGTGCGTGTAGACGTCGAACACGGTGCCGAACTCGGCGAGCGTCCGCTTGATGTGCGCGAACATCAGCTCGACGCCGTCGGCGCGGAACGTCTCGAGCCGGTCGTCTTCGGCGAGGTCGAGCACGCCGGGATTTGTGCCGACGACCGTCTCGGCGATCTCCTTGATGTACTCGCCCGCATAGCCGTCCTCGGGGGCGGGCTGATCGAGAGCTGCGGCGAGCAGCGACCGCGCGAACCGGTTGATCTGCTCACCGTGGTCGTTGAAGTAGTACTCGCGGGTGACGGTCGCGCCGCGGGCCGCCAGGACTCGGCCGAGCGCGTCTCCGACTGCGGCCCAACGGGTTCCACCGAGGTGGATGGGGCCGGTCGGGTTAGCCGACACGAATTCGAGGTTGACGTTCAGGGCATTCAGTTCGTCCCCGCGGCCGTATGCCTCGCGCTCGGCGATGACGGTTGCGACGGTCTGGTTCTGCGCAGCCGCGGCCAGTCGCAGATTGACGAAGCCGGGGCCTGCGACCTCCGCCGACTCGAATCCGGAGTCTGCAGCGAACTCGTCGGCGAGCCACGTCGCCAGTTCGCGCGGGTTGACCCCGGTCTTCTTGCCGAGTTGCAGGGCGATGTTGGTGGCGTAGTCGCCGTGTTCGGGACTACGCGGACGCTCGACGACCACCGTCTCAGGAATGAGGTCGACGTCCAGGTCATGGGCTTGAAAGACCTTCTGCGTGGCAGCGCGCAGCAGACTGGCGAGTTCGGTGGGAGTCACGGGTACCCATCCTATCGGGCGATCACATCTCCCGAGCCCCCGGACTCGCCGCCTACAGTCTCCCCATGACCCTCCCCACGACCTCCGTCACCGTCGTCGGCTCCATCAACTCGGACGTGGTCGCCTCCTGCGAGCGGTTCCCCGAACCCGGCGAGACCGTCTCGGGTACCGCAGTCTCCTACGGTCAGGGCGGCAAAGGCGCCAACCAGGCTCGGGCGGCGGCGCGCGCGGGAGCGTCGACGACGTTCATCGGGGCGGTCGGCGACGACCCCGCCGCCGACCGCGTCCTCTCCTCGTTGAGCGACGTCCACCTCAAGGTGTCGACGGTTCCTGGTCCGACCGGCACTGCGGTGATCACCGTCGACGGCGGCGGCGAGAACACGATCGTGGTGATCCCGGGAGCGAACGCCGCCCTGTCGCTCGCCGACGACGACCGGCAAGCAATCGCCGACGCCGACGTCCTGCTACTCCAACTGGAGATCCCGATCCCCGTGGTCCTCGACGCCGCTCGCACCGCACAACGCGCCGGCACGACAGTGATGTTGAATCCGTCGCCGGTCCGCGTCCTCCCGGCCGAACTGTGGTCGTTGGTCGACGTCGCGGTGGTCAATCAGTCGGAGGCCGACGAACTGGCGTCGCATCGGGTCCATATACCGACGATCGTCACCACGCTAGGCGCCGACGGCGCGCGAATGCGTGGACCGCACGGCGAAGTCCGTGTCGACGGGCTTGGCGTCGACGTCGTCGATACGACCGGCGCGGGCGACGCGTTCACCGGTGCTCTCGCCGCGTCGTGGCACTTGTCCCCTGCGGACCGTCTCGCACGGGCGAACGCCTCGGGAGCCCTCGCGACCACGGTCGCCGGAGCAGCGTCCGCACCGACGGGCGGCCGGATCGACGCGCTGCTCAACCGTTCGTAGTCGGTGGCGCAAGACCCTCGCTCAGCACCCCAACGCTGTCGCCAGTTCGTCGATGCCGCCCACGTTGAACGCATTGAGTTCGCTGGGCTCTGCGGTCTTCGTATCCGGGCCCCATTCGTCGGGCCGTTCCACATACGCGGTCTGCAGGCCGAAGCCGCGAGCCGCCTCGAGATCGGTGGAGTGGGTGGCGACCATCATCGCTTCGTCGGGCCGAACCTGCAGCAGGTCGACGAGCCCGAGGTACGTCTCACGTGCCGGCTTGTAGTGGCGCCACAGGTCGGAGCCGCCGATGACGTCCCACGGCAGATCAGACGCCTTCGCCATCTCGTTGAGCAGGGCGACGTTCCCGTTACTCAGGGCGCAGATCGTGTACTTGCGCTTGAGTCGATGCAGCCCCTCCGACACGTCGGGCCATGCCGGAATGACATGCCATGCGTGCACCGCTTCGTCGAGCTGCGCGTCGGTCGCGACGATCCCGTGCACTTGCGCCAGCACGTCAGTGAGCGTCTCTCGTTGCAGATCGTCGAGCAGTGTCCACGGGCGGCTGCCTCCTTCGACCTCGGCCATCACCGGCTGGTAGCGCCGCCGCCACTCGCGGGCGAGTTCGGACGGATCCAGACCGGGGAAGACGTTCGTCAGCACTCCGCTGACACCGGTGTGCCAGTCGGTCACCGTGCCGAACGTGTCGAAGGCGAGGACCTTCAGGGAACCGGTTGTCATAGAAGAACTCCTACACGCTCACCCTCGCGAGTACTCAGATGCCTTCCGCACTTGTTCAGGTGTAGGGGTGACTCCCGTGTAGAGCGCGAACTGTGCGGCGGCCTGGCCCGCGATCACGGCATCGCCGCTGATCACTTCGGCACCTCGCGCTCGCATCGATTCGACCAGCGGCGTCGTCGGCGGCATCGCGACGACGTCGAGACATCCCGTCGCGGCGTCGACGACGCCCTGCGCGAACGGAAGGTCGTGCTCGGCGGGTCCGCCGTCCATACCGACCGGCGCCGCGTTGACCAGAAAGGCAGGCCGAGCGTCGCCGAGATCGGTGGCGTGCGCGAACCCGTACCTGTCGGCGAGTGCCCGCCCGGTCTCCACATTGCGAGCCACGACGGTGACGTCGGTGAATCCGGTGTCCCGCAGGGCCGCGACGACAGCTTTCGCCATCCCACCGCTTCCCGCGACTGCAACGGACGCTCCCCTGTCGAATGACGCCCCGGCAAGGAGGTCGGCGACCGCCTGATAGTCGGTGTTGTACGCCCGGAGCACACCGTCGTCGTTGACGATCGTGTTGACCGAGTCGGTCGCCGCCGCCGAGGCCTCCACGACGTCGACGAGGTCGAGCACCGATTCCTTGTACGGCATCGACACGGCTGCTCCTCGAATGGGGAGACCGCGGATCCCCTGCACCGCGGCGGCGAGATCGGCGGGCGCGAACGCCTTGTAGACGTAGTTCAATCCGAGCTCGTTGTAGAGGTAGTTGTGAAATCGGGTGCCGATGTTCGACGGTCTCGCGGCCAGTGAGACGCAGAGAACGGTGTCCCGGTCGAGGGTGCGCGCATGTGGTGCGGTCATGGAGTCCAGGGTAGGTGCGCTCGGCGAGCGGTGTTCACACACGGAAGCGCGTCAGCTTCTCCGGGTTCCGGATCGAGTACACCGCGGTGACGTGTTCACCGCTCACTTGGATGCATGTGACGGTGTCGACGACGCTGTCGATGGACACGATGATCGCGGGCATCGCGTTGACGACGGTCGCACGCATTTCCAACTCTCCGAGTTGGGCTACCTTCGCGAGGAGTCCAGTCACGATGCGCGCCACGTGGTCGACGCCCTCGATGGGCCTGCGGGCCGCCGACACGACGCCGCCGCCGTCGCCGATGAACACGACGCCGGGAGAGAGCACATCCATGAGTCCCTGGACATCGCCCGTCATAGCGCTCGCCATGAACCGCTCAGCTACCGACTGTGCTTGGGTTGGCTCGGCTACGGCTGCAGAACGCCTGGCCCGCACATGGTTTCGCGCCCGATGCGCCACCTGCCGTACGGCGGGTTCGGTCTTGTCGACGGCCGCAGCGATCTCGCTGTAGTCGAAGTCGAAGACCTCGCGCAGCACGAACACCGCTCGTTCGGTGGGCGTGAGCGACTCCAACACCAGCAGCATCGCGGTCGTGACGGCTTCGCCGGTCAGCACGTGGTCCAGGCCCGCGTCCGCACCTCGGGCCTCGAGTGGCTCGGGCAGCCACGGTCCGACGTACTCCTCGCGTCGTCGACCGGCCGACCGCGCCGCGTTCAAGGCCTGCCTGGTGACGATCCGCGCAAGGTACGCACGAGGATTGTCGACGTTCTCATGGTCGACGTCGTGCCACCGTATCCAGCACTCGGACACTGCGTCCTCGGCGTCGGCGACCGATCCGAGGATCTCGTAGGCGATCGAGAAGAGAAGCGCCCGGTGTGCGACGAACTCGTCGTCGTGCTCGGCGATCATTTCGGGCCACGAACCCACAGCGCGTTTCCGGTGCGCGCCGACCAGAGGGCACCACGGCAGACGGCTTCCTTGAGGTAGGCGCCGGGCCTGCCACCGAACCAGATCCGGGTGGGGACGTCATTGCGGTGCGCGCTCTGGATGACGGCGTTCTTGCGACCGAGCGACACGTTCTGTCCGACGAACGACATCGAGAACGGCTGCTCTGCCTCCCCTGCGAGATCGCGCGCGATGTTGTCCGCGGCGGCGGCGCCCTGTGGAAGGGCCGCCTGGCAGCTCAGTCGGGCGCCGGGTACGGAGGCACTGTCGCCGATCGCGTACACGTTCGGGTTGCTGGTGCTGCGCAGGCAGGCATCCACGGCCACCCGCCCCGCCGAATCGGTCGCGAGTCCGCTCCGCGCGGCGAGAGTGTCGGCCTGTCCCGCGACCGCCCACAGCGTCAGATCGGTGGATTCGTCGGGCGTCCACATGCCGGTGACGATGTCGACCCCCAGATCACGCAACACGTCGAGGACGCGTTCGCGGGCACTGCTGCTGAGCGAAGCACCGAACTCGTCGCCGACGATCCGCACTGTCAGGTCGGGGCGTTCAGTCGCGACCTCGGACGCTGCTTCGAGGCCGGTGAGTCCCCCGCCGACGACGGTCACCGTCGAGCCGGGAGTGAGGTCGGCGAGTTTCGCCTTGGCAGCGCGCGCCGTCTCCAGGCCGCCGACAGCGTAGGCGCCCTCCGGCGCGTCGTTCGAGCTGCCGACGGCGTAGACGAGCTTGTCGTACTCGAGTGACTCCCCATTCGACAGCGTCAGCACACCGTCACCGACCTTCTCGATCGCCGTGATCCGCAGCTCGATCCGATCGTCGAGGACGTCTCGGAGGGGCTTCGTCGCGGTTCCGCTGCCTGCGATCAGTTCGTGCAGCCGGACGCGTTCGACGAACTCTGCACTCGGATTCACGACGGTTATCTGCGCATCGGCGACCTTGCGCGCCAAGCGATTCGCCGCGACTGTCCCGGCGTAACCAGCTCCTGCAACCACGATCTTCATTGGTGTCCTCCTGACCCGAGTTCATCCTTGCACTCATAGGACACCGCTCGCGTCAGCGTTGTGACATTCCGCTGCTCCCCTGCTGGTCGAGCCATATCTGCTGGTCGGGCCCATAGCTGCTGGTCGAGCGGAGTCGAGCCCCCGCCCCGCGAGTCGTACGGGCGGTCCCGAAATCCTAACGCACCGGGGACTCCGGGGCCTAATAGTCCGCAAGAGTCGCTGAGCGTACTGATTTCGGCAGGTCTCGACTCCGCTCGACCAACAGAACGGGATCGACGAGCAGCGGAGCGAAGAACTCTGTGGCACGTATTGGGCACGAAACCGGGTGAATGCGGTGAAACCGCTGGTCAGACTGTGCCCCCCGTAGGATTCGAACCTACGACCTTCTGCTCCGGAGGCAGACGCTCTATCCCCTGAGCTAGGGGGGCGGGTCAAGCGAAAGCTACATTAGCGCACCACAGTTCGTGTTCCTAACGCCGGGGCGCGGAGCACGACTCAGACGGCGATGAGAGTCGCGTCGTCCACGCCCCGATACCGATCTGGAGTGCAGGTCAGGACGATGATCTGGGAACTGGGCCCGGCAGAGCCGATCACCGTCGACATCGAGGCGAGTCGCTTCGGGTCGGTGTAGCCGAGCGCGTCGTCGAGGATCACCGGCACGCCGTCGGCTTCGTCGACGAGCGACGCGCACGCGAGCCGCGCGAGGAGTCCGAGTTGTTCGCGAGCACCCCCGGACAGCGCGGTGACGTCCACGGTGACACCGTCCAGAGTTCGCGACGCGATCCGGAAGTCGTCGCCGACCGAGAATCGCACGCCGTCGCCGAACACCGGTGCAGCGAGTTCCTCCAGGCGCCGTGCGAACGGATCGATGTAGCGAGCTCGGGAGTCGGATCGCTTGCGCTGCAACGTCTCGTGCAGGACGCGAGCGCCCTCCGCCCGTTCGCTGACTCGGACGAGCGCGGCCTGGGCGGCCTCATTCTCAGCGACGGCGTCCGACAGTTCGTCGAGTCGCCCGTCGTTGCGGCACACCTCGATCCGAGTGGACAGCTCCGCCTGCAACTTGCGCTGCTGAGCCAGCCGCGCACGCGTGCGATCGAGTGCAGCCTCGGCTTCGTCGTACTTGGCTCGCACACCCGCAGCATCGACACGTGCGGCCTCGGCGGCCGTCTTGGCCTCCGCCGACTTCGCCTGCGTCAACTGGTCGTCGGCCGAGGTGACAGCTGCGGCGAGCTCGTCGTCGGATGCTTCTTGCTCGGCGGCCGCGATCTGCTGTCGCAGTGCGGTCGCTGCTAGCCGGGCGTTCTCCCCCGATGTCTCCCACGCCTGTGCCCGGTTCCGCTCGCCCTGCTCACGGTGGACCTGCGCATCGCGCTCACGCTGGGCCTGGCCGACAGCTTCCGACAGCTCACGCTCGCTGGTGCGCAGCGCGACGAGGTCGTCGTCGCCCGAACCGGATGGCGGATCGCCCGCCGGGATCCGTGTGGCGAGCTGAGCACGGGCTGTCGTCAGTCCGTCGGCGGCACGCCCAGACAGTTCACGCTGCAGACGACGCTCGGCTTCGGCAGCCACCCGAAGCGACTCGGTCCGCTTGGCGGCCGCGCCGGCGACGTCAGCGAGGTTCTCAACGCCGCATCGTGCAACGACCTCCTCGCCGAGCGACGTGAGCCGTGCAAGGTCGTCGGCGAGTGCTTGCATATCCGCGCCCGGGGTCACTTCGACACGCACCGACGGCGCCTCGATCGTTGTCGCCGCGGTGACCGTCAGCGTCTGTTCGTCGTCGGCCGCGACACCGCCGATCCGCACGCCGTCGGCGAGCGGAGTCACCACGACTGTCGCCGAACCCGACTCCAGACGCGCTGTCGCAGCAGCGATCTCGCGATCGAGCTCGACGGCACGCGCGGCATCTTCGGGAGTCGCACGGACCCCTTCGGCGGCGCGCCGCGCAGCCTTGACCTCGCCGCTCAAGCGCTCCACCTCGGCGATCGCGACGTCCATCTCGGTGAGACGACGCCGGTCCGCCGCGACGCGTTCCGCGGCCTCCGCCGACTCGATCCGAGTTCGGACATCGTCCAAGTCTCGCTGCGCGACGACGACCCGTTCGGCCATCACCGTTGCCTGCTCGCCTGCAACGGCCGCCGCTTCCCGTGCGGTCTGGACCGCGGTACTCGTCGTCGCGATCTCCGATTCCGACTGCCCCAGCCGGTTTCGCAGATCAGTCCGCTCGCGCACCGCGGACCGGGCTGCCTGGACCCCAGCCTCATAGCGGGCGACGACAGCCTTCGCGGTGGCCAGTCGCTCGCCCACGGCATCGGCTTGCGACACCTGTGCGGCGAGTGTCGACACCTCGATTCGCTGCTGCGACTCCTCGTTCATCGCGTCCTCGATGCCGCGAGTCACGTCCGGAAGGCGGTCTGCGGCCTCCTGCACCGACTCGAGCAGACGTTCACGTTCGGCGACTGCAGCCGCTGCCTTCTCTGCCACGTTCCGCGCCTGGAGCAATTCGCCACTCGGACGTCCTTGCGCGGCGGTGAAGTACCGCGAATACTCCTTGGCCACGGCGGCCACGAGGTCCTGCGACTCCGGGGTGTCGGCACCCTCATCGTCGACTTCGCCCGCGGCCCGGTCCAGCGCGCGTGACAACGCTGAACTGTCCGTCAGATCGCCCAACTCGGGGTCGGACGACTGTAGTAGACGCAGCGCCCGATACAACGTGTTGTCGAGCGACGCTCCCAGGATCTGTTCGACCCGCTCGTGCGCGGGCCTGCCAGTCAATTGCTCCGGCGCAGGTTCGACGATCGTCAGTGCTGTCTCCGGCGACTTGTTGAAGCGTTTGAAGTACTCGAAACGATAGGCGCCACAACTGATCTCGGCGAACACTTCACTGCCGACGTCCCGCCCGGAAGGCTGGACTGCGCGAACCTGCGACTTCGAACTGTTCGCTCGAGTCGTCAGGAGAAGATCGAGCGCTTCGACCATCGACGACTTGCCCGCCTCGTTCTCGCCTTCGATGACGGTAACGCCACTGTCGGCGAACATCACCTCGCGCTCGACGATTCCACGGAAATCCGCGACGCGTAACCGGTGCAACCTCATCGGGACGCACTTCCGGCGAGTCGGTAGAGCAACGACAGAGCCGACCGAGCGGCCGCCGCGTCATCGTTGACGTCGTCGGCCCCGGACTCGATCGACGCTCGCTCCTGCAGTTCTTCCGCAGCCTGCGCCGCGTATCCCTGCAGTTCTAGCCTGTCGAGGTCTGCCGCGTCGGAGACGACGGTCAGATCGTGCTTGCGCTCCCAGAGTTTGACGGCAGCGAACCGATCGGATGCCTCGTCCAACAATCTGTCGAGGTCGACGTTCTCCGACACCGTCACCGTGCCGATCAGCGCGAGTTGCACGACGGTGCGCGGCTTGTCTGCCAACGCGTCCAGGGTCGTGCGCAGGCGCTCCACGTCGGCAGCGTCGTTCATGTCCTGAGTGAGGGTGTGGAACGACCACTGCCCCACTGTGTGTCTGCGGACGTCCACCGATGCCTGAGAACCACGACGCAGCGTCACTTCCAGCACGTGGCCGGGCTCGGACTCGACGTTGTCGAACGCGGTCACTTCCGGAGCACCGGAATACCAGACTCGGCCCGATTCGCCGACCGAAGTCACCGAGTGCCGGTCGCCGAGCGCCACGTAGTCGACGAGGTGGTCGGCGGTCGCCGCGTCGAGCCCCGCGCTGCGCACGATCGACGGATCAGGGTTCGGGCTGAGGGAATCCATACCGCCGTGACCGACGACGATTCGAATGTCGTCGGACGGCGGCAGTGCGGCGAGTTGATCGGCGATCAGGTCGGACGTCGGGTGCTTGGAATGCCACGGAGCGGCGACGATGCTGATCCCGTCGCGCACTCGAAGCACGCCGGGCTTGTCCAGGACGTGGACGTTGTCCGGACACGCATCGACGAACGCCGCGGACCGGTAGACGCTCGTGGCATCGAGCGGGTCGTGGTTCCCCGGCAGCAGATAGACCGGCACCGGGTAGTCGGCCAACGCGTCGAGCGTCCGGCGGATGATCCGGGTGGAGACGCGCGGATCGTCAAAGACGTCTCCGCACACCACCACGAACTCAGCTCCCGACTCGGCGGCGACTTCACCGATCCGCACGACCGCGGCATCGCGAGCCGCGGCGTACGTGTGCTGCGCCTCGCCCGTCAGGAACCGACGGGTCATGCCGAGCTGCCAGTCGGCGGTGTGCAGGAACGTGACTTCCGGGTCAGTGACCGGAGACTCGGTCGGAGCACGGTCGGGCTCGACCAGCACAGGACGTTCGGGCGCCTCCGGGGCGGACGGCAGGTCGAACAGCGATAGTGGCTCCGCCTCGAACAACGGCTCAGTCATCGCGACCTCCCTTCACTCCCGGATGGAATCGAACTGCCCTTTTCGAACTCGTACCGATAGTACGAGCCGGGTACGACAATCCCGGTCTCCGGCACGCGGGCGGACGTCTCGACCAGCGACGCGCAGACTATCCGCCTTGGTGCGAAGGACGCTTCAGGAACAGGGCACTGACGAAGCCGATGAACAGCAGGACGGCTCCGAGGTAGATCGCCTGCCCCATCGAGTCGGCGAATCCGTGACGGACTACCTCCGGAAGCTGTCCCACCGTCCGACTCTGACTGTCGTCGAAATCGATTCCGGGCAGATTCGCGGCGAGACGGGAGGTCATGAGTGCGCCGATCGCCGACGCGCCGATCACCGAACCGACGACGCGCGTCGTGTTGTAGACGCCTGCGCCTGCGCCTGCCTGGTGCCACGGCAGGTCACGAGTGGCGGTCGCGGCCAACGGAGCCCAGATGCCTGCGCTGGAGACGCCCATCAGGACGGTCGGCAACAGCAGCAGCCACACCGGCGTCGCCGGGTCCATGATGAAACCGAGCCACCACATGGCGACCGCGTATCCGAGCAGACCCGACGCGACGATCGTGCTGGGATGCACACGGTCGAGGACCCGGCCGACGAGTGGCGCGAAGACACCGGTCAGCACGGCCATCGGCACCATCACCAGCGCAGATCGAGTCGGTGACATGCCGCCGACGAGCTGAAGATAGAACATGATCGGGATCATCGAACCCGACACGGCGAAGCCCATCGTCGCGATACCGACGTTGCTCAACGTGAAGTTGCGGTTTCGGAACAGGCTGAGCGGGACTAGCGGCTCGCCGCGCATCCTCGCCTGCCAGAGCACGAACAGCCCCAGGAGCACGACGCCGCCGAGGACCAGCGCCCAGATCCACGCTGCCCAGTCGTAGCTCTCGCCCTCCTGGATGCCGAACACGACAGCGGTCAGGCCGACAGCCGAGAGCGCGACGCCGACCCAGTCGAACTTGTGCTCGTGGGTCTCGACCGTGGGCACCAGGATCTGCGCGAGGAACAGGCCGACGACGCCGATGGGCAGATTGACGAAGAAGATCCATTCCCAGCCGAAGGAGTCGGTCAGGATTCCACCGAGGAGCGGTCCGACGGCGGTCGCGACGCCGGCGACGGTACCCCACACGCCCATGGCCGCGCCACGGCGTTCCGGCGGGAAGATCCGAGTGATCAACGCCATCGTCTGCGGCGTGATGAGTGCGGCGCCGAGTCCTTGCAGACCGCGCGCAGCGATCAGCTCGCCGATCGAGCCGGAGAGTCCGCACCACAGGCTCGCGACGGTGAACACCACGAGACCGGCCTGGTACACCTTCTTCGGGCCGATCTTGTCGCCGAGACGGCCGGTGATCAGCAAGGGCACCGCATATGTCAGCAGGTAGGCGCTCGTCACCCAGACGATGCCCGTGACGCTGGCGTCGAGCGCGGCCTTGATCTGGGGCTGGGCGACCGCGACGATCGTCATGTCGACGAGGATCATGAAGAACCCGACGCACAGCGCGAACAGCGCAGGCCATGGGCGGTCGGTGACCGGCTTGAACGTCGATCCACCTGTAACTGACATACCCGGCGCTCCTGCCTGCGGAAATTGAACGACGTGAACCGTAGCACCGCCCTACGACCATTCTCGATGTGTCGCTCACCACTCGAAGTCGCTGGTCGACCGATGCTTTGCGGCCGGGAATAATGGTGGACGCCATCGGTTGCAGTCAGGTGGTTCCCGCGAGCCGCCGATGCTGTTCGCATCGCTCGGAGAGAACGGAGACACTGTGTTCGGATCTAAGAAGAAGTCCCCCCAGTTGGACGCTCGCACCACCAGCCTGCCCGCGGACACCGCGGCCGAACTGTCGGATCGCTCCCCCGGAGTGATCGTCTCGACTGTCGTCGACAAGGCGCAGCGCCTGCAGCAGCCTGCCGTGGCCCGCTACGTCGCGAAGATCCGCCAGCGGCACCCCGACGAGTCGCCAGAGCGAATCATCCGCCGCCTCGAGAACCAGTACCTCACCACGGTCACCGCGTCCGGCGGCGCGGTCGGAGCCACTGCGGCCGTGCCCGGTGTCGGCACCGTCGCCGCAATCGGCGCCGTGTCGGCGGAGACCCTGTTCTTCGTCGAGGCGTCCGCATTGCTGGCTCTCGCGATCGCCGACGTGCACGGCATCGCTCCCACTGAGCGTGATCGCCGCCGCGCCCTCGTCCTGGCTGTCGCGCTCGGCGAGGAAGGCGTCGGCATCGTCGGCAGGTCGCTCGGCAAGGGCGACAAGAACGCCATGTCCCAACTCAGCGTGCCCGGTATCCCCAAGGCCAACCTGGCGACCGTCAACAAGGCGCTCACCAACCGGTTCGTGAAGAGGTTCACGCTCGGGAAGGCGCCGGTGATGTTCGGCAAAGTGCTGCCCGGCGGCATCGGCGCGGTGCTCGGCGGCGTCGGCAACCGCGCCTTGGGCTCCAGGGTGATCCACAACGCACGCCGTGCGTTCGGTGCGCCGCCCGCTCGGTGGCTGACACTCGTCGGCGGCACTGTCGACGGCACCGTGGAAGGATCGGGAATCGCGCCGATCGAAGGGACCAACTGAACCGCCGAGGCTGGATCGCCAGCCTCCTCGCACAGTGCTTCGTCCGCAGGCCGGTGGCGGTCGCGACGATCGTGACCACGCTCGGCGCCGTGGCGATCGACCTCGTCGCGCCGCTGCTGGTCCGTGCCGCCGTCGACCTCGCGACGGGCGAGCCGACGGCCCCCGACGTCACCCTCACGGTGATCGTGGTCGCGCTCGTCGTCGCGGCCGTGGTCCGCTACGCGTGCCAGTTCGGGCGACGGATGTCGGCGGGTGCGCTCGCCGTCTCGGTGCAGGATCGGCTCCGTCGCGAGATCCTCGACACTCTGCTTCACCTCGACGGCCGGTCGCGCGACGAGATCCGGACCGGCCAGATCGTGTCGCGGTCCATCTCCGACCTGCAGATCGTGCAGGGGCTGCTGGCGATGGCCCCGCTGGCGCTCGGCGGCGCCGTGCAGGCAGTCCTCGCGTTCGTGGTGATGGCGTGGCTCTCGCCGCTTCTGACCCTCGTCGCCGTCGCCGTCGTCCCGCTCCTCGTGCTGCTCGTGTACGCGAGCAGGCGGCGACTGTTCGCTGCGACGTGGTCGGCCCAGCAGGCCGCTGCCGACGTCGCAGGCCACGTCGAGGAGACCGTCACCGGTGTCCGCGTCGTGAAGGGCTTCGGGCAGGAGGAACGAGTCACCGACCGCCTGGCGGCATTGAGTTCCCGGCTGTACGGGATGAAACTCCGGACGGCACGAATCAGCGCGTTCTTCACGCCGACGATGACGTCGATCCCCCAACTGGGCATGGTGGTGGTCATCGGTCTCGGCGGCTGGCTGACCCTGCGCGGCACCATCACCGCTGGCACCTTCCTCGCGTTCTCCACCTACCTCGCGACCATGACCGGTCTCGCGCGTGTCATGACGAACCTCGTCGTCAACGCACAGTTGGCCAAGGCGTCGGTGACCCGCGTCTACGACGTCATCGCCCATCCCCGTGACCCGGCGTACGAGTCCGACGAGACCGCGCCCGAGGGGCGGCTCGGCATCGAGTTCGACGACGTCCACTTCGCCTACGACGACACCCCGGTCCTCGACGGACTCGACCTGTCTGTCGCTCCCGGCGAATGCGTCGCGGTCATCGGCGGTCCCGGTTCGGGAAAGTCGACGCTCGCCCACCTCGTCGCGGGCGTCTATCGTCCGTCGTCCGGGTCGGTGACGATCACCGGCGACGCCGGCCGAGCCGACGTCGGCGATCTGCACCCCGACGCCCTGGCCGAAGCACTGGCCGTAGTGGACGACGAGCCGTTCCTCTACTCGGACACCGTCGCCGCGAACATCGCGCTCGGCTCGGTACCGGAACGCGATGTGGACCGTCGAGCGGTCGAAGCGGCCGCGCACGCGGCCGCCGCCGACTTCGCCGCATCCCTCGACCACGGGTACGACACCACGGTCGGCGAACGCGGCCTCGCACTCTCCGGCGGCCAGCGCCAACGCGTCGCACTGGCCCGCGCCCTCCACGCAGACGCCCGTGTCCTCGTTCTCGACGACGCGACGTCCGCCGTCGACGCCGTCACCGAGTCGCGCATCCTGCGACGTCTGCGAGACGACGGAGCCACGATGCTCGTCCTCGCGCACCGATCCTCGACGTTGGCGATCGCCGACCGCGTCGCCGTGCTGCAGGACGGACGTGTCTCCGACATCGGCACCGTCGCCGAACTCACTGCGCGCAGCGTCGAGTTCAATCGCTTGATGACGTCGTCGGAGCCGACGGACTCGCCACGTCGTGACGTCGACCAGCCGCTCGATCTCTCGGTCGACGACCTGTGGCCCTCTCGCAGCGGGACGGAGACCGTCGCAGGCAGGACGACAGTCACCGGGGTGTCGACGACCGAACCGGCCGCCGCAGCCGTTGGCAGACGCACCGGCGGCGGCCCGATGGCCGGGGCACTCGGCGCGATGGCCGCCACGCCCGAGATCGAGGCCGCCGTCGCAGCGCTTCCTCCCGCGGACGAGAAGCCCGACACCGACGACGCCGCGGCCCGCGCCGAGCGCTCCACTTTCGGACTCCTGCAGATCCTGCGGCCCGTCCGCGCACTGCTGATCCTGCTGATCGGCACGATCGCCGTCGACACCCTCGTCGGACTGGCGTTTCCGTCCATCGCCCGCCATGTTCTGGACGCCGACACGACAGGAGTCGTGATCACCGCGACCGGCGTCGGCGTCGCCTTGGTCGCCGTGGCGTGGATCGCCGGGCGAGTCAATACGATCGTCGCGGCACGCGCGGGCGAGCGTGTCTTGTTCTCCCTGCGCATCCGGAGCTATGCGCACCTGCAACGGCTCGGCCTCGACTACTACGAACGAGAGCTGTCGGGCCGCATCATGACGCGGATGACCACCGACGTCGATGCTCTCTCTGGGTTCTTGCAGACCGGCCTGTCCTCGGCCGTCGTCTCGCTGCTCACTCTCGTCGGCGTGCTCGTCGCCCTGATTTTCACCGACTGGGCGATCGCGCTCGCCGTGCTGCCCATCTTCCCGGTCCTCATCGTCGCGACCGTCTGGTTCCGCCGGGTCTCGTCCGCCGCGTACACGCGCACCCGCGAACTCGTCTCCGCGGTGAACGCCGACTTCCAAGAGAACATCGCCGGTCTGTCGACTACCCGCGGATACCGTCACATCCCGGTTGCGGTCGCCGCCTTCGGTGAACGCTCGCAGGCGTGGTACCGCGCCCGGATGACGTCCCAGCGAGCCGTCGCCACGTATTTCCCGTTCATTCAGTTCTGCGCCGATCTCGCGACCGCCGTCGCCGTCGGCGTCGGCGCACAACAGATCGCCTCCGGAACTCTGCAGCCGGGAACGCTCGTCGCGTTCGTGCTCTACCTCGCGATGCTGTTCGGTCCGGTACAGCAGCTGACGACCGTCTTCGACGCCTACCAGCAGGCTGCCGTCGGACTCCGCCGCATCGGCGACCTCCTCACCACGCCGACGTCGATCGTCGACAATCCCGACGCGACGGCCACCGGTTCCGCCGATTTCGACGGCGCCGTGTCGCTCGACGGCGTCGGCTTCCGATACACCGGAGCCGACCGCGCCGCGCTCAGCGATGTCGACCTGCAGGTGCCTCCGGGCGGCTCGCTGGCGCTCGTCGGCGCGACCGGCGCGGGCAAGTCGACCGTGGTCAAACTCCTCGCCCGCTTCTACGACCCGACCTCGGGTCACGTGCGGATGGACGGCGTCGACCTCCGCGACATCGGCATCGCGCGTTATCGGTCACGGCTGGGCGTGGTACCTCAGGAGCCGCATCTGTTCGCAGGCGACGTCGCCGACAACATCGCCTTCGGACGCCCGGACGCGAACCGGGAGCAGATCGCTGACGCCGCGCGCCGCGTCGGGGCCGCGGCGATGATCGCCTCGCTCCCCGGCGGCATGGCCCATCCGGTCTCCGAACGCGGACGGAGCCTCTCGTCGGGGCAACGCCAACTCATCGCGTTGGCACGCGCCGAACTCGTCGAACCGGACTTGATCCTCCTCGACGAGGCCACCGCGACCCTCGATCAGGCGACGGAGGCCCAAGTTCTGGCGGCGGGCGACGCGTTGTCACGGCGGCGCACCAGCGTCATCGTCGCGCACCGACTCGGTACGGCGGCGCGTGCCGACGCGATCGCCGTCATCGACGGCGGACGGGTCGTCGAGTACGGCGATCATGCGAGCCTCTACGACGCCGACGGGCCGTATCGGCGACTCTGGGATGCGGGCATACCGCCCGACGCCGAGCCCGCTGAACCTATGATCTCCACCACACGAGAGTGACCTGGGCCTCCATCCTCACCTGAACGCGGCGACGATCGCCGCACCCGCGTAGTCTGGTTAATTGGCTGACGTTCGAGACCACAAGTCGCATTCCGTCGGCCGGGCGAAACGAAAAAGCACTTGGTGAATTGAGGCGAGACAACGCTGTGAGCAGTTCGATTTCTGAGTCCGATTACGGACAGAACGAATGGCTGGTCGAAGAGATGTACCAGCGGTTCAAGACCGATCCCTCCTCTGTGGATCCGAGCTGGCATGAGGTACTGAAGAACTACAGTCCGCCCAACGGAAGCGCGCCCGCTTCGCCCGCAACCACGCCCCCCGCGACGTCTCCTGCCGCCAAGCCTGCGCCCGCCTCCTCAGCGGGACAAGGCACTCAGGCCGCACAGACCACGAAGGCCACGCCCGCAGCTCCCGGCACGCCGGTCGTCGCGCCGAAGCAGGCCGTGACTCTCGACGCCGAGCCCGCACGCACTCCGGCCGCACCGCGGACCACCGCGACCCCGGAAGCTCCGGCGACCAAGGCCGCATCGGGCACCAGTCGGTCGACCTCTGCCACGAAGGCGCAGAACGCGCCGGCCGAGGACGAGTCGAAGGTTCTCCGCGGTCCCGCCGCAGCAATCGTCCGCAACATGACGTCGTCGTTGGAGATCCCGACCGCGACGAGTGTCCGCGCGATCCCCGCGAAGGCGATGATCGACAACCGCATCGTCGTCAACAATCACCTCGCCCGTACGCGCGGCGGGAAGCTCAGCTTCACGCACATCCTCGGCTACGCGATCGTCCAGGCGATCAAGGCGTTCCCGAACATGAACCGCCACTTCGGCGTCATCGACGGCAAGCCGAACGTGATCACGCCCGCGCACACCAACCTCGGCCTGGCGATCGACCTGAAGGGCAAGAAGGGCGAACGCACGCTCGTCGTCGCCGCCATCAAGAACTGCGAGACTCTCGATTTCGCCGGCTTCGTCGCCGCATATGAAGACATCGTCCGCCGAGCACGCGAAGGCAAGCTCGGCGCAGCCGACTTCGCAGGCGTCACGATCTCGCTGACCAACCCCGGCACCATCGGCACCGTCCACTCCGTCCCCCGCCTGATGCCCGCACAGGGCGCCATCATCGGCGCAGGCGCGATGGAGTACCCCGCCGAGTTCCAGGGGGCGAGCGAACAGCAGCTCGCGGAGATGGGCATCGGCAAGCTGATGACCCTCACCTCGACCTATGACCACCGCGTCATTCAGGGCGCCGAGTCGGGCGACTTCCTGCGCACCATTCACAACCTGCTCATCGACGACGCGTTCTACGACGAGATCTTCACGTCGATGCATGTGCCGTACGAGCCGGTCCGGTGGCGCCGGGACATCCCCGCAGGTCTGGTCGACAAGAACACCCGGGTCCTCGAGCTGATCGCCGCTTACCGCGCTCGCGGCCACATGATGGCCGACACCGATCCGCTGTCGATGGATCCGGGCGCTCGAGCCGCCCACCCCGATCTGGACGTGCTCAATTACAACCTGACCCTCTGGGATCTGGACCGCACGTTCACAGTCGGCGGCTTCCACGGCCAGGACAAGATGAAGCTGCGCGACGTCCTGTCCGTGCTGCGCGATGCGTACTGCCGACACGTCGGCGTCGAGTACACGCACATCCTCGACCCGGAGCAGCAGCGCTGGCTGCAGGAACGTGTCGAGATCAAGCACGTCAAGCCGCCGGTGGCCGAGCAGAAGTACATCCTGAGCAAGCTCAACGCCGCCGAGGCCTTCGAGACGTTCCTCGCGACCAAGTACGTCGGACAGAAGCGTTTCTCCCTGGAGGGCGCCGAGACTGTGATCCCGATGATGGACTCCGTCATCGACCGCTCCGCCGACCACAACGTGCAGGAAGTCGTCATCGGCATGCCGCACCGCGGTCGCCTCAACGTCCTCGCGAACATCGTCGGCAAGCCGTACTCGAAGATCTTCACCGAGTTCGAGGGCAACCTCGGCCAGGCGCAGACCCACGGGTCGGGCGACGTCAAGTACCACTTGGGCGCCGAAGGCACCTACTACCAGATGTTCGGCGACAACGAGATCAACGTCTCGCTGACCGCTAACCCGAGTCACCTCGAAGCCGTGGACCCGGTACTCGAGGGCATCGTCCGCGCCAAGCAGGACATGCTCGACGAGTCGCAGCAGTTCAAGATCCTACCGCTGATGCTCCACGGCGACGCGGCGTTCGCGGGCCAGGGCGTCGTCGCCGAGACCCTCAACATGTCGATGCTGAACGGCTACCGCACCGGCGGCACCGTGCACATCGTCGTCAACAACCAGGTCGGCTTCACCACCGCCCCCGAGTACTCGCGGTCGACGCAGTACTGCACGGACGTCGCCAAGATGATCGGCGCGCCGGTCCTGCACGTCAACGGCGACGACCCGGAAGCGTGCGTGTGGGCCGCCAAGCTCGCCGTCGACTATCGCGAGGCGTTCAATCGCGACGTCGTCATCGACCTCGTCTGCTACCGCCGCCGCGGGCACAACGAGGGCGACGACCCGTCGATGACGCAGCCCGCGATGTACGACGTGATCGAGAACATCCGGAGCGTCCGCAAGAGCTACACCGAAGCACTGATCGGTCGTGGCGACATCTCCACCAAGGAGGCCGAGGACGCACTTCGCGACTACCAGGGTCAGCTGGAGCGCGTGTTCGTCGAGGTCAAGGAGCTCAACCGCTTCACGCCCGAGGCGTCGCCGTCGGTGGAGGGCGAGCAGACCCTCCGCACCAAGCTCGTCACCGCGGTGCCGCCGGAGCGGCTGAAGGCGATCGGCGACTCGTTCGTGAATCTGCCGGACGGCTTCACCCCGCACCCGCGCGTCAAGCCGGTCATCAAGCGACGCAACGAGATGACGACCAACGGCGCTGTCGACTGGTCGTTCGCCGAACTGATGGCGTTCGGTTCGCTCGTCCAGGAGGGCACCACCGTCCGACTGTCCGGACAGGACTCACGCCGCGGAACGTTCACCCAGCGCCACTCGGTCCTCATCGACCGGGACAACGGCTCCGAGTACACGCCGCTGAACCACCTCGGCGACGATGTGACCGGCCGTTTCCTCGCGTACGACTCGCCGCTGTCGGAGTACGCGGTCCTCGGCTTCGAGTACGGCTACGCCGTCGCCAACCCGGACGCCCTCGTCCTGTGGGAGGCGCAGTTCGGCGACTTCGTCAACGGTGCCCAGTCGATCATCGATGAGTTCATCAGCTCGGGCGAGGCCAAGTGGGGACAGCGCAGCGACGTCGTCCTCCTGCTGCCGCACGGTCACGAAGGTCAGGGTCCGGACCACACGTCGGGACGCATCGAGCGCTTCCTGCAGTTGTGCGCCGAGGGTTCGATGACGGTCGCGCTGCCGTCGACGCCTGCGAGCTACTTCCACCTTCTGCGTCGCCACGTCCACGACGGCATCAGCCGCCCGCTGATCGTGTTCACGCCGAAGTCGATGCTGCGCAACAAGGCCGCGGTCTCGCCGATCGAGGACTTCACCGACGGCAAGTTCCAGTCGGTGATCGACGACCCGCGATTCCAGAAGGACGGCAGCGACCGCTCCGCGGTGAAGCGAGTCCTGCTGGTCAGCGGCAAGCTCTACTACGAGCTGGCAGCGCGCCAGGAGAAGGACGGACGCAACGACGTCGCGGTG
Source organism: Gordonia zhenghanii (assembly GCF_021738965.1). Taxonomy (GTDB): domain Bacteria; phylum Actinomycetota; class Actinomycetes; order Mycobacteriales; family Mycobacteriaceae; genus Gordonia; species Gordonia zhenghanii. The sequence goes on along the minus strand of NZ_JAKKOQ010000007.1, from coordinate 294,218 downwards.
GTCCGCGTCGAGCAGCTGTACCCGGTGCCGCACCGCCGGCTGGCGCGGACGCTCGAGCAGTACCCGAACGCGACGGACTTCGCGTGGGTCCAGGAAGAGCCCGCCAACCAGGGGCCGTGGCCGTTCCTCGGCCTGTGGCTCCCGGAGTTGGTCCCCGCGCTGCAGGGTCTACGTCGCATCTCGCGTCGCCCGATGTCGGCGCCGTCGTCGGGCATGAGCAAGGTGCACGCCGTCGAGCAGGCCGAGATCGTCGACACTGCCTTCGAGTAGACCGAACGACGAACACAAGAGCCCGAACTCTCCTTACGGAGGGTTCGGGCTCGTCGTTTCCAGGCCTGCGACCCGCTCCACAAATGGAGAGTTCAGCACGACTCGCTTACCCATTGACCGTTTTCGATGGTCCAACTGAGATATCCGGGCATTCAGCGCGGAATCGACAGTTTCCGCTGAACAGACGACATCGATTGTGGGTAGTTCCGCAGAGCTCTCGTTCCTGCTCTTCTACAGTCAATCCTGCTTTTCAACAGTCAATGCAGTTGCTCGATAGTTCCTACGGTGTCGCCGACCAGCTGCGACAGCAACGGCAGTGCACCGACGAGGATCTCGATCAACTCCTCGCGCGTCGTGACGGGGTCGGCGAGCCACCGGACGAGAGTCTCCTCGACGAAGGCCATCCAACCCGCGACGGCCAACTCGGTCGAGGGCGATCGTTCGATCCCCATCTCGGGGATCCGTTCGAGGATGCGTTCGGACATCACTGCGCGCGTTCGGTCGGCGACGCCGCGGATGTCTGGATCGGCGCTGGCCGCTCCCCGGATGACGCCGATGAAGGCATTGCCCTTGTGCGACACATAGTCGACGTACGCGCTGACCGACGAGCGCAGGACTTCCAGCACGTCGGTGACGTCCTCACGGGGCGCGGTCCGATCGATCATCCCTTGAGCCTGTTCGCGGACCACCTGCAGGTGAAAGTCGGCCTTCGACTCGAAGTAGTGGAAAATCAGCCCCTTCGACACGCCTGCGGCCTCGGCCACGGCCTCGATCGTGATCGTCTCCAGGGGGCGCTCCCCCGCCATAGCGATGCCGAGGTCGATGAGCTGGCGGCGCCGGGCATCCGGGCTCATACGCGTTCTCGAAGCTGTCATGTCTCCACAGTAAGTCACTATTGACTCGGGTTCAATTGGCTATTGACTCGCATTCAACAAGGTCTTATCGTGGAGACCATGACAACGCATGATGTAGAGATCGCGATCATCGGAGCCGGGTTCTCGGGGCTGGGCGCGGCCATCAAGCTCGCCCAGGCAGGCGAAGACGACTACCTCGTCCTCGATCGCGGCAACGACTTCGGCGGAACGTGGCGCGACAACGTGTACCCGGGCGCCGCATGCGACGTCCCATCGCACCTGTACTCGTTCTCGTTCGCGCAGAACCCCGACTGGAGCCGCTCGTACTCCCACCAGCCGGAGATCCACCGCTACATCAACGCGGTCGCCGACGAGCACCGCATCGGCGAGCGGACCTGGTTCCGCACCGACGTCGTCGGCGCCGACTGGGACGACGACGAAGCTCGCTGGACGGTCCGCGCCGAGCGCGACGGCGCACCCGTGACGATCCGCGCTCGGTCCATCGTCGCGGGCATCGGCCCGCTGTGCGAGCCGAACCTCCCCGACATCAAGGGCATCGACGGCTTCGGCGGAACCATCGTCCACACCGCGCGGTGGGACACCGACTACGACTTCGCGGGCAAGCGTGTCGCCGTCATCGGCACCGGCGCGTCGGCAATTCAGGTGGTGCCCCAGCTCGGAAAGGTCGCAGGCCACCTCGACGTGTACCAGCGCACCGCACCGTGGATCATTCCCCGAAACGAGCGCCCGTACTTCGCGGCCGAGAACTGGGCCTTCAAGAACGTGCCCGGACTGCAGAACCTGATCCGCGGCACCATCTACACCGCCAACGAGGCCGTCGCCGCCGGAATGACGTTCGCGCCGAAGGCTCTCAAGCCGGTCGAGGCGATCTGCCGCGGCAACATCTTCCGCGGCATCCGCGATCCTCGACTCCGCAAAGCGGTGACCCCGACGTTCGCCGTCGGCTGCAAGCGCATCCTGAAGTCGAGCGACTGGTACCCGACCCTCGACCGTTCGAACGTCGACCTGGTGACCGCCCCGATCGCCGAGGTCACCGAGACCGGCGTCGTCACTGCGGACGGCACCGCACGCGACGTCGACGTGATCGTCGTCGCCACCGGATTCCATGTGACGGACTCCCCCGCATTCGAGAGCATTCACGGCGTCGGCGGCAAGAGCCTGGCGCAGGTCTGGTCGTCCGACGGCATGCAGGCGTACAAAGGCTCGTTCGTGCACGGATTTCCGAATATGATGATGCTCGTCGGACCGTCGACCGGCCTCGGCCACACCTCGATGGTGTACATGATCGAGTCCCAGCTCAACTACCTCGTCGACTACGTCCGCAAGACGCGCGACGCCGGGATCGGCCGCACCGAGGTGAAGCGCGAAGCGCAGGACCGCTACAACGACAAGGTGCAGCACACACTGCGCAACAGCGTGTGGGAAACCGGCGGCTGCGCCTCCTGGTACAAAGACGTGAACGGCAAGATCACCTCGCTGTGGCCGGGCTTCACGTTCACGTTCCGGAACAACACCCGCGAGTTCGACATGGCGGCGTACGACGTGACGCCTCGCGTCGAGTCGACCGATCTGGCTTCGGCCACCGGCGCCTGATCTGTTCGCACTGCATCTACGACCGACCAAGAACGAGGACAAACAGTGAAAGACTTTCGTAACAAAGTCATCGTCATCACCGGCGCCGGTTCGGGCATGGGCCGCGACCTCGCCGTCCAACTCGGCAGGCGCGGCGCGAAGCTCGCGATCTCGGACATGAACCCCGACGGGCTCGCCGAGACTGAGCGCCTGGTGAAAGAAACTGGGGCGCAGGTTCATTCGCAGATCTTGAATGTCGCCGAGCGCGAGGCGTTCCTCGAGTACGCCGACTCCGTCGCCGCGCATTACGGCACCGTCAATGCGATCTTCAACAACGCGGGCATCGCTCACCACGGCGAAGTGGAGCACACGGAGTTCAAGGACATCGAGCGTGTGATGGACGTCGACTACTGGGGTGTGGTCAACGGGACCAAGGCGTTCCTGCCGTACATCATCGCGTCCGGCGACGGCCACATCGTCAACACATCGTCGCTGTTCGGCATCCTCGCCGAGCCCGGTCAGGCCGCCTACAACTCGGCGAAGTTCGCGGTCCGCGGCTTCACCGAAGCGCTCAACCAGGAGATGATCATCGCGGGGCATCCGGTCAAAGTGACCTGTGTGCATCCGGGCGGCATCAAGACTGCCATCGCCCGCAACGCGACCACCTCGGGCGACCACGACCCGAAGGCCACCGCGGCGCTGTTCGACAAGTATCTGGCGAACACGACGTCCGAGAAGGCCGCCGAGATCATCATCAAAGCCGTCGAACGCGAGCATGCCCGCGTCCTCGTCGGAGCCGACGCGAAGATCCTCGATCTGTCGGTTCGGCTCGTCGCGTCGAAGTACCAGGGCATCAGTGCCAACATCACCGGCTGGGCGATGAAGAAGTTCGTCAAGTAGTGCTGGAACTCAGGTAGTTCCGGCCGCGATCAGACGCCGTTCGTCGACAGCCACTGTCGAGCGACGGCACGCGGATCGGAGCCGTCGCGGACCTTGCGCATCATCTGCGCGAGGTCCGCTGTCGTCAGTTCACCGGCGACCCTGCTGAGCGCTTTGAGCTGAGGCTTTGCCATCGGTCCGCTCGCAAAGACGGGGACCAGCTGTTGAGCGATCGGCGCGCCGTCGGACTTGAGCGTCTGCACTCCGGTCAGGTCGTCGACCGACGCGGAGTCGAGCGCCGTGGTCAGGCCGAGTGCGTCGCCGCTGCGCACACGTGACGCGGCCTCCTCCGCGGTGGCGACCGTCTGCACCGGACCGTGCTCGCATACGGCGACGGCGCCGAGTACCGACGGCGGCGGAGTCCTCGTCACGAGCAACGGCTTCTCTTCTCCCTGCAGTCGCCCGCAGTCTGCGAGCGTCTCGGCGCCCGATGCCTCGATCGCCGTCTGCTGCGCGAGGATCTGCCACCGATCCGACACGAGCGCCGGGTCGCCGATCGATACCTGCTGCGGCAGCGACCGGTTGACGTCGGCGAGCACGTCCGGCGCGGTCACGGCCTTGGGCGCAGGCGTCAACTGGACGAGCAGATCGCCGGTGAACGCCGGATACAGGCCCAAGCCTCCGGACGCGACCTGGTCGAGCAGTTCGGCTTGCGACGCCGAGTCGGCGACCGTCTCGACCTGAAGACCGGTGCGCGCCAGCGCACCCGCGTAGACCGCGGCAGCAGTCCGCGACTCGACCGACCCGTCGTGTCCGACGGTCAGCACCGGATCGTCGTCGCCGCCGCACGCGGCCAATGAGACGGCGACGACCACCGCCCCGACGATCGCCGTGATTCGCTCCACTGTGCCTCGTTGCTGAATGCCCATCACGATGCAACGGTAGTCGACGCCGGTCGACGCGACGCCGAACGTGTGTGTCCGGACGTGATCATCGGCCCAATACCACCACCGGTAGCAGCAGTACCACCGGTAGCATCATGACAATGCCCTCCATTCCGCACAGGCTGCAGCCGGGAAACCGTGGATCGGGTCGACTCCCGGCCGCTCCGCGAACGCCTCCCGTGCCTGCCGCGCGTGCCGTCGTCGACTGCGGTGTCTACGTCGACGGAGTCCGACAGCGCGATTCGAGTGACTTCCGGCAGGCCCTGCACCAGGTCCGGCAGTCCGGTGAAGGTTTCGTCTGGCTCGGCCTGCATCACCCCGACGAGCGGCAGATGAACGACGTCGCCGAAGCGTTCGGACTGCACCCGTTGATGGTCGAAGACGCGGTGCACGCTCATCAGCGACCGAAACTCGAGACGTACGACGACATGATCTTCCTCGTCCTGCGGACCATCAGCTACATCGATCACGAATCCCTCGAAGTGGCCAACGACATCGTCGAGACGGGCGAGATCATGATCCTCGCAGGCAGCGACTTCGTCATCACGGTCCGCCACGGCGACCACACACACCTGGCCGGAGTCCGGCAGCGGCTCGAGCACCGGACCGACCAACTGCGCCTCGGCCCCGCCGCCGTCGTCCACGCCGTCGCCGACCGCGTCGTCGACAGTTACCTCGCGGTGGTCTCCGACATGGAGTCCGACGTCGACGAGATCGAGGAGCGTGTCTTCTCGGCGAAGCACAACGACGTCGACATCGACGTCGTCTACCTGTTCAAACGCGAAGTCCTCGAACTACAGCGCGCCGTCGACCCGCTCGGCCTGCCGCTTGCTCGGCTCTCTGGCAACAAGTCGACGCTCGACGCCGCGCCAGTCCGGTTCGAGAGTCAGACGGTTTCGGCGAACAGCAAGGAGATCCGCAGGCACTTCCGCGACGTCGCGGACCATCTCACGCACGCGACCGATCTGATCGCCGAGTACGACGAGCGCCTGACGACACTGCTCAACGCCGCCGCGACGAAAGTGTCGATCCAGCAGAACACCGACATGCGCAAGATCTCGTCGTGGGCCGCGATCGCCGCTGTGCCCACCGCGATCGCCGGCATCTACGGCATGAACTTCGACCACATGCCCGAGCTTCACTGGACCTACAGCTACCCGGTCCTGCTCCTCATCATGGTCTGCATCTGCTCCGCCCTCTGGCGCACCCTCCGCCGCAACCACTGGTTGTAGGAGCTTCCCTCCGCCAGTCGAGCCCTGTACTGCCGGTCGAGCGGAGTCTGCGAGACAGCTCCGCTGGTCGAGCGGAGTCGAGACCCCCAACCTCAGCTCGGCGTGACAGCCGACCGCGTCGGATCGGCGATGTCGACGCCGGCCTCGGTCCACGCCTCGCGCAGGGCGTCGGCGCCTTTCAGCCGGACCCACGCCGCTTCGTTCGCCGTGATCGGGACGGCTCGCAGAAAGCGGACCGGTTCGGCTGGCTCGTCGAGCGGCAGATCGGCGATCTCGGTGTCAGCGGTCAGCAGGAACGCCGAGCAGATCGCGCCGGCCCACAATGGTTCCTGCAGGTCGATGAGCGAGTCCTCGGCGAGGATGAGACCTTCCACAGCTGGCGCGGCGGCGAGCGTCGCCAGCGACTTGTGCAGGCCGGCGAGCGGCGACACCGCACGCATGCGGACCACTGCTTCAGCGCGGGGTCCACGGTCCGGGTCGGGCGCGAAGTCGTTGGGATCGTGCATCGGGTGCCGGGCGCAGCCGACGGTAGCGAACACGAGTTCGTCCCCGTTGACGAAGCGAAGCACCTCGACCGGCTCCAGACCGAGGAACGTCACCGACGCCCGTTGGGGTTCGGACCCGACGACACCCGACACATGCTTGACCACCCGATCGGCGATCGATCCCGACGTTGAACTCACTCGACCAGTCAATCACGGAGCTGTCGAGCCAGACGTATCGGCGCAGACCGACCGCCGTCCGCGGTCAGCCGTCAGCGGAGGGACACTCCGCTCGCCGTGTCGAACACGTGCAAGCGCTTCGTGTTCAACGCGAGAGTCAGCTTCCCACCGCGGCGGACATCCGTGTACGGAGTCAGACGGGCGACCTTCTGGCCGCCTGCCGTCGTCGAACCGAGATCCTCGGCGAGTTGATCGAGGACCTTGCTCGTCGTGTCCGGTGCGCTCAGACCGAAGTACACGTACTTGTCCGACCCCATCGATTCGACGAGGTCGACGTCGACGTCGAACGTCAGGAACTCCTCGAGTTCGGCCGGGTGCGTGAGCGCCGAGTCGACGAGGTGCTCTGGTCGGATGCCCAACAGCACTTCGCCGTTGCTTCCCGCCTTCTGTGCACGGCCGGCGACGTCGGCGTGGTCCCCGAATTCGATGTGCCCGATCGGAGTGTCGACGCCGGTCCCGGCCAGGCGCCCCGGAATGAAGTTCATCGACGGCGATCCGATGAAGCCCGCGACGAAAAGATTGACCGGATTGTCGTAGAGGTCCTGCGGCGATCCGACCTGCTGGACGTGGCCTGCCCGCATGACGACGACGCGGTCGCCGAGGGTCATCGCCTCGGTCTGGTCGTGCGTGACGTACACGGTGGTCGTGCCGAGCCGGGCCTGCAGGCTCGCGATCTCGGTGCGCATCTGCACGCGCAGTTTCGCATCCAGGTTCGACAACGGCTCGTCCATCAGGAATGCCTTGGGCGAGCGGACGATCGCACGGCCCATCGCGACTCGCTGCCGCTGACCGCCCGACAGGTTGGCGGGCTTGCGGTCGAGGTGCTCGCCGAGGTCGAGGATGCGTGCCGCCTCGTCGACCTTCGCCGTGACCTCGTCCTTGGGTGTCTTCGCGAGGGTGAGCGGGAACGCGATGTTCTCGCGCACCGTCATATGCGGGTACAGCGCGTAACTCTGGAAGACCATCGCGATGTCGCGGTCCTTCGGAGCGGTCTCGTTGACCCGGGTGCCGCCGATACGCAACTCACCGCCGGTGATGTCCTCGAGTCCGGCGATCATGTTGAGCGTCGTCGACTTACCGCAGCCCGACGGGCCCACCAGGATGATGAACTCGCCGTCGGCGATCTGCAGGTCGATGCCGTGCACGGCCGTCGAGCCGTCCGGGTACTGCTTGGAGATGTTGTCCAGAACGATGTCGGCCATGGGTTATCCCTTCACGGCGCCGGAGGTGAGCCCGGCCACGATACGGCGTTGGAAGAAGAGCACGAAGATGATGATCGGAATGGTGATGACGACGGCTGCTGCCGCGATGGCGCCGGTCGGTTCCTCGAACTGACTGACACCGGTGAAGTTGGCGATCGCGACCGGAGCCGTCTGCGCTCGTTCGGTCGACGTCAACGACAGAGCCAGGAGCAGATCGTTCCAGGCGAACACGAACACGAGGATCGCAGCGGTCACCACACCGGGTGCGGCGAGCGGCAGGATCACGCGGCGGAACGCCTGACCGGGCGACGCGCCGTCCATCTGCGCGGCCTTCTCGAGTTCCCACGGAATCTCGCGGAAGAACGCCGACTGGATGTAGATCGCCAACGGCAGCGCGAACGCCACGTACGGAATGATCAGGCCCGGCCAGGTGTCGAACAGGCCGATGCTGCGTTCGATGTTGAACAGCGGGGTCACCAATGAGATCTGCGGGAACATCGCGATCAGCAGAGCAGCGCCCACGAGTAGTTTCTTGCCGGGGAACTCCAGCCGCGCGATGGCGTAGGCGGCCATCGTGCCGAGTGCCACCGCGATGACCGTGGCGATGAGGCCGATGCCGATCGAGTTGATGAGGCCGGAGGTGAAGAATCCGGTGTCGAAGATGCTGCGGTAGTTCTCCAGCGTCCACGAGTTCGGGATGAAGTTGCCGTCGGTGACGGTGCCCGGACTCTTGAACGACAGGCTGACGATCCACCACAGCGGAATGATCGCGTAGAGCACCACCAAGGTGTTCGCGATCAGCCATCCGGCGCGGCGACGATTGAGAGCATTCATTCTCCCGCTACCTCCCCTCGTCGTCGGAACCGGGCGCCGAGGCGCCGAATCCTTTGATGAACACGATCGCGATCACCGCGACGCACAGGAAGATCAAGACGCTGATCGCCGACCCCGTGCCCAGGTTGAACGCTTTGAACAGGTTGTTGTACCCGAGCATCGACACCGATCCGGTGTCGTGGTTGCCCGAGGTCAGAACGTAGATGTTGTCGAACACGCGGAAGGCGTCGAGCGTGCGGAACAACAGCGCGACGAGGATCGCCGGCTTCATCAGCGGCAGGATCACCTTGAACAGGCGGGTCCACGCACCCGCACCGTCCATCTGCGCGGCCTTGAGCAGGTCGTCTGGCACCAGCGCCAGACCGGCGAGCAGCAGCAACGCCATGAACGGCGTCGTCTTCCACACCTCGGCGAGGATGATCACCGCCAGCGCAGGCATCTGGCTGGTCAACGGTGTCGACCCGTCGGGCAGAAGGTCGACGAGGTATCCGGTGTCCGGCGTCCACGCGTACTTCCACGAGATCGCGGCGGCAACGGTCACGATGCCGTACGGGATCAGCACCACGGTGCGCACCAGTCCCCTGCCGAACATCGCGCGGTGCATGACCAGCGCTATCGCCATGCCGATGACGAGCTCGATGATCACCGAGATCACTGTGATGTACAGCGTCACCCACAAGGCCGTCCACCAGTAGCCGCTGCCGAGGACCGTGCCGTAGTTGCTGAGTCCGACGAATTCACCCGAGCCCGGCTCACGGAGATTCTCGTTGGTCAGCGACAACCAGAACGAGTAGATGATCGGGTATCCGGTGACGATGAGCATCACGAGCGCGGCGGGGCCCGCGAGGAGCAGTGCAAGACGACGCTCCGACGATCGGCGGCCGCTCTTCGCCTGTGCTCCCTTGTTCTGTGCGCCCTTGCTCTGTGCACCCATCGCCGTCGCGCCCTTCGTCTGCGCCGCGGTCTCGGGCTGTCGATCGGCCTCGAGGATGTCCGACATCGCCATCGACGACCCGGGCTGAGCCGGAGCCGGTCGACGTTCCTGCGCCGGATTGCGCGGCGCACCCGCTGCGGCGGCGGCCAGTGGTGCTGCCGGTTCGGCGGCCGGCGAATCTGCCTGCGCGGGTTCGGACTGCGCGCGTTCGGACTGGTTGGGTCCTGCCTGAGCCGGTTCGGCCTGCCGCTCGTGCTTCTGCGGGACGACGGTCCGTGACTGATGCTCTGTCGGCGTCGGACGCGTCGGCTCACTGCCGGGGGCCACCCACACGTCCGAGTGGACAGTCGGAATGGGCCCGGTCTGTTCCACCGACCGCTCGGGGCCACGGTCCTCGGGTAGCGCGTGGCGACCCGGCTTCATGTCCGGCCCCTCCCCGTGCGGCGTCAGGCCACCGGAGTTGGTCGGCTGTCCCTTGGTCGTCTCGTCGTTGTTGTCGTCACTGGTCACGGGACGATCCCCTCCCCGTCGATAGCGCCCTGCGCGACGCGGGCGAGTTCGTCGGCCTTACTCTCCGGATCCCACTGACCGACCGGACTGAGCGTCGCGGTGATCGCCGTCGACATGTCCTGGTAGCGCGGTGTGGCCGGACGCGGAGCCGCGCCCTCGTCGAGCTGACGCCGGACGATCTCGTACATCGGGTACGCGAGTTGGAACTCGGCGTCGTCGTAGAGCGACTCGATGGTCGGCGGGGTTCCGCCGCGCACCGCGTACACCTTCTGCGCTTGGGCATCGGTGAGGCACGACGCCGCCCTGAACGACAACTCCTGCTGCTTCGACGTCGCCGCGACGCCGACGTTGAAGCCACCGGGGGTCGACTTGGCCGTCCCCGCACCGGCGATGCCAGGGTACGCGGCGAAATTGAACTTCTTACGCGTCGCGTCGTTGACCTTCGCGATCCGCGGATCGGTCGGGTCGTCGGCCGTCGCGTCGACGATCTCCTTGAACTGTGTCAGCGAGTCGCCCATGATCTTGGCTTCGCCCGCGGCACCGTTCTCCTTGATGCCTGCGAACACGAACGGCCAGTTGATCTCGAAGGCGCCCTTGCCGGCCTCCATGTCGGTGCGTGCCGTGCCCTCGTCGGAGTTGGAGATCGACGGGTCGGCGCCGGGCGCCGTCGCGACCCTGCGCATCACCGTCAAGGCTTCGACGGTCGCCGCTCGATGCTCCGGTGTGTCGGTCAGCGTGACCTTGGTCGGATCGTCCGGGTCGAGTATCTCGCCACCCGCCGACTGCAGGAGCGAGTTGAACCACACCATCAGACCCTCGTACTGCTTGGCCTGCAACAGAATCGCCGCTGGCCCGCCTGCGTCCCTGATCTTCGCGGCGTCGTCGAGCATGCCCTGCCACGTGGTCGGAGCCTTCGTGGTGTCGATGGTGTCTCTCATCAGGTCCGGGCGGTACCAGAGCATCTGGGAGTTGGCCCACAACGGAATCGCGTACAGGCTCTTCTCTGCGTCGTCCTCGCGCTTCCATTCCGCGGTCTCCAACGGACCCGCGAGATTGGTCTGCTTGGTCTTCTCGGCGAGATCGTCCGGGACGCGTACCACCCACCCGGCGTCGGCGAACTCCGCAGTCCAGACGACGTCCATCGCCATCAAGTCGAGACCTGCGTCGTTACCCGCGAGACGTCGCGCCAACTGGAGGCGCTGCATGTCGGCTTCCTTCGGCAGCATGTTCATCGCGATGCTGTACTCGCCGTTCGAGTCGTCGCTGCACCGCTGCGCCACTTCGCTGATGTAGTCGAAGCCGTCGGCCGCCGCGTACATGTTGATGACGCCCGCATCGTAGTCCGAACCGCACGCATTGAGCATCGGTGCAGCGACCGCTGCCGCGACACCCGCGATCGCCAACTTCGTCCACAGCCGGCGCCGACGCGGTGGACTAGCACCCATCCCGTCGCCGGAGGATTCCTCTGGTCGCATTCCCGCCAAGCCTCCTACCCTGAGAATCGGCTATGAAAGCCGATGTGCGAGTAGGGTATCGCACCCGCGAGTGACACATCGCACATCCCATGCGTACGTGTCCTGACCCGCACTTTCTCAGATGGCGAGTCTGGCCAGCATGTCGCGCGCCTGCTCGGCCGTCTTCGGATCGCACAACACGTCGTAGCGGCCCGCCACCAACTGCATCGACGACGTGAAGTCGCGCTGCCCGCGACTCGCCGCGTACGGGATCGCGGCGGAGATCAGACCGAACACCATGCCCGCGATCACGCCGTACACGATCGGCACCCACGGGTTGTCCGATGAGAAGAAGCTGATCAGCGCGCCGAGGAACAGTCCGAGCCACGCCCCCGACACGATGCCTCCGCCGATCACCTTGCCCCAGGTGAGTCGTCCGAGAACCCGCTCCACCTGCATCAGGTCCACGCCGACGATCGTCAGGTTCTCGACGTGGAAGTGGTTGTCCGAGAGGTGGTCGACGGCACGCTGCGCCTGTGCGTAGGTGTCGTACGAACCGACCGGCCAACCCTTCGGCGGTGTCGGCAGTCCCGGCGTCTGTCGCATCGGGTTCGTCATGGCTTCACTCCTGTCACAAACGTCCGTGCACTCAACTTCTACGCTGCGTCTCTTACGCTTATATGTATGACGCCTGCCCAGAAGGTCTATGTGGCCAGACTAGTCGGCCTTGCAGTCCTCGGTCCGGACGGTGAGTCGATCGGCCGTGTACGCGACGTCGTCATCTCGATGCACCTGCCCGGCCAGCAACCGCGCGCTCTCGGCCTCGCCGTCGAGTTGACGACCCGACGACGCATCTTCGTTCCGATGCTCCGGGTCACGAGCATCGAACCCGACGCCGTCACTCTCACCACCGGACACGTGAATCTCCGCAAACTCAGTTTGCGCCCCAATGAGGCGCTCGCGATCGGCCAGGTCCTCGACAGTATGGTCCGCACCGACGACCCCGACTACCCGGAACTGCACGGTGCGGATCTCACGGTGGTCGACATCGGGATCGAACGGAACCGGACCCGGGACTGGGTGGTCAGCCGGGTTGCCCTCCGCCCGACGCGCAAAGGCCTGCGCAGGCGCGGCGAGACGATGGTCGTCGACTGGCGACACATCGTCGGCATGAATCGCCTCGAGCTCGCTCGGATCGGGCAGGGCGTCGAACGCGCGCTCGCCCAGTTCGAGACGATGCGGCCGGCCGACGTCGCGAATGCCTTGCGCGAACTCCCCGACAAACGACGCAACGAGATCGCCGCGGCCCTCGACAACGAGCGCCTCGCAGACATTCTGCAGGAACTGCCTACCGACGATCAGAGCGACGTGCTCGCCAGCCTGAAACCAGAGCGCGCAGGCGATGTGCTCGAGGCGATGGACCCCGACGACGTCGCCGACCTCGTCGCCGAACTCCCCACCTCCGAAGCCGAAGCCCTCCTGGCTCGCATGGATCCCGAAGAGTCCGAGTCGGTCCGCCGACTGCTGCTGCACTCGCCGGACACCGCGGGCGGTGTGATGACGCCCGAGCCGTTGATCCTCACTGCGAACGCCAACGTCTCCGAGGCGCTGGCCCGCATCCGCGACCCAGACATCAATTCGGCCGGCGCCAGCATGGTGTTCGTCGTCCGACCGCCGACGAACACACCGACCGGAAAGTTCCTCGGGGCAGTCCACATCCAACGACTCCTCCGCGAACCGCCCGCTGACCTCGTCGGCGGCATCCTCGACGCCGAGATGCCGCGGCTGCACCCAGACGACTCGTTGGAGACGATGACCCGCTTCTTCGCCACGTACAACCTCGTGTGCGCACCGGTCGTCGACGACGCCGCCCACCTGCTGGGCGCCGTCCAGGTCGATGACCTGTTGGACGCGCTGCTGCCACGCGACTGGCGCGAGAACGAGCCGGAAGGGCAGGTCCGATGAGCCCCCGCCACCTCGACACCCCGGCCGACAGCCGGCGCCGGCTCCAGTTCAACCTCGACTCCGACGTCGTCGGCGTCTACAGCGAACGCGTCGCTCGCTTCCTCGGCACCGGCCGCTATCTCGCGATCCAGACGATCATCGTCATCGTCTGGATCTTCCTGAACATCGGCGTGTTCGCGTTCGAATGGGATCCGTACCCGTTCATCCTGCTCAACCTCGCATTCTCGACCCAGGCGGCCTATGCGGCGCCGTTGATCCTGCTGGCCCAGAACCGTCAGGAGAACCGCGACCGGATCTCGCTCGACGAGGACCGTCGTCGGGCCGCCCAGACGAAGGACGACACCGAGTTCCTCGCGCGCGAACTCGCTGCTGTCCGAATCGCGGTCGGCGACACCGTGACCCGCGACTATCTCCGTCGCGAGCTCGAAGACGCCGTCGACGAGATCGCCGAACGGGTCGCCGCGAAGCTGAGCGAAGACCCCCATGAAGACCCATCGGACGAATCGGGTATGAAACACGATTGAGCGACCTGTATGCTTGCTCACAGCCAGCCGCGGGGGTGGAAGACGACATAGGTCGACCACACGCCGCGCGAATGACGCTCGACTGGAGTTCGCGAAACATGGGGATGAGTTTTCGGCACAGCCCGAGACAGGCGCACTCGCCACGACGTGGCGTCGCCGTGGGGGTAGGCACGGTCGCCGTGGGTGCTGTGCTGTTGGGCGGTATGTCTGCAGGCACGACGTCGCTGACGTCCGCGCAGGGCCCGGTCAACATCGGTCCGTCGTTGTTGACGTCCACCGAAGCCGAGGTCGTCGCCGTCAACGACGTGACACAGGTGGTTCCGTCCGAGAGCGGCGAACTGTTGGGCTTCGCTCCCCCGTCGTCCGGTGAAGACGCCGAAGGCGGCGACCCGGACTCCGCTGCCCAGTTCAGGATCGCTGCGAACCTGCCGTCCGGCCCACTCGGCATCCCGGGAATCATGTTGAAGGCGTACAAACTCGCCGCCACCCGCGTCGCGGCCGAGTCGCCGCAGTGCAAGCTTCCGTGGTTCCTGCTGGCGGGCATCGGCCGCATCGAGTCCGGCCACGCAGGCGACGGCAACGTCGACCGCTACGGCAACACCCTCACCGACATCCGTGGTCCGGTCCTCGACGGATCGCTCGCCGGGAACGAAGTCATCACCGACTCCGACGGCGGCGACCTCGACGGCGACCATGGCCACGACCGTGCGATGGGCCCGATGCAGTTCATTCCGAGCACCTGGAAGAGCTGGGGATCGGACGCGAACGGCGACGGGAAGTCCAACCCGGACAACGTATTCGACGCCACCTACTCCGCGGGACGTTACCTCTGCTCCGGCGTCAGCGACATAATGTCGTCGTCCAACAAGGTCGCCGCGGTGATGCGCTACAACCATTCCGTCGCATACGCCAACAACGTCCTCGGCTGGGCTGCTGCTTACGCTGCAGGCGTCATGCCGACGTCGCCGATCCCGGAGATGTCGACACCGCCGAAGGACGACGAGAAGAAGACGGACAAGAAGAAGGACCGCGACAAGGATCGCGACAAGCCGTCTACGTCATCCAAGCGCGACAAGCCGTCGACGAAGCCGTCCACGCCCCCGTCGTCGAGCACAAAGCCTAAGCCGAAACCGAAGCCGCAGTGCCTCGGACCGATCTGTCTGCCGCCTCCGCCGGTCTTCCCGGCGCCCTGAGTTCACGACCACCGCGCACTATTCGGCTGGACAAGCGAGGCCGATCACAAAGGCCACAAACCGCTGACTAGAGTGGGTCACGTGAGTACTCCTACCGAAGCCGACGTACGTTCAGCGCTCAGCAAGGTCGCCGATCCCGAGATCGGCAAACCGATCACCGATCTGGGCATGGTGAAATCGGTAGCGATCGCCGACGACGGAGCGGTCGACGTCGGAATCTTCCTGACGATATCCAGTTGTCCCATGCAGACCGAGATCTCGCAGCGCGTTTCCACTGCGGTGTCCGACGTCCCCGGAGTCGGCGCAGTCCGCGTCGAACTCGATGTGATGGACGACGAGCAGCGCACCGAGCTCCGCAAGAAGCTGCGCGGCGACCGTGCGGAACCGGAGATCCCGTTCGCCAAGCCCGGCAACATGACCCGCGTGTACGCGATCGCCTCAGGCAAGGGCGGTGTCGGAAAGTCGAGCGTCACCGTCAACATCGCGACTGCGCTCGCCGAACGCGGACTGTCGGTCGGTGTGCTCGACGCCGACATCTACGGTCACAGCGTCCCCCGCATGCTCGGCAGCGACGCGAAGCCGACCCAGGTCGAGTCGATGATCATGCCGCCGCAGAACCACGGCGTGCGGTTCATCTCGATCGGCCAGTTCACCGACGGCAACACCCCGGTCACCTGGCGTGGCCCCATGCTGCACCGCGCCCTGCAGCAGTTCCTGGCCGACGTGTACTGGGGCGACCTGGACGTCCTCCTCCTCGACCTTCCCCCGGGGACCGGCGACGTCGCCATCTCGATCGCCCAGTTGATCCCGGGTGCCGAGATCCTCGTCGTCACCACCCCGCAGCAGGCGGCGGCCGAGGTCGCCGAGCGTGCGGGCGCGATCGCGTTGCAGACACGACAGAAGATCCTCGGCGTGGTCGAGAACATGTCGTGGATGGAACTGCCCGACGGTTCGCGCATGGAGCCGTTCGGCTCCGGCGGCGGACAACTCGTCGCCGAACGGCTCACGAAGGCCGTCGGCGCACCAGTCGAACTCCTCGGCCAGGTGCCGCTCGAACAAGAGCTTCGTGAAGGCGGCGACGCCGGAACGCCCGTCGTCCTGTCCCGCCCGGACTCCGCCTCCGGCTCTGCCCTGCGCGCCATCGCCGACAAGCTCGCCGTCCGCCGCCGCGGCCTCGCAGGCATGAGCCTCGGCATCGACACCACCCGTCACGACTGACCCCAGACTGACGACCAAGACGTCGGCGATACCGCTCAGAAATGAGCCGTATCGCCGACATCTTCGTTTTCGGCGAGTCGATGGAACCGAACAGCGCTACGGTGCGTCTAACTGAATAGGAGCCCAACCCAGCCCCAGGGAGTCGCATGAGCAACGACGTAGTCTCCGAGACCGCCGCCTGGTACGCCCGGATCGCCGCCGCTCGCGTCGCTGGGATTGAGTTGGAGGAGTTGAGTGTGGCGCTTCGAAAGGTGGTCTCAACGAACTACTTCGGTATCGGCTGCGTCGAAGGGGCTGCCCTGTACGAGGAGCTGCAATACCTCATTGAGACGGGTGCTCGTAGCCTCAATACTCAATCGCTAGCCGCCATTGAATTGAGTTCGGGTGCAAGCGCCGCATGTCACGCTCTAACACGCGCAGATGCCGATAACACGGATGAGCTGCAGCCCGATGGAGTACCCAATTGAGATCCAGTGGCTTACCAATTGCCGCTGCTGCCATCTGCCTCCTTGCCGGATGTATGAACGATGGGGCACAGGAAGGGGCTGCGGGCGCCCCTAGCCCGTCGATCCGACAAGTAGACGACGCAGGCACAGCTTTACCTTTTGAGACTAAGCACTCTCGCCGGTGGGGCCCAGCCAACAACGGCACAACCTACGAGCCTTGCACTGCCCTCCAACGGACACAGCTCACAAGCCTCGGCATCAACCCGACGACGGCCAGTGATGCTGCGGGAACAGACGGGCAGACCCTGCGCGGATGCGACTGGAAGTACGCCAACGGCAACTACCAAGATCATTGGAACCTGAGCCAGTTCGTCGGCAACTCCCCCGGTCTCGACTTCGCGAAGACCCGCAGGTCAGGCGGCACCAACGAATGGCTCCCAGACGTCGGCATCGCTGGCCGACAGGTGGGTGTCCACATCTATACGACCGGCGACCAATGCGACACGTATGTGCAGTCCAGGGGCGCGTCTGTCATCACGATGGTCACTCATTACGGGCAGAGTCAGCCACCAATCAACGAAATCTGCGACCGCGCTCTTGCTTTCACGCGGGCCACGATTGGGAAAATGCCGGTCTGAACTGCTCGGTAACGTTAGCTCCGAGCCTTGTGACCAGTATGTGGTCACAAGGCTCGGAGCTGAGGTTACTGGCGGGTAGATGCCGAGATTATGTCGCGTCCCAGTCTGTGTAGTCGTGGGAACGCTTCGAGAGATCGGGTTTTGCGGGCGGAGGAGTCGGAGCAGAGGGTTCGGCGACGGCGGGAGTCGGGCGGGACGGCTTAGACGTCCCCTGGATGTCGAGAGTGTCGCGCACGGTGCGGCCGAGGTTGTCTACCGACGAGGAGTCACCGCCCAGGAGGTGTTTCGTGACGACGCTGCGCGGGCTCATCTGCCGAAGCTCGTTGATCTGCTGGATCGGCTCGCGGAACTGCTCGAAGTCGGTGCCCATCTCGTCGCGCAGCTGCCCGGAGGCGCCGGTCGCGTAGTCGCGGGCCTTCCGGATCGACTTGAACGTCCACGACACAGCGCCGGGCAGACGCTCCGGTCCGAGAATGATCAGGCCCGCAGCGAGCAGCACCACGATCTCGCCCCAGCCGATACTGCTGAACATCCGTGAACCCGCTCGATCCGTCTAGTCGCTGACCGGCGTGATCGAACCGTCGAAGGTCCGGCCTTCACGCCAGTAGGTGAACTTCACCGCTTCATCGATCTTCGACGTACGGACCGCAACCGTCAACTCGTCAGAGCCCTCGATCTCGCGACCGTTGTACTTCGTCACCACATCGCCCTCGCGCAGTCCCGCACGAGCCGCAGCACTGCCCTCCGCGACGTCGCGTACCTGCGCGCCGAGCACCTTTTCATTTCGGACGGTCGCCGCGGTGATACCGATCGTCGGGTGGTTCACCTGGCCGTCCTTGATGAGCGAGTCGAAGATCGGGACGGCCTCGTTGATCGGAATGGCGAAGCCCAAGCCGATCGAGCCGCCGTTCGACGTCTTCGCCGCCGTGTTCACGCCGATCACGTGCGCCTTCGAGTCCACGAGCGGACCGCCCGAGTTACCGGGATTGATCGCCGCGTCCGTCTGGATCGCGTTGATGACCGCGTCCGTGTCCGACTCCGCGTCGGGGCGCAACGGCACCGGACGGTCGACCGAGCTCACGATCCCCGTCGTCACGGTCTTGGACAGTCCCAACGGCGAACCGAACGCGACGACGTCCTCGCCGATCTTCACCTTCGACGAATCGCCCAACGTCGAGACCGTCAGATTCTGCACATCGTCGACCTTGATGACGGCGAGGTCGGTCTTCGGGTCGCGGCCGACCAGCCGCGCCGAGACACGAGTCCGGTCGAAGAAGACCACTTCGAGCTTCGCTTCACGGTCGGACGCCGCCATCGATACGACGTGATTGTTCGTAGCGATGTAGCCGCGCTTGTCGAGGACGAAACCCGAACCGGTCGCTCCGCCGCCCGACGTGCGCACATCGATCATGACGACGGCCTTCTCCATCGCATTGGCGACCTTCGTGACCGTGGTCTCGTCCCCGTCGTCGCCGGAGTCCGAGCCCGAGTCGCTCAAGTGCACCGAGTCGGAGTTCAACGGGGTGGCGACCTCCGCGGTCCACCGACCGACGAGGCCACCGAAGACGCCGATGAGGATCGCGACCATCGCCAACGACGCCAACGCCCACCAGTGGACGCGATTGCCGGACACGAGGTCCCGGACACCCAGCTTCGGCCCCGGATCCACCGGAGTCGGCGCACTCGGTTCGTGGAGCGCAGGTGCAGCCAACGCGACCCCGGACTCCGGGCTCCGCCACGGATCCTCGGGAGTCTGCGACTCATCGTCAGCAGGCACTGCGAACGGATCGCGCTGCAACGTCTCTGACTCGCCGTCGGGACGACTGAACGCTTCATTCAAGACGGGATCCGGCGCCGCGATCGTCGGCTCCGGGCGATTCGACGTCGGTGTGTCCGCAAACGATCCGGTGACGCCTTCCGGCCGTCCGAAGACAGCTTCGTCCCGCGACGTGGGGGTTCGATCAGTCACGAGTCAGCGGCCCCGGCGATTCGATCGGTTCGTGCCGCGCATGTCGATCTCCTGCGTGGGGATCTTGCTGAGCTCGCCGAGCAACGACGGCGGCGCGCTCATCGGCGCACCGTCGCGAAGCAGCGAGCGCGCGCGGGCTTGATTGACGACCTCGTCGGAACACCTCCCGCACAACGACAGGTGTGCGTCGGCGCGCGTCGTCGCCATCGGCGACAACTCGTTGTCGACGTAGGCGACGACGGCTTCCACAGCGAGATGCTCGGTGGGGGCGAACTCTTGGCGCGCGGCGTACCCGGGATTAGGAACGATCGACGAACTCACCGGCGCCCAACGGCGACCGGACGAACGGTGTCCCAGACCCACTGGCGGCGCCCCTTCCACTCGGCGGCCGCTACGGCGGCCCAACGCGATCGGTCGGGCCCAGCTTACGCGATCAGCCCTCACTGGCGACGGCGACCGAGCGGCTGTCGGTGTGCCCGCGGGCCGCGAGGAACTCGCGAATCCCCTGCCGACCACGATGGATGCGACTCCGAACGGTGCCCATCTTGACGCCCAACGTCGCGCCGACCTCCTCGTACGAGAGCCCTTCGATGTCGCACAAGACCACAGCGGCGCGGAATTCGGGGCCCAGAGCGTCGAGCGCTTCCTGCAGTTCTTGGCCGAGATTCGCGTCCGCGTACACCTGCTGCGGATCGGGCGTGTCGGTCGGGATCTTCTCGTAGACGGGCTCGAGGGCCTCCATACGGATCTTGGCGCGACGACGGACCATGTCGAGGAACAGGTTCGTGGTGATGCGGTGCAACCACCCCTCGAAAGTCCCCGGCTTGTAGTTCGTCAGCGACCGGAAGACTCGGATGAACGTCTCCTGCGTGAGGTCCTCGGCGTCGTGCTGATTGCCGGAGAGCCGGTATGCGAGACGGTAGACCCGGTCGGCGTGCTCGGCGACGAGTTCGTCCCACGACGGCATCAGGGTGGTGTCGCCGGTCGCATCGAAGCCCGCAGTCCCGCGGAAGGAGTCACGCGAGGCCGATTCGGTGGTGTCAGGGACGGTCATCGGTGCGGTGCCAGTTCCTTTCATCGCGAAATCGCGGACAGACCGGGCATTGTCCCCCGGTGCAACGTCAGCGCTGCGATCGATATTCCAAGCCATTGACTATGACCCTCTCGCACCCGAATGTGGGAGCCCACAGAACGGGCTGTGTGTTCCCTGAGGATGTGAGCCAGCGCCCCCTTCAGAGGTGGAATCGGTCGTGCGCGGCGTGGGGCGAGTCCAGGTCAGCACCACTGTGGCACCCTCGTTGACATGACTGACACGACTGGTTCGCAGACCACCGACCAGCTCGCCGCTTACGCCGAAGCTGCGATCATCGAAGACGATGCGATGGCCGCAGCACGGATGCGCGGCGAAGAACTCGGCGCGCGCGCCGTCAGCCCCGCAACCGGAGCCCTCCTGTCGCTCTTCGCGCGGACGGCGAACGCCGAGCACGTCGTCGAGATCGGGACCGGCGTCGGCGTGAGCAGCCTGTGGCTGCTGGCGGGTATGCCTGCCACCGGAGTTCTGACCACGATCGACCCCGAGTCCGAGCATCACCGTGCCGCACGCGAGACATTCGCCGATGCAGAGATCGCACCCGGACGAACACGATTGATCAACGGTGCGCCGACCGACGTCCTCACTCGGCTCGCCGACGAGTCGTACGACCTCGTGTTCGTCGACGGACCGCCGATGTCGTACCCGGCGTTCGTCACCGAAGCGGTACGCATCCTGCGGCCGGGAGGACTACTCGTGGTGAACAACGCCTCGGCCGACGGAACCATCGCCGACCGCGACGCCACCGACCCGCGGACGCTCGCCGCACGCGAGGCGGCGACCATCGTCGCCGAGGACGACCGTTTCCTGCCCGCGGTGATCCCCGTCGGAAACGGCCTGTTGGCGGCGGCGAAGGCCCGTTAGTCTCCCATTGGACAGCCGACGTCAGACCTGCCAGTAAGATCTCTGGCGCGCCGCCGGATGTCAGTCGTTCGAACGACCCGCAGACTAACGTCTCACATGCCGAACTCGACGGGCCCGGTGACAACGGACCAAGGAGACACCATGAGGAAGCTCGCGACCGCTGCCGTCGTGGCGACGTGCATCGTCGTGACGGTGACGGGCTGTCGGGACAGCGACCACGCTGATCGAGCATCCGATGCGGACCAGCCGCAGTCGACCTCGAGCAGGGATCGCTCCACTGCATCGCCGACGTCGTCGACCCCGGCCGTCGACCGCCCGGTCACCGCGGGTCCGGGCGGCTGCCTGGACCTCGGAGCAGCGACCGTCGTGCGGGCAGTCTCCTCCATCGACGCATACGGCGGACAAGGGTTCGTCGCCTCCGAAGGGACCCGCGCCGAACTCGGCTCCTGTCCCGAACTCATGTGGGCCAACGCCGATCTCAAAGGCGGGACCGGCAGCTCGCCCCAGCGCATCCTGTTCTTCGACGCCGGCGGTTTCATCCGCTACGACACCGAGGCGTACACGGCCTTCACGTCGGTTCTCCGCTCGACGAGCGACTCGGTCGTCGTCCGCTACCGCTGGCTCGACGGTGGCGACTCGACCGCGAACCCAACCGGCGGACCGGTCGACGTCACGTACACGCTGTCCGGGCAGAACGTGATCGCCGACCGCACGATCCCCGACCGGGCGCTCGTCGCCCCACCGAGCACGGAGACGGTCCCGATTCCCGACACGACGCCGAACACCGTGGCGCCGCAGGCACCCGACGTCGCGGCCCCGCCCACGTCAGAGACGCCCGAGGAGTCGACGACCCCGTACCCGTCGATCCCGACACAGCCAACGACGCCGGGACCGTCGTCCGAGACCGCCCCGTCGGAGAGTGCCCCGTCGTCGAAGCCCCGACCGTCCACCAGGCCGCGACCGCCGGAGGGATTCATCCCGCCGACCCAGCTACTGCCGCCTGC
The DNA here is from genome assembly GCF_021738965.1 of Gordonia zhenghanii. Lineage (GTDB taxonomy): Bacteria > Actinomycetota > Actinomycetes > Mycobacteriales > Mycobacteriaceae > Gordonia > Gordonia zhenghanii. The sequence continues at coordinate 271,879 of NZ_JAKKOQ010000007.1, read as the reverse complement.
ACCGTTCATGCCGCGGTAGCCGGCCCGGTCGGATCAGACGTCGGTCGGATCAGACGTCGGTCGAGAAGCGAATTCCGCTGTCGGGGATCTGGATTCCCGGCCACACTCGGGCGCCGCGGAGTAGTTCGCAGCGCGCGCCGATGGACGCGCGATCGCCGATGACCGTGTCGCGGACCAGCGCACCCGCGCCGACTCGCGCACCGAATCCGACGATGCTGCGTTCGACCACGGCGCCGGCCTCGACGATCGCGCCGTCGAACACCACGGCGCCGTCGAGCCGAGCCCCGGCACCGACGGTGGCGCCGCGACCGACGACGGTTCCGCCGATCAGAACGGCCCCGCGGGCCACGTCAGCGCCGTCGAGGACGAGCGCTTCACCGCATTGCTGAGCGATCGCCGGCGACGGCGCGATACCGCGCACCAGGTCGGCGCTGCCGCGCACGAAGTCTTCGGGTGTGCCCATGTCACGCCAGTAGGCGGCGTCGACGTGCGCGTGGATGTGCCGTCCGTTAGCGAGGAGCGACGGGAACACCTCGCGTTCCACCGAGACGGCTCGCCCCGTCGGGATCTCGCCGATCACACTGCGGTTGAACACATACGTTCCGGCGTTGATCTGATTGGTCGGCGGGTCCTGCGTCTTCTCCAAAAACGCGCTGACCCGACCGTCGGCGTCGGTCGGCACACAGCCGAACGCGCGCGGATCGTTGACCCGGACCAGGTGCAGCGTCACTTCCGCTCCGGACTCCTGGTGGGTGGTCACGACGTCCCGGATGTCGGTGCCGCCGAGGACATCGCCGTTGAAGACCAGGATGGTGTCCGCGGTCAACGAGTCGTAGACGTTCCGGATTCCGCCGCCGGTGCCGAGCGGCTGATCCTCAGTCACGTACGTCAGGTTCAGACCGAGCGACGAGCCGTCCCCGTAGTGCTCTTCGAACACTTCGGCTTTGAACGACGTGCCGAGCACGACGTCGGTGATCCCCGCTTCCCGGATCCGCGACAGCAGATGCGTGAGAAACGGCTGTCCCGCAGTCGGGAGCATCGGCTTGGGCGCCGACAGCGTCAGCGGACGGAGCCTGGTCCCCTTGCCGCCGACGAGGATCAGCGCCTGAACAGACGGTGCCACGGAGTTTCCTTCCATCGATACAGGTCAGACGTCGCGACTGACGCGACGTCGCTCACGCAGGGCTGCTGCGACAGCGATCTTCGACCGGACAGCCAGTCCGGCGCGCAAGACCAGACGCACGGGTGCTCGGAGCGCGCCGGGGTTCCGGTCCGCGTTGAATCGGTAGGCGCTCTCATGGTGCGCCGGGATCATCTTCTCGGGGTGCTTGCTGACCGAGTGGCTCTTGGCGTGCAGGACACTGGCGCTCGGCACATAGACGTTGAGCCATCCGGCGCGACCGAACCGGTCACCCAGGTCGACGTCCTCCATGAACATGAAGTATCGGGAGTCGAAGCCGTCGACCCCGTCGAATGCGCTGCGCCGCACCAGAAGACACGAGCCGGACAGCCAGCCGACGGGTCGTTCGGTGAGGCCCTGCTCGTCGTCGCGGTAGGCCTTGGTCCACGGGTTGGACGGCCAGACGGCGCCGAGTACGGCGTGCCCGGTACCCGACACGAGGTCGGGGACGGCGCGCGCCGACGGGTACACCGAGCCGTCGAGCTCGGTCACGAGGGGGCCGAGGCTGGCGGCGCGCGGCCACCGACGGGCGGCGGCGAGGAGTTCGTCCAGCGAGCCGGGCGACCATTCGACGTCGGGATTGGCGATGACGACGAACTCTAGGTCGGGATCGAGTTCGGCGACGCCGCGATTCATCGCTGCGCCGTACCCGATGTTCCCGCCTGAGTGGACCAGCGTCACGTTCTCGTAGTCGGCGGCTGCCTTCTCGGGCGCGCCGTCGGTGGAGCCGTTGTCGGCGATCACGACCTGAGGGGCGTGCTGCGACGCATCGCCGAGCGTGCGCAGAAAGTTGTGCAGGTAGTCACCGGACGAATAGGTCACGGTCACTACGCCGAAAGGAGCAGTCACCGCGACAGACTAACCCGAAGTCGGTGCGACGAGCGCGTTGCGGAGGGCGTCGCGCCAGTCACGCAACGGCGTGAGTCCCGCGTGTTCCCAGCTCTTCGCAGACAGCACCGAGTACGGCGGACGTGGTGCCGGCCGTGGGAATTGTTCTGTGCTGCAAGGTTTCACCCGTTCGGGATCGGCTCCGAGGATGGTGAACACAGCGCGAGCGAGATCACACCAGGTGGCTTCGCCCGCATTCGTCGCATGCAGGACCGATCCGCCGTGTGAACGACCCGCGAGCATGCGTGCGACCAGTTCCCACAGCCCGCCTGCCAGGTCGGGCGCGTACGTCGGCGAGCCGCGTTGGTCGTCGACCACGGTGAGCTCGTCTCGCTCGCCCTCCAGTCGGCGCATCGTCGTCACGAAGTCGCGGACCGGGGCGCGCCCGGTGAACACCCACGCGGTGCGTACGACGACGCCGTTCGGATCGGCGGCGAACATCGCCCTCTCCCCCGCGAGCTTGCTCGCTCCGTAGACTGTGTCGGGCTGCGCATCGTCGCGCAGATCGGACGGTTCGAGCGGTGAGGCCCATGGCCGCGATCCGGACGCCGCAGGCCCGAACACATAGTCGGTCGAGACGTGGATCAGGTGTGCTCGCGCCGCTGCCGTCGCAGCGGCGAGATTCGCCGGCCCGTCCGCGTTGACGGCATAGGCGGCCTCACGGGAGGTCTCGGCCCCGTCGACGTCGGTGAACGCCGCGGCGTTGATGACGACGTCTCCGCCGTGCAGATCGGCGAGCGCCGACCGGACCGAGGCGATCGTCGTGATGTCGACATCCGACGAGCCCAACCCGACGACGCGGACGCCTGCGGGGACCGCACGAGACGCGAGCAGAGCGGATCCGAGTTGGCCGGTGGCACCGATCACATAGACCGTCGAGGGAGTGTTCACACGGACAATCGTGCCTCACCCGAGACGTGGCGTCGCCCACGCCCGGGCGCGCTTCCCCGATCGGTCCCGGACTCGCCAGTATCCTCGTGCGGGAGAGCGCGTCGGACGGCGCGCGACGACTCGCAGTGAAGGGAACGGCGCACGCGTGGATCAGCGACGTGAAGGCGGCGAGGACATGCCTCGCCGCAACGGCACCCGCGGGAGGACCGACGGCGCTGCGCCGCGCCCGCGTGGGGACGCGCCACGCCGACGTCGACCTGCACCGGTCGACACCGACACCCGCCGTCGTCGAACGTCCGAGGAGATCCACACCAAGCCCCGCAAACGCCGGCCACCGAAAACGGCGAAGTCCGTCGCGGGCACCGACAAGGCAGGTGCCGCCAAGGCCGGAACTCTGCGCGAAGCGGTGTCGGTATGGGCCACCCGGCCCATCGCCGGAGTCCCGCCGAAGCACATCGGTCGGACCCTCGTCGCTCTGGTCACGATCCTGGTCTTGGTGATCACCGGTGTCGGGTGGAGCGAGTTCAACTCGATCCGGTCGTCGGCGACCCAACTCGGCGGGCTCTCCTTGGGCGGGGGCGACGACGGAGCGGTCGACGTCCTGTTGGTGGGAACCGACTCGCGTAACGACGCCAAAGGCAATCCGCTCCCCGAGGACCAACTCAAGCGACTCCGGGTGAGCGGCGAGGTCTCGACGAGTACGGACACGATCCTGTTGGTTCGCATTCCGAACGACGGGTCCGCGGCGACCGCGGTGTCGATCCCCCGCGACACGTACGTCGAGGTCCCAGGACTCGGCAAGAGCAAGATCAACGCTGCCTACGGCACCACGCGAGAGACCGTCCGCGCCCGCGACGTGGAGAACGGTGTCCCGGAGGCCGAGGCGGAAGAGGCAGGCACCAAGGCCGGCAGGCAGGCGCTCATCAAGACCGTCGGAGATCTGACCGGCGTCACCGTCGACCACTACGCAGAGGTCGGGCTCGTCGGCTTCGCACTGCTCACCGACGCGGTCGGCGGCGTCGAAGTGTGCCTCAAGCGATCCGTGCGGGAACCGTTGTCGGGTGCTCGTTTCCGCAAGGGCACGCAGACCCTCGACGGCCCGCAGGCGCTCAGCTTCGTCCGACAGCGCCACGGACTGCCGCGCGGCGACCTCGACCGCATCACCCGCCAGCAGGTGTACATGGCCTCACTCGCGCAGAAGATCCTGTCGACGCAGACGCTCACCGACACCGGCAAGCTCAACGAACTCCAGGACGCCGTCTCCAAGTCGGTGCTGCTCGACGACGGGTGGGACATCATCAGTTTCGCCGAGCAGCTCAAGGACCTGACGGGCGGCAACATCAAGTTCGCCACCATCCCGATCGCCGACGATCAGGCGTGGAGCGACGACGGCACTCAGAGCGTCCTCGCGATCGACCCGCCAGCCGTGCACACGTTCGTCGACCGACTGCTCGGCAACCAGGAGCCGGAGAAGTCCGACAATCCCCGTGCCGAGTACACGGTGGACGTGATCAACGCGGGCACCGTCGACGGCCTGGCGGGCAATGTGTCGCGGGTGCTGACCGGCCGCGGCTTCAAAGCCGGTGCGACCTCGAACAAGCCGATGAACGAGTTCGATTCGCTCGTGTACGCCGATTCCAAGGACAACGAAGGCGCGAAGCAGCTGGTCAGCGACCTCGGTGGCGGCATAACGATCCGCGAGGACTCGTCGCTGCCGGAGAACCACCTCAAGGTCGCGTTGACCAACACGTACGTGGGCGCCGGTTCGATCGTCAACACCGGCGACCAGGGCGGTTCGGACGACGGCAGTTCCGCTGCGAGCGCCTCGTCGGCGTCGTCGGCTCCGTCGTCGAAGGTCATCAAGGCCGACAACGACGGCCCGGTCTGCGTCAACTGATCGGCGTCGGCGACGATGGTCAGATGACCGACACGCTGACTTCTCTAGTCCTTGGCCGGGTGGCCGACCCCGCCCGTCCGCTGTTCACGTTCTACGACGAGGGCACCGGGGAACGCACCGAACTGTCGGCGGCGACCCTCGGCAACTGGGCCGCCAAGATCGCGAACTACCTGCGCGACGAGGTGGGTGTGGTTCCCGGTGACGACGTCCGCGTCGACCTACCTGAGCACTGGCAGAGTGCGGCCGTCCTCCTGGGTGCCTGGTGGGCGGGAGCGCACGTCCTCGTCGGCGATCACGACGGTGACGCCCGAGTGGTGTTCACCGCTGCGGCCCGACTCGATCAGCACGACGCCGACGCGGTCGTCGTCGTCCCGCTCGACCCGTTCGCGATGGGTTCCCGGGATCTGCCGATCGGCGTCGACGACTTCGGCGAGTCGGTCCGCGCCCACGGCGACCGATACTCCCCTGCAGGCGCGGGCGACCTCGCACTCGACGATGTGCCCACCGCGACGCTGGCGCGAGTCGAGTCGGAGACCGAGTCCGGGCAGCGCGTCGTCTCGACCCGCCCGTGGCACACCGCGGACACGATCGCAGCCAACTTCCTGGCGCCGCTCCTCGCGGGCACCGCGCTGGTGTGGATCCGCGGCGCGGACGATGCCCGCGTCGACGCTATCGCCGCGATGGAGAAGGCCGATCTGACCCTCCGGTCGAACGAAATGCCCAACCCGTGAGAGCCGAGCAGTGACGACTCAGCCGCGGAGCAGCGAGCGAGCCATGACCATGCGCTGGACCTGGTTGGTGCCTTCGTAGATCTGGGTGATCTTGGCGTCACGCATCATGCGCTCCACCGGGAAGTCGGTGGTGTAGCCCGCGCCGCCGAACAACTGCACGGCGTCAGTGGTGACCTCCATCGCGACGTCGGAGGCCATGCACTTGGACGCCGACGAGATGAAGCCGAGGGGGCCTGCGCCGCGCTCGGCACGCGATGCCGCCGCGTACACCATGAGGCGAGCCGCTTCGACCTTCATCGCCATGTCGGCGATCATGAACTCGACGCCCTGGAACTTACTGATGGACTGGCCGAACTGCTTGCGATCCTTGACGTAGTCGATCGCGGCGTCGAGGGCGCCCTGCGCGACGCCGACGGCCTGCGCGCCGATGGTCGGGCGGGTGTGGTCGAGAGTCGCGAGCGCCGTCTTGAAGCCCGTGCCCTCGTCGCCGATGATCCGGTCTTCGGGGATCGTGCAGTCCTCGAAGTACAGCTCGGCGGTCGGGCTGCCCTTGATGCCGAGCTTGTGCTCGAGCGGTCCGACGGTGAAACCGGGGTCGTCCTTGTGAACCATGAACGCCGAGATGCCGCTGGCGCCCTTCTCCGGATCGGTGACGGCCATGACGGTGTACCAGGTGGACTGGCCGCCGTTCGTGATCCAGCACTTGGAGCCGTTGAGAACCCAGGAGTCGCCGTCGCGGCGCGCACGGGTCTTCATCGCTGCTGCGTCGCTGCCCGCTTCACGCTCGGACAGGGCGTACGACGCCATCGCCTCGCCGGAGGCGATGGACGGGAGGACCTTCGCCTTGAGCTCGTCCGAACCGGACAGGATCAGGCCCATGGTGCCGAGCTTGTTGACGGCCGGGATCAACGACGCGGAGACATCAACGCGTGCGACCTCTTCGATCACGATGCAGGCGGCGAGCGAGTCGGCACCCTGGCCCTCGAACTGCTCGGGGACATGGACGGCGTTGAAGCCGTTGGCGACGAGGGCTGTGCGAGCTTCTTCGGGGAAGCGTGCGTTCTCGTCGACGTCCTTGGCGTGCGGTGCGATCTCCTTCTCGCTCAGTGCGCGGATCGCTTCTCGGAGAGCCTCGTGCTCCTCCGGCAGCTGGAAGAGGTCGAAATCGGGGTTTCCGAACTTGCCCATGGATTACTCCTTTAACTGACGCCAGTGATTGTCACTGAGTGCCGAGATGGTGGGAACTGCCTGCAGTTCATCATGGCACTGCGTGCCAAGTCAATCGTTTGCGAACGATGTCGGCGACATCATCCGCGCTGAGATCCGCGCCGTGCATGACGACCGTCACCGCGTTGCCCGGCGACGAGTCCCGATGGACCGGCTCGATCATCGTCGAGTGGATCCGTTGCAGTTCGGCGCGCAGTGCGTCCGCGGTCGCCGACTCGTCGCCTCGGACCATCTGACGGAGCAGGTGGTTGTGCGCACCGGTCACCGCCGCCGCGTACGCGACCTGCCGGACACGCGGCACGTCGGGCAACCGCCTGCGCAGCGACTCCTCGAAGAGCCGCTGGTAGCGGTAGGTGGTGACGAGTTCCCGATCACGCAGCGCAGGCACCCGCGACACCACGCGATACCGACCAGCGGCCAGATCACGGTGAGTCGCGAAATGCGCGAAGACCCGTTCGGCTCCGGCGCAGACCGACCACCATGGATCGGCTCCCGACTCCTCGGCGTCCGCCAGTTGTTCCGCTACGAGCACCAACAGTTGTTCGTGGTCGGCGAAGATGAAGTCTTCCTTGGAGCGGAACTGCCGGAACAACGTGCGCCGTGACACTCCGGCCGCCGCGGCGACCGCGTCGACCGTCGTCGACTCGTAACCGTGCTCGGCGAACAGCCGGATCGACTCGGCGACCACCTGCATCCGGAAGTCCGCCGCGTCGGACTCCCCCGCCACTACGCCCTCACTCATGGCACCCAGTATCCAACGCCGAGCCGGTGAGGCAAGCTGGAGTGGTGGAAACTCCTACCGCCCTCGCCGGATTCGACCGCCACGAGTTCACCCACGAGGCGATCACTCACCACTACTATCGCCTCGGCGACGGCCCCGCCGTGATCGTGATCCCCGAGATCCCCGGCATCACTCCGAAGGTCGCCGACTTCGCTCGCCGCGTCGCACGAGCAGGCTTCACCGTGCTGGTTCCGTCACTCTTCGGCGTCGACGGCGCCGATCCGAACCCAGCAGGACTCGCCGACCTGCCGCGAGCGGGAGTCGGGATGGCACGTGCGCTGGGAAAGGTGTGCGTGAGCCGAGAGTTCACCGTCTTCGCCACCGGCAGGACATCGCCGGTGGTGACCTGGCTTCGCGCACTCGGGCGCACCGCGCACTCCGAGTGCGGCGGGCCCGGTATCGGCGCGATCGGCATGTGCCTGACAGGCGGCTTCGCTCTCGCCATGTCGGTGGACGACGCGATGCTCGCTCCCGTCCTGTCGCAACCGTCGTTGCCCTTCGCTGCCACGCCCGGCCGTCGCTCGACCATCGACATCTCCCCTGACGACCTCGCCTGCGTCCGTTCGCGATGCCGCGACGAGGGGCTCCAGGTGTTGGGCGCTCGATTCGAAGGCGACCGGCTCTCGCCCGGTGGCCGCTTCGAGTTCTTGCGCCGCGAACTCGGCGACTCGTTCCTCGGCGTCGAACTGCCCGACGAGGTCGCGAACCCGCATGGTGCGCTGCCGCCGCATTCGGTCGTCACCGAACATCTGATCGACGAACCCGGCCAGCCGACCCGCGAGACACTCGATCAGATCATCGACTTCTTCCGCCAGAAGCTGGACGTGCAGTGAGGGCAGACCGACTCGACGCGAAGGCGCTCGATATAGGGGTGCTCGACGACCCGTTCACCAGCGCGCTGCGCGGCCCGCAGTCACGCTTCGCACGGACAGTCGGCAACATCGTCACCTTCGAGCCCGACGTGTCTGTGTTCTACGGCCATCCCCGCGAGATGACCGATCAGGACTACGCCGACCTCGCGCAGTTGGCCGGGATCGGACACACCGCGTCGTTGCGAGATCGCCGGACTCCGTTGCCCGAGGACCTGTTCGACGTGGTCGCCGAGATCGATCTCGTGCAGTACCGAGGCGACGCTGTCGAGCCCGTCGCCGACCCGGAGCTGGTCCCACTCGGCGTGGCCGACGTCCCGGAGATGACGGCGCTCATCGAGCTGACCGAACCCGGCCCGTTCCTGCCCCGGACCATCGAGATGGGCGTCTACCTCGGCTACCGCGACCCCGACTCCGGCCGTCTCCTCGCGATGGCCGGTCAACGACTGCAGTTGCCCGGATGGACCGAGATCAGTGCCGTGTGCACCCATCCCGACGCGCGGGGACGCGGCCTCGCACGACGTCTGGTGGCCGCTGTCGCCCAGGTGATCGTCGATGAGGGCAACACGCCGTTCCTGCACACGACGGCGGACAACTCGGCGCGCCGACTGTACGAGAAATTGGGCTTCACCCTCAATTCCGAAGTGCCCCTGGAGATCCTGCGGGTCACCGGGAACAACAGGTAAGGACACACATGTACCGGTTCGAGAGTCTCGAGATCCCGATCGTCGGCGCGCCGATGGCGGGCGGAGTGTCGACGGCGGCACTGACTGCGTCCGTCTCGGAGGCGGGCGGGTTCGGCTTCTACGGCGGCGCGTACCTGTCGCCGGACGCCTTGGCGACAGCGGTCCGCGAGATCGCCGCGCTCACCGGAGAACCGTTCGGCGTCAACCTGTTCGTGCCCGAACGGGTCGACGTCGACCCCGCGAAGTTCGCGGCCTACCGCGAGCGCCTGTCGCCGCTCGCCGAGCAGATCGGTGTCGATCTACCCGAATCGGTGCCGTTCACCGACGACTCGTTCGACGCGAAGGTACAGGTGCTGCTCGAGCAGCGTCCGGCGGTCGTGTCGTTCACATTCGGACTCCCCTCCCGCGACGTGGTCGATCGCTTCCACGCGGCCGGTGTCGCCGTGTCGGCGACGGTCACCTGCGTCGCCGAAGCCAGGCTGGCACTCGAACTCGGGGTGGATTCGTTGTGCGCGCAAGGATTCTCGGCGGGTGGCCACCGCGCCACGTTCGCGATCGACGACGCCGACCCGGAAGTCGAGACCCTCGAGTTGGTTCGCGCGGTGGTGGCGGCCACGGGTCTGCCGACGGTCGGCGCGGGCGGTGTCGCCGACAGCGACGACGTCCGCGCGATCCTCGACGCCGGAGCGGTCGCCGCACAGGTCGGCACGCTTCTGCTCCGCACCCCCGAAGCCGGCACCCGGCAAGCTCACCGTGATGCGCTCGCCGACCCGCAGTTCACGACGACCGTCACCACCCGGGCGTACTCGGGACGCCTCGCCCGCGGCCTCGAGAACGATTTCATCCGGGCGAACACCGACTACGCGCCGTCAGCCTACCCCCAGGTCAACACGCTGACCGGCGGCATCCGCAAAGCCGCGTCCGACGATCCGCAGGTCATCAACCTCTGGTCCGGTCCCGGCTTCCGGGCCGCACAGGCTGTTCCGGCACGCGACGTCGTCCGCAGTCTCGCTCCCCGCTGACGGGGCCGCTTCCGCCGATCGAGCGCCACCCCGCTGATCGAGCACTCACGCCGCCGATCGGGCACCCCTCCGCTGATCGAGCACCCCTCCGTTGATCGAGCGAAGTCGAGATCCCCTGTGCGAACACCGATCTCGACTCCGCTCGATCAACGTGGGGACTCCGCTCGATCAACGTGAGGACTCGATCAACTCCGCCGATCGAGCGAAGTCGAGATCCCCAGCTCGATCAACGTGAGGACGCGCTCGATCAGCGGAAACCTAATCAGCCGTCGAGGAGGGTCCGGCGGAGCTTCTCGTCCTTCTCCAAGACCATCTCCTCCAGACTCGCCTGGAACTTCTCCATGGCCGACTGCAAGGCGGGATCGCTCGCAGCGAGGATCCGGACCGCGAGCAGACCAGCGTTCCGTGCGCCGCCGATCGACACCGTCGCGACCGGCACGCCCGCAGGCATCTGCACGATCGAGAGGAGCGAGTCCATGCCGTCCAAATATTTGAGCGGAACCGGCACGCCGATCACCGGCAGCGGCGTCGCCGACGCGACCATGCCGGGCAGGTGTGCCGCACCGCCCGCACCGGCGATGATCACCGAGACGCCGCGTCCGGCAGCGCCTTTCGCATAGTCGAGCATCCGCTGCGGGGTGCGGTGCGCCGAGACGACGCCGACCTCGAACGTGACACCGAACTCGGCGAGCGCCTCAGCGGCCGCCTCCATCGTCGGCCAGTCCGAGTCGCTGCCCATGATGAGTCCGACGCGAGGTCCCCTCTGTTCTGCCATTCGTCCATCCTCCACGATCGTCATGTCAGGCGTGCGGGTCCCAGCCGTCGGTCCAGACGGCGTGGCTCAGCCAATGGGCGGCGCGTTCGGCGCGCTCGCGTACGGTCTCGACCTCGTCGCCCGGACGTCCGACGATGTTGACGTGCCCCACCTTGCGGTCGGGGCGCTCCCCCTTGCCGTACATGTGGACTTTCGCGTCGGGCATCCGCGCGAACAGGTGGTGCAGTCTCTCGTCCACGGACATGGCCGGTGTCTCCGGAGCGCCGAGGACGTTCGCCATGACGACCACGTCAGCGCGAGCGGAGGTGTCGCCGAGCGGATAGTCGAGAACCGCGCGCAGATGCTGCTCGAACTGCGAGGTCACCGCGCCGTCCATCGTCCAGTGGCCGCTGTTGTGGGGGCGCATCGCCAACTCGTTGACGACGAGGCGACCGTCGAGGGTCTCGAACAATTCCATCGCCATCGCGCCTACGACTCCCAGCTCGTCGGCCAGCCGCAACGCCATCTGCTGAGCCTGCTGAGCGACGTCCGCGTCCAACCCGGGTGCGGGCGCGAGGACCACGGCACACTGTCCGTTTCGCTGGACGGTCTCGACGACCGGCCATGCCGCCCCCTGACCGTACGGCGACCGCGCGATCATCGCCGACAGCTCTCGACGCATCGTGACCTTCTGCTCGGCCATCAAGACTGTGTCGCCACCGGACTGTGCGTCGAACACGGCGAGTGCCTCGTCGCGATCGTCGACGAGCCACACGCCACGACCGTCGTAACCGCCGCGGACCGCTTTGACCACGACATGCCAGTCGTTGCGGTCACCGAAGGCGATCAGCCCTTCGCGCGCTTGGGCGACGTCCCCCGACAGGTCGGCGTAGTCGGGCACCGGCAGACCGATCTCCGACAGTCGGTTCCGCATGTCGAGCTTGTCCTGCGCGAATCGCAGTGCCTTCGACGGCGGACGTACCGCGACCCCCTCCGCCTCGAGCGCTTCCAGATGCTCCAACGGGACGCCCTCGTGGTCGAACGTCAACGCGACGGCGCCTTCGGCCGCCTCCCGAAGATCGTCGAGAACCTCGTGTGAACCGAAGACCACATCGCCGCTGACCTGCGCCGCAGGATCCGTCGGCGCAGCGGCCAGCACTCGAAGGCACTGGCCCAACGCGATCGCGTACTGGTGGGTCATCCGGGCGAGCTGTCCGCCTCCGATCATGGTGACGGTCGGCATTCCGGATTCTGTACGGCCGGATTCTGTACGGCCGGATTCGGAACGGCCCGATACTGGACGCCCTGACTCCGGACGGTGCGGTTGCGAACTCACGGCGTCAATGGTGTCATGTCGGCCACGAAACACCGCATTGACGTCCACGGATGTGTACGACATGGGCCGAGTACGTACACTCGACCGTTGTGCTGACAATCGACAAGGCAGTCTCAATGCTGCCCGGGCCTCTTCACCGGCTCGTGATGAAGCACAACGAGCTGATCAAATTCGCCATCGTCGGCGGCACCACATTCGTCATCGACACGGCGATCTACTACCTGCTCGTGTTCACGGTCCTCGAACCGAAACCAGTGGTCGCCAGGATCATCTCCGGTGTCGTCGCGACCATCCTCAGCTACATCCTCAACCGCGAGTGGGCGTTCAAGAACCGCGGCGGACGAGAACGACATCATGAAGCTCTACTGTTCTTCCTGATCAGCGGTTTCGCCGTCCTGCTGACCGCGGCTCCCCTCTGGATGGCCAACAACGTCTTCGGTATGCGCGAGAATCTGGCAGGCCTGCAACTCGCAGTCCTCGACTTCCTGCTCGCCTTCATCATCGGCAACGTCCTCGGCATGGCCTTCCGTTTCTGGGCGCTCCGACGTTTCGCGTTTCCGGACGAGGAGCCCCGCGGCGGCGACGGCGGCTCCACCGACGTCCACCCGAAGCCCGACGAACTCACCGATGAGGAACTCGGGCACGCCTGAGCTGCGCGTCGTCGAACTGCCGTCTTCCGCGTGCCGGTAGCACGATCGCGAACACCACGGGACGCCGCGACATGAGTTCCAACCGGCCCCCCTCGGCTTCGATCAAGGCCCGCGACAACGACAAACCCATGCCGCTGCGACTCCCCCCGGAGAATCCACGGCGGAACACGTCCGAGGCGATCTCGTCCGGGATGCCCGGCCCGCTGTCGGCGACGGTCAGGCGCACCATCTCCGCGGCGGGCAGATTGGCCAGACGGACGGTCGTCGTCCCGGCGCCGTGCTGCAGCGAGTTGTCGATCAGCACGCTCAACGCCTCCCGGAGACGGCCAGGCTTGCCCTCGATCATCGGAATCCGGCCGAGCGTCTCCGAACGGAGGCGTCGCCCCTTCGCCCGGAAAGCGGGCTCGAAGTCGCCGATCAGCGTGTCCACGACATCGCGGGCGTCGATCGCGCCGCGCCCCGCCGTGTCCTCCCGTGAGGCGGCGACCAGTTCGTCGAGTTCACGCGAGAGCCGCTCAACCTGCTCGAGCCCGGCCTCGGCTTCGGTGACCACGTCGGGGTCGCTGTGCAGCGTCAACTCGTCCAACCGCAGATGGACCGCGGTCAGCCGGCTACGCAACTGATGCGACACGTCGCCGACGATCTCGCCTTCGCGCTCCAGACGCAATGCGATCTCCCGGTTCGCGTCCGACAACGCCTCCGCGACACGATCGAGCTCGTCGATCCCGTACGACGGCCACTCGGACGAGAAGTCGCCGCGTGCCATCGCTCCGGCGCGTCCGGCGAGAGCGGTCAGCGGCTCGGACAGCCGACGCGCCGTCACGACCGCGACGATCGCGCCGCCGCCGATCGACCCGGCGAGAACCATGAACAACACGCCGATCGCCAATAACTGCTGGGGACGCACCTCCTCCTGCGGGATCTCCAAAGTCATCTTCGCCTGCGGCCCCAGGCTCACCGACTCCGCGATCGTCTCGTCGTCCTGCTGCGCTCCGATGGCACGGTGGATCGGCGCAACGGTTCCGTCTGGACGGTCGACGTCGACATCGAGGCTGAGACGTCCGCGCGGCGGAACCAGGAGCCGGAACTGGTCGAGGTCGAGGTCCTCGATCGGAACGTTGTTCCCGCCCGCCTCCTCCGACAGCACGTACTCGGAGATGCGTTTGAGGCTCACCGCCAGCGTCTGACGCGCCTCGCGCGACATCGCCTGCACCGAGAGGATCGTCAACGGGACGCCGAGGAGCAGCCCCATCAGCGCGACGGTGACGATCATCATCTTCAGTATTCGACGGCGCACGCCAGTCCTCTACGGGTCGAACCGGAAGCCGACACCGCGAACGGTGACGATGTGCTTCGGCCTGTTCGCCTGGTCGTCGCCGATCTTTCGACGGATCCACGACACGTGCATGTCGAGAGTCTTCGACGACCGCAGATCCACCGAGCCCCACACCTGCGTCATGATCTCGTCACGGGCGAGCGCCTGTCCCGGCCGTTCCATCAGGAACTGCAGCAGATCGAACTCACGGTTAGCCAGGGTCAGCTCCTCGCCGCGGACGATCACCCTGCGCGCGCGTGCGTCGAGCTGGATGTCGCCGTAGTCGAGCAGCACCTCGTCGTCGCCGACGTTGCTGCTGCGACGCATCAGCGCCCGCACCCGGGCGAGGAGTTCGGCGAGGCGGAACGGTTTGCCCACATAGTCGTCGGCGCCTGCGTCCAGGCCGACGACGAAGTCGACTTCGTCGGTGCGGGCCGTCAACATCAGGACCGCCATCTCCGGCATCTGCGCGCGGACCCGACGGCAGACCTCCAATCCGTCGATGCCGGGCAGCCCGAGATCCAGGATCAGCAGACCGAAGTCGCCGGACAAGACTTCCTCGAGCGCTTCGGGGCCGGTCGCGGCGATCACGCACTCGTGGCCCTCACGGGTCAGTGCCCGAGCGAGGGGCTCGGCGATCGCGGCGTCGTCCTCCGCCAGGAGGATCGGGCGGGCTCCGGTCATCGGCGACGCCCCCGTCCGTGATCGTCCCATCCGTAGTCATCGCCGTCGTCTTCGTCGAGCAGCTCCTGATACAGCTGGGCGTGCACGGCTTCGACGTCCGGGATGTCGTGGAACGAGAGCGGCTCGTCGGACGCGGACTCGATGACCAGCGTTCCCGTGCGCAGCACGCGGTCGATCAGACCGTGCCGGAACTCCACGGACGTGATGCGTCGCATCGGGATGCCGATGCCCGAGCGAGTGACGATGCCGTTGCGGTACATGACGCGACGATCGGTGACCACGAAGTGCGTGGTCCGCCACGACAGCAACGGACGCACGAGCCAGTAGGTCGACGCGACGAGCCACACCACGATCACCACGATCGTCAACCACATCGATGCGCCGCTCGACAACGAGTCGCTGGTGCGGATGTAACCGAGCGCCACACCGGCGATTGCGGTCACCGCCCAGAACAGCAGCACCGGAGCGACGAGGCTCTTCCAGTGCGGGTGGCGGTGGATGACGACCTGCTCCCCCGGTGCGAGATTGTCGCGCGGATATCCCATGACGCCCCAGCGTAGTGCGTCACACGTCCGAGGTTCAGGTGTCGGCGTGTCCCGGGCGCACGGTCGTTACACTCGACACACGAGGTGCTCTGGGCCCCAGCTGTCTGCCTGCGAGTACGAGACCGTGCAACTGCGAAGGTGCTTGCGAGAGATGACGAACTACGATCCGCGCGACCCGCGCTACCAGGCGAAGCAGAATCCGCCGACCCAGGCCTACAGTCAGGCCAACGATTACGAGTACGGCTACACCGAACAGCAGTACGCCCAACAGCAGTACCCGCAGCAGGGCTACGAGCAGCAGGGCTACCAGCCGCAGGCCGCCGCTCCCAAGCGGACGCCACGGCGGGGGCCCGATATCGACCCCGTCATGTTCTGCGGCGGCGTCCTGATGACCGGTGTCGTCACCGGCCTCGCCGCGTGGCTGGTCGGCTGGATCATCCGGACCGTCACCCAGAAGGTCAACGACTCGGGCAAGCTCGGGGTCTGGAATCCGCTGGCACAAGACGAACTGTGGTTCGCGCTGGTCGGATTCGTCGTCGCCCTCCTCGGCGGCGCGCTCTGGTATCTCCTCCAGATCGGCACGCCTGCGCCCAGCCAGTTCTACCGCTGGGTCGTCGGACTCCTGATCGCTGCGAGCGTCGTCATTCCGCTCGCACTGTCGGCCGAGATCTCCACCGGGATCGGCACTGCGGTGGTGCATCTGATCATCGGACTACCGGTCTTGACGCTCATCCCGACGATGGGCAGCGCGAGCCGCCGCAAAGAACACCGGTAGGCAGGCCTCTACAGCGGGCGCAGGTGCGTGACGTCGCCCGCCGACGCGACGACCGGCCCGTTCGGACCGTTCACGACGACGCGCCCCTGATCGTCGACGTCGACGGCGTCGCCGATCACCTCGACGTCTCCCGGGAGGATCAGACGGACTCGCTTGCCGAGCGTGGCACTCGAGGCCCGGTAGTCGGCGACGAGTCTGTCGACACCGTTCGGCCAGTCGGCGAGGCGATCGGACAACGCGCGCAGATAAGCAGCGGCCACGTCGGTTCCCTCGACGTCGCGCCCGGCGAGGCCCCGGACCGATGCCGCACTCGCATTCTCCACGCTCGCGGGGTCGAGGTCGACGTTCACGCCGGTCCCGATCACCGCGATCCCGCCGCCGTCGGGCAGCGGCCGGAACTCCGACAGGATCCCGGACAGCTTGCCGCCCGGTTCGCCGTCGATCGCCGGCGCCAGCACGTCGTTGGGCCATTTCAGCTCCGCCTCGACACCGGCCACCGACGACAGTGCATCGCGGACCGCGAGGCCCGTCAGCAACGACAGCCAGCCGACCCGTTCGGCGTCCGACGGTCGGACCAGGACAGCCGCCGACATCGCGAGCTGCCCGTGCGGCGTCTTCCATACTCGGGCGTGTCGCCCTCGGCCAGCCGACTGGAACCCGGCGATCCGCACGGTTCCCGCCAGCTCCGAGTCGTCGGCTCGCGCGATCAGGTCGGCGTTAGTCGAACCGGTCTCCGCGACCACTTCGACACTGTGCCAGCGGGTTCCGGCGATGAGTTCGCGCAGGCGCGCAGCGTCGGGAAGGGCGGATTCGGTCATGGTCAGACCACTCTAGACGGGATATGAAACAACCTGCATAAGCGAATGTGAGGATCTTCTCACATTCGATCCGGTTGACGGGAGTCACACCACTCTCGTTAAAGTCGATGTTCATGACGACAGCTTCGCGCGACGAAGGCGCTGCACCCGACATCCACACGACGGCCGGCAAACTTGCCGACCTGCGGAATCGTCTCGCCGACGCCGAACACCCGGTCGGCGAGGCCGCAGTCGAGAAGGTTCATGCAAAGGGCAAGTTGACCGCCCGTGAGCGCATCACCCAACTACTCGACGACGGCTCGTTCGTCGAACTCGACGCGCTGGCCCGCCACCGCAGCACCAACTTCGGTCTCGCCGACCGGCGTCCCGTCGGCGACGGCGTCGTCGTCGGTTACGGCACCGTCGACGGCCGCGAGATCTGCGTGTTCAGCCAGGACGTGACAGTCTTCGGCGGCAGCCTCGGCGAGGTCTACGGCGAGAAGATCGTCAAGGTCATGGACCTGGCGCTCAAGACGGGCCGTCCGCTCGTCGGCATCAACGAGGGCGCAGGCGCCCGCATCCAGGAGGGAGTCGTCTCCCTCGGCCTGTACGGCGAGATCTTCCACCGCAACGTGAAGTCGTCCGGTGTGATCCCGCAGATCTCGCTGATCATGGGTGCCGCGGCGGGCGGCCACGTCTACTCCCCCGCGCTCACCGACTTCACCGTGATGGTCGACCAGACCAGTCAGATGTTCGTCACCGGCCCCGACGTCATCAAGACGGTCACCGGCGAGGACGTCACCATGGAGGATCTGGGCGGCGCCACCACGCACATGACCAAGTCCGGTGTGGCTCACTACGTCGCTCAGGACGAGGACGACGCTCTCGACTACGTCAAGGAACTTCTCGGCTACCTGCCGAGCAACAACCGCGCCGACGCACCGCGTCTGCCCGCGGACGTCGCGTCGGGCAGCATCGAGGACAACCTCACCGGCGAGGACCTCGAACTCGACACGCTGATCCCGGACTCCCCGAACCAGCCGTACGACATGCACGAGGTCATCCGCCGCATCCTCGACGACGACGAGTTCCTCGAAGTCCAGGCCGAGCGCGCGATGAACATCGTCATCGGCTTCGGCCGCGTCGAAGGTCGCAGCGTCGGCATCGTCGCGAATCAGCCGACCCAGTTCGCCGGCTGCCTGGACATCGACGCCTCCGAGAAGGCCGCTCGGTTCGTCCGCACCTGCGACGCGTTCAACGTCCCGATCATCACCTTGGTCGACGTCCCGGGCTTCCTGCCGGGTACCGACCAGGAGTACAACGGCATCATCCGTCGCGGAGCCAAGCTGCTGTACGCGTACGGCGAGGCGACGGTCGGCAAGATCACCGTCATCACCCGCAAGGCGTACGGCGGGGCGTACGACGTCATGGGCTCCAAGCACATGGGCGCCGACGTCAACCTGGCGTGGCCGACCGCGCAGATCGCCGTCATGGGCGCTTCGGGCGCCGTCGGCTTCGTGTACCGCGGCAAGTTGAAGGACGCGGAGGCGAACGGCGAGGACGTCGACGCACTGCGCCTGGAGCTGCAGCAGGAGTACGAGGACACCCTCGTCAACCCGTATGTGGCCGCCGAGCGCGGTTACGTGGACGCGGTCATCCCGCCGAGCCATACCCGCGGTCAGATCGCCAATGCTCTGCGTCTGCTCGAGCGCAAGCTCGTGCAGTTGCCGCCGCGCAAGCACGGGAACATCCCGCTGTGAGCGAGGAGACGAACGTGGCCGACGACAAAGCTCCCGAAGACGCGGATGCTCCCGCAAAGCCGTTCCTGACCGTCGTGTCGGGCAATCCGTCCGCCGAGGACGTCGCCGTGCTGGTGAGCGTCCTCGCGTCGGCGGGCGGCGACGGCGGCGACACCGGTCCCGTCACACGCAATGACTGGGGCCTTCCGACCGACATGCACCGGTCCACGTGGGGAATGCCGTCGTCGTTCCCGAACCGCGGTTGATGGGTTCGACCCCGGTAGTTCGCGGCTCGACCATCGTCTTGGGTTCCGCATCGCCTGCACGTCTGCGCGTGCTGCGCGATGCGGGACTCGATCCGCAGGTCCTCGTCGCCGACCTCGACGAGGACGCGATCATCGCCGAGATGGGCGACGCGTCGCCTTCCGACGTGGTCACTCGCCTGGCCAGCGCGAAAGGCGAGGCGATCGTGTCGACGATCCTCACTGGCGGCGACCCGGCGTTCGACGCGGCCCGCGCCGACGGCGTGGTCCTCACCTGTGACTCGATGCTGCTGCTCGCCGGCGAACTCTCGGGAAAGCCGCACTCTTCCGACGTCGCCGTCGCCCAGTGGGCGCGGATGCGCGGCAACACCGGCGATCTGATGACCGGCCACTGCGTGACCCGCCTTCGCGACGGAGCCGTCGAGACGGTCGTCGCCGACCACAAGTCCACACAGATCCACTTCTCGGACGTCTCCGACGATCAGATCGCGCGATACGTCGCAACTGGCGAACCGCTCAAGGTCGCCGGCGCGTTCACCTTGGACGGTCTCGGCGGGTGGCTCCTCGATGGAATCACGGGAGATCCCTCGAGCGTCATCGGCATCAGCCTCCCGCTGACGAGACAGTTGCTGTCGCAGGTCGGCGTCGACGTCACCGACCTCTGGCAGTAGTCGCCGACCTCGACCTCGCCAACCGACACCGCTCAGACCCGGCACTCCTCTATAGGCCGCTGCTCGCCCTGAGCGGTGTAGGTCTGTCGACCTTCGCGGTCGCATCCGGCTCCGGAGCGCCGGTGGTACCGCTCAGCACCTAGGCGTCGCTATAGCCCGGTCAGGGCCCGTAGGCGTACCACTCGCGCGGGATAGAGTTCTCGACTCCGCCTAGGACCCGAGAGCCGCGGGCCAGTAGGTTTTCAGGCACGTGACGGGCTGGCCGCCGGAGGTCAGTTTGTCGGTGAAGCCGCGGGTCAGAGCCTGAATACGTTCGATCGAGGTACCGTGCCCCTGGTCGGGCAGCGGATCACCGATGCTGAAGATGAGGACGGCGGCCTGGGCGATCTCCTTGATGGAGAGATCCTTGCGCGCGAAGACGGTTCCGGCCCAGTTGCCTGCGAAACAGTCGGCGAGGAGTTCGGGGTTGTCGCCGCTCGGATACTGCGACTTACTCATGCCGTAGGCCTCGGCGAGCCGGTACATGACGTTGTGCCCGTACTCGTGGGCGACGATCGTCGCGGCGGTGAAGTCGCCAAGCATGATGCCGTCGCTGCCGAAGAGCTTGCCGTCCCAGATGTCGGCGAACGTCTGGACCGGGAGCACGATGGAGCCTTCCCGCTCGACGCCCTGCCCGTCCGGCTCGTTGTCGAGAGTGCAGTACATGGCGTTCGGGAAATCGCTCGTGAGAACATCGTCGCTGCTCTCGAGGCACTTGGATGCGAACGTCTCGCCGGGCTCGATGAGCGCTCGGCCGGGCGTGATGTTCTCGATGTTGAGCGCGGCGAACCAGTCCTGCCAGGTGCGGTCCAGGTCGTCGAGGACCTCGGTCAGGTACGCGGGCACTCGTTCGGACGCGTTCTGCGATGTGACACCGCTGTCGGCGACCTGCTTCTCCGCGAAGACGGAGAGTTCGGGGCACTCGGTGCTCGTGCAGTGCAGCGGCGGCTCGGGCGGCGTGCGGGTGGGACTGCCGTCCTGTGTCGCCACGCATCCGGTCACGACGAGGGACGTCGCAACGACGCCGACGAGCGCCGACATGACACGTTTCGCGCAGTTTCGGCGATCAGAACGCTTTCGCATGAAGTGACGCTAACAGGACACGGGGGCGCACCGTCCCGACACAGTCATTCGGGCAACCGTATGCTGGACATGAAAGTCGGCTTCGGCCGCCTCGCACCAGAACTCGGGAGACCTCGCTAATGCCAGTGGAATTCGATTCGAACCCAGCTTTCGCCGCGTTCGCACACCCGGAACGACTCGTCAGCACCGAGTGGCTGTCGGCGCATCTGGGCGCTCCGGGACTCAAGATCGTGGAGTCGGACGAAGACGTCCTGCTCTACGACATCGGGCACATCCCGACCTCGCAGAAGGTCGACTGGCATCTCCACCTGAACGATCCGGTGACGCGCGACTACATCGACGGCGAACAGTTCGCGAAGTTGATGAGCGACAAGGGCATCTCCCGCGACGACACCGTCGTGATCTACGGCGACAAGAACAACTGGTGGGCCGCCTACGCCCTCTGGGTGTTCACCCTGTTCGGCCACGAGGACGTCCGTCTGCTCGACGGCGGCCGCGACGCATGGATGGACGAGCAGCGCGACACCTCGTTCGACGTTCCGGAGTACCCGGCCACCGATTACCCGGTGGTCGAGCGGAACGATGCATCGATCCGCGCGTTCGCCGACGACGTTCTGACGTCGTTGGGGACCACGCCGCTGATCGACGTGCGTTCACCGCAGGAGTACACGGGCGAACGCACCCACATGCCCGACTACCCCGAGGAAGGCGCACTGCGCGGCGGCCACATCCCGACCGCCGTGTCTATCCCGTGGGCCAAGGCCGCGGCGCCCGACAGCCGGTTCCGGACCCGTCCGGAACTCGAGGAGATCTACGGAGCGTTCGACCCGAAGACGCCGACGATCGCCTACTGCCGGATCGGCGAGCGCTCGAGCCACACGTGGTTCGTGCTGACACACCTGCTTGGCTTCCCGAACGTCCGCAACTACGACGGCTCGTGGACCGAGTGGGGCAACCGCGTCCGGGTGCCGATCGCGCAGGGCGAGGAGCCGGGTTCGGCTCCCGCCGCGCGCTGACGGGGGCCGCTGCGATGGCTCTGCCCTCAGCCCTGGCCGAGATCGTCGACGACTTCTCGGCGCTCGGCGACTCCGACAAGGTCACGATGCTGCTGGAGTTCGCGAACGAACTCCCGGCCATCCCCGAGTCCATGCATGAAGAAGCGATGGAGCCCGTCCCGGAGTGCCAGTCGCCGATCTTCCTGTCGGTGGACGCGTCCGACCCGTCTGCCGTCGCACTGTTCTTCAGTGCACCTCCGGAGGCTCCGACGACACGCGGTTTCGCATCGATCCTGCACCAGGGGCTGGACGGCGCGTCCGCCCAGGAGATCGTCGGCGTTCCCGCGGACTTCCATCACGATCTCGGCCTGGCGGCGGTGATCAGCCCCCTGCGTCTGAACGGCATGGCCGGAATGCTTGGTCGGATCAAGCGGCAGGTCGCCGAGCAGACGAGCGGGGCGAGTTCGTAGTCTCGGATGGACTTTCTGCAGATCCTCGACGACCAGGTGGAGCCCGGCGGTCTCGTCGAGTGGATTCCGACCGTCGAGGGCGGCCTCGGTAGCTGGCGGCGCGACGACCGGCAGACCTCGCACAACCATGAGCAGCATCTTCGCGCCGCCTTCGAGTATCGAGCACGAACCCAACGCGAAGGCGGACGCGAGTCGTGGCTCGGTCTGGCCATCGACTTCGACGAGCCGATGTCGGTGCCTTCGGTGCGGGCCGCGATGCTGGCGTGGATCGATCGCCACGAGGTCCTGCGCACCCACGTCGTCCTCAAACACGATCGCACGGAGCGGTACAGCACGCCTGCCGGAACAGTGCATCTGACGATGAGTCGGATCGGCTGGTACACCGAGACGCCGTTGCTGCTGGAACAGGTGGCCGGCTCGTTCGACCGAGCGACCGCTCCCCTGCACTGGCCCGCCTATCGGTTCTCGACCGTCGCCCGGGCGGACTCGTTCACGATCCTGTTCGCAGCAGACCATTCGTTGGTCGACGGCTATTCGCTCGTGACGGCCCAGTACGAGCTGACTGAGCTGTACCACGCGGCGCGACACGACCGTCCGCACTCGCTGCCGCGCACGAACAGCTACATCGAGTTCAGCGACGCCGAGCGTGGCCGCGCCGACGCGGCCGACCGATCGCATCCGGCCGTGCAGACGTGGCGCGCGTTTCTGACGACCCACGGAACCGTCCCGCATTTCGCTCCGTTGACTCCCGTCGACTCGTCGCCGGAGGAGCCGTTCGACATCGAGCACCCGCCCCAGGACTCACGAACCCTGCGACTGCTCGACGACGCGCAGACTCGTGCGCTCGAGACCGTGTCGGCAGAGTCCGGCGGAAACCTGGTCGCCGGCCTACTGGCCGCGATGGCGATCGCCTACCACCGGGCGGCTCCCGATCAGGAGTTCGCCGTAGTGATGCCTCGGCACACGCGCAACGATCGGGCGTGGCTGCATGCGCTCGGCTGGTTCGTCGGCCTCTCCCCGGTCGCCGTCGACGTCTCGGACTCGCCCGACATGCCGACGGCCACCCGGCGTGCTGCGCAGGGCCTGCAGGACGGCAAGCACGGCGCGTCGTTGCCGTTCCTGCGAGTGGCCGAACTGCTCGGTCCGCCGCCCGCTCCGCGGTTCGTCGTCTCGTACATGGACACGCGCGGCACGCCGACCGCAGAAGACGCGGACGCCGGCTGGGCTCGGGTTCTGCGCAGTCATTCGTATTCGGGCGACGAGGTCTACGTCTGGCTCAACCGCACACCGTCTGGTCTGCGGATGCACTCCCGGTTCCCGGCGGAGCAGCCGGGTCCGGTCCTGCCGTTCTTGGACGACTTCGCACAGCTACTGGCGAGTACAGCTGGGACACGGTAGAACCAGTTCTCGAATTCCAAGGACGGCCTCAACCGAGCAATCGCTCGGTGCTATACGCTGAATCCCGGAAATCGTGATGCCCCGAGATTCGGAGCACCCCGGTGAGCGCCACACGTGGATACCTCCGCGAGCGACGCGCAAGCCCCGACGCCCGTCGACGAGCGGTCCGTATCGGACTGTTCGTCCCCCGGACGTCACTGCCCGCTACGACGAACGCCCACGCGTGGGCCCGCCCCAGGAGAGCCAGTGTCAAGTTCGATCACACAGACGACCATCAAGAAGGTTCTTATCGCCAACCGCGGCGAGATCGCGGTTCGCGTGATCCGCGCCGCGAAGGACGCAGGCATCGCCAGCGTCGCGGTATACGCCGAGCCCGACGCTGACGCACTGTTCGTCAGGCTCGCCGACGAAGCCTTCGCTCTCGGCGGCCAGACGTCCGCCGAGTCGTACCTCGTGTTCGACAAGGTGCTCGACGCGGCAGCCCAGTCGGGCGCCGACGCCATCCACCCGGGCTACGGCTTCCTCTCGGAGAACTCCGAGTTCGCGCAGGCCGTCATCGACGCGGGTCTCACGTGGATCGGTCCGTCGCCGGAGAGCATCCGCGATCTCGGTGACAAGGTGACTGCTCGCCACATCGCCGAGCGCGCCAAGGCCCCGATGGCTGCCGGAACCAAGGATCCGGTCGGCGGAGCCGACGAGGTCGTCGAGTTCGCCAAGACCTACGGCGTCCCGGTCGCCATCAAGGCCGCGTTCGGCGGCGGCGGTCGCGGCATGAAGGTCGCGCAGACCGTCGAGGAGATCCCCGAGCTGTTCGAGTCGGCGACCCGCGAGGCCGTCGCCGCTTTCGGTCGCGGCGAGTGCTTCGTCGAGCAGTACCTCGACCAGGCGCGTCACGTCGAAGCACAGGTCATCGCCGACCAGCACGGCAACGTCGTCGTCGCAGGCACTCGCGACTGCTCGCTGCAGCGCCGTTTCCAGAAGCTCGTCGAGGAGGCCCCCGCGCCGTTCCTGACCGACGATCAGCGCTCGCGCATCCACGACTCGGCCAAGGCGATCTGCCGGGAGGCCGGCTACTATGGCGCGGGCACCGTCGAATACCTGGTCCAGGGCGACACCGTCTCGTTCCTCGAAGTCAACACGCGCCTGCAGGTGGAGCACCCGGTCACCGAGGAGACCGCGGGCATCGACCTGGTCCGCCAGCAGTTCCGTATCGCCGAGGGCAAGGAACTGACGATCACCGAGGATCCGACCCCGCGCGGGCACTCCTTCGAGTTCCGCATCAACGGCGAGGACGCAGGCCGCGGCTTCCTGCCCGCCCCCGGTCCGATCAGCACCTACCGCGAGCCGACCGGCCCGGGCGTGCGCGTCGACTCAGGCGTTCGCGAGGGCGACGTCATCGGCGGCCAGTTCGACTCGATGCTCGCCAAGCTGATCGTCACCGGCGAGAACCGCCAGCAGGCGCTCGAGCGTTCGCGTCGCGCACTCGCCGAGTTCCAGGTCGAAGGTCTGGCCACGGTCCTCCCGTTCCACCGCCACATCGTCTCCAACCCCGCCTTCATCGGTGACGGCGAGAAGTTCGACGTCTACACGAAGTGGATCGAGACCGACTGGGACAACACGATCGAGCCCTACGCGGGCGCCGAGCCGATCGAGGACGACGCCGAGCCGCGTCAGAAGGTCGTCGTCGAGGTCGGTGGACGCCGCGTCGAGGTCTCGCTGCCCGGTGACCTGAACCTGAGCGGCGGTGGCTCCGCGAACGGCGCCATCCGCAAGAAGCCGAAGGCCCGTACCCGCACCAAGGGCGGCGGCAAGGCGGCCTCCGGCGACGCCGTGGCCGCGCCGATGCAGGGCACCGTCGTCAAGGTCGCCGTCGCCGAGGGCGACACCGTCGAAACCGGCGACCTGGTCGTCGTGCTCGAGGCCATGAAGATGGAGAACCCGGTGACCGCCCACAAGGACGGTGTCGTCACCGGTCTGTCGATCGAGGCAGGCGCCCCGGTCACCCAGGGCACGGTCCTCTTCGAGATCAAGTGACGATCGCCGAGCAGCACTGACGTTCATGGAGCCGGTCGAAGTCTTCGCAGGGGCGTGGTATCTCCGCGCACTGCGAGACGACGACCGGCTCTCTGACGTCGGGGCGCTTGCGCTGTTCGACATCGCCGATCCCGCCGACTACGTACGTGCCGCGAACGACGGGTGGGCCGACGAGTCTCGGTTCGTCTGGGCCGTGTGCGTCCCGACGACCGGCGAGACCGTCGCCCTGATCGGCGTCGTCCCGACCGGCGACGACACCGCCGACCTGGTCGGCGTCGCCCGTGACGGACACGCCGACGCACTCGACGACGCGTCCGGCCCGGTGGCTCGTTTCGCCGAGGGCGCGCTCGGCCTGACGACCGGCGCCCTGTCCGATACTCGCCCGTAGCCGCACCCCTACTCGCGCGTAACAGTGCTGCGGGCCCCGATATCGCCTGCTACCAGCAAGTAAGGGTTTCTTGTCACACCCGAAAGGGTGGCCGTCAGCACACCGAACTTGCGACAATCGTCCACGGCACTGTGTCGCGTCGCTCCTGCCGAGCACACGACCTACCCGTCAGCCCGACCCGACTTTCCCCCACAGCAAGGAGCTCTGCGTGTTCAAGCGCATCGCGATCGTGAACCGAGGCGAGGCCGGCATGCGCCTCATCAATGCCGTTCGAGACCTCAGTGCCGAGACCGGTGAGTCGGTCGAGGTGGTCGCCCTGCACACCGATGTGGACCGCACCTCCACCTACGTCCGCGAAGCGGACATCGCGTACGACCTCGGTCCGGCGTCTGCGCGCCCCTACATCGACATGGCGGTCCTCGAACGCGCACTGGTCGAGTCGGGCGCCGACGCGGCGTGGGTCGGCTGGGGCTTCGTCGCCGAAGATCCGGCGTTCGCCGAACTGTGCGACCGCATCGGCGTCACGTTCATCGGCCCGTCCGCCGAGGCGATGCGCAAGCTGGGCGACAAGATCGG
This sequence comes from Gordonia zhenghanii, assembly GCF_021738965.1. Taxonomy (GTDB): domain Bacteria; phylum Actinomycetota; class Actinomycetes; order Mycobacteriales; family Mycobacteriaceae; genus Gordonia; species Gordonia zhenghanii. The sequence continues at coordinate 245,195 of NZ_JAKKOQ010000007.1, read as the reverse complement.
CGCCAAGCTGATCGCCGAAGAAGTCGGAGTCCCGGTGGCGCCGTGGAGCCGCGGACCGGTCAACGACGTCGAAGAGGCCAAGGCGGCCGCGGCGCACATCGGCTACCCGCTGATGTTGAAGGCGACCGCGGGCGGCGGAGGCCGCGGCATCCGCAAGGTGTCCGACGACAGCGAACTCGTCGACGCGTACCAGCGCACCCGCGAGGAGGCCGAGCGCGCCTTCGGCAGCGGCGTCGTCTTCCTGGAACGTCTCGTCACCGGAGCCCGCCACGTCGAGGTCCAGGTGATCGCCGACGGGCAGGGCACCGCATGGGCTCTCGGCGTCCGCGACTGCTCGGTGCAGCGCCGCAACCAGAAGGTCATCGAGGAGTCGGCGTCGCCGGTGCTCACCGACGAGCAGGCCGACGAGGTCAAGACCTCTGCCGAGCGCCTCGCGAACGCGGTCGGCTACCGCGGAGCCGCCACCGTCGAGTTCCTCTACCACCCGGGCGAGAAGCTGTTCGCCTTCCTCGAGGTCAACACCCGCCTGCAGGTGGAACACCCGATCACCGAGCTCACCAACAGCTTCGACCTGGTCCGTGCACAGCTGCACGTCGCGTCCGGCAACACGTTGGAGGGCGAGAAGCCCGTCGAGCGCGGACACGCCATCGAAGCCCGCCTCAACGCCGAAGACCCCGACCGCGACTTCTCCCCCGCCCCCGGACGCATCGCCCGCCTGAGCCTGCCGACCGGCCCCGGTATCCGCGTCGACACCGGCGTCAGCGAAGGCGACACGATCCCCGCCGACTTCGACTCGATGATCGCGAAGGTCATCGCCTACGGTCGCGACCGCAATGAGGCGCTCGGCCGTCTGCGCCGCGCGATGAGCCGCACCGGCGTCGTCATCGAAGGCGGCGCGACCAATAAGAGCTTCGTCCTCGAACTGTTGAATCAGCCCGAGGTCATCGACGGCTCCGCCGACACCGGATGGATCGACCGCGTCCGCGACGAAGGCCGTCTCGTCTCCCATCAGCATTCGACGGTCGCGCTCGCCGCCGCCGCGATCGACGCGTACGAGGAGGAGGAGTTCGCCGAGCGGACCCGCCTGTTCGTCACCGCGTCGGGTGGACGCCCGCAGGTGCACCACGAGAGCGGCCGCCCGCTGGACTTCAAACTCCGCGGTGTCACCTACCGGGTGCGCGTCGCCCGCGTCGGCGCGCACCGTTTCCGCGTCGTCGTGGAGGCGGGCGAGGACTCCCGGACCGCCGACGTCGACCTCGAACGCTTCGACACGCACGCCGGTCAGGTCCGGATCAACGGCGTCCGCTACCGACTGCTGACCGACACGTTCGGGCCGATCCACCTGGTGGACGTCGACGGCGTCACCCACCGCGTCAGCCGCGACGAAGGCGGCGTGGTCCGCGCACCGGCTCCGGCTCTCGTGATCGCGACCCCGCTCGAGGTCGGAGCCGAGGTCGAGGCCGGCGATCCCGTGCTCGTCCTGGAGTCCATGAAGATGGAGACCGTCCTGCGGGCGCCGTTCAAGGCGCGCCTCAAAGAGTGCGCGGTCTCGGTCGGCGCGCAGGTGGAGACCGGTGTCGCTCTGCTCCGTCTGGAACCGATCGAAGACGACGCCGAAGGCGCCGAGACGACGTCCGCCGCCGCGGCCCTCGATCTGCCGGACACTCCGGATCCCGTCGGCACCGACGAACTGTTCGCTCGCGGCCTCGAAGACCTGCGCGGTCTGCTGCTCGGCTTCGACGGCGACCCCGCCGACAACGGTCGCCTCCTCGACGATTACCTCGCGGCCCGCGACGACGCCGTCGCGAACGGGTTCGCGCCGCACGAAGCCGAGACCGAACTGGTCACCGTGTTCGGCGACATCTCCGCGCTGTCCGAACAGCGACCGTCCGACGAGTCCGTCAGCGACGCCCGCGTGCACAGCGCCCGCGAGCACTTCCACACGTATCTGCAGAGCCTCGACGTCGACGTCGCAGGCGTTCCCGACCGTTTCCAGAAGAAGCTGTCGTACGCGTTGCAGCACTACGGAGTCGACGAACTCGAACGCACTCCCGACCTGGAAGAGGCCGTCTTCCGGATCTTCCTGGCGTTGGGACGTCAGGCCGCGACGATCCCGGTGATCACCTCGGTCCTGCGCTGCTGGCTGAGCGAGCCCGCCCCCGACCACGCCGACAGCGAGGCGACCGGCCGTTCGCTCGAACGTCTCGTCGCCGCGACCCAGGGCCGCCTTCCTGTTGTCGCCGATCTTGCGCGCGGGGTCCTGCACGCCTGGTACGGCCAGCCGCGTCTGCGCCGCACCCGCGACGCCGTCTACACCCGGGTGCGTGAGCATCTCGCGGCCCTGGACGCCGACCCGAAGGCCGCCGACCGCGCCCAGCGCATCGCCGACATGGTCCGCAGCACCGAGCCGCTCGTGTCGATCCTGAGCGAACGCCTCGAGAACGACGACCTCGACGACGCCGTCATGCTCGAAGTCCTGACCCGCCGCTACTACGGCAACAAGGGCGTCTCGAAGATCGCGTCGCATCGGACCGGTGGATGCACGTTCGTCGTCGCCGAACGCGACGGGTCGACGCTGGTGTCGGTCGCCGCGAGCTTCGACGATCTGGCCGACGCACTGAAAGGCCTCGTCGAGCTGGCCGCGGACACCCCGTCGCTGGACGCCGACATCTACCTGCGGTGGGAGCGTCAGCCCGCATCGTTCGACGAGCGTGCAGCGGCGCTGTACGACGTGATCAGCGCGGGCACGCTCCCCGAGTCGGTGCACCGGATCACCGCGACCGTCGCCGGTCGCGGCGACGACACGATGCATCACCACTTCACGTTCCGCCAGTCGGCGACCGGGTTGACCGAAGACCGGTTGATCCGCGGCCTGCACCCGCATATCGCGCGCCGCATGCAGATGGAACGACTGCGCAAGTTCGATCTGACGCGACTGTCGTCGTCCGACGACGAGGAGGTGTACTTGTTCCGGGCGGTCGCCACGACCAACCCGGCAGACGACCGGCTCATCGCCTTCGCCCAGATCCGTGACCTGACAGCGGTCGCCGACGACGGCGAACTGTTGACGCTGCCGACTGCCGAGACCACGTTCGCCACGTGTGTCGACGCGATCCGCCGTGCACAGACCGAGCGTCCGTCGAACAAGCGGTTCAACACCAACCGCATCGTCATGTACATCTGGCCGTCGATTGACGTGTCGAACAATGCGCTGCGCCGGATCGTCCAGCACACCATCGAGACGGCGTCGGTCGACGGAGCGGGACTCGAAGAGGTCCTGCTGATCGGTCGCCAGCGCGATAAGAAGACTCGCGCGTTGTCGAAGGTCGCCGTGCGGATCACGTTCGATTCGGCAGGCGCCCCGTCGGTCGTGGTCGGCGAGCCGAAAGACGACCCGGTCGAGCCGTTCGACGAATACCGCCAGAAGGTGTTGAAGGCTGCCAGCCGCGGCACCGTCTACCCGTACGAGTTGGTGGACAAGCTCGGTGACTTCACCGAGTACGACCTCGTCGACGACGCCCTGCGCCCCGTCGACCGTCCCAAGGGCGCCAACACCGCGGCCGTCGTCGTCGGTGTCGTGAACACCCCGACCCAGAAGTACCCGGAGGGCGTGCAGCGCGTCGTCATGCTCGGTGATCCGACGAAGGCGCTCGGCGCGTTGACCGAGCCGGAGTGCCGCCGCTACACCGCGGCCCTCGATCTCGCCGAGGAGTTGAGGCTTCCGGTCGAGTGGTACGCGTTGTCGTCCGGCGCCGCGGTCCGCATGGACTCCGGCACCGAGAACCTCGACTGGGTGGCCGCGACGCTCAAGCGCATCGTCGAGTTCACGCAGGACGGCGGCGAGATCAACATCGTCGTCAGCGGCATCAACGTCGGCGGACAGGCGTACTGGAACGCCGAAGCGACGATGCTGATGCACACGCGGGGCATCCTCGTGATGACCCCGGACTCGTCGATGGTGTTGACCGGCAAGCAGGCACTGGATTTCTCCGGCGGCGTGTCGGCCGAGGACAACTACGGCATCGGCGGCTACGACCGTGTGATGGGACCGAACGGCGAGGCGCAGTACTGGGCGCCCGACCTGACGTCGGCGATCGGCATCGTGATGAGCCACTACGAGCACAGCTACGTCGTGCCCGGTGAGGACGCTCCGCGCGTGGCCGTCTCGTCGGACCCCATCGACCGCGACATCTCCGACTTCCCGCACGACGCGGAGGGCAGCGAGTTCGCGACGGTCGGCGAGATCTTCTCGGCGACGGCCAACCCGGACCGGAAGAAGCCGTTCGACATCCGTTCGGTGATGCGTGCCGTGGTCGACCAGGATCTGCCCGCTCTCGAGCGCTGGGCCGGCATGGGCGACGCCGACACCGTCGTCGTCCAGGACACGCACGTCGGTGGCAACGCGGTCACCCTGATCGGCATCGAGTCGACGCCGATCAATCGCCGCGGCTTCCTGCCGACCGACGGCCCGGACACCTTCAGCGCGGGCACGTTGTTCCCGCAGTCGTCGAAGAAGGCGGCTCGCGCGATCAACGCCGCCAGTGGGAACCGCCCGGTAGTCGTGTTGGCAAACCTGTCCGGCTTCGACGGATCGCCGGAGTCACTGCGCAAGCTGCAGTTGGAGTACGGCGCCGAGATCGGTCGAGCGATCATCAACTTCGACGGTCCGATCGTCTTCTGCGTCATCTCCCGCTACCACGGCGGTGCGTTCGTGGTGTTCTCGAAGGCACTGAACCCGAATATGACGGTGTTGGCGATCGACGGCTCGTTCGCCTCGGTTCTCGGCGGGGCTCCCGCGGCGGCCGTCGTCTTCGCAGGCGAAGTCGGTATGCGCACAGAGAAGGACCCGCGCGTGCAGAAGCTCGCCGAGCGGGCCTCCGACGTGTCCGGCCCCGAGCGCGCTTCGCTGACCGCCGAACTCGACGAACTGCGCACCTCGGTGCGCGCGGAGAAGATCTCGGCGATGGCAGCCGAGTTCGACGGCGTCCACGACATCCACCGCGCTGTCCGCGTCGGTTCCGTCGACGCCGTCATCGCGGCCGCCGACCTCCGTCCGCAGATCATCGCGGCGATCACCCGGTAACCCCGACCCCGCTCGCCGGTCGAGCGGAGTCGAGACCCCTACCGCGGCCCGGCGAGCGCCTCGCCCCACGACTGCATCGGCATCTTGATCGACTCGCGGTCGAAGTCGCCGAGGACCCGGTTGCGCAGATGGCGTTGCACGCCCCACTGCGCGCCGGGTTTGGTCGTGACCGTCATCCGCAGCATCGCGTGCGACGACGTGACCTCCTGGACGCCGAGCATCTCCGGTTCGCCGAGGACTTCGGCGGCGATCTCGGAGTCGCGGGCGCCGCGCTGAGCAGCGCGCAGGGCGACCTCTTGCGCCCGGTCCAGGTCGGCGTCGACCGCAACGGGCACCTCGAGGCGGGCGACGGCGAAGTCCTGACTCATGTTGCCGACCCGTTCGATCTCGCCGTTGCGGATGTACCAGAGAGTGCCGTCCACGTCGCGGACGGTGGTGATGCGCAGTCCGACGGATTCGATCTCGCCGATCACTTCGCCGAAGTCGGCGATGTCGCCGACGCCGTACTGGTCTTCCATCATCATGAAGACGCCGGACACGATGTCGGCCACCAGGTGCTGGGCGCCGAAACCGATCGCCAGTCCGATGATCCCGGCCGATGCGATGAACGGCGCGATGTTGACGTCGAGTTCAGCCAGGACGGTCAGCACCAGCCACACGAGGATCACGACCGACACTGTCGATTTGAGGACCGAACCTATCGTCTTGGCGCGTTGTGTCCGACGGGCGTTAGCCTTGGGCGTTCGGGCGGCCGACCGCTCACGCAGGCCCTTGATCAGACGCGGCCCGCCGTCCTCGCGGCCGACCCGCGGCCGGGTCACCCGGTCGATGAGGCGGAACAACAGCCACCGGATCACCACTGCGGCGACGATGAAGCACGCGATCCTGATCGGGGTCTCGATCAGCCACTCTCGGTTGGTCTCCGTCCATTCGAATGCGAGTGATTGAGTACTCATGACCTCGACCGTACGGATGTCCCGGCCCGTTCTGCTGCCCCCTCAAGGGTCCTCGGATCTCGTGCGGCACCATACCCTGCACGGATGCCGCAAATATGATTGTTCATACACCGCCCCCGTGGCACGTGGGGCTCAACCAGCCACACAACCTCGATCTGTCTGTAGTTGGTTGAGCCGCGCCGAAACCCCTCACAGGAGCACACCAGGGGCTTCGACTCGCTCCGCTCGCTCAACCAACCACAAAGACTCGCCCCCGTAGCTGGTTGAGCCGCGTCAAAACCCTCACACGAACACGCCTGGGGTTTCGACTCGCTCCGCTCGCTCAACCAACCACACAAAGACCACCCCGTAGCCGGTTGAGCCGCGTCGAAACCGCGCTCAACCGGCGGTAGACCGGCGGCGATCCAGCATCGCGAGTTGCAGCGAGGTGAGCAGCCGCTCGGCGGGATCGTCCAGGTTCAGGCCCGACACCTGCCGGGCGCGATCGATGCGATAGCGCAGCGTGTTCGGGTGGACGCCGATTCGGTTGGCCGCGTCGCGGACGTTGCCGTGGGCGTCGAGGTAGGCGCGCACGCTTTCCTCCAGGTGCGCGGCGCGGTCGGTGTCGTACTCGACCATCGCCGTGACACGCGGGTCGACGAGGTCGGCGCGGCCTGCGACCGCGTCGAGGATCTCGCCCATCAGTACGGCGGTGCGTGCTTTCGCCAGGGTCGTCACGCGATCGACCCGACCCGAGCCGGTCGCCGCGAAGACGCGGTCCACCTCGCTGCGCGCTCGGGAGACCTCGGCGAGACCGTCGACGGGAAAGACGACAGTGGCGTGCAGTCGCGCGCCGTCGAGAGCCGGATCGCCGTCGAACCGGGCCACCAGCGTTCCGACCCACCGGGTCACCGGCGCGACGTCGGCCGCGGGCAGCACGATGTACGCACGGTCGTCGATCACCGTCGTCAGCGCCGACGCCGCATACGCGCTCGCGTGCAGACGCAGCGCTCCGCCCACTGCTCCGATGGCCGATCGCGCCGCTGCTCCGCCTTCCGAGGCCACGCCGATCACCGCCGCGCGTTCATCGACCGCCCATCCGAGGTAGGCGCCGGCCGACGACGCGTCGACCCCGCCGTGTTCGCCGAAGAGTCGTTGCAGCAGTTGTGCTTCGGCCGACGGCGCCTGTATCGCCCGCGTCAGAATCCGCGAGGCGACCGACGCGGCGCCGGTGAGCACGTCGGCCGAGTCGGCAGCGAGTCCGGTGGCCCCTTCCTGCACCCAGATGGAGCCGAGGTGTCGGCCCGTACCGCTGTGCACACCGATCACCAACCGGCGGCGCATCGCGTGGTCGTCGTCGGCGGGTACGTCCACCACTTCGCCGCCACGGCGAATCGCGTCGAACACACCCCACTTGCGAAGCAGCGCAAGGTACGTCGGCGGCCCCTCCCGGCCGAGGATCGTCTGTACGCGCAGATCGTCGGCCTCGCCGTTCGACGGCGAGTACGCGAGCACCCGCGCGCTCGTCGCGTCCTCGATCGACACGAGTCCGCCGGTGCCCCGCGCCACCAGTGCGACCAGTCCGACGAGGTCGACGTCGACCGGCGCGTCCGGACCGCCGTCCTGCGCCACCGATTCGCGTCCGCGGTGCAGGTCGGCCTGCACTATCCCCACGATCCGGTCCCATCGTGCTCGAGCGTGCACGCCGACCACCGCGACGCCCGACTCGTCGACGACCGGCTCGGCCTGGGCCGGTCCGACGAAGGCCTTGGTCAGGATCGCTCGCGGCCCGTCACCGGACCTGGTCGCCAGCCATTCGCGCACGCCGTCCGCGTCCACGCCGACGAGAATCACGAGGTCGGTCGTCGTGTCCGCACGTGCCGCGATGTCGTCTGCGTCGATCATCGACACGTCCGCGACCCGGACGTCGGCGGCCTCGCCGAGCACCGCCCAGTCGACCGCGGTGTCGAGTGAGTCGACAACCTCCCTCAACGACATCACCTCGGTCTCCGCCATATCCGCATTCTGTCAGCAGGTTCAGACAATCCGACAACTATTCACCGAAACTCTTGTGTGAATGCACGAGGCCGCCGCCATCTCTGCGGGCTGTACTGACAGACATGACCACTGCGCACGACTCCCAGCACCACACGGTCGAGAGCGACCTCGCTGATCTCGCCGATCGCACCCGCCTGCAGGTGACCCGGTGGCTCACCGACGCCGGTGCGCACTCCGCCCGTCCGCACGCCTCCGCACGACGTCTGGCCGCCGTCCTCTCCGACCCGAAGGGACTCGACTTCACCGTCGGTTTCGTCGACCGGGTGATCGGCACCGAGGACACCGCGGCCGCGGGAACCGCGCTCGCCGAGATCGTCGCCGACGCACCGGACTCGTTGAGCGCACTCGACCGCCTCCAACTCCGTTCCGGTGCAGTTCTCTCGAGGCGGTTCCCGAGGCTGGTGATCCCGGTGGCTCGCGCGCGGATGCGCGCGATGGTCGGACACATGATCGTCGACGCACGCGAGAAGCCGTTCGCGAAAGCGGTGAAGACTCTGCGCGCGGGCGAACACCGACTGAACGTCAACCCGCTCGGCGAAGCCGTCCTCGGCGACGGCGAGGCCGACAACCATCTCGCAGACGCACGCGCACTGCTTCGCCGCGACGACGTCGACTACGTCTCGATCAAGGTGTCGTCGATCGCGTCGCAGATCTCCATGTGGGCGTTCGACGAGACCGTCGACTACGTCGTGGAGCGCCTGGTCCCGATGTATCGCGAAGCCGCGGCCGCCCCCGCAGGCAGCAAGTTCATCAACCTCGACATGGAGGAGTACCGCGACCTCGAGTTGACGATTGCGGTGTTCACCCGACTCCTGTCGATGCCCGACCTGCATCACTACGAGGCGGGGATCGTCCTGCAGGCCTACCTGCCCGATGCGCTCGGCGCCATGCAGCGCCTCGCCGCTTTCGGAGCCGAGCGGGTCGCGACGGGCGGCGCAGGCATCAAGGTTCGGCTGGTCAAGGGCGCGAACCTGGCGATGGAGTCCGTCCACGCCGAGGTCGCGGGCTGGCCGAAGGCGACGTGCACATCGAAGGCCGCAACGGACGCCAACTACAAACGTGTCCTGCACTGGGTGTGCACGCGCGACCGGATGGCCGGACTCCGCCTCGGCGTCGCGGGCCACAACCTGTTCGATATCGCCTTCGCTCACCTGGTCGCCGACTCGCGCGGCGTCGCCGACCGGGTGGAGTTCGAGATGCTGCAGGGCATGGCAACCGAACAGGCCGAAGTCGTGAGCGCCGACGTCGGCCGCCTGCTGCTGTACGTGCCGACGGTGAAACCCGCGGAGTTCGACGTCGCGATCTCGTACCTGGTCCGGCGCCTGGAGGAGAACGCGGCGTCGGAGAACTTCATGTCGGGCATCTTCGATCTCGCGCCGGGCAGCGACGTCCACCGTCGGGAGGAGGACAGGTTCGGCGCTGCGGTCGACGGCCTGCGGCGGACGCTCGACGAGCACGGTGAGACTCCCCCACCGCCGAATCACCGCCAGAACCGCGCCGCCGAGGAGACGGCCGAGCCGACGCCGCTGTCCGGCGAACTCCCGCCGTTCACGAACGAGCCCGACACCGATCCGGCTCTGCCCGCGAACCAGGCGTGGGCGCGTGCGGCGATCGTCCGCAGCGCCGCACCCGGATGGCTCGACGCGCAGAGCGTCCCGCCCGTGGTCGCCGCGTCCGCGATCGACGGCCTCGTCGAACGCGCTCGCGCCGCCGCCGTCGAGTGGTCGGCCCGCCCCGCAGCCGACCGCGCCGCCGTCCTGTACCGCGCTGCCGGCCTCTTGGCACGCCGCCGAGGACACCTCGTGTCGATCGCCGCAGCCGAGGCAGGCAAGTCAGTCGCGCAGTCGGACCCCGAGATCTCCGAGGCCATCGACTTCGCCCGCTACTACGCACATCAGGCGCTCGAACTCGACCGCGTCGACGGCGCCGCCTTCACGCCGGACCGGGTGATCGTCGTGACGCCGCCGTGGAACTTCCCCATTGCCATCCCCGCGGGCGGGACGTTCGCCGCACTCGCAGTCGGAGCGGCCGTCATCCACAAACCGGCAGCGCCCACGCCTCGATGCTCGACGGCGGTGCTCCAGGCCCTGTGGGACGCGGGCGTCCCCCGCGACGTGTGCCAGGGAGTGTTCCCCGACGAAGGCGCCGCCGGTCGGGCCCTCATCAGTCACCCGAACGTCGACCACGTCATTCTGACGGGAGCCTCCGACACCGCAGCCCTCTTCCAGTCGTGGAACAGGGAACTGAAGGTCAACGCCGAGACCTCCGGCAAGAACGCGATGGTCATCACCCCGTCCGCAGACCGCGACCTGGCGATCGCCGACCTCGTCCACAGCGCGTTCGGCCATGCAGGCCAGAAGTGTTCGGCCGCCTCACTCGGCATCCTCGTCGGCAGCGTCTACTCGTCCGAACGATTCCGCAGGCAACTCGTCGACGCCGCGTCGTCGATGGTCGTCGGATGGCCGACCGATCTGTCGGCGACTGTCGGGCCGCTGACCGAAGCGCCGAGCGACAAGTTGATTCGCGCGCTCACCACGTTGGAGCCGGGCGAGTCGTGGCTGTTGAAGCCCCGCGCGCTCGACGACACCGGGCGGCTCTGGTCGCCGGGCATCAAGGACGGCGTCGCGCCGGGGTCGTTCTTTCACCTCACCGAGTGCTTCGGACCGGTCCTCGGGCTGATGCGCGCCGACGATCTCGACGAGGCGCTGGCCCTGCAGAACGCCACGGACTTCGGGCTCACTGCCGGCCTGCACTCGCTCGACCCCGACGAGGCCAGGGCATGGCTCGGCCGCGTCGAAGCGGGCAACCTCTACGTGAACCGCGGGATCACCGGGGCCATCGTCCGCCGCCAGTCGTTCGGCGGCTGGAAGCGTTCGTCTGTGGGGCTGGGCTCCAAGGCCGGCGGCCCGAACTACCTGATGCTGTTGGGTACGTGGACCGACGCGCCCACGGACGTCTCGTCGTCGGCGACGCCCGAGCCGCCGCGCACACCGGCCATCGCCGCGTTCGCGCGATCGGCCGCGTCCACGCTCACCGACGCCGAGCGCGCCTGGCTGTCGCGGGCCCTCGCCGACGACGACCGCGCCTGGGCCGCCGAGTTCGGGGCGGGCCGCGACGAGACCGGACTGAGTTCGGAGGCCGACGTCTTCCGGTACCGCCGCGCCGACGTCGTTCTGCGCGTGTCCCACGACGCGGGCGCCGCCCCCACCGCTCGACTGCTCGCCGCCGCAGCCCGCTCAGGAGCCCGCGTGCAGGTCAGCGTCGCACCCGACGCGAGCCCGGCGACGATCGAGACCGTACGGTCGGCCACGGCGCTCGGCATCTCGGCGGCGTCGGCGTCCGACGCCGAGTTCGCCGCGTCGATCCCCGCGATCACCGCTCCGCGGGTTCGGCTCGTCGGCTCCGCGTCCGACACCGTCGTGGACGCGATCGCCGCGCGAGCCGACGTCGTCCTCCTCGACGACGCCGTGACGTCGTCGGGCCGCGTGGAACTGCGCTACTGGCTCACCGAACAGGCCGTCTCGATGACGTTGCACCGCTTCGGGAATCCGAACCGACCGTTCCACCGGCTCGCCGCAGAACTGACGATGCAGAACTGACGGCGCCGGACCGACTCCCCTGCCCGACGCTTCGTGCGTTCGCACGAATACTGTGGCCTCGATTCGTTCGGACCCACATCCCGGGTCCGACTGTGGGACGGCAGAATTTGCCGGACGACGAGATGCGGATCACATACTGTTCAAAGTCGTACCGCCGTTCACGGCGGATGACCTGACGAACCAGTCGATCGGCAGCCGCGTCTCCGACGAACATAAGAGGGAGTCCCGATGTCAGTAGCGCCAGACGGCGAAGCGTTCCGGATCTTCGCCGTCGTCCTGTACTTCGTGGCGATGCTCGGCATCGGCTTCTACGCCTACCGAAAGACCAAGAACAACCTCGACGGGTACATGCTCGCCGACCGCGGTCTCAAGCCGTGGATCGCCGCGTTGAGCGCAGGCGCGTCGGACATGTCGGGATGGCTGCTGATGGGGCTGCCCGGTGCGATGTACCTGTCGGGCCTGTCTGAGGCCTGGATCATGATCGGTCTCCTGGTCGGCGCGTGGGCCAACTGGAAGCTCACCGCGCCCCGGCTGCGCGCCTACACCGAGGTCGCAGGCGACGCGATTACCATCCCGAGCTTCTTCGAGACACGTCTGCGCGACACGTCCCGCATCCTCCGGATCACGTGCGGCGTCATCATCCTGGTGTTCTTCACGTTCTACGTGTCGAGTGGCATGGTCGCCTCCGGCAAGTTCTTCGACAGCGCGTTCGGCGTCGACTACACCGTCGGCATGCTGATCGTCGCGGGCGTGACGATGCTGTACACCCTGTTCGGCGGCTTCCTCGGCGCGTCGTTGACCGACGTCGCCCAAGGCGTTCTGGTCGTGATCGCACTGTTGGCGGTGCCGATCATCGGCATCATCGACCTGGGCGGCGTCGGCGCGACCATCGACGGTGTCCGCTCGGTCGACCCAGACGACCTGAGCTTCTTCGCAGGCAGTTCGGTCATCGCGATCATCTCGTCGGCGGCCTGGGGTCTCGGCTACTTCGGGCAGCCGCACATCATCGTGCGTTTCATGGCGCTGCGCTCCCCCGCGGACGCAGGCACCGCCCGCCGCATCGGCATCGCGTGGATGTTCGCGTGCGCGCTCGGCGCCGTCGGCACCGCTCTGGTCGGCATCGCGTACTTCGCCGTGCACCCGACCGATGCTCCCGACGACGCCGAGACCGTCTTCCTCGCGTTGTCGCAGATCCTGTTCCACCCGTTCATCGCGGGTCTGGTCCTGGCCGCGGTGCTCGCCGCGATCATGTCGACCATCTCGTCCCAGCTGATCGTCTGCTCGTCGGCGCTGATCGAGGACCTGTACAAACTGGTCGCGGCCAAGACCGGACGACGCGAACTCAGCGACATCACCTACGTCCGACTCGGCCGACTCGGCGTCCTCGCGATCGCGGTGATCGCCGCGGTGCTCGCGATCTCGCCGTCGAACAGCATCCTGGACCTCGTGGCCTTCGCGTGGGCGGGCTTCGGCGCCGCTTTCGGTCCGGCCATCGTGCTGTCCCTGTACTGGCGCCGACTCACCACGTGGGGCGCCCTCGCCGGGATCGTGACGGGCGCGGTCGTCGCCTACGCGTGGGGCCAGTCGTGGTTGAGCGACGACATGTACGAGATCGTGCCGGGCGTCGTCGCGAGCTTCGTCGTCGCGATCGTCGTCAGCCTGTTCACGTACCGTCCCAACGCGGAGATCGACGCCGAGTTCGACGCCGCGAAAGCGCTGGCCAAATCGGGCGGCAAGGCCGAATCGGCCGTCGACGCCAGGGTTTGACGCACGCAGTCTCGCGAATGTGAAAAGCGCTGCGCCGCCGTTAGACTGGGGTTCGCGACAGGTTCGCCCGGCGGTTGTTCGCTCGGGCGTCGAGAAGAGGGAATCCGGTGTGAATCCGGAGCTGACCCGCAGCGGTATGTCGGAACGACCGCCGTCACATGCACTGGATCCGATCAATCGGGTCTGGGAAGCGACGACCAGTAGGAGCGCGTAGCGCACGCCGACAAGCCCGAAGACCTGCCTGACGTACCGGGTGCGCCGCGCTCGGTGGCTGTCCGCCTCGTGGATCAGGCGATGACTCCGTCACGGGTTCGAGCGTGCTCGCACCCGGGTCGGAACCCATTTGCTGTCGGGCGACGGTCGTCAACACTGTTTGCAGGAGAAGAAGCACACATGTCCGTCGACACGACGACACACACTGCCCAACCGTTCACTGCGACCGTTCCGGGCACCGCCCGCATCGGTGCGAATAGAGAACTCAAACGAGCCGTCGAAGCCTATTGGGCCGGGCGTTCGGATCGCGCGGCCCTCGAAGCTGTCGCCGTCGACCTACGAGCGACGAGCAGGCGTGGCCTGACCGGCACCGGCATCGACTCTGTTCCGGTCAACACGTTCTCTTACTACGACCAGGTGCTCGACACCGCGGTGATGCTCGGAGCGCTACCGCAGCGCGTCGAGGCGATCAGCGACCCCCTCGACCGCTACTTCGCGGCCGCACGCGGCTCCGACGACGTGACGCCACTCGAGATGACCAAGTGGTTCGACACAAATTACCACTACATCGTCCCGGAGATCGGCCCCGACACCGCGTTCACGCTCGACGCGACCAGAGTTCTGACCGAACTCGCCGAGGCAACTGCCGACGGGGTCGACGGGCGACCGGTGGTGGTCGGGCCGATCACGTTCCTCGCCCTGTCGAAGGCCGTCGATAACGCCGCGGCTCCGTTGACGCGACTCGACGAGGTCGTCCCGCTGTACGTCGATCTTCTCGGGCGTCTCGCCGAGGCTGGTGCCCAGTGGGTGCAGATCGACGAGCCGATTCTGGTGACCGACACCGTCGAGAACCTCCCGGCTCTCGCCGAGAGCGTCTACTCGACGCTGTCTGAGGCCCGTTCGCGACCGTCGATCCTGGTCCAGACTTACTTCGGTGACGCGCGAGAGTCGCTCGGGGCGCTCGGCCGCACCGGTGTGGAGGCCGTCGGCGTGGACCTCGTCGCAGGCGGCGTCGAGAGCGTGAGGTCTGCCGGGCTCGGCGGCAAGATAGTCGTCGCCGGTGTCGTCGACGGTCGCAACGTGTGGCGGACCGATCTCGACGCTGCGCTCGGCGTCCTAGAATCGCTGCGCGGATCGGTCGGGTCGCTCGTGGTGTCGACGTCGTGCTCCACGCTGCACGTCCCCTATACGCTGGCTGGCGAGGACGGCCTGGACAATACCCTCCGCGGCTGGCTCGCGTTCGCGAGCGAGAAGCACGCCGAGGTCGTCGCGCTGGCGCGCGCGTTCGCGAACGGTCGCGCCGACCAGGCCGACGTGTTCGATGCTGCAGCCACTGCACTCGCGAGCCGAGCGGACGACCCGAGGCTGCACGTCGACGCGGTCCGCGCTCGCCTGACTGCGCTCACATCTGCAGACTGGACCCGTTCGGACTCGGCGGCAC
Source organism: Gordonia zhenghanii (assembly GCF_021738965.1). GTDB lineage: Bacteria > Actinomycetota > Actinomycetes > Mycobacteriales > Mycobacteriaceae > Gordonia > Gordonia zhenghanii. Next base: position 230,099 of record NZ_JAKKOQ010000007.1, on the reverse strand, counting down.
GGCGCACCGTGCAGGACGCGGCGTTGAACCTGCCGACCCTGGCCACCACGACGATCGGTTCGTACCCCCAGACTACGGACATCCGCAAGGCCCGTCAGGCACTGCGCACCGGGACGATCGACGCCGCCGAGTACACCCACCACATGCAGGCGGAGATCGCCGATGTCATCGCGCTCCAGGAGCAGGTCGGTCTCGACGTCCTGGTGCACGGTGAACCCGAGCGAAACGACATGGTCCAGTACTTCGCCGAACAGCTCGACGGGTTCTTCGCGACCGTGAACGGCTGGGTCCAGTCGTACGGTTCGCGGTGTGTCCGTCCGCCGATTCTGTTCGGTGACGTCGTCCGTCCCGCGCCGATGACTGTCGACTGGTTTGCTTACGCGCAGTCGTTGGCGTCCAAGCCGGTCAAGGGCATGCTCACGGGGCCGGTCACCATCCTCGCATGGTCGTTCGTCCGCGACGACCAGCCGCTCGCCGACACTGCAAAGCAGGTCGCTCTCGCGATTCGTGACGAGACCGTCGACCTGGAGCAGTCGGGTGCGGCGATCATCCAGGTCGACGAACCCGCGTTGCGTGAACTCCTGCCGCTGCGTGCCGCCGACCGTGCCGCCTACCTCGACTGGGCCGTCACCGCGTTCCGGTTGTCGACAGCGGGCGTCGGCGACGCCACTCAGATACATACGCATCTGTGCTATTCGGAGTTCGGCGAGGTCATCGGTGCCATTGCCGACCTCGACGCCGATGTGACGTCGATCGAGGCGGCCCGCTCGCACATGGAGGTCCTCGCCGACCTCAACGGTATCGGGTTCGCCAACCAGGTCGGTCCGGGCGTCTACGACATCCATTCGCCGCGCGTGCCCGCGGCCGACGAGGTCACCGCGTCGCTGCGCGAGGCCCTCGCCGCGGTTCCGGCCGACCGCCTGTGGGTCAATCCCGACTGCGGGCTCAAGACCCGCACCACCGGTGAGGTCACCGAGGCGCTGACCAATATGGTCGCCGCCGCGCACGCTGTGCGCTAGCCGCACCCTCAGTTCGGTCGTCACACACTCAATGCGTCTTAGCAGCCTGGGCCCAAGCTGCTAAGACGCATTGATGTTGTACAGCGATATCTCAGGCTGCGGCGACGGCTCTCACGCCAGCTCTACCAACAGGTCGCCGGACGCCACCTCCGTCGCGCCGGCGGGCACCACACGAGACACCGTGCCCGCAACCGCGCTCGTGATGGATGCCTCCATCTTCATGGCCTCGATCGTCGCGACGGTTCCGCCCTCCGCGATCGCCTCGCCGACCCCGACCGTCACCGTTGCGACGCCTGCGAACGGTGCGGCGATCTGCTTGGGGTCGTTGTGGTCGGCCTTCTCCACTGCGGCGACTGCCGGGTCCACCCCCCGGTCACGGACCGAGACCGACCTCAACTGTCCGTTGACTGTCATCAAGACCGTCCGCAGGCCCGTCTCATCGGGTTCGCTGACCGCCTCGAGCGAGATCAACAACTCGACCCCGGGACGCAGCTTCACTCGGTGCTCGAATCCCGGTTGGAGACCGTAGAAGAACTGATGTGCGGGCAGCCGAGAGGTGTCGCCGAACGTCTCGAGATGACTGTGATAGTCGGCAGTCGGCTCGGGAAACAGCAGACGATTGAGCACGTCCCGACGGATCGGCCCCGGAGTCGTCAACGATTCGAGATCGTCGGCAGTCAGTTCAGGGTCCGGGCTGCGCCGAGCCCGTCCAGCCAGGACCGACGTCCGCAACGGCTCCGGCCGGCCTGCGGCCGGCTCGCCGAGCTCACCGTTCAGAAAGCCGATCACCGAGTCCGGGATGTCGTACGCCGACGGGTCAGCCGCGAACTGCTCTGCGCTCGCCCCTTGCGCAACGAACGCGATCGCCAGATCTCCGACCACCTTCGACGACGGTGTCACCTTGACCGGACGCAGAAGTAGTTCGTTCGCGGCGGCATATGCGTTCTCGACCGCTTCGAAACGATTGCCGACCCCGATCGAGATCGCCTGCTGGCGAAGATTCGACAATTGGCCGCCCGGTATCTCGTGCCGGTAGACCCGCCCAGTCGGCGCCGGGATTCCCGATTCGAACGGCGCGTACTCGCGCCGGACCGCCTCCCAATACGGTTCCATCGCGCACACCGCATTCAACGAGATCCCGGTATCGTGCGGGGTGTTCTCGGCGGCAGCGACGATCGCCGACAGCGACGGCTGGCTCGTTGTGCCCGCGAGCGCTGCGCTGGCGCCATCCACTGCGTCCGCACCCGCCTCCCACGCCGCGAGATACGTCGCGAGTTGACCGCCCGGAGTGTCGTGGGTGTGCACGTGTATCGGCAGGTCGAAATTCTCGCGGAGCGCCGACACCAGGGTTCGAGCTGCTGCCGGGCGGAGCAGGCCGGCCATGTCTTTGATCGCGAGCACATGTGCGCCTGCGTCGACGATCTGTTCCGCAAGACGCAGGTAGTAGTCGAGGGTGTATACGTTCTCGCCCGGACTCGACAGGTCACCGGTGTAGCTCATCGCGACTTCGGCGACGGTCGTCGCGGTCTCCCGCACCGCGTCGATCGCCGGACGCATCGCGTCCACGCTGTTGAGCGCGTCGAAGATCCGGAAGATGTCGATTCCGGTGTCGGCGGCCTCCCGAACGAACGCGGCAGTCACCTCCGTCGGATACGGCGTGTACCCGACGGTGTTCTTCCCTCGCAATAGCATCTGTAGACAGATGTTCGGGACGGCTGCTCGCAACCGCGCCAGGCGATCCCACGGGTCTTCTTTGAGGAACCGCAAAGCGACGTCGTAGGTCGCACCACCCCAGCACTCGATCGAGAGCAGTTCGGGCGTCGTGGCCGCGACGTAGGGCGCGGCGACCGAGAGTCCGCTCGTCCGCACCCGTGTCGCCAGCAACGACTGGTGTGCATCGCGGAAGGTCGTGTCGGTGACCGCGAGCGGTCGCTGGTCACGGAGGGCACCGGCGAATCCCTCCGGTCCGAGTTCTGACAGACGTTGTCGTGAACCGTCCCGAGGGCTCCGCAACTCTTCTCGGGTCAGTACCGGCAGCTTGGTATGGGGGTCCACCGGCGTCGGCAACGGACCGTACGGCTGGTGGACCGTCACGTCGGCCAGATACGACAGTAGCTTGGTGCCCTTGTCGTCGGACGGACGAGCAGTGACCAGGTCCGGCCGGTCCTCGATGAACGACGTCGTGATCCGGCCGGCACGGAAGTCCGGATCGTCGAGAACCGACTGGAGGAACCCTATGTTCGTGGTGACGCCGCGTATCCGGAACTCGGCGAGCGCACGGCGCTCACGGCGGACCGCGGTCGCGAAATCTGATCCACGACAGGTCAGTTTGACGAGCATCGAGTCGAAGTGACCGGTTATCTCGCTGCCGAGTGCGGCGGCCCCGTCCAGTCGGACACCGGCTCCACCCGGCGCGCGATACGAGGTGACGCGTCCGGTCGCGGGCCGGAAACCGTCGGCCGGGTCCTCAGTGGTGATCCGGCACTGCAATGCGGCACCGCGGATCACGATGGATTCCTGACTCAGTCCGAGGTCAGTGAGCGATTCTCCGGCGGCGACTCGCAGCTGTGCGGCCACGAGGTCGACGTCGGTGATCTCCTCCGTGACTGTGTGCTCCACCTGAATGCGCGGGTTCATCTCGATGAAGAAGTGCTGTCCACGCTCGTCGACCAGGAACTCAACGGTGCCGGCGCAGCTGTAGTCGATCTGCTTCGCGAAGGCGACGGCGTCGGCGCAGATCTTCTCACGGAGCGCGGGATCGAGGTCGGGCGCAGGCGCGATCTCGACGACCTTCTGATGTCTCCGTTGGAGGCTGCAATCACGCTCGAAGAGGTGAACGACGTTTCCCTCGGTGTCAGCGAGAATCTGCACTTCGATGTGACGAGGATTGACGACGGCCTGCTCCAGGAAGACCGTCGGATTGCCGAATGCCGACGCCGCTTCACGAGACGCCGCACCGATCGCCTCCGGCAGGTCCGCGATGTCGGCGACCCGCCGCATCCCACGCCCGCCTCCACCGGCGACCGCTTTCACGAACACGGGGAACACCATGTCCGCCGCTGCCGACAGCAGGTCGGCGACGTCCGACGACGGCTGCGAACCGGTGAGGACGGGCAGGCCCGCCGCGTGCGCCGCGGTCACCGCCTGCTGTTTGTCACCCGTGAGGTCGAGTACATGCGCGCTCGGGCCCACGAACGTGATGCCGTCTCGAGCGCAGGCTGCAGCGAGTTCCGGGTTCTCGGAGATGAAGCCGTATCCGGGATAGACCGCGTCGGCACCGCACTCACGCGCCACGCGCATAACCTCCTCCACGTCGAGGTAGGCCTGCACGGGACGGCCCGTCTCGCCGATCCGATACGACTCGTCGGCCTTTCCGCGGTGGATGCAGTTGCGGTCTTCCTCCGGATAGACCGCAACGGTGGCCGCCCCAAGTTCGTAGGCGGCCCGGAAGGCTCGCACTGCGATCTCACCTCGGTTCGCGACCAGTACTTTGGCGAACATGGTGTCGTTCGGTCCTTTCAGTGGGGTTGACCCCAGTCGGGCTGCGAGAGAGATTCGCGTCAGGCCGGGACGCTGCGCTGCTGCGGCCCGTTATAGGCCGACAGCGGACGGATCAGTGCGTTGGACGCGGCCTGTTCCATGATGTGAGCCGTCCACCCGGTGATCCGGCTCATCACGAAGATCGGCGTGAACGCCCCGATGTCGAAGCCCATCAGGTGGTATGCGGGGCCGGTCGGGAAGTCGAGGTTAGGCAGGATTCCCGTACGCGAGGTCATCTCGTCTTCGAGTTCGCGGTAGATTCGCAGCCACTTGTCGTTCCCGAGATACTCGGACACCTCGACCAGCGCGTCGTACATGGTGGGAACGCGCGAGTCGCCGTTCTTGTAGACGCGGTGGCCGAAGCCCATCACCTTGTCCTTCGCGTCGAGCTTGGTCGTCAGCCACGGGCGAGCGCGGTCGGGAGTGTCGATGTCGATCATGTCGTACATGACGGCCTCGTTCGCTCCACCGTGCAGCGACCCCTTCAGCGCGCCGATGCCCGCGGTGACGGCGCTGTACATATCCGATCCAGTCGACGTGACGACGCGGGCCGAGAACGTCGACGCGTTGAAACTGTGTTCGGCGTACAAGACCATGGATTTCTCGAATGCGCGGACGATCACCGGGTCCGGGGTCTCGCCGAAGCACATCGTCAGGAAGTTCTCGGCGTAGCCGAGTCCGTGATGCGGCTCGATCGGATCGAGCCCACGACGCCGCCGCAGGTCAGCTGCGACGATCGTCGGGAGGATGGCGAACATCCGCTGAGCCTTGGCCATCAGCGTCGCCGGATCGGCGGCGTCTTCGTCGGGATCTTCGGTCCCGAGATAGCTGATCATCGTGCGGACGACATCCATCGGATGGCAGGTGTCCGGCGTCCGAGCGAGCACCGACCGAGCCGATCGATCGAGCCGTCTACTGGCCCGCTCACGCTGCGTGAACTGTGCCAGCTGGGAGTCGGTCGGGAGTTCGCAGTACCAGAGCAGGTAGGCGACCTGCTCGAACGAGCAGTTCGCGGCCAGGTCCTGCACGGCGTAGCCCCGGTAGGTCAGCGAGTTGGTCTCGGGCACCACTTTGGAGACGGCTGTCGTATCGACGACGACCCCGGCGAGCCCTTTGTAGACGGTGGGGGTGGTTTCTGTGGTCATGGGTCACTTCCCAGATCGGGTGTACGTGAACAGGTTCTGGTCGAAGGCGTTGTAATCGGAGTAGCGAAGGAACTCATAGAGGCGGGCCCGGTGCTGCATGGCGTCGAGCTGGCCCGCCTGCGTTCCGGTCTCCGCGATGGCGGCTAGCCCGGATTCGACGGCGCCCATCGCCAGCCGGAGCGTGGTGACCGGATAGATCACAACGTTGAATCCGAGGTTGCGCAGTTGATCGGTGGTGAGCAGGTCCGACTTTCCGAACTCGGTCATGTTGGCGAGCAGTGGGGTGTCGACGGCCTTGCGGAAGGTCTCGAACTCCTTCTCGTCGGCGAGCGCCTCGGTGAAGATGAGGTCGGCGCCCGCGTCGACGTAGGCCTTCGCTCGGTCGACGGCGGCGTCGAAACCCTCAACACCGCGGGCGTCGGTGCGCGCGCAGACGATGAAGTTCGGGTCGCGTCGCGCACCGACGGCTGCGGCGATGCGCCGCACCATGTCCTCGGTCGGAACCACATCCTTGCCCTCGAGGTGGCCGCACCGTTTCGGGTTCACCTGGTCTTCCAAATGGCAGCCCGCCAACCCAGCGTCTTCGAGCGTTGTGATGGTGCGGGCAGCGCTCATCGGCTCGCCGAACCCGGTGTCGGCGTCTACGAGCGTCGGGAGGTCGGTCGCCCGGGCGATCGATCCACTGCGCGCGGCGACCTCAGTGAGGGTCGTCAGCCCGATGTCGGGCAAGCCGAGATCCGCGGCCAGGGCGGCACCGGAGACGTACACGCCTTCGAAGCCGGCGTCGGCGACGACCTTCGCGACAAGCGGACTAAACGCTCCCGGCCACCGCTGCAGATCGCCGGACGTCAGTCCGGCGCGCAGCGCCGCGCGCTTGTCCGCGTCGCTCACAACCGAACTGAACAGGCCGGACGTCTGCCCCGTCATCAGAGGATGCCCTCGCCCGTCTCGGGTGCGGAGGCGAGTACCTCGTCGAGCACCCGGACGTTGAGGCCGCCGAGGTCGTCGGAGCCGAGTCCGTACAGTCCGGTGGCGGTAGCCGTGAACCGAGCCTGCTCGGTGGGGTCGACGACTCCGTCTGCCATGCGAGCGAACTTCCCGAGGTACTGGTCCCGGGCGAACGGTCGGGCGCCGAGCGGATGGGCGTCCGCAACCGCGAGTTCGTCCTCGATGACCTCGCCGCTCTTGAGGGTGACGACGGCTCTCGCACCGAACGCCTTCTCGTTCGGATCGGCCGAGTGGTAGCGGCGCGTCCATTCGGGATCTTCGACGGTCGAGATCTTGTTCCACAGTTCGACGGTGTCGGCCCGGGCGGCCCGTTCGGGCGCGTACGAGCGCTCGTGATCCCAGTCGCCATCCTGCAGTGCGACCGCGAAGATGTACATCACCGAGTGGTCGAGCGTCTCACGGCTGGCGGTGGGATCGAACTTCTGCGGGTCGTTCGATCCGGTGCCGATCACATAATGCGTGTGATGGCTGGTGTGCAGGACGATCGACGCGATCTGGTCGAGGTCCCCGATGCGGTCGCGCATCCGTCGGGCCAGATCAATCGGCGCCTGGCTCTGATATTCGGCCGAGTGCTCCTTGGTGTAGCTGTCTCCGATCGCGCGCTTGGCCTCGCCTGGGCCGGGAAGCGGAATCGTATAGCGCGCATCAGGGCCGCCGAGCAGCCAAGCGATCACGCCGTCCTCGCCCTCCCAGATGGGAGCCGGGGCGCCTTCGCCGCACATCGCACGGTCGACGGCTTCGACGGCGATCTTGCCCGCGTGTGCCGGCGCGTACGCCTTCCAACTGGAGATGAGGCCCTTGCGCGACTGCCGCGTCGCGGTCGTCAGGTGGAGCGCCTGCCCGACCGCCTGGTAGACGGTGTCGACGTCGAGGCCCAGCATGGTGCCGATACCCGCCGCGACCGACGGTCCGAGGTGTGCGACGTGATCGATCTTGTGCTCGTGCAGGCACATTCCTCGAACCAAATCGATCTGGATCTCGTATGCGGTGGCCAGCCCGCGGATCAGATCTGCGCCGCTCGCACCGGTCCGTTGCGCGACGGCGACGAGCGGCGGGATGTTGTCCCCGGGATGCGAGTACTCGGCGGCGAGGAACGTGTCGTGGAAGTCGAGTTCACGTACGGCGACACCGTTGGCCCACGCGGCCCACTCCGGCGCGTACCGACCGTCGATTCCGAACACGGTGGAGCCGTTCTCCAGGGGCCGCGCCTGCGCTTGGCGACGGGCGCTCGTCACTGGACGGCGAGCGACGGACGCCGCGCTCACGGCGGCGTTGTCGACGATCCGGTTGACGATCATCTCCGCCGTGTCTGCGGGTACCTCGACCGGATCGACGGCGACCTGAGCGATCTTGTACGCGAGGTGCTCCTCGATGGGGAACTCGTCTGCGCTGCGACGTGTGTGTACTTCGTGGTTGATCATAGTTGCACCGTACGCAAAACATAATTACCAATGAAAGACCTGGCAGATGCGTATTTATGCGGATGAGATCGGCGCATTCTGCGTATGTTGCGTATGCTGAGTGCGGTATTGTCACACGCATGGCGAAGACCTATGTCGGCGCGCGACTACGCCGACTGCGCGCCGATCTCGGCATCAGTCAAGCGGCCCTCGCTCGGCGCGTCGACCTGTCGACGACGTATGTGAATCAGTTGGAGAACGACCACCGCCCCATCACGGTGTCCGTCCTGCTGAATCTCACGTCCGCGTTCGACCTGCCCGCCGACTTCTTCGCCGACTCGGGAGACGCGCGGCTGTCGGCCGATGTCGCGGACGCTCTCCTGTCACACGGCGAATCGGCCGACCGCGCGGAGATCACGGAACTCGTCTCCCGCATGCCATCGGTCGGGCGGACACTGGTGAACCTGAATCGCAGGCTCACTGCGGCGACGACCGCGCTCGAGGACCAGCGGTCCGCCGACACTGCACCTCCCGATGTCCCGATGACTCCATTCGAACAGGTCCGGGACTATTTTTACGACCGCCGGAACCACATCACCGAACTCGACACCGCTGCCGAGCATCTGTTCATCGATGCTGGGTTCACGGTCGGCGGCCTCGATCTGCAGTTGGCGCAGCACCTCGACGACGTCTACGGGATCCGGGTCACGATCGGCTCGTCGACGGATCCGTCGACGGCGAAACGGCGATTCGATCCGGAGTCGGCAACCGTCACGCTGGCGCGACGCCTCACCGCCGGCCAGCGCGCATTCCAACTGGCTACCCAGTTGGCGCTGCTGTCGCACGCCGAACAGATCGACGCTCTGATCGCCGCCTCAACGGTCGCCGAAACGTCTCGAGCAGTCTTACGGGTCGGGTTGGCGAACTACTTCGCTGGTGCACTCGTCCTCCCCTATGGCCTGTTCGCGTCCACGGCACGCGAATTGCGCTACGACGTGGGTCTGCTGGCACGACGGTTCGAAGTCGGTTTCGAGACGGTCTGTCACCGACTGTCGACGCTGCAGCGTCCCGGCGATCGCGGGATCCCCTTCATTTTTGTCCGGGTCGATCGCGCCGGGAACATCTCCAAGAGACAGTCCGCGACGGCGTTCCACTTTTCGCGCGTCGGCGGCAACTGCCCACTCTGGGTGGTACACGACGCGTTCTCGATGCCAGGACGCATTCACACACAGGTCTCCGAGATGCCCGACGGCCGCAAGTACTTCTGGCTCGCGCGCACCACAGACATCGCGGCGGGGAGCCACCTGTCGACGACCGGCGAGTTCGCGATCGGGCTGGGCTGCGATCTCGCGCACGCCGACGAACTCGTCTATACGACGGGAATCAACCTCTCAGATCCGCGCACGGTCGTCCCGATAGGCGCCGGGTGCAAGGTCTGCGACCGCCCTGCGTGTTCGCAGCGTGCGTTCCCGATGCTCGGACACGGCATCGCGATCGACGAACTCGTCAGCGACTCGGTCCCCTACCGGCCCGCGTAAAGCCTGGTCGATGCGGCTTCGACTCGCTCGATCGACTGGAACAGCGACGCCTCACGCAGCCCAGTCGAGCAGTTCCAGCGCGACGGCGATGTGAACTGCGTTCTCGCGCAACGGGGTCGGGAGCAGGGACTCGGCACGTGCCAGGCGACGCAGGACCGTATTGCGGTGTGTGAACAAGGCGGCCGCCGTCTCGCTGACGCGGCATCCGGCAGCGAACCACTCGCGGACGCACACGAGAACCTGCTCCTCGGCGGTCCTCAACTCGCCGAGCGTCGTCGCGACGAATTCGTCGGCAGCCGACTGGTCGTCGCCGAGCAACGCGACCAGTCGGGCCTGCTCGTATCGTGCGACCCGTCTCGACGACCGCGAGCGCCGCAACAACCGTCGGACGGTGAGCGCCTGAAAGTGACTCGTGCGGAACCCGTCCCGGCCGTCGGCCGCCGAACCGATCGCCACGCGGACCCCGGGATGCGTCGCCTCGACGTCGCCGGTGACGACGTCGGCCGTCGGCAGCCACACCCACAGCTCCGACGCTCCTGAGACCACGACGAGCCGCCGAGTCACGCCGCTCGCGTCCATGATCGACTCGCACGTCGCCTCGAGCTCCTCCGGCGGCGTGCTCGGATCGCCGATCAGCACCAGCGCCGTATGCGGCCCGTCGAGCCGATAGCGCAACTGACGCTCGGCCCGATCCTTGGCGATCGGTGCACCCTCGAGCACCAGCGCGACCGCGGCGCGGCGCTGAGCATGTGTGCCCGCGGCGAGCTCGGCGCGCGCCGTGTCGATCAGCTCCGCGAGCTCACGGACGGTGTCGTCGATGAACTGGGCGATCGACGTCGACGTGACCTCGAGCAGTTCCCGCAGCAGTGCCGGATCGTCGGTGAGGCCGAAGCAGATCTGCATCCAGAGTCGCCAGGCGACGTTCTGCGCCGTCCGGAACGAGTCAAGCGAACCCGAGTCGAATCCGCGGCGGGCGAGATCTCGAATGTAGGCACGCGCCTCCTCGGTGATCGCGACGGGCACCCGCACACCCGGCTCGATCATGTTGACCGCTGCCCAATGCGACAGGTTTCCGGCGTTGATCCGCAGAGCGACCTCGAGGAGCGGCGAGTCGCCTGCGACAGGTTGCATCCCGGCCCCGCTGATGGCCGCCGCGTTGAGCTCGTCGATCCATTCGGGCGGCGCGTCGATCACGGCACGTACGCCGGCTCGAATCAGCTCGGCGACGGCGGGGCTGACCGGAGTATCCACAGGCAACTGGTTCACCTGGTGCATTATGCACCGAAAAGTGTCGAAATCTGGTCTGTTCCACACTTGCACAGACCCCACTGTTACAACGATCATTGATACACAACGATCTCGCTCCCGCCGAAGAATCTCGACAAGAACGGACAGACCATGACTACTGACGCCATCCTCACCGAGGGCCCACTCGACGTCCTCGTGCTCGGCGCGGGCATCTCCGGAATCGGCGCGGGCCACTACTTGCGCACCGAGCATCCGTCGAAGAGCTTCGCGATCCTCGAGTCCCGCGACGTCGCGGGCGGCACGTGGAATCTGTTCAAGTACCCCGGCATCCGGTCGGACTCGGACCTGAACACCTTCGGCTACGAGTTCAAGCCCTGGCGCGACCCGCAGGCTATCGCCGATGCTCCGCGCATCCTCGACTACCTGCACGAGGCGATCACCGAGGACAGCCTCGACGACGTCATCGTCTACAACCGCCGCGCCACCTCCATCGACTGGTCCGAGGCCGAGCAACTGTGGAACGTCACCGTCCACCGCAACGACACGGACGAGGATTCGGAGGCCGGCGACGACTTCGTGATCACCGCGCGCTGGATCTTCTCGGGCACCGGCTATTACAACTACGCCGAGGGCTTCACCCCCGAGTTCCCCGGCATCGAGAAGTTCACCGGCCAGGTGGTGCACCCGCAGCACTGGCCCGAGGACCTCGACTACGCGGGCAAGAAGGTCGTCGTCATCGGCTCCGGCGCGACGGCGGTGACCCTCGTCCCGTCGATGGCCGACAAGACCGAGCACGTCACCATGCTGCAGCGCACCCCCACCTACGTGATCCCGCTCCCCCGCGAGGACGTGGTCTCCAACGCGATGAAGAAGGTCCTCGGCGCCGAACGCGGTTACGCCCTGAGTCGACAGAAGAACATTCTGCAGCAGAAGATCGTCTTCAACCTCTGCCAGCGGTACCCGAAGCCCGCCCGCAAGATCATCCGGGCGACCAACGCGGCGCAGCTGCCGAAGGACTTCGACGTCGACACCCACTTCAACCCGCCGTACAACCCGTGGGATCAGCGGCTCTGCGTCGTACCCGACGGCGACCTGTTCAAGGCCATCCGCAAGGGCACCGCGTCGATCGAGACCGGCCACATCACGACGTTCACCGAGAACGGCATCCTCCTCGAGGACGGCACCGAACTCGACGCCGACATCATCGTCACGGCGACCGGCCTCAACCTGCAGCTCTTCGGCGGCATGGACATCAAGGTCGACGGCCAGACCGTCGACCTCTCGAGCACCGTCGCCTACCGCGGCATGATGTTGTCGGGCATCCCCAACTTCGCGATGGCGATCGGCTACACGAACTCGTCGTGGACGTTGAAGATCGGGCTGCTCTGCGAATACTTCTGCCGCATGCTGACCTACATGGACGCGACCGAGCACACGTCCGTGCGTGCCGTCGCCGACCCGGCGATGCCGACCCGTCCGCTCCTCGACTTCGCCGCAGGCTATGTGCAGCGCGCCCTGGACCGACTGCCGAAGCAGGGGACGCAGGCGCCGTGGACCATGACGATGGCGGTGTCTGCCGACGTCAAACAACTCCGCAAGGGCGACATCGTCGACGAGTACCTCGACTACCGTCGTGCCGCTGTGCCCGCTGAGACTGCATCGGCGGTCTGACACCCCCGAGACCGAAACGACGAGTGGGGGGGGGGGGGGGGCGCCCCCGCCGCCCCCCCCCGCGGGCCGGCCGGCGGGCCGGGGGGGCCCCCCCCCCCCCCCACCCCCCCGGGGGGGGGGGCCCCCCCCCCCCCCCCCCCCCCCCCCCCACTCGTCGATCGGTCAGCCGCTCAGGCGAGCAGCCCCTTCGCGACGTGCGTCACCTGGATCTCGTTCGATCCGGCGTAGATCATCAACGACTTCGCGTCGCGAGCCAGCCGCTCCACCGTGTACTCGGCCATGTAGCCGTTCCCGCCGAAGAGCTGGACCGCCTCCATCGCGACCTCGGTCGCCGCCCGCGCCGAGTACAGCTTCATCGCCGACGCCTGCGCGAGGGTCGGCGGCTTGCCCGCCTTCGACGCCTCCATCGCGACGAACAGCATGTTCTGCACGTTGAGTCGAGCGATCTCCATCTCGGCGAGCTTGAGCTGGATCAGCTGGAACTTGCCGATCTCCTGCCCCCACAGCGTGCGACTCTTCGCGTAGTCGATGGACAACCGCTGGGCTTCGTTGATGATGCCGAGCGAGAGTGCGGCGATGCCGATGCGTTCGGCGGTGAAGCCCGACTTCGCACTGTCGCCGCCCCGCTTGTCCTTGCCGGTGTCCTCGGTCTCCCCGAGGAGACGGTCGGGAGTCAGCCGGACGCTGTCGAAGAACAGTTCGCCGGTCGGCGAACTCATCATGCCCATCTTCTTGAACGCCTTGCCGCGCGTCAGACCCGGCATGTCACCGTCGAGCACGAAGGTCAGCACCTTCCGGTCACGGATCGGGGTGCCGTCGCCCTCGTCGAGCTTGGCGAACACCACGATCGTGTCGGCGTGCGGACCGTTGGTGATGAACGTCTTGTTGCCCTTGAGAATATAGTCGTCGCCGTCCCGGCGGACCGAGGTCTTCATCCCGCCGAGAGCGTCCGAGCCGCTGTCCGGCTCGGTGATCGCCCAGGCGCCGACGGTGCGCATGGTGACCAGGTCCGGCAGCCACCGACGCTTCTGGGCGAGCGTGCCGCGACTACGGATCGTCGACGCGGTCAGCCCCAGCGACACACCCATGGAAGCGATCGTTCCGAGGCTGACGCCGGCCATCTCCATATTGAGGATGAGGAACATCGAGTTCGCGAGGGTCGAGGACCCGCCGCCCGGCGCGCGCTCCTCGCCGGCTTCCTCCGCCGCGAGTTCGGCTTCCAGACTTTCGGTGTTCATCGTGTCCATACCGAAAGTCGTCAACATCTTGCGGATGATGTCGTACGGCGGGAGTTGACCGGTCTCGAGTTCGTCGACATGCGGCTTCACCTCCTTCTCGATGAAACCGCGGATGGCGTCACGCACCATCAGGTCTTCGTCGGACCACTCGAACATGCGACCTCCAAGGAATTGAAACGTGTTCTATCTTGATCACGACACTAGCGCCCGAGCAGCGAGCATGCCTAACCCCGGCCTCGTCCACCACCCTGATTCACTTACTGCACAGGACATGTCGGCCCTGACCCGAGTGGGCGACGAGTGGCCGAATCGGCCTGAGACAGCACCGATCTGGGCTGCGGCCGAGCACTGGTACGCGGGCGGACTGCAGCCTGCGATCCAGATCTGTGTGCGCCATCGCGGCGCCGTCGTGGTCGACCGCGCCATCGGGCACGGTCGCAGCCTGCTGGAACCGGTCACCCCGTCGACGCCGTTCTGCCTGTACTCGGCGTCCAAGTTGATCGCCGCGGTCGCCGTCTGGCGACTCGTCGAACAGGGCCGTCTCCGGTGGTCCGACCGGGTCGCCGACCTGGTTCCCGGATACGGCGCGCGAGGCAAGACGACGACGACCGTCGATCACGTGATGACGCACCGTGCCGGGATTCCGTTCGCGCTCGGCGGGACCGCCGACCGGTCGCGCGCCGACGACCGGGAGTTCGTCCGCGAGGCCCTGCGCCGGATGCCTGCGGTCCATCGTCCCGGACTGATGCACTTCTATCACGCGCTCACGTGGGGTCCGATCGTCCGCGAGATCGTCGAAGCCGCCGCCGAGCGCCCCATGCGCGAGTACATCGCCGACGAGATCACCGGGCCGCTCGGTCTGCGGTGGACCAACATCGGCGTCGCGCCGCACGACGCCGCACTCGTCGCCCCCAGCCATGTGACCGGGCCGCGGGTCGGGCTCGCAGTCGACGCCGCGTTCCGACTCGCGACGGGGCGGACTCTCACCGGAATCGTCGACGACTCGAACACCGCCGAGTTCTTGACCAGCACAGTCCCCTCGTCGAGTGGTGTGTCGAACGCGGCCGAACTGTCGGTGCTCGCCGAGATGCTGCTGCGCGACGGCGAACGCAACGGCGCGCGCATCGTATCCGCCGAGACCATAACTGCGGCTCGCAGGCAACGCCGTGTGCTGCGGCCCGATGTCGCGACCGCGGGCATGCCGCTGCGGTGGGGCACCGGAGTCATGCTCGGCTCCCACTACTTCGGACCGTTCGGCCGTCGTGCGCCAGATGCGTTCGGACACACCGGACTCACCCAGACAGCGATGTGGGCGGACCCGCAGCGCGACCTCGCTGTCGCGATCGTCAGCAGCGGCAAACCGCTGGGCGACGTCGGCGGCCGTTACCGCGCGCTCATCGACACGATCGCCGCGGCCTTCCCGCGACACTGACGGACGCTCTGCACCAGGTTCACCACAGGAGCAGCGCCTCCTGTCGATCGTGCCGACCGAGTCGCCGGTGCCAGTCGCGGTTGAGCCAGAGTTCGACTATCTCGGGTTTCGTGCCCGCCTGCCCGGCCCAGCGCTCGATGAGCCCGGAGTATCGGGCATACGTCTTGACCGAGTACTGCGAGGCTCCCCCGTCCTCCATCCAGCCGTACCGGATCATGCTCGCCGCGGTGTACTTGTCGAGCAGTTGCGGCCGATCGCGTTCGGCTCCGTGAACCGCCCAGCTGTACAACGACATCAGCGAGTTCCCGACTCCCGGAGCCACCGGCCACCCTGACCACGAGCGGAACGCACCGGTCTGCACCAAGGCGGGTTCGGCCTCGCACGAGTCGAGGGCCCGGGCGATCATGTCGAACGGGTGGTAGCGGTCGTGCGGGTCGCGCACGTCCAGGAATCGCCGGAACCCGCCGCGGTCCCGATGCGACCGCAGCCACGCGTCGCACAGGTACAACCGGTTCAGCGCGGGCTCGGACCCGAGGTCGAGTGTGGTGCTGGACGCGTCGAGGTCGCCGCGCCGGATGTGGCCGATCCCCGAGTCGATCTGCCGACCGTCGGCGTCCACCGCGAACACCCGTGCCGGGATCCGAAGTGCGGCCAACCGGACGTTCCACTTGTCCAGGTCCACCTCGGCGTAGTCGTCCAGGACCGTTTCCGCGTACGGCTGGTGGTGACACCAGAGGACGCAGTCCTTCGGCACCACCAGCGTCTCGTCACCCCGATTCATACCTGCATCGTGGCACCCGGGTACGACAATTCCGGTGTCGCACGGTCAGCACCGACGCCGGGCGCACGTCGACGGTGAAGTACCGCTCGGCGCTCTCGCACAGCAGGGCCTGCGCCACGGGCGAAGCGACGATCAGCACGTCGCCGTCGGCCGCTTCGGCGATCGCGGCGTCGATTCGCGCGACGAACTCACGGACCGTCTCGCCGCCGTGCGGACGAGCGTCCGGGTCGCCGAACCAGAGCGGCAGGTCGGCCGCGACCGCTTCGGGCGACAGTCCGCGCCACCGTCCCACGTCGAGAGTGGACAACGACGGATCGGGGTCGCTCGCCACGCCGAGGATCTCGGCGGTCTGCGCGACCGAGGTCTCCGGCCCAACGCGAAAGCCGACGGCGTCGGGCAACGTGAGACCTGCGACGTCGAGTCGACCTCGCCGATCCAGTTCGCCGTGTTCGCCGCCGAACCGGACTGCACGGTTGGGTGCAGTCCGGCCCGCGACGACGACGGTGACGCTCAGGCCGAGATCCGTTCGACCGATCCGACTCCCGCTTCGACCGACCGCGTGCGACGCATCATGACGCCGAGCAACCCGATGAACACGACGGTCAGCACCGTCCACAACAGCACCTGGTCGGCGATCGCGTAGACGCGGAAGTCGGCGATCACCTGCCCCGGAAAGCCCGGGGCGACGATCGTGTCGCCGTCCATGACCGGCCCCGGGACCTCGGCGAAATCGGGCAGCAACGCCGCCGTGACGGTGGCTCCGATCAGGTAGACGACTGCGCCGACGACCCCTGCCCACCACGCGCCGATGCGCGCCGACAGCGCCGTCGCGAGCAGGACGCCGACGACTGCGAGGGCGATCGAGACGAGCGTGATCGTCAGGAACGAACCCGACCGCGAGCCGATCGTGTCCTCCTCACCCACGGCGGGCGGATTCGGCGGGTACACGAAGAACGGCACGCCGATGACCGCGACGAAGGCGATCCCCGACAGTGCGGCGGCCAGCGCGCGCGGGTCGGTCGTCGGCCGACGTCGTCCGACGTAGGCCCACGCCACGGTGAACACGACGGCGAACAGTGCGCCGATCGCGAGTGCGAAGACGACAGTGCCGACACTGGCTCCGATGTTCTCCTGCACGGATCTCGTGAACAGTTCGTGCTCGTGCGCGTGTTCGCCGGTCAACTCCGCTTCCGCGTGTGACCGGACGCCTTCGTAGTCGATGGCCTCAGCGACCTGCGGCTCGACGAAGATGCGGGCGAAGACGTATGCGATGAGTCCGGCGATCAGACCCGAGAGCAGGCCTGCGCCGATGAATGTGCGTTCCATGTTCGATTGTCTCCTCTACCTGTTCTAGTGGCAGGGGAAGCCGAGGAAGTGCCGCGAGTCGTGAATGAACTCGTGCACGTGCGTGTCGTCGCCGAAGATCGAGACGGCGCCTTGGTCGTAACCGAGGAAGTAATAGGCCAATGCGGCGACCAGCACGGTCGCCGTCAGCACCAGTGCGGTGGTGGCGGCCGAGACGTCGGGCACGGCGAGTGCGCGTGTCGCGTCCTTGGGCGAGATCGTGGTGACTGTCATGTCCAGTCCATCCTGTCCTCCGGATCGAGCGTCCGGTTCGTAGCGGCGGTACACCCGGCCGGTGATCTGGCTCGTCCCACCCCGCAGGGTGGGAACTCACAGTGGCGCGACCGCTCCGGATTCTCACCGAATTCCCCGCACCGGGATGGGAGAACCATACCCCTGCTCACAGTCGGCGCTCGCGCGGATTGTCGCAGGCATGCGATTCAATGGTGGTGTGGCCCGAATCGACTCCGCCCTGGATCGGATGCAGCCAGCCACTCGGCGCTGGTTCACCGGGGCCTTCGCACGCCCGACGCCGGTGCAGTCGGGTGCGTGGGACTCGATCGCGAAGGGCGACGACACCCTGGTCATCGCGCCGACCGGCTCCGGCAAGACCCTCGCCGCGTTCCTGTGGGCGATCGACGCGCTGACCCGCGACTCTGAATCGGAGCGGTCGGGTGTCAGCGTCTTGTACATCTCGCCGCTGAAGGCGCTCGGTGTCGACGTCGAACGCAACCTCGCCGCACCGCTGACCGGGATCGCCCACGCCGCAGCCGAACTCGATGCTCCGCCGCCGTCGGTCACCGTGGGTGTGCGGTCGGGCGACACTCCAGCCACCGACCGCCGGGCCCTGCAGCGGAAACCGCCCGACATCCTGATCACCACCCCCGAGTCGCTCTATCTAATGTTGACGTCGTCGGCGCGCTCGACGTTGACGAGTGTGCACACGGTGATCGTCGACGAGGTGCACGCCGTCGCATCGACCAAGCGCGGCACACATCTCGCACTGTCGCTCGAACGACTCGACGAACTGCTGCCCCACCGCGCGCAACGCATCGGCCTGTCGGCGACGGTCCGCCCCGAGGAGCGGGTCGCGCGGTTCCTGTCGGGGTCGCAGCCGTGCACTGTCGTCAAACCGCGGGCAGCGAAGACCTTCGACCTGCGTGTGGAGGTGCCCGTCGACGACATGGCGAACCTCCCGTCGCCTCCTGTCGGCGCCGAGGAACTCGACGACGCGTTCTCCCCGACCGCGGGCTCGTTGTGGCCGTTCATCGAGGAGTCGATCGTCGACGAGATCGAGGCGAACCGATCGACGATCGTCTTCGTGAACTCACGCCGTCTCGCCGAGCGGTTGACGGCCCGGCTCAACGAGATCGCCGTCGCCCGCGTCGGCGAGCCGAGCGATCCGGCCAGGACCAATTCCGCGGTGCCGGGCGGGATGCCGTCGTACGTGTCGGGGTCCGGGATTGGATCGGGTGCCGGGAGCGGAGCGAGCGGGCCCAATGACACGGGCGCCGGGAGCGGAGCGAGCGGGCCTGTTCTGGCGCGTGCTCATCACGGGTCGGTGAGCAAGGATCAGCGTGCCGCGATCGAGGACGATCTCAAGTCGGGTCGGCTGCGGTGCGTCGTGGCGACGAGTTCACTCGAACTGGGCATCGACATGGGCGCCGTCGACCTGGTGGTGCAAGTGGAGTCGCCGCCGTCGGTCGCGTCCGGGCTGCAACGAATCGGCCGTGCCGGACATCAGGTCGGCGAGATCAGCCGCGGCGTCCTGTACCCGAAGCACCGCACCGACCTCATCCATTCGACGGTGACCGTCGATCGAATGGGCCGCGGCGAGATCGAGTCCATCGCCGTCCCCGCCAATCCGCTCGACATCCTCGCGCAGCAGACGATCGCCGAGACAGCGGCACACGATGTGGACGTCGACGACTGGTATGCGACGGTCACCCGGTCGATGCCCTACGCGGATCTGACCCGCGACGTCTTCGACGGCGTCCTCGACCTGATCTCGGGCCGTTATCCGTCGGACGAGTTCGCCGAGCTCCGCCCGCGCGTCGACTACGACCGCGTCGCGGGTGTCCTCACCGCGCGACGCGGCACACTGCGGCTGGCCGTCACGTCGGGCGGAACCATTCCCGATCGTGGGCTGTTCGGGGTGTTCTTAGCGGGCGCCGGGAGCGATGCGAGCGGGCAGCTGCGGCGGGTCGGCGAGCTCGACGAGGAGATGGTCTACGAGTCGCGGGTCGGCGACGTCTTCGCGTTGGGGGCGTCGAGTTGGCGCATCGAGGAGATCACGCACGACCGAGTGCTGGTGACGCCCGCCTTCGGCATGCCTGGTCGGCTCCCGTTCTGGATCGGCGACTCGCAGGGCCGACCAGCCGAGCTCGGTGCGGCGATCGGCAAGTTCGTCGGATCGATCGCCGACGACGACAAGCTCGCGAAGCAGGCCGACCGGCTGGGTCTGGGTCAGCGCGCCCGCAACAATCTGTCGTCGCTTCTGCACGAGCAGCGCGAGGCCACCGGCACGCTCCCGACCGATCGCACGTTGGTCGTCGAACGGTTCCGGGACGAGCTCGGCGACTGGCGCCTCGTCCTGCACTCACCGTACGGGCTGCGCGTCCACGCGCCGTGGGCGTCGGCCATCGCGGCACAGCTGGCGGCACGCCTCGGGATCGACGGCGCGACGACGGCCGCTGACGACGGGATCATCGTCCGCCTCCCCGACACCGACGACTCCCCGCCGGGCGCCGAGGTCTTCGACATCGACCCCGATCACGTCGAAGAGCAGGTGACGCGCGCGCTGGCCGACACCTCGATGTTCGCGTCGCGGTTCCGCGAGTGCGCCGCTCGTGCACTCCTGCTGCCCCGGCGAGACCCCGGCAAGCGGGCGCCACTCTGGCAGCAGCGCCAACGCAGCGCGCAATTGCTCGCGGTGGCCGCCCAGTTCCCGGATTTCCCGATCATCCTCGAGACCGTCCGCGAATGCCTGGCCGACGTGTACGACCTGCCCGCCCTAGTCGACCTGCTGACCCGTATCCGGTCTCGCAAGGTCCGGGTGGCCGAGGTCGAGACGGCGTCGCCGTCGCCGTTCGCGGCATCGATGCTGTTGGGCTACGTCGGTGCGTTCATCTACGACGACGACGCGCCGTTGGCGGAGCGTCGTGCCACCGCACTCTCGCTCGACACCGCGCTCCTCGCTCAACTGCTCGGGCGCGTCGACCTGCGTGAACTACTCGACCCCGAAGTGATCGCGACGGTCGTCGGTCGGCTACAGCGGCTGGCGCCCGAGCGGCGTGCGCGCGACACCGAGGACGTCGACGACCTGCTGAGGTGGCTCGGTCCACTCACCGTCGACGAAGTGTCGGCCCGCTGCCGTGACGACGTCGACGCGGCCGCGGCGCTCGACGAACTCGTGGCGTCGGGCCGCGCCATCGCGGTGCGTCATCGGGGGCGGGACCTAGTCGCCGCGGTTCAGGATGCGGCCCGACTCCGCGACGGACTCGGCGTCCCCGTCCCCCTCGGAGTCCCGACCGACTTCCTGGTCGCCGTCGCCGATCCGGTCGGCGACCTGGTGCATCGCTTCGCGCGGACGCACGGACCGTTCACCGTCACCGAGGCCGCCGACTCCCTGGGGATGGCTCCGGCCGTGGTGGCCGGTGCTCTCGACTCGCTCGCCGGCCGGCACATGGTGCTCGAGGGCGAGTTCGTCCCCCACCAGGATCGGGAGCAGACCCAGTGGTGCCACAGCGAGGTCCTCGGGCAGTTGCGGCGCGGCTCGCTCGCGGCCGGCCGGGCGGAGGTCGAACCCGTGTCGCCCCAGGCGTTCTCCCGGTTCCTTCTGGACCGCCAGCACGTCGTCGACCGGTCCCGTCTCACCGGGGTGTCGGGCGTGGCCGAGGTCGTCGAACAGCTTGCCGGACACCCGATCCCGGCGTCGGCATGGGAGACGCTCGTCCTGCCGACGCGGGTGCGCGACTACCGGCCGTCGATGCTCGACGAACTGCTGTCGTCCGGTGAGGTCACCTGGTCCGGGCATGGTGCGATCGGTCGCGCGGACGGGTGGATCGCCCTGCACTTGAGCGACGCCGCACCGCTGACCCTCCGCGATGCGGACGACGTCGAACTGTCGGCCGTCCACGAACGGCTCCTCGCCGCGCTCGACGGCGGTCACGGGCTGCGCGCACCGGAACTGCGCGATGCCGCGGCGACCGACGACGCGTCGATGCAGACCGCACTGTGGGAGCTGGTGTGGTCCGGCCGGATCACGAACGACTCGTTCTCGGTGGTGCGCGCGGCGTTGAACCCGACACGGTCCCGCCCGTCGACGCCGTCGCACGCATCGCGAGGCCGCGCCCCTCGCCTGCGCACGGCTCGCCTCTCCTCGCGCTATCTCGCTGGGGTCGACGGCTCGGCCAGCGTTCCGCCGCTGCTCGGCGGGCGGTGGTCGACGCTGCGGCGTCAGCACATCGACGCGACGACGCAGGCTGCGGCCACGTGCGACATCCTGCTCGAACGGTTCGGCGTCGTCACCAAGGGCGCCGTGACCGTCAGCGAGATCGACGGCGGCTTCTCCCGGATCTACAAGGCGCTCACCGTCTTCGAAGACAGTGGGCAGGTGCGGCGCGGCTACTACGTCGACGGGCTGGGCGGCGCGCAGTTCGCGGCCGGGCACACCGTCGACCGCCTGCGCGACGAAGTCGACGTGCCGCGCGAGCAACGCACCGAAGCCGTCCTTCTGGCCTCGACCGACCCGGCGAACCCGTACGGTGCGGCGTTCGCCTGGCCGTCGCAAGCGGAGTCCGGGCACCGACCCGGCCGCAAGGCCGGCGCAGTCGTCGTCGTCGCGGGCGACCTCGCGGTGTTCATCGAACGAGGCGGCAAGACGGTGCTGACCTTCACCGACGACGTCGACGTTCTCGCGGCGGCCGCCGCCGAGGTGGTCGCAGCGGTGCGCATGGGGCGCGTGCCGCGCATCCACGTCGACCAGGTCGACGGTCGGGCGGTGCTGTCGACGCCGTTCGGCCGCGAATTGAGCGCCGCCGGGTTCTCCTCAACCCCGCGCGGGCTGCGAATGAACTACGACCCGCGGATGGGCTGACAACTCCCACGACTTCGGCACTTTGTTTCGGCGTAGGGCCGAAACAAAGTGCCGAAGTCGTCGGCGGACTCAGTCCGGAACGGGAACCGGTTCGAGGATCTCTTCGCGGGCCTCGGGTGCCGCCGCGCGCAGGGCATCGGCGGACGCGTCGTCGGGCTGACGCTGCGACGCGATCTCCGCGTTGACGCGAGCGGTGTACGTGGCGACCTCCTGATCGGTCTGCGCCTCGTCCCACCCGAGGACCGGGGCCATGAGTTCGGCGACTTCGCCTGCACAGTCGACGCCGCGATGGCTGTACTCGATCGCGATTCGGGTGCGTCGGGCCAGGACGTCTTCCAGGTGCAGCGCGCCTTCGACAGCGACGGCGTAGACGATCTCGGCGCGCAGATACTGAGGTGCGGCAGCAAGCGGCCGCAGCAGCGACTCGTCCTCGTCCGCGTAGTTCAGCACGTCGTCGAACGTCGATCCGTACCGGTTGAGCAGGCGGCGGATCCGGTACGGGTGCAGATCGAATCGTTGCCCCAGGTGCTCGCACTGGTTCACGAGAGCGAAGTAGCCGTCGGCGCCGACGAGCGGCACCCGTTCGGTGATCGACGACGCGACCCGCGACGGCAAGAAGTCGACGCAGGCGTCGACGGCGTCGGCGCCCATCACCCGGTACGTCGTGTACTTGCCGCCCGCGATCGACACGAGGCCGGGCGCGACGACGGCGACGGCGTGCTCGCGCGACAACGTCGACGTGCCTTCGTCCTCACCGGCGAGCAGTGGACGGAGTCCGGCGTAGACGCCTTCGATGTCGTCGTGCGTCAGTTCGGTGACCAGTTCGGCGTTGACGCGGTCCAGAATGTAGTCGATGTCCTTGCGCGTCGCCGCCGGATGCGCGAGGTCGAGGTTCCAGTCGGTGTCGGTGGTGCCGATGATCCAATGGGTCTCCCACGGGATGACGAACAGGACTGAATCCGTGGTCCGCAGGATGATCGCGCTCTCGCTGACGATCCGGTCGCGCGGAACCACGATGTGGACGCCTTTGGATGCGCGGACCTTGAAGTGGCCGCGCTGCTTGGAGAGCGCCTGGACCTCGTCGGTCCACACGCCGCCCGCGTTGATCACGCAGTGCGCGGCGATCTCGGTGGTCGCGCCGGTCTCGCTGTCGCGGACCTTGACGCCCTTGATCCGATCCGCTTCGGTGAGGAAGCCGACGGCCTGGGTCGAAGTGCGGATCACCGCGCCGTAGTTCGACGCGGTACGCGCCAACGTCAAGCTGTGTCGAGCGTCGTCGACGACGGTGTCGTAGTAGCGGATGCCGCCGATCAGCGCCTTGCGTTTGAGCCCGGGCGCCACGCGCAGTGCCCCCGACCGGGAGACGTGCCGTTGGCCCGGAACGGATTTGGCTCCGCCCATCCGGTCGTAGAGGAACAGGCCTGCGGCGACGTACGGGCGCTCCCAGACCCGTCGCGTCAACGGGTAGAGGAAGGGCAGCGGTTTCACCAGGTGCGGCGCGAGGAGCCGCAGCGACAGTTCGCGTTCGCGGAGCGCTTCCCGGACCAACCCGAACTCGAGCTGTTCGAGGTACCGAAGCCCGCCGTGGAACATCTTGGACGACCGGCTCGACGTCCCCGACGCGATGTCGCGGGCTTCGACGAGCGCGACACGCAGTCCGCGGGTCGCCGCGTCGAGCGCTGCACCGACTCCCACCACGCCGCCGCCGATGACGACGATGTCGAACTGCTCGCTGCCGAGCCGCCGCCACGCCTCGTCTCGGTATGCGGGGGTGAGGTCGGCAGGGCGGTCCGGATTGAACTCGGTCTCCATGCGCGCGAGCCTACTACGACGCAGGTAGGGCCCCGCAGTCGCGATGTGACATGACACACTGTGGCCGTGAGTTCACGCGGAAAGTACGTCGTCGCAATCGATCAGGGCACCACGTCCACGCGAGCCATGGTGTTCGACAAATCGGGTCGAGTGGTCGCATCGGAGCAGTTGGAGCACGAGCAGATCTTTCCCCGCGCGGGCTGGGTCGAGCACGACCCGGTGGAGATCTGGCGAAACACTCGGCGCGTCGCGGCGGCGACGATGGCTGCGGTCGAACTCCTGCCCGGCGACATCGTCGCGTGCGGCATCACCAATCAGCGCGAGACGACGGTCGTCTGGGATCGGGCCACCGGCGAGCCGGTCCACAACGCGATCGTCTGGCAGGACACGCGGACCGACGCCCTGTGTAAGGAGCTCGCAGGCGACGAGGGCGTCGACCGCTATCGCACCCGCACCGGACTCCCCCTGGCCGCGTACTTCGCGGGTCCCAAGATCCGGTGGATCCTCGACAACGTCGACGGCGCCCGTGAGCGTGCCGAACGCGGCGAGCTCGCGTTCGGCACCATGGACTGCTGGCTGGCCTGGCACATGACCGGCGGCGTCGACGGCGGCCTGCACGTCACCGATGTGACGAACGCGTCCCGCACCATGCTGATGGATCTGCGCACGCTGGAGTGGGACGAGCAGATCTGCGCCGAGATGGGCGTGCCGATGTCGATGCTCCCGGAGATCCGAAGCAGTTCGGGCGTCATCGCGCCGCTGCGCTCGGCAGGCGCGCTCCCCGGCGTGCCGTTGGCCGGGATCCTCGGCGATCAGCAGGCTGCGATGTTCGGGCAGGCCTGCCTGGATCCGGGCGAGGCGAAGAACACCTACGGAACCGGCAACTTCCTGCTGCTCAACACCGGTACCGAACCCGTCTACTCCGACCACGGATTGTTGACGACGGTCTGTTATCGAATCGGCGACGACGACGCCCGCTACGCGCTCGAGGGGTCGATCGCGGTGACCGGCTCGCTCGTGCAATGGCTGCGTGACAACCTCGGGCTCATCTCGAGTGCCGCGCAGGTCGAGGAGTTGGCGCGCAAGGCCGACGACAACGGCGGCGTCTACTTCGTTCCCGCATTCTCCGGCCTGTTCGCGCCGAGGTGGCGCGCGGACGCCCGCGGCGTCATCGTCGGCCTCACTCGTTTCGCGAACCGAAACCACATCGCCCGCGCGGTGCTGGAGGCCAGCGCCTATCAGACACGCGAGGTGATCGAGGCGATGCAGGCAGACTCCGGCGTCACGCTGAGCACCTTGAAGGTCGACGGCGGGATGGTCGTCAACGAACTGCTGATGCAGTTCCAGTCGGACATCCTCGACGTCCCCGTGGTCCGTCCCGTCGTCAACGAGACGACTGCTCTCGGCGCGGCGTATGCGGCCGGTCTCGCCGTCGGCTACTGGGAGTCCACCGACGACATCCGCGCCAACTGGTCCGAAGGCGGCCGCTGGGAGCCGACGATGCCCGACGACCAGCGAGATGAGCTGTTCGCCGGCTGGAATCAGGCCGTGGAACACAGCTTCGGTCTGGCGTAGCGCGAGCGCGACAGACCGCGACGCAACGCAAAGCCACCCCTTGACATACAACCATTTAGTTGTATATTTAGTTCATGGCCGAGATCGATGAGGACAGAGCGGACGCCCTGTTCCACGCGCTCGCTGACCGGACTCGACGCGACATCCTGCGCCGTGTCCTGGCGGGCGAGCATTCGGTCAGCGCGCTGGCGGAGAAGTACGACATGAGCTTCGCCGCGGTACAGAAGCACGTCGCGGTCCTCGAGAAGGCAGGACTCCTGACCAAGCGACGGGACGGACGCCAACAGTTGGCGACCGGCGACGTGGCGGCTGTGCGTTCGGTGTCCTCGATGCTGGCCGACATCGAACAGATCTGGCGCGGCCGAATCGCCGCGATCGACGAGCTACTCGCCGTCGAGAAGACCGAGAACCCCTGAAACCCTTCGTGTCCCGACCCCGGGGCATCCCACGCCTTAGGAGCACACCATGCCTGTCATCGACGTCACCACCGATACCGACAACCTCACTCTGACGATCACCGCTCAATTCGCCGCACCGGTCGAGCGCGTGTGGGAGATCTACGCCGATCCCCGCCAGTTGGAGAAGATCTGGGGACCGCCGACGTACCCGGCGACGTTCGTCGAGCACGATTTCACACCGGGCGGCCGCGCCACGTACTACATGACCTCGCCCGAAGGCGACAAGTTCGGCGGATGGTGGGAGTTCCTCGCCGTCGACCCCCCGTCCTCGTTCACCTTCCGCGACGGCTTCGCCGACGCCGACCTCAACCCGGACGACTCGATGCCTGTCGGCGAGAACCACTACGCGTTCTCCGCGGCCGACGGCGGCACCCGCGCCGTGTACACCGCGACGTTCAGCAGCGCGGACGCACTCCAGCAGGTCCTCGACATGGGCGTCGTCGAAGGCTCGTCGAGCGCGATCAACCAGATCGACGAGCTCCTCGCCGCCTGAACGCTCGTTTGGTGCCTAACCCTCTCGTTGGTGTCAGTGGGTGACACCAATGGGAGGGTTAGTGGCACGAGAGTTATCCACAGATGCTGAGATGGCCTTTTCCTTGGCCACGCGGCTCGTCATGCTGTCGCTATGACGGGGGTACATGAGGGGTCGTTGGTCGCTGTCGCGAGCCTGCTCGCTGCGCAGGACGGAGTCATCGCGCGCCGGCAGGCACTCGAACACGGCCTGGACCCCAACGACATCCGACGGCTGATCCGACGACGTGAGTGGGCCGTGGTCTACCCGGGGATATACGTCGATCACACCGGCGAAATGACCTGGCGACAGCGCGCATGGGCGGCGGTGCTCGACGCGTATCCGGCGGCGCTCGGGCACACCTCGGCGCTGCCTGATCCCGGCTCGGTTATTCATATCGTCATCGACGAGAACCGGACTGTGAAGAGGCGGCGCGGGGTGGTGGCACATCGTCGGGCCGATCTCGGCACGTCCGTCCTGTGGAATTTGGGACCGCCACGTCTACGGGTAGTCGAAGCCGTTCTCGACGTGGCGTCGGCCGCCGCCACCCAGACCGACGCGATCGACGCGCTGACGAGTGCCGTGAATGCGCGCATCACTACGGCGGACCGACTACTCCACGCCCTGGCCGAACGGTCCAGGATTCGGTGGCGCACGTTCTTGCACGACGTCTTGATCGACATCCGCGACGGCACGTGCTCGGTTCTCGAGTACGGGTACCTCACCGACGTCGAACGACCCCACGGCCTTCCCAAGCCGATCCGGCAGGCACCGACGACCGTCGGACGAAAGGGCTTGCGCGATCTCGACTACCCGGACCACGACCTCATCGTCGAACTCGACGGGTGGCGATTCCACGACTCCGCCCAGGCCCGCGACCGTGACCTTGAACGAGATCTGGATGCGGCCATCTCCGCTGGCCGACTCACGCTCCGCCTCGGCACGGGACAAGTGTTCGGCCGACCGTGCGTCACCGCGCGCAAGTTGGCGAAGGCCCTTCACGACCGCGGGTGGCAGGGGCAGTTCAAAAGCTGCCCGAAATGCCACTAACCCTCCCATCGATGTCACCCACTGACACCAACGAGAGGGTTAGGCACCAACGAGAGGGTTAGAGCTCGACGTCGCGCTCTCGAGGCGCGCCGGCGCCGAGCTGCCAGGACTTCGCGGCGGCGAACTCGCGGAAGGCGACGAGCACGCCGACCAGGGCCAGAGCGGCGAAGCCGAAGGTCAGGACGCGAGCCGAGCCGACGACGTCGGGTCCGCCCAACGAGACGAGGACGCCAGCGATGGCGGAGCCGAATGCGTTGGCGATCAGCTGGCTGGTGTTGAGGCCCGCGGAAGCCTGCGCGGCCTCGGCGTCGTCGGTGCTCACGCGCATCCCGGCGGTGAACCAGTGTGAGATCGCCATGCCGATCCCGGTTCCGGCGAACAGCAGCGTCGCATACCAGCCGACGATCACCCAGACCGACGGATCGTCCACCTGCAGGAGCCCGTAGGCGGCCAGTCCGGCGCCCAGTATCAGCGGGCCCGCGACCCGGACGACGCGACGCATCTTCTCGCTCTCCGCGCCGCTGCTCGACAGCGTCCCGACAGTCCACCCCCACGAGATCGCGGCGCCGAGGAGCCCGGCGGCCAACGGGCCGAGGCCGCCGATCCGCTGACCGAACAGCGGGATGAACATCTCGATCGTCGACACCATTGCGAGGACGATGATGCCGAGGTAGATCCAGCGCAGCGGCGACCGGCCGCGGTAGGTCATCTCCGGCAGCACTCGGTTCGACGCGCCGCGTTCGTACAGGACGAACACCGCGCCCGCGGCCAGTGCGACCACCAGGAGGATCACGGTGGCTGCGCCGTCGACGATCGAGGCGATCGACACCGCGGCGGCCGCGCCCGTCAACAGCACGAGCGAACCCCACGGGACGCCGTCCGCCGACGCCTCCCCCGACCCGGCGGGCAGCGCTCGGAAGGTGAGGGCGATGAGACCGACGGCGATCACGGCGAGCAGTGCAAACGCGCCACGCCAGGCGCCGATCTGCGCGAAGAAGCCGCCGACGATCGGCCCGATCACGTTCCCGACACCCCACATCGCCGACATCAGCGCGATCGACCGCTGCCACAGACGTGCGGGCAGCACGGTGCGCACCACCGCGAAACCGAGGCCGACGAGCAGACCGCCCGCGAGCCCCTGAACGCCGCGCCCGATGAGCATCACGACCATCGTCGGCGAGAGGCCCGCGATCACGGTGCCCGCTGCGAAGCCCGCGAACCCGGCGACGTACGCCCACCGCGCACCGAATCGGGACAGCACCAAGCTGACCAGCATCGACGAGATGACCGATGCGACGAGGAACACCGTCATCGTCCACGAATAGAGCTCTTCGCCGCCGATGTCGGCGACGGCGTTCGGCAGCAGACTCGTCGTCAGATAGACGTTGATCGCATACAGGGCGACGCCGCCTGCGAGCACGACGACCGACGCCCGGTGCTCACGTGCGGCGAGTTCGGACCAGGAAGAAGCCAAGGTCGGCCGTCAGTCCAGGTCGTCGTGTCGGACGAGCTGGCGCGCCGCCTCGGCGACCGACCCGGACAGCGACGGGTACACCGAGAACGTGTTCGCGACCTCGGACACCTGCAGCTTGTTCTCGACCGCGAGTGCGATCGGCAGGATCAGTTCGGACGCATTCGGCGCGACGACGACGCCGCCGATCACCACACCCGTCGCGGGGCGGCAGAAGATCTTGATGAAGCCGCGGCGCAGACCGCTCATCTTGGCGCGCGGATTGGTCTTGAGCGGAAGCATGACGGTGCGCGCCGGGTACTCGCCCGCGTCGATCGCCTTCTGCGACACCCCGACGTTCGCGATCTCGGGCCGCGTGAAGATGGCCGATGCGACCGTCTTGAGTCGCAGCGGGCTGACGCCTTCGCCGAGCGAGTGATACATCGCGATGCGTCCCTGCATGGCGGCGACCGAGGCCAGCGGGAGCAGGCCGGTGCAGTCACCCGCGGCGTACACGCCCGGCACCGACGTGCGGCTCACCCTGTCGACGGTGATGTAGCCGTTGCGATCGACGTCGACGCCGGCCTCCTCCAGGTTCACGCCGTCGGTGTTCGGCACCGAGCCGACCGTCATCAGCACATGCGATCCGGTCACCTCCTTGCCGTCGGCGAGGTGGACGGTCGCCGAATCGGCGTCGCGCGTCACCCGATCGGCGCGGGCGTGCTTGATGAGCGTCACACCGCGCTCGGAGAACACGTCCTCCAGGACGAGAGCCGCGTCCTCGTCCTCGTGCGGCAGCACGCGATCGCGGCTCGACACGAGGGTCACGTCGACGCCCAGCTCGGTGTAGGCGTGCGCGAACTCGGCGCCGGTCACACCGGAGCCGACGATGATCAGGTGGTCGGGCAGTACTTCGAGGTCGTACAGCTGACGCCAGTTGAGGATGCGTTCGCCGTCGGGCACCGCGGTCGGCAGCACGCGCGGCGACGCACCGGTCGAGATGAGGACCACGTCGGCGTCGTACCGCTCTTCGGAGCCGTCGGGCAGCGTGGCGACGACGGTGTGCGCTCCGACTCCGGGCTGCGTCTTCGCGAGGTAGGCGCGGCCTGCGACGATCTTGACGCCTTCGCTGGTCAGGCGGGCGCGGATGTCGGCCGACTGGGCGAACGCGAGATCCTTCACCCGCTGATGGATGCGCGGGAGGTCGATCGCCGACGCGTCGACCTGCACGTGGACGCCGAGATCGCGGGCACGTCGCACGTCGGTGCGGATACCGGTGGACGCGATGAACGTCTTCGACGGCACACAGTCCCAGAGCACGCACGCACCGCCCGGGCCGTCCGAGTCGATCATCGTGATGTCGGCGCCGTATGCCGCTCCCGCCAGAGCCGCCTCGTAGCCCGCAGGGCCTCCGCCGATGATCACGATTCTGGACACTGTGACACTCTCCTATGACTGACTCTCGACGGGGCTGGCCATACAAACTTAGCCGGGTCACGGCTGCATCGCATCGCGCGAGCGCATAGGCTTGGCCCCGTGCCGATCTACGCCGCCTACGCCTCGAACATGGATCCCGCGCAGATGCTGCAGCGGGCGCCGCACTCCCCCATGTCATCGACCGGTTGGCTCAAGGGCTGGCGACTGACCTTCGCGGGCGACGACATCGGGTGGGAGGGCTCCCTCGCGACCGTCACCGAAGACCGTGACGACCGCGACGCCTGCGTCTTCGTGGTCCTCTACGACGTCCCCGCCGAGGACGAGAAGAACCTCGACCAGTGGGAGGGCACCGAACTCGGCGTTCACCGCAAGGTGCGGGCCCGCGTCGACACCACAGACGGCCCGGTTCTCGCCTGGCTGTATGTGATCGACGGCTACGAGGGCGGACTACCGTCGGCCCGATACCTCGGAGTCATGGCCGACGCCGCCGAGATCGCCGGTGCCCCAGCCGATTACGTCGAACGACTCCGTCTGCACGAGGCGCGCAACGTCGGACCAGGACCCGACGCGCCGCTCGACGACGACTGACTCCGGAAAGCGCCGCCTCCCGAAAACCGAGGCTCAGACACCGAGCGCGACCCCGGCCATGACGGCGATCCCGATTCCGATGGCGCGCTCG
Source organism: Gordonia zhenghanii (assembly GCF_021738965.1). Classification (GTDB taxonomy): domain Bacteria; phylum Actinomycetota; class Actinomycetes; order Mycobacteriales; family Mycobacteriaceae; genus Gordonia; species Gordonia zhenghanii. The sequence continues at coordinate 198,665 of NZ_JAKKOQ010000007.1, read as the reverse complement.
TCGATGTCGAAGTTCGGCTGGTGCAGATCGCACATCGGACCGGTTCCACTCCACACGCCCAGGCGCGCCATCGCACCGGGGACACGTTCGAGATACCAGGCGAAGTCCTCGCCGCCCGCCGACTGCGGGGTGTCGACGTCCGCGCCGGGACCGAGCGCCTCAACACTGCGTCGCATCAGCGCGACGCTGTCGGCGTCGTTCACCACGGGCGGCACACCGCGGAAGTAAGTGATGTCACACGCGACGCCGAGCGGTGCGGCGATCTCGCCGATCACGCTGCGCACCAACGGTTCCAGAAGTTGCCAGGTGTCGCGGTCTCCGGTACGGACCGTTCCCCGCATACGACCTTCCTGCGGGATCGCGTTCGGCGCGTTGCCCGCGTGCACCGCACCCCAGGTGACGACGGTGCCCGAACGGGGGTCGACGCGCCGCGACAGGACGCCGGCCACACCGGTGACGATCGCGCCCATCGCGTACACCAGATCGTTGGTCAGGTGCGGCCGCGAACTGTGTCCGCCCGGCCCGTGCAGGTGCACCTCGACGCGGTCCGCGGCCGACGTCAACGGACCGGCCCGCAGCCCGACGGAGCCCACCTGGATGTGCGGCTCGCAGTGGAGCGCGAAGATGCGGCTGAGTCCGTCGGCGACACCCGCGTCGATGGCGTCGAGCGCACCGCCGGGCATCACTTCTTCCGCAGCCTGGAACAGCAGCCGGACGCCGAAGGGCAGGCCGGCGCCGCGATCGATCTCGGCGAGCAGCGTTCCGACGCCCAGCAGGATCGCCGAATGCGCGTCGTGCCCGCACGAGTGCGAGACGCCCTCGTTACGAGACGCGAACGGCAACCCGGTCTGCTCGGGCACGGGTAGGCCGTCGAGGTCGGCGCGCAGTCCGATACGGGGCTTGTCGGTCGGCCCGAGGTCGCAGACCACCCCCGTGCCTTTGGGAAGCACGCGCGGTGACAGGCCCGCCTCGGTGAGGATGCGGACGACGGTCGCCGTCGTCTTCGTCTCCTGCATCGACAGCTCCGGCGACGCGTGGAGTTCCCGGCGCCACCCGATCGCGCGGTCGAGGTTGGCGTCGAGCCAGTCGGAGATGACGGGAAGCATCAGAGGAGGGTCGCCGGGGTCGGCGTGTTCAGATCCTCCAACAGCGGCAGACGCAGCCCGCGCTTGATCGTCGCCTGGTTGTCGCCGACCAGCGGGGTGCGCTCGCGGGCCACCTCACGCGCGCGCTCCAGGAGTGCGTCCGCCGCGACCGCCTCTTCGGCGATTCCCGCGGACACCGCGTCGTCGCCGCCGTACCGACGGCTCGTCAGCATCGCCTCGGTCGCGGTCGCATCGGGCGTCCGGGTCCGCACGAGTGCCGCCATGCCGCGGGTGAACGGCATGTTCAGCGCGGCTTCGGGGAGCGAGAAGAAGCCCCGGTCCGACCGCATGATGCGGTAATCAGCGCACAGCGCCAGCATCGCGCCCGCACCGAACGCGTGACCGTTGATCGCCACGATCACCGGCGCGGGGACGGTCAGGAACTTCACGTACAGCTGGTGCACGGTGTCCAGGTACGACGGCAGCTTGTCGCCGTTGGCGAACACGAAATCGGTGTCGAGGCCGTTGGTGAAGAACTTGCCGGTCGCCGACACGATCAGCGGCTTGCGGGCGGCGATCGCCTCGTCGACGAGCGCGGTGACCTGTTCGATCCACTCCAGCTGGAAACGGTTCTCCGGGTTCGCCTCGTCCAGTTCGGAGCCCTGCGCCCCCAGGTAGAGCTCGGCAGCGTCGTCGGTCACGTTCAAGTACGGCATAGCTGAAAACCTTATCTTAGGGTTGACCCATGGATCCGACCCTCGACCCCGAAGCCGCCGCAGTCGCGGCCGCCGACACCGTCGCCACCGAGACCGCTTGCCCCCGTCACGATGTGGCCGTCGTACTCGGATCGGGTTGGGCGCCTGCCGCTGCCGCGATCGGCACGCCGTCCGCCGAGGTCAGCATGCTCGACGTGCCCGGGTTCACCCCGCCGTCCGCGCAGGGGCACGCGGGCACCATCGCGTCGATCGACGTCGACGGGGTGCGGGTGCTGGTGATGCTCGGCCGCATCCACGCCTACGAGGGCCACGATCTGGCGCGCGTCGTGCACCCGATCCGGACCGCGGCCGCGACCGGCGCACACACCGTCGTGGTGACCAACGCAGCAGGCGGGATCCGGCCCGGCATGGCTGTCGGCGAGCCCGTCCTCATCGCCGACCAGATCAATCTGACCGGACGGTCGCCGCTGGCAGGCGCGCATTTCGTCAACATGGTCGACGCGTACTCGCCTGCCCTGCGCGACGCCGCGCGACGCATCGACCCCAGCTTGGCCGAAGGCGTCTACGCCGGACTGCCCGGACCCCAGTACGAGACGCCTGCCGAGATCGCGATGCTGGCCACCATGGGCGCCGACCTCGTCGGCATGTCGACGGTCCACGAGACGATCGCCGCGCGTGCCGCGGGCCTGGACGTGCTCGGCCTGTCCCTCGTCACCAACCTCGCCGCAGGCATCACCGGGGAGGCGCTCGACCACGCCGAAGTCCTCGCCGTCGGACGCGATTCGGCCGCCCGGATGGGCCGACTCCTCGCGTCGGTGGTCCGCGAGATCGGCAGTCGCTCCTGATGCTCGCGTTCGGCACCGCAGGCCTGCGCGGCCCCGTCCAGGACGGTCCGGACGGGATGAACGTCGCCACCGTGACACGCGCGACGGCGGGTCTCGCTGCCTGGCTCACCGCGAACGACCACGCGGGCGGGACCGTCGTCGTCGGACGCGATGCGCGCCACGGCTCCGAAGACTTCGCTGCAGTCACCCGAGAAGTGTTGGCCGCCAGCGGGTTCGACGTCGTCGCGCTCCCCGATCCGGGGCCGACGCCGCTCGTCGCGTTCGCGTGCCGGGCGCTCGGAGCAGTCGCAGGCGTCATGGTGACGGCCTCGCACAACCCGCCGGCCGACAACGGCTACAAGGTGTACCTCGACGGCGGAGCCCAGCTCGTCGAGCCCGCCGACCGCGAGATCGAGCAGGCGATCCGCACCGTCGGCGACGACGTTCCGCGCACGACCGTCGAGCCAGACGACCGCGCCCGCCGCGTCCGCGACGATTACCTCGCGAGGCTCCGCGTCCGGTTCCCGGCGACCGACGGCCCGGACATCCGCATCGCAGTGACCGCGATGCACGGCGTCGGCGGAGCCCTCGTCGTCGACGCGCTGCGGCAGGCGGGCTTCGACGACGTTCATCCGGTGCCCGCACAGTTCGCGCCCGACCCCGACTTCCCCACCGTCGCGTTCCCCAATCCCGAGGAGCCGGGAGCCGCTGACCTCCTCCTGGAGACCGCCGCACGGGTGGACGCCGACCTGGCGATCGCCCTCGATCCGGACGCCGACCGCTGTGCCGTCGGCGTCCGCGACGGTGCGGGCTGGCGGATGCTGACCGGCGACGAGACCGGTGCGCTCCTCGGTGCCGCGATCCTCGACGAGGCACTCCAGCGCGGCGGACCCGCTCCCGTCGTCGCGAGCTCGATCGTCTCCGGGACCCTGATGCACGACGACGCGCTGGCCCGCGGCGCCGACGCCCGCCGCACCCTCACCGGGTTCAAATGGCTTGTCCGAGCAGGTGAACCGCTCGTCTACGCCTACGAAGAAGCCATCGGCCACTGCGTCGACCCCGACGCAGTCCGCGACAAGGACGGCATCAGCGCGGCCGTTGCCTGCGCGCGGATCGCACAGGACTGGGCGGTCCGCGGCGGATTGGCTGCCGCCCTCGACCGGCTCGCACAGCGCCGCGGCGTCTACGTCACCGCGCAACGCTCCCTCCGGTTCGACGACCCGGCCCAGATCGCGTCGTTCATGGCGACGTTGCGCACCAACCCGCCGAAGGTCCTCGTCGGGTTCGACGTGACCGTCGACGACTATGCGGTCCGCGGCGACGGGCCGCGGACCGACGGGGTGGAGTTGGTGGGGTCTCGACTTCGCTCGACCGGCGGAGAGGGGTCTCGACTTCGCTCGACCGGCGGAGGGGGCTCGACCGGCGGGGTGGCGCAGACACTTCGGGTCTTCGTGCGGCCGAGCGGGACCGAACCCAAAGTGAAGATCTACGGACAAATGACGAGGCCCTACCCGGGCACTAGTGTTGAGCGCATACGCGCCGACGCGTCGGGGGAACTCCAGCGAGCGCTGGACGACGTCGCGACCGTCGAACTCAGGGAGGACCCCAACCGATGACCTACCCGATGCCGCCGCACGGCCCGAAACGCTCGCCGTTCGCGTCGCCTGCCGTGCTCGTCGCCATCGTCGTCGGCGTCCTCGTGCTGATCGGCGGTGTCGCAGGCGCATTCGTCTACGCGAACTCGCAGTCCGACGAGACCGACACCGCTGCTCCCGCGAGTCAGTCCGAGACCAATCAGGATCGGCCCTCGCAGTCGACGGTCACCGTCACCCAGCCGCCGTCGCAGGCTCCCACCACACCGCAGCAGACCGCCGCACCCGCACCGACAACGGCGCATTCATCGCCGTCGGTGTCCGGCGCCACCTGGCAGGGCTTCGTCGGATCGTCGGCACAGTGCAACGCCGACGACGCTGCGGTCTTCATCGGCTACACCGACCGGTCCCAGGTCGTCATCTGCCAGGTCGGCTCGCAAGAGGGTCGCAACTACTACAAGGGGGCCGCCGACGGCGGATCCGTCGAGATCGGCTACCCCAGCCGGTCGGGAGACGTGTTCACGGCCGTCAACGGCGGCACCACCTACCAGGTCAGCACGTCGTCGCTGCTCATCACCGAACCCGACGGGACCCCGCACGTCGAGACCATGATTCAGGCGTGGGTCGACTGACTGCGCATACGCCAGACGACGACGGTCGACACCGCCATCACCGTGACCACCGGCCACAGTGCTCCGTCGCCCCACGCGGAGTAACCCCACGCGCCGAGCAGTGAACCCGCGGCCAACGCCGCCCAGAGGCTGAGGTAGCGGATCCACAGCCACCGCGGTCCGCCGAGCAAAGCCATTCCGAGCCGTTGCGCAGCCTTCACCAGGGTTCCGGTCATGTAGGTGACGCCGATCGCCACCTCGCCGTCGCGCAGGAAGGTCGCGTTCATGACGCCCATCGCGACCGCCACGATGAGGATCGGCGGAAACGGCGCCGCGGACCACATGCCGAGTGCGGCGGCGAGCGCGACGAGCAGAGTCGATGCGGCGAGCACGGTGACCCGCCCGTCGCGATACTGCGCGAGCATCGATCCGGCGACGGCTCCGATGAAGAACAGGCCGACGAGCCCGACGGCGTGCCAGGCGACGCCCCACCCGACGTCGACGACCTCCGCCGACATCCGAGTGGTGTTGCCGCTCATGAACGACACGAAGTATCCACCGAGATCGAGGAAGCCGATCGCGTCGAGTCCGCCCGCGATCGCGGCGAGAACTATCGCGAGCATCCACTCGCGGCGCCGTACGTTTTGCATTCGGTTAGCGGGGCCCGAACTGCCGGTCGCCCGCGTCGCCGAGCCCGGGAACGATGAACGACGCGTCGTCGAGGCCGTCGTCGACGGCGCCGATCACCACCCGCAGCCGATGGTCGCTGGCCTCGAGAGCCGCGAGCCCCTCGGGAGCTCCGACGACGCACACCGCGGTCATGTCGCGAGCGCCACGCGCGGCGAGCAGGTCGAGGGTGTGGATCAGCGACCCGCCGGTCGCGAGCATCGGGTCGAGGACGTAGACCGACTGCTGGGACAGGTCTTCGGGCAGCGACGCGAGGTATTCGAACGGCAGCGCGGTCTCCTCGTCGCGGGCGACGCCGACGAAGCCGATGCGTGCGTCGGGCACCACGTCGAGTGCAGCGTCGAGCATGCCGAGGCCCGCGCGCAGCACTGGCACGAACACCGGCTGCGCCGTGAGCCGCGCACCCGGAGCGACACCGACGGGAGTCCTCACGTCGATCTCGTCGACGCGCACGTCGCGCAGGGCCTCGTAGACGAGCATCGAGGAGAGCCGCGAGAGCGCGCTGCGGAACGCCGAGTTGTCGGTCCGTTCGTCCCGCAGGATGGTCAGCCAGGTTCGCGTCACCGGATGGTCGACGACGCGGACGTCGAAAGTGGAGGCGGTCGTCATGGGGAGAAGTGTAAGCCGCGAGCCGAACGGGGGCGCAGGGGTCACGTGCGGGCTCAGGTGTGCGGCCGGTAGAAGCCCTCGAACGACTGTCCGGCGTTGTTCGTGTACAGCGGGGTGATGCCGACCGGGTCGCCACCCGTCTCCACGTATTGGCCGTTCCCGGCATACATCGCGACATGTCCGGACCAGACGGCGAGATCGCCCGGCATCAAGTCCGACTGGGACACCGCGTACCCGGCGGTGTCCTGATCCTGTGCGAGACGCGGGAGGTCGACGCCAGCCTGCTGATACGCCCACTGCGTCAATCCGCTGCAGTCGAAGCCGTCGGTGCTCGTCCCGCCCCACACGTACGGGGTGCCCTGGACGCTGAGCGCGGCGCGGACGGCGGTCGCCGCTCGCTCGTTCGGCGCGTACACCGTCGATCCGTCGGGCAGCACGATCTTGGTGCCCTCCCCACCGACAGCGGCCGACTGCGCTCCGGTCCCCGAGACACCCGTCACGTCGGCGGGCGCGTTGTGCCTGCCGAGCGCAACCGTGTCGGCTTCGAGCTCGGTCTGCGCGGTCTGGACCACCTGCACTCCGCGTGCGATGTGGTCGAGCGCCAGCGGGACCAGAGTCGCCAGACCGGCGGGCGTCGCGATCGCGGGCACCGCCGACGCCGCGGACACGAACGAGTCGACGAGAGCGTTGAGCGCGGTGTTCGCGGTCCGCACGTGTCCCGCCGCCGACTCGATGGTGGTCGCGACGTCGACTCCGGCCTGACCGACCGCGGAATCGGCGGACGCGAGCGTCTTCGCCGTCGACGATGCGGCCTGTCCCCCGGCGCCGTGCCATCCGGCGTCCACTGCGGCGACCGTGCGCGTCGACTCGTCTGCCGCCGCGCCGAGCGTCGTCTGCGCCTGCCCGAGAGCCGTCGTCGCACCGGGCGGAAGCACACCGGTCCCCAGCACCGACACGAGCATCTTGAGCGGTGCGATCAGCAGCGCGGCGCTCATACCGCCACCGCCCGAGCTCCGGCCTCATCGCAGTCGCAGTAGGCGCGCGAGGCGTCGGCGGTCTTCGACGACGTCGTCGAATGCGCGGTGCGCAACGTGTCGAGCGTGCGGGTGCGTTGCGCGCCGACCTCGGCGAGTGCGGACAGGAATCCCGCTCCGATCAGACCGAAGGTCGCGGCGAGCGTCCCCGTGTCGATGCGTTCGGCGTTCGCCTGCGTCGCCACCTGGTCGGCGGCCCGCTGCTGGGTGCCCGTCGCCTGACCGACCGCTGTTGGTTCAACTGTGACTGTCTTCATACTCAGTCAGACGCAGCAGACGAGCGTCCGGTTCCATCGGCGTCGGCGTGTCGCGGCGAAACGACTCGGGCCGTTCCTCAGCCGAACGTGAACGTGTAGACGGCGACGCCGTCGGGGACGTCGAACGTCAGCGTGCGGTCGCGGTCGCCGCCGTCGGCCAGCCGGTACAGGCGCGGAACGCCCGACACGTCGACACTGCGATCGGGGCGCCCGTCCTGGTGGACCACGACACGACCCGACCCGGCGAGCACGGCGTTCACATCGTCGGCGGTGCTCACCAAGCGAACCCGCGCGCCCGAGCGTGCGATCACCGACTCGTCGGTCACCTCGAATCGGCCCGACAGGCTGAACGTGTCGGCGGGCTGCGAGTCGCCGAAGGTGAAGTCACCGGTGCCGACCTCGAGCGCGTCCGATCCCGCGTACGACGCCGCGGACCGGCCCGGTGACAGGTACATCTCCGGCGACTGCGCACCGGTCGGCACGGCGTCGTCCTTGGTGTCGACCGGAGCAGGCAGCGTCACGTTCGGGTTCGCGTCCTTGAGGAGAGTCCGGATGTCGGCCTCCACCTCGTCGTACCGTCCTTCGCCGAAGCTGGCTGCGCGGATCTCACCGCGCCCGTCGATCAGGTACTTCGCCGGCCAGTACCGGTTGGCGAAGGCGTTCCAGATCGCATAGTCGTTGTCCTGCACCACCGGGTAGTCGATGTGCTCGTCGCCGATCGCCGCCGCGACGTTGCCGCCGTCCTTCTCGAACGCGAACTCAGGGGTGTGCACGCCGACCACCACAAGGCCTGCGTCGCGGTACGCGTCGTACCAGCGGCGCACGTGTGGACCGTCGCGCAGACAGTTGATGCACGAGTACGTCCAGAAGTCGACGAGGACCACCTTGTTCGCGAGGTCGGCCCGGGTCAGCGGCGCACCGTCGGCGGTGTTGAACCACGTGCCGCCGCCGTCGAATCCCGGTGAGGTGCCACAGTCGGCGAGACCGGAGCCCTCCCCGATGCACGCCCCGGCGCCACCGGTGTCGCGCCCCAATGCGGTGTCCACGGCGTCCGACTGCGACAGCGCACGATCGGCGGCCGCCGTGTATCCGGGCAGCGCGGCCTGCAGGCGCGCGGGCGCGTCGAAAGCGAGTGCCACGGCCAGCGCGATCAACACGACGCCGCCGATGGTCCGGAACGTGCGCTGCCGACTCCGGTAGGCGGCGAGCCGACGGCCCAACCGCTCGCCCGCCGCCGCGAACACCGCGAGCGGCAGGGCCGCACCGACGGCGAAGGCAATCGTCAGAACCACGGTGCGCCAACCGATCTGGCCTGTCGCGCCGGCCACTGCGATCGCGGCGAGGACGGGTCCCGCGCATGGCACGTACAGCGTGCCCAATCCGATGCCGAGCAGGTACGGTCCGCCCTTCTCCGACGGCTTGGTCCATGCCGGGATCCGCGCGAACGGTCGCTCCAGCGCGTGCGCGATCGGCGGAACGACGAGTCCGACGCCGATCGCCACCAACAACACGATGCCCGTCCACCGCAGAAACGAGTCGGGCAGGCCGAGCGCGCTCAGGAGCAGTGTCCCGAACAGCGAGATCACGCTGAAGCTGGTCACGATGCCCGCGATGATGAGCGGCGTGCGCAGACGACTCCTCGGCGGAGCCTTCGGCGGCGCGAGGGTCGTCGTGCCCGCCGCGCTCGGATCCCCTTCTGGTGCACCCGCTGTCACGGTGCGTCCCGATCCGCCCGTCACGAACACGATGGGCAACATCGGCAGCACACACGGCGACACACCCGTCACCAGTCCACCGGCCAGCCCGACCAGAATCACCGACAGCACGACGTCTCCTCCGTTTCGCGGACCCACATCGTGTGAGCCCCTACATCTGGAGTTCGACGCGGCGCGGCCCGCGGATGGGTCGCGCATCCGCCTCAGTCGACGGGGCGATTCAGTCGACGGGGAACGACACCACCATCGACGACGTCGGCTCCGGCGAGCCGTCCATCGGCTCCACCGACAACCCGACGTCCACCGGCGTGCCCATCTCGGTCATCATCACCGACGACTTGTCGCCTGCCCGCACCACTCCGGCGCTCTTGACCTGATCGTCCACCGTGATCCACACCTGGTAGCCCATGTTCGGATCGACGCCGGGCAGTCCGTCTACGGACACGACCGTCGCCCGCATGGACGGTGAGTACATCGCGGCGACCGATCCGTCGCCGACCTCACCGGTCGCCTTACGCATGTCCGGGGCCGCGAGCACCTGGTTCATGGTGTCGTCCTGCGAGGTCGAGGGCTGCGCGATGGCGGGTTGCGCGTCGTCCCGGTGGTTCGCCCAGACGACGACGGACACGCTGACGACGACGGCCACCGCGGCGGCGACCACGACGGCGGCGAATGCTGCGGGCGACCATCTCCGTCGCTGCGGCTCGTCGTCGACCGCAGCCAGGACCCGACTGCGCAGGTCGTCGTCGACGGCCTCCTCCTCGACCGACAACGACGCTGCGGTCTCGGTCAGCGCGTCCAGTTCGGCGCGGCATTGCGCACATCGGTCGACGTGACGCATCAGACGTCGTCGTTCGACGTCGTCCACAGCGTCAACCGCGAGAGCGCCGAGCAGGTCGACGGGATGGTCGTCAGATTTCGATGCCATTTCTCACAGACCTCCCATGCAGGTGCGGAGCCGTTGCAGGCCGTCGCGGATCCTCGTCTTCACCGTCGCCGGGTTCACCGCGAGATCGCCCGCGACCTCCCCATACGTGCGACCCCCGAAGTAGGCGAGGTCGATAGCCTCGCGCTGTTTGGTCGTCAGTCCGTCCAAGCAGCGGCGGACGCGGCGGGCCTCGTCGCGGTCGACGGCCGACTCGCTGACAGTGTCGTATCCGGTCGGTCTGCGCGCCTCATATGCCAGGTCTCGGCGAGCGGCAGCCGAGTCGTGACGGACGGTGTCGACCGCGCGGCGATGAACCAGCGTCGTCACCCACGTCGTCGCGGAACCGCGTGAACGGTCGAAGGTCGACGCCGTCCGCCACACCTGCAGCCACGCGTCCTGCACTACTTCCTCGGCCAGCGGCCGGCTCACCACGACGCGGCGCGCGAGGGCCAGGCAGCGTGGCGCGAGCAGGTCGAACAGTTCGGCGTACGACGCTTTGTCGCCCGCCGCGACCCGTTCGAGCAGTTCGTCGGGTGCCGCGCGGGTGTCGGTCTCGTCCACAGATCTCACATCCTTGATTCGATGCCGCGCCGTCTACGGATCGGTGCGAGATCTCCACCCATCCGTCGCCGGTCCGGCTCCGAACCACAGGTTAGATGGCGCGGTCCGCGCGCCGTCACCCGAGGAGAGGTCACACCATGTCGAATACGAGTCCGGTTCTGTCCAAGGCACGTCGCCCAGTGGCAGGCGGGTTGCTGGCGGCGGCCGCGGCGCTCGCGTTTCTCACCGCGTGCGGCGACGGCGACGACAACGACGCGCCTGCGTCCGGCGAGATGAGTCCGACGAGCGAGATGATGGCGCCGTCCGACACGATGGCACCCGATTCCATGTCCCCGTCCGACTCGATGACACCGTCCGACTCCATGTCCCCGTCCGACCCGATGTCACCTGCGCCGATGTCACCGGAAGACGGTATGGAGAACTGATTTCGGCTGCTCCGGTCCCCCGCCTCTGCTCCCGATCCACGGATCGTCGGCGCCGTAGAGGCGGGGGCGGTGAGCAGGATCAACCGAACATGACTACGCTCTGTGGGCATGGCCGGAGACATTGTCCCCATTGAACTCGGACTCACCGAAGGAAACCTGTTCACTCTATGGGCCCCGCGCTGGCGCGAGGGCGACGACGAGTGGGAGGCCTTCCTTGGGCTCGACGAGGATCTGTACGTTCTCGACTCCGTTGCGGAGCTCGCCGCCTTCGTGCGCGCTGATGACGACAACGACCTCGCCGATCACCCCGCGTGGGACACCATCAGGAAGCTTCAGGCCGATGAACTCGTCCCCGACGACCGTCACTCGTACGACCTGATCGGTGTGCCCGAGCTGGCCGCTGAGGACCCGAAGCCCGAGGTGGTCGCCGAACTCGAGGACGCTCTCGAGATCGTGCGGATAATCGGCGAGGTCTGCGACCTGACTCCGATCGTCAAGTTCTTCACCGGCAACCCGATTCTCGGTGCGGTGGCAGTCGGGACCAACAACTTCTCCGGCCGCGACGGCATCGACCAGTGGGTTCGTATCGGCCGCATCATCGCCAAGCACTGGGACGACGTGATCGACGCACTCGACGACGTCGTGTCCAAGCCGAAGGTCGACTCGAGCGCCGTCGAGGCAGCCGACGTCGAACTCGCTGCGGCCGCATCGGCCGAGGACGAGGACGAGCCCGACGAGGACATCGACGAGTTGGACGGCGACGAGGGCGTCGACGACGAAGACGAGGACTCGGATGAGGACGACGAGGACGAAGTCGAGGAAGACGACTTCTGGGCCGCTGTCGGCATCGACCCGATCCGCATCTACACGGATGCAGGCGAATTCCTGACGCTGCGCTGCTACCTCGGCGACGACCCGCTGTTCCTCGGCGCGAAGGGCCAGATCTTCGGTTTCGGCTCCGAGCGTGCGCTGACCCGCTTCCTGGCGAGCAACTCCGACCACGACCTCGCCGAGCTCTCGACCTTCGCGGACGTGCGGAGCGCGGCCGAGACCGCCGAGATCGAGTACCAGGTGTTGCCGGAGAACGTGTACGCGCTGCAGGGCATCGACGAGGACATCCTCGACGGCCCGCGCCGCGTCGAATCGCGCCAGATGGACCTGGCCGTGGAGTTGCTGACCGACGCCGCCGACTACGCGGACATCGAGACGGTCAACGAGACGCTGGCGTCGACCACCCCGCTCGGCTGGTTCGCCGACTACGCGATCAACCCGGATCCCAAGCGTCTGGCCCCGTCCGGCCCGTACGACAACGAAGCCGAGGAGTGGCGCGCACTGGTCCACGACTTCGAGGACCGACTCACCAAACGCGGATAGAGATTTCTCTCAACGTTTGCGCTCGAAGGTGTCCTCAGGACACCTTCGAGCGCAAACGTTTTGATTTCTACCCCATCAACACTCGGAAGCCAGGTTTGATGACGTCGTCGATCAGTGTCAGTCGCTCCCCGAACGGGATGAACGCCGATTTCATCGCGTTGACGGTGAAGCGTTCGAAGTCGGCCCAGCCGTAACCGAACTGCTTGTGCAGCACCATGAACTCACGGCTCATGGTGGTGTCGCTCATCAAGCGGTTGTCGGTGTTGACGGTGACGCGGAAGCGGAGCCGCGCCAGCTTGTCGAAGGGGTGGTCGGCGATCGATGCGACTGCCCCGGTCTGCACGTTGCTGCTCGGGCACAGTTCGAGGGGAATCCGCTTGTCGCGCACATAGTTCGCGACTCGTCCGAGGATCGCGCCGTCGAGACCGTCGCTCAGATCGATGTCGTCGGTGACGCGGACGCCGTGCCCGAGCCGGTCGGTGCCGCAGAACGCGATCGCCTCGTGGATGGACGGCAGCCCGAACGCTTCACCTGCGTGGATCGTGAAGTGCGCGCACTCGGCGCGCAGGTAGTCGAAGGCGGCCAGGTGACGGCTCGGCGGGTTGCCGGCCTCGGCTCCTGCGATGTCGAACCCGACCACTCCGCGGTCGCGGAAGCGGACCGCTAGTTCGGCGATCTCGCGTGACCGCGCCGCGTGCCGCATCGCGGTGACCAGGCAGCCGACGACGATGCCCTGGCCGTCTGCGCGCGCGGCCTCCCGCCCCGCCTCGAATCCGGCGAGGACTGCTTCGACGACCTCGTCGAGCGTCAACCCGCCTTCCAGGTGCTGTTCGGGCGCGAACCGGATCTCGGCGTACACGACGCCGTCGGCGGCGAGGTCCTCGACGCATTCGCGCGCGACCCGCTCGAGCGCGGCCGCCGTCTGCATAACCCCGACCGTATGAGCGAAGGTCTCCAGGTATTTCTCCAGTGACCCGCTGTCGGCCGCGGTCCGAAACCAGTCGGCCAGTTCGACGGCGTCGTCCGCCGGCAGCTTGTCGTATCCGGTCTCCCTCGCGATCTCGAGGATCGTCGACGGCCGCAGGCCCCCGTCGAGATGGTCGTGCAGAAGTACCTTGGGCGCCAACCGGCATTCTTCGACGGTGATCATGGCTCGACCGTATCTGCCCGCGCCCGCATCCGCTGGTCGAGCGGTCCCATGCTGGTCGAGCGGAGTCTGTTGAGACAGCTTCGCTGGTCGAGCGGAGTCGAGGCCCTCGCACAACGGATCTCGACTCCGCTCGATCAACGAGGGCGGGGCTCGATCAACGAGGGCGGGGCTCGATCAACGGGGAGGCAACTCGATCAGCGGGGGGCTTGGCCCCACCACGAACGGATGACACCACCCGGTCAACCCGCCGCCACGCAGGCGTCGCCGAGAATTCCATTTCCGCCGCTACCGTCACCGCCATGACCTCACGTCTCACCCGCTTCGCCGTCGCCGCTGTGACCGCGGCGATCGCCGCCGGAACCGCCGTCGCCGGCCCTGTCCATGCAGCGCCCTCCGAGAACAAGAGTGTGGAGCTTCAGTCGCACCGCGGTGGGCGCGGCGAGCACACCGAGGAGTCGCTGTACGGCTTCGCGCGGTCGTTGGAGCTCGGGGTCACCACGCTCGAACTCGACGTCGTGATGACGAAGGACTCGGTGCCGATGCTCTGGCACGACCCGGAGATCCAGGCCGACAAGTGCAGCGACACCCTGCCCGCGTTCCCCGGCGACCGCCAGTTCCCGTATGTCGGCAAAGACGTCCACGATCTGACTCACCGACAGATCCAGACGCTGATCTGCGATAAGCGCCTGGCCGACTTCCCCGAGGCGAAGCCAGTCCTCGGCAACCGCATCGCGACGCTCCCCCAAGTGTTCGACTTGGCGGCGAAGTACAAGAACAACCGCGTCCGCTTCAACATCGAGACCAAGATCGAAGCCGAAGACCGCGCGCGGAGCGCGAAGCCAGCCGTCTTCGTCTCGTCGATCCTCCGCGAGGTCCGCAAGGCGCACCTGACGAACCAGGTCGAGATCCAGAGCTTCGACTGGCGCAGCCTCCCGTTGGTTCACGCGCAGGCGCCGAACATCCCGCTCGTCGCCCTCTACGACGACACCACGTGGAAGCCGAAGTCCGCGTGGCTCGGACCCGCGAGCTTCGAGCGCTCCGGCGGTGACGTCGTCGCCGCCGCCAAGTCGGCAGGCTTCGACATCCTCTCGCCCGCGTTCAAACTGTCCGACAGCAAGCTCGTCGACCGCGCCCACGCTGCCGGCCTCCGCGTCATCCCGTGGACGGTGAACGAGAAGTCCGACATGCGCAAGCAGTTGTCGTACGGCGTCGACGGCCTCATCACCGACTACCCGACGCGCCTGCGGTCAGTGTTCAAGGCCGAAGGCATCCCGCTCCCGAAGTCGTACCGGCAGCGCTGATCGAACCCGATCTCGACTCCGCTCGATCAACGGGAACCAGCCCTCAACGCGACGGAAACATTCCCACACGGCGCACCCACACGCTGGTCGAGCGAAGTCGAGACAACTGGCGCACAGCGGATCTCGACTCCGCTCGATCAACGGGAAAGCGGCTCGATCAACGGGGAAAGCGGGCTCGATCAACGATGAAAACGGACGCGATCAGCGGGTCACGCGACCGAGCAACCGCGAGCCGGGACTCGGCGCGGAGTCGGCGATCACGGCAGCGTCGGCCAACCGCGAGACTGCACGATCGAGGCGGGACTCGTCGTCGAACGACAGCGTGAACAGCGGGTCGCCCGACCGGATCTCGTCACCGACACCGACGTGCCAGGTGACGCCAGCAGCATAGGAGACGGAGTCCCCCGGACGTGAGCGACCGGCGCCGAGGAGCCACGCAGCCTCGCCGACAGCCAGAGCATCGAGTTCGGCCAGCCGACCGTCGGCCTCCGCAGCGATCACATGCGTGTGCCGAGGAGCAGGCAGCGGAGCATCGGAGTCGCCGCCCTGACCGGTGATCATCGCGCGCCAGGTGTCCATCGCACGACCGTTGCGCAGGTTCTCGGCCGGATCGACGTCGCCGAGACCGCCGGCGTCGAGCATCTCGCGGGCCAACGCGAGCGTCAGTTCCACCACGTCCGACGGCCCGGCACCGGCGAGGACCTCCAACGATTCGGCGACCTCGACGGCGTTCCCAGCCGTCCGCCCGAGGGGCGACGACATGTCGGTGAGCAACGCTCTCGTGTCGACGCCTGCGTCCGAACCCAACTCGACCATGGCGCGCGCCAACTTGTCGGCGTCGTCGCGGTTTTTCATGAACGCACCGGATCCGACTTTGACGTCGAGGACCAGCGCACCGGTGCCCTCGGCGATCTTCTTGCTCATGATGCTGGCCGCGATCAGCGGGATCGACGCGACCGTCCCGGTCACGTCGCGCAGCGCGTACAGCTTGCGGTCGGCCGGCGCGAGGTCGGCGGTGGCGGCGCACACGACGGCTCCGACCTCCCGCAGTTGGGCCCGCATCTCGTCGACGGTCAGGTCGGCGCGCCATCCCGGAATCGACTCGAGCTTGTCGAGCGTCCCACCGGTGTGGCCGAGGCCCCGGCCCGACAACTGCGGCACGGCCAGCCCGTAGGACGCGACCAACGGCGTCAGCGGCAGCGTGATCTTGTCGCCGACGCCGCCGGTCGAGTGCTTGTCGACGGTACGCAGTCCGGAGAGGTCCAGCCGGACGCCGGAGTCGACCATCGCCGCCGTCCAGTCGGCGATCTCGCGTCTCCCCATCCCGTTGAGCACGATCGCCATCAGCAGCGACGACATCTGCTCGGGTGCGACGTCGCCCGCCGTGTACGCCGCGATCACCTCTCGGATCTGGTCCGTGGACAGTTCGCCGCCGTCGCGTTTGGTCGCGATCACCGCGATCGGGTCCATCACTGCCCCCGCACCCGATCGAGGTCGGCCGGACCGAACGCGTCGGGCAGCAGGTCGCCGAGCGGACGCGGGCCGTCCACGCCGTCGACGAGCAGCTCGGGTCCGCCGAACTCGAGCAGCACCTGTCGGCACCGTCCACACGGAGTCAGCGTGCGCCCGTCGCCGTCGCACACAGAGACGCCGACGAGCCGCTTACGACTGTCTCCTCCGAGTCCTTCAAGAGAACCTTGGGAAACACCGACTGAGACCAAAGCCACTTCCGCACAGAGACCTAGACCATATGAGACATTCTCCACATTGGCTGCGGTGATCAATTCACCTTCCGCGGTGATAGCGGCTACGCCGACCGGAAAGCGAGAGTACGGGGCATACGCCCTGGTCATTGCGGTTGTCGCCGCATTCCGAAGAACATCGAACTCGATGTGCGTCACATTTCCCTCTCACCGAACCGTCGAATACAAAAGGTAAGGCATACCTAATGATTTTTAAGGACCCTGATCACATTGTTCGGGCAATTCACGATAGGCCTCAGCATAGGTTTAAAGTCAGGTGCGATGGGTCCCGCTGCGTCGCCCCGCGACCGCCCCGAGACACCTGCAACTGACAACGACTTTGGAGGCGTAGTTTCGCGATGAGCACCCCCACCGAGGTCGCACCTGCACCGGTGCGCAAACGATCTCTCTATCGAGGTGACCCAGGAATGTGGTCGTGGGTGCTGCACCGCATCACCGGCGTCTCCATTTTCTTCTTCCTCTTCGTGCACGTCCTCGACACGGCCGTCATCTCGGTCAACGAGAACACGTACACGGAGATCATCGAGACCTATAAGACGCCGCTCATCGGCCTCATGGAGATCGGTCTCGTCTTCTGCGTGCTCTACCACGCACTGAACGGCGTGCGCGTCATCCTGGTCGACTTCTGGGGCAAGGGCGCGAAGTACCAGCGCCAGATGCTCTGGACGATCCTGACCGTCTTCGCCATCGTGTTCATCGCTGCTGCCGCTCGCCTGCTGCAGCTCCTGTTCACCCACGCGTTCTAGGACCGGGAGAAAACAATGACTGAAGTCAAGACACTCGGTACCGAGTACGACCGTCCGGCCAGCCTGGACAACCCCCGCAGCCCCCGCCCCCGCAAGGGCGGCAACTTCGAGAAGTACGCGTGGATGTTCATGCGCTTCTCGGGCATCGCCCTGATCATCCTGACCTTCGGCCACATGTTCATCATGCTGATGGTCGACGACGGTGTGCACCGCATCGACGCCAGCTTCGTCGCCGATCGCTGGAAGCAGCCGTTCTGGCAGGTCTGGGACCTCTTCATGCTCTGGCTCGCCGAGATCCACGGCGCCAACGGTGTCCGCACAATCATCGCCGACTATTCACGCAAGGACAGCACCCGCTTCTGGCTCAACGTGCTGCTCGGCCTCTCGATGATCTTGATCCTCGTGTTGGGCACCTACGCGATCCTCACCTTCGGCCGCAGCTAAGGAGTTTTGAGAAACACCATGCAGGAACATCGCTATGACGTCGTCATCGTCGGCGCGGGTGGCGCAGGAATGCGTGCGGCCATCGAGGCCGCGCCCCGCGCCCGCACCGCAGTGCTGACCAAGCTCTACCCGACTCGCAGCCACACCGGCGCGGCTCAGGGCGGCATGTGCGCCGCGCTGGCCAACGTCGAAGAAGACAACTGGGAGTGGCACACCTTCGACACGGTCAAGGGCGGCGACTACATCGTCGACCAGGACGCCGCCGAGATCATGGCCAAAGAGGCCATCGACGCGGTGCTCGACCTGGAGAAGATGGGTCTCCCCTTCAACCGCACGCCTGAGGGCCGGATCGACCAGCGTCGTTTCGGTGGCCACACCCGCGATCACGGCAAGGCTCCGGTCCGCCGCGCCTGCTACGCCGCCGACCGCACCGGCCACATGATCCTTCAGACGCTGTACCAGAACTGCGTCAAGCACGACGTCGAGTTCTACAACGAGTTCTACGCACTCGACGTCAACATGACGACCGACGAGAACGGCGAGCCCGTCGCCAACGGCGTCGTCGCCTACGAGTTGGCCACCGGCGAGATCCACGTCTTCCATGCGAAGTCGATCGTCTTCGCCACCGGCGGCTCGGGTCGCATGTACAAGACGACGTCCAACGCCCACACCCTCACCGGTGACGGCATGGGCATCGTCTTCCGCAAGGGACTCCCCCTCGAGGACATGGAGTTCCACCAGTTCCACCCGACCGGCCTCGCCGGCCTGGGCATCCTGATCTCCGAGGCGGTCCGAGGCGAGGGCGGCATCCTCCGCAACGCCGACGGCGAGCGCTTCATGGAGCGCTACGCCCCCACCATCAAGGACCTCGCGCCGCGTGACATCGTCGCCCGCTCGATGGTCCTGGAGGTCCTCGAAGGTCGCGGCGCCGGCCCGAACAAGGACTACGTCTACATCGACGTGCGTCACCTCGGCGAGGACGTTCTCAACGAGAAGCTCCCCGACATCACCGAGTTCGCGCGCACCTACTTGGGCGTCGACCCGGTCACCGAGCTCGTCCCGGTGTACCCGACCTGCCACTACGTGATGGGCGGCATTCCGACCAACATCAACGGCCAGGTGCTCGGCAACAACGAGCAGGTCGTCCACGGGCTGTTCGCCGCGGGCGAGTGCGCCTGCGTCTCGGTGCACGGCGCCAACCGTCTCGGCACCAACTCGCTGCTCGACATCAACGTGTTCGGTCGCCGCGCGGGCATCGCCGCCGCGGAGTACGCGTCCACCGCGTCGTTCACCCAGTTGGAGGAGACGCCGACCGCGATGGTCGACGAATGGCTCGCAGGCCTGCTCTCCGAGCACGGCAACGAGCGCGTCGCCGACATCCGCACCGAACTGCAGCAGACCATGGACAACAACGCGTCGGTGTTCCGCACCGACGAGACGTTGAACCGGGCGCTGACCGATGTGCGCGCACTCAAGGAGCGGTACAACCACATCCGCGTCCACGACAAGGGCGTTCGGTTCAACACCGACCTCCTCGAGGCCGTCGAGCTCGGGTTCCTGCTCGAGCTGGCCGAGGTGACCGTCGCCGGTGCGATCAACCGCAAGGAGTCGCGCGGCGGTCACGCCCGCGAGGACTTCCCGAAGCGCGACGACGAGAACTTCATGGTGCATACCATGGCGTACAAGAAGGGTAAGGGTCTGCTCACGGACATCGAGCTCGACTACAAGCCCGTCGTCCAGACCCGCTACGAGCCGATGGAGCGTAAGTACTGATGACTGCCACTTTGGAGAATCCAGCGACCAGCGAGCCGCCGCTGCCCGCGGTCCCCGACGAGGCGACCATGGTCACGCTGAAGATCTACCGGTTCAACCCGGAAGATCCCGACGCGCAGGGCTTCGAGAGCTTCCGCGTCCCGGCGTTGCCGACCGACCGTCTGCTCAACCTGCTCCTCTACGTGAAGGGCTACCTGGACGGCTCGCTGACCTTCCGCCGCAGCTGCGCCCACGGCGTGTGCGGCTCAGACGCAATGCGAGTCAACGGCGTCAACCGCCTCGCCTGCAAGCTCCTCATGAAGGACTTCCTGCCGAAGGACGGATCGAAGGAGATCACGATCTCCATCGAGCCGATCAAGGGCCTCCCCGTGGAGAAGGACCTGGTCGTCGACATGGAGCCGTTCTTCGACGCGTACCGCGCGATCAAGCCGTTCCTGATCACCTCGGGCAACGAGCCGACCGCCGAGCGTCTGCAGAGCCAGGCCGACCGCGCCCGCTTCGACGACACCACCAAGTGCATCCTCTGTGCTTGCTGCACGACGAGCTGCCCGGTGTTCTGGAACGAGGGCTCGTACTTCGGTCCGGCCGCGATCGTGAACGCGCACCGCTTCATCTTCGACAGCCGTGACGAGGCAGCCGCCGAGCGACTGGACATCCTCAACGACGTCGACGGTGTGTGGCGTTGCCGCACCACGTTCAACTGCACCGACGCATGCCCTCGCGGCATCCAGGTGACGCAGGCGATCCAGGAAGTCAAGCGCGCCCTGATGTTCTCGCGCTAAACCGCAGACCTTTCTCTGCAGCCCCGAGAGAGCCCCGACCGTTCGGTCGGGGCTCTCTCGTCTGGGTCTCGACCGGCGGTAGGGGTCTCGACTCCGCTCGACCGGCGGAAAGGACTCGACCCCCGCAGCTGGTTGAGCCGGTGAGGAGCGCAAGCGACGAGCCGTGTCGAAACCCGGCGGGGTAGCCTCGTACGCGATGTCCAGTTCATATGCCCGAAAAGTCGCGACCGTGCTCACCGCGGGGTTGGTCGCCGTCGCGCTGGCGCTGCCGGGCGGCGTCGCACACGCCGACCCGGGGTTCGTGCCCGCACCGCACGCGGACACGGCGGGCTGTCCGCACAAGGAGCACACGCCGCCTGCGGTCGACACGTCCGAGGCCGTCGCGCCGGGCGCCACGACCCCCACTCCCCTGGCGGTCCCAACGCCCGCGGTCGGCGGCGAGGCGTTGGCCGGGTGCGACATCGTCGCCGACCCGGCAGCCGGACCGCTGCCCGCGAACCTGACGAGTGCGGGCTGGCTCATCGCCGACCTCGACAGCGGCGACGTGATCGCCGCCAAGGATCCGCACGGACGGTACCGCCCGGCGTCGACCATCAAGGTGCTCCTCGCGGCGACGGCCCTCGACGAGTTGGACCTCGAGAAGACGGTCACCGGAACCGTCGAGGACTACCAGACCGAGGGCGACTCCTGCGGCATCGGGCCGGGCGGCACGTACACGGTGCGCGACCTGCTGACGGGTCTCGTCATGGTGTCGGGCAACGACTGCGCCAACGCCATCGCCCGCGAACTCGGCGGCTACGACGAGACGCTCGCGAAGATGAACGCGAAGGCCGCAGCGCTCGGCGCGAAGGACACCCGGGCGGCCAGTCCGTCGGGTCTCGACGCCGCGGGCATGTCGACGTCGCCCTACGACGAGGCGCTGATCTTCCGTCACGCGATGAGCGACGACACGTTCCGGCACATGATCTCCCTGCCGACCTACGAGTTCCCCGGCTTCCCACCGTTGGCGGACGTTCCGGGCGACAAACCGCACCCCGGGTACACGATGGGCACCAGCAATTCGCTTCTGCGCGACGGCTATCCCGGCATGCTCGGCGGCAAGACCGGTTACACGGACGACGCTCTCAAGACGTTCGTCGGCGCCGTCGAACGTGACGGGCGGACCCTCGTCGTCGTCCAGATGTACGGCGTCAACCAACTCGACAACCTGTACTCGGACCAAGCGGTCCGCATTCTCGACTACGGGTTCGCCGCGCCTGCGGGCACGTCCGTCGGGACGCTCGTCGACCCGGAGTCGTCCGACCACACGGACACGCACGCCGCTGACCACCAGGACGACGCCGCGCCGCACTGGGCGGCCTGGGCGCTCGTCGGGTTCGCCGTCGTCGCGCTCGGAGCGGCCGGCGTGCTCCTGCGCCGGAGGCGACGGCGCGGCTAGCTCGCGCGGGTCAGATCAATTGCGTCGCCACGACAGAACTGCACCGACGGCTGCGCCGATCCCGGCCGCGGCCGCCAGACCGCCTGCGGCCCGCTTCTGCGACCCCTCGTACACCGGAGCCAGGTAGACGGGCTCGGGCTCGGGATCGTCGCCGAACTCCACCTCGTCGGTGATCAGGTACTCCGCGTTCTTCGGGTTGGACGCACTCCACGCCGCCGCGTACAGGACGATGCGTGAGGCCAGGTAGGCGAACACCATGACACCCAGGATGGGTCCGAACGCCGCGGCGGCCGGGCTGCTGAGCACCGACTTGAGGTAGATCGCGCCGAGCGACTTGAGGATCTCGAAGATGATCGCGACGGCCAGCGCCGCCGACGCCACGACCCGCACCGGGACCTTCTGCACGGGCATCTGCGACAGGACGATCGAGAACAGGAACCACGTCGCACAGATGGACGCGACGATCGACGCCAAGCGCAGCAGCGCCTCACCCCACATGGTGTCGTCGATGTGGAGGAGTTCGAGCACCCACTGTCCGATCGGCCCGGTGGTCGCCACGGTCAGGCCGATCGTCGCCGCGAACAGCAGACCGAGTCCGACGAACATCCCGAGGTCGACGAGTTTGCCGACCACCGCATTGCGCTTGCGTCGTCCGCCCCACATGTCGCTGAGCCCGTTGCGGGTGAGGCCCATCCAGCCGAGTCCGGTGAGCGCGGCGCTCAAGAGACCGACGACGCCGACGGCGCGGCGGGAGTCGATCGCGGAGTCGATGATGTCGTTGAGCTGTGTGCCGAGTTCGCCTGGCACGTTCTCGATCACCGCGTCGGTGATCTCCTGGATCAGTTCGGGCCGGCTCGCGAGCACGAAGCCCGCGATGGCGAACGACACCATGAGGATCGGCACCAGCGAGAGCATGCCGATGAAGCTGATGGCGGCCGCATACATGTTGCCGCGACGCGCGTTGTAGTGCTCTTGCATGCCGAGCAGCCGCCCCAACCACGGCCAACGCACTTTGAGTTGCTCGAACAGTGCCGGTAGTCCGGCGAAGAAGGCTTTGATCCGGTTCACGCGGTTCCTCGGGTCGTCGTCTTTCGCGGGCAGTCGTCACTCGCAGGTCGGGTCAGCCCTTCGGCGCGACGAACCCTACCTTCTCGTACACGTCGGCGAGCGTCGTGGCCGCGACCTCGCGGGCGCGAGCGGCGCCGTCCGCCATGATCGTGTCCAGGTAGGTCTTGTCGGCGAGGATCTCCTCGACCGCGCCTCTCAGCGGCGACACGAAGTCGGTGAGGATCTCGGCCGTCTCGACCTTCAGGTCACCGTAACCTCTGCCGTCATAGGATTGGACGATCTCGTCGATACTGCGGCGCGTCAACGCCGATTGGATCGTCAGCAGGTTCGACACACCCGGCTTGTTCTCCCGGTCGAACGCGATCACCCGGTCGTTGTCGGTGACGGCCGACCGGATCTTCTTGGCCGAACGCTTCGGATCGTCGAGCAGGTTGATCACGCCCGCGTCGGTCTCGGCCGACTTGCTCATCTTGGCCGTCGGGTTCTGCAGGTCGTAGATCTTCGCGAACTCTTCGACGATGTGCGCTTTGGGGACGGTGAGCGCCTTGCCGAAGCGCTTGTTGAAGCGCTGCGCGAGGTCGCGCGTGAGTTCGAGGTGCTGACGCTGATCCTCGCCGACGGGCACCGCGTCCACCTGGAACGCGAGGATGTCGGCCGCCATCAGGATCGGATAGGTGAACAGGCCGACGCCTGCCGCGTCCTGCCCCGCCTTGGCCGACTTGTCTTTGAACTGAGTCATCCGGCCGGCCTCGCCGAATCCGGTGATGCAGGTGAGAACCCAGGTCAGCTGCGCGATCTCGGGGACCTGCGACTGCGCGTAGATCGTCGCCCGCTTCGGGTCGACGCCGACGGCGAGCAGCTGCGCGATGCTCCGCCGCGTCCGGTCCCGCAACTGCTCCGGATCGAACGGCACGGTGATCGCGTGCATGTCGGGGATGAAGTAGAAGGCGTCGAAGTCCTCCTGCAGCTCGACCCACTGCTTCACTGCGCCCAGGTAGTTGCCGAGGTGGAACGAATCACTCGTCGGCTGGATGCCGGAGAGGACGCGGCGGCGCGGAGTCGCTGAAGGAGTGGTCATAGACCGATTGTTTCAGATCGGCTCAACCGAGTTTTCGCCCCGGTCAGGCGAACTCGGCACTCACGGGCGCGTGGTCGGACCAACGACGGTCGTACGCGTCCGCGCGGTCGACCCAGGTGCGCTGCAGGCGGCCGGCCAGCGCAGGCGATGCCAAGTGGTAGTCGATGCGCCACCCGGAGTCGTTGTCGAACGCCTTGCCGCGCCACGACCACCACGCGTACGGGCCGTCGACGTCGCCGTGATGCTCGCGGGCGACGTCGACCCACCCCGAGTCGAGTCGGGCGCCGACCCATTCGCGTTCGTGTGGAAGGAAACCGGAGTTCTTGCGGTTGCCCGTCCAGTTCTTGATGTCGCGTTCGGTGTGGGCGATGTTCCAGTCGCCTGCGACGACGATCTGCCGACCAGATGCGAGCAGCCCGTCGAGGTACGGCCCGAATTCGTCGAGGAAGCGCACCTTCTCCTCGTACTTCTCGACGTCCTTCGGATCGTCGGTGAGGGAGGCTCCGGACGGAAGGTAGAGACTCGCCGCGGTCACGGTGTCCCCACCGAACTGGAAGTCCGCTTCGATGTACCGGCCGAGTCCGTCGAACTCGTTGCTGCCGAACCCGATTCGGACGGCAGTGGGCTCCCTGCGCGACAAGACGCCGACGCCCGCGCGGCCTTTCACAGTCGACTCGGTCATCGCCAGATGCCATCCGTCGTCGAGCGCGGGAGCGAGCGCCTTGCGGGCGATCGCTTCGGACGCCCGGACTTCCTGCAGCAGCACGACGTCCGCTGAGTACTCGTTGAGCCAGGGCAGCATTCCGTGGTTGTTCTCGTTGCGCGTCTTGACGGCGGCGCGGATGCCGTTGACGTTGACGGTCGCGATGGTCAGCGGGGAGGCAGTCACGGTCCCCGACCCTAGCCGGTGGTGCCGACAGCAGTGCCACTGCCGGCGGCCGCACCGCGCCGGTCCACCAGGACGGCCACGCTGAGGATCGCCGCGCCACTGAGCGCGAACACTGCGCCGATGAGCGACGGCGCACGGTAGCCCCAGCCCAGTGAGATGACGAGACCGCCTGCCGCGGCGCCGATCGCGTTCGCGACGTTCAACGCGGAATGGTTGAGGGCTGCGGCGATGGTCTGCGCGTCGTGCGCCACGTCCATCAGCCGGATCTGCAGTCCGGGGAGCGCTATCGACCCCGAGGATCCGACGAGGAAGGCGACGATGATCGCAGGCCAGCCGGTGCTGACGACGAGTGCGAACAGTCCGAGGGCGACGGCCGCAACGGTCATGCCGATCACGATGGCGCGTTCGCCGAGCCGGTCGGCGAGTCGTCCGCCGACGATGTTGCCGGTCACCATGCCGAGCCCGAACAGTGCGAGCGCGATCGGGACGGTCCACTCGGCGAGTCCGCCGAGGGTCGTCAGCGCGGTGTTGAGATAGGTGTAGAACGCGAAGAAGCCGCCGAAGCCGATCATGCCGACCACCAACGTCAGCCAGATCTGTCTGCTCTTGAGGCCGCCGAGCTCGGTCCGCGGATCCGTAGTCGCCATGTCGTTCAGACTCGGCATCACCTTCCACAGCGCGGCGACGGTGACGACTCCGATCACGACGACCATCGCGATGGCGCTACGCCACCCGAAGTGCTGACCGAGCCACGTCGCCGCAGGCACACCGAGGACGTTGGCCACCGACAGTCCGAGCATCACCTGTCCGACGGCCTGCGCGCGGCGTCCCGGTCCCGCGAGGTGTGCGGCGACGAGTGCGGCGACACCGAAGTAGGCGCCGTGCGGGAGGCCGGCGATCACTCGCGCGACCATCAACATTCCGTACGACTGCGCCACCAGACTCAGCGCGTTGCCTGCTGTGAACGCGACCATCAGCCAGATCAGCAGCGACCGCCGGGACATCCGGGATGCGGCCACGGCGATGACCGGCGCACCGATCACGACGCCGATCGCATACGCCGAGATGAGGTGTCCGGCTGTCGGCTCGTCGATTCCGAGGTCGCCCGCGATGTTCGGCAGCAACCCCATGGCCACGAATTCGGTGGTGCCGATGCCGAATCCGCCGAGCGCGAGGACGATCACGATGAGCGCCAGCCGACGTGGAGAATGCCCCGAGTCGCCGGAGCGAGTCGGGGTGGCCGGGGCCGTTTCGAGGGTCACAGACGTTTCACGCACAGTGTCACAACGCAGCCGATGCGGCGATGCATTCCGCTCCGGCCCGTGATGTCGGACACCGGTCGCCCAGATCGTCGAAAACGTGAGATGCCGCACGTTACCCACTGGTACGGGAACCGCGTCCCACCTGTGCGTACACAGGTTCTTCACACCTTTTCCCGCACCGCGGCAACTCGCATGTTCCGCGCAGTTTAGGTACAAGACACTTCTGTCCATGTCACGAAATGTGGCTCCGCTCGAGAGAAAGGACCGTCGTGCCGACGGCCCGCAACGTCACCGGCTTCCTTGTCAGGTTTCCCGCCCCCGCAGCACGGTTCGCGACCGCGCCCGGACAGGTGGAGCCGCCGGACGTCTGACACAGGGTGAATCCCGCCGACCACGAGGCGGCGACGCATCAGCGTCGCCCGATGTGAAAGTGATTCCTCAATGACAGACTCGATAACTCTCTCGGGCCCGATTGTCCTGCTGCTCTACGTGGCGTTCTTCGGGTCCAGCCTCTACATCGCGATGCGCATCAGCCGTCGCAAGGAGAACGCCGACGGCTACATGACCGGCGGCGGCAAGATCGGATTCGGCATCTCGTCCGCGTCGATGACCGCCACGTGGATCTGGGCGTCGTCGATGTACGCCTCCGCGACGTCCGGCTACACCTACGGCATCTCCGGCCCGATCCACTACGGGTTGTGGGGCGCGCTGATGATCCTGCTCATCTACCCGTTCGGTCGCCGTATCCGAAAGGTCGCACCGAACGCCCACACCATCGCCGAGGTGATGTTCGCGCGGCACGGCCGGTCCAGCCAGCTCCTGCTCGCCGGATCGAACATCCTCGGCAGCCTGATCAGCCTGACGTCCAACTTGATCGCGGGCGGCGCGCTGGTCGCCATGCTGTCGCCGTTCTCGTTCACCCAGGGCATCATCGCGATCGGCGGCGGCGTGCTGCTGTACACGCTCTGGTCCGGTTTCCGCGCCTCGGTGCTGACCGACTTCGTGCAGGTCGTGTTCATGCTCGGCGCGGTGGTCATCATCATTCCGGTGGTGTTCTTCGCCGCGGGCGGTCCTGATCTGTTCACGACGGGTGCAGGCAATCTGACCGAGGCGCAGGGCAACTTCTTCTCCTCGGATGCCTTCTACAACCAGGGCGCCCCGTACATCGCGGCCGTCCTCGCCTACGCGATCGGCAACCAGACGATCGCGCAGCGTCTGTTCGCGGTTCGGGAAGACTTGATCAAGAAGACGTTCATCACCGCGACCTTCGGCTACGGTTCGGCGATCATCGGCATCGGCATGCTCGGTGTGCTCGCGCTCTACTCGGGTCTCGAGCCGATGGACGGCGACGTCAACAACCTGATCCCGCAGATGGCCGCCACGTACCTGCCCGCGATCCTGCTGTGCCTGTTCTTCATCATGATCATCGGCTCGCTGGCCTCTACCGCGGACGCCGACATGACGGCCCTCGCGTCGATCGTCATGGCCGACATCTACGGCCAGAACATCGCAGGTAAGAAGAAGGCCAACCCGGCGACGATGGTGCTGATCGGCCGAATAACGATGATCGTGGCGACCTGCGCCGCCCTTGTGTTCGCGGGAAGCAACCTGAACATCCTCGATCTGCTGGTGTTCGTCGGTGCTCTCTGGGGCGCCCTGGTGTTCCCGGTGATCGCGTCGTTCTACTGGAACCGCGTCACGAACATGTCGTTCAGCGTCGCGGTGGTCGTCGCGCTCGCGTTCTTCCTCCCGGTCCGCTTCTCGTGGATCTCGATGGACGGCTGGGTCGGCATCTTCTTCGACGTGCTGTCGACCATCGGCGTCGGCGTCGTGCTCGGCCTGATGGCGTTCGGGTTCTTCGGCAAGAAGCCCGCGTTCGTCATCGGCTTCGTCTCCATCGTCGCCGCCGCTCCGTTCGCCATCGGGTTCCTGCACCAGTACGCGGTCCTGTCGGGTTCGCTGGTCGCGTACGCGGTCAGCACTTTGGTGTGCGCCGGTTTGACGATGCTCAACAAGGGCCCGCGCTTCGACTTCGACGTGATCGCGGTACGCACCGGCGACTTCGACGAGCGCAGTGAAGAGGCTCGGGGCGAGGATCTCGACGCCGAATTGGATCAACTGGAGAATGACTCCGTCGCCGCGAACCGAGAGGACGAAGGCAAATGAACGCATTCTGGATGACTGTCTATGTGCTGATCTGGCCGCTCATCACGCTGAGCACTCTCACCGTGATCGTCCGCGCCTTCATCAAGGAGTGGCGCGAGGCCCGCAAGGAGGGACGCTCCATCGTCTGATGTGATCGTCTGATGTGTGCCTCTGAGCCATGATGCGCCGCCCGCCGTTCGGTGGGCGGCGCATCGTCGTCTGCGCCCTTTTTCGCGCAGCTCAATAACACACGCCCACACCCCAGCGGAAGGGTTTAACCTCCAGGTGGTCGGGCACTCTCATGTCCGAATATCGGTGCGATATTGTCATTGATAGGTCATGAGTGTCAGCGATGAGCCCCGGCTTGCTGACCGGCAACCCTCCAACCGCGGTGGGGTGCTCCGGGTGATGACCTGGCGGCGCCGGAGAACAGCTTCGAAGCCGCAAGCGCGGGTCCGAAGGTCGGACCCAGAACAAGCGGGCCACGGCCCTGCCGACCACAGAAAGTGATGACGTCCCATGTCTGACGCCGCGAACTGGAGTTTCGAGACCACGCAGGTACATGCCGGGCAGGTCGTCGACGAGACCACCAACGCTCGTGCTCTGCCGATCTACCAGACCACGTCGTACGTGTTCAACAACACCGATCACGCCGCGAACCTGTTCTCGCTCGCCGAGCCGGGCAACATCTACACGCGCATCATGAACCCCACGCAGGACGCCGTCGAGCAGCGTCTTGCCGCTCTCGAGGGCGGCGTCGCAGCACTCCTCGTGTCGTCCGGTCAGGCCGCAACGACCTACGCGATCCAGAACATCGTCGAGGCCGGCGGGCACGTCGTGTCCAGCCCCCGTATCTACGGCGGCACGTTCAACCTGTTCCACTACACGCTGCCCAAGTTCGGCGTCGAGGTGTCGTTCGTCGACGATCCCGACGATCTCGAGTCGTGGAAGGCCGCGATCAAGCCGAACACGCGCGCCCTGTTCGGTGAGACCATCGCGAACCCGCACAACCAGATCCTCGACGTCGCAGGGCTGTCGAAGGTCGCGCACGACGCAGGCCTCCCGCTGATCGTCGACAACACCGTCGCCACCCCGTACCTGCTGAACCCGCTCAAGCACGGAGCCGACGTCGTCGTGCACTCGGCCACCAAGTACATCGGCGGCCACGGCACCTCCATCGGCGGCGTCCTGATCGACGGCGGCACCTTCGACTGGCGCGTCCAGCGTGACGGCAAGGACCTGTTCCCCGGTTTCACCACTCCGGACCCGAGCTACAACGGAGTGGTCTTCGCCGACCTCGGCGCCCCGGCGTACGCGCTCAAGGCGCGCGTCCAGCTGCTGCGCGACACCGGTTCGGCGATCTCGCCGTTCAACGCGTTCCTGCTGGCGCAGGGCATCGAGACGTTGAGCCTGCGCGTGGAGCGTCACGTCGCGAACGCCCAGAAGGTCGCGGCGTTCCTCGAAGCGCACGATCAGGTCACGTCGGTATCGTACGCGGGCCTCGAGTCGTCGCCGTACTACAAGCGCGGCCAGGAGCTCCTGCCCAAGGGCCAGGGTGCGATCATCGGTTTCGAGATCGAGGGTGGTGTCGAGGCGGGCAAGAAGTTCGTCAACGGACTCTCGCTGCACAGCCACGTCGCCAACATCGGTGACGTGCGTTCGCTGGTGATCCACCCGGCGTCGACCACGCACAGCCAGCTGGCGGGCGACGAACTGCTCGCCGCAGGCGTCACCCCGGGCCTGGTCCGTCTGGCCGTCGGCATCGAGGGAATCGACGACATCCTCGCCGATCTGACCGAAGGCTTCAAGGCCGCCAAGTGATTCGAGCACGCCAAGGGGGCGTCCGGTGTCGGTGAGTGCCGACCCGGCCGCCACGACGTTCGACCCGGACTGGGCTGACCGCCCAGACGGGTCAGACGTCGTCGTGCGCATCGGCGATCTCGCCCTCGACTCGGGGGCGGTCCTCGCCGACGTCACGGTCTCCTTTCAGAAGTGGGGTCGTCCCAACGCTGCGCGCGACAACATCGTGCTCGCGCTGCATGCGCTGACGGGCAACTCGCACGTCACCGGCCCCGCCGACGACCGGTTCTCGATGACCGGCTGGTGGGACGGACTCGTGGGACGCGGCGCCGCCGTCGACACCGACGAGTGGTGCGTCCTCGCACCGAACTCGATCGGCGGATGCTACGGCTCCACCGGTCCCGGATCGATCGCGCCGGACGGCCGACCGTGGGGTTCACGCTTCCCCATGCTGACCGTCCGCGACCTGGTCCGCTCCGAGCAGATCGCGTTCGACCAGATCGGTATCACCCGATTCGCCGCTGCCGCAGGCGGATCGATGGGCGGCGCACGCGCACTGGAGTGGATCGTCTCCCACCCCGAGAAGTTCGACGCCGCACTGATTCTCGCCGTCGGCGCACACGCGTCGGGCGACCAGATCGGCACCCAGACCACCCAGATCGCCGCCATCAAAGGCGACGCAGACTGGCAGGACGGCGACTACTACGGCACGGGCCGCGCGCCGATGACCGGGATGGGCGTCGCCCGGCGAATCGCCCACCTGTCGTACCGCAGCGGACGCGAGCTCGACGATCGGTTCGAGAACCGGCCGCAGGGCGACGAGGATCCGCTCAACGGCGGCCGCTACGCGATCGCCAGCTACCTGGAGTACCAGTCGGAGAAGTTGAAGACCCGGTTCGATCCGGGCAGCTACGTCGTGTTGTCGGACGTGCTGAACAACCACGACGTCGGACGCGGCCGCGGTGGCTGGAAGGCCGCGTTGAACGGCTGCACCGTCCCGTCGGTCGTCGGCGGCATCGACTCGGACCGGCTGTACCCGATCTACCAGCAACAGCAGATCGCCGACGAGCTCGCCGGCACGATCGGTGACCTCCGCGTGATCGAGTCCGACGCGGGCCACGACGGCTTCCTCACCGAGAAGGAACCGATCAGCGAGTTGCTGCGCGAGACCATCGCGTTGGCGCGGGCGCAGCGTCGCTGACTCCGCCGAGTCAGATGCCGGGTGAGGCGACCCAGCATTCGACGAGTCGCCCGTCTTCGATGCGCAGGATGTCGTTCCCGGACGAGTAGTCCGTCTCCCCTGCGCGCAACGCTCCATGGCTGATCCATCGCGCCGCGACGAATCCATCGCCGCCGAACGGCTCCACTTCGAGCGAGTACGTGAGCTCGGTGTGCGTCGCCTTCACCGCGGCGACCAGCGCCGCGAGCTTCCCCGGACCGATCACGTCCGTCGTCGGCCAGTGCCCGACGAACTCCTCGTCAACGAACTCCTCCGCGATCTCCGCGAGCTTCGCGCGGTCGTTCGGACCGTTCCAGATGTCGTCGATCCACCGGCGATACAGGTCCGTCTCGATGTTTTCGTGCATACTCCACCGTCGCACACTTCTCGCGGCGCGCTGCCGCTGGTCGAGCTCTTCCTCCGCCGGTCGAGCGGAGTCGAGCCCCTCCCTCCGCCGGTCGAGCGGAGTCGAGACCCCCACACGCCGGTCGAGCCCTCCTCCGTTGGTCGAGCGAAGTCGAGACCCCCACACGCCGCTCGAGCCCTTCCTCCGCCGGTCGAGCGAAGTCGAGACCCCACACGCCGCTCGAGCCCTTCCTCCGCCGGTCGAGCGGAGTCGAGACCCCCTCAGGACCCCAGCGAGTCGATCGACGTCGCAAGCCAGAGCACGGATGCGCCCAGAACAGCCATGGTCGCAACGTCGAACGGCCGACTCCGAATCTGCAGCAACCCGACGCGAGGGGTCGGCAGCAGTGCGCGGATGGTGCCGGCGACCAGCAGCGCCGACCCGAACACGAAGGCGCCGCGGCGCCAACGGTCCAGGAGGACGAGCACAGCGGCCACGGCTACCAGCGCGAGCACCACGTAGAACGGGATGTTCACGATGTAGCCGTGGATCCGGCGTGCTCGCCGGAGCTCGTCGACGCGGTCGTCTGTCATCAGGAGCTCGCGGCGGCCAATTGCTGTTCGGCCCGCTCGACGACGTTCGCGAGCAGGAAGGCGCGGGTCAACGGTCCGACGCCGCCCGGGTTGGGCGAGACGGCTCCGGCGACGTCCCAGACCTCGGGGGCGACGTCGCCCTTGAGTCCTTCGTCGGTGCGGGAGACGCCGACGTCGATGACGGCTGCGCCGGGCTTGGCCATGTCGGCGGTCACGAGGTGTGCGACGCCGGCCGCCGCGACGACGATGTCGGCGCGGCGGATCTCGGCGGCGAGGTCACGAGTGCCGGTGTGGCACAGGGTGACGGTCGCGTTCTCGCTGCGACGGGTCAGCAGCAGCCCGATGGGGCGGCCGATGGTGACGCCGCGGCCGATGACGGTCACGTGTGCGCCGTCGAGCGGGATGTCGTAGCGACGCAGGAGGTGGATGACGCCGCGCGGTGTGCACGGGAGCGTCGACTCCTTGCCCAGGACGAGACGCCCCAGGTTGATGGGATGCAGGCCGTCGGCGTCCTTCTCCGGTGCGATCCGTTCGAGGGCCGCGTTCTCGTCGAGGTGCTTCGGGAGGGGCAGCTGGACGATGTACCCGGTGCACGTCGGATCGGCGTTGAGTTCGTCGATCGTCGCGTCGAGTTGTTCCTGCGTGATGTCGGCAGGCAGATCCTTGCGGATCGATGCGATGCCGACTTTCGCGCAGTCGGAGTGCTTGCCCTTCACGTAGCTCTGCGAGCCGGGATCCTCTCCGACCAGCACCGTCCCCAGTCCGGGGGTGATGCCTGCCGCGCGGAGTACGTCCACGCGCGCCTTCAGGTCAGTGAAGATCTCGTCTCGGGTGAGCTTGCCGTCCAGTCGAATCGCCGTCACGGTGTTCCATTGTTCCACGCGTCGGTGGAACGACCGATCAGGCGGCCACCAACTGCTGCGAACGTGCGACGGCGAGGAACTCCTCGACGGTCACGTAGAAGCCGGTGGCGTCGTCGATCTGGAACCAGACGGTCTGGTTCGGATCGAGATCGGTCGTGTCAGTGTTGATCGTGTTGTTCGTAAACATGTGTATGCCTCCTCGGCATGGGTAGTCGGCAGCGACGCGGCGCGTCACTGCTGTGCAAGTCGTGGGTCTTGGGCTCCGAATTCGCCCGTATCTCCGCTTGCGCGGAGTGTCTTCGCCGTGTCGGCGAAGCATCTTCGCTGATCGAGCGGGTTATTCCGTCGGTCGAGCGAAGTCGAGACTTCATTGAGGCTCTCGTTGGTCGCTGCGCTTTGTAACGGCGCGCGATCCCAGACCCAGAGTTCCTCAGGAGATTCGCAACGGTGCTCGCGGATCGTGAGATGATCGACGCTGTTTGTTGCGGACATACGAGTCTCGCACGAATGTTCGGTGTATGTCAAGGGATTCGGCTGGGGCATAGACTCTGTCCGTGTTCCGGATCATGTACTACGCGCCCTGCATCCCGCCCAACACCGGCAATGCGATTCGGATCGCGGCCAACACCGGCTGCGAACTGCACCTGATCGAGCCGCTCGGTTTCTCGATGTCCGACACGCAGGTCAAGCGCGCGGGGCTCGACTATCACGAGATGGCGAACGTGACCGTTCATCCGGACCTGCAGACCGCGTGGGATCGGCTCAAGCCTGAGCGGGTGTTCGCCTTCAGCTCGCACGCGACTCGCTTCCACACCGACGTCGAGTATCAAGCGGGCGACGTCCTGCTGTTCGGCCCGGAGCCCACCGGACTGCCCGACGACGTTCTCAATGACGTGCACATCACCGAGCAACTGCGGATCCCGATGCTCGCCGACCGCCGCTCGATGAATCTCGCGAACGCGACCAGCGTCGCCCTCTACGAAGCGTGGCGTCAGCACGGGTTCGACGGCGCAGTGTAACTTCTTTACCGCTGGTCGATCCCCCCACCGCCGGTCGAGCGAAGTCGAGACCCCCGCCGGTCGAGCGGAGTCGAGACCCAGTCCCACACGTCAATGCCAGCGACCACAGCGCATCCAGTTGAGCGAGTCGAAGGGTCGAGACCCCTACCCGCCACTGCTCCCCCGCCACCGCAGCGGCGCTTCCCCGTACTCCTCGACCGCGTGCGCCGCCATCCCGATCGTCCTGCCGTATTGGAACAGGACTTCACCTGCTCGCGGACCGAGGCCCAGTTCGCGCGCGATCACGGCGCTCGCGAGATCAACGTTCACTGCTCGGCCTGCACGGGCAACGATCTGGTCGGCAGCGGCGAGCACAGCTGAATCAGGCACATCGCGGCGAATGCGGTCGAACACGATCTTCGCCCGCGGATCCGGTCCGCGATAAATGACGTGCCCGAACCCCGGCAGCCTGCCCTCGACCACGGCGTCGGCCAAGGCCCGGTCGACGGGCGTCCCGTCGACGACTGCACTGACCAACTCGTACGCCGCAGCGGGCGCCCCGCCGTGCAACGGCCCGGACAGCGCCGCGTAGCCGGCGAGCAGAGCGTCGAAGACACCGGCGCGCGCCGACGCCGCGACTCGTGCGGCTGTCGTCGACGCGGCGAGTCCGTTGTCGATCAACGTCGTCGCCAGTAAGTCCACCCAGGGGTGCGCGAAGTCGATCTCCGGGACTGCCGCTGCGAGAACGGGAACCAAGCCGAGGACGCGAGAAGACGTATCCGTGCGGTCGGAGCGGAGCGGATCGTGCGCGGCGATCACCGCGACGGTGAGCGGGATCCGTCGTTCCACGTCGACGGCCGCGATCGGCGAGTTCTCAACGGTCGGCGCCCGGAGCGGCTCGTCCACGTCGAGCACGAATCGTGCGGCGGCCGCGAAGTCCATCTCGGCGCACACCACCGAGATGTCGCGTCCTCGCAGGTAGAGCCGTCCATCGCGGATCGACGACACCTGCGTCGACACCGCACGGAAGCGCAGCAAGCGGTCGCCTGCGCGTCGCCCGTCGTGTTTCGCGTCGGCGAGGGAATCGATCTGAGTGCGGTTGAACAACGACTCGGACTGTCCCGGCTGTCGCTTGGACTCCAGAACGCCGCGACTCACATACGAGTACAGCGTTCCGCGCTTGACGCCGAGCCGCGCAGCAGCCTCCGACGTGGTGATCCACTGGTCCACGCGGTTGATTCAATCAACATTGCGGACATTGATCAACAGCGTGATGATCGAGTCATGAGCACACCGATCAGCGTTCCCCGCGGCTTGAAGAACGTCATCGTCACCGACACCGAGATCGGCGACGTCCGAGGCGAGGAGGGCTTCTACCACTACCGCGAGTACGACGCGACCGACCTTGCGCGCTCGTCGACGTTCGAGGACGTCTGGCATCTGATGGTGTTCGGCGCTCTCCCGTCGCCGGAGCAGTCGGCGGCGTTCGCGCGCCGGGTTGGGCCGCTACGCACGATCGACGGCGCGACCGTCGACCTGTTGCGTCAGGTAGTGACTCCGGGCGTCGAACCGCTCGCCGCGCTACGCGTCGCGCTGGCCGCGATCGGTGTCGGCGATCGGCCGCTGTTCGACATGGACGAGACCGAGCGCATCAACGCCGCGCTGCGGGTGGCCGCCGTCGTCCCCACGATTCTCGCTGCCGCACAACGACTCTCACAGGGCAAGGACGTGCTCGACGCAGACCCCGACGCCGATCACGTCTCCGACTATCTGCGGATGGCGACTGGGGCAGCGAACCCCGAGTCGGCCGACTCCCTGCGCACGTACCTGATCACGACGATCGACCATGGCTTCAACGCGTCGACGTTCGCGGGGCGCGTGGTTGCCTCCACCGGGTCGGACATGACGTCCTCAGTTCTCGGCGCGCTCGGCGCGTTCCTCGGCCCGTTGCACGGCGGGGCTCCGAGCAGGGCGCTCGCCGCGCTGGAGGAGATCGGCGACCCGTCGAACACCCGCGACTGGGTCCGCGGCCGGATCGAGCGCGGCGAGATCATCATGGGATTCGGTCACGCCGTGTACCGGACTCACGATCCGCGTGCCGAGCTTCTCAAATCCGTTGTCCAGCGGCGGTACCGGACTTCGCTGGTCCGGCAGGCTACGTCCGTCGAAACCGAGATCGAGGCGGCGATCAATGAACTGAAGCCCGGTCGAAAGCTGTACGCGAACGTCGAGTTCTATGCCGGCGTCCTGATGCACGAGGTCGGGCTGCCGCCCGAGATGTTCACGCCTACCTTCGGCGTCGCCCGCGTCGTCGGCTGGACGGCCAACATCCTCGAGCAGGCCGCCGAAGGCAAGATCATCCGGCCCGTCGCCCGCTATGTCGGCCCCGAACCGCGGCGCGTGTGATCTCGACTCTCATTTCCGCTGGTCGATCCTATTTCTGCTGGTCGAGCGAAGTCGAGACCCCTCACGCCGGTCGAGCGGAGTCGAGACCCTTTTGCCGGTCGAGACCTCAACACCAATCCCGCGACCGCGACCCGACTTTCAGATCGAGCTTGCTCAGTCGGTCGGCGACGACGGTCACCGCGCCTTCGGCGTTCTGCACCTTGCCGCGGATCAGGAGGGCGGACGAAGTCTGGGCGAGCGTCCGGTACCGAGACCAGAGGCCTACCGAACACACCACATTGACCATCCCGGTCTCGTCTTCGAGGTTCACGAACGTCACGCCGGACGCCGTGGCCGGTCGTTGCCGGTGCGTGACCGCTCCCCCGACCAGTACACGGGTGCCGTCGGGGACGGCGAGCAACCCGTCGGCGGGTATCACTCCCATCGCGTTCAGGCGAGGCCGCAAGTACTGCGTCGGGTAGGCGCGCGGCGATATCCCGGTCGAGATCGCGTCCACCGCAGTCAATTCCACCTCCGACATGCCGGGCAGTGTCGGTGCGTCGCGCGGTGAGGTCACGTCGAGTTGGTCGTCTCGCAGCCCGGCGGCGGCACCCGCCTCCCACAGCGCAGCACGACGATCCAGCCCGAAGCATTCGAAGGCGCCGGCCGTCGCCAACGACTCCAACTGCGGCACCGTCAGTTCTGTCCGACGCGACAGGTCGGCGACCGACGTGAACTGACCCGACTCTCGCGCGTCGACGATGCGCTGCGCGGCGTCGTCCGACAGTCCGCGGACCGCCGCCAACCCAATCCGCACGTCGAGTCCGTCGTTCTCCAGCCACGCGTACCGCCTCGAGAGGTTCACGTCCGGCCGATGCACTTGGACGCAGTGCCGTCGCGCATCGGCGACGAGGCTCTGCGGCGAGTAGAAGCCCATCGGCTGCGCGCGCAGCAGTGCCGCGCAGAAGACCGCCGGATGGTGCAGCTTGAACCACGACGAGTAGAAGACGATCGACGCGAAACTCTGCGAATGACTTTCGGGGAAACCGAAATTGGCGAACGCGGCCATCTTCTCGTAGATGCGGTCGGCCACCGCCCCCTCGATCCCGTGCGTCTGGCGCATCCCGTCGTAGAAGCGTCTGCGCAGCCGTTCCATCCGCTCCGGCGACCGTTTGGATCCCATCGCGCGCCGCAACTGGTCGGCTTCGGAGGCATCGAAGCCGGCGACGTCGACCGCCACCTGCATCATCTGCTCCTGGAACAGCGGGATGCCGAGCGTCCGGTCGAGCGACTTGTGCATCGACGGATGGTCGACGGTCACCGGTTCTTTGCCGTCGCGGCGGCGGATGTACGGGTGCACCGATCCGCCCTGGATCGGTCCCGGTCTGATGAGTGCGACTTCGACGACGAGGTCGTAGAAATTCCGCGGCTTCAACCGCGGCAGTGTCGCCATCTGGGCGCGCGACTCCACCTGGAACACACCGACCGAGTCCGCGCGGCACAGCATGTCGTAGACGGCTTCCTCGGTCAGGTCGAGCGTCGCGAGGTCGACGTCGATCCCCTTGTGCTCGCGGACGAGGTCGATCGCGTAGTGCAATGCCGACAGCATGCCGAGGCCGAGGAGGTCGAATTTGACGAGGCCGACGGCGGCGCAGTCGTCCTTGTCCCACTGCAGGACGCTGCGGCCCGGCATGCGCGCCCACTCGGTGGGACACACGTCGGCGATCGGTCGGTCGCAGATCACCATTCCCCCGGAATGGATCCCGAGATGTCTTGGCATGGAGGAGATCTGCGATGCGAGATCGCGGACGTCGTCGGGTGCGGAGTCGGGGATCTTGCTCCACGCGTCCTGCTGGCCAGGCGCGTATCCGAGAGCGCGCGCCATGTCGCGGACGGCGGAGCGGCCCCGATAGGTGATGACGTTGGCGACCTGGGCGCTGTGCGAGCGACCGTGCCGTGAGTACACGTACTGGATCACCTCTTCGCGGCGGTCGGATTCGATGTCGACGTCAATGTCGGGCGGGCCGTCGCGCTCGGGCGAGAGGAACCGCTCGAACAGGAGGTGGTTGCCGACCGGGTCGACGTTGGTGATGCCGAGTGCGAAGCAGACCGCGGAGTTCGCCGAACTCCCCCGCCCCTGGCACAGGATGTCGTTGTTCTTGCAGAACGAGACGATGTCGTGGACGACGAGGAAATACCCGGGGAACGTGAGCGTCTCGATGATCGCGAGTTCGTGGTCGAGCTGCCGGTACGCGTCGGGTCGTTCGGCTCGCGTCCCGTAGCGGCGCACCGCCCCCTTCTCGGTGAGATGTCGCAGCCAACTGGCTTCGGTGTGGCCGTCGGGGACGTCGAACGGCGGCAGGTTCGGCGCAATCAGCCCGAGGGAGAACGCGCAGTCGGCGGCCAACTGGACGGCGTTGTCGATGGCGTCGAGGTGCGCGGGCAGCAGCCTGGCCATCTCGTCTCCGCTGCGCAGATGCGCTCCGCCGACGCCGGGCAGCCAACCGTCGATGGTCGTGATGTCGGTGCGCGCGCGGACGGCGGCCACCGCGGTCGCGAGCTTGCGGTTCGACGGCCCGGCGAAGTGGGCGCCCGTCGTCGCGACCGTCGACAGTCTCATCTCAGTGGCCAGGTCGGCCAGGATCGCGTTGCGTTCGTCGTCGTCGGAGACGCCCGTCGCCGTCAGTTCGACTGCCACGTTCGACGCTCCGCACCGCTCGACGAGGTCGCCGAGCGCGTCGCGTGCGCCGACGCGTCCGGCGCGTGCGAGTCCACGGCGCACTGAGCCTTTGCGGCAGCCGGTGAGGATCTGCCAGTGCCCGCCCGAGGCCGCGGCGGTGATCGCGTCGGCGTCGTATCGCAAGAGCCCTTTCTCGCCGCCGGTCATGTGCGCGTCGGCGATGACCCGCGACAGTCGGCGATAGCCTTCGTCGCCGCGCGCGAGGATCAGCAGGTGGTCGCCGGGCGGATCGACGGCTCCGGCACGCGGCGCGTCACGCTGCAGCGACAGTTCGGCGCCGAACACGGTCGGCATGCCGAATTCGCGGGCGGCTTCGGCGAAGCGGACGACTCCGTAGAAGCCGTCGTGATCGGTCAACGACAGCGCTGTCAGCCCGAGCCGCTGCGCCTCCTCGACCATGGCCTCGGGCATCGACGCGCCGTCGAGAAAGCTGTACGCACTGTGCGCGTGCAGTTCCGCGTAGTCGACGGTCGACGTCCCGTGCGCGATGTCGGCGGCCACGTATTCGCCGCGCTTGCGCGACCACGCGGGCGAGTCCCCGCCGTCGCCGGGAACCGACCCGTTGAACGTGGGCGGAAACGTCTCGCCGCGTCGGTCGTCCGCCCCCGGGGCCCGCCCCGAGAGCACTCTCTCCATCTCCGACCAGGTCGGCGGACCGTTACTCCAACCCATCCCACAAGTATAGAACGTACGTTCGAGTATCGGAACAGTCGGAGTCGGCGGCTACTCCGCAGGCCACCCCACCGGGTACTCGGCGGCCGTCTCCTCGAACCGTCGGTACAACTGCTTGCGTTTGCGCGACGACAACCGGTCGCCGAAGACCATCCCGTTCAGGTGGTCGGTCTCGTGCTGCAGGCATCGACCGAAGGTGCCGCCTCCGGTCAGCGTGACCGGGTCGCCGTACTGGTCGAATCCGCGGCACGTCGCGACATCCGGGCGGTCGACGTCGACGAACGCGCCGGGTAGCGACAGACATCCTTCGTCGTACGAGACGAGGCGCCGCTCGTCCCCCTCGGGCAGCTCGCACTCGGGATTGCAGACGACGCCGGTGCGGCGTCGCCCGGTCTCGTCGGTGCAGTCGTAGATGAAGGCGGCCAGGTCGACGCCGATTTGCTGCGCCGCAAGACCCGCGCCCGACGCGGCCTGGTTGGTCGCGAACATGTCGGCCAGAAGCTGTTGGAACGCGTCGCCGAAGTCGGTCACCGGCCTGGCCCGCCGATGAAGGACGGGGTCGCCCCACCGGACGATCGTGCGGGCAGTTCCGAGACGTAGTAGTTCAGCGACAGGCATGGCCTTCACGCTTCACCGCGGCAGGTCGGACGTCAAGGGATCACACAAACAAGGAAGCCCCGACCACAGAGGTCGAGGCTTCTTCAAGAACAGCCGAAGCTGCATCTGACAAGAACGCTACCACAGCTTGGTATTTATGCCAGATTAATTCACTATGACCGACCCCTCGAAGGTGCTCGCGCATCTGCATGACGCACGGCTCGCTCATTACCGCCGACACTGCTCGGACGACACCGAGGTTCTCAATCTCTACGTGTGGAACGTCGACGTAGCGTCATCGCTCAGTGCACTCCTCGGAATTGCGGAAGTCTCGATTCGCCACGCCATCGACACCAAGCTTCGTAGCTACGCAAACGACATAGCCGGAACCACCAAGTGGATTGAGAAGCTCGACGAACTTCCCGACCTCATGGACGCGTTCAATACAACACGCCGCAATCTGTACAAGGCTGCAGACGAGTCACGCAAGACACGTCCGGTTCATCACCCCCGACACGGTGTGACGATCAACCACGATGACCTCGTCGCGCACATCATGTTCGGCACCTGGGGCCAACTTCTCCCCGAAAGGTTCCGATCCGACCGGCTCGACCCTCAGGGCAGACCCGTTCAAGACCAGGACAACCTCGCGGCTCGCCGCAGACTCTGGCGAGAGTCGCTGCACGCTGGGTTTCCCAACATGAAAAACGACCCCCGAGGGTTCAACACCGGTAACAAGGTCCGCGACCTCCGACGTCTGAGAAATCGTGTTTCGCATATGGATTCACTGCTCTACGTCGACATCGAGCATGTCCACGACCGTGTATTGATGCCACTTCTCAACAGCATCAGTTTCGACCTTCGAGACTGGGCGATGGAGCAGAGTCGAGTTCACGACGTTCTTCGACGTCGCCCCTGACTTCTCCGACCGCCTCGCCCGACGCTTCCGTCCATCCACACACGAGACAAATGTGAGAACCTGTTTCAGTGACCGGATATCTCGTGACAGGGGCGAGCGGCTTCATCGGCCGTCGCGTCCTTCAGCGACTGCTCGACGCAGACGCCGACGCTCGCATCACCACCCTGGTGCGGCCCGGCTCGGTGCCGTCCTTCGCACGCCTGCTCGAAACGATCCCCGGCGGCGACCGCGTGGTCACCGTGCCGGGCGATCTCACGGTCGACGGACTCGACATCCGTGACCTCAGCGATCTCGGCGACATCGACCACGTCATCCACCTCGCCGCGATCTACGACATGGCGGCCGACGCCGCGTCGCAGGAGGCGGCGAACGTCGAGGGCACGCGCCGGGTCGCTGCTCTGGCCGTCGACCTCGACGCCATGCTGCACCACATCTCGTCGATCGCGGTGGCTGGCGACTACGACGGTGCCTTCACCGAAGCCGATTTCGACAAGGGACAGTGTTTCCCGACCCCGTATCACCGGACCAAGTTCGAGGCCGAGAAGGTCGTCCGCGACACCCCTGACCTGAGGTGGCGCGTCTACCGTCCGACCGCAGTGGTCGGCGATTCGCGGACCGGCGAGATGGACAAGATCGACGGCCCCTACTACTTCTTCGGGCAACTCGCGTCGCTCGGCAAGCTGCCGTCGTTCATGAAGGTGCCGATGCCCGACCTCGGACGGATCGAACTGGTGCCGGTCGACTACGTCGCCGACGCGATCGTCGCACTCGTCGACCACCGACCCGCCGACTCCGGTCTGGTGTTCCACCTGGCCGACCCGACGCCGCACACCATCACCGACATGGTGAACGCGCTGGCTCCGGCGTTCGACGCGCCGCGCGGTTTCGACGTGGTGCCGAACGCACTGGTCCGACCGTTCCTCGCCGCCGGCTCCCGGGGCCCACTGCGCGCCGCACGCGATCTGGTGGTCGGTCAAATGGGCATTCCGCCGGTGATGGCCGACCTCGTCTCGTTGCCCGTCGACTTCCGCAGCGACGAGTCCGTGACGACACTGCGTGGCCTCGGCGTCGAACTGCCCGACCTGAACGACTACGGCCCGCGCCTGTGGCGCTACTGGTACGACCATCTCGATCCGGCGCGGTTCCGTCGCGCGGATGCACGCGGCCCGCTGGTCGGCAAGAACATCCTGATCACCGGCTCCTCAGCAGGCATCGGCCGGGCGACGGCCAGCATGTGCGTCATGCGCGGCGGGAACGTCTTCCTGGTGGCCCGCGACGTCGACCGACTCGCGGAGGCCGTCGCCGAACTGGAGGCCGACACTCCGGAAGACGGCTTCCCCTTGGGCCGCGCCTACGCGTATCAGGCCGACATCACCGATGAGGCTGCGGTGCAGACGGTCGTCAAGTCGATCATCGCCGAACACGGCTACGTCGACGTGCTGGTCAACAATGCCGGCCGCTCGATCCGCCGGTCGACGTTGAACTCGGTGAACCGTTCGCACGACTATCAGCGGACGATGGCCGTCAACTATT
Source organism: Gordonia zhenghanii (assembly GCF_021738965.1). Lineage (GTDB taxonomy): Bacteria > Actinomycetota > Actinomycetes > Mycobacteriales > Mycobacteriaceae > Gordonia > Gordonia zhenghanii. Next base: position 155,743 of record NZ_JAKKOQ010000007.1, on the reverse strand, counting down.
TCGGGGCGGTCTACATGACGCTCGCGCTGCTGCCGCACATGGTCGCGCGCCAGACAGGCCATGTGGTGAACGTGTCGTCGATCGCGGTTCAGAGTCGCGGTCCGCGGTTCGGCGCGTACAGCGCGTCGAAAGCAGCACTCGAAGCGTTCAGCGCAGCGACGGCGGCGGAGACGCTGTCGGACCACATCACCTTCAGCACTGTCCGACTCCCGTTGACGCGGACTCGGATGATCGCTCCGACCGACGCCTACGAGTCCCAGCACGGCGTCTGGAGTGTCGACAAAGCTGCGACCCGCGTCCTTCACGCCATCGTCGACCGCCCGAAGCGCGCCAACACCTTCCTCGGCGATCTCGTCGACGCAGGCCACAACCTCCTCCCCCGCCTGACCACCCGCATCATGCACCAGGAGTTCCTCATGGTCGGCGAGTCGAGCGCCGCCCTCGGACAGAAGAACTAGCGCCCGCTCGCCGGTCGAGCCTCCCCGCTGGTCGAGCGCCTTTCTGTTGGTCGAGCGAAGTCGAGACCCCGCTGGTCGAGCGCCTTTCCGCTGGTCGAGCGAAGTCGAGACCCTCGCTGGTCGAGCACATTTCTGCTGGTCGAGCGAAGTCGAGACCCCTGCCGGTCGAGCGGAGTCGAGACCCCCGCTGTCGAGACTCCCGCTGGTCGAGCGGAGTCGAGACCGCAACGTGCGCAGGGGATCTCGACTCCGCTCGATCAACGTGGGGGGAAGATCGGTCAGTAGGGGAACGACTCGCCATCCACAGAATAGAAAGGTGTCCCGCACCGAGCAGACAAATCTCCTAGGTGAGACATCCCCGAAGGGTGTCGTGGAGATCGCTAAGTCATGAACGGTACGGGACTGCCTTCCATTATCGCCGTCGAAGCCAACGTTTTCAAGACCCTGCCGGGCCGTTCTGGCGTTGGTCGAGCGCCACCGCTACGTACGCAAGGGATCTCGACTCCGCTCGATCAACAACGGGAAAGCTCGATCAACAGCGGGAAGCTCGATCAGCGGGGTCTCGACTTCGCTCGACCAGCTAAATAGGGCCTACTCGTACACGCCCTCCACGGTCCAGGCGGACTCGCGGTAGCAGAGGAGGAGGGCGCGGGAATCCTCGAGCAGCACTTGGGCTCTCGCGGAGACTGCGAGAGGTTGGGGCGAGGAGCCGAAGGGCCACGGGCCGGCCCACCACCGCAGACGGTGGAGACTCCGCCCGATCCGCACATCGGTGGGTTCGGCGGTGAACGCTCCGCGCGGGGTCACGGAGACGAGCCGCCCTTGCGCGTCGAGGACTTCGGCATCAGTGTGCGACAACAGAGCGGGAGACGGCCGAGCCAGCCGGTCAGGCCACGCGGCGTCCGGGTCGCGCGGTGCGACGAGTTCGTCGCCGAGCGCCACCAGCGCGACCTGTTCGGCGGGGCCGCGGCCACCACTGTGAACAGGGACGCGCACCGATTCTCCGCCGAGCAGACCTTGCACGCGGACCAGTGCGCGTCGTGCACGGTCGCCGAGTCCGTCGCCGACGGCTGCGGGCAGCCCGGCCCCGACGAACGTGTACTGAAGGGTGCCGGGGTCCACTACCTCGACGGGTTCGAGGAGTAGACGGGCGATCGGCGAGTCGGGCGCGCCTGCTCCACCCGCGGTGCCGGTCAGCCAGCCTTCCAACTGCCATCGCACCCGGGCGGCAGTCGCCTCCGGGGTGAGCGGCTCCGCGCATCGCCAGGTCCGTGAATGCCGTTGTCCGCGTTCGGTGATCGCATGCACGGTCAGCCTGGTGCACGCCAGCGACGCCGCCGTCAGACGATGATGCAGGTCGTCAGCGAGGCGTCGTCCGAGGAATGCGGCGGCGTCGATCCGGTCGATCGGAGGGTCGCAGGTGTGCTCCACTTCGAGCGCGACGGGGATCGGCGCGCGACTGGGACGTCGTCCGGGCAACCCGGCTGCCAGCCGGTGCGCGCTGATCGCGTCGGCAGTGAATCGGGAGGCGACGTCGGCGGCCGACAACTCGGCGAACGATCCGAGCGTCCGAATACCCAACCGCCACAGCAGATCCACAAGGTCGGCGCGTTCGGGCACCGACAGCGCCGCTTCGACGGTCAGGTCGGAGATCGGCCGCGTCGCCAGATAGGCGGCGTCAGTCCCGGGCGGCACGATCTGCCCGGACCGTGCGGCGAGCACGGCAGTGAACAGTTCGTCGGCGGTCCCGACCGACGCGGTCACACCGGTCGCGGCCACCGCGTCGACGATCTGCTCGGCGAGTGCGTCCTCGCCCCCGAAGTAGCGCGAGGCACGGTCGGCGGTCACCACGAGCAGACCGGGCCGCAGCACTTCGGTCAGCGGGACCACTTCGGTCACCGCAGTCACCACCGGGTCGAACAGGCGTCCGTCACGTGCCGGGTCGGCGTCGGCCACCGTCAGGTCCGGGCACAGCGACTGCGCCTGCCGTTTCCGCATGCCGCGTCGGACGCCGACCGCTCGCGCTGCTCGCGAACACGCCTGCACCTTGCCCGCGTCCAGGACCGCGATCGAGTCGACCGCGGAGAGTCCGACCGCCGTCGCCGCCGCGACCGCAGGCCAGTCGGGGCACCACACCGCCATGACACGGCGCGACTGGGCCCCGCGCCCGTCCCCACTCAATTCGCTACCGCCAGCTTCGGACGAGCCGGCGCCTGAACCTGGGCGTCGACAGCCACCAACTGCAGGACGTCCTGCTTCTCCCCCATGCCGGGTGTCACAAGGTCGAACCGACCGGTCGACGACCGCGCACCGGACGCGGACACCTGCACGTCCACCCCGAACCCGCCGATCCGCCCGTACCCGCTGCGTCGTGCGGGAACGTGCCGGTAATCGGTCACCTCACTGGAGATGCGGACGGCGGCACCCGGCCAGTCGCCCAGGACCAGCAGCGTCGACGACTGCTTGCGAGCCCGCCCCGCCAGCACCCGCGCGCGAGACGGCGTCACCGGGCCGCGCATGCGTCCGTTCCCGAGTTCCGGCCCGAGCACCACGAGGTCGATCCCGTCGAGCAGCACGCCGGCCACTTCGAGCGGGTCGACGCCGGGCTCAGTCACCACCGCGACCCGACTCAGATCGGCCCCCATGTCTTTAGCTGCGGCCAGGTTCAACCGCGGCAGTCCGACGAGGGCGACCGTCGCTCCCGCTCGGGTCGTCTCGGCGATGATCGCCATCGGCACCGTGGTGGCTCCGGCAGAGGCGACCACCGTCCCCCGAGAGAGTCCGCCGCGCGGAAACAACGGCGTCATCGACTCCGGAACGGGAAGCACCGACGTCTCGGAAACCGCGTCCCCCGACATACCTGCGAGCCGCCGCCGAAGCTCGTCTACCTCCCTTGAAACATCGCGCTGACCTGCTTTGACGATCCCTGACCGAGCCATCGTTTCCCCAATCCTCGGCATTCGAACTATTGTTCGATAGTCTAGGTCTCGCCTCTGACAATCGTCAACGCTGCAGCCCACGGGCCAGATCGCTCCACTACAGTCGGCACTCATGCAGCCGTCCCGCCTGTTTCCGTTCGCGACGATCGTCTCCGCCGCGACCGCGATCGCCCTCACCGCACTCCCCTGGATGAACCTGAAGTCGGCAGGCCTGGACCTGTCGTGGAACGGATTGGGCATCGGCGACTCCGCGATCGCCGACCTCGACGTCGCACCCGAGGGACGCGGCTGGTTGATCGTGGCGGCGTGCGTCGTCGCGATACTCGCGGCCCTGATCTCACTGATGCCTGCACCGTCGGCTGCCCCGTTGTCGCGACTGGCGAACGTCATCGCCGCCGTCGCCACCACCATCGGCGCCATCGTCCCGGTGGCCGTGATGATCTGGCCGAACTGGTTCTACGGCGACCTCGAGACCAAGCTCGGCGCACCGAACCTCGCCGACTTCGCCGCCCCCAGCAAGGTGATTCTCATTCCACTCACGCTGGTCATGCTGTTGACGGCAGCGCTCTGCGCTTACTCGTCCCGCCTCAGAACAGAGTGAGCTCCGGGTCTTCGACGGGTTCGATCGGCGCCACAGCCGCGGCGGGCTCATCTCCGGAAGGCCGAACCAGGCCGTGTTCCTGCACGAGCGGCTTCATCCGTTCACGGAGCCTGACCGCGTAGTCGGCGGGCACGAACGATCCGCGCCCGTACAGCGACCGGTAGCGACGCAGCAGCGCCGGATGCTCCTCGGCGATCCATTCGAGGTAACCGTCGTCGGACAGTTGTAGCACCGACACCGACACCCGATCGGCGCCAGCGTCCGCGAGCTCGCCGAGTAGGTCGTCCAACTGTGACGTGGCATCGGTCAGCAGCGGCAGCAGCGGCGCGATCTGCACGTGCGGCACGAGACCCGCGTCGGCGAGCTTTCGAACGGTCTCGATCCGCTTCGCGGGCGACGACCCCTGCGGATCCGCCCGCCGACACAGGTCGACGTCCATCGCCGGCACCGTGACGATCACGGTGGTCGGGACCGCGTGGCGCACCACGCGCAGCAGCGACAGATCGCGCAGGACGAGCTCGGATCCCGTATGCAACGCGAACGGTGTCTGTGATTCGGCGAGCGTGGAGATGACGCCGGGCATCAACCGATATCGGTCTTCGAAGAACCCGTACGGGTCGGTGCCGGACGCTCCGATCGCGACCGTCGACTGGTGCCACGACCGCCGTCGTACCTCTTTTCGCAGGACGGCGGCCGCGTTCAGCATCACCCGAACGTCACCACCGTCGCGCACCATCGGATCCACCGAGAACTCATACGGATGCCGCCGATCGCTGGTCACCGATCGCAGCATGGTCGGCGCCAGCATCTCGTGCACCGTGAGTCGTGGGGCCTCGGGGATCCGCAGGGTCCGCACGAGGTCGTCCGCGACCAGCCCCGGCAACCCACTCATGCCGATTATCCGAACACATGTGCGATAGCTGCGTCAAGGTCGCGTCGTACGCATGGCTTACACTCGCGACATGACCGGATCGGCCGCGCCTGCCCCCTCGTATCTCGTCGCAGGCCGCTATCGCCTGGTCCGCCAGATCGGGCGTGGCGGCATGGGAGCCGTCTGGCTCGCCCGCGACACCCTGCTCGACCGTGACGTCGCCGTCAAACAGGTCCTGTCGACGGCGGGCATGTCCGACGAGGAGTCGCTCACCAACCGTCAGCGCGCGATGCGCGAGGGCCGACTCGCCGCCCGTCTGTCGCACCGCAACGCGATCGGCATGCACGACGTCGCCCTCGACGGCGAGGATCCGTGGCTGGTGATGGAGTACCTGCCGTCGCACAGCGTGGCCGACGTGCTGCGCGACAACCATACGATCGCGCCGATCGAGGCCGCTCAGATCGCTGCGCAGGTGGCCGACGCGATCGCCGAGGCGCACGCGTCGGGCATCATCCACCGCGACATCAAACCGGCCAACATCCTGATCGCCAACACCGGCCGCAACGTGGGGCTGGTGAAGATCACCGACTTCGGTATCTCGCGCGCCAAGGACGACGTCTCGCTGACCCAGACCGGCATCGTCACCGGCACGCCCGCGTACTTCGCGCCCGAGGTGGCGCGCGGCGACGAGCCGGGCGAGCCTGCCGACGTGTACTCACTCGGCGCGACGCTGTACACGATGGTGGAGGGTCGCCCTCCGTACGGCGACACCGACAACTACATCGCGACGCTGCACCGTGCGGCGAACGCACAGATCGATCCGCCGACGCGCGCAGGCGCGCTCGAACCGGTGATGCTGCACCTACTCGAGCCGGCTCCCGCCGCCCGACCGACGATGTCGGAGGCTCGTGATCTACTCGTCCAGTACGCGGCGGGAACGCTCGGCACCACAGAAAAGGTGCTGACCGGCCTCATCTCGACCAAGCCGCAGCGGGCGGTGCCTGCCCGCGAGACCATCATCCCGTCGAACCCGGGGACGAACTCGCATCCGCCCACGCGCGTCGCCCCGACGGGGACCGGTTACGACCCGTACTCCCCCTCGATGGTCGCGCGGCCCCCGTCGCTGGTCGAGCGGAGTCGAGACCCCTACTACGGCTACTCCCAACCGCCGGTCGAGCGAAGTCGAGACCCGTACACGCCATCGCCCGCGTACGACCCCACACGCTCCGGGCCGAACCCCTACCCCACCTACTACCAGCAGCCGCCTCAGCAGAGCAGCAACATCGGCCTCGCCGTCGCGATCTTCGCCCTGCTCGTCCTGCTGACGGCGATCATCGCCGTCATCATCGTGATGACTGTGTAGCGACTTCGCGATTGCCAGATCGCACGATTTCAACCGCAGACTACAGTTTTCAATACATCGCCGATATACGTGAACTCGTAGCATGCAGATCATGCGTGTACTAGTTGTCGAGGACGAGCTCTACATGGCCGAGGCTATCCGCGATGGGCTGAGACTGGAGGCGATCGCAGCCGATATCGCCGGTAACGGCGACACTGCCCTGGAGTTGTTAGACGTAAACGCATACGACATCGCTGTTCTCGATCGTGATATCCCGGGGCCATCCGGCGACACAGTTGCTCGACACATAATCGCGTCGGGCAGCGGCATGCCGATTCTCATGCTGACCGCGGCCGATCGACTCGACGACAAGGCGTCCGGATTTGAACTCGGCGCGGACGACTACCTCACGAAACCGTTCGATCTCAAAGAACTCGTTCTCAGGCTACGTGCGCTCGGCCGAAGGCGCGTCCACAGCCGACCACCGGTGAGTGAGATCGCCGACCTACGGTTAGATCCGTTTCGCCGAGAGGTTTACCGAGGTGGGCGGTACGTGGCACTCACCCGAAAACAGTTCGCGGTGCTAGAGGTTCTCGTAGAGGCTGAAGGCGGGGTGATCAGCGCCGAGGAGTTACTAGAGCGGGCATGGGACGAGAACGCTGACCCGTTCACGAATGCCGTGCGCATAACGGTATCGGCGTTGAGGCGGAGGCTGGGCGAACCGTGGGTGATCGCCACGGTGCCGGGCGTGGGATACCGTATCGACGCTGCCGCAGCCCCCAGTGCCGGAGACGGCGGTGGCTAGGGCACCGGGACTGAGCGTCCGCCTCAAGCTCACACTCAGCTATGCAAGCTTCCTCGTACTCGCAGGCGTATTGCTGCTCGCCGCGGTCTGGGTGTTCCTGCTGAGAGGTCGATCTACAGCGTTCCGGTTCCCTGCTCTCGCTGACTTCGGTCGAGTATTCGACCCAAGCAATTTCGGCCCAGTGGTGTTCGTCCCCGCAGCGATCATTGTGATCGGATTCCTCCTGGTGTTCGGTCTTGTGGGCGGTTGGATTCTTGCCGGGCGGATGCTTGCGCCGCTGACCCGAATCTCGAATGCCGCACGGAAGGCCCAAGGCGGGTCGCTGTCGTTTCGAATCGAGATGGAGGGACGCAAGGACGAGTTCCGGGAGCTCGCTGATGCGTTCGACGCTATGCTCGCGCAGCTCGAGATCCGGGATGCCGAGCAACAGAGGTTCGCGGCCAACGCCTCCCATGAACTGCGCACCCCGCTTGCGATCACGCAGACCCTTCTCGACGTCGCGCTGAACGATCCCGATCGCGAGGACAGTCAGCTCGATCAACGGCTTCGCATGGTCAACACTCGAGCTATCGAACTCACCGAGGCGCTCCTCTTGCTCAGTCGTGTTGACCAGAGAACTTTTGACCGTCACCAGGTCGATCTGGCGCTTATCGCCGACGAAGCCATCGAGACGTTGCTTCCGCTCGCAGAAAAGCACGGCGTCGCCATAGAGACAGATTTGAATCCGACACCCTGTCACGGGTCCCATACCCTGCTCCTGCAATTGGCGACGAACCTTCTACACAACGCGATCGTCCACAATCTGTGCGACGACGGCCGTATCCACATCGGCACCGCCACTGACTGTGTCACCGCACAGCTCACTTTCGAGAACACCGGCATCGAACTCGACCCCAGCGTGATCTCCACGCTCATCGAACCGTTCCAGCGCGGCACTGAGCGCGTCGGCGGCGACCATGTGGGTGCCGGTCTCGGGCTCGCGATCGCTAACCGGATCGCCCAAGCCCACGATGGAGACCTCTCCCTCAGGCCGCATGCCGATGGCGGGCTGTGCAGCACAGTACGGCTACCTGCCACCGCCCGATCAAGCTCCTAGCCACGGGGTCGCGGCCCGTGAGCGCTGGCTACAGGGCCCTCCGACGATGACGTCTCTCTCGCGTGACTGTGGCGAGCACGTACCGGGCGAGGGCCGTGTCGGCATCGGGTGCGCCCGTTGCGGATGCATGTGCTGACATCGCGGCGATCTGTTCGGGGTTAGTGAGCACCGGGATGAGGTTGGTCTCAATCCACGCCGGGTCAAACTCACTGTCATCGACGAGCAGTGCCCCGCCGCCAGCAACGATCGGCTCGGCGTTCAACGCTTGTTCACCTCCGCGCTGGGGCAGCGGGACGTACGTTGCGGGCATTCCGACAGCGGACAGTTCCGCGCATGTCATCGCTCCGGAGCGGCAGACGGTGAAGTCTGCCGCGGCATAGGCGTACCGCATCTCGTCCATGTAGTCGACTACTACATATGGAGGATCGGACGGCCGTCCAGCGGGTATCTGGACGGTGTGCCGAGACCCGGTGATGTGGAGGACCTGTATGTCGGCCGCTCGTAATGCTGCGACAGCACCGGAGACCGCGGCGTTGATCGTCCCCGCACCTTGGGAACCGCCGGTGACCAGTAGGACGACCCCATCACCTCGCAGCCCGAACCGGCGCCGGGCCGCACTGCGCAGTGCGCGTCTGTCGAGTCCGGTGATCGAGGGTCGCATCGGGATGCCGAGCGGGATGGCGTGGGGCAGGCGGACACGTGAGGTGGCGGTAAAAACATGACTCGTCATCCGAGCTGCTACCCGGTTGGCCAGCCCAGGTCGGGCGTTCGCCTCGTGGACTACGATCGGCAAACGGCGTCGCCGGGCGGCCACATACGCGGGCAGTGCAACATAGCCGCCGAAACCGACGACGATCTCCGCGCCCGACTGATCGAGTACCGCGCCGGCGACTCGGATCGAGTCGAGAAGCCTGGTCGGTGTCTGAAACAGGTTTATGTCGAGTTTGCGCGAGAAAGGTACCGGCGGGATCAGTTCGAGCTGGTAGCCGCGGGCGGGAATGAGCGTGGTATCTAGTCCGCGGACGGTGCCGAGCGCGGTGATCTCAGCCGTAGGCGCCAGTCTCCGCACTGCGTCGGCGAGGTTCATCGCAGGCTCGATATGACCTGCCGAATGACCACCGGCGACGACGATGCGGAGGGCAGCTTCTCGGATCACGAAACGCCCCCGATCACGATGCCCCGGTCTGCGTGAAAGCGCTCGAATACGTTGGCGGACAGCGATACTGAGTCCGAATTGTGCGAGTATCCAGACGGGTTGTGGAACCGTACTGCACCATCGTCGACCGCATACACCAGCACGAGGTGCCCGCCACGTTGCGGCGCCGGGGTGTCTGGGTCACGAATCTCAGGAGACACCGAGGCGATCATGACCTGCCCAGACTCGAGGCTTCGCCCTGATTTCTGGATCGGCGTGTGCTCGACCAACTCACAGTCGAATCCGAACTCGGAGCTGACCCAGGACATGAATGGCCGGTATATGAGCCCGTGAACTGTGCCGGACGAATCCACTGTGTAGCAGCCCCAGTCGTACGCTTGCGCGAGAAGGTCGCCCATCGTCCTGCGGATGTCTGTCCAACTGTGGAGCAGCGACTGCAGACATGCCAGACCGCAGACTTTTCGGGACCAGAATAGATACTCTTCGCTTGAGCGATATCCGTCTGCGGCCCAGTCGTGGCGTCTCGACGGGTCAGGGCCGCCCAGAAAGACTTCCAGTTTGGACGGGTCGGTACGGCGCATGACGACCGAGTCGTTGTTTCTCAGGTGCCCCCATTGCGAAACACAATGGAGCCCCGGGTCAGATGATAGGGAAGTCGAAGTGGACATCGGGATATGGCTCGTCTCTTAGTGTGTAGTGCCACCATTCGGAGTCGTATGGGGCGAACCCGGAATCGGTCATGATGGAACTGAGGTATTCACGGTTTCGGGCCTCGGTACGTGTGATGCCTGGAGCGTGAAGATGCGAAATGGGATCCATCAGATCGTGACCGCCGCCCATCGGGGCGAGCTCATCGGTGGCAAGGTGGTAAAGCGTCAAGTCGACCGAACATCCCCGGCTGTGGCCGGATTTCTCGGCAACGTACCCGTGTTTGACCATCTCGGTCCGGTCGATGTTGGGGTAATGCCGTCGTTTTGTTCGACCATCCTCGGGTAGTGCCGACCAGCGGAGGAAACAGTCGACGGCGCGCTGCGGACGATATCCGTCCCAGAGAAGCAAACCGAACCCGAAAGAGGCCGCCCTGTCACGTGCTTTCTCCAGAGCCGTGCACAACGCCCGAGTGCCTACTATGCGATTCGTGAAGTACCCGTCGACGGGTTTTCCGGTGAAATTGTCCCAGGTCGCATACTTCGCGTCCCACCGAACGGCCGGCACGACGGAGTCGACGTAGACGAAGTCCGCATTCATCGCTTCTTCCCATACATTGTCATTGCGATGAGTCGGTCGATCACATCGCTCAGCGACAGCCCTGAGGCGGCCATCATCCGCGGGTAACGGCTGTAGGAAGTCATGCCAGGCATGGTGTTGACTTCGTTGAGGACCACGTCGCCGTCCTCGGTGAGGAACATGTCGACGCGTGCGATCCCTTTGCAGCCGAGAGCACGGTAGATGGTCTTTGCCGTCGCCTGGACGAGGTCTCGTGATTTCTCCGATATATCGGCCGGAACGATGAACGTCGCATTCTCTGACCCCTCCTCGGGCGCATCCTCCTGGTGAATGCGAAAGAATCCGTGCGACATTTCGACCCGGTCCACTTCTCCCGTGATCAGGCCGAACCTCTCTCCAAGGACTGCGCAGCCGACCTCGCTACCGGGCACCGCCTCCTCGATCAGGACCTTCGAGTCGTACAGGCGTGCTTCGCTCAACGCGCTCGGCAGCTCGTCTACTCCGGTGACCTTGCTGACGCCGAACGACGATCCCGAACGGGCCGGCTTCACGAATACGGGATAACGAAGCCGTCCGGGATCGACCTCCTCGCCATCGGAGAGGATTGAGAATTCTGGCGTGGCGATTCCGGAGTGCTTGGCGACCGTGTAGGCCAGGGACTTGTCCATACAGACTGCCGATCCTTGGACGCCGCAGCCGACGTATGGGATACCAGCGAGCTCCAACAGCCCTTGGATAGCGCCATCCTCGCCGTGCTTTCCGTGCAGCATGGGCAAGACCACATCGAGGCGGACGCGTTCGTAGCCCTCGTTGGACTGGACCAGGAGTCCGTGGACGCCGGTGTCGGGCGACAACACGGCGGCACGGGTGCTCTGATTGTCCCAACCCTGGGCAGGGGCGGCGCACAGCTTCCATTCTCCGCTGGTGGTGATGCCGACCCAGAACGGTTCGTACTTGTCGGTGTCGAGGTTCTTCGCGACCTCTATCGCCGATTTGACTGAGATCTGATGTTCTTCGGAAGCGCCTCCGAAGATGACGGCGACTCGTAATCTGTTCATGCTGTTCTCCCGATTTCAAAGTTCAGGCAGTTGACGATGCTGTTTTCGACGATGTCGTTCAGCGCGTGGTCTGTGTAATAGGCCGAATGTGGAGTGATCAACACATTCGGCAGGCGCTGTAGGTGCGCCAGTAGATGGTTCTCGACGATCGTGCTGCTGGAATCTGAGTAGAAGACTCCTTCCTCGCCTTCGAGGACGTCCAGCGCTGCACCGGCTAACCGTCCGTCTTCTAGCGCGACGATGAGCGCTTCGGTGTCGAGCAGCGCCCCTCGACCTGTGTTGACCACGAAGGATCCCGGTTTCATTCGCCCGATACGCTCGTGATCGAGCAAGTGATGGGTGCCAGCAGTGAGCGGGGTGTGGAGCGTGACGATGTCACTCTGATCTATTAGTTCGTCGAGAGTCGCATCGGAAGACTCGGCCCGTTGGTCATGGGTGAGAATGCGGCACCCGAACCCGCGCAACCGGTCGACCACCGCGGTCCCGATCCTTCCGGTCCCGACCACACCGACCGTCAAGTCCCGTAGTTCCTTGCCCCTGTTCACACCCAGTCGGTAATCGTGCGAGTCGGTACGGCGGATAGTGGACTTCGTATGGCGGACGGCCATCAGCATCAACATCACGGTGTAGTCGGCGACGCCATTCGGTGAATACGCGACATTGCCGACGGAGATGCCGACGGCCCTCGCGTAATCGAGGTCGATATGGTCGTAGCCGACGCTCCTGGTGGAGATGTACTCCACGCCGACTCCGCTGAGTGCATGCAGCATGGAGTGGGTGATCTGATTTCTATGACTCACGCTGATGCAGCGGCTACCACGAGCCAGTTCGGCATTCGTCTCATCGACGGCCGCGGCAGTGACGGTCAGCGACACTCCGAGACGATTGCCAACCGTCCGGAACAACATCGCTTCGTCGTCGCCGCACCCGAAGGCCGCGATCTCCGTTGAAGGAGGCCGATTACTCGACGTGGCCAACGGTCGGTCGTGGACTCTCGCAATGTCCGCCCGGGAGGTGGGACTCAGTTCGGTTGAAACCATGTGGACTAGTCAAGACAACGCGACGTTGCCAGGACGTATGCGATTCTCGATATACCGACGATATGTTCCCGAGCAGTGGGGCTAACCTCGGTATTTCACCTGTAGAGGTGCCCTACGTGTGCCAATTTCCAGCAGCCGGCGGCCCGTATTTTTTTGCGGCCAGCGGTCTCTTTCGCAGTCAGTTGAGCGAGTCCTCTTTTGTAGTTGGTTGAGCGAGCTTGCGAGTCGAAACCCTCCCAGCCGCACCATAACTCACCCCAACTGCCGATTAACCGCCCACCGGGTCAACGCGTTCCGGTTCGACTGCTGGGTCTTGCGCAGCACGTTCGAGGCATGCGTCTCCACGGTCTTCACCGAGATGAAGAGTTCTTCCGCGATCTCGCGGTACGTATATCCGCGGGCCAACAGCCGGAGCACTTCGAGTTCGCGTTTGGTGAGCGAGTCGAGTTCGGGGTCCAGATGCGGTTCGGGCACCGCCGACTTCCCGGTGAACGAGTCGAGGACGAATCCGGCCAGTCGCGGGCTGAACACGGCGTCGCCCTCGGCGACGCGTCGCACGGCGTCGGCCAGTTCGCTGCCGTCGATGGTCTTGGTGACATAGCCGCGTGCGCCTGCGCGGATGGTGGCGATGACGTCGGTGGCCGCGTCCGACACCGACAGCGCCAGGAACACCGGCGCGTCGGATCCGAGGGCGTCGGTGACGCCGCGCAGCACGGCGACGCCTCCCCCGCCGGGCATGTGGACGTCGAGCAGTACGACGTCGGGCCGGGTCTGGGTGATCTGCGCAATCGCCTCGCTGACGGTCCCCGCGTCGCCGACCACGTCCAGCCCGTCCTCGCCTGCGAGTTCGGCGCGCACCCCGGAGCGGAACACTCCGTGGTCGTCGACGAGAAACAGGCGGTACGTGGTCATGCGATCTCCTGATCGTTCTCAGCGTGGGACTTGTCGGGGCGCGACTTCTCGGGATCGGCGGCGATCTCCGGCGTCCGCGGCAGGGTGAGGCCGACGTTGGTGCCGCGTCCCGGCGTCGACGTGACATGGGCCGTCCCGCCTGCGCGTTCCATGCGGCCGCGGATCGACCGGGTGATGCCCTGTCGGTCGGGGTCGACGGTGTCGAGGTCGAAGCCGACGCCGCGGTCGCGCACGAACACTTCCACTTCGTTGTCGGCCACTTCGCAGTACACGTCGATCTTGTCGGCGCCAGAGTGTTTCGCCGCGTTGACGAGTGCTTCGCGCGCGGCGGCGACGAGCGCGCCCCATGCCCGTGCTCGGGCCGGGTCGCGCAGTTCGTCGACGGTCACGTCGCCGACGGTCACCGTCTCGACCTCTGGACCGTACGTGTCTTCCACCTCGACGGCCACAGCGCTGATCGCGGCGGCGAGCGATTCGTTGGGGCGAGCTCTGTCGCTGAACAGCCACTGCCGCAGTTCCCGTTCCTGGCTGCGGGCAAGTCGGGCGACGGTGTCGGGCCGGTCGGCCTGCTTCTGGATGAGGGCGAGCGTCTGGAGGACCGAGTCGTGCAGGTGAGAGGCGATCTCTTCGCGTTCGTCGGTGCGGATGCGGGCGGCGCGTTCTTCGTTGAGAGCCCGCAGCATCCGCATCCAGACGGGCACGGTCAGCAGGACGCTGCCGACCACAGTCACGAGAACGGCCAACAGGATTGGGTTCATGCCGGCGAGCGGCGTGTCCGGCGAGACGACCACGAGGACGAGACCTGCGATCACGAACAGCGCGCCGAACACGACGCGCACCCAGGTGATCAGGCGGGACTGGGACGACGAGATCCCGGTGACGTCGGCTTCGCGCCAGACGAGCGACGCACCGCCGAGGACGAACAGGATCGCGAGCATCGACTGCGCGGGCGCACTCGTCGCGACCATCCCGTTGACGGCCAGCGCGATGACGCCGATGACCACCAGGCCATACGCCTGCCGTCGTTCGCGGGGTTCGGCGTGCACCGTGTCGTCGCCCGCCGGGCAGAAGAACCAGAGGAGCGCGTACGCGAGGACGCCCGCGCCCGCGAGTGCGGCGAGGACGACGAAGACCACGCGGACCCGGAACACGTCGACGCCGAGATGGTCGGCGACGCCGCCGCACACACCGGCGATCACCTTGCCGCCGCTGCGTCGATGCAGCCGCGGCTCAGTCCCGGTGCGCGTCGTTGATCTCATTGATTCGATAGTGTCACGACCAGGCGGGTCCGCACATCAGGGAACATCTCAGGGTTTAGCCCGATTCACTCCAGGCGCCGAGCCGACAAGATGATTGGCATGAACGCTTCGACTCTCCAGAACCTGTGGAACACCCGGCCGGTGCGCCGCCGGTCTGGCAACACCATCGCCGGTGTGTGCGTCGGTATCGGCGACCGCTACCGCGTCGACCCGACGCTGGTGAAGGTCGCGTTCGTGGTCGCCGCACTGTTCGGCGGAAGCGGGGTCATCGCGTACATCGCGGCAGCCATCGCGTTTCCTGCCGAGGACGAGCGGACCTCGCAGGCGACGGCCGACGGCCGGACCAAAGGTTGCGGTAGTCGGCGGATGCGCCATCGCGGGCCGGGCGGATACGCGCGGTGGATTCCGTTGGCGATCCTCGTGGTCGTCGCGGTGTCCGTCGTCGGGTCGCAGAACTTCTGGGGGTCGAGCGGATTGCTCGGCGGACTGCTGATGGCCGCCGGGTGGTGGCTGCTGTATCAGCGGACTCCGCAGGCGCCTGCCGGAACGTCGGCCGACCAGTTAGTCGAAGCACACGTCGCGACTCCGGCTCCCGTGTTCGAGGGCGTGTCGATGACCAAGACGCAGGTACCCGCTGAGGGTGCCACGGACGGAGTTGCGACAGTTCCTGTCGACCGTCCGACCGATGAGCCGCCGAGTTGGGATCCGTTGGGCACGGCCAGGTTCGCGTGGGATCTCCCGGAGCCGACCGTTCCTCCGCAGCCTCCCGCACCCCGTGTTCCGCGATCACCGGTGACGCCGATCTTCCTCGGCCTGGCCGTGATCACGGGTGCTGCCGGTGCTGCCGCGAACGCCGCCGGGATCGACTGGTTCACGCCGGGCAGGATCGCCTCGCTGGTTCTTGCGGTCCTCGGTATCGGACTGATCGTGTCGGCATTCGTCCGACGCCGCGGCGGCTCAGGCCTCGCGTGGATCGCTGTGATCGCTGCGGCGGTCGCAATCACGACGACCGGTCTCGCCGGAGTCGGCAACGCCTTCCCGCAAGGCGGTGTCGGCGACCGGACGTGGCATCCGCCGACCGCCAGCGATCTGCGCGACAAATACCAGTTGACGGTCGGTTCATCGACTCTGGATCTCCGCGACGTCGGCGACCTCGACCGCGACCGTACGATCGACATCCGTCAAGGCGTCGGCGAGATCAAGATCCTGCTGCCCGACGACCTTCGAGTCCGAATGAACTGCACTGCAGGCGTCGGCGAAGTGAACTGCGCCGACGGCGTCGTCAACCCCGACGCGAAGACCCCGACCCTGACGATCGACGCGCACACCGCGATGGGCAATGTGGAGACGAGCAAATGACCGAACAGCAGAGCACCGAAGCTCCCGAAGGACGCCGCAATCCGTTCCTCGCCCTCCTCGGCGTCCTCGCCCTGATGGTCGCCGGTTGGGGCCTCGCCGGCGGCCCCGACGTCACCGACTCCGGCGCCATCCCCTGGACGATCCTCGTCATCGGCCTGGTCGTCGGTGTCGGTCTGGTCGCGAGCGGCATTCGGCGGCGGTAGGCCGCCGCCGGTCGACCCCCTGTCGTTGGTCGAGCCCCTTCGCTGTTGGTCGAGCGAAGTCGAGACCCGCACTCTCTCGTTGCTCGAGCCCGTTTTGTTGTTGGTCGAGCGGAGTCGAGACCCCCACCGCACAAACAACGAACCTCATCCCCACGTTGGTCGAGCGGAGTCGAGACCCGCCCACCGCCGACAGCGCGAAACCTCTCCCCACTCCCCTCGTAGCTGATTGAGTAAGCGAGAGAGCGAAGCGAACGAGCGCATCGAAATCCCACCAACCCAGCATCGACCCAAAACTGTCACCACCCCCAACTACGCTCCCCACCATGGTGGACGTAGACAAGTGGCGCTTCTGGCAGTTCTTCAATCAGGCGGGCGACCTCGAGTGGATCGGCGTGATGCGTCCGACGGCGCACGCGCGGATCGATCGCCAGAAGATCTGGACGCTGCTCCCCGGTCAGCGTCGCCTGATCGCAAACTGGTTCATCTCCCAGGACCATCAACTCGAGGAGAGCGAACGACGCTGGGTCCACGACTCGATTGACGGTTGGGACTTCCTCGACGCCGCCATCATCATCCCCGAACCGCCGAAGGACGACGTCGAACGCCTCTCGCGCCCCGAAGCGGTCCTCACCTTCGACCAGATCACCGACATCCCGCTGCTGAAGATCACCGGTAAGCGCGACTACGACCGCATCATCCGAGAACGCGGCAACTAG
The DNA here is from genome assembly GCF_021738965.1 of Gordonia zhenghanii. GTDB lineage: Bacteria > Actinomycetota > Actinomycetes > Mycobacteriales > Mycobacteriaceae > Gordonia > Gordonia zhenghanii. The sequence continues at coordinate 138,701 of NZ_JAKKOQ010000007.1, read as the reverse complement.
CACTCTCACCCATGTTGGTCGAGCGCGCCCACCCCTCGCTGGTCGAGTCAACTCGAGACTCCTCGCTGGCCGTGCGAACCCGAGCCCCCTCCGCTGGTCGAGCGGAGTCGAGACCACTCGCCGGCCGAGCGAAGTCGAGACTCCCCGCTGGTCGAGCGAAGTCGAGACCCTCGATCTCCGCAATTCGGTCTACGTCCGACGACACCGCGCTTACGCTGGAATCAGGCTGATGGTGCGTCCGTCACCGACAGTCATCGACAACCTGAGACCAGGGAGCAAAGATGACAAGAGGCTCAAACCTAAGGATGCGAACCGGGATCGCCGCGGCAGTAGTCGCTGGCGCAGCGGCCACCATGCTCGCGGCGCCTGCGCATGCCGACGCCCCTCGCTACGCCGAACTGCGCTCACCGACTGTCGCATATGGTCCAGCGTGTGCAGGTCAAGTGTTCGCCCAGTTCACATCCGCACGTGTCCTCTACCCCGGTCCAAACCTGCCACCCAAGAACAACCGTGGAATCGTGCGAGTCAGCGTGGGCGGCAACTTCTTCGGCATCTCCGACCGCGCGGGCATGCCGTGTCGAGTGCACACGATCGTCCGCTGGCGCAATCTGCGCAGCGGGTCGTCGGGTGTGGTGGCGGGTCGCGTCTCCGGCACCCTCATTCCGCCGGTCGCCCAAGACCTGGTGTCGGCGTCTCCCCGCACTGGATCAGGTCCGGTCGAGTTCACGCTCACCACCGCCCGCCCGCACCTCGTCGAGCGGACCGTGCTGAACGTGTGGTGATTCGGCCTTCTGGTGGTCGAAGTGGAGACCCATCGCGACTGAGTGAACGTCGGAGCAAAGCGGCGTGCATCGAAATCCTGCATCGTCGTCGCTCTCGTTCGAAGTGCCCCGGCAGACCGCTTAATCCGCGAGCCGGACAAGTCGATCGCCCCGGTGCGTCCCGCATGGCGAACAAGGTCGAGCCCCGTCACCTCGCCTCCGATACCCTTCCGACTACCACCGGCACCCATTCCCAGTTGAGGACGCGAATGACTGATTTTCAGACCCCCGGCTCTGTTCTGTGGCCTACGAGCGGGGCGATCGAGCGTGAGCCGTTGCAATGCGACTTCCGTCCGAGTGAAGAGCCTCTGCGCGTGGCTGCGGCGATGATGCTGAACCCCCTGCGGCACGGCGGATCGGTACTGACCGATCGCGACGCGTGGACGGACGAAAACATCGCCACGCTGATCAAGAGTTTCGTAAATCAACCAGATGTCACTGGTGGCTCGTTCTCTGACAAGCTAGATAAGCAATTGGCTGAGGTGAGCGACGACGCACGAGTGCTGTTTGCGGAGATCTACCTACTGCAGATGCTGCCGACTATGCAGTTCCGCAAGGCTACGAAGATCGCAAACATCGACGCCGTTCTGCACGGCATCGACTACGAGATTCCTGACGAGATACTAGCCGCGTTCGACAACCCGGTCTTCTACGGTGGAGTCGCATTCGCAATTCGTCGATTCCAGCAACTGTCAGTCGCCATTGAATTCGCCCGGTACGTCCGGAGTTTCACCACGGAGGAGATTGACGCTGCGTTTCGAGAACCTCTCCAGTGGCGCTCGATGGTTAAGGCTGCGCCGGGAGGTTCCGAGCCATCGATGCGCGAATGCCTTACCTACCTCGGCCATCCCAACTACTTTATGTCGATCGTCGCAAGCCAGCACAAGGAAGCCATAGTCAACGCCTTCTTCCCGGAAGTCACAGGACGCCCACGGTCAGGTGACGACGATCTCGACCTGGCGGCGCTCCGTTCGTGGCTTTCACTTGAACCCGGCGACACCCCGTCGTTTTACACGAAGCCGCTCAAGTCATACTGGCAACCGGATGAAACGCCGGACGACACCGACAGCGATCTCCCGTCCGAGGATAGGGAATCCGAGTTGATCGTCGATCGTGGGTATACCGTCGAATCGATCATCAATGACGGAGCCTTCCACGATGTCGCGGAACTGCACGCGATCATCAAGCGCTGGGATGAGACGCGAAACATCGTCCTGCAGGGCGCTCCGGGCACTGGAAAGACATGGCTCGCGCGCCGCCTGGCATATGCACTCATCGGCAGCCGGGTCGATGACGCCGTCCGCGCGGTCCAGTTCCACCCCGGGACTGCGTACGAGGACTTCGTTCGCGGGTGGCGGCCCGGTGGCGATGGAGTACTCACACTCGTGGACGGGCCATTGCTCCAACACGCCGAGCGAGCACGAAACTATCCTGACATCCCCCATGTGATCGTCATCGAGGAGTTCAACCGCGGGAATCCCGCGCAGGCGCTCGGCGAGATGCTCACGCTGTTGGAGCGCAGCAAGCGAACTGAAGCTGACGCGCTCGAGCTGACGTATATGCGCGAGAACGAGCTTGCGTTCTTCCTTCCAGAGAACCTCTATGTGATCGGCACCATGAACACTGCCGACCGCTCACTTGCCCTCGTCGACTTCGCACTGCGACGACGGTTCGCGTTCTTCGAGCTCGAACCGCAGTTCAACGAGGCGTGGAGAGCCTGTCTACGCGCGCGATTCCGTGGCGTCGACCCCCAACGCGTCGACGACCTTGGGACTCTCATCATGGCGATGAACGATCGGATTGCGGCGGATCCACGCTTAGGCCCCTCGTTCCGGATCGGCCACGCATACTTCACTCCCGGATTAGAGGCGACCGAGCTCGCTTCTTGGTTCACCGCCGTCGTGCGGTCGTCGGTCGAGCCGCAGCTGCGCGAGTACTGGCATGAGGATCCGGAGTCCGTCAGCAGCGTCGTTGACGATCTGCTGACGGAACTCTGAGATGTTCACCGCGGGTGAAGGATCCACTCACATAGACGTCCGCAGCGTCTGGTTCCTACTGCTCTACGCATCGGACCTTCTTGACGTACTCACCGGCGACGACAAGGAGTCATTGCAGAGCGGCGAGCGGGACAATGATCTGCTCGACGCTCTCGCAGACACTCTCGCCGGTCAGGTCGATTCGCGCGTTCGCTCGATGCTCGCGGTCGACTACCGCACTCGGGTGGACACGCTCACGCGAGTGCGAGGCCGGATCGACCACCTCGGAACAGCGCGTCACCGGCTGATGGAGTCGGGCCGCGTGATGTGTCGATTCAGTGAGCAGACCCTCGACCTTCCTCGGTACCGGTTCATGCTCGTCACTCTGCGCCGCGCCGCGCACCAGGCTGTCTCCACCACTGTTCGCCGTCGCTGCCTGACTACCGCCCAGATGCTGGAACGTGCGGGCGTCACGCCAGCAGATCCCTTACTGACAGACTTGTCACGGGAACAGTACGGGCACTTCGATTCGGTCGATCGAACGTTGATCCGACTGAGCCGGCTCGTGCGGGAGATGTGTGCGCCGGAGCATGCGCCCGGGAACGTCTCCTTGCCTGCCGTCGTTCGGAACGAGGCTGCTCTCCGGAGACTCTTCGAAGCCGCCGTCCGCAGCTTCTACCGTATCCACGTCGGCGGCCAGGGCTGCACCGTCGCAGCCGAGAGCAAAGCATGGCCGGCAACGGGAAGTCCCGAGGACATCGCGTTTCTGCCGCGTCTGAACACGGACGTCGTGATCCGAACCGACAGCTACCAGACAATCGTCGAGTGCAAGTTTGGGCCGATCTTCACCACGACGTACGGAAAGGTAATCTTGAAACCTGACTATGTTCGACAGATCCACGCATACGCGTCCGTTTACGCCGCGGGTTCGTCGGAAACTGTCCGCGCGCTCCTGTTGGGGGCACTCGTCGACGGATCACGCGGCCGTGACCTCGATGTCGAACTCGCTGGATTCCCGCTACGTGTTAGACAAGTCGACCTGTCTGCTCCCCCGAGTTCTGTCCGCTCCGCACTGCTCGAAGCAATTGCCGACTGGCATCCCTCGGCAACGCCGACTCCTCACGAAGACCTGAAACGTCTGTGACCTTAATGCATCAGCCAAGGCCGCTCCCCGAAGCAAAGAGGCGGTCCTGCTCAGCGATACTGACACGGCGTGCGACCACGCGCGCGAAACGTCTCCGAGGAGGCGAAGTTGATCGCCGAACAGCTAGCCGATCAAAACGAGGTCAGCGCGCACCCCGCCGCGGAAATGGGCAACGAGTACATCGATATGTTCTGGGAAGACGGCGACGGCATTCGCCTTCATGAGCAAGACCACGTGATCTTGGTCGAGTGCGCACAATCTGCGAAGAAGCCGCGCCCCCATGCAGCGGTCTACCCGCCCGGGCGAATCCTGCACGTCTTCCCTGATCATTCCGACTCACCGCCGCGCGTCTATTACTACACGTTGGGCACTGTTGCATCGACAGACATCGTCTATCAAGACGTCGTAGAGGCTCTCGCCTCAGTCGGTTCAGGCCCGCCCGTTGGATACCGAACAAGGTATGACTATGCGCGCAGGGTCGATGCACTCCTCAACCTCTGGCCCGACCTGTACCCATCGGATCAGTCCTCGACACTGTAGAGCCGGTCGGCGCAGTGCAGTCAGACCCCCGCACCAAAGTGCGAGGGCCCAACACAGCTCTACGGAAGTCTCACTCCCACTCGATCGTCCCCGGCGGCTTGCTCGTCACGTCGAGCACGACGCGGTTCACGTCAGGAACCTCGTTGGTGATGCGAGTCGAGATCGTCTCGAGCACCTCGTAGGGAATACGAGTCCAGTCGGCGGTCATCGCGTCCTCGCTCGACACCGGCCGCAACACGATCGGGTGGCCGTACGTTCGGCCGTCGCCTTGCACGCCGACACTGCGGACGTCCGCGAGCAGCACCACCGGGCACTGCCAGATCTGGCCGTCGAGACCGGCCGCCGTGAGTTCCTCACGCGCGATCAGATCGGCGGTGCGCAGAAGGTCGAGGCGATCCTTGGTGACTTCACCGACGATGCGGATGGCCAGGCCCGGCCCCGGGAACGGCTGGCGGGCGACCATCTCCTCGGGCAGTCCCAGCTCACGTCCCACGGCGCGCACCTCGTCCTTGAACAGGAGACGGAGCGGCTCGACGAGTTTGAACTCGAGGTCTTCGGGCAGTCCTCCGACGTTGTGGTGGCTCTTGATGTTCGCGGTGCCGCTGCCGCCCCCAGATTCGACGACGTCCGGGTACAGCGTTCCCTGGACGAGGTAGTCGACCTTCTTGCCCTCTGCGGCCTGGCCGCCGAGGACTTCGGACACCGCGCCCTCGAACGACCGGATGAACTCACGACCGATGATCTTGCGCTTCTCCTCCGGGTCGGACACACCGTCGAGGTGTCCAAGGAAGGTCTCCTCAGCATCGACGGTCACCAGGCGGGCGCCCGTAGCCGCGACGAAGTCGTTCTGCACCTGCTCGCGCTCACCGGCGCGCAGCAGACCATGGTCGACGAACACACACGTGAGGCGATCCCCGATCGCCTGCTGCACGAGCGCACCTGCGACAGCGGAGTCGACGCCACCGGACAGTCCACAGATGGCGAGGCCGTCGCCGACCTGCTCGCGCACATCGTTGATCAACGCCTCCGCAATGTTGGCCGCGGTCCACGTCGGCTTCAGGCCCGCGACGTCGTACAGGAAGCGGGTGAGCACTTCCTGGCCGTGCGGGCTGTGCATCACCTCGGGGTGGTACTGGACGCCGGCCATCCGACGCTCGATGCACTCGAAGGCTGCAACCGGTGCGCCCGGCGTCGACGCGGTCACGTCGAATCCTTCGGGTGCGCTCTGCACGGCGTCGTTGTGGCTCATCCACACCGGCTGCGTATCCGGGAGTCCGCGGTGGAGTCGGCCGTCGCCCGACACAGTCAGCGTCGTGCGGCCGAACTCGCGTCCACCGGTGTTGGCGACGACACCACCGAGCGCGGTGGTCATCTTCTGGAAGCCGTAGCAGATGCCGAACATCGGAATTCCCAGGTCGAACAGCTTCTCGTCGATGGTCGGCGCACCGTCGGCGTACACCGACGCCGGGCCACCCGACAGGATCAGTGCCGCCGGATTCTTCGCGGTGATCTCCTCGAGGGTCGCATCGTGCGCGACGACCTCTGAGTAGATACGAGCCTCTCGTACGCGCCGAGCGATGAGCTGGGCGTACTGGGCTCCGAAGTCGACGACGAGGACAGGACGCGGATGCTCCGGGGATGAGTTCGTCACGGTGTGCAGTCTATCGGTCGCGTGGGAGTGGTATCGACGCTGGTTGAGCAGCGTCGATCACACGTCGAGGAGTTCGTTCGCGACGGCGTTCAACGACTTACCTGTGCGTGCGGCTTGTTCGGCAAGTCGCCGGTGCACACGAGGCGTCGTTCGGACAAGGAACTTTCCCGAGTACTTGCGTTGCGACAGCGGAATGGGAGCGTCGTCCCCCAGGTCGTCGAGCGCTTCGGCAACGACCTCGCCGACTCCTGTCAGCGCTTCGACCTGGTTCGCCGCCAACCAGGACAAACTCGGGAACTCGTCGACGAGCCCGACGTGCTCCTGGTCTTCTTCGGACCAGACCACGCGATAGCTATATTGTTCTGCCTTCCACACTTGCTATTCACCGCCTTCAAGTCTGTCGATCGCGGCAAGCACCTGGCGCACTTGGTACGCCTTCGCTTTGCCGTCCTTTCCTCGTTGGATGAGCACACGCGGATCGCCTGCCCACGGCATTCTGTAGACGAAGTGACTCGTTCCTCTATTCCGCGGCGCGCCGAAGAGTCCGTCACAGACCTTCTTCAAGTCATCGAACCGTATCCCGGCAGGGTTGTTCCGCATCGCCTGAACGATCCTGCCGTGCTTGCCCACCATCGAATAGTACCACTTTTGACATCATGCGCGAGGGCTCCTCAAACTCGAGGGCGGACCTGCAGTCGCGAGGCGCTACGGCAAGAATCGGAGGTCGACGACTCCCCGCGGGTAAACCTTTTGAGCGCTGGCGAGCGGCCACACCTGGGTCTCAAGTCACGCGTACGTTCCCAACGCCTCCGCGAGCTCGTCGTTGAACGCCACGAACGTGAACTCGACCGAGGTGATCGATCCGGCGACTGTATCTACCGCCGCTGCGATCGCGTCTCGCCTACATCTTCGTGAACAAGCCTCCAGCGATCGACGCCGTAGAGAACGCGCCTTCCTGAGGCCAGATGACGTCGATCGAGTTGCTGCGGAAAAGATCAAGCATTTCCCGAGACGGCGATTCTGGCACGAGCAGCGCACTGGCCGCTGGCGACACGTACCGCTGATAGTCGAGGATCTGTCCGAGCGCTGACCGCAACGTTTGCCTGCTGACATCACTCTTCACCTCGACAAGAACGTCGGCCGTCTCGTCGTAGATGTCTGTCAGGAGGCGGTAGCCGTCGGGTGTGTGGATGAGATGTCGACAGACGACGTGTCCGATCGAAGTCAGGTAGCGGTGGAGGCTCGACTGAAGTTCCGCCTCGGCTCGCGCAGCCTCAACCGTCCGGTCGACGTCGTAAACGAACGTCCCGGTGATCTGCGATTCCACCGGGATCCGCTCGACGCGTGGTTCCGTAATCGGGTGAGCCGGGGCGTCATGATCTCGCATGTGTTTCACCGGCGAACCGGACTCGTCGCGCGGTCGATCGACCTCGTGTCTGCGAACCTCGAACCCGAGCGACTCAAGCACTCTGACGACCGTCTTCTCGCCGCCACTGAACTCTGACGCCTTCAACGCTTGCCGACCGGGAAGGTATCCATGCGCGACGCCGACGATCGCTTTCGAATCGTACTGCCGTTCGTCACGCACAACGAAGTACTGCTTGGCCGGCTGGTACCCGTGCCTCGACAGGAACGCATCTCCGCCAGCGTCATCGAACTCGTCCATGGCCGAGTTGACCGCATCCACTGTCAGGTCAGTCAGGGCCACGAAGCAAGAGTAGCTCCGGCGACCGCCCCGATAGGCCACTTCCAGACTCCGTGTGCCACACCACAACACTCGCTGCGCTATCCGCTAACCTGACACCTGCGGCCCGACGGACTTCTACGCCTCGCGCACCATGACATGTCCCCACCCGCACGAATCGTTTCGTGCTGCCTTGGGGACTGAGAGTGACGCTGCTTCGTACGACTGCCGCCGACCCGCGGATGAGTCAGCCCGATTCGTTGGTGGAGCAGTTACTGAGCCAAATGTTGTTCACGACGGGGCACCGTGCCGGAGAGTCGGAACAGAACTCCTGGCGTCGCAGTCTCCCCGCGCTAGCCGCCGACCTACGCGAGGCCGGACTCGGCGATGTCGAGATGTTGATCGAGTACCACATGCCGCTCACCTCGAAACGCGCCGACGTCGTCCTGGCAGGCATTCACCCGAAGACCGGTGAGCCGTCGTACGTCGTCATTGAGTTGAAGCAGTGGACCGCCGCGTATTCGTTCGAGGACAGTGCTGAACTGGTCGACGTTCCCGGCATGCCCGGCGGCCCGAAGCTCAATCCGATCCTGCAGGTCCGTGGCTACTGCGAATACATCGCGGACTTCGCGCGCGTTCTGCAAGATCAGCCGGATGCGCTGGCTGGGGCCGCCTACCTCCACAACGCCAACGACCCGAGCCTCGTCGAGGACCTGAAGGCGGTGCCCGCCACGACGATGGGCCGTGTCTTCACAGCCGCGGATCGGGGCAAGTTCCACGAGTTCCTGCGATCGCGGCTCGCCGAGAAGCGGGGAAAGGCGTCGGCGGACCTACTCCTCAACTCAGCTGCGGCGCCGTCTCGCCAACTACTCAAGGTCGCTGCCGAAGAGGTGAAGAACCGCTCGCAGTTCCACCTGCTCGGCAATCAGCAGCTCGCTGTCGATCTGGTGATGCATCAGGTCGACCAAGCGAAGAAGTCGAACTCCAAGCGCGTCATCATCGTCAGCGGAGGCCCCGGCAGCGGGAAGAGTGTTATCGCGCTGGAACTGCTCGGAGAACTCGCCCGTCAAGGCAGGACAGTCCTCCACGCGACCGGTTCCCGGTCTTTCACGCAGACGCTCCGCAAAGTCGCAGGACACCGCGCACCCCGCGTGCAGAAGATGTTCAAGTACTTCAACCAGTTCATGACGGCCGACGCAAACGATCTGGACGTCCTCATCATGGATGAGGCACATCGCGTCCGCGAGACCTCGGTTGATCGATACACCAAGGCGGCACTGCGTACGGACCGACCACAGGTCGACGAGCTGATCTCGGCTGCCCGCGTACCGGTGTTCCTTCTAGACGAGCACCAGGTGGTTCGCCCCGGCGAGATGGGTTCGCTCGAACAGATCACGTCGTACGCGAAGTCCCTTGGTCTCGAGACCGTACATATTCCACTCGACGCTCAGTTTCGCTGCGGTGGCAGCGCCGAGTATCTCGACTGGGTACAGAGGCTCCTCGGGCTGTCCGAGAAGGAGCCGACCGCGTGGAAGCCCATCCCCGAGTTCGCCGTGGAAGTGGCCGACACTCCATGGGACCTCGAACGGCGCCTCCTGGAGAAGATGGACGACGGCTGTTCCGCACGCATGACCGCCGGCTTCTGCTGGCCATGGTCAGACCCTCGAGACGGCGAACTCGTCGCCGACGTCGAGATCGGCGACTGGGCCCGCCCGTGGAACGCCAAGGGAGACCGACGCATCGGCGAGGCTCCCCCATCCGCGCTGTGGGCAACACAGGACGGTGGCTTCGGCCAAGTCGGCTGCATCTACACGGCTCAAGGCTTCGAGTACGACTGGAACGGCGTGATACTCGGCCCCGACCTCCTATGGAGGGACGGCTGGTTCGTCATCGATCGCGGCGCAAACCGTGACCCCGATTTCCGCAGTTCGACGAAGGTCTCCGATCTTCGTTTCACTCGACTCGTCCGCCATGTCTACAAAGTGCTGCTCACGCGCGGCATGGTCGGGACCGTCTTGTACTCAACGGACGAAGAGACGCGGGATGCGTTGCATCGGCTGGTGGACGGTACTACCTAACACCCGACCACAACTAAATAGAACACCGACAAACGAGCACGGCCCGACAGGCTTCCGCCCAGGACATGCCTCCACCCGGAGCGAACCTGGAAAAGGCATGCCTGCAAGTGACTGCATGGATCGTAACGATCAGCCGTGACTACCCGGACCATTGGGATTACGCGGTTGAACGCGAGTTCTGGGACATCACGAACGCAAAGGATATCCGAGCGGGTGACGACGTATTCTTTTGGCAGAGCGGCCAAAGCTTTGTCGGATGGACTCGCGTCACCCAGGACGCGGTGCCGATCGAGGAAACGATGCCGGAAGCGCCGTGGAACGATCGGCCATACAAGCGCCGGTTCTCGTTCGAACTCGTCAGCGACGATCTCCGTACCGATATCCGCTGGGGCAAGATGGCGGCCGCTACCGGAGTCAGAGAACTCCCGAGCAACGGCCAGGTGTCGGTCCCTAGCGGCAGCGAGCAGTTCTTACGGGACCTCTTCAATGGCAGTACGCTGCCGCCCGGAGGGGATGGAGATGGCTACCCCGACACTCGAAAGAAGGTCACCGCCTTAATCCACCGAAGGCAGGGTCAACCACAGTTCCGGCAAAAGCTACTCGTCGCCTACAGAAACAAATGCGCAATCACCGGCTCATCGGTGACCGAAATCCTCGAGGCAGCTCACATTCAGCCGTACCGAGGCGAGCACTCTCACCAGACAAACAACGGAATCCTGATGCGGTCGGATCTCCATACACTTTTCGATCTGCACCTCATCACGCTCGAGTTCTCAACAGATAGTTCCCAAATTTTGGTCCGGGTAAGCGAACCGATGCGGGGTACCGAGTACGACCAGTACGATAGCCACGCTCTTAGTCTGCCTTCCGCCCGTCAGGACTGGCCAGCACAAGCCAATCTCAAAGCGCACCATGATGACTGCGCTTGGTTCTCATCTGCTACTCGCGGGCCGCAACCGGAGTAAATGCAGCGAGGACGTGCGGGTAGTCATTGTCACCCATCCAGCCGATACGACCGCTTCTCCCCCAACACTTCCTCGGCATGCACCCTATCCATCCCACGCACCGCCAACGTCCGCTGCGCCAATTCCACCGGTAGCGCTGCGGAGAATTTGAGTCCCTTCACCGCGCGAGAGTCCACGGTCGGCGCGGGTCGCCTGTCACTCTCCAACACCGCCTTGATCGCCGACCGAATCTCGTCACGCGTCAGGTCACGGTGAAGCCGGATCGATTCCGCACCGATCCGTTGTCGCGGCGGCACCAGCTCGGGCAGCCACGCAGCCAAGGGTCCGGTTGGCCTTCGCTCCCGCCCAGGTCCACCAGTGCCAATCTCCCTTGTCATCACGTCGCACGACCAGCGCGTCAGCAACCACATCGGGGCTACGTTGCGCGCGATACGCCGCAATCGCTTCTGCTGCACGCTTCGTCAACGTCACACCTTCGGGAACGGCGCCAAGCAACACATCACGCGCCCCCCTGGCGATCTCGAACGAGACGCCGTCGGGGATCGACTGCCACCGTGCGATACCCGCAATGTCCGTCGACTCTACGAATGCGTGCCGCCGCTTCCAATCGATGTGCGTCACCATCCACGACCGTCCGCCGAGCAGCAGGACCCGCGGGCCTTCGACGTCGTCGGTGAGTAGCCCGACGTCGATCTTACCGACCTCGTTCCGTCCTGCGAGCACGGTGAACTCCGGGGCTGCCGTAAAGACCGCCAGCAATTCCATGAAGTGCCGCCGGCCGAAGTGCTTCTCGGCCTCAAGTCCGATGAAGGCGCTCCCCCGTCCTGATCGAGAAAACCCTCCGAGAGGAGGTGTTCCACGATCCGGGGTCCGTCGTCCCCGAAGAGGTTCAGCGTGCCCCACTGGTTCTGCCAGCCAGCGAGCGGCAGACGGCGTGTCTGTAGCACGGCAGCGAGCAACTGTTGCGCCGCAATGTGCCTCGGCTCTGGTGTCGCGACGACAGGCTCTACCCAGCCGTCCGACCAACACTTAAGCATCCCGAGCGTCTGAGCGAGGTCCTCATCCTTCAGTGTGAGAAATAGGCAATTCCGCGAGGTGCCTGTCGGATACGGTTTCGGGTCACAGAGGGTCGCGGACCCTAAACCAGCTGCAGAGGCCGACGAAACAACGACAGCGGAGACGACAGAAACAACGCCCTACGCGATGCCCGTGACCGCTTCAGACTTCACGCTCTCGGTTCTGACTGAGGAAAAGAAGTGCTTCGGTTCGGCGGGGTGCCTCGTGACGATCTCGCTTTCTCCTACTTTCGACGGCATGTCCGCAACGCTGGAGGGTCGATCATTCAAAGTGCTGTACGAGATTCAGGGCGGCGAAGAGCCCATTCTTGACCGTTTCACAATGACGGGCATGCGGGCGACGATCGACGAGAGTCTCTCTGTCAGAACCGCTTCCAGCGACGCCGTCATCACGGCGGAAGTCACGCAGGTCATCGAAACTACCTACGGTGGCTAAGTGGCCGATTTATGGTGGCGAAACGCCCCGAAACGGGCGTGCCCAACCGCGTTTCGCCGAACCACTAGGCGACGCGCTCCCCCGCCTCGTCCGACGCCGTACCCGGCCTGTTCGCCAGCCCGTCTAGCTCGTCGGTCAGTGCGACGCTATCCGTTCAGCGCCGTCCCCTGCTCAAACGGGGAAGAGGTTCTTATCGCGGTCCTAGTTCGCTTTGCCCGGGATCAGCCGATGTACTTAGTCAGTACTTCCGTGCCGAGGTGGCAGGAGTCGTCGGGAAAACGCGCGAGCCGATCCTGATGCTCCTCTGCACTTCGCACATAATTGGCGAGTGGAACCACCTCCACCGCGACCCGATCTGCGTCGTCTCGCGCAGCGATGAACGCTCGTGCCTGATCGAGGTGGGACGGGCTGACGGAGTACACGCCGGTGCGATACTTCTGACCGATGTCCGGGCCCTGCCTATTCACGCTGTACGGATCGATGATCTCGAAGAAGTACGCCATCAGCTGCTCGACGCTCACCACAGTCGGATCGAACCGCGTGCGCACACACTCGGCATACCCGTCGTATTCGCTGTCGGTTGACTCGCTAGTGCCGTTGGCTCGCCCCGCCTCGGTGAAAGTCACTCCCGACAGCGTCGCGATGAACGCTTGGACTCCCCAGAGGCAGCCGCCCGCGAAATAGATCTCCTCGCTGCTGCCGTCGACATCCATGGGGCCGATGGTATCGGGGAGCGCCGAGAATCACGGCGTGGCCCAACTGACGTCCGCAGTTTCAGAACTCAGTCAAACCCGAGCGAATCTGATCTCCTCGCCGAGGCGGACCAACTCTTCTGCTCCCAAGGCCGCCGATGGCCACGTTCGCTGGCCGTCGTGCTGTCTCGTGTCGCAAAGATCTGCCTCACGGGATTCAAGCCCAGCCCGACCCCGGCACGTCCAGCACGATCTCCGACAGCACACGAGCAGCTGCGTCCGACGAGGGCAATCTCCGCGTCATCTGAGATCGCGAGCGATCCGTGTATCCGGTCGCACCGAACAGGATGATCAGACGCTTCGATGTCTCCCCCAGAAGGTGAATCCGTTGCTGACAGAGAATTTCGAGAGCGAACGGCCGCCCGCGACTGCTCGCGGTTGCAACACAAATGCTCGGACGTCTTGGAGACGGTGCAAGACGCGTGGGCTCCGTACAACACCGCTCAGCGAGGACATCCGTTCGCTCTCGACGCGGTCCTCACGATCGGCATTCCCGGCGACATCGCGGGCCGACGCCTTGCTGCCGTAGACGTTGCTCCCGGGGCGATTCAAGCTGGTGACCACGGATAGGTACACAACCCAGCATGACAGCTCCACAGCCTCTCGAAAGCATCCCCGATCTTGGCTACGCCAAACCGATTTCATCTGGGCTGATGTGCCAGCGAGCTTCATACGAAAGCGCAATGTCAGCCTCGATCAGCCGATCCCGTCGGTCCAACCTCTGATGTACCCGCGACCAGATCGGCAAGGCTAACCAGCGCGCAAAGCGGTAGATCCAACTCGTCCGGCGTAAAGACGCCCGAGACAACCGCAGCAGCACGGCCAGAACCGCGGGCACGCCCACTAGGTACAACGCCAAGAACGCGCCAAAGACAATCCCGCGCTCGACACCCGCCGCAACGACAGTGCCCACCGATACCGAGCCCCAGAAAATCATGGGAAGCGCCACCCCGCCACAGAAATACAATCGCCAACGCTTCACACGGTAAGTCGACCACAAAGTGATCGCACCGTATCCCATATACGCAGTATAGAGTGGCACGAGAATCACAGGCACGAACAGACTCCAGCTAGAAGCATCGATAGTCGGCAGCCCCTCGGCAGACCGCACCAGCGGCACGCAAATGGCAGTCGCGGTCACCACGCCGCCAGCGATTACGAACGTTCGGGAGAAGTAGTTACCTACCAGAGACAACCTACTCCCGGCTCTCACCGTGGGAACACCCTTTTCAACGAGCGTTGACCGCCGGCTTGTGAGTTTCGCCTTGTCCGCTTGAAGTCCCGCAATTTGGCCCCACCGCCACACTGGGTTTGAGTCGTCAGTGGGCATGCTAGACAAGCCGACTATCGCGATCGTGGCTAATGTGGTTAACGTCATCGTTCCAATATCTGATCTGTCTGAAACGCTCAGCCATCCCGCTGCAGCGACGGTCGCAGTCGAGCAGGACAGCAGAAGGGTCATTCCGTCCACATACTGACGCCATAGCCCCGCTGCCGCTTGACCGAGAATCGTCGAGCTCGCATGGCTTCTCGAAGCAAGGGCCACACACAGTGTCGCCGACAGAGCCAAGGCCGCGATGGCCCAATTTCGCGACATTTCAGGCGATATCGCTCCATCGAGTTGACGTTGAACGTCCGGCATCCACCTCTGAGGAGTGACGGGCGAGACCCTCTGCCCCGGGTGTCCAAACAACCAGGCAAGAAAGCCGATACACACCACGAAGAACGGCAGGAAAACGAGTTGAGTGATCAGTCGCGACTTAGCACGCTCAATCAGGTGGCGCCTTGCATCGCTGGCCAGGGCAATCGCATCGTCGGTCGGCTGCCTTACTGGTGCGGGGGGCTGAACCGACGCTCTGCGGCCGAATAACCCGAGCGCCCCAACCGCCAGGGCCACAAGAACCATCTGCGCTCTACACATTTTCACTCCCAGACGTCGAGCCCCCGCCGTGACGACCGGGGCGATCAAAAGACGGACTGTCATCCGTTAGCAGAAGGCTAACGGTCAGCTACGACATTCTCCGTTGGGCAAAGTTGAAGCAACTACGAGAGGAGCGCGACGCACGTGTTGGCTGGCTTAATCAAGCCATTGTGCTGAACCAGGACTGTGCCGACCTCTGTCAACGGCAGGTGGAATCATGAATCGCCCGTCCCGCTAATGCGATCGAGGAACGACCTGCCCGGTGAATCCGACCCTTCCTCTTTCGCGATGCGGAGCACCCGGTATTTCCGCCTAAATCTGACTACTGACCCATTCACCAAACAGTGCCCGCTTAGCGCGGCCGGAATGCACAATCTGCTTCAACGATTATCCAGAGCAACGCCGGATGAAGCATGTTGCGTCGACGTTCGCCCGACCACCGCACCCTGAATCGATCGCCGTACCTCGTCACTGGGTCGACGGGCAGGTCGTACGAGTCCTCGGGAAAGGCGAACTCGACGAATGGATCTCGTTCAGCGACCCCGACAACTTCGCACTCGAGTACTCCGCCACACAGGTTGGGTGAGAACTGGCATCGTCAGAGCGTGAACTGCGCCGTGACCGCCACAGGATTCATGGCTGCCATGAATAGCCGCCTGAAGAATCTGCACTGCACGTGGCGAGCTGGTCGGACGCAATCACCCGGCCACGTGCTCCAGGCTCAGAGCACGACGTACCCAACTGCACCGCATCCCGACTCTGATGGGTCGTGTCTCGCCACGCCCCATCCATGCCACTGCACGCCAAGGTCCCGTCAGCAGACGTACTTCCGAATTCGTCAGGCCCGCAAGGCATGCCCTCGTACGGCACAACCTCGACCGTGGTGGTCGGCACGGTCTCCTCCGGGGTCCACGTCGTCTCTGGGACTACGACATCCGCCTCCGTCGGGTCAGGCGTCGATGTCCGCGTCGACGATGTCGAGGTCGGCACCGTCCTCGTCGACTCCGCGACCGCTGTCGCGGGGTCTGTTCCGGGACCGCCGTCATCGCTCGTGGCGACGAGTACGCCAAGGGCCGCCGCGCCTGCGACGAGAACAGCGGCAGCCGCGGCCACTATGGCGGCAGTCGTCCGACGTCGCTTCTTCGACGGATCGACGATCACCCCGTCCATCGCCAGCGGAATGCCAGACGCCGCGGGCATCCGCTGCGACGGCGCGGTCATTGTCTGCGCGAACGCCGGGTCGACGCGGTTGCCGAGAGCGTCGCCCAACGCCTGCACGAACTCCCCGCACGAACCGTAGCGATCAGCGGGGTTCTTCGCCAGCACCGTCGCGAACACTGCGTCGACGGCCGTCGACATGTCCGGCAGCACGTCGCTGACTCGCGGCGGCTCGTGGCTGAGGTGAGCCGACAGGAGCGCGGTGACCGATGTCCCCGCATACGGCGGACGTCCGGTGAGGAGGTGGAACGCCGTGCAACCGAGCGAATAGATGTCGGCTCGGTTATCCAGGTCGTGCCCCTCGATCGCCTCGGGCGAGACATATTGCATCGTCCCGACGGTCATCCCCGTCGAGGTCAGAGACGTCGCCTCACCCGCTGCCTTCGCGATGCCGAAATCGGCCAACTTCACCGACTCGATATGGGTCTGATCGTCTGCACCGTCGACTCCGACCAGAATGTTGGCGGGCTTCACGTCGCAATGCGTCACCTGACGTTTGCGCCACGCGTAGTCGAGCGCGGCACCCGCTCCGCTGGCCAGGCTGAGAGCCAGCTCCCGATCGAGCGGTCCGTGGTCTTCGAGGAGTTGCGCGGCGTCGGTGCCCGCGACGTACTCCATCGTGATCCACAGTCGGCCGTCGATCTCGCCGCGGTCGTACAGGCTGACGATGTTCGGATGGCTGAGCTGCGCGAGCATGTCCGCCTCGCGCTGGAACCGAGCCTTGAAGTCCTCGCTGCGCGATACCCCGGCGTCGAGCAGCTTCAACGCGTCCTGGCGCGGCAGTCGCGGATGCTCCACCAGGAACACCTGTCCCATGCCACCGGCGCCGAGCTGGCGAATGACGCGATATCCGGCGATCTCCGTGAACTCCACCGCGTCAGTTTGCCACGTCGATCACGCCCACCTGGCGCGTCGGCTGAAGGTACGACACGGTCGGCGTGCGACGTCTCGCTGACGAGCGCCCACCACTGCTGAACGCCGCGTTTCCATTTCCTGACGTGACCTCGTCACGACTCCACTCAGCGGCTTCCGTCGAGATCTAAGTCCAGGCCACCCGTCAACGAGTACGGCTCGTTCAGCATGTCGACGAGTACGAACGGATCGGCGTCGCCGTCGATCTCGTCGATGACGGCCACCCGCTTGCTCGGCTCGATTTCTTCGATACCGCCGTGCATGACGTACACATCGCCCGCCGAGACCACCCGCGTGCACACGAACATGCCCACGTGCGCGGTGAGCGAGATGTTCTCTTCGAGGACGTCGAACCGTTCATCGGTCCGGATGTCGCGCACCGACATGCCTGCGCCCGCGGTCACCGATTCGACCTCGAACACCGACCTGCCCGAGCCCTGCCACGCCTCCAACAGGAGCGCGTCCTCGACCGGAAGGACCTGATGTGTCATGTTGATGAACCTGGCTATCCCACCGCCCTCGAACAACGCGAGGTCGACACCGGTGACGCGATCGAGGCCGTCCATCGCCTCCTCGCCGAGGACGTCCTCGCGAATCGATTCGAGGCCCTCGATGACCAGAGCGAACGGCGTGAGCTCCAGGAACTCCGTAACTACAAGGAGCAGAATCCAGTTCTTCAGCGACGGGGAGATCAGCTTCTGACCGCGGTGACACACCTTGTACTTGCGGCCCGACCCACACCAGCACGGCTCGTTGCGGCCCGGCTCCGGACCCGATTCGGCGGTCGCCCACGTCAGCATCATGAACAGCGGATCCTGCTGCGGGTCCGGCAGGTCCGCCAGGAACGACCGCGCCATTTCGTAGTCGCCGCGCACCGCCGTAAGCAGTGCGAGCGGACGGACTGCCACCATCGAGTCATCACGACGCACCGCGTCCTGCAGGAGGCTGTCCGCCTCGTCCAAGTCGCCGGTCGCAATCGTCGCCAACGCGGCGATCGGCACCGTGACCACACGAGTCCGCGGCACAGCCCGACTGACTGCCTTCGCCGCCGACCGGACCTGAACAGCGGCGCCGCTCCAGTCGGGTATCGCGACGTCGCCGCCCTCCGGCGTGACATTCGCCAGGAAGTACATCTGCTCCAGCACGACAGTGAAGGCGTCCACCGAGAGCAGATCGTCGAATGTCGTGTCGTCCTCGGCGAGTACCGCGTTCACCATGTCGACGTGCTCCTCGATCGGTGCTTGCGCCACCTCGAAGAGTGCATTCGCACCGCGCGACTCGTACTCGACGTCCTGTTCATCAGACATTCCGAGACCGTACCAAGGTGATGGGGTGACGGTGGGAGCTCGGAGCACGGGGACCCGGCTTCACCCGACGCGACAGTCGGTGGTGTGGACGGATTTGTCGGTACCGACACGTACAGTCCCCCCAAATCCAGCAAACGTGCGCAGCCGGACTCGGACCGACAACCGCACCACTTGGTTCGGCCAGGAGGGTTCAATGAGCGAAGGCGACACGAGTGCGTGGCGCGCCGCGGTCGGCGGCAGTACCGAGCACCATGAGACACCCGAGTGGGTCGATTCTTGCGGGTCGTATGTCCGGGACATGTGGGAGTACCTCGATGACCCTGACGCTCCGCCCCTGACCGAGCCGCAGATCCGGGCCCGACTCCGCGCACTCCATTCAGCGAAGGCCGATCTCCTTCGACTAGTAGAAAAGGCCCGCGCCGACCACATCGAAGGTCCGGACAACCGAGTTGCACGAGGAAACGAATGGTCCTTCCCTGTCGGCGAGCGTCGGACGACCCAATCGATCGGCGAACTACGTCAGCCGAGACAAGGCTGCGATGTCTGGCGACTGCACCATCGGGCATACTTCGCGGCCCCTAGGGTCTGGCCTGGCTCGCTCGTCTGGTCGTTCGCCGCGTTCAAACCCGACCAGTCAGCCTCCGACGACTGGGCCGCAATCCAGAACACCCACATCGCCGAAGCGGACCGCTCCGCAAGCGCTTACATCACCGCCTACGACGCGGACATCACCGCAATACATCGCCGGATGTCTCCTTGAATGTGTGAATCCTCATTCGCCTGACCAATTGACTACCAACCGAAGGTAGGTAGAGGTTAAGCTCGACATCATGTCCAGTTTCGACGATGCAATGTCACTCGTAGACGAGGCCGACCTCGATGCCGCAGAGGATCTTGCGAGCCATCTCGCCGCACAGGATGCCAAATTCCTCGAGGGCCTCGTCGCACATCGTGCGGCATCCGGGCTGACACAGGCAGACCTCGCTGCCGCGTGGGGACGACATAAGACTGCGGTGAGCCAGTTCGAACAGCCTGGGAACGACCCCAAGCTATCGACAATCCGTCGTTACGCCGCGTCGGCCGGCATCCGCTACCACCATTTCGTATCGTTCGACTCCACCGTTCATCGACCGTCCGACAGTCCAATCAGATCAGTTCAGACCGCATATTCGGACACCGACGTCTGGGGGCAGACGTCGACCCGCATCGCGCAATGAAGCTGAAAGACACGCTGTCGCAGACGTCAATGCGATGGCATCAACGAGCGGTCCTCCGTAAGTGGTCCGACATCGACAACTCCGACGCACCCTTTCTCGTGGAAGTCTCGAGCGAATCAGACGAGGTGGGGCACGCTTCACGCTTGGCCGCTCGGGTCCTCGTTGAAGCCACACCTGACATGCACGTCGTGAGCCTCCGCGTCGCCGCGCACGTGAACGACGACCAACTCACGACCGTTCAGGATGTAGAGGTCCGCTTCGACTTCACGCGGCAACATCCGCCGACCGATGCTGAACTCGCAGGCATGCTCCGCGGGTGGGCAATGGAGGTCGCACTCGGCTACATCCGCGGAGCACTCGGCGACGCGGCGGCGTCGGTCGGGTTGCCGCCATTAGTCCTCGACCCGCTGTACACGTTCGACGATGCCGACGTGGACGCGATCATCACGCGCGCTCGCGCCGTGGCGGCCGCGATCGAGACGTAGTCGCTCGGTCAGCTTGTTCTGCCTCACCCCTGTACGTCGTACAGGCCCGGTGGACACACCACGCTCCCGACGAAATACGATGACCAGGTGACCAACCTCGCCAAGGGCACAGCGCCCGCTGCCCGCCCGTGGGCGCTCTCGCTCGCCGACCTCGTGCAGGGCGCCGTGTTCGCGGCGCTCATCGCGGTCCTCGGACTCACCCCCGCGATCAACCTGTCCGCGGGAGTCCCCATCACGCTGCAGAGCTTGGGCGTCATGCTGGCCGGTGCGGTCCTCGGGCCGAAGAAGGGCACGCTCGCCGTCGTCATCTTCATGGTGCTGGCGATCGCCGGCCTGCCGATCCTGTCGGGCGGGCGCACCGGACTCGTGTCGCTGAACGCGCCGACCGCCGGATTCTTCGTCGGATTCCTGCCCGCCGTCATCGTGATCGGCGTGCTCACCGCGACGATGATGCCCAAGTACAACATCGTGCTCGGCATCGTCATCAACCTCATCGGCGGCATGGCCGTGCTGTACGCGTGCGGCACCGTCGGCCTGATGATCAAAGCCGACATGTCACTCGGCGCCGCCCTCGCCACCAACGGACCGTTCGTCGCCGGCGACATCGCCAAGGCCGTCGTCGCCGCACTCATCGCGGCCCCCGTCCACCGCGGCCGACCCGGACTCATCACTCCCCTCGGCCGCCGCAGACATGCCTGAGACGTCGATCGTCTTCGACGACGTCGCCCACAGCTTCGGCGACCGCGCCGTCCTGCACGGCATCTCGCTGGACCTGACCCAACGACGCATCGGAGTGGTCGGAGCCAACGGATCGGGAAAGTCGACGTTGGCCCGCATGATCAACGGGCTGATCCTCCCCGACCGCGGGACGGTGACCGTCAACGGGCTCGACGTCCGCAAGAACAAGCGCGCCGTGCGACGCGACGTCGGTTTCATCTTCAGCGACCCCGACCGGCAGATCATCATGCCGACCGTCGCCGAGGACATCGAACTGTCGCTGTCCCGGACCATCAAAGACAAGGCCGAGCGGAAGACGCGGGCGCTGTCGGTGCTGTCGGAGTTCGGGCTCGACGGCCACGCCGACCAACCCGCGCACCAACTGTCCGGCGGGCAGAAGCAGTTACTCGCGTTGGCGTCGGTGATGGTGCTCGGACCGTCGATTCTCGTCGCCGACGAACCGACGACCATGCTGGATCTACGGAACTCGCTGATGCTCCGCGAGACGTTCGCCGCGTTGGACGAGCAGTTGGTCGTGCTGTCGCACGACTTGGATTTCCTGAGCGATTTCGACCGCGTACTCGTCATGGACGACGGGCGGGTCGTCGCCGATGACGAACCGAGCGCGGCGTTGGAGTTCTATCGGCGGGCGATGGCGTGAGTGTTCGAGTGGCTGTGGAGCGCTGTGCCGTGCGAGGGGTTTCGATGCGCTCCTCCGCTTCGCTCCCCCGCTTACTCAACCAGCTACAGGGCAGTCAGCTAGCGGGGCGTCGGCTGCTGGATAGGGACAGAGTCTCGTGATCGGCGTGTACGTACCGGGGAGCTCACTGCTTCACCGACTGCCAGCCGGACTGAAGTTCGTGTTGCTCGCGGCGTCGATCATCACGATGACATTCGTTGTGCGGACCCCGATGGCGGCAGGGATCGCGGTCGGATCGGCGATCGTCGCGTTCGCGATCGCGTGGGTGCCGGTCAAGCTGGTGTGGGCGCAGATCCGCGGGGTCGTGTGGATCCTCGTCGCACTGTTCGTCCTGCAATGGATCCTGTCCGACTGGCGCAACGCCGTCGTCGTCTGCTCGATCCTGCTGGCATCGGTCTGCCTCGCCGCCGTCGTCACGCTGACCACCCGGACCGCCGACATGCTGTCCGCACTCAACACAGCGCTCTCCCCGCTCGCCCGACTCGGCGTCCGCACCGACCTCATCGCCATGACCTTCGCGCTGACCATCCGGAGCATCCCGCTGATCGCCGAAGTGTTCAACCAGGTCGACGAGGCGCGTCGCGCACGCGGGTTACGGCCGGGACCTCGCGTGCTGTTCGCGCCCGCCATCCTCGCGACGCTCGACACCGCAGACGGCTTCGCCGAGACACTGGCGGCGCGCGGGTTGGATTGACGGCGGCTCCGCTCGGCGGGAATAGCTTCGAGGGTTTGCTCGTTGAGCGTGGCGGTAGGGGTCTCGGGTCTCGACTCCGCTCGACCAGCATGCGGAGAGCTCGACCGGCGAAAAGAAGCGGGTGGGGCGGCGGGGAACGCGGAGTCTCCGATGGGATTAAGATAGACAGCGGCTGTTTCATCAGCCGACGGACCGAGGATGTAGAGGAGGACGTGGTGGACATCAGTCGTCACCTGTCCCTCGCTCTGTTCGCACACACGGTTCATCTGCTCACCGATCACTGTCGATAGAGCGCCCGGCCGCAACGGTGCCGCGTCGACTCGTCGGCACGGCACGCCCGGCGCTCATGAGCCCTCCCCCAACTCTCGCGAGAATCGTCTCGCGGCCTCTTCACCACATTCCAGCAACATAGGAGTTCCCATGTCTGCCAACGTTTTCGACGATGCAACCGCGCTGATCGGACGGACCCCGCTGGTCCGCCTCAACCGGATCACCGACGGCGCAGAAGCCACCGTTCTCGCCAAGCTCGAGTACTACAACCCCACCAACTCGGTGAAGGACCGCATCGGTGTCGCCATCATCGACGCCGCCGAAGCCTCCGGTGAACTCCCTGCAGGCGGCACCGTCGTCGAGGCCACCAGCGGCAACACCGGCATCGCGCTCGCAATGGTCGGCGCAGCCCGCGGCTACAACGTCGTCCTGACGATGCCCGAGTCGATGTCCAAGGAGCGTCGCGCACTGCTCCGCGCGTTCGGCGCCGAGCTCATCCTGACCGCCCCCGCCGACGGCATGGCCGGCGCTGTGAAAGCCGCCGAGCAGGTCGCCGCCGAGCGCCCCGGCGCCGTCCTGGCCCGCCAGTTCGCGAACCCGGCCAACGCCGAGATCCACCGCAAGACCACCGCCGAAGAGATCTG
Organism: Gordonia zhenghanii; assembly: GCF_021738965.1. GTDB lineage: Bacteria > Actinomycetota > Actinomycetes > Mycobacteriales > Mycobacteriaceae > Gordonia > Gordonia zhenghanii. The sequence goes on along the minus strand of NZ_JAKKOQ010000007.1, from coordinate 115,493 downwards.
GAACGACACCGACGGCAACGTCGACGCCGTCGTCGCGGGCATCGGCACCGGCGGCACCGTCACCGGCATCGGCCAGGTCCTCAAGGAGCGCAAGCCCGAGGTGAAGATCTTCGCCGTCGAGCCCGAAGAGTCGGCGATCCTCAACGGCGGCAAGCCCGGCCCCCACAAGATCCAGGGACTCGGCGCCAACTTCGTGCCCGACGTCCTCGACCGCGACGTCTACGACGAGGTCATCGACATCAACATCGACGAGTCGCTCACGTGGGCGCGCCGCGCAGCCACTGAAGAAGGCCTGCTCGTCGGCATCTCGTCCGGTGCAGCACTGTCGGCAGCCGTCCAGGTGGCCAAGCGCCCCGAGTTCGCAGGCAAGACGATCGTCGTCGTGCTCCCCGACTTCGGCGAGCGCTACCTGTCCACCGCGCTCTTCGAAGGCCTGGTCGACTGATGTCCGCCCTGTCCCGCCTCCTGAGCGACCTGCGTGAAGACCTGCAGGTCGCTCAGGAGCGGGATCCTGCGGCGCGATCGATCATCGAGATCGCGCTCGCCTACCCCGGTGTTCACGCCCTCTGGGTGCACCGGGTGTCGCACCGCATGTGGGAGGCCGGCGGCGTTCTCCGCTTGCCCGCCCGGCTCCTGTCGCAGTTCTCGCGGTTCCTCACCGGCGTCGAGATCCACCCCGGTGCGCAGATCGGCCGTCGCATGTTCATCGACCACGGGATGGGCGTCGTCATCGGCGAGACCACTGTGATCGGCGAAGACGTCGTCATGTTCCACGGCTCCACCCTGGGCGGAGTCAGCATGAGCAAAGGCAAGCGCCACCCCACCGTCGGCGACCGCGTCCTCATCGGCGCAGGCGCGAAAGTCCTCGGGCCGATCGTCCTCGGCGACGACGCGAAGGTCGGCGCGAATGCCGTCGTCGTGCGCGACGTCGAACCAGGGCACGTCGCGGTCGGACTGGCCGCCACGTCCAAGCCCGGAGCGTCGACGACGGACCCGTACGCGGATCCGGCGCTGTATATCTGAGGCCAACGGCGAGGCCTGGTCACAACGTCACAACTCTCACGTATCCAGCCATTCGATGCCGAATCACGGCCTCAGCGGCCGCATACGTGAGAGTTGTGTCGACTACTCCCGGTTCACCGCGACCGCGGCGCGGATCAAGTTCATGAACGCGTCGTCGTCGAGGACGTCGTTCTCCTTCACGTCCACGGCACGGCGCGTACGGGCCGTGAGACTCGCGTTGAAGACCTTCGCCGGGTCGGGCAGTGACGCGCCCTTGGCGAACGTCACCTTGACCTTGTCCTTGTAGGTCTCGAGCGTGCAGACGAGGCCGTCGAGCGAGAACGTCGGCACCCCATCGGGATTCGACGGCTTACGCCACTTGCTCTCTTCGACCATCTCCGGCTCAGCCGACACGATCAGTCCTCTAATGTGCTCGACTCGCGCCGAACGCCACTCTCCACTCATTGGCGTAACGATAGTCGCCGGGGTTTGGGGGCGGGGGTTTCGACTCCGCTCGACCAACTGCAAACGGCTACTGCTGGTTGAGCGGAGTCGAAACCGGGGTGATCGAGAGACGCAGGGCACCGGGAGCGCTTTCGGGGACGACGGGCGACTCCGGGGGAACCGGAGCGACGCGAATGTAGTCGGCGCCCTGGTCGGGGCGGGCGTCGACGTGCCCCTTGTTCGGCCACATCGAGATGGCGCGCTCGGCCTGCGCGCAGATCGACAGCGACGGGTTCACACCCAGGTTCGCGGTGATCGCGGCGCCATCCGTGACGTGCAGCGTCGGGTAGTTCCACACACGGTGGTACGGGTCGATGACGCCGGACTCCGGACTGTCGGAGATCACGCAGCCGCCGAGGTAGTGCGCTGTCATCGGCATGTTGACGACATCGCCCCACGTGCCGCCGGCCAGACCGTTCGGCAGCTTCGACGCGATCCGCGCCGTCGCCTCGTTGCCCTTCGGGATCCACGTCGGGTTCGGCTCGCCGTGCCCCTGCTTGCTCGTCACGTACTTGAACGGCCCGCGCTTGCGGACAAACGTGGTCAGCGAGTTGTTGCTGTTCTGCATCACCAACGCGATGACGGTGCGCTGGCTCCACTTACGGACCCACAGGAGACGGACCAGATTCAACGGGTTCTTGATGACCGCCTTGAGGAACTGACCGACCCGGTTCGGGACGCTGCCGCCCTCGGTCATCATCGTCTGCAGGTACGCGATCGCATTGGAGCCCTTGCCGTAACGAACCGGCTCGACGTGCGTGTCCTCCTGCGGATAAAACGACGACGTGATCGCGACGCCCTCGGAGAAGTCGCGGCTCGCGTCGTACTTGGCCGCCATCGCGCCCATGATCGACTCCGAGTTGGTGCGCGTCAGCACCCCGAGCGAGTCCGACAGGTCCGGCAGCGTCGACCCCTTGGCCGCGTGCATCAGCTTCTGCGTGTTGAACGTGCCCGCCGCAACGATCACCTGGCCGGCCGTGAACGTCCGACGTCGCGCTCCGAACGGTCCCCACGACGACGAGCCGTGCGTGCTGACCGTCCACGAGCCGTCGGCCTTCTGCACGAGACCGTCGACCGTGGTGCGGTCGATGATCTGCGCCCCATTGCGCTCAGCGAGACCGAGGTAGTTCTTCATCAACGTGTTCTTGGCGCCCACCCGACAGCCGGTCATGCACGCGCCGCACTCGGTGCACGCGGTGCGGTCCGGGCCTGCGCCGCCGAAGTACGGGTCAGGGACCGTCTGGCCCGGGCTCCCCTGGCCGCCGGTCTTCTCGCCGAAGAAGACGCCGACCGGAGTGGGTCCGAACGTGTCGCCGACACCCATGTCCTCGGCGACTTCCTTGATGATCACATCGGAGTTGGTGAACGTCGGGTTGGTGACGACGCCCAGCATGCGACGAGCCTGCTCGTAGTGCGGCGACAGCTCGGCGTCCCAGTCGGTGATGTGATTCCACTGCGGGTCCGTGAAGAACGGCGTGCTCGGCTTGTACAGCGTGTTCGCGTAGTTGAGCGAACCGCCGCCGACGCCCGCGCCCGCCATGATCAGCACGTCCTTGAGCACGTGGATGCGTTGGATCCCGTACAGACCGAACTTCGGAGCCCAGAACCACCTGTTGAGACGCCAGCTGGTCTTGGCGAACTGATCGTCCTCGAACCGTCGTCCCGCCTCGATCACGCCGACGCGGTACCCCTTCTCGACCAGCCGCAATGCACTGACGCTGCCGCCGAAACCGGATCCGATGATGAGAACGTCGAAATCAGTCTGCTCCATAAGAGAGCATACTAATGACCATTGTCACAGTATTGATAGTTAGTGTGGGCTAAGTTCGGGCGGATCTCGACTCCGCTCGATCAACGGGGTGGAGGCTCGATCAACGGCGTTATGTTTCGCTCGTCGGGCGGAGCGTCCCGTGCTGGTCGAGCGGAGTCGAGACCGCGGAAGGGATCTCGACTCCGCTCGATCGACGTGTGGGGGCTCGAGATCTCGACTCCGCTCGATCAGCAAAAAAGGAAGGGATCTCGACTCCGCTCGATCAGCAAGAAGGACGAAGCTCGACTATGCGCGGACGGACAGGCCGACCTTTTGGAATTCCTTGAGGTCGGAGTAGCCGGCCTTGGCCATCGAACGGCGGAGACCGCCGACGAAGTTCAGGAGGCCGTCGGGGTCGTCGGACGGGCCGTTGAGGACGACGTCGAGCGACGAGCGCTCGGACTCCTCGGCCACCTGGAGGAGCGCGCCGCGCGGCGTGCTCGGGTGCGCGGCAGCCGACGGCCAGTACCAGCCGCGGCCCGGGGCCGACGCTGCAGTGGCGAGCGGGGTGCCGAGAACGGCAGCGTCTGCGCCGCAGGCGACGGCCTTGGCGAGGTCGCCGGACATGTGGATGTCGCCGTCGGCGATGACGTGCACGTAGCGGCCGCCGGTCTCGTCCAGGTAGTCGCGGCGAGCGGCAGCGGCGTCGGCGATCGCGGTGGCCATCGGGACACCGATGCCGAGCACCTCGCCGGTCGTGGTGGCGCCTTCGGCCGAGCCGTAGCCGACGATCACGCCTGCGGCACCGGTCCGCATCAGGTGCAGCGCCGTGCGGTGGTCGTGGACGGCGCCTGCGATCACCGGGATGTCGAGGTCGGAGATGAACGTCTTCAGGTTCAACGGCTCGGCGACGAGACCGTCGTCGGTTCCGCGGTCCACCAGGACGACGTGCTCGGCGGAGATGATGGTGCCGTGCACGACGAGCAGTTCGGCTCCGGCGGCGATGATGCCGGGAGCCAGCTCGGGTGCGTTCTGCGGGCTGACGCGCACCGCTGTGGTCACGCCTGCCTCGCGGATCTGCGCGACGACCTGGGCCAATAGGTCAGGATTGACGGGCGCCGCGTGCAGCTTCTGCAGGTGACGGACGGCCGCTGCCGGATCCGGATCGTTCTCGGCGATGTCGACGAGTTCGGCGATCTTCTCCTCGGGGTTCGCGTGGCGAGCCCACAGCCCTTCACCGTTGAGGACACCGAGCGCACCCAGACGCCCCATCTCGATGACGGCCTCGGGCGACCCGAGCGCGTCCGTCGGATGGTTCAAGATCGGCGAATCGAACCGGTAGGCGTCGATCTGCCATGAGGTCGAGACGTTCTTCGACGACCGCGTCCGACGGGACGGGACGATCGAGATGTCTTCCAGCTCATAAGTACGACGAGCCGTCCGGCCCATGCCGAACTCGACGAGGTCACGCAACGTAGCGCCCTTCCTTAGGGAGTGAATCCAGTGGTCGGCGAATGCCGATCAGCAAGCTAGCGGGAGTAATAGTTGGGCGCCTCGGCCGTCAATGTGATGTCGTGCGGGTGCGACTCCTTGAGACCGGCAGCCGTGATCTGCACGAACTGCGCCTCATTCAGCTCCTCGATGGTCCGCGACCCGGTGTAGCCCATCGCGGCACGGAGACCGCCGTCGAGTTGGTGGATCACCTGGCCGAGCGGGCCGCGGAACGGCACGCGTCCCTCGATGCCCTCCGGGACCAGCTTGTCTTCGGCGAGGACGTCGTCCTGGAAGTAGCGGTCCTTGGAGTACGACTTGCCCTGGCCGCGACCCTGCATCGCACCGAGCGATCCCATGCCGCGGTAGCTCTTGAACTGCTTGCCGTTCACCAGGATCAGCTCACCCGGCGACTCAGCGGTGCCTGCGAGCAGCGAGCCGAGCATCGCCGTCGACGCACCGGCGGCCAGCGCCTTCGCGACGTCGCCCGAGTACTGCAGACCGCCGTCGGCGATCACCGGGACACCGGCGGCCTTGCCGGCTGCGGCGGCCTCCATGATCGCGGTGATCTGCGGGGCTCCAACACCGGCGACGACGCGCGTCGTGCAGATCGAGCCCGGGCCGACGCCGACCTTGACCGCGTCCACACCGGCGTCGATCAGAGCCTGCGCGCCCTCACGGGTGGCGACGTTGCCGCCGACGAGCTGCACGCGCCCGCCGAACTCGGCCTTCAGCTTCGCGATCATCTCCAGGACGCCGCGCGAGTGGCCGTGCGCGCTGTCGACGACGAGGACGTCGGCTCCCGCGTCGGCGAGCGCCATCGACCGCGCCCAGGCCTCCTCGCCCGCACCGACTGCGGCGCCGACGAGGAGTCGGCCATCGTTGTCCTTGGTGGCGTACGGGTGCTGCTCGGTCTTCACGAAGTCTTTGACCGTGATCAGACCGGTGAGACGACCTTCGCCGTCGACGATCGGCAGCTTTTCGATCTTGTGACGCCGCAGCAGACCGAGCGCGGCCTCGGCCGAGACGCCCTCCTGCGCGGTGATCAGCGGAGCCTTCGTCATCACGTCGACCACCGGAGTGTTCTGGTCCACCTCGAACCGCATGTCGCGGTTCGTGATGATGCCGACCAGGTCGCCGGCCTCGTCGACCACGGGCAGACCGGAGATCCGGTACCGCGCGCACTTCGCGTCGACCTCGGCGAGCGAATCCGTCGGCAGCGCCGTGACCGGGTTGGTCACCATGCCCGCCTCCGACCGCTTCACGGTCTCGACGGCGGCAGCCTGATCGCCGATCGACAGGTTGCGGTGCAGAACGCCCATACCGCCGGCTCGCGCCATCGCGATCGCCATCCGAGCCTCGGTCACCGTGTCCATCGCGGACGAGACCAGAGGCACCCGAAGCGAGATCTCCCGAGTCAGCTTCGACTCGGTGCTCACCGCGTTCGGGACGATGTCCGACGCCGCCGGAAGCAGCAGGACGTCATCGAACGTCAGTCCCAACATCGCAACTTTGGTCGGGTTGTCTCCACCAGTGCTCACGCGCGTCATCTGACCATCGTACCGAGTACCAGACGGTGCGCCATCCGGGGCCTTTCATCGGCTACGGTGGAGCTGTGCATGACCATTTCCCCGGACTTCCGCCGGACCCGTTCGCCGATGACCCGAGCGATCCTGCCGCGGGACTCGAGGATCTCGAACCGGGCATCCCGTTGGACGACGTCGAGCGCGAAGCCGTCCACGAGGATCTCGCCGACCTCGACGTCTACGAGCGTCTGCTCGCGCCGCGCGGCGTCCTCGGCCTCGTCGTCATCTGCGAAGACTGCCGCGAAGACCACTATCACGACTGGGACATGCTCCGCGCCAACCTGAATCAGCTCCTGCGCGACGGCAGCGTCCGACCGCACGAGCCCGCCGTCGACCCGCACCCCGAGGACTACGTCACCTGGGACTACTGCCGCGGATACACCGACGCCGTTTTTCGGTACAACGAACCGCGGTTGTAGGGGTCTCGACTCCGCTCGACCAGCGTGGGGGCCTCGACTTCGCTCGACCGGCGTGAGTAGCTCGACCGGCGTGAGGGCCTCGACTTCGCTCGACCAGCGTGAGGGTCTCGGGTCCGTTCGACCAGCGTGAGGGTCTCGGGTCCGCTCGACCGGCGGGCGGAGCTCGACCGGCGGTCTCGACTCCGCTCGACCAGCAGCAGAGGAACTAGCGCGGGGGCTCGATCTGGAGAGTCATCGAGGCGGTCCCGGTGGGCCGGGGCGACGTCGTGGACTTCGTCTCTGACGGGCTCGTCGTGGTCGGCTTCGAAGGCGACGTGGACGGACTCGACGGAGACGTCGGCTTGGTCGACGGGTCGGTCGGCTTGTCGGACGGCGTCGTCGACGTCGACTCGTCGGTCGTCGTCGGAGCCGTGGAGTCCGACGTCGGAGCCTCAAGGACAGTGGCACGAGCCTTGTCGCCCGAGCCCGGATCCTCGTCGTGACGCAGATCGGCGATCCGGTCACGCAGATTCGCGATCATGTTGGCGTCGCCAATAGGACCGAGCTCTGCCTCGGCGCGAGCGATGTACGTGCGCGCCATCTGCTCGTCGCCTGCCTCGTACGCGGCCTTCGCAGCATCGAGGTTGTCTTCGACGTTCACGCGGGCCTGCGTCTGCTTGGCCTGCTCGGAGAAGACGACCTGCTTGACGCTCCACAGCGGGTCGCCGGGCTCGGCGCCCTCGGACATCACCATGAGGCCTGCGCCGAAGACGGCGAGGATCGCGGCAGCGCCCGAGACGATGCGCAGACGGCGCGACATCGAGCCGCGACCACGCTGCACAGCGACGGCTGCGTCGACCTGCGCGAGCGTCGGCTCCGCGGGGATCGGCGCGCTGAGCGCATCCATCCGCCACGAAGTGATCATGGCGGCGAGTTGGTACTCGGAATCGTCGGCGACAGGTGTCGGACGGCCGATGCCCAGATCGCTGATGAATGCGTCGTCGTGACCGACGGCGCCGAGATCGACGGGCTCACCGTCGTGGGAGTCGTGCTGATCACGCCAGCGGTTCATCGACGCCCACCTCCCTGTGTGACGAGTTTTTTGAGTTTCGTAAGCGCACGGTGCTGAGCGACGCGGACTGCGCCAGGGCTCGAATCGACCATGTCCGCGGTCTCCTCGGCCGACAGTCCGACGACGAGACGCAGCACCAGGATCTCGCGCTGCTTCTCTGGCAACTGTTCCAGGAGCAGGCGCATCTGGCGGCCGGCGTCCGAGTCGAGCGCGGACTGTTCGGGACCGTTCGAGAAGTCGACTCTCTCGGGGATCTCGTCGACCGGGTCAGCCTTGATTCGGGAGGCCGAGCGCATGGCGTCGGCCACCTTGTGGGAGGCGATGCCGTACACGAAAGCCATGAATGGTCGTCCCTGGTCTTGATACCGGGGCAACGCCGTCATCACAGCCATCAACACCTCCTGAGCCACATCGTCAGCGGAGAACAGATGCCGTTCACCGGCACCCATCCGCGCTCGGCAGTAACGCAGGACTGGTTCCCGCACACTTTCGAGCACTGAGCTGAGCGCTTCGCGGTCGCCTGAAGCGGCCGCACGGACCGCCTGGCCCAACGCATCACCTGTCAGTTTCATCGTCAATCGAGTCTCGAAGTGTTACGGGTTGATAAAAAAGGACGTCTCGGGTCACGCCGCCGTCGGCTGGTGGTCGTTCCCCGAGATTCACCCGACCACTGTATCGACCCCGGGTCGATGGTCATGCCGCCGGAGTGACGGGCATGCCCCGCGCGGCGAGTCGATCGGCGGCCTCACGCGCGCGACCTGCAGCGTCGTCCGGGTCGGGCCCGACCCCGGCGAGCATCGTCGCCGCAGCCCACTGCAACGGCAGCAACCCCCAGGTGTTGCAACGGTTCTCACAGTCGACGGCGATCGCCGCTGCTGTCCGGGTGTCGCCGTGTGCGGCGGTGACGGCAGCGCCGATGAGTTCGGTCTTGATCACGTGCCGCGGCGACGGCGCGTCGACGGCCACGTCGAGCGCACGCTGCCGCGGTTCGACCGCCCCGGGCGTGTCACCGGAGAAGAGGGCGAGTTCAGTCTCGACCCAGGCGTGCCGGAGACGGACCCGTCCGTCGGTAATCCACTCCCCTGCCCGACCCTCCCGATCGGCGAGCACTCCGCCTGCCCGCGCCAGCAGCGCGCGGGAAGCGCCGAAGTCGCCGACACCGAGGCCGTCGGCGGCGAGCCCGATCAGACCGTCGAGCCACGCGGCGAACGCCCAGTGGTCGTCGGCGTCTCGCGCACGCTCGGCGACAAGGCGACAGGCGCGTCCGTCGTCCGCGCGAGCCGCCGCATGACCGCCGGCCTGACGGACGAGCGACGCACGAGTAGACAGAGCGAGCGACGCCACCCGCGGATCTCTCGTCTCACGGACGAGGTCGTCCAACTCAGTCCGCGCGGCGGCCGCGTACCCACGAGCACCGAGATCGACCGCCGTCGCCCACGCTGAGGCGCCGTCGGGAGCAGACTGCGGTGCAGGCCACCACGGCGCGCTCGACCACCACGGAGAAATCGTCGAGCCCATTGGCCGCCTTTCACTTGAATATCGTCGACGCGAATAATTAAATTCACGTAACTACAGGTGATCATTCGGTGGACTCTCACCACCGACGGTTACCCGCGCTTTGCCTATCATTCATCTTTGACCGTCTGCCGAGTAGTCGTCGACGCGGCCACCGAACGCGACCAGCACGCTACGGCATACACCCATGAAGACCATATCGATGCAGGTCAGCGCCGGATAGACGCGCCAGTCGGAGCCCTAATACACGACAGTTCTCGTACCCAGAAACCGTGAGGTTCAATACACCCCAATCGTTCACCGAGAACCACTTAAACAACGAGGAAAACCCTGCCAATCGACGTTTGACTCACTTTTCATTAGCGCCCTACCGTGAGCACAGACGACAGAGTCTTGTACGAGAAGTAGGAGCATCAGATTGATCACCACACTCGACCGACTGCCCGGACCGAACTCCGATTTCTGGGACTGGCAGATGCACGGCAGCTGCCGCGGACTCGATTCTTCAGTCTTCTTCCACCCCGAGGGCGAACGCGGCCAGGCCCGCGCCCAGCGTGAGCGTCTCGCCAAGCAGGTGTGCGCCGAGTGCCCCGTGCTGACGCAGTGCCGCTCGCACGCACTGGCCGTCGACGAGCCCTACGGCATCTGGGGCGGCCTCACCGAGGCCGAGCGCAACCTGATGCGTCGGCGTACACCGGAGCGTCGGATGGGTCGGGCTTCGTAGGGGGTCTCGACTTCGCTCGACCGGCCGTGGGGGTCGACCGGCGGTAGTGGTCTCGACTCCGCTCGACCAGCGGTAAGTAGCGCTCGACCAGCGGTGGGGGTCTCGACTTCGCTCGACCGGCAAAAGGCGCTCGACCGGCAGAAGAAGCTCGGCCAGCGGTAAGCAGATGACAACGACGACGCCCCGCCGGAAACCGGCGGGGCGTCGTCGTTGTGAAGCTGGGGTCAGCTGACCACTGCGAGGATGTCGCGGGCCGAGAGGATCAGGTAATCCTCGCCGGCGTACTTGACCTCGGTGCCGCCGTACTTGCTGTAGATGACGACGTCGCCCTCGGCGACGTCGACGGGGACGCGGTTGCCCTGCTCGTTGACGCGACCCGGTCCGACTGCCACAATCTTGCCCTCAGAGGGCTTTTCCTTGGCGGAATCGGGGATGACCAGGCCAGAAGCAGTGGTGGTCTCTGCTTCGACGGTCTGGACAAGGATCTTGTCTTCAAGCGGCTTGATGTTCACGCTCGCCACGATGTCATTCCTTTGCATTCGTGTATTGAATAACGTTCGCGGCTCTTGAAGGCGCACCACCACGTCGTCGCGGGTGCCGCGGCGGGAGCGCCAGAGCCAACTAGCACTCTACCCATGCGAGTGCCAGCTCTCAACACCTGGCGGTAGTTTCGGTCACAGTTTGCTGATCTGTACCGACATGCCGGGGTCGGTGGCCACGGTCAACGGCGACGCCGGAGCCCCGCCGCCGATCACGTGGGCGCCGAGCGTCGCGACCATGACTCCGTTGTCGGTGCACAGTCGCGGTTTGGGAACGCGCAGGTCGATGCCTGCTTTTGCGGTCCGCTCCTGCGCCAGCGACCGGATCCGCGAGTTGGCGGTCGCACCGCCGCCGAGCACCAGGGTGCTCACCTCACGCGCCTGGCACGCACGGATCGCCTTGGCAGTCAAGACATCTGCGACAGCTTCCTGGAACGACGCCGCGACATCGGGCACCGACACCTCGCGGCCGTCGCGGACCTCGCGCTCCACGAAACGCGCCACTGCGGTCTTGAGGCCGGAGAAGGAGAAGTCGTACGGGGCGTCGCGGGGGCCGGTCATGCCGCGCGGGAACCCGATGGCCGTCGGGTCGCCCTCTTGCGCGGCGGCGTCGAGCGCCGGACCGCCCGGGTAGCCGAGGTCCAACAGTCGGGCCACCTTGTCGAACGCCTCGCCTGCCGCGTCGTCGACGGTGGTCCCCATCTCGACGATCGGCTGCGACAAGTCGTCGATGCCGAGCAGGTGGGTGTGACCGCCCGAGACGAGCAGCGCGACGGACGACGGCATCGGCCCGTGTTCGAGGGTGTCGACGGCGACATGGCCGCCGAGGTGGTTCACCGCGTACAGCGGAACGTCCCACGCGAGCGCGTACGCCTTGGCCGCGGCGACACCGACCAGGAGCGCGCCGGCCAAGCCCGGTCCGATGGTCACGGCGATCGCGTCGGGCCGGTCGATCCCGGCGGCTTCGCGGGCCCGCGTCATGGTCGGCACCATCGCCTGCAGGTGGGCGCGCGACGCCACTTCGGGGACGACGCCGCCGTACCGGGCGTGCTCGTCGACGCTGGAGGCCACCTCGTCGGCCAACAGGGTCGCCGTCTCGCCGTCCCAGTCGACGACGCCGACGCCGGTCTCGTCGCACGAACTCTCGATGCCCATCACGATCACGAGTGGTCCTCCTTCGCGGGCTGCTCCCCCGCGGGCGGACGCACCATCGTGTAGGCGTCCGCGCCGGAGGGCTGATAGTAGTTGCGCCGAGTCCCGGCGACCGTGAAGCCGTTGCGTTCGTACAGCGCGATCGCGGTCGCGTTGTCGGTGCGGACTTCGAGGAACACGGCCGCGTCCTCTCGGTCGGCGACGTCGAGCAGCGCGGCGAGCAAGTCCCGTCCGTATCCGTGGCCTTGGTACTCCGGGTCGACGGCGATCGTGTGGACCTCGCATTCGCGGTCCCCGACCCGACCGAGCACGCTGACGCCCGCGTAGCCGACGAGCGTCCCGTCGTCTGCGCGCGCGGCGAAGTACTGGTTGTGGTCGGCGCGCAGCTCGGCGACGAAGCCGGCGAGCGGCCACGGCGAGTCGCCCGCGAACATCTGCGCTTCGAGCTCCGCGCAGCGCGGCAGATCGGACGGCGTCAGCGCACTGATGCGGTTATCAGGCACCGTCGGTCACCGGCAACAGCGACTTGCGACGCTGGTCCTTCAACTCGACGGCGTCGGGACGACGCAGGTACATCGGCTCCAGCGGACCCGGAGCGGTGCCGCCTGCGATGTCGGGGAACGCCGCGGCGGCGAGGGCGTCGACCGTCGGATAGGTGGCGCCGATCTCCGGTACGCGGCCTGCGGCGATCGGTTCGGTGAACGTCGGCGGCCCCACCACGAGGGCGACAGGCTCCTGCGCGACGGCCTCGGCGACTGTCGCGGGTGCCGCGACCTCCGGGCCCGCGACCCGCTGTCCGACGGAGTACCGCGCCCAATAGACCTCGCGGCGACGCGCGTCGGTCACCACGAGCGCGGACGCACCGTCGGCGACGGCGGCGAGCGCATCGAGTGAGCAGACGCCGTATACCGGCAGGCCGAGCGCGTCGCCGTACGCCGACGCCGTCGCGAGTCCCACCCGCAGGCCGGTGAACGGTCCGGGACCCACGCCGACGACCACGGCGTCGAGGTCGGCTCCGGCGACCGATGCCTCGTCGAGCACCTCGCTGATGAGGGTCGTCAGAATCTCGGCGTGCCGACGGTGGTCGTGGACGGTGCGCTCGGCGAGCGTCGTCGGGGCGCCGACGGCCGGCAACCGCACCACCCCGGTGACGACCGTCTCGGTGGCCGTGTCGATCGCCAATACCGTTCGCGTCAGAACGGTCCGCTCACCGCTCATGTGCTCACCCACTCCCACACGGCGCGCCGTGTCTCGGAATCGTCGTCGCGGCGCAGTCGCACCAGCAGATGTTCGTCGGTCAGTCGTTCGGCGACGCCTTCGCCCCACTCGACGACCACCACGCTGTCGGCGAGATCGGTGTCGAGGTCGAGCGCGTCGAGGTCGTCGAGGGTCGCGGTCCCGTTCGCGTCGGCGAGACGATACGCGTCGACGTGGATCATGCCGGGCCGTCCGTCGCCGCCGGACGCGTGCTGGCGGGCGATGATGAACGTCGGCGACGACACGCGCCCGGTGACGCCCAGACCGGCGCCGATCCCGCGGGTGAGGGCGGTCTTCCCCGCGCCGAGCGGACCGTCGAGGATCACCAGGTCGCCCGCCCGCAGGTCTGCGGCGAGTTCGCGCCCCAACGCTTCGGTGTCGGCGGTGTCGGGCAGATCGCGGCTCCCGCCGAGTCGGTCAGTCATCGCCTGCCTGCCCGACCGATTCGGTGGTCCGCTTACGCGTGCGACTGCGTGCGGGGGTCAATGGTCGTCCCAACGCGAGGCGCGAGCGCGACACGAGGTCGTCGATGCCGTCGTCGACCAGGTCGGGCGCCTCGATCGGGAGCATGTGTCCGCACCCCTCGGCGACGACCAACCGCGAGTCGGCTCCGAGTTCGGCGTACATGCGCAGCGAGTTGGGCAGCGGTGTCAGGCGGTCGTAGTCGCCGGCGATGACGACGGTCGGCACCTGTGCGAGGACGGGCAGCGCCGTCGACTCGTCGTGGCTCTCCAACGCCTTGAGGAAGTTCACCATAGTGCCGATGTGGGTGTTCTGGATCATCTTCTCCACGGCGCGGCCCGCGGCGGGACTGTAGTAGTCGGGTCCGAAGCTCGCCGCGATGAGCACGGGTTCCACTGCGCGGCGGGTGAATCCGCGTCCGGCTTGGACGGCGCGCGGAACGTAGCGGACCGAGAGTCGCAGGGCGTCGACGATCGGATTGTTCAGACCTTCGCCGAGCCCGGTCTCGGTGATCCCGCGGACCGCCGTCGACACGAGGCCGACGCCCGCGATGCGCCCGCGGTGGCCGAACAGGTTCGAGTGCCTGCGGGCGAGCGACATGATCGACATGCCGCCCATCGAATGCCCGACGAGGATCACCGGCCCGGTCGGCGCCATGGCTCGGATGACGGCGTCGAGGTCGTCACCGAGCTGCGCCATCGTCGAACTGGGACGCGACACCAGATCGCTGGCGCCGTGCCCGCGCTGGTCGAAGAACACCATCTTGATGCGGCGGTCGGCCCACCGTTGCGCGAGGCCGTACCGCTGGAAGTGCCAGGACGCCATCCGCAGCGTGAAGCCGTGGACGAAGATCACCGTGAGTTCGGGGGTCGACGTGCGTCCCCACGACTGTCCGTCCGCGTCGATCTCCGGTCCGGTGGTCACCGAGCGGACCGCGAGAGCGACACCGTCGTCGGCGGTCACGGTTGACGCCTCGTCGCGGTACATCGCGGTGAAGTCGACGTCACGGTGCGGATCGATCCCGGTGGTCCGGCGGACGCGGCGGCGCCGCACCACACCGCCGGCCACGTCTTTGCCGAGCGTGCCGACCTGCGCGAGCCCCGATCGCCATGCCGGTCGAACCCGTTCGCTGCGTTCATCCATGTGCATCCCCCTGAGTGTGGCCCGCCGCTGCACACTCCGGCTGCGCGGCAGCCGGTCCCCCTGTGTAGCGGCGCTCCGGTCGTGAACCGATCCGCGAGACGATCTCGTAGTCGATGGTGCCGAGCGCGTCGGCCCAGTCGGTGGCAGTCGGCACCGGCGCGCCGCCGGCTGCGGACGCGGGTCCGAACAGCACGGCGCGATCGCCTTCGCGAACGCCCCCGCCGTCGGGCCCGAGGTCGACCACCAGTTGATCCATGCAGATGCGGCCGACGTTCGGGAACAGCCGGTCGCCGATGTGGACCTGCAGCTTGCCGGACAGCATCCGCGGCACGCCGTCGGCGTATCCAGCCGGGATCACACCGATCACGGTGTCCGACGGCGCATGCCAGGTGTGGTTGTAAGAGACGCCCTGCCCCGAGTCGGCCTTCTTGACCATCGTGACCTGGGACTCCAGAGTCATCGCCGGGATCAGACCGAAGTCGCCCATCGACGGGATCGGCGAGTAGCCGTACATCGCGATGCCCGGACGAACCAGATCACGCGAGAGGTCCGGGCGAGTAAGGGCGGCAGGCGAATTGGACATGTGCACCACCGCGGGCGGCGCACCGAGCCTGGTGAGGTCGGCGACGGCCGCGTCGAGCCGCTGTGCCTGGAGATCGTTGTGCGGATGGTCGGGTTCGTCGCCGAATGCCAAGTGGCACATCACGCCGTGGAGTTCGACGGCCCCGTCGGCGACGGCGCGCGCGATGTCGGCGGCGGCGTCGTCCCACTCCTCGCGGGCGACGCCGCTGCGACCGAGCCCGGTGTCGACCTTCACCGACACGATCGCGCGCGTCCCTGCGGCGCGGGCCGCGTCGAGCACCGCTGCCAGCTGACGTCGAGACGAGACGGCGATGTCGATGCCGTCGGCGACGGCCCCGGCGAAGTCGGCGTCGGGCCGGTGCAGCCACGCGGTGATGTGTCCGGTGAGTCCGCCTGCCCGCAGTTCCCGAGCCTCGCGGATGCTCGCGGTGCCCAGCGACTGCGCACCCGCGGTCAGGGCGGTGCGGGCCACCGGCAGTGCGCCGTGTCCGTATCCGTCGGCCTTGACCACGGCGATGACCCCGGCGCCGGAACGCTCGCGGAGAACTCCCACGTTGTGCGCGATGGCGTCGAGGTCGACGGTGGCGATCAGATTTGCAGTGGTCATCACTTCTATTGTCGCAAATGCATCAGTTCGCGCAGCGCTGGCGCGACCGCTGCGACGAGGTCGGACGCTCCGATCGGTGCTCCACCGCTCGCCAGCGCGGCGGCGCGCGCATGCAACCGCGCCGCAAACGTTCCGGCCTCGCGTGGCGCTCGACCTGCGGCGAGAAGTGCTCCGGCGATGCCCGACAGGACGTCGCCCGACCCGGCGGTGGCCGCCCAGGACGAGCCCGCGTCCGTGGCCCACGTCTCGCCGTCGGGGTCGGCGACGAGCGTGACACGACCCTTGAGCAGGATCGTCGCGCCCAGGTCAGCGGCCAGAATTCGGACCGCCGCGAGACGGTCTGTGTCGAGAAGGTCGGCGGCCGCGCTGCCCACAGCGCGGACGAGCCGCGCGAACTCACCGGCGTGCGGAGTCAGCAGAACGGGCGCCGATCGGGACCGGACCATGTCCCGGAGCGCGGCGTCGCCAGCGAGGACGGTCAGCCCGTCCGCATCGACGAGAACCGGCACATCGTCGGCGAAGACACGACTCAGCAGGTCCGCCGCCGCATCATCGGTGCCGGCGCCGGGACCGAACACCCAGGCCTGCACTCGTCCGGCGTCGGCGAAATCGGTGACGGCGACCGCCTCGGGGCGGTGTGCGAGGACATGTTCAGCCGCCGGGCCGACGTACCGCGTCAGGCCCGAGGTTGCCGCGATGGCGGCGGTCGTGGCGAGCACCGCGGCGCCCGGATACCGCGTCGAACCGGCGATGATGCCGACGACGCCTTGCGAGTACTTGTCGTCAGTCGGTCCGGGCAGCGGCCACGCGTCGGCGGTCTCGACGTCGGACGGAGAGACGAGTTCTGGGCGCTCGGGTTCGGGAATCCCGATGTCGCGCACCGTGATCTCCCCGCACGACGGCGCCGCGTACAGGTGCGCGAGACGGCGCAGCGAGAACGTGACGGTCGCGTCCGCACGTACCGACGGGGTGTGGACCTTCCCGGTGTCCGGGTCCACGCCGGACGGAACGTCGACGGCCACGACGGGGACGCGTGCCGATGCGACGTCGGCCATGACGGTCGCGGCGGGCTCACGCAGCGGACCATGCCCGCCGAGGCCGACGATCGCGTCCACCACGAGGTCGGCGTCGGCCGCGGTGTCGGTCAGGGTTCCGCCCGCCGCCCGGAAGTCGGCGAGGCCGCCGGCGTGTGCCCGCTCGGGCGCGGTGAGGACGGCACGTACCCGGACCCCGCGTCGACGCAGGTGCCGGGCCGCGTAGAGGGCATCGCCGCCGTTGTCGCCTGCGCCGACCACGAGCACCACGGTGGTGCCGTAGACGTGGCCGCAGCGTCGTCGCAGTTCGTCGAGGACGGTCGACGCGAGACCGTAGGCGGCCCGCGCCATCAGCACACCGTCGGTCAGCAGCGGTCCGGTGGCGCGTTCAGCGTCCCGGATCGCGTCCGCGGTGTGGTATCCGATCACGACGGGTTCGCCATCGCTACTCGACGGTGACCGACTTGGCCAGGTTTCGCGGCTTGTCGACGTCGTACCCGCGCGATTGCGCGACGGTCGCGGCGAACACCTGCAACGGCACCGTGGACACCAGCGGCTGCAGGAGCGTCGGCGTCGCCGGGATCGGGATCAGGTGGTCGGCGACGGCGGCCGCGGCCTCGTCGTCGGGTTCGGCGATCACGATGGTCGTGGCACCGCGCGCCTGGATCTCGCGGATGTTGCTGACCATCTTGGAGTGCAGCAGCGCGCGACCGGTCGGCGACGGCATCACGATGATCACCGGGAGACCGTCCTCGATCAGCGCGATCGGACCGTGCTTGAGCTCGCCGGCAGCGAATCCCTCGGCGTGGATGTACGCGAGCTCCTTGAGCTTCAACGCGCCCTCGAGCGCCACCGGGTAGCCCACGTGACGGCCCAGGAACAGGACCGTGTCGCTCGACGCGAACTCGCGGGCCAACTCGCGGACCGGCTCCATCTGCTCCAGGACGGTGCTGACCGCTGCCGGGATCTGCTCGAGCTCAGTGAACTCGCGGATCACCTCGTCCTGGTACTTGGTGCCGAGCGCCTGCGCGAGAGCCAGCCCGACCAGGTAGGCGGCGGCGATCTGCGCGAGGAAGCACTTGGTGGACGCGACGCCGATCTCCGGGCCGGCGTGCGTGTACAGCACTGCGTCGGACTCGCGCGGGATCTGGGCTCCGTTGGTGTTGCAGATCGCGAGGACGCGCGCCTTCTGGTCCTTGGCGTGGCGGACCGCCTCGAGGGTGTCCGCCGTCTCGCCCGACTGGCTGATCGCGACGACGAGCGTCGACCGACCCAGAACCGGGTCGCGGTAACGGAATTCGCTGGCGAGCTCCACTTCGACGGGCAGGCGCGTCCAGTGCTCGATCGCGTACTTGGCGATCAGGCCTGCGTGGTACGCCGTACCGCAGGCGACGACGAAGACCTTGTCGACGTCGCGCAGATCCTGGTCGGTCAGACGCTGCTCGTCCAGGACGATGCGACCGTCCTGCAGATGCCCCGACATGGTGCTCTGGAGTGCTTCGGGCTGCTCGGCGATCTCCTTGAGCATGAAGTAGTCGTAGCCGCCCTTCTCGGCGGCGGCGAGGTCCCAGTCGATGTGGAACGGGGTGCCGCCGGTCGCGGCGCCGTCGAAGTCGGTGATCGTGTAGCTGTCGGCGGTGATGACGACGACCTCGTCCTGCCCGAGCTCCACGGCGTCGCGCGTGTGCTCGATGAACGCGGTCACGTCCGACGCGACGAACATCTCGCCGTCGCCGACGCCCACGACGAGCGGGGTGGAACGACGCGCCGCGACGATCGTGCCCGGATGGTCGGAGTGCGTGAACACGAGCGTGAACGCGCCTTCGAGGCGACGCAGGGTCGCGTAGGCGCTCGCCACGAAGTCGCCCGCGTTGTCACCGGAGGTGTATTCGCGTTCGAGCAGGTGCGCGGCGGTCTCGGTGTCGGTCTCCGACAGGAACTCGACGCCTGCGTTCTCGAGTTCGGCGCGCAGCGGCGAGTAGTTCTCGATGATGCCGTTGTGGACGACGGCGAGCTTGCCGTCCGCGCTCACATGCGGATGGGCGTTGCGGTCGGTCGGCTTGCCGTGCGTCGCCCACCGCGTGTGGCCGATGCCGGTGGAGCCGCGCAGCGAGTCGGCTCCGACCTCGGCGATCTGCTTGTCGAGGTTCTCCAGCCTGCCGGCCTTCTTCTCGACTGCCAGGCCTCCGTCACCGTCCAGAATGGCGACTCCGGCCGAGTCGTAGCCTCGGTACTCCATCCGACGCAAAGCGTCCACGACGATGTCCAACGCGGGACGGGCGCCGACGTATCCAACGATTCCGCACATGACTCAAAAGAGTACCGGCTACTCCTTGGGAGGCTTCGCTCCCAGGAGTTGTGACAGGTGGTCCAGCGCGGCGGGCTCGGCGTCGTCGGCCGATGTGGCGACTGCTTCGCCCATCGTCTTGTCCGAATCGGAGAACGCCGCGTACCGGTCGTCGCCACCCAGCGTGTGCAGGAGATACCCCGTGAGCTGGGCGCGGACCGCGCGGTGGGTGGCCTTGTCCGCGCCGTTGACGCCGAGGAGCGACTTGATGCCGCGCTTCTCGAGCAGGCCGCGGTTGTCGGCGTCCTCGATGGTGCGTAACACCACATCGCCGCCGAGCGACTCTGCCAGCGCGAGCGCGTTTCCGGTCATCGAGTCGAGCTGTCCGCCCGCGGCGAGCACGAGCGACTGCGCGGTGACCGTCTTGGCGGTCGGCAGCAGGTCGGCCGTGGTCGGCGCCGGGAACAGTGCGGTGAGCGAACGCGGTTCGACCGGCGGACGGCCCAACAGGACGGTGTCCGCCGCTGCACGGACCGCGGCGGCCGCGCCGAAGCCGTGCCCCGCGACGCCGACGCGGTGCGGGTCGACGGAGATGGCGCCGTTGCCGAGGCGGACGCTGCGCAGCACGGTGACGGCCGCGCGCAGGTCGGTGGCGAGCTCGATGTCCGATGGGAAGACGCCGTCCTGGCTGTCCGGGAGAGCGACGACGATCCCCCACGATGCGAGGTGGTAGACGAGGTCGCGGTACCGCGGACTCGATGCGAGCCAGTCGTGCGCGAGCGCCACAGCGGGCAGCTTATTCCCGGTACGCGGCCCGAAGATCTGGCCACTCATTCCGACGATGCGGAGGTCGCCGCGGTCCACCTTGTTGGGTCCACGTCGAGTGAGTTCTGCCATCAGTTTGTCGGGCGGCGGAGCCACCAGTTTCTTCCCGAACACGGTTCCTACCCTAACCCGCCGACGTCCGGGCACCCCGCTGACACGGCCCGTCGGGTCGATGCGGACGATTCAGTCCGGGCGATCATCGCCGGGCACGCCGCCCGATCGCCGGTCCGAGAAGCGGCGCGATCACCGTGTCGTCGTTGGTAGCGATGGCACAGGGGTTCGTGGTGCGCGTGTGTTGTCGAAGCAGATAGCGGCGTTCGGCGTCGTCGAGTGCATCGGCCGCAGCGTCGGCGGTCCGTGCGATCCGGCCGGCTGCGCTCATCGCCCGCCTGCCAGAACGAGTTCGCCCGCCGACGTCGCGGCGTCGCTCGTCACAGCGCTCACCACATCGGCTAACGCGTGGGTCACGGTGCGGCCGACGGCGTCCGCGTACTCGATGCGTGCGATCAGTTCGGCCCGTACGTCGTCACGTGCCACCGACCCCGCCGCAACGGCGGCCTGCAGAGCATCGACGTCAGTGCCCGCGACCGTCCGGTCGCAGACCGTCTCCATGGCGCGTGCGTACCGCCCGACGACGTCGACGACCGTCGAGGCCGCTGTGTCGAGAGCCGTCGCCGTCTCGTGGATCTCGGCGACGGCCGCGTCCACCCCCGCTGTCGCCGACGCGAGGACGACGCCCGCGGCGTCGCCGCTCCGGCCCGACCACAGCTCCCCGAACGAGACTCCCGTCGATGCTGCGGGGGCGAGACGGTCCACCGTCATCCGCAGGCGCACAGCGTCTGAGGCGAGGGCGTCGGCGTCGAACGCCTCGACGTCGTGGTGCGGTGCACGGACGACAGCCGCGTCGTAGGTGATGAGCCCCATTCCCGCCCCGACGTCGAGGATCGAGATCAGGTCGTCGATCATTGCCCGCTCCGGAGTCCGTGCGCGACGGCGTCGTCCGCAGACGACAGTTCGGCGGCATGGCGTCGGACCCGCCCCGCGGCATCGTCGACCCCGGTGGCGGCGTGTTCGAGGCGGTCGGCGAGAGCAGCCAGACGAGCGTCGAGTCCGGTGTCCCGACCGTCTCGCCACCACGCGCCGAACCCGCCTGCGCGCAGTTCCGCGACGCAGTCCCCCGCATCCGACGCGAGCGTCGCTCGCCGCACCGTATGGTCGATCAATCCGTCAGAGTCGACGTGGACGCCCGCCATCTGCCTCATACTCTTTTGACGCAGCAGACGACGGCGCGGTTCCACGAGGCGCCCGCCGGGCGTGTCGGATCTAGACGACGTCCCGTCAGATGTCGGCGACTACCGCGGCCACTCGCTCGGCGATGCCGCGGGCGTCCTCGGGGGTACCCGCTTCGACCATCACGCGGACGAGCTGTTCGGTTCCCGAGGGACGCAACAGGATTCGGCCCGACCCGTTGAGTTCGCGCTCGGCGATCGACACGGCGTCCCGTACGGCGCTCGCCGACGACACTGCGTGCTTGTCGCTGACAGGAACGTTGATGAGCTCCTGCGGGAGAACGGTGACGACGTTCGCGAGATCGGCGAGGCGTTTGCCGGTCGACGCGACCCGGGCTCCGAGACGCAGCCCGGTGAGCACGCCGTCGCCGGTGGTGCCCGCTGCCGGGATCACGATGTGCCCCGACTGCTCGCCGCCCAACGCGTAGCCGCCCTTGCGGAGTTCTTCGAGGACGTAGCGGTCGCCGACACCGGTCACCTTCATCTCGATGCCGGCGTGGCGCATCGCGATGTGGAGGCCGAGATTGCTCATCACGGTCGCGACCAGCACGCCGTCGGTGAGCTCGCCGCGCTCATGCATGTCGAGCGCGAGGATCGCCATGATCTTGTCGCCGTCGACGACGGCGCCCGTCGAGTCGACCGCGAGGCAACGGTCGGCGTCGCCGTCATGCGCGAGACCGAAATCGGCTCCGTGCTCGAGGACGGCGGCCTGCAGCACGTCGAGGTGCGTCGAACCGCAGCGGTCGTTGATGTTGAGTCCGTCGGGATCGCAGTTGATCGCGATGACCGTCGCACCCGCCGCCTCGTAGGCGTGCGGACCGACCGTCGACGCGGCGCCGTTCGCGCCGTCGACCACGATCGTCAGACCTTCGAGCGAGCCGTCGACCGACCGCGCGAGGTGACTCAGGTACCGGGCTTCGGCGTCGGGAGCGTCATGCAGACGCCCGACTCCCGCACCGGTCGGACGCGGCACCGAAGCGTCCATCACCGCTTCGATCGCGTCCTCGACATGGTCGGCCAGCTTGTGGCCGCCTGCCGCGAAGAACTTGATGCCGTTGTCCGGCATCGGATTATGGGACGCGGAGATCATCACGCCGAAGTCGGCGTTGTAGTCCGCTGTCAGGAACGCGACCGCAGGCGTCGGCACGACGCCGACCCGGATCGCGTCCGCACCGGCGGCCGCGAGACCCGCGCAGAGCGCGGACTCGAGCAGTTCGCCGGAAGCTCGGGGGTCTCGACCGACCACGACCCGTGGCCTGGCTTGCGCCGCGTCGGTGGACCGGGAGTTCGCATGTGCACCGAGAACAGAAACGGCGGCCGAAGCCAGGCGCAACGCCAGCTCTGCAGTGAGCTGGTCGTTGGCCCGGCCTCGGACGCCGTCGGTGCCGAAAAGGCGTGCCACAGTAGCGAAGTCGCTCAGCGCTTGCTGTACTGCGAAGCCTTGCGTGCCTTCTTCAAGCCGTACTTCTTACGCTCGACGGCACGCGCGTCACGCGTCAGGAAGCCAGCCTTCTTGAGGGCCGCGCGGTCCTCGGGGCTGACCTCGATGAGGCCGCGGGCGATAGCCAGACGCAGTGCGCCTGCCTGACCCGACGGGCCGCCACCGACGAGGCGAGCGTGGACGTCGAACGCCTCGGTGCGCTCGACGGTCACCAGCGGAGCCTTGATGAGCTGCTGGTGGACCTTGTTGGGGAAGTAGTCCTCGAGGGTGCGGCCGTTGAGGGTGAAGTCACCCGTGCCTGCGACCAGGCGGACGCGGACGACCGCCTCCTTGCGGCGACCGACGGTCTGGATCGGGTGATCCAGGACGACGGGTCCACGGGTCGGAGCTGACTCGGCTGCGGTCTCTTCGGTCGACTCAGAGGTGTATGCACCGTCGGCGAGGACGATCTCCTCGTCGGCGACGACCTCGACGTTCTCGTTCTCGCTCACTGGGAAACCTGCTTGATCTCGAAGGGGACGGGCTGCTGAGCCGCGTGCGGGTGGTTCGGGCCTGCGTAGACCTTCAGCTTGGCGGCGATCTGGTCACCGAGCTTGTTCTTCGGGATCATGCCCTTGACAGCCTTCTCCACGAGACGATCCGGGCGGGTCTCGAGGACCTCACCGACGGAGCGCGACTTCAGCCCGCCCGGGTGACCCGAGTGGTGGTAGATGCGCTTGTCGTCCAGCTTGTTGCCGCTGATAGCGACCTTTTCAGCGTTGATGATGACGACGTAGTCGCCGCCGTCGACGTGCGGGGCGTAGGTCGGCTTGTGCTTGCCGCGGAGCAGGTTCGCGCTCTGCACGGCGAGGCGGCCGAGCACCACATCGGTGGCGTCGATGACGTGCCACGTGCGTGTGACGTCACCGGCCTTGGGGCTGTAAGTAGCCACGGTAGGTCCTCACTTGATCGTTCGTTGCTGGTCAGGCGGGACGTGCACGCAAATTCCCGGCGACCAGTAGGGACCCGGGGGCGCTTTACACACGCTGCCAGCGATCCAGAGTACGGGGCGGCGGCGGTGCAGGTCAAAACGGGTGTCGGGCGTGGAGGGGTGGGGGGGGGGGGGGGGGGGGGGGGGGGGAAACAAAAAACACCACCCCCCCGACGGTTGTGTGTGGGGGGCGCGCCCCCCCCCCCCCCCCCCCACCCCCCCCCCCCCCGCCCCCCCGGGGGGGGGCCCCCCCCCCCCCCCCCCCCCCCCCCCCCCCCGCCCACCGCCACCTACTCCGGGACCGAGAGATCCAGCCGCACGGTCACCTCGTCGGCGACTTTCAACGCGCCCATCATCGCCGAGTACTGCTTGATGCCGAAGTCGGAGTGGCGGACCGTGGTCTCCCCCACGACGTGGCGGTCGGCGCCGGCGCCCACCGGTGCGACGACGACGCTGTGATCGCGTGATTTCCCCGCGAGGGTGAGAGTTCCGTCGACGCGGTAGCCGTCGCCGTCCGCGTTGACGTCGGTCGAGACGAAGGTGATCTCGCCGAAGTCGTCGGCCTTCAGCGACTTCAAGGCATTGCCGCGCGCGACGCCCCGTTCGGGCGCGGACATCGGGGTGAGCCCGCCTTCGCCGGAGACGATCTGCAGGGTGGGGACGCCGACGCGGACGGTCACCTGCGACGGCACGTCGCCGTCGACGGTGGCGGACCAGTCGGTGAACCCGATGGTCAGGCGGTGGCCGGTACGCGACGCCTTGCCGGCCACGCCGGTGTGCAGGGTCAGGTCGCCGGTGTCGGGGCCGAACGTCGTGGTGGTCATGAGAGCCAGGGTACGACTCCGGCCCGTCAGGAGTCGGAGCCGCTCCCGAGCATGCGGTCGAGTTGGTCGAGTTCCTGGCGCATGCTGCGGATCAGTCGCGGGACACTGGGTACCGATGTCGACGGTTGGTCGGCGAGGACCGAGCGGACGGCCATATCGCTGAGTTCTGCGGCGACAGCACGTTCGTCGTCACCTGGCCGATGCCACCAAGCGATCCAGTTGAGCATGCCGACGATGCCGAGGGCCGCCGTGCGCGGATCGACCGAGCGGAAAACCCCCGCACCGATTCCATCGCGGATGACGGTGATCAGTTCCTTCAGTACGGCACGGCGGCTCGCGGAGTAGGTCTGTGCGAGCGCCTCGGGAAGGTCCGACTCAGACCTGATCATGAGGCGGAACCGGTCACCGTTCCGCATCTGCTGAACCGCGAGTAGGTCGGCCATTCGCTGTAGCTTCTCGCGCGGTCCCAATTGATCCATCTCGTTGACCTGATGCATCAATTGGGCCGGCTCGTCCGCGATCTCATTGACGAGTTGTGCGAACAGATCGTCTTTGTTCGCTACGTAGTGGTAGACCGCCTGGCGGGTGAGACCGGTTGCTTCCGCGATGTCCTGCAGGGTGGTACCTGCAACCCCCTTCTCCGCGAAGAGCCTCGCCGCGTTCTCCTTGATCTCCCGTTCCACCAGTTCGCGGCGGACACGCGGGCGGCCGCGACGGCGAGGAGTCGAGGTCTCCCCGGCACTCGCCACACCGTCCTGATCAGCACCATTAGTGGTCATGAGGCCCGATTATCCCTCACGATGTGAACGAGATGAGATCGACCCGTTCACTGACGGCACCGGCCACCCCGTCGGAACGGAACTGTTCGGGGACGTCGACGACGACGACCGCGCCGCTGCGAATTCGGATCCGCTCGGCCACGTCGAGGCGATCGAGTGTCGACTCGCGATCATCGGCACCGGTCAGCCAGAACGTCGACGACGCCGGAAGGTCCGCCAGGAGTCTGCTCACGTCTGCGCTCCACGGACGGTCCGTGATCTCGAGAGTCGTCGTACCGTCCGCATCGCGCAGGCTGGTGTCGGCGATACGGCCCGACCTCCCTGCCGACGGTCGGCCCAGCGCCCACTCGTTCAGATTCGCAGGTGGGGGAACCTCATCGAGCGCACACCCAGCATAGGCAGCAGCACCCGCCTTCACGACCTCCCCCGCCGACTCGGCAAACCTCTCCAGCGAGACCTTCCCCGCCCTGGTCATATACGCGATCATCAACTGCTCGACAGGCAGATTCATCCGCTCTGGAAACATGTCCCACCAGGCCATCGAGCGCTCGGCTATCGCCTGGAGGTGAGCGACGGCTGGCATGCGCGCTTCCTCATACGCCGCGAACGCCGAATCGAGATCGTCGTTCTCGGCCAACGCTCGATCGAGGACGATCGCATCCTCCATCGCGAGTTTGGTCCCCGAACCGATCGAATAGTGCGCCGTGTGCGCAGCGTCGCCGAGCAGGACGATGTTCCGCGTGTGCCACGAGTCGCAGCGCACCGTTCGAAACTGAGTCCACTTCGTTCGATTACCTATCAGCCGATGGCCTTGGAGCGGGTCGGCGAACGCCTCCCGCAGGTAGTCCAGCGAAGTCTGATCGCTCTCCCCGAAGGGCGTCTCCTTCGTCGACACATCGAATCCCGCACGGCGCCATGTCTGTTCGTCCGTCTCGATGAGGAAGGTGCTTCCGTCGTCGGTGTACGGATACGCGTGCGCGACGAACGTGCCGTGCTCCGTGGTCGCCGGTGTGAAGACAGCACTCTCCAGCGCGAAGTCGGTTCCACACCATAGATACAGGCCTTCCCCTTGGGTGACATGCGGGCCGAACTCGTGGGCCATCTCGGTGCGGGTGGCACTGTTGATACCGTCCGCCGCGACGATGAGGTCCGCGTTGACGTCCTCGAAGGTGACACGCTTCCCGAACTTCAATTCGACGCCGGCGTCCTTCGCGAATCGCTGCAGGACCGACAGGAGCGTCGCTCTCCCGATCGCCAGCAGTTCGCCATGCGCCAGCCGAACGTGTGAGTCACCGACCTTCATCGACATCTCGTGCGGGTGCGATTCGGCGACGATCGCCTCGAGCGAGTCCTCGTCCGCGAGCCGCAGGTTTCGCTGAGTTCGCGACGCGAGGCCGACCCCGAACCCGAAGGTCTTGTCGGGGTCCCCCTGCTCGTACACCGTTACTCGAGCGTCGGGGTTGCTGATCTTGAGCAGCCGCGCTGCGTACAGGCCACCTGGCCCGCCGCCGAGGACTGCGATCGAGGCGAGTCTCACGATAGGACTCCTTCTGCTTGGAGCATTGCGACAGCGTCGGCGCGCAAGCTCTTCTTATTGATCTTCCCCACGTTGGTGGTCGGCAGTTCCGCCAACCAGACCAGCTTTTCGGGCCACTTGTATTTGGCGACACCGAGGCTGTCCAGGTGGGCCTGGACCCGTTCCATCGACAGTTCGACTCCGGTGTCGTCTGCGACGAGGAACGCGCACGCTTTCTCGCCGAGACGCTCGTCGGGCATGGCGACGACGGCCGCGGCCGCGATTCCGGAATGCCGCATGAGCAGAACCTCGACCTCTTCGGCGTTGACCTTCTCGCCACCTCTATTGATGAGGTCTTTGATCCGTCCTTCGATCGACAGGTTCGGGCGAGCACCGTCCAGCCGAATCGCCGCCAGATCACCGGTCCGATAGAACCCGTCTGAGGTGAAGGCGGTGGCGTTGTGATCGGGGGCGTCGAAGTATCCCCGGATCGTGTAGGGACCACGGCAGCACAGCTCGCCGACCTCCCCGACCGCTACCTGATCTTCACTGCTCGGGTCGAGTATCCGAATCTCGTCAGACGACGCAATGCACCACCCGACAGTTGACGACCGGAACTCGGCGGGCGAATTGAGGGGAGATACCGTGAACATGCCCTCCGACATACCGAACAGCTGCCCGACCCAACGGTCGCCGTGCCCCTCCATCCGCGCGAACAGATCTGCCGACACCTTCGCTCCCGACAGCACCACGTGTCGAAGAGTGGCGAGGAGCGGGTCGAAGTCCTTCGACTGCACCGCCCGGTAGTGACCGTGTCCGATGAGTAACTCGGTGACTGCGACATCAGCCATCAGAGCGAACGCCGCGACGTGCTCCGGGTTCGCTAGGACCAGTGCCGCACCGACGGAATGCGCCGCATGCAGTGCACACGAGACTCCAGCGTTGTGAATGATCGGGATCAGATGCCCGACCCGAGACTCCTCGGTCCACCCGAGCGCCTTCGCGTACGCCAACCCGTTGTTCCAGTATTCGGCGTGAATCCTCGGGATCACTTTGGGCACTCCGGTAGTACCGCCGGAGAGTTGGAACGCGACGACGTCTGCCGGATCGATCCGTGCTTCCACCTCCTCGACGAACGTTCGAGCGAGCACAGGATCGATATCCGTGCCGAGGTCCTCGATCCGCTCAGGATCCGATACGCCGTCGAGGTCGCGCACCGTGAACAAGTGCGCCATGGTCGGCTGCTGTTCAGCGACCTCGCGAGCGAAGCCCACCAAGTCGAACGACAGTCCGACTTCGACGATGTGCGCCACCGCGCGGACCTTCCCAGCGATGTGCCCGATCTCGTGCATACGGTGTTGCGCGAGCGTCGCGACCGGGATCAGTCCGGCCTTGAGGCAGCCGTACCAGGCGAGAACCGTCGCCAAGCGGTTCGTCACCTGAAATATCACGGGATCGTTCGGCCGTAGCCCGCGGCCACCAAATGCGGCCGCGATCTGGTCGGTCCGCTCGTCGAGTTCGCGGTAGGTCAGCGAGCCTTCCGCGGTGATCACCGCAGTGCGGTCCGGGTATCGGCTTGCGCTCTCATGAAGTCTCCGGCCGGTCGGAAGATCGCTCCACTCTCCGCTCGTGCGGTAGGCGGCCGCACTGTCAGCAGGGTATGGCACGAGGCGGCCACCCCAGTCGAATGCCGTCACGTCAAACTCCTAGGTGGTCGGTGCAGCGGGCAGCAGGCTGGTCAGTTCACCGATGTGGTCCGGGTGATCGGTCGGGACGATGCCCGAATACACGGCGGTGAAACATCCGGGGCAGCACTGTTGCCGGAAGACGATCTCGGCATCGACGTACTCCTCCGGCGCCGAGATCACTTGTGGCCCGACGTCACTCGACGGACCCTCATAGTGCGCGAGAGTCAACTGACCGGAGTCCGTGTCGCCGAGGATCTGACCGCAGTGGGCACAGGCGATCATCTTGACTCCGCCGACCGTGAGTTGCGCGAGATTGTCGTCGATGCGGCGAGCGGAGGACAGATCGACGCGGGTGTCCGGAGAATCCGGAACATGCGATCGATCACGTCGCTGCGCTAACAGGTCTGCGCGACGCTGCACGGTCGCGTCATCGTCGACTTCCTCTCCGTCGACGATGACGCCGTAGTTCACCCGTGCTCCATCGACAGTCACCTTGCCGTTGACGACATCGGCGGCAACTGACGCGGGGTCACGTCGGAGCGGGTCGCCGTATCCGCCGCCGCCCTGCCAGTGCATGAACAGCACGTCGCCGGGTGCGAGGTAGCTCTCCGCGTAGCAGGCGCCGATCTGTTGAGATCCGGCGATCTCCTCCAGGTTCGCGGGCAGTGTCCCTGACGCGAGCAGGTCTTGAATGGACGATTCCCTGGCCAAGATCTCCAAGCCGGTATTGCCGGGCAGTCCCCCGGCGAGGCCGCCGTTCTGCGAGACGGCCTTGCCCGCCGATGCGAGGACCAAGCCCATGGGAACGCTGCTGCCGTACGGGGTGACTGCCAGTGATGCACTGACGCCGCCGCGCATACGGCCTGGACCACCGGAGTCGGGCTCCTCACGCCGCCACAAGGTGAGCAACGGGTACAGGAACTCCGTCATCTCGGTGTCGGGGATGCGCCCCATCGGGATACAGAACAGACCGCCGGTGTCCATGCCGTCAGCGATCGGCCGCGCACCGTATCCACCGGCCATCGGCTCCATCATGATGTTCAGGAACGGCACCGGCTGTTCACCGCGCTCGTCGAGGCCTGCGACGACCGCAGTGTCCCACGTGCCGCAGCACGACGCCTGAACGTTCTTACCGAGTTCGATGTCCTGGTCGAGCATCTGCGCCAGGCACTCGGCGATCAGGTTGCCCGTGAGCCAGGCGGGGCCGATCGGGCCGCGACTGACGGCTGCCGGGAACGTCGCGTTGTTGATCGTTCCCTCTTCTGAGATGAGATCGAAGCAGCGCATCAGACCGCCTGCAGACCATGGGATATCGCTGGCGAGAATCGGTAGTAGCGCTAGCATCACTCCGCCGCGCATGCCCGCGTACGTGCAGTTGATGACGCCTGTCTGCGCATCGGTGCCGGTGAAATCGAACGCGAGGTGATCGTCAGCCTTCGTCATTGCGACGGTGATCTTGTGCAAGTCGCGATCGTCCGTCGAGGCCTGATCCTGGTAGCCGGTGGCTTTCCACGTACCGTCCGGCAGCGAAGTTAGTTTGGTGCGCAGACGGGACTCCGCGTCGTTCATCATGCGCTTCATCACGGCCTTGACCGTGTCCGCACCGTACTGCTCGATAACGGCGAGGAGACGGTTGCGACCGACTGTATTGGCGCCGATCTTGGCACGCAGGTCGAGCCCGACGAGCATCGGTACACGTGAGCGGCGGGTCCACGCATCCGCGACGTCGCGCTGCAGGACGTAGTCGCGGACCACCTTGATCGGCGGCGTCGGCAGCGACTCGGAGAACACGTCTTTCGCAGAAGGATCGAACGAACCGAGCCCTGATCCGCCGAGGTCCGGTTCGTGACAGATGGCGCTGGTCCAGCTGAAGAGTTCCCCGTTGTAGAAGATCGGCTGGTAGACGATCACATCGCTCTGGTGCAGACCTCCGCCGACCCACGGATCGTTGCAGAGGAACATGTCACCCTCCTCGATGCCCGGATTGTCGGACCGGTTCTGCAGGGTCCAGTAGATCGCGAGATCGACAGCTCCGACGAGCATCGTGTTGTAGAGACCGACCTGAACCTCCTGTCCGACCTCGTCGCTGACAGCGAAGTCGAAGTCGTTCGCGTCGGTGACGATCGGCGATCCGGACATCCGTTTCAGCGCTTCGCCCATTTCATCGGTAACCGACCACAGGCGGTGGCGTATCACCTCGTAGGTGAGCGGATCGACGGCGTCGATCTGTTCTTGGGTCACAGTGTGCAGCGGCACTTTGGCGCCGACTGCGCGACTGAGTGCCTCGGGGTCGAGTGGACGGCTCGAGAAGACCTCGGAGCCTGGAATCGGTGCAGTCATTTCAAATCTCCTTTAGTCGCTATGCCTGATCGGCCGCGAGATGCAGGTTGCCGAGCCGGTCGATGGTGCCGGTGGTGTCGTCCGGGACCACGACAGTGGTGGTGGGGACTTCGATGACCGCCGGTCCGCGGAGGACGTGGCCGGCACGGAGCTTCGAATAGTCGTAGATCGAGGTGTCCGCGTAACCGTTACGCACACCCAGGCACACCTTGCGGACGCCAGTAAGGGCGACGGACGCATCCGTCATCGACGCCTCTTCCAATTCAGGGAGGACCGGGGAGAAGGGCAGAACGCCCGTTCCGCGGACGCGGTACGTGATGGCCTGGACGCCGGCCTCACGGAAACCGCTGTCCTTACCGTAGAGACCGGCGTACCGCTGCTCGAATACGTTCTCGGCGTCGGCGAGCATCTCCGCCGTGATGGCACCGCGCGGGACCGGGGTGGCGACCTCGGCCAGCTGCATCGTGTACCGCATGTCGATCTCGCGTTCGATCTCGATCGACGCGAAATGCAGGCCTTGACGATCGAGCATGTCGCGGACCTGGGACTCAAGCGCCGCGAAGTTCGACTCGACACGGGCCGGATCGAGTGGAAGGGCGGCCGGATCGGACATCTCCTTGGCCAGCACGATGTCGGACGACGCCAGTCCGTATGCAGAGAACGCGGACGCCACCTGGCCGAGCGGTACGACGACGTTCATTACGCCGATCTCTTGTGCATAGCGCCCGCAGTGAGCCGGACCGGAGCCGCCGAACGCGTACACGATGAAGTCACGCGGGTCGTGACCGGCCTCGACGACCGTCTTGCGGAGAAGATCGCCGGTCTGAGCGTTCTGCACCTCGTAGATCGCGGCAGCGGCGTCCTCGATCGACAGTCCGAGCGGTTCAGCGATGCGAACTCGGATCGCCTCGCGGGCCAGGTCCAGGTCGAGAGCGCGTCGACCGCCGAGGAGACCACGTTCGGGGATGATCCCGAGGACGAGATTGGCGTCCGTATTGGTCGGCTCGATACCGCCGTTTCCGTAGCACGCCGGACCGGGGACTGCCTGTGCACTGTGGGGCCCGATCTGCAGATTGCCGCCGGCATCGATCCAGGCGATGGCTCCGCCGCCGGAACCGATCGCATGGACCTCAAGAGTCGGCACGTTGATCGGGTGATGGTTGATGACCGTCGACGACGACCGGACCGGGTCGCCGTCGACGATGAGGCCGGCGAGGAAGGTCGTGCCACCGGCATCGGTAGCGATGATGTTCGAGTGGCCCAGTTGCTGCCCGAGCTGGACAGCGCCCACGACGCCCCCGGTGAGGACGGAGCCGACAGTCGAGATGGCATTGCCCGGCGCTTCGGCTGCAGCGATGGCGCCGCCGTTGCTCTGCATCACCAGCAGCGGACCGGTCAGCTTGTGGTCACGCAGCTTGGACTCGAGTTCCCCGAGGTAGTCACGCAGGCCTGGACCGACTTGCGTACTCATGATGGTCGTCGCGTTACGCGCGAACTCGCGGATACGGGGCGACACCTCGCTAGAGATCGCGACGAACATGTCCGGGTCGATCTCGTGTGCGATCTCGCGGATCCGTTGTTCGTGTGCGGGATTGCGGAACGAGAAGAGCAGCGACACCGCGATCGCGGTGATCCCGTCGGCGACGAGTGCACGGACAGCCGAGCGCACCTCGTCCTCGTCGAGCGAGACGATGATGCGACCGTCCCGGTCGACACGTTCGGTCACTTCGAGGGCGTGCCGTTTACGAATCAAACCGTGCGACTTGCTCTGCCCGATGGGATCCTGCAGCTCCTCCGAGGAACGCCCGAGATACCGACCTTCGACGTTCATTATGTAAATCGAGTCCCGATGCCCTTTGGTGGTGATGAACCCGATGTCGGGCACCTGATTCATCACGAGCGCGTTGAGTGACGACGTCGTGCCGTGCGCTATGTGGTGCGTGTTCGCCAGCATTTCATCGAGGGGCTGCCCGAGTTGTTCCGCGAGGACGCCGAGTACGTCGATGACACCTGTCGAGTAGTCAGGGGGCGTGGACGGTGCCTTCCCAGCTACCACCGTGCCATCCCCGCCATCCAGAACGGCGTCGGTGAACGTGCCGCCGACATCTACGCCGATTACGTATGCCATGTGCTCCTGATCTCCTTCTGCCATACCCATCACTGTAGTGATGCGAATCACCAATTTTTCGTTACTGACGATTATTCGACGTTCACGCAACAAAAGTCAAGGAGTTCGCCGAAGTTTGTTTGAAAAGACGCTTCTACGGTGCGGTGATGCCCAAACCTGCGCGGTGGTCGCACGACGATCCGACAGCCCTCGCCCTTGACATTAATGTCGGTGTAGTCAAATACTCGACACTACAGACGATTAATTGATGCCACGGAAAGGCTCATGCCCCAATGACTACCCACCGCATCGGACTGGTCGTACCCAGTTCGAACGTCACCGTGGAGACCGAGTTGCCCCGAATCCTTGGCGCACACCCGGCTTCGGACTTCTCGTTTCACTCCACCCGAATGCGCATGCAGCAGGTATCCCCAGAGGGCTTGGCCGCGATGAACGCACAACGAGAACGATGCATTGTCGAGATCGGCGATGCGTCGCCCGATGTGATCCTGTATGCGTGTCTTGTTGCGATCATGGTCGGCGGCCCTGGCGAGCATCACCGCGTCGAGTCGCTGGTCGCTGAGCAACTTGCGGCAGGTGGCTCTGCGGCCCGCATCCGGTCGAGCGCGGGAGCACTTACCGAAGCGCTCGACGCCTTGGGCTCGAAGCGGGTGAGCTTGGTGATGCCGTACATGAAGCCACTCGCGAAGAAGGTGGTCGCCTACCTGGAATCCGAGGGCCTCGAAATCGCCGACTGGCGCGCCCTTGAGGTGGCCGACAACACCGAGGTCGGTTGCATTCCCGGCGAGCAGATCATGACTGCGGCTCGGTCTCTCGACCTCACCGACGTCGATGCACTCGTCATCAGTTGCTGTGTCCAGATGCCGTCGCTAGACCTCGTCGAACCGGCAGAACAAGAGTTCGGCATACCTGTCGTCTCGGCCGCGACTGCTGGCGCCTACAGCATCCTCCAGGCACTCGGTCTTCGCGCGGGGATCCCCGGTGCAGGCACTCTGCTCCGCGGCGACGTCCACTCAAGTCCCACTCATTCATGACAGGAGAACAGATATGTCCGAATCTCAGCATCTCGTCCGCGGCGTCGACCACGTCGCCTACCCGACCTTCGACCCGGCCGGGACCGTCCGCTTCTACCGCGACACCCTCGGGTTCCCGGTAGTCCACTCCATCTGCGCCGCAGGCTGGGGGCCCGACCAGCACCCCGACTTCATTCACTTCTTCTTCGACATCGGCAACGACGACCGCCTCGCGTTCTTCTACTATTTCGGCCTGGAGCCCTTCGACGGCGGACCGCAAGGAGACTCTTACTCGCGGTTCGCCGAGGACGTCCCGATCTGGTTCATCAGATCCCGCCACCTCGCGATACATGTCGACAACGAAGCACACTTGATGGAGTACCGCCGTCGCCTCGACGACAGCGAATGGCCCGTGGAGATGCAGATCCAGCACGAGACGATCGAATCGATCTACACACACGATCCCAACGGGTACATGATCGAGATCACGCGCGCGATGCGGCCAGTCACTCCTCAAGAAGATCTCGACGCCAACCTCACCATCGACGCATTGGTCGACGTCGTGTCAGGTCCGGCCCCTTCCATGGACGCCCTGCTCGTACGTAAGGCGGAGTTGATCGTCGAACGTGCAGAGGACTGGGAATCTGTTCAGTCCACGAGTACTCAGGGGGTGGAAAACCGATGACCACACTGCTCGTGCTCGACGTTCCGGAGAACTGGCCGGTGGTCGACGTCGCGGCCCGTACCGAGTCGGTGACCGTCGAACGAATCGGACCATACTTTAAAGTCAGCGGTCCGGACACGATCGTCATCGACCGTCGGGCGACCGGCTGTAGGCACGCCGTCTGGTACAGCAGCGTCGCCGGCTTGATCGATACTCGAATCACGCAATGGGACAAGGACGCGATGCGTCTGGAGGAGCGATGACTCAGGATCGACTCGGTGCCGGACGCTACATCGAGGCTGCCGAGATTCCGAAGGAGACCGTCACGACAGCCCACGAGCTGTCGACCTCAGACGGAGCAAAGGTGCACGGTGTACTCCGTAATCTCCCCGGCGCGACGACTGTCGTGTCTCTGATGCACCCTCGACAGGACGTCACACATCATGTGCTCGTCCCGGAATTGCTCATGCGCGGCTACGCCGTGTGGACGCAAGGCACACGATCGACTAACAACGACCTCAATCTCATCCACGAACAAGCACTACTCGACGCGGCCGCGGGCCAGGTGTTCCTGCGCGATCGCGGGTTCGAAAACCGCGTGACCCTCGGCCATTCCGGAGGAGGAACCCTGTTCGCCTTCTACCACGAACAGGCGGGACTCGCGCCAGCCGACCGATTGACGGCGGCACCGTCCGGTCGACGTGTCGATCTCGCCGCGGCGGATATGCCACTGCCCGACGCTGCGGTGTTCATGGCACCACACCCCGGCCAAGGCGCCTTGTTGCAGAGACTCATCGACCCATCCGTGGCAGAGGAGTCGGATCCGCTGTCCGCCCGGCCCGACCTGGATCCGTTCGCTCCCGCGAACGGCTTCGCGGAGCCGGGTACTTCATCGACCTATTCTCCGGAGTTCGTGACCCGATACCGCGATGCTCAAGCGGAGCGAATCGCACGGATCGACGCGGAGGCCCGTGCACGCGTTGATCGCGCAAATGAGGCCCGCGCCCGATTCACCACTTCGCGGGATCCAGTCGACCGGCGCGAGTCACTCGCACCGCGTGTCCTGACTGTGTATCGCACAGATGCCGACTTGCGGTTCACCGACTTGTCGCTCGACCCGAACGACCGTCCGTACGGTTCGTTGTTCGGACGGCGCCCGGACCTCACGAATTACGGCCTCATCGGCTTCTGCCGACTCGTCACCCCGGAGGCTTGGCTGTCCACGTGGTCTGCGAACGCGACCAACGCGGACTTCTTGCGATGTGCGCCGGGCGTCAACAGTCCGTCACTGTTCGTCGAACTCACCGGCGACGCCGCTTGCTTTCCTGAGGATGCCGCCGCAATGGTCGCCGCGTTAGGCTCCGACCACGTGGACCACCGGCGCGTCGCTGGCACTCATTTCGGAGGCCCGTTGAGCCCTGGTGCTCCGACCGGAGCGAGCCTCGCCGCCGCCGAGATCGGGGATTGGCTCGGCCAGAGATTCCCCGCATAACGTAACTGGGGTTTTCACACAGGCCGCACCGACGCGACCACACTCGCGCAGACGACGTCGACGGACTCCCCGCTGCTCCCCTGCTGGCAGCCGATGCTCGTCTGCACCGCTCGGTCGACGTCGATGTACCAGGCGATCGGCGGACCGGACGCCGGGCGCTCGCGATAGGAGATGACGCGTCGACCGCCGAACACGGTGTCGGGTGCGAATTCGAGGACCGCGTCGTCGCCGCGCTGCGCGAGCCGGTTGGCCAAGCTCTCCGCGACGCTGGTTCGTGTCGATCCGGCGCGCAGACTCGTCACGACGACGAGGATCCGGCTGCCGTCGTCGGCGTCGGCGAACACGGCGCGCTCGCCCACTCCGTCGGCGGGCCGATCATCCGACAGATCCGAACGGCGCCACCCGGCAGGCACGTCCACCTGCACCCCTCCGACTTGTTGCGCGGCCGCCGACTCGGCGGGCGACGGCCCGGGCCGCACGAGGAACCATCCGAGTCCGACCAGCAGACACGCGGCGAGGCCGACCACGATCGGCTTCCTGGGGCGCGGCGACGGTGCGGGCGGCGGCGGGACTGCGACAGCGAGGAGGGCTCGCGCCGACACCGTCCGTCCACCGTGACGTGCGACGAGAGCCCGGTCGGCGCGGACCACCCCGCCCGGCGGAGCGGCGATCGTCCGCATCGCATCGTCGATCGACGTCGAGTCCGGCCCGTCGACCACGGCGATGTCGGCGGCCGCGACGACGGCGGCCCAGTCGGGATCGTCGACGACGTCGGACGGCAGCGTCACGGCGACCCGGGTGATCGCCCAGTCGTCGTCCCGCCTGTCGACGAGGTGCACCATCCAGTGGCCGCCGGTGGACGGCGCCACCGCGGTCTCGACCACGGCGGAGCGTCGTACGGTCGCGTCGGCGTGACTGCGCGCGAGGGCGACGGCCCGCGGCACCGGGGTCGCGTCGACGCCGACCGCGGCCAGGCGTCGTCGGAACTCGGTGATCCGTCGAGTGCCCCACGTCGACGGGTGCGTGACCTGCGCGACCCCCGGAGCGAGGACGAGCGGGATGCCGAGACCTGGCTCGTCGATGTGCTCGAACAGCATGTCGACTCCCTGATGCGTCTCGCCGTATGCGAGGTCGAGCACGCCGCTCACTGCGCGTCCTCGTTCGGCGCGACCACCTGGACGGCCTCGGCGCGACGGCTGCGCGAGACGTACTCGCCACGACCTGCTCCGAGCCGCTGCATGCGGTGTCGACCGACGACGTATCCCTCGTCGGGGTCGCCGGCCATGAGGAAGACGTCGCACGACAGGTCACGCATGCGGGCGATGAACGGGTCGAACAGCGCGCGCCCGATGCCGCCCGAGCGCCGCGCGAGGATCACGCGAAGCCCGATGTCGCGGGCGTGTCCGAGAAGGTCGGCGATCGGGGCGAGCGGATTCCCGGTCGGGCCCGCGACGAGGTCGTAGTCGTCGATCACCAGGTAGACGTCGGGTCCGGTCCACCAGGAGCGGTCGGCGAGCTCGTCGGCGCCCACGTCGTCGGCGGGCAGTCGGGCGGTGAGGAACTCGGCGAGCTGGGCCATCATCGGCGCCGCGGTGCGGGCCGACGTCGCGTAACCGGCGAGGTGCTCACCGGTCACGGCTCCGAGCAGGGTGCGCCGGTAGTCGACGAGCACGATCTTGACCTCGGTCGCCGGGCCGGACGCCACGAGGCCCTCGACGAGGACGCGCAGCGTGTTGGTCTTGCCCGACTCTGCGTCGCCGAACACGAGGAGCTGCGCTTCGCGGCCGAAGTCGACGACGAACGGCGCGAGCTCGGATTCCCCGAGCCCGATCGCGACCTGCCCGGGGCTCGTCGGCCGATCGTGCGCGGCGAACTCGTCCGGCGACAGTCGGGTCGTGAGAGTGCGGACGGCGGGCGCCCGCAGGTCGGGATGGCGCGCGAGGGCGGTGTCGACGAGCGTCGTCGCCGAGCCGTCGATGGTCGGGGCCGCGATCAACAGGTGCAGTCCGTCGGCGGTGATGCCGCGCCCGGGCCGGTCGGCAGGTACCCGTGCGGCGGCGCGACGATCCATCTCGGAGTCGAGCGCGTCGCCGAGCTTCAGTTCGATCCGCGAGCCGAGCAGGTCTTTGACGCCCGGACGGATGTCGGCCCAGCGACCGGCTGCGACGACGACGTGGACCCCGTAGGCGAGGCCGCGCGTGACGAGGTCGGTCACCTGATCTTCGAGTTCTTCGAACTCGTTGCGCAGGACGCCGAAACCGTCGATCACCAGGAACACGTCGCCACTCCCAGCACCTTCGGTGAGCTCGGCCTCCCGCGCGGTGAGAACGCCGACGACTTCCGCGACGGTGCGACGGACCGCGTCCGGCCGGTTACGCGGCGCGACGCCGCCGACATGCGGGAGTCCGGCAATCGCCGCGAGCGCGCCACCGCCGAAGTCGAGGCAGTACACGCTGACCTGGGTGGGATCGTGGCCGAGGGCGAGGCCCGCGATCAATGTGCACAGCGCGGTCGACTTTCCCGACCGGGGACCGCCGACGATCGCCGCATTGCCCGCCGCACCCGACAGGTCGACGATCAGCGGGTCGCGCCGCTGGTCGTAAGGCCGGTCGACGAGGCCGAGCACGGTGCGCAGCCCGCCCGGCGCCCGGCCGGTCTCGGCGAGAACTGCGTCGAGGCCGATCGAGTCGTCCAACGGCGGCAGCCACACCGGGTGCGGCGGTGCTCCGTGACCGTCGATGCGCGCGACGAGGGTCTGCAGGACCGTCGGAGCCATCACGTCGACCGGCTGGTCGCCCGGATCGTCATCGGTCGGCAGGTCGACGACCGTGTCGGCGTTCCAGACGC
This sequence comes from Gordonia zhenghanii, assembly GCF_021738965.1. Classification (GTDB taxonomy): domain Bacteria; phylum Actinomycetota; class Actinomycetes; order Mycobacteriales; family Mycobacteriaceae; genus Gordonia; species Gordonia zhenghanii. The sequence goes on along the minus strand of NZ_JAKKOQ010000007.1, from coordinate 76,572 downwards.
GCACCACCCCCGTCTGTCCGTGACCGTCGTCGACGGTGGCGCCGACCGGCGGCGTGTACGGCCCGGACACGTACGACGTGCGGAAACGGACCGGCGTCGACGAGTCGCATTTGAGGTATGCCGCGCCCGGCTCGCTCGGCAGATGGTAAGCGTCCGGAACACCGAGGACGGTGCGGGACTCGTTGGCGGAGAACGTCTTCAGCCCGATCCGGTACGACAGGTGACTGTCGAGTCCGCGAAGGCGGCCCTCCTCCAATCGCTGCGATGCGAGCAGCAGATGGATGTGCAGCGACCGGCCGAGCCGACCGATCGCGACGAACAGCTCCGCGAAGTCGGGTTTCTGCGCGAGGAGTTCGGAGAACTCGTCGACTACGACGACCAGCGCAGGCAGCGGCGCGAGATCGGCCCCGGCGGTGCGCGCCCGCTCGTAGTCGGTGACGTTCGCGAAACTACCTGCCGCACGCAGGAGTTCCTGACGCCGGTGCAGTTCGCCGGACAGTGCGTCGGCCATCCGGTCGACCATCTCGAGTTCGTGTTCGAGGTTGGTGATGACCGCGGCGACGTGGTTGGACTCGAGGCCGAGGAATGTCGCACCGCCCTTGAAGTCGACCAGGACGAGGTTGAGTTCGTCGGGCGAATGGGTGGCGATCAGGCCGAGGACCAGGGTGCGCAATAGTTCGCTCTTGCCCGATCCGGTGGCGCCGACGCAGAGCCCGTGCGGCCCCATTCCGCCGTGGGCGCTCTCTTTGAGGTCGAGGTCGACGGGGGTGCCGTCGGCGGTGTAGCCGATCGGGACGCGCAGCCGGTCGGCGCCGCGGCGACCACGCCAAGCCACGGCCGGGTCGAACGCGCCCGCATCGGCGACGCCGAGGAGTCGGGGCAGTCCCGGGTCGGGTGCCGTGAGGGAGATCTCGAGGTCGGCGAGGGCGCCGAACGACGCCGGTCGGTATCGCGCGAGTGCCCGCGCGACGGCCTCGGCGGTCGCGAGTCCGCACGCGTCGGCGACGGCGAACTCTTCGAGTCCCGCGGCCGTCTGCGCCGACAGCTTCGCGCCGTCGACGATCAACGACAGTCCGCGGCGGGTGGCGAGCGAATCGGCCGTCGCCCCGAGCTCCAATACGGTCACCCCGTCGAGTCCCGCGCCGATCGTCAACTCCTCGTCGCCGGTCACCTCGCCGTCGCCGACGATCACGAGCAGGTGCCGCAGTCCGGGCGACGGGTCGGTGCGCGAGAAGCGCCCGCGGTCGGCGAGGTGGTCGGCGAGGTCGGCTTCCAGAGCGGCCAGCGTTCGGTAGATCATCCGCGTCGGACCCAGCCCGTCCACGTGATCCGGATGCCCGACGTGGGGCAGCCATTTGAGCCAGTCCCACTGCGGTGCAACCGGATCGGCGACCACGGCGGCGACCCCGATGTGGTCGGGCCCGTGCTGCACGACGAGTCTGCACACCATCGCCCGCATCAGCGCGTGCACGTCACCGTGCGGACCGGACACACTGATCGCTGGGAAGCCACGGAACGAGACGGCTGTCGCGAGCCCGGGCACTGCCGACCTCGCCTGCACAAATCTGCGTAGCGCGACGGCCGAGACTGGTTCGACGGATTCCACGGGCGCGGTCTCCGGCGGAATGAGGTCTCCTGCCAGTCGGTGCGCGCCGAGTCCGACGCGGACGTCGCCGAAATCGTCGTCGGACGGGCGGCGCTCCCACATCTGATCGGTCCCGATCAACGACGGAATCGCCAGTGGGTCAGGGTGATCGCGCTCGGCGTCGGCGCGCTGGACGGCCGCCGATTCGTCGGCTGTGTCACGCAGGGTCGACAGGTGCCGGAGATAGTCTTTGCGGTCCTCGTTGACCTCTGCTGCGCGCGCAGGACCGCCCCGGCCGCCGGAGGCCACCATGCCGACCATCGACATCACCATCATCAGCGGAAACATCAGGAACAACGGGTTCGCGAACGCCGCGCGCCCGCCCGTCACCGCCATCATCGCGATCATGCCGACGACGGCCACGACCATCACCGCAGGCAGCAGCCGCAACAGCATGTTCTGCGGCACCCCCCGCGCCAACTCGGGTGGCGACGCCAGGTGCAGATCGCCCGGCGGCGGCGCAATGCGTGCCGGCCGCGGCCGACGTCGATGTCCGACCGTCGGCGCCCACGTCGGTGCAGCCGAAATACCGTCAGTGTTCACGATTCCCCCGAATCCCCCACCGCGCGGCGTCGAACGTGATTATCTCGACGCCATCGCCTCGCAGCGATGCACTGGTTGTACACCGAACCTCGGGGGAGGGTTTGCGAAATGACCGTTGTGACTGGATCCGTTCGGATCTCGGTGGTCGGGGGACGCACACAGGTCGACGTGGCCGGACCCGCCGATGTTCCACTGGCAGCACCGATCCCAGACATACGCACACTACTGCACGCTGACGGCGACACCGTGCGCGACGTTGTCGATCGCGGCGTGCGGGTTCGGGGCCGCGGCCGGAGTGTCGGCGGGCGGCGGGCGGCGACAGCGCGCCCGCCTCGATCGCGGTCGCCGAAGTCGCCCGAGTCGCCGCGGCCACGCTCGCCATGATCGGACACCGCGGGACCGGCACCACGCCCGCCGCCCACACCCCGATCGCGACGGTGGCCGACTCGTCCGCGGTGTCACGCAGGGTCGACAGGTGCCGGAGATAGTCTTTGCGGTCCTCATTGACCTCGGCGGCTCAAGCCGGACCACCTCGGCCGCCGGAGGCCACCATGCCGACCATCGACATCACCATCATCAGCGGAAACATCAGGAACAACGGGTTCGCGAACGCCGCGCGCCCGCCCGTCACCGCCATCATCGCGATCATGCCGACAAAAGCGGGATAGGGACGGTTACCACGAACAAGTTGCTACCCCTACCTCGGGCACACCGGCCACGGCACCGATACGACACCCCTAAGTTAGATCGACTACCGATATTTTATTCACGAGTTCGATAACCTAACCTCGTGACGACCGACGTACAAGCCTTTGCGGCCAAGATCGCGATGCTGGCAGAGATCTTCAAGCCTGCTGCACCCACTGATGATCAGCGACTCTTTCGTGGTCGTCGAGATCAGCTCGCCCGACTCCTCACCGTTGCGGGCGCGCCTGGCCAGCACGCCATTATCTTTGGCGAGCGCGGCGTCGGCAAGACCTCTGTGTCCTACATGTTGCGTGACACATACCTCACAATGGCCCCAGATACGACTGTATGTATCCGGCTTGCATGCACCGCCGAGGACGACTTTGTGTCTCTTTGGCGAAAGCTGCCGGGCAGACTGACTCGCGAGATCGGCCTCGCGGCCAATCCTCATCTGTCTGAACTACTCACCACCGAGGTGATTGACCGTGTGGAGGACGCCTTTCTCGACGAGCCAACTCCGGACGCTGTGGCTCAAGTGCTGGGAATGTTGGCAGACAAGGCTCGACTCATGATAATCATCGACGAGCTAGACCGAATGGATGTCCTTGCCGCCGGGGCAAAGCTCGCTGATCTCGTCAAACAGATCTCCGATGACATCGTGCCTTGCACCTTGATCCTCGTCGGCGTCGCTGACAACGTATCGGATCTCATAGCGGGTCACGCGTCTGTCGATCGGTGCCTAATGCCGGTATCCATGCCGCGTATGACCCACGCGGAACTGACTGAAGTCGTGGAGGAGGGGTTCGCTGCGTATAGCGAGAGAAGCGGCGTGCCGATCACCATCACTGAGAACTCCGCTGCTTCAATCGCGACCTTGTCCGAGGGCTTTCCTTACTACACGCACCTTCTCGCCAGCGCCGTTGGACGTACCGCGATTGCGGATTCTCGCGAATCTATCGAGTTCACTGATGTATTCGACGCATTGATGGTTGCAAAGGACGAGGCCGAGCCGAGCATCCGCGAGGCGTACTACAACGCGACTATTGCTGCGCGGAGCGACGCAACGTTTGAGGAGACATTGATCGCCTGCGCGGTCGCTGAATCCGACCGCATGGGGTTCTTCACCGCTTCAGATGTGTGCGATCCTCTGGCGTTCATCCTCGGTATTCCGCGCAAAAACTCCGACTTCAACGCGCACCTGAAGCGATTCAGCACGAACACCCCGATTGTCCTGCTGGCGAAGACTTCAACCAAGACTCCACGGTACAGATTTGTTAACCCGCTGATGCGTCCCTACGCAATGATGTGCGGACTTTCGAGCGGCATCTTGAAGCGTGATTTTCTTGCGGAGATCCGATAGGCACTCGCGTGCTCCATCCCCGCCGCGAGCCCCACGCGATACAGATCGACCGTCTGCCAGGCGACGATCGACGCGCTCGCCGTCGTCACCCTGCACCGGTCAGCGCGGCACGTCCACGGCTTCAACCCCGACTCGATCACCATCGAATGGCAAGCGTAAGCCGGCAGGTCAGCTCAGGTCGTAATGCGCGTGTGCGGCCTGCCCGAGTATCCATATGGACGGCGAGTCGCCCATGTCGACGTACCCGCGAACCTGGCCGTCGAGGATGTAGAGCTGGCGAACGAACTCTGCGTCTAGCCGCTGTTCCTGCATGATCGTGACTGCCCGCTCGAATTGATCGCGCGGGATCCCGTTCTTCACGGCGGTCTCGGTCATACTCGGAGGGTCATCGCTTGCTGCAGCCATCCCGGCTAGCTCGAGGATGTAAGGGAGATTCTGTTCCGACATGAGCCGAGGATAGGACCACGGCCAACTGGCGGTACCCGGTTTACCTCGACGTAGTCCGATCAGAGGATGACTGCGTCGTCCAGTGTGGTCTCTTGCTCAGTGCGATGGTCTGCGACCGATTCAACTCCGCCGCGGTCGATTGCGATCGTTGTGTACGCCCACCGATCGGCGGCGACGACCGGAAGGTCTCCGGGGTACTTCTGCAGTTCAGAGATTAGCTCAGCGACAGTCATGATGTGCATGGACTGATTCTCCACTGAAACGACGAAACGCGCCCCGCAACCGAGTAGGTTGCGGGGCGCGTTGTCATGCCGGTCAGGTTCCGGAAGTCAGGATCCCACCGACTTCCGGATACTTAGCACCATGAATCGATCATCGGAGGATTCCTGCGACATAGCGGGATCAATCCAAATCATCTGAATGGCAACATATTCCGCGTCGTCTGGCACAATACTGTCGACGTCTACACGGATTCCGTCGCTATTCCGGACTATTGGGCACGACGCCTTCCCTCGCCCACATTTGTCCCGACGCATCTCGCCACGAGGTAGACCAGTACGGGCATCGACCTGGTTGTATGCGGAAACTATCACCTCATACGGGGCCGACCGCCCAGCGATATAGAGCGATTTGTCCCAAACGCTTGGAGCTGGATTCCAGGTGACGATCTCCGGCTCCCTGCGAGAATCCGGCCAGGCCGTCAACGTTGGCTCCACAGCGGGCGACCCCCAAGAGAACGAGACGGCAGGCGGCCGTTCGGGCATTGGATCGGGCACCGAATTGTCGAAAGGATCGCTTTGCTCTTGATGTTCCATCACCGAATCCACCGATTCCCCCGTGCCGTCACCGGCTGTCTGTCCACTGCAGCCACCAACCAAGAGGATGACCGCCAGCCCTAGAACGCGCAACGACATCCTACTAGTCATCCACACCTGCTTATCTCAATCGGCCGCTGGCCTCCAAGTGAAGTATCCGCGCTATTAGCGTAGGTCCGGCCAAGTTCGATAGACCGTCCATCGCCAGTGGTCCTGGTGTCCATGCCGACGTTGCAGAAGTCACTATTCACGCGGTGTCTCAACGTCTTCTGCCCTGAGTTAGTAGCGTCCTCCCTACCTGCAGTAATTCGATCCCACCCATACCAGCGGTTTTCCCAGATCCTCAACCGCATCCAAAGAGACTCGACTGGACGGACACAGTAAATCTGACCTTTCCCCGCGACGGTGCCGGGCTCAGAGCTTGAGCCGTGTGGGTTATCAAGGTTGATCTCGCAACCGGCGGGCGACACTTCTGCCGCAACCGCCTTCTTGCCAAACTCCCGTTTCTCCGGCGATTGACGGGCAGCTGACGTCCTCGGAACTTCGCTGGTCTTCTGCGCCGGACTATCTGCGTTCGGAGTCCTCGTCTGACCGGCGTTCGGAGTATTCGTCTGACCGATCGTTGGCTGTCCGGATCCAGGATGTTCGATCTCGCGGCGTTCGGTAGGCACCTCCACGCGAGGGCCGTCACCGTCGCCCTCTGGTGTGGATGTGGTTGGTTTCACCGTTTCGTCGGGTTCGTCCTCGGGTGTCGCCGGCGACAGTGTGGGTGGCGGCTCGTTGCTGCCTCCGCACTTGTACGGGACAGGCGGCTTCTTGCCGATCGATGCCCATGCGGCGTTGTACGCGGAAGTCTCGCGCGCGCACCGCTCAGAAGGAGTCTCTGCAGACGCGGACGGGGCGAGGACAACGACCAGTGCGATTGTGGATACGAGTGCGAGCAGCCCAGTGAGGACCTTCGTCATCATACTGTTCAGGTGTTTCATCGTCGCCCCGGCTCAGATGCGGCTGGTGGGGCCGTGGTCGTAGTACACGTACACGCCGGTGTCGGTGGTGACGCTGATCTTGGCGAACGGGCGCACTGCGATCGGACCGATCGCGTTCGACGTGTTGATCTCGATGCCCGACAAGACGATGTCCGCGACCGGCTTAGTCAGTGCGATCTCCGCGAGGGTCACGTTGGTGACCTTTCCTGCGCCGACTTCGAATTCCATGTCCGCGGACGGAATCACGGTCGCTTCGGCACCGGCTTCGGCACCGATCTCACCGATCTTGCCGCCGCCACCGGAGCCCGAAATCGTGACCTCGGGCGCGATCTTGGCATTCACCCCACCCGAGAGTTTGAGTTCGGGAGTGTGGGCGGTGACCTTGACCCCATTCGGTGCGATCGAGACCGGGTAGCCGACCTTGTAGCCGACCTCGACGGTGGCCCGGACGGTCTTGCCTTCGATGCCTTGAAGCGCCGCGTGCACGTTCGAGGCCAGGAACGCATCACCCGATAGCGGGGATGCATCCAGCGGCGCGACCTTGCGGACGTTCAACTTGCTGGCGGTCAGCGTGATGTCCACACCTTCACGCGTGTGATGGGTGCGGGCCTCTGCGGGCCCAGCAAACAAGGTTGATGCCATCGCGACAGCGGCGATGGCAAGTAGGAGCAGCGGTGTGGTGATACGTCGAATCACGACGAGTCCCCCGTTTCTCGTGATGTGCGTCTGTAACGCTTCCCCGCAAATCCGCGACATACGTCGTGGATCCGTCTATCCGGAGCTTTTGCTCCTGCGCGCCATTACACACCCACAGCAACACTCCCGCAAACCGGTAGTGTTACCGAAACGTGTCGTCGCAGGCCACCGCCAGAAAGTTGAGCGACCAGGCAGCGGCGTGACGTTTGCTGCCAGCTGCAGTCGCCCGGAGATGGCGAACGAGTCACCCGCCCATAGAGATTGGGCGGCAGCACCTGCTCGAGGACACCACTCGGAGTGCTTGGCGTGCAGCTTGGTTAGATCGTGTTCCAGTCGAGGCCCTCGCTGTCCATGAGAATCGGCGGCGCTCCAGCTACTGTGTTCGCATAACTTGGCGAACTCGCCGCCAATCGCATCTTGAGGCCTCACCTGGTGCTCGCACTTGTTGTCGCAGCGACGTCGAGCGGGCCAGCGACCGGAGAATCGAGGCACCCCGTTGAAGCGCGAGTTCCACGGATAGGAGGGACAAATGAATGAGGGCATCAGACGAATCGCGTACATATTCGTCCTGCTGCTGGCCGTCGTCTCTATCGCTAGCTGCAAGGCCCTGAGCCCCAACGACACTCCTGCACCGTCGTCGACTTCGACGCAGGGCGTGCTGGACCGTCACGCGATCGCCGTACGCGAGTGCCCTGTCTTGATTCGGCCACTCTATGAGCCATCCGATCGGGTCGATTTCATGAACTGGACGGACAGTGGCGAAGCCTTCGACAATAACTCTCCGAGTGTCACATACTGGGTCTACACCGTCGATGTCACCTCAAACTTGAGGAAAACCACGACGAGCCACTCGTGCACACTGTTCAAGGGCGGCGGAGGTAGGTTCTGGACCGAACTCATTGCACCTGGGGCGGAGCGCGGAAACCATGCACGTCCGACGCGATAGATCCACGGTCCGCGACCATGCACTTCTAATGGCGGGATGCTCAGAAACCTAGGAGGATTCACCAGTGAACAATAGTCCGGTTAGTGTACACGGCGAACAGCGCCTAGCTGAAGAGGTGTTCGTACGGGTATCCGCGCTGGGATACGGTACGTCCCAGAACGGAAGCGATCAGACGTGCCTCACGATCACAATTTCAAACAAGTCAGAGGACGTTTTCGAGGGCCGCACAATCAGCGCCTCATTACACGTCGGGCAGAGTGACCATCCCGACACCGGCTGCGCGTCAATCGCCACCCTGAACCCTGGTAGCAGGGAGCGCGTGAGGCTTCAATTCGATGCGGACTCCAAAACACTCACGGACGCGACCCTAAGAATCGGTGACGCCACTTGGACCGGCGACTTTACAGACCTGACAAGTAGCATTTTACCCCCTCAAGAATCGAAATGACCCTAGTAGTGCGGACGCGCCATATCGCGGGTCTGTTATATTACAATCTGGCTGTCCGTACTCTCCTGTGCGGCAGCAAGTGCGCCGGACAGTTAGTCCCCCCGACTGAATCCCTGGCGCGCGAAACAGAGAGTCATCCCCGCTCCCGGTTGGGGATGACTCTCGCCCCCTTTATATTCGGAGGTATGACGTATGCAGACACCCTCCCGACGACTCGCCATTCTGGGGCCCACACTGCTGGTCGCGGTCTGTTTTCTCCGATCCAGAAGGCACAAAACCAACGACAGGACCCGGGAGACAGTTCAATCGTTTCTCAACGCAGTCGCCGAATCCAAATACGATCGCATACCGCATCTCACCAACTCGGCTCAGATACTTCAAACGGTGAAGTCTGCCGAGAAATTCGACCAGCGATTACAAAAGTACGGCGCAGCCGAGATTGATGGATACACGGACGAGGAGCGGGACAAACACCGTTTCACTGCGTTGAACGTTCACGACATTGCGGTTGAACGCACAGCCGGTAAGCACCATGTTTCCGTGGGCGGAGTGAATGGGTCGCTCCGGAGAGTATTTGTCGTCGAGGAAATCGACGACCGCTACACAATTACGGAAATAGATACCCCGCTCGCCGTCGCGGGTCTGTAATGTCCGAACACAGGGCGGACTCGCTGTCAATCGCACCTTGGGCGCTCTTGGTATTCGCCATCATGTGGGACACGGCAGCGTGCGGGATGACCGAATAACATGGCGACCCGCCCGCACCTAGCGGTCAAGGTGGAAACATCACCGACTATACGCAAACGTCTCAGAATCGGCTCGGCTCACCATCGCCGCCGCGGCAGACGGGGAGGGACGTCTTGGCCGAATGCTCTGCAACGCTAAACGGCCGAAGGTCAGCAGCATTCGCGCCCAGTTGATCGCCCTCGGTGAATTACGGTCTGTCGATTTCGTTGAGGTATCCGAATCTACCGCTCACGCAACTGTCTCCACGGATGCAACTGGGCCTACGACTACCTCGAAGATGAGATTTACAAAGGTAAACGATCCTAACCGGCCGACGATCCATTGGCTGTACTGCTGACCCGCTCACTTGGCGCGACACTACTGGCTATCTTCGTCCTCGATGGGTGCGGCAGCGAGGAAGGCAAATGCACTCCCGAAAACGCCATCCGGGGAATCGTGGATGATATCCTCGGGTCGACAATTCAGATCAAATCCGAAGCATCAACGGCGCGCCGTGAGGAGGGGCGGAATTGATGATGGAAAAGCACAAGCATGATAGCCGCGACCTCCAACCTACAAGCGACCTCAGTGACATACAATGGACTAGTATTGCCCGACAGGTTGTTCGTATTCTACGCTCCATTGATCGACAAGACCTACAAATCCTTCGGGCAAACAACACGGACACAGAGTTGTACGTAGTATTTAAGAACTTCGCCGCAGGAGGAAATGCGGCGACCACACAGGGGCTGCGATACGACGTCAGGAAAGGAAACTACGACGGCGAGTACTCGGGAAGCCCGGAAGAATTTACTCTCCATCTAATCCACACAGAAATATTAGAGCCAGGCTACGAACACCCGGTCGGCCTGAGCGAAATCCGATGGAAGGTCGCCGGAGACCTTCCGCCTGGGCCGGCAACGATCGACCAGTACGACGAGGAGTTCGAGAGATGAATAAGCAATCACCGTGGCGGACCGCGGTGGCTTCTCTCTCCAGGAAGATCTGACCATGCGCGGGCCGCAGGCGTGTCCTCACAATTGTTGCCGACTCGAACGATACAGATTGCGGCCCTGGCAAATGGAGCATTCATTACAGGGCCAGTGTCACTGACATACCAATGTTCGCCGCAGTCGATAGAGTCGCGGTGGATCGTCTCGAAAAGGGCGACTCTGCGTCGACCAAGTTCAATGCCCGGGTAGACTAATTTCTGCGGACAGACGGGACATATGAAGGAGCGCATCAGAAGAATCGCGTACACATTCGTCCTGCTGCTGGCCGTCATCTCTACCGCTCGCTGCAAGGCCCTGAGCCCCAACGACAGTCCTGCACCGTCGTCGACTTCGACGCAGGGCGTGCTGGACCGTCACGCGATCGCCGTATGCGAGTGCACTGTCTTGATTCGGCCACTCTATGAGCCATCGGATCGGGTCGATTTCATGAACTGGACGGACAGTGGCGAAGTCGTCGACAAGAACTCTCCGAGCGCCACGTACTGGGTCTACACCGTCGATGTCGCCTCAAACTTGAGGAAAACCACGACGAGCCACTCGTGCACATTATTCAAGGGCGGCGATGGTAGTTTCTGGACCAAACTCACTGAGAGCTTCGAAGTCATCTCGCCATAGGAACGTAGGCGGTAGAGTCCCGGTTCTTGGAGGTCAACCGTGCAGCTGAATTCATCAACGAGCCAAGAAGGAAGACTCTCCGAAGATCACCTCAGGAAAGTCCTCCCAAGTAGTCTCGTCGATGGCCTGATCGTTTCTATCGACCCGGATCCCGACGCAGCAATCTATGCGAAGATTTGGACGAAAGGGCAGAAGACGTTCGACTCGTGGGTAAGAGTCAGTCTTCAGAATTCAAAGTCCACAGAATCACAGATGGAGGACGAAGCGAATGCCTATCGATCTCCGATTTTTTCTGTAACACCGGTTGAGCCTCAGTTTTGCGCCGAGGTCGGGGAGTATGCATTTATAGTCATGAAACACAACGATCCCGAAGTGTGGACGCTCCGCGCAGATTCCGCTGAAGTGCAATTCGGATCCCCTGCGGGACAGGCGCAGGACCCCGAACTGCTGGAATCAGCCCGCAAACTTCTGTCTGGATTAGCTTGAGATCGCATCCTGGAGCCTCCTCGCACTCGCACTGGTCGGCGGCGCGACGACGTCGAGCGGGGCAGCTACCGGCCCAACCGTCACTGTCGCCGACGTGATCGCGGACCTCGGAGACTTCACCGAGAAGGGCTTGCAAGTTGTCGCATGGCAAGGCCACACCTTCTTGTCGCAATATCTGCGCGAGAAACGGCCTGACCTCCTGACCGCTGAAGAATGGGAGCAGGCCGCAGACCACGAGCGTTATGGCACTCCCCTAGTGTCGCGTGTCGTTAATTAGTTTTCGGTTGAGCTTTCTTCAGTATCTCGTCGGTGGTTTTAGTCCACACGAAGGGGTGTTTGCGGTCGTTCCAGCCGTTGATGAAGGCTCGGATCTTGGCGTTGAGGTCCTTGACTGAAGTGAACACACCACGCCGGATCGCTTGGCGGTCGATGATGCCGAACCAGACCTCAACGAGGTTGAGCCACGACCCGGAGGTCGGGGTGAAGTGGACGTGTATGTTCGGGTGCTCGTCGAGCCAGGCTCGGACTTCGGCCTTCTTGTGGGTGGCGTAGTTATCCATCACCAGGTGTAATTCCTGGTCGCCGTAGATGCGGTCAATCTGCCTCAGAAACGACAAGAACTCCTGGTGGCGATGCCGCGGTGTGACCGCCGCAGTCACCTGCCCGGTCGCGACCTCCAAGGCTGCGAACAGTGTCGTGGTGCCGTGCCGCTTGTAGTCATGGGTGCGGCGTTCGATCTGCCCGGGCTGCATCGGGAGCATCGGCGCGGTCCGATCCAACGCCTGGATCTGGGACTTCTCGTCCACGCACAACACGATCGCGTTTTCTGGCGGCTCCAGATACAGGCCGACGACATCGGTGACCTTGGCAACGAGCTGCGGGTCGGTGGAGAACTTGAACGTTCCAGAACGCCACGGCTGCACGCCGTACTCGCGCCACGCCCGCGCGACCGTGGCGTTCCCGACTCCGAGGTGCCCAGCCAACAACCGCGAGGACCAGTGAGTTACTCCGTACTTCTTCGGCGGCGCCATCAACGTCGCCGAGACGACCTCGGCGTGATCGAGATACCGTGGTCGACCAGGACGTTCGGCATCAAGGAGCCCGTCGAGGCCGTCATGAAGATACCGCTCACGCCACTTGAGCACGGTCGGTACCGACGTCCCGACGACCTCACTGATCCGTATGTTGGCCATCCCGTCGGCAGCAAGGCAAACGATCCGCGCCCGGCGCGCCAGCCCCGCCGACGTCGACCTCACGAGTCGATCAAGTTCGTCCGCATCACCATCGCGCAGTTCCAAAGCAGGGGCCGGAGAATTCGCCATAGCTAATTATCTCAACCCAGCAACCATAAACTAATTAACGACACGCGACACTAGTCGAACACTGGCCAGCTGACGGACGGGATGAGCCGGGCGAGGTGCCACAAGAATGACGACATTCCTCCGGGGCGGAGCCTCAACCATCCCAGTCGCCATCGTGATCGTGGTGCTCGCAGTGGGAGCTCTCGCGCACTTGCTCGCGAGCGTGACCACACTCGTCCTCATCGGTGTTGTCATCGGCGTCACGAGGGCACGTCCGCTTGCCTCCATGGAGCGGTGGGCCTGGGCGGCAGTCCTGTTCGTCGCCCTGGTATTACTCGTTTGGGCGCGGCGAGGAGCCCACCCCGGTTTCGAGACCGCTGCCGTAATGATTGCGCTGCTCGCCATCTGCGGCGTGTTCTACCGTTGGTTCCGGATCGGAAGCAGCGAGCGACAGCCCCAGAAGTGAGCAGAATCAAGTGGCCGTCAAAAGGGCAAAGCTGTTGAACCTATAGTTTGACGGCAATGCAGGTTCACCGACCGAATGGCAGTCACGGCACGTAGAGCATCAACGTGACGGTCGACATGCTGCGAGCTGTGGTATGACCTGCCTGCCTTACCAACTCGACAAGAAGCACTATGCGCGTCCTGACGTTCGCGATCACATCAGCCGCCAGCACTAGTCGGATTCAAGTTCGTTCGCCATTTACTACCCGCCCGAGGCGGGCGACGATAGCTGACCGCAGACTACTTCCAGTTGATGGCAATACCGTCGCCGTCGCTGTAAGTCTTCCGGCCGCGTCCGATGCTCGACATCGTGGTCGACGAAACGAGCACCCGGATCGGTCGATCATCGACAGATCGGCCCAACGTTCGCGAGCTCCTGCACCACGTACTGATTCGACGAACGAAGTACACCGTGTGCGCACCGCCGCTTTGGCCGCTTCGATCCGACCGCCGCGGTCGACTCGGCGACCACGTCGGTGCGGTCGAAATACCCTTAGTGTTCACGATTCCCCCGAATCCCCCACCGCGCGACGCCGAACGTGATTATCTCGACGCCATCGCCTCGCAGCGATGCACTGGTTGTACACCGAACCTCGGGGGAGGGTTTGCGAAATGACCGTTGTGACTGGATCTGTTCGGATCTCGGTGGTCGGGGGACGCACACAAATCGACGTGGCCGCGCCTGCGGATGTTCCACTGGCAGCACTGATCCCGGACATACGCGCTCTCTTGCACGTCGAGGGCGGTACCGGACAGTGCTGGACGCTGGCTCAGATCGGTGGTCCGCCCCTCCCGATCACCGGGACGCTGCAGGACGCCGACGTGCACGACGGCGACCTCCTCGTCCTGACCGACGACTCCCCGGACGCACCCGGCGCGATGGTCGACGACGTCGCCGCAGGCGTCGCGGCGTTGACGCGGGAGTCCCGGAGCGAGTGGACAGCCGACTCGGCACGCTGGGCCGCGTACGCATGCGTCCTGCTGGCGACCGTGGTGTCTGCGGCGTCGTCGGTCGTCGCGGCGACCTCGGGCGATGTGCTCGCTCCCCTGCTGTTCACCGGCGTCGCGGCCGTCGTCTGCATCGGTGCAGCGTTGACAGCTTGCAGGTTGAGCGTGGACCCACGACTGTGCGCGACGTTGTCGATCGCGGCGTGCGTGTTCGGGGCCGCGGCCGGAGTGTCGGCGGGCGGCGACAGCGCGCCCGCCTCGATCGCGGTCGCCGGAGTCGCCGCGGCCACGCTCGCCGTGATCGGACACCGCGGGACCGGCACCGCGCCCGCCGTCCACACCGCGATCGCGACGACCGGCGTCGGAGCCGCGATCACCGGCGGCCTCGCGTCGATGTGGTCGGCTCCGACCCTGTCGATCGCGGCGACGTCCACCGCGATCGGCGTCCTCGCACTACCGCTGGCCGGACGACTCGCGATCGCCCTGGCCCGTCTCCCGCTGCCTCCGGTCCCGGTCGCGGCGCCGCCGACCGCAGATCCGACGGCGCACCGGTCCGTCGTCGACGGTGTCGACGCCCTCGGCCCGGTTCCGGTCGATCCTCTCGGATCTCTCGCCGACCTCGCGCTCGGCGACCTCGCGACACTGTCCAGGACGACGGCGGCGGCAGCGTCGTACCTGACCGGGCTGCTCGCAGGCGTCGGTGTGTGGATCGTCGCCGCTGCGACGGTGACAGCTGCCGTCGGCGCACGGGACACGATGGTGCTCGTGTATTGCGCGGTCGCAGCGGCCGCGCTCCTGGTCCGCGGACGGGTGCACACCGATCGTGTGCAGTCGACCGTCCTGATCCTGGGCGGAGCGTGCACGGTCGCCGGGGTCGCGGCCGCTGCTGTATGGGCGTCGGTCGGCCCGTCGACGGCGGTCGTCGTCATGTGCACGACGGCCGCGCTCGGTGCGGCGGCATTGTTGGTCGGAACCGTCGCCGCCGGGCGCGACTTCTCGCCGTTGCAGGTACGTGCCGCCGAGATCGTGCAGGTCGGCGTGCTCGTCGCCCTGATTCCGCTGCTGTTGTGGGTGCTCGACGCCTATCGGCTCGTCCGCGAGCTGTGACGTGCGGATCGCTGCTGCGGCGGTCGCCGCACTCCTGTTGCTGGCGTGCTGTCCGCCGATCGCCTTGGCGGTCCCGAGGCCGTCGGCCACTCCCCTGGGCCCGATGACGCCCACCGAACAGCATGCGCGCTGCGCACGACCAGTCGCGGCGTCGACGACGGACGTCCCGCCGGGTCATGACCTGCTCGACGTCGCGGCCGCCCACCAGTTCAGTCGCGGTGACGGCGTCACCGTCGCGGTCATCGACACCGGAGTCACGCCGCATCGCCGACTGCCCGGCCTCGTGCCGGGCGGCGACTACGTGTCCGACGGCGACGGCTTGTCCGACTGCGACGCCCACGGCACGCTCGTCGCGGGCATCATCGCGGCACGGAGCGCTCCCGGCGACGGTTTCGTCGGCGTCGCACCCGCCGCGCGGATCATCTCCATCCGGCAGTCGAGCGGCGCGTTCCGTGCGAAGAACTCACGCGGCGACGATGCGACAGTCGGCGTCGGCTACGGGCCGCTCGCGACGCTCGCCAAAGCCGTGGTTCGCGCCGTCGACCTGGGCGCGGACGTCGTCAACATCTCCGAGACCGCATGCCTGCCTGCCGCGAGCGAACTCGGCGACGACGCAGTCGGCCGAGCCGTGCAATACGCGTTGACCAAGGACATCGTGGTCGTCGTCGCGGCCGGCAACCTCTCCGACGCGACGACTTGTCGGGAGCAGAATCCCGATCCGGTCACCGCGTTGGCGACGGTCGCGACACCTGCGCGGTTCGCTCCCCTCGTGATCACCGTCGGCGCCGCCCAAGCCTCCGACGGGACGGCAGCGGCGTTCAGTCTGCGCGGGCCGTGGGTGTCAGTCGGCGCACCTGGGACCGACGTCGTGAGCATCGCCCAGACTGCCAACGGCCCGCGTCCGGTGTACGCGTTGGCCGGAGCCGACGGCGCGGTGCCGCTGGCCGGAACCAGTTACGCCGCACCGTATGTCGCAGGCGTCGCCGCCCTGGTCCGGTCCCGGTTCCCCGAGATGTCGGCGGCGCAGGTGATCGAACGGATCGTCGCGACCGCCCACGGGGGTGGCCACGACGGCGCACTCGGCGCCGGCGTCGTCGATCCTGTCGCCGCCCTCACCGCGCATCTGCCGACTCGGCCCGACCCCGTTGTCGGGCATGCGATCGCGGCACCCGCACCACCGGATCAAGGTGCGGGAGGCGCCGGAAGGATCCTGATCGCGGTCGCGCTAGCCGCTCTCGCTCTCGCCGTCAGTTGGCGCTTCGCGCGGGCCGCAGCTCCCGCGGCAGGGCGAACGTCAACGTCTCCTCGGCGGTCGTGATCGTCTCGACGTCTTCGAAACCGTGCTCGGCGACGAGATCGATGACGCCGCGCACCAGGATCTCGGGGACTGAGGCGCCCGAGGTGACGCCGATCGTGCTGATGCCGTCGAGCCACGCGAGGTCGATGTCGCGGGCGTAGTCGACGAGGTACGACGCCGACGCGCCGTTCTGCAGTGCCACTTCGACGAGGCGCTGCGAGTTCGAGGAGTTCTGCGAACCGACCACGATCACCAGATCGCATTTCGGCGCCATCGCCTTGACCGCGACCTGACGGTTCTGGGTGGCGTAGCAGATGTCGTCCGACGGCGGATCGTTCAAGTTCGGGAACTTCTCGCGCAGCCGCTTGACGGTCTGCATCGTCTCGTCCACCGAGAGCGTGGTCTGCGAAAGCCACACGACACGCTCGGGGTCACGGACCTCAACGTTGTCGACGGCGTCCGGGCCGTCGACCAACTGGATGTGTTCGGGAGCCTCGCCCGCGGTGCCTTCGACTTCTTCGTGGCCTTCGTGGCCGACGAGGACGATGTCGTAGTCGTCGCGCGCGAAACGCTTGGCCTCCTGGTGCACCTTGGTGACCAGCGGGCACGTCGCGTCGATGGTCTGCAGACTCCGCTCCGCAGCAGTGCGATGCACTTCCGGGGACACGCCGTGCGCAGAGAAGACGACGATCGCGCCTTCGGGCACCTCGTCGGTCTCATTGACGAAGATCGCTCCGCGATCGGTCAGGGTGTCGACGACATGTCGGTTGTGGACGATCTCTTTACGGACGTAGACGGGCGCGCCGTGCTTGTCGAGTGCTCGTTCCACAGCCTCGACGGCGCGATCGACTCCCGCGCAGTAGCCGCGCGGGGAGGCAAGGAGGACACGCTTCGATTCAGCCATAACACCAATCGTACGGCTGTGAGAAGCTAAGTACATGAATCGTCCTCCGTACCCCGCCCGTGTGGTCGCCGGTCTGCTGGCCACGACCGTCGAGGAGACCCGGAAACTGCCGACGCGAGTCATCACGCTGCCCATGTCAGCGGTCAGCAACGCGTTGCAGGCAGGCATGCGTCTCCAGCAGAACATCGCTGAACTGGCCATCAAGGGCGACGACGTGCTCGCGCCGATCTTCGACAAGGCCGAAGAAGAGCCCGCGTGGGCGACATTCGACGAGGACGACGATCCCACCCCGGTGAAGGCTGTAGCGGCGGCGACCACCGAGGCCGTCGAACCCGCAACTGTCACGAAAGACACATCAGTCGTGAAGGCCACCCCGGCCGCCAAGTCCGCTTCTGCCGCGAAATCTGCCGGCAAGGCAGAGTCCGCGAAAGCTGAGACACCGACTGCCGAGGGCCGCTTCGCGCTGTACAGCTCGTCGACCGCGGACGTCGCTCCCGGCCCGACCGGTACGCCCGCCACGTCGACCGGACCGGTCCCGCAGATCGTCGCCGACCTCGGCTACGACGCGCTGACGCTCGCTCAGCTGCGCGCCAAGGTCCGCACGCTCGCGCTCGCCGACCTGAAGGTCCTCTCCGAGTACGAACGGAACAACCGGAACCGGTCGCCGTTCGTGACGATGATCGACAACCGCGTCGTCAGTGAGCAGAAGAAGGCCGACTCCGGCCAGTGACGTCCGGGTCAGCGGGTCAGACACCGGCGAGTTCGGCGGATGCGCCGTGGCCGGTGCGCACGCTCAGCTTCAAGATCGGCGAGTGGATCCACCGGCTCGGGCAGGTGTGGGTGGAGGGCCAGCTCACCCAGATCAATGCCCGACCGGGCACTCGGACGGCGTTCCTCACCCTGCGTGACCCGGCCGCCGACATGTCGATCTCGGTGACCTGCGACCCGAACCTGTTGCGGCGCAGCCCCGTCCCGTTGACGGACGGCACGCGCGTCGTCGTCTGCGGACGGCCGAACTTCTATTCCGGACGCGGCACCCTGTCGTTGCGGATCACCGAGATCCGTCCGGTCGGCATCGGCGAACTGCTGGCGCGGATTGAACGACTTCGCGGACTGTTGGCCGCCGAAGGCCTGTTCGACGCCCGACGCCAACGGCCACTCCCCTTTCTCCCGCACACCGTCGGACTGATCAGCGGACGCGCGAGCGCCGCCCAACGCGACGTCGTCGCCGTCGCCGAACAGCGGTGGACAGCAGTGCGTTTCGAGATCCGGGATACACCGGTGCAAGGACCGACGGCGGTGCCAGCCATCATCACCGCACTCGAAGCGTTGGACGCCGACCCGCGCGTCCAGGTCATCATCATCGCGCGCGGCGGTGGCAGCGTCGAAGACCTGCTGCCGTTCTCGGACGAGACGCTGCTGCGCGCGGTGTCGGCGTGCTCGACGCCGGTGGTCAGCGCGATCGGTCACGAACCCGACAGTCCACTGCTCGACCTGGTCGCCGACCTGCGGGCCGCGACCCCGACCGACGCCGCCAAACGCGTCGTCCCGGACGTGACCGCCGAACTCGCGGCGATCGCGTCACTCCGCGAACGCAGCGCGCACGCCCTGCGCAACTGGGTCCACCGCGAGCAGCGCGTCCTCGACGGTCTACTCGCCCGCCCCGTGCTCGCACGACCGCTATCGATGATCGACAGCCGGCAGGAGCGGGTCGACGCCGCCCTCGTCGACATCCGCCGCAGCGTCCGACATCTGGTGACCGTCGAAGAGCACCGCAACTCGCAACTCACCTCGCGACTCGCGACCCTCGGACCCGCGCAGACATTGGCGCGCGGCTACGCCGTCGTGCAGCGCACCGACATCGACCAACCGCACGCGGTCGCGAGCGTCGACGAACTGCCCGCCGATGCGCCAGTGCGCATCCGGGTGGCCGACGGCTCCGTGTACGCGACCATCCGTGAAGGAGACCACCCATGACCGAACCCGCCCCCGTCGACGAACTCGCCTACGAAGACGCTCGCAACGAACTGTCCGAGGTCGTGACCGCGCTGGAACGCGGCGGCCTCGGCCTCGACGAGTCCCTCGCCCTCTGGGAACGCGGCGAAGCCCTCGCCGCCCGCTGCACCGCCCACCTCGAAGGCGCGCGGACACGCATCGAAGCCGCGCTCAACCCGGATGACGACGAAGAGTAAAGCGCAGCGAGGACTCGCGATTTCTAGAGTCCTCGCAACACTGTTGGCCAGCCATTATTGTCACGCCGGTCCGCAGGCACGCCGTGCGTCCCACTGAAATAAACAGACAAATCAGTTATTCGTCACCGAGAGCTCCGCGACGAACCGGGCTCCGTCTAACGGCGGGACCGCCACGGTTCTCTCACCGTCGTGAGTATCCACGGCTCCGTCACGAGCCGAACTCGGCCGTTCCGCTCAATAGCACGGCCGTCTCGCCGACGACGGTGTCGAAGTAGACCACGCCGTCGACGTCGTCGCTGCGCACGATCAGCGTGTCGCCCGGGAGAACCGGTGCGGCGAGCCGGGCATTCAACGAACGAAGCTCCGCCGGATGAGCGCCCGTCTGCTCGGCGGCCACACGCGCCGCGATGCCCACCGTGCACAACCCGTGCAAAATTGGACGGTCGAAACTGTTGGCCCGCGCGACATCCGGGTCGATATGGATCGGGTGACGGTCGCCGGTCAGCCGATACAGGGCCGCAAGATCAGTGTCGGTAACGAACTCGGACGTCCGAGTCGGTTCTGGCCAGTCGCCGCCGGAGCTCGACGGTCCGCGATCGCCGCCCCATCCTCCTGTCCCGGGGAGGAAGATGCTGTACGTCGCCGAGAACCACTCGGATTCGACGACTACTTCGACCATCGACGCCTTCCCCTTGTCGTAAACGGCGCCGATCCGTCCAGTCATGGGCAGTTTCCCGGACGCTGGCAGCGGCCGGTGGACGGTCAGAGCCTGGGATGCGTGCAGCGATCGGGTCGGATCGTAGGCGCCGAGTCGGCCCGCGGCCTCGACCGCCCACAGTCCGATCGCGCAGGCATACGTCGGCAGAACACGGAGGTCCCGTTCGTAGACGAGATCGAGTTCAGTCGGCTTCGCACCCACCGCGAGCGCGTACAGAATGCAGTCCCGGTCGTCGTAGGAGGCCGTGTGGGTCCCGAGGTCGGTCCCGGACAGTTCGGCCAGGGCCGGGCTCATCGGTAAGCTCCCAGCCCGGTGATCGCCTGGCCCATCGCCAGGGTATGCACCTCGTTCGTTCCTTCGTACGTATAGACCGACTCGAGGTTGTTCATGTGCCGGATCACCGGGTAGTCGAGGGTAATTCCGTTGGCGCCTAGACTATTCCTCGCCTCCCGGGCCACTTCGATCGCCTGTCGGACGTTGTCCATCTTGCCGAAGCTGACCTGCGCCGGGGACAGTTGTCCGGCGTCTTTGAGTCGTCCCAGGTGCATGGCTACGAGGGTCGAGCGGTTAACCGAGATCATCATCTCGACGAGTTTGCGCTGGACCAGTTGGAAGCCCGCGATCGGTTTTCCGAACTGCACGCGGGACGTGCTGTAGTCGAGCGCGGCCTCGTAACAGGACCGCCCGGCGCCGACCACGCCGAAGAGGATTCCGAAGCGTGCTTCGTTCAGACACGACAACGGCCCCCGTAGGCCCGTGACCCCCGGAAGGACTGCGGCCCCGGGGAGACGAACATCGTCGAACGACAGCGCCGACGTAACCGATGCACGGAGAGACATCTTCCGGTCGACGTCGCGGGTGGAGAATCCCGGGGTGTCAGTGGGAACGACAAAGCCTCGGATCCCGCCATCGGTCTGCGCCCACACGACCGCGACGTCGGCGATGCCGCCATTCGTGATCCACATCTTCGATCCGTTGAGGATCCAGTCGCCACCGTCGCGGCGCGCGACGGTCCGCATGTTGCTGGGGTCCGATCCGGAGTCAGGCTCGGTGAGACCGAAGCAGCCGATCGCCTCGCCGGCCGCCATTGCAGGCAGCCACTCCTGTCTCTGTTCCTCGGAGCCGAATGCGTGGATTGGAAACATCGCCAGCGAGCCCTGCACGGACACGAAGCTGCGGAATCCAGAGTCGCCCGCTTCGAGTTCGAGGCACGCCAGGCCATATGCGGTGGCGCTGGTACCCGCACAGCCGTATCCGTCCAGGTGCATTCCGAGCAGTCCGAGCGCACCCATCTCGGTGGCGAGTTCGCGGGGAAATACGCCGCGGTCGAACCAGTCAGTGATGCCGACCAGCACACGGTCATCGACGAACTTGCGGACCGTGTCGGCAATGGCACGCTCCTCATCATCGAGAAGACTCCTGGAGTCTAGGAAGTCGTAAGGGTTGGTGGACCGACGAGGGTCCAGGGGCTCACCCATGGGCATAGTCCTGTCTATTCGGTGTTCTGTGCATCGATGCCGCCGTGGCGTCGATGTGCGGCCGCGACTGCGGCCGCGCGATCGGGTGAGGCGAGGAGCTCGCGGCGACGCTCCTGCCAGTGATCGTCGACGACGGTGCCCGCCTCGGCGTGCCGAAGAAACGTCCTGGTCGCGGCCACCGCCTGCCGGCTGCGAGGCGAGAGCCCGCCCAGGGATTCCACGGCCACGCGGGTGGCCGCGCCCGCCAATACGATGGTCGAGACGAGACCGGCGGCGACGGCGGCCTCGGCGTCGAACCGCTCCGCGCAGAGCAGTAGCCGCCGTACCGTGTCGCGGCGATACGTCCGTGCGAGCCACTCGACGGCGTCCGGGCTGTACAGCAGCCCGAGTCGAACTGCGGGGATCTGGACGAACGCGTCGGCGCCAGCGATGCGCACATCGCACAGCAGTGCCAGGTGTGCGGCCGCGCCCAGACACGGCCCTTCGAGAGCGGCGATCACCGGGACCGCGCACCCATCGATCGCCTGTGCCACATCTGCCACCGCGTCGTCGTAGGCGAGGTCTGCGACGGTGCCGGTGATCTCCCGCAGGTCAGCGCCCGCACTGAAGCACTCGTCGCCACCGGTAAGCACCACTCCGTCGGCATCATCGACAGAGGCGAGGGCCGCGGCGAGGTCGGTCAGCATCTGCCTCGACAGCGCGTTCTTGCGTTCGGCCGCGTGCAGGGTGAGGACGGCAACCGCGCCCGTCCAGCCGAGGACCACGCTGCCAGTCATAACAGCGATGTCGCCGCAGCCGGTGCGCCGATGAGCCCGGGGCCGAACGCGACCGCTTCCTCGACCAGCTCTGAGATGTCCAGGAGCAGGTGATCGGCCCCGCGACGGGCGACCAATTGTGCTCCTACGGGGAGTCCGTCGTCGAAGCCGCACGGGACCGATGCGGCCGGGGTGCCTGCAACATTGAAAGGCACCGCAAACGGAAACGCGCCCCATAACTGGCCGACGGGATGACCGTCGATCTCGGTCGGTCGTTGCCCAAGTGGGAAGGCGGGCACCGCTGTTGCCGGGGTCAGCAGGATGTCGTAGCCGTCGAACAGGTCGCCGACGCGTCGCCGGTATTCGGGAAGCAACTCCTCGGCCCGATCGACCGCGACCGAATCCAAGCCAACCGCTGCACGCAATGACGACCGTTCGTATCGGCTCAGCTCGTCCGCATGAAGAGACAGCAGATGTCCGCGTTCGCGATGCTCGTCCTCGAGCACGAGCGGTCCGAAGATGTCATTCCATCCGTCGAGGGGCAGGTCGACGGCGTCGACGTCGTGCCCGGCTTCTCCCAGCACTGTGGCCACGCGCGCGACGGCGGCGGTGACGGCGGCGGAGACCGGTCGGCCTTCAGGCCGGGCACAGTAGGCGATGCGCAGGTGAGGCACGTCACGACGCGGGAAATGATGTCCGGAAAGCGTTCCCACCACGACGCGGGCATCGGCAACGCTGCGGCTGAGTGGTCCCGGACAGACGAAGTCGGTCATCCCGCGGAAGCCCTTCTCGTCCGGGCACGCGCCGTAAGTCGGTTTCATCCCATAGACGCCGCAGAACGACGCCGGTATCCGAATCGAGCCTCCGCCGTCGGATCCGACGGCGACGGGAGCCAGTCCGGCGGCGACCGAGGCCGCGGCTCCGCCGCTGGAGCCGCCCGGCGTCCGGGTCCGATTCCACGGGTTCGTCGTATCGGGGCCGAGTCGATTCTCGCTCGTCGCCGACTGACCGAACTCTGCGGTGTTCGTCTTACCTAGGAACACCGCACCTGCAGCTCGCAGGCGACGCACGACACCAGAGTCGCGTTTGGCGACCTGCCCGTAGAGCGCTGAACCGAGGGTGGTCGGCACTCCGCTGACGTAGAAGGCGTCCTTGATCGAGACGGGCACGCCCGCCAGCGGCCCCGTCGGAGAGCCGGCGGCGTAATCACGCGCAGCGCTCGCAGCCTGCGCACGTGCGAGATCGGCGGTGACTGTGACGAATGCGTGAGTGTCGTTGTCGTGGTCGGCGATTCTGGTCAGATATTTCTCGGTGACATCGACAGGACTTATCGACCCGTCCCGAAACCCGGCGACTAGTTCGGCGATGCCGAGGTCGGCGCTTACGTCAGGCATGCGGATACACCCCTCCGCTTACTCCGTACACCTCACCAGTGACATATCCCGCTTGGTCCGAGACGAGGAAGCCGACGAGGTTGGCGACGTCTTCGGGTCGACCGACCCGACCGACCAAGGACCGGCTCTCGGCGTACCCGTCGAAGAACTCGTCCGGGTAGATCTTGCGAAGGAAGTCGTTGTAGATCAACCCTGGCGTGACCGCGTTTACTCGCACACCGTGGCGGCCGTTCTCGGCGGCGGCCACACGGGTCAACGCGAGCACGCCTGCCTTGGCCGCTGAGTACGCGGCTCCGTGCTCGGTCGAGGTCTCGTAGGCCGAGATCGAGCTGATGTTGACGACCGACCCGCGTCCCGCCTCGATCATGTGCGGCAACGCGTACCGCATGCACAGGAATGTACCCGTGAGGTCGACGTCCAGGCACCGACGCCAGGTGTCCAGGGACATCTCCGACACCGGTTCGATCTTCGACCATCCGGCGTTGTTCACCAGGACGTCGATCCGCCCCCGGGCGTCGATCACCGACGCGACCGCGGCCTGTACCCGCGACTCGTCTGTGACGTCGAGCGGGACGGCGAGGAACTCGCGACCGTGCGCGACGCTGAGCCGCTCGGCCGCTTCCCGGCACCGCCGCTCGTGCACGTCGGTGACCACGACGTCGTACCCGTCGTGGGCCAGGCGATCAACGATCGCTGCTCCGATACCCGCTCCTGCGGCCGCGGTGACGATCGCTACTGGGTTCGATTCGGTCATCTCTTCTCCTCGGTTCAGGCGTTGACTGCGGGAATGATCTGGTTGGCGATCTGGTCCATCCGGCGGAGCCGACCGCCGGACAGCAGCGCGAACGTGATGCGGTCGATGTCGAGACCACACAATTCCTTCAGCCGTGCGACGCAGTGGTCGACCGTTCCTGCGAGGGCGACCGACTTCACGAAGTCGTCGCTGACCACCTGCTTGTGGTCGGCGTGGCGCGACAGGTGGTCGACAAGATGGTAACCGGAATTGGCGGCGGCGAACTCGGGGCGGAACCGCTCCCACGCAGGCGGCATGCGCTTCCAGACGTCGAACGTCGCGGCCTGGCTGGTGGCCCAGGCTCGCACGTCTGAGAGGGCCTTCTCCTCATCGTCGTCGGCGCTCATGGTGACCACGAGGTCGATGGTCAGTTCGCTGCGATCCCGCCCGGCCTTCTCCAGCCCCTCGTAGATGAAGTCGAGCTGCCACTTCACGAACTCGGGGTCGGCGGCACCCATCAAGATCGCGCCGTCGCATTTGCGGCCGCTCAACTTGAGCAGGCCTGGCTGCGACACCGCCATGTAGATGGGAATCTGCCGTTCGGCTGTCGCCAGTCGCACTGTGGTGCCGTACAACTCCTGCTCCTCGCCGGTGAAGAGCTTGCGGAATTCGTCGATCCCCGCGGACAGGTCGCCGAGCTTCGACGGGGCCTGTCCCGCGCCGTAGACCGCAGACCACCCGGCACCGAGGCCGAGCATCGCATTGCCGTCGGCCAGCTCGTCTAGCGCCGCTGTCGCACTGGCGGTGACGGTCGGATGACGGGTGAGCAGGTTGGTCACAGCCGATCCGATCGCCAGCTTCTCGGTTGCCAGCGCCGCCATGTTCATCGCGGCGTAGACGTCTTTCATCCCGAGTTGAAAGTCGATGAACCACATCGCCTCGTACCCGAGTCGTTCAGCGGTGGAAGCCAGCTCGGTCACATTCGTGAGCGGTTCCCGGGGGCTGACCCCCATGGAGAGTCCCCAGCGATTCATGTCAGTCCTTTCCGAAGAGGATGGTCTGCAGGACCGAGGTCACTGCGGTCGGGTTGTCCACGTTCATAAGGTGTCCGGCGGCGGGAACCTCGTAGTAGGTCGAGTCACCGAGGGCATCGAGGATGATCTGTGCGGCCTTCACCGGGCAGAATGCGTCGGCGGCGGCGCCCACGACGTCGACGTGCAGCGCTATGTCGGCGAGCGCCGGTGTCAGCGGCTCTAGTCTCAGCGATGCCATGGCCCGCGCGGCATTGACGTAGCCGCGCCCGTCGCCGACCGCGTCGAGCCGGATCTGAGTGATCTCATCGATCCGGTCGGTGGCGGTGATGATCGCCGCGGCGGTGTCGTCGCGCATCCCGGCCCGGAACTCTGTCGACGACGTGTCACGGGCCTGCGCGATGCGAGTCGCGTAGAAGTCGGCTGCGCCGCGCCCCACGATCGACGAGGTGCCCAGAACGATCACTTTGGACATCAGATCCCGACGGTGTGCCGCTGCCCAGAGCGCGACTGCGCCGCCGAGGGAGAAGCCGACGACCACGGCAGGGCCGCTGACCTGTTCAAGAAAGCCGATCAGGTCCCCGCCCAGCTGTGCAAGCGTGCCGTCGGCATCGCCGACAGTCGTGCCGCCGTGTCCGCGCAGGTCGTAGGCGTACAACCGGTCGTCGGCCATCGACGGAAGTATCGACGACCAGCTCCGGCGGTCCTCTGCGAGGCCGTGAATGAAGACAACCGGTACCGCGTCGGTGCCGGTGGCCCCGGCCATCGTGTACTCGACGTCAATGTCGCCGATCACGTGCCTCATACGTTCTCCTCCTCGAGTTCGGTGTCGAATCGTCGTCGTAGGTCGACTTTCCGAATCTTGCCGGCTGCGGTCACCGGCATCTCGTCGATGACCTCCAGCGACTCGGGCAACATGCGATCGGACAAGCCTCGCTTGCGCAACCACGTACAGAGTTCGTCGAGCCGTGGGGCATCATCGGAGGGGACGATGACCGCACAGATGCGCTCACCCAAGCGCTGGTCCGGCCGGCCAATGACGGCAACGCGTCGGACTCCCGGGTGCGCCGCGATCGCATTCTCGATCGGCACCGGCGATATGTTGACGCCGCCGCGGATAATGATGTCCTTCAGTCGGCCAGTCAGATGCAGGTAACCGTCGTCGTCGATGCGTGCGAGATCGCCGGTGCGAAACCATCCGTCGGGTGTATGCAGGTCGCGGAACAGTTGCTCCTGGCCGAGGTATCCGACGAAGACACCGGGTCCACGCATCGCGAGTTCGCCGATCCCACGATCGTCGGGGTCGAGGATGCGCAGGTCGAGTCCGTCGACCGGCCGACCGGCGCTTTCGAGCACCTGAAGGCGAGTGCTTTCCGGCACACAGGTGGTACCAGTGCCCTCGGTCATCCCCCATAGCACCGTCACAAACGTGGTCGAGGCCTGCTCGGTGGCCGCGTCGAGCACACTCGGCGGCACTGGCGCTCCCCCGCATAGAAATGTCTTCATGGATGCCAGCTTGTGCTTGTCGGCCGGCCAGTCCGCGTCGATGATGTCTTTCAGGAACGGCGTGGCCGCCGCGGTGAATCCGCATCGGCGTTCATCGACGATCTCAAGTGCCCGCACCGGATCCCACGCCCCCTGAAGGATTAGCGGCGCACCGACGAACAGCGAAAGTCGAGCCCCGTGCCATGCCCCGACACTGTGTCCCAGCGGCGAGGGCATGAAAATCGGCGTGTCCTCGTCGATGCCGAAGCGGTCGATGAACGCGCTGTTCGCCGCAGCGAGCGAGTCCTCGGTGTGCATCACCGCCTTCGGCATTCCGGTGGTGCTCGAGGTGAACATCAGGTGGCCGACCTCAGGGTCGACGACCGATTCGCCTGCGACACCGTCGACGGTCTGCAGGTCCACCGCGGCGCCGTCAAGAACGAGCACCACGCAGGTGCGGTCGGTGGATCTCGCCGCGGCGGTCACTGTGTCCCGCGCCGATCGACCGCGGTACGCGGACGGTCCGATGATTGCTCGCGACCGGATCACCGAGTGGACGTGACTGAGCGTGTCTTCGTCGGTGCTCATCGGGATCGTGGCGGGCACGGCGCGCAGACGCAGGACCGCCAGGAACGACACCTGCCATTCGATCGTGTTCGGCAGGTAGATCAAGACGACGTCACCACGTGCGACACCAGTGTCGGCGAGGACGTCGCGCAGCCGTCCGGATCGGTCCCAGAGCTCGGCGCGGGTGAGTTCCCTGCCGTTGTCATCGGCGAGGACGAGTCGATCCGGATCGGCGGCGACGAGTCGATGGAATCGATCCGCGAGGCGGTCGCCCGCGTGCCAGTCCTCGATCGGGGTTGCGGGTCCTCGATGTACGACGCCGAAGGTGTCGGACTCGGAACCAGTAGAAGTAGCCTTGGTCACAACTCAACTGTGACCCGGACCTCACGCAAAGTCAAGAGAGTGACGTCGCTTTTTTCTATCGAGTTTATTGGACCTGGATATACTCCAGATGAGTTCGTGTCGAGATCACCGCCGAAGACTGAGGGGGCGCCGTGCCAGCCGAACCGACCACGCCGAAGGGCCGTCGCACCCGCGACCACCTGGTCAACGCCGGACGCGCCGTGTTCGCACGGAACGGATACGTCGATGCCCGCATGAGCGACGTCGCCGAGGAGGCAGACATCTCGATGGGCGGGTTGTATCGCTATTTCAAGAACAAAGAGGACCTGTTCGCCCAGGTCATCGAGGATCTCCATCAACGGCTCTACGATGCGAGCGTCGCCCGCGACCACGATTTCCGCACCGACCCGCACGGGGCGTTGATCGAGGCCAACCGAGGCTACCTGTCGCTCTACAACGAGAACCGGGATGTCATGCGCGCCTTCATTCAGGCCGCACACGTCGAGGACCGGTTTCAGCAGATCTGGCGGCACATGCGCGAGCGACACGTCGATCGGTTCACCGCGGCACTGGAGAAAGTTCACGGCATCACCCAGGTCGCAGGCACCAACGCCCGGCTCGCCACAGAGTCGATGGCATGCATGGTGGAACAGTCGGCTTACGTCTGGTTCGCCAAAGCCGAAGACCATCTCTCCGCGGTAGACGTCGACACCGCGGCACGCCTCGTCGCGCACACGTGGCACCGCACATTTTTCACGGACTGACCGACACACGCCAATCCCCCGGAACCCGAGACTCCGGGGGATTTTTCGTACCACGCCTTGCCGTGACCTGGTACATCACCGGTGGACCGATCGGTATTTTGGAAAAAAGCGACGTCACTCTCTTGACATGGTGTGGCGTGCACCACATGATTGTTTCCGAGTCGAGTCGATACTCCTCACAATCACCGGCACGCGTGCAGCACCTGCTCATAACCCGTCGAATCAGAGGTTCACCACATGACGACCGAGGACCAGAGATCCGCATCTGCGGGCACAGAAGACTACGCCCAGGCATGGCGCGACACCCCGAGAGACGGCGACCCGTCCAGCTCGAACACGAAGGCGCGCAAGGCACTGTTCGGCGCCTGGCTCGGATTCTTTGTCGACTTGTTCGATATCTACCTACCTATTGTGGTGATGGCTCCGGCCATCGGCTATTTCGTGTCCGATGACCTCGGCACCACAGGGAAGGCGATCGTCAGCGGCGCCATGTTCGCCGCGACCCTGGTCGGCAGGCCGATCGGCGCCGCGATCTTTGGTTGGATCGCGGACACCGTCGGGCGCAAGCGAACCACGATGATCGCCATGACAGGCGCAGGCATCGCCACCTTCCTCATCGCGCTGCTACCTGGATATTCCCAGATCGGCGTGACGAGCGTGATCCTGTTCGTCGCGCTTCGGTTCCTGGCCGGAGGCTTCCTCGGCGGCGAGTACACCGGGGCGAACCCGCTCGCGATGGAGGCGGCACCTCCGCACAAGCGCGGCCTCTACAGCGGCCTGATCAACACCGGATTTCCGCTCGGGTACGCCGCCGCGTCGATCATCACGCTCGTCCTCCTGCTCAATATGCCCTCCGACGGGAACGACTCCGCGTATGCGCAGTGGGGTTGGCGGATCCCGTTCGTCATCGGAGCACTCCTGTCCCTCGGCTCGGCGTGGTACTTCCACAAATCGGTCACCGAGTCGGACGTGTTCACCAAGACAGAACGCACCATGTCGCCGTTTCGCGAACTACTCCAGCGCGACAATGCCAAGCGCTTCCTGCAGGTCTTCGTCCTGATGAACGGATTCTGGCTGGCCCTGCAACCGGTCGCAGCCTCCCTACCAGCGCTACTCGGGTCCGACGGGGTCGGACTGTCGAGTACGTCGGTCACCCTGACCCTCATCATCGCCTATCTGATCCTCACGCCGATCGACGTCGGCGCCGCCGTGGTCAGTCAACGGATCGGACGACGACGATTCCTCATCATCGCGGCATCGGCCATGGCAGTCGCCGGCACCGCACTTTTCCTATCCATAGTTCGGTCCGAGGCCGACGACCTGACCTGGGTCGTGTTCGCCACGATCCTGCTGGTGATCGTCGTCATCTGCCCGTGGGCGGTGTTGCCCGCCTACATCAACGAGCGCTTTCCGACGTCCGTGCGCGCATCCGGGTACGGCCTGGCGTACAGCCTCGCGGTAGTCATCCCGTCCTTCTACGCGTTCTATCAGGCCGGCCTGGCGAATTTCATGGCCTTCGACGACACCGGAGCTGTCTTGCTGGTGGTCGGTTCACTTCTCGTTCTTGCCGGCGCCCTCTTCGGCCCCGAGACTCGGAACGTCGATCTCGAATCGAAGGGGCTCGATCAGCACTGAGCAGGACACGACAGAACCGCCCCGGCTCCCTACAGCACAGACCTTGGCGCGCGGCTACGCCGTGGTGCAACGCACCGACATCAACCGCACGCCGTCGCGAGCTCCGTGTACGCGACCATCCGTGAAGGAGACCACCCATGACCGAACCCGCCCCCGTCGACGAACTCGCCTACGAAGACGCTCGCAACGAACTGTCCGAGGTCGTGACCGCGCTGGAACGCGGCGGCCTCGGCCTCGACGAGTCCCTCGCCCTCTGGGAACGAGGTGAAGCCCTCGCCGCCCGCTGCACCGCCCACCTCGAAGGCGCGCGGACACGCATCGAAGCCGCGCTCAACCCGGACGAGGACGAAGAGGACTGATCTTTTCGCTTCTGTTGGTCGAGCCCCACTTCGTTGGTCGAGCCCCAATTCGTTGGTCGAGCGGAGTCGAGACTCCTATTGGCCGAGCCCCGCAACCGCTGATCGAGCCCATTTCCTGCTGGTCCAGCCATTTTCCCGCTGGTCGAGCGGAGTCGAGACCTGGATCTCGACTCCGCTCGATCAACGTGAGGCGAGTGATCTCGACTCCGCTCGATCAACGTGAGGCGAGTGATCTCGACTCCGCTCGATCGACGTGGGGGCAAGCGATCTCGACTCCGCTCGATCAGCAGCAAAGGGCCCGATCAACGGGTGGGGCGCGGGCCTAGCCCGTGGGAACCGGGCGGTCGGCTTTGAGGGGCTGAGCGGCGAGGACGGCTTCGGCGAGGGTCTGCATGGACTCGTCCTTGCCGCGGCTCTTCACACCGATGCGGACGTCGCCGAGGTCGACGATCCACGCCTTCTGGTGCTCGAGGTTCTCGTAGGTGACCCACATCTGGCCGCCGATGTCGCGGGTGCCGGTTCCAGACGTGTCATCGCCGAGGAGCTTGCGCATCACGTCTTCTTCGACGGCGTCGGTCTGGGTGAGCTGGATGTACGCCCCACCGCCGGTGATCCAGCCGACATTGCTCGAGATCGTCTTCTCGATCTCCTGCGTCGAGCCGGAATTCGGCTGCCACGTGTCGGGGACCTTCGGTTCGCGGATCGGGAACGGCATCGTGTTCGCGTCGGCTTTGAGCCCGGCGGAGACGTCGAAGTGCGGGACCTTCTGCTCGGTGGCGTCCGATCCGAATCCCCAGCTGCAGCTGCCTGCGATACCTGCGACGACGAGGATGATGACGCCCAATGCGATCAGCGACCAGATGAGGTCCTTGCCGTCTTGCAGGATCCTGGGTTTGTCGGCCATGCCTGCCATTATCCATCAGCGGCACCGGCACCCTGGGGCCCGGGTCGCCGAGCGTGCGTGAAAGAATGTCCAGGTCTGAGTCGTGTCAAAGGAGCGGAGCCACATGTCGTCCAAGCAAGCCCCCGACCGTAATCTTGCGCTGGAACTCGTCCGGGTCACCGAGGCCGCAGCGCTCGCTGCCGGACGTTGGGTTGGCCGTGGCGACAAGAACGGCGGAGACGGTGCAGCCGTCGACGCGATGCGCGAACTCCTCTCGACCGTTTCGATGCGCGGCACCGTCGTCATCGGCGAGGGCGAGAAGGACGAAGCTCCGATGCTCTACAACGGCGAAGTCGTCGGCAACGGCGACGGCCCAGAGGTGGACGTCGCTGTCGACCCGATCGACGGCACCACGCTGATGGCCGAGGGCCGCCCGAACTCCATCGCGGTGATTGCGGTGTCCGAGCGCGGCACCATGTACGACCCGTCCGCGGTGTTCTACATGGACAAGATCGCCGTCGGTCCGGCAGCCAAGGGCGCCATCGACATCGAGCAGTCCGTCGAATGGAACATCAACTCCGTCGCGGCAGCCAAAGGCATCGACGTCGCCGACATGACCGTCGTCGTGCTCGACCGCCCGCGCCACACCGACCTGATCGGCGAGATCCGCGAAGCCGGAGCCAAGATCCGCCTCATCTCCGACGGCGACGTCGCAGGCGCGATCGCCGCAGCGGGCGAGTACAGCACCGTCGACATGCTGATGGGCGTCGGCGGCACCCCCGAGGGCATCATCAGCGCCGTCGCCATGAAGTGCATGGGCGGCGAGATCCAGGGCAAGCTCGCACCGAAGGACGACGCCGAGCGCCAGAAGGCCATCGACGCAGGCCTCGACGTCGACCAGGTCCTCACCAACGACATCCTGGTGCGCGGCGAGAACGCCTTCTTCTGCGCGACCGGCGTCACCAACGGCGATATGCTCCGCGGCGTCACCTACCGCCCGAACGGCGCCACCACGCGCTCGCTGGTCATGCGCTCCAAGTCGGGCACGATCCGCACCGTCGAAGCCGTGCACCAGACGTCCAAGCTCCGCGAGTACGCGCGCCTGGATCTCTGAGTCCTCACCTCCTGACACAGAAATGGGCCTCGGTCGTATGACCGGGGCCCATTTCTGTCGGACGAGACGGATCTACCGTGCGTGCGTGAGTTCGGCGACCTGCCCGTCGAGCATCCGCACCACGTCGTCGGCCGACTCGAGCGCCCGTGCGTCGTGTGTGACGAACAGCGCCGCCACGTCGTGCTCGGCCACCAGTCGGACCAACAGGTCGATCATCTCGGCGGCACGGTGCGAGTCCAGCGCCGACGTCGGCTCGTCGGCGAGCAGCAGTGCGGGCTCGCCCATGAGCGCGCGGGCGATGTTCACACGCTGGCGCATACCGCCCGACAGCTGACCGGGGCGACGGTCCACCGCGTCGGCGAGACCGACCTCAGCGAGCAGGTCGCGGGCCCGCGCCTTGTGACGCTTCGGGCGGCCGCCGGCCAGGTGGATCGGCAGGAGAACCTGTTCGAGCGCTGTCAGATCGGGCAACAGGTTGTCGTGCTGGAACACGAAACCGACCTGCTCGCGGCGCAACCGTGCGCGATCCTCGGCGCCGAGGTTCTCCACACTTTCGCCTGCCACCTCCACGTGACCGGAGTCGGGGGTGATGAGCGTCCCCGCCACCGAGAGCACGCTGGACTTGCCGCAGCCCGACGGGCCGGTCAGTCCGACGAGACGTCCGCGCGGAACGGTGAGGCTGACGCCGTCGACGGCCATGACGCGGTCGCGGTCGCCGTCCGGGTAGGTGAGGGTCACATTGTCGAGTACGAGAGACATCGGAAACTCCTTGCTGAGAAGTGAACTGGGGGCGGGTGGTCAGCGGTTGAGCGCGGTGAGTGGGTCGACCTTGACCAGCGGCCGGAGCGCGATCGCCGCACCTGCCAGTCCGAGCACCGCCATTCCGGCGAGCAGCGCGATCATCGATCCCGCGTCGAACGCGATGGGCACGGTGCCCGATGCGATCCACGCGCCGATCGCGCCGACGGCTCCACCGGCGATCAGACCGGCGAACAGGACGACGGCGGCCTGGCCGAGCCCGTCGCGCATCAGGTAGTTGCGGCCTGCACCCATGGCCCGGACCACGGCGAGCGAACGCACTCGCTGACCCGTCCACACCGCGAAGAAGCCGCAGACGACGATCGCGGAGATCGCCAGCAGGAGACCCTGGATCAGCAGCAGCGAGGAGTGCTCGGACTTGTAGCCGGGCACCAGGGACACCGCGTCGCTGTGCGACGTCGCGGCCATCCCCGACGGAGCCGTCGAATCGCTGGTCAGCACGGCCGACGCCGCGTCGCGGCCGGTCGCCGTCACCCACATCGAGTACGGCATGCGCACCACCGGAGTGTGCGCGTACTTGTCGGTGTCGCCGACGGCGTCGACGCGGACCCGCTCGGTGCCGACGACGACGTCGGACCCGGCCGAGACGCCGAGCGCCTCTGCGGTCTCGGAGTCGACGGTCACCTCGTCGGTGTCACTGAACCCGAACGCCGCCACCGCGGCTGCCCGGCCGTCCGCGGTGATGCGGGTGTTGGCCACACCGAGGACCATCGCCTGCGGATCGTCCGCGCGAACCTGACTGATCGCGGCGTCGTCGACGCGGCTGTCGGTCAGGCTCGACGCCTCCCCGCCCGCCGCGGACTGGGTGATCACGGTGTCGCCGGGCAGCGCACGCACTGCCGACGTCGATTCGGCATCCAGTCCCGCGGTCAGCGCGGACAGCATGACGACCATGAGAGACAGCAGTGCGATCACACCGCTGATGAGTGCGAATCTTCCTTTAGCGTCGCGGATCTCGCGCCAGCCGATATACACTTCGAATCCTCCTGAGAGATGCTCACCCAGCTGTTCGCCGGGACTACTCAAGCTTGTCGCTCCGACCCCTCCCCCGGCATCGCCCCGGATTCGCACTTTCGACTCCACCTATCGGCGGCTCGATATCCATCGAAAGGTGTAGACGTCGCGAGCGCCGTCGGATCACAGTGATACTGGGAGACATGACCGACGACCGCAGCACCGACCGCTACGCCGAATGGGCAGGTCACATCCTGTTCACGACGCTGATGATCGTCGGCGTCGCCAACACCGTCGCCGACGAGGGAACGCACATCGGCGTGCTCGTGTGCGCAGGCGTGCTCGCCGCCTGGTACGCGCTCGGCGCCGTCTTCTCCGCCCTCGGCAGGCGTGAGCTGGTGGTCCCGTGGGTCCTGGTCCTGACGGCTGGTTGGATCGCACTGTCGGTCGTGTCGGCGGACTTCGTGTGGATCGCCTTCGTGGTGGCCATACTGTGCTGGCACTTCCTACCGCGCGGCGTGGCCGCCGCCGTCGTGGTCCTGGTCGCAGCCACCGCAGTGACCGCGACCCGCGTGAGCACCGGCGGGTTCAGCGTCGGCGGCGTGATCGGCCCGCTCATCGGCATCGCCACCGCCGTCGCCGTGACCGAGGCGTTCGGCCGGATCGCGGCGATGGTGGACGAGCGAGACCGACTCGTCGACGAACTGATCACGACGCGGGCGCAGCTCGCTGCACGTGAACGAGACGCAGGCGTGCTCGCCGAGCGCGAACGCCTCGGCGGCGAGATCCACGACGGGACAGGACAGTCGCTCGCGAGCATCATCATGCTGCTGCGTGCGGCGACGTCGCCGACGGCGCCGCCCGAGCAGCGCACCGCCCATACCGAGACCGCCCTCGAGACAGCGCAGACCGCGCTCGCCGAGTCCCGACGGTTCCTCCGCGGACTCGACGGACCCGAGTCGCATCCGGAGGGCCTGTCGCACGCGCTCGCCGAACAGGTCGCCGCCGCGTCCGAGGACGGGCCCCGCGTGGTCTTCGCCGAACACGGCTCGCCCGCACTACTCTCCGAGCGGGTCCAGGTCGCTCTGCAACGCACCGTGCAGGAAGCCCTGCTGAACGTCCGCCGCCATGCGCACGCCGACGCGGCCGCCGTCACGCTCACGTACCTCCCGGACGAGGTGCACGTGGACATCGTGGACGACGGCGTGGGCATAGACGGCGTGAGTCCCCCGCCCACCGGTGACGACGCTCCGGGCAGCGGCTTCGGTCTTCGGGCGATGCGCGCCCGAATCCGTACGTGCGGCGGCGAACTCACCGTCGAGTCCGCGCCCGGCGACGGCACTACAATTCACGCCAGCGTCCCGATCGAGAGGCACCGATGATCCGCATCATGATCGTTGACGACCACCCCGTGGTCCGCGCAGGACTACGCGCAGTACTGGGCGCCGTCGACGACTTCACCGTCGTCGCCGAAGCAGGCGAGGCCGCCGAAGCCGTCGAGATCGCGTCGACGACCGGCCTCGACGTGGTGCTGATGGACCTGCGCCTGCACGGCGCCGACCCCGCGGCCGACGGGGTGTACGCGACCCAGTCGATCCGTGCGCTCGCCGATCCGCCGCAGGTCCTGATCGTGACGACCTACCAGTCGGACTCCGACATCGTCCGCGCGGTGGAAGCGGGAGCTGTCGGCTACCTACTCAAGGACGCGTCGCCCGAGACGCTGGTCGGAGCCATCCGATCCGCCGCTGCCGGTGAGACGGTGCTCGGTCCCGCCATCGCGGCCAAGCTGCTCACCCGGGTCACTTCGCGCGAAATTCCACTCACCGCACGCGAATTGGAGATCGTCCAGAGTCTCGCCGGCGGCGGATCGAATCGGGAGATCGCCCGCAAGATGTTCATCTCCGAGGCGACCGTCAAATCGCACCTGGTCCACATCTTCGACAAGCTCGGCGTCAACAGCCGAACGAAAGTCCTTGCCGCCGCACGTGAGCGAGGCCTGATCCCCTAAGGCCTGCCCAGCAGTCAGTCGGGCCCGTCAGAGTCGAGCCAACAGTGTCGCCGCAGCGTACTGTCGGCCCCATGACTGCCACTTTCCCGGAGAACTGGTCGACCGCTCTCGTCCTCGTCGCTCACCCCGACGACCCCGAATACGGCATGGCCGCCGCCGTCGCGCGGTGGACGTCGCAGGGCAAGCGCGTGGTCTACGCCCTCGCGACCAGCGGCGAAGCCGGAATCGAAGGAATGCCGCCCGAAGAGTGCGGACCGCTTCGCGAAGGCGAGCAGATCGCGTCGGCCGCCGTCGTCGGCGTCGACGAGGTCGAGTTCTGGGGCTTCCCCGACAGCGAGATCTTCAATACGCCCGAACTGCGCGCAAAGATCACCGAGACCGTCGACCGCGTGCGTCCCGACGTCGTCCTCAGCCTGTACGGCGGCCCCGAGTGGGCTCCCGGCTTCCCCAATCAGCGCGACCACATGCAGTTCGCCGACTCCGTCGTCGAAGCATTCGACGCGCTCGAGACGCCGCCGCGCGCGTTGTTCTGCAACGGCCCCAACGTCACACACGCCGCCGACGTCGAGGGATTCACCGACGCCGCGATCCGGGCGCTCGAATGCCACCGCGTCTATCTGGAAGTCCTGGACCCGCAGACACCGGTCCTCGACCAGGCGACAGCCCAGATCGAACGCGGCACCGGCCCGATCGACGGTTTCGACGCCGCCCGAGCGTCCGGGTTCGAGTTGCTGCGCGGCACCGCCTGACGGGAACCACCGTCTGACTGGAACTACCGCCTAGACCCGAAAACCCCGAGGCCGCACGCGATGATCGCGTGCGGCCTCGGGTCGCTGAAGGGGTCGGTGTTCGGGTCAGCTGATACTCGGGATGAGCGTGCTCAACGAGCCGGGGAGCATCGCGGCGAGGTTGCCGAGCAGTCCGCCGAGGACGTCACCGTTCGGGCTGGTCTCCGCCTTGGGCGCCTGGTCCGGAGCGTCGACGTTCACACCGATCGTGATCTTCGGCTTCTTCGCCGGATCGAGCCACTTGAGGATGTTGACCATCGTCTCGCGCTCGGTCGCGACACAGCCCCACGTCGGCTTGCCGTTAGTGACGTGCAGGAACATCGCCGATGCGTCGCCCGGTGTCCGGTTCGGGTTGTGGTTGATGTTGACCGCGTAGTCGTAGACCGGTCCCGAGTCGTACAGGTTCTCGCTGTCGCCGCCGGGGCTCTTGTCCTGCTTCACGTGCTGGTTGTAGGTCGGCGACTTCGGGTTCGCGTCCCACCAGTCCTGCTTGGTCGCCTGGAAGTACGGCATCTTGGTGCCGGGGTTCTCCTGGCGGCCGAAGGCCTGGTCGAGCGGGAACGTGCCCTGCGGTGTGCGGTACACGTTGTCCTGGGCCTTGCCCATGCCCTTCTCACCGAGGAACGCCTTCACCGGACCGATGCCCGGAACCGGCTTCCACGCGCCCTGTGCGTCCTTCTCGAACGCGGTGAGCGTGGCGGTCTGCGACGACGCGACCGGTGCGGTCACGACGATCATCTGACCCGTCTCGTCGGCGGCTTCACCAGGTTCCGACGGCATGCCGGGGATCTGGAAGTTCTTCAGGATTCCGTTGAGCAGCGACGTGACGTCGCCGCTCGGAGCCGGGGTGGGAGCGGGGGTCGTCGGCGCGGCGGACGCCTGCCCGGTCCCGACTACGAGGGCGACGACGCTCGCCACCACCAGTAGTCCCACTTGCCACATACGCCTCATTAGTAACTTCAGCATCATATTAGTGTGCCAGCGGGTGCGATACTCCGCCACCCGGGGAGAGCATCGTCACCTTTCCGCAACTCGGTGACCGGCGGCTATGGTCGAGGTCATGAGCACTCCTCCCCCACCCCGGTGGATCACCGACACTGAACCCGGCCACAGCGAGTGGTACGTCGAGCGATTCCGCTCGATGGCCGCAGACGGGGCCGACTTGTTCGGCGAAGCCCGCTTCATCGACGCGATGGTCGGCCGGTCCTCGCGGATCCTCGACGCGGGCTGCGGCCCGGGCCGTGTCGGCGGCTACCTCCACTCCGCCGGGCACGAGGTCGTCGGCGTGGACGTCGACCCGGTGCTCATCGAGGCGGCGTCGGCCGACTACCCGGGACCGGACTGGCAGGTCCACGATCTCGCGACCCTCGACCTGCGCAACGACGACGGCTCCCGCCGCGAGTTCGACGCGATCGTCTGTGCGGGGAACGTCCTCGCCTTCGTCGCCGCCGACACCGAGGCCCTCGTCCTGACACGCCTCGCCGAGCACCTCGCTGACGGCGGATTCCTCGCCGTCGGCTTCCACGTCGCGAAACTGCCCGTCGCCACGTTCGACGCCGCCCTCGCCGACACCGACCTCACCCTCGACCTACGACTGTCCACCTGGGATGTCCGACCATGGCACGACGACGCCGATTTCGCTGTGTCGATCCTGCGGCGCGCGTAAACCTACACCGCTCAGGAGCAGCACCTGTCTATAGCGCACTGCTCGCCCTGACAGGTGTAGGTTCGCGCGCGAGATCAATCTGTGGATAACTGCCGCAGATTCCACAGAGGCGGAGTTCCTTCGATTTTCGCCTGAAAATCGAAGAATTCGGCCGCACGCTGACCGGCATGGAGTCAGTCCCATCGGGTGTTTACCCGACTAAGAGTCTTCAGGACACCGTCGGCGTCGCAACAGTCGCGCGACTGGTCCGGGAGCAGAAGGCCACCCGTATCCGACGAGGCTGGATCGCTGTCGGCAATGCACCCCAGGACCAGGTCCTCGCAGTCCAGCGAGGCGGGGTGCTGAGCTGCATGTCGGCCCTCAAACGGCAGGGCGTGTGGGTACCAGAGGACATCAACCTGCACGTCCGCGGAAATCAGTGGGCAGTCCGCAACCGGAAGGGTCCGTTCTGCCGACGGTTCGGACGCCCCGAACCCGAGTACGGCGCGATGGACGACATCCCTACTGCGCTGACGTACGCCGCGCGCTGCCTCGACGCCGAAGGGTTCGTCGTGGTGTGCGACTCGCTCCTGCACCTGAAGCTCATGAGCTTCGCCGAGATCGAGCACCTGTTCGGTTCTGCACCCGACTGTCTACAACGACTGCTCGGCAGGCTCGACGCACGAGCCGAATCCGGGCCGGAGTCGATGATGCGCTTTCGCCTCCAGAGCAAGAACGTCGATCTCGAGATCCAGGTCGAGATCGACGGAGTCGGACGTGTGGACATGCTCATCGGGCAATGGTTGATCATCGAGATCGACGGCTACGAATACCACGGCGGCAAGCCGATGTTCACCAAAGACCGCCTGCGATTCGCGGCCGCGCACAACCTCGGGTACACACCGCTCGGGTTCAGTTATGAGCAGGTCGTGTTCGACCAGGCCGCGACTCTCGACCGGATCATGACTGCGATACGCAACGGCGCGCACCGGCGGCCGTCGCAGCTCGCGAAACCTACACCGCTCAGGCCACGCATGGGCCTATAGGTCACTGCCCGGCCTGAGCGGTGTTGGTTGTCTTACGGTGCGCCGGGCGCGAACTCTTCGAGCATGTCGGTGACGAGGGCCGCGATCGGCGACCGCTCGCTGCGAGTCAACGTGGTGTGCGCGAACAGCGGGTGGCCCTTGAGCTTCTCGATCACCGCGCCGACGCCGTCGTGACGGCCGACGCGCAGGTTGTCGCGCTGGGCGACGTCGTGCGTGAGCACCACCCGCGAGCCCGCACCGAGCCGAGACAGGACGGTGAGCAGGACGTTCCGCTCCAACGACTGCGCCTCGTCGACGATGACGAACGAATCGTGCAGCGAGCGCCCGCGGATGTGGGTCAGCGGAAGTACCTCGAGCATGCCGCGGGAGAGGACCTCGTCGATGACCTCGGTGGAGACCAGGCCTTCGAGCGTGTCGAAGACAGCCTGCGCCCACGGCCCCATCTTGTCCTGCTCACTGCCCGGCAGGTAGCCGAGGTTCTGGCCGCCGACCGCGTACAGCGGCCGGAACACGACCACCTTGCGCTGAGTGCGTCGTTCCAGGACAGCCTCGAGGCCCGCGCAGAGCGCGAGCGCCGACTTACCGGTGCCTGCCTTGCCGCCGAGGGAGACGATGCCGACCGACTCGTCGAGCAGCAGGTCGAGCGCGACTCGCTGTTCCGCCGACCGGCCGCGAAGTCCGAACACCTCGCGGTCGCCGCGGACGAGGCGGACCTGCTTGGTGTCCGAGACCCGGCCGAGCGCACTGTTGCCTGCACCGACGAGTCGGACACCCGTGTTGCACGGGAGGTCGCGCGCGTCGTCGACGTCGACGACTCCTTCGGAGTACAGCGTGTCGATCTCGGAGTCGAGGACGTCGAGCTCGCTCATCCCCGTCCAGCCGGAGACGACGACGTCCTGGGCGTGGTACTCATCGGCGGCGAGGCCGACGGCTCCCGCTTTGACACGCAGCGGCGTGTCTTTGGAGACCAACGTGACGTCGCGGCCTTCGGCGCGCAGATTCAGCGCGCACGCGAGGATCCGCGAGTCGTTGGTGTCGTTGCGGAACCCGGCTGGCAGCACCGACGAATCGGTGTGGTTGAGCTCGACCTGAACTGTCCCGCCGTCGTCGCCCACGGGCAGCGGCACGTCGAGGCGACCGTGTTCGACGCGCATGTCGTCGAGCAGACGGAGTGCTTGGCGTGCGAACCATCCGAGTTCGCTGTGGTGGCGCTTGCCCTCGAGTTCGCTGATCACGACCAGTGGGAGAACGACGTTGTGCTCGGCGAAACGAGTCACCGCCCACGGATCGGAGAGCAGAACAGAGGTGTCGAGGACGTAGGTGCGTGCGGTCACGTCTAGCTCCTTGGCGCCGTGCGGCTCCCGCACGGTCCGAGTATCTCCGGCCGGCGGTCCGTGCTCTGCTGCCTGGGGGTCAGGCCGCGCGAGCGAGGACCGGGGCCGGTCCTCTCGTGACGTGATCGTCCACGAATCGAACCTCCCGAACGAACCGCTTCCCCACGGCCCGTCACGACCCAACGTACGCCGCGTCACATCGACACTCACGGAATGACGTGCAGCGTGTCAGTGAACCTTGGGTTACCGAGTTGTGCCGCCGTAACCTGCTGTTCTTCCGTGACGACAAAGACCCGCGGACGCGGCCTCCTTGGTTCGGAGGCCCGTCCCGCGGGTCTTTCTCGAGGTTCGATCTACAGCTTGCCTGCTGCGCGCTCCAGGATCCGAGCGCGTGCGGCCTCGGCCTCTTCGCTGAGGCTCTGCAGACTGTCGAGTTTGAGCTCCTGCACGAGCTTGGCGGCGATCGCGGCGTCCGACTCGGCGTCTTCGAAGTCGGTGATGTACTCACGCTGAGTGTCGAAGTCGGCAACGTCCGAGCCGATGTGCTCGATGCTGGCGAGCGCACGGTCGACGGCGAGGACCGTCGTCTCCTGGTCGGCGACTGCGCCTGCCATCAGGTACGCCTGGAACATGGCGGCCTGCGTGGCGTCGTCGATCCGGATCTTCTCCAGGATGGTGACGAGGTCGGGGTCCTCGGCGTATTCGATCAGCTTGGTGATGAAGTGCGCGCACTGGTTCTCGTGAACGGCGAGGATCGCGAGGACGTCGAGCGGGCCGAGGCCTGCGATCTCTTCCGGGGTCTGCTTCCAACCTGCGACGACGTGGATACGGCGGTAGTTCTCGGCTTCGACCGGGTCCATCGCGCGGGTCACGACGAGGTAGTCGCGCAGCACGATCGAGTGCCGGTTGTCCTCGGCGGTCCAGACGCCGATCAGCTGCCGCCAGTCCGAGAACGGCGGGAAGTGGATCGAGAGGACCCGATGGACCGACGGCAGGTTGTCCTTCGTCAACAGCAGTGCGAGGAGACCCGCGGCCGCCGTCGGCGACAACGTCTCCTGACCTGGTTCGAAGTCCTCGCCGCCGAGGAACGCGAAGTTGCGGCCCTTGTCCCACGGCACCCAGTCGCCCGGATTCCAGTCCAGGGCTGCCTCCGCGTGCTCTTCGGAGATCTCGGGGAGCGCCTTCTCCAGCGCGGTGATCAACTCGTCTTCACTAAGTACAGCCACGTCCACCACCCTAAACGACGTTCGACGGAAACCGGTTATCGATGATCGGGGCTACCGACCGCTCATCAGGCCCCAGTCCTCGAGTCCCTCGTAGAGCGGGAAGTCGAGGGCCAGTGCGCTGACGCGGGCACGCAGGCCTGCGACGTCGGCCGATTTGCCTGCGGCGAGCGCGGTCCCGATGATGTCGGCGACCTCGGTGAACTCGGTGTCGCCGAAGCCGCGGGTCGCGAGCGCCGGGGTCCCGATGCGCAGACCCGAGGTGACCATCGGCGGCCGCGGGTCGAACGGGACGGCGTTGCGGTTGACGGTGATGCCGACCTCGTGGAGGAGGTCTTCGGCCTGCTGGCCATCGAGCTCGGAGTCGCGGAGGTCCACGAGCGCCAGGTGGACGTCGGTCCCGCCAGTGAGGACGGTGATGCCTGCCTTCTTCGTGTCGTCGGCGAGGAGTCGGTCGGCGAGGATCTTTGCGCCCGACAGGGTGCGACGCTGACGTTCGGCGAACTCCTCGGTGCCCGCGACCTTGAGTGCGACGGCCTTCGCGGCCACCGCGTGCATCAGCGGTCCGCCCTGCTGTCCGGGGAACACCGCGGAGTTGAGCTTCTTGGCCCACTCCTTCTTGGCGAGGATCATGCCCGACCGCGGACCGCCGAGGGTCTTGTGGACGGTGGTGGACACGACGTCGGCGTACTCGACGGGGTTCGGGTGCAGTCCGGCGGCGACGAGGCCCGCGAAGTGCGCCATGTCGACCCACAGGTGGGCTCCGACCTCGTCGGCGATCGAGCGGAACGCCGCGAAGTCGAGGGTGCGCGGGTAGGCGGACCAGCCTGCGACGATGACCTTCGGCTTGGAGTCGAGCGCGATCTTGCGGACCTCGTCCATGTCGATGCGGAAGTCTTCTTTGCTGACACCGTAGAAGGCGTTCTCGTAGAGCTTGCCCGAGAAGTTCAGTCGCATGCCGTGGGTGAGGTGACCGCCGTGCGCGAGGTCGAGCCCGAGCAGCGTCTCCCCCGGCTCCATGAGCGCCTGCAGGACGGCGGCGTTCGCCTGAGCGCCCGCGTGCGGCTGCACGTTGGCGAACTCGGCGCCGAACAGTTCCTTGGCGCGGTTGCGCGCGATGTCTTCGACGACGTCGACGTATTCGCAGCCGCCGTAGTAGCGGCGTCCCGGATAGCCTTCGGCGTACTTGTTGGTCAGCACGCTGCCCTGTGCCTGCAGCACGGCGCGCGGCACGAAGTTCTCCGAAGCGATCATTTCGAGGGTGTCGCGCTGGCGGGACAGCTCGCCGTTCATGGCAGCAGCCACATCGGGGTCGAGATCGGCCAGGGACTGCGTGAACAGACTCATGGCGTCC
Organism: Gordonia zhenghanii; assembly: GCF_021738965.1. GTDB lineage: Bacteria > Actinomycetota > Actinomycetes > Mycobacteriales > Mycobacteriaceae > Gordonia > Gordonia zhenghanii. The sequence goes on along the minus strand of NZ_JAKKOQ010000007.1, from coordinate 32,477 downwards.
AGTCTAAAGCGACAGTTCGGCGCGCAGAACCGCAGGGGTGAGCGGCTCGTCGAGCAGTCGGCCGAATCGTGTGAGGCGGGCGTCGGGTGCGTCGTCGAGCCACCGTCCGAGCAGTTGATATCCCTCGACGTAGGTGGAGATGTAGGCGCGCCACAGCGGTGAGGTGAGGAAGCGGAGTTGCTGCCGCGCCCGGTCGGGGTTCACCAACAGCCACTGCTGCAGGAACCCGGCGACGGTGTCGGCGTCGCCGTGGCGGTCGTGCAGGAGCAGTGCGGCGTCCTGGCGGACGGTGAGCAGCCCGGCCGTCGCCGTCGACACGGCGCGCGCCTTCTCGGCGTCGAACCGGAGCCCGAAGTCGGCGTAGATCTCGGCGGCCCACTCCTGCCACCGCGGGCCGGCCGCGGCGTCGAGCGCGTGATCGGCGAGTCCTTCGGCCATCAGGCACTGCGGGGTGTTGACGAGGAAGATCTGGTGTTCGAGTTGCCCGGTGCCGACGAGCTTCTGCTCTTTGCGGCAGTGTTCGGTGTGGTGACCGGGGTACGCCTCGTGGGCGATCAGTCCCGGCAGTCCGGACATGTGCTGCGGCAGGTCGGTGTTGACGGCGACGTTCGACCGGTAGTCGCCGAGGTAGTAGTTGAACCCGGACCACGGCTTGTCGGAGACGACGTCGAAGTCGACGACTTCACTTGCCGGGAGCGGAAACTCGGCGCGGACGATGTCGCGCAAGGCGCTGGAGAACGCGGCGATCAGCGGTTCGGTCAGGTCGGCCGGAATCTCCTGTCCTCTGCGGTACCGCTGGTATTCGTCGCGGAGGGCGTCGCCGGTAGCGCCGGGCACACCCAGCGCCGTCGCGAGGTCGGCGTGCGTCTGCCGGTAGGTCTCCGGGTCCGCTGGTTCGATGTCGACGTCGAAATAGGCGCGCACCTCGTCGACGAAGCCGACGTCCTCGCCCGCGAACTTGCGGGCCGAGCATTCGAGTGCGCGGACGTGGGAGCCGACGAACTCGGCGCGGTCGGCGGGCAGCCCGTCGGGCAGTCGGTGCAGGAGGTCGCGTGCACGGGCTCCGAGATCTGCGGGATCGGGGCGGGGACCGTTCTGCGCTTCAGCACGGAGCGTCGGATCGCCGGTGTAGGCGTCGACGAATCCTTCTTCGAGTCGGTCGAATGCCAGTCCGATCCGGAGATATTCGATGACCGGGTCGTCGGACGGGCGCACGGAGGCAGTCATGCCGCCCAGGGTAGTTGCCGGTAGTGCCGGGCGTGTCGCACTCGTGCGCAGGGCTGTAGCGTTATCGGGCATGGCGCGCCGTTCCAGTGACCGCGACCCCGGGCTGTACCTCGAACTCGACCGCAAGCAGTGGCGTGAACTGCGACAGTCGATGCCGATGGTCCTCACCGAGGCGGAACTCACCGAACTAGTCGGTCTCGGTGAACAGATCGACCTCAACGAGGTCGCTGAGGTCTATCTGCCGATCTCGCGTCTCATCCACATGCAGGTCGAGGCACGCCGTCGCCTGTTCGCGGCGACGAGCACGTTCCTCGGCGAGCATCAACGCAACCGGCAGGTCCCGTTCGTGATCGGTATCGCGGGCAGCGTCGCCGTCGGCAAGTCGACGACCGCCCGTGTCATGGCGAAACTGTTGTCGCGCTGGGAGACCCACCCGAAGGTCGACTTGGTCACCACCGACGGCTTCCTCTATCCGACCGCCGAACTGGAACGCCGCGGCCTCATGCACCGCAAGGGGTTCCCGGAGTCGTACGACCGGCGCGCGCTTCTGCGTTTCGTCACCGAGGTCAAGTCGGGCGCGTCACTGGTGACGGCGCCCGTCTACTCGCATGTCAGTTACGACATCGTCCCGGACGCGTACCACGAGATCCGCGAACCCGACATCCTGATCGTGGAGGGCTTGAACGTCCTGCAGACGGGTCCGACACTGACGGTCTCGGACCTGTTCGACTTCTCGATCTACGTGGACGCGAAGACGTCGGACATCGAGCGCTGGTACATCTCCCGCTTCCTCCAGATGCGCACCACCGCGTTCCGGGATCCGGACTCGCACTTCCACCATTACGCATCGCTGACCGACCAGCAGGCGAAGATCGCCGCCCGCGACATCTGGACGTCGATCAACCGTCCGAACCTCATCGAGAACGTCCTGCCCACGCGCCCCCGCGCCACCCTCGTGCTCCGCAAAGACCGCGACCACGCCATCAACAAAGTGCGTCTCCGCAAGCTCTGATCTCGCTGGTTTCCGATCTCGACCGTTTCCGCTGGTCGAGCGGAGTCGAGACCGTTTCCGCTGGTCGAGCGGAGTCGAGACCGTTTCCGCTGGTCGAGCGGAGTCGAGACCCCGGTCTACGCAGCAACCGGAGCGACGACGGCAGCTGTCACGGCGACCAGATCGTCGGGCGACAGCTCGATCTCTAGACCGCGGCGACCGGCACTGCACAGGATCGTGTCCCACAGGATCACGGTCTCGTCGACGACAGTGGGCAACGTCGTCTTCTGCCCGACGGGAGATACCCCGCCGAGGACGTAGCCGGTGGTGCGGGACGCTTTCGCGGCGTCGGCCATCACCGCTTTGGACGCTCCGAGCGCGCGGGCGACGGCCTTCAACGACAGCTTCTGCGGCACCGGGACCACTGCCACGGCCAGGCTGCCGTCGGCGTCGACGATCAACGTCTTGAAGATCTGTTCGGCGGCGAACCCGTGGTCGGCCATCGCGTCGACTGCCTCGGCGCCGTAATCCGTGCTGCGGCGGTCATGCCCGTAGCTGTGCACCGCGTATTCGACCCCCGCCTTCGCCAAGGCGACGATCGCCGGCGTCGACGCGCTCATTTCCCGAAGCGGCGGTTGCGGGCGGCGTAGTCGCGCAGTGCGCGCAGGAAGTCGACCCGGCGGAACTCCGGCCAGTACGCGTCGGTGAACCAGATCTCCGAATAGGCGCTCTGCCACAACAGGAAACCGCTCAGCCGCTGTTCGCCCGAGGTGCGGATCACTAGATCCGGGTCGGGTTGGCCGGACGTGTACAGGTTCGCGTCGATGCCGGCGACCGACACGGCGTCGACCATCTCGGCGGGCGTCGCACCGTTCGCCGCGGCCTCGGACAAGAGCTTCTGTACGGCGTCGACGATCTCCTGCCGTCCGCCGTAACCGACTGCGACGTTCACGTTCATCCCGGACAGTCCGTCGGTCCGCGCCGACGCCTCGCGGAGACGGTCGGCGACCGGGTTCGGCAGGCCGTCGAGGTTGCCGACGATCCGCACCCGCCAATCACCGTGCGAGATCTCGTCGACGATGTCCGGGACGATCTGCATCAACGCGTCGAGTTCCTCGGACTCGCGTGACAGGTTCTCGGTCGACAGGAGGTAGATGGTGACTCCGCCGATCCCCAGCTCGCTGCACCAACTGAGCATGTCCGCGATGCGCTTGGCTCCCACCCGGTGACCGTGGCTGACGTCGTCGAATCCCGCTTCGCGCGCCCACCGGCGGTTGCCGTCGCAGATGATGGCGACGTGGCGCGGCATTCGATCCGGATCCATCAGCTGCACGAGTCGACTCTCGTACACTCGATACATGCCGCTGCGGAGAGCGTCAGGAAGCAGTTTCACGTTTGAGATGTTACGCGCGCAACAAGTTACCGACGAGGAACTTACGGTACCGTAGGTAAGATGATGGACCTGCCCGAGGCTGACCAGCCCGCCACTCCGGCCGATCACGAATCGGCAGGCGACGGCAAGCCGACCCTGCGCGGCGTGATCCACAAGTACTCGTCGGCGATCGCTGTCGCCGTCGGCGTGATCTTGATCGTCGGCACGGCGATGCTCCGAACCGTCGGACCGATCGTCTCGGTGGTCGTCTACGTCATCACGATCTGCGGTCTGTTCACCGTCAGCTCCGTCTACCACCGCGTCAACTGGACCTCGCCCGCCCACCGGGTCGCGATGAAGCGCGCCGACCATTCGATGATCTTCGTGTTCATCGCGGGCACGTACACGCCGTTCTGCATGATGGGTCTGGACAGTCCCGCCCGCTGGTGGGTGCTCGGCATCGTCTGGTGCGGCGCACTCGCGGGCGTCACCTTGAAGATGCGGTGGCCCGGCTCCCCGCGCTGGCTCGGCGTGGTCCTGTACATCCTTCTCGGCTGGGTCATCGTCGCCGTGCTGCCTGCGCTCGTGCACAACGTCGGGGTCGCCGTCCTGATCCTGTTGGCCGTCGGCGGCGCGTTCTACAGCGTCGGCGGCATTCTGTTCGCCCTGCGGTGGCCGGAGCCGTGGCCCGGAGTGTTCGGCCATCACGAGGTGTTCCACGCCTGCACCGTGGTGGCCGCATTGCTGCACTACATCGCGGTCTGGCTGGTCGTGCTCGGCTGAGCCGCCCCGTCTGACTCGACCGCGCTCCGCGTATGCTCAGCGCGTGTCCGAACCCGCCGACCAGGTCCCCGCGCGTGTGCGCGGCGGCATCGTCGGCGGCGTCTGCGCCCTGACCGGCATCGCCGCGCACGCCGCAGCCCAAGGCATGCTTCCGTCGACGTCGACGCTGCTCGTCGTGATCGCAGCCGCCGTCGCGATCGGCGCGGTGGTCACCGCGACTCCCCGACTCCCGAACCTCGCGGCGCTCCTCATCGGACAGGGCGCCGTCCACCTTCTGCTCGTCTTACTGTCCGGCCACCACCACGACCTGCTGCAGCCGTCGATGGCCGTGACTCACAGCCTCGGCACTGTCGCCGCGCTCGTGGCGATCGCCGCCGCCGAAGCACTCGCGTCGACGCTGCGCGACGTCGTCGTTCTCGTCGTCTCGCTGCTCACCTACCGCGGCATGCGCCGCTCGACGACGCGGCCGCGGATCTTCCCGGTCATCGGCGCCCCCGTCGTCCATCGCCACCTCGGCGCCGTCGGACTCCGCGGTCCGCCTGCCCTCTGACGTTTGTCGAATCTCACCGGGTCCGTCTGTGGTGGTGGTGAAGGGGGTTTCGACTCGCTTCGCTCGCTCAACCAGCTAACAAGCGGCTCCCGACAGAACTCAGAGCGAAAGGCTCATCTCTTCATGTCTGCATACCGGCGTGCGGGTATCCGCATGCTGCATCGACTCCACTTCTACGCGGGCGTCCTCGTGGCCCCGTTCCTCCTCGTCGCGGCGGTCACGGGCGCGTTGTACGCGCTCGCGCCGTCCATCGAGAACGTCGTCTACCGCGACCAACTGCACACGTCCGAGACCGGGCAGTCGCAGTCGCTCGCCGCTCAGGTGCAGGCCGCGCAGGCGACACTGCCCGACCTGTCGGTGTCCGCTGTCCGGCCGCCCGCCGACCCCGGTGCCACGACCGCCGTCGTGTTCGACGATCCGACACTCGGCGAATCGGTGCGTCGCGCGGTGTTCGTCGACCCGGTCACCGCGCGAACGCTCGGCGACCTTCCCGTCTACGGCAGCGCGTTCGCCCTGCCGGTACGGCAGTGGCTCGACCACTTGCACCGCGATCTGCATCTGGGCGACGTCGGCCGCCTGTACAGCGAACTCGCCGCGTCGTGGCTGTGGGTGATCACGCTCGCGGGCGTCGCCCTGTGGTGCACCCGCGCGGCGAGAACGAAGTCACGGCGACGCAAGACCGGCCGGGCCCGCACCATCGGCAGACATCAGACGATCGGTGTCTGGGTCGCCGTCGGACTGCTGTTCCTGTCGGCGACCGGCCTCACCTGGTCGACGTACGCGGGCGAGCACGTCACCGAACTGCGCAGCGCGCTGAACTGGTCCAACCCGACGACCGACACCGCCCTGTCCGGCGCCGCGACGACTGCGAACGCCGGCGGCGAGCACGCCGAACACGGGGGCGCCATGTCGATGAGCGGCGACACATCCATGTCGGTGGCCAAGGTCGACGCCGCACTCGCATTGGCACGCTCGGCGGGTGTCGGCGACGGCGTCGAGATAACCCTCCCCGCGGACGCGTCCACCGCATTCACGGTGACGGAGGTCCGTCGCGCATGGCAGTTCTCGCCCGACGCCGCCGCGGTCGACCCGGCCACCGACACCGTGGTGTCGGTGAATCAATTCGCCGACTGGCCGGTGGCCGCGAAACTCGCCACCTGGGGTATCGCGTTGCACATGGGTCTGCTCTTCGGCATCGCCAACCAGATCGCGTTGTTCGTGTTGATGCTCGCGCTGATCACGATCATCGTGCTCGGCTATCGCTCCTGGTATCAGAGGCACGGCAGGCGCTCGCGGGTCGGAAAGGCTCCGACGTCGGGCGGGCTGCGCGACGCCCCGATCGGACTGGTCCTCGTGATCATCGCCGTGGCCGTCGCCCTCGGGTGGTTCCTCCCCTTGTTGGGCTGGCCGTTGCTGGCGTTCGTCGTCGTCGACGCAGCCGCCGGACTGTATCGATCCCGACGAACAAGACACCCGACCTCCTGACCCGCCACCGACTCCACGACCGGTTCGACATCTCCCACACGGCGCCCGCACCCGCGGCGACCTGCGATGTCGAGTCGGTCTCGTCGTCGGCGATCAGTCGCGTGTGATCTGAATCTCATAGTGAGACGCGCATGCCTTGAATCACACACTTGAATGGCCTCTACCACGTCAACCGAGGTCGGCACTCCGGTCGGTCTCGCACAATGAGGAGGCGCACTTTGAGCAGGCAAAGCCTTACCAAGGCTCATGCAAAGATCACCGAATTGTCGTGGGAACCGACTTTTGCCACCCCGGCGACACGATTCGGCACCGACTACACGTTTGAGAAGGCCCCCAAGAAGGACCCGCTCAAGCAGATCATGCGTTCGTACTTCCCCATGGAAGAGGAGAAAGACAACCGCGTCTACGGCGCGATGGACGGCGCTATCCGCGGCAATATGTTCCGTCAAGTCCAGGAGCGGTGGCTCGAATGGCAGAAGCTGTTCCTGTCGATCATTCCGTTCCCGGAGATCTCAGCGGCCCGCGCGATGCCGATGGCCATCGACGCAGTCCCCAACCCCGAGATCCACAACGGACTCGCCGTCCAGATGATCGACGAAGTACGGCACTCGACGATTCAGATGAATCTCAAGAAGCTGTACATGAACAACTACATCGACCCCGCCGGATTCGACATCACCGAGAAGGCGTTCGCGAACAACTATGCGGGCACCATCGGCCGGCAGTTCGGTGAAGGGTTCATCACCGGTGACGCGATCACCGCGGCGAACATCTACCTGACGGTCGTCGCCGAGACCGCGTTCACCAACACGCTGTTCGTCGCCATGCCCGACGAGGCCGCAGCCAATGGCGACTACCTGTTGCCGACGGTCTTCCACTCGGTGCAGTCCGACGAGTCGCGGCACATCTCGAACGGCTACTCCATCCTCCTGATGGCACTGGCCGACGAGCGCAACCGTCCGCTCCTCGAACGCGACCTTCGCTACGCATGGTGGAACAACCACTGCGTCGTCGACGCGGCGATCGGCACGTTCATCGAGTACGGCACCAAGGACCGGCGCAAGGATCGCGAGAGCTACGCCGAGATGTGGCGTCGGTGGATCTACGACGACTACTACCGCAGCTACCTCCTCCCCCTGGAGAAGTACGGCTTGACCATCCCGCACGATCTGGTCGAGGAGTCGTGGAAGCGCATCACCGAGAAGCACTACGTGCACGAGGTGGCCCGCTTCTTCGCCACCGGCTGGCCGGTCAACTACTGGCGGATCGACGCCATGACCGACGCCGACTTCGAGTGGTTCGAAGAGAAGTACCCCGGCTGGTACAGCAAGTTCGGCAAGTGGTGGGAGAACTACAACCGTCTCGCCTACCCGGGCCGTAACAAGCCGATCGCGTTCGAGGACGTCGGCTACCAGTACCCGCACCGGTGCTGGACGTGCATGGTTCCGTGCCTCATCCGCGAGGATCTGGTCGAGGACAAGGTGGACGGGCAGTGGCGCACCTACTGCTCGGAGACCTGCCGGTGGACCGACACCACCGCGTTCCGCGGTGAGTACGAGGGACGCGAGACCCCGAACATGGGTCGTCTCACCGGTTTCCGCGAATGGGAGACGTTGCACCACAACACGGATCTGGCCGACGTGGTCAGCAACCTCGGGTACGTCCGCGACGACGGCAAGACCCTCATCGGTCAACCGCACCTGCACCTGGACGACCCGAAGAAGCTGTGGACGCTCGACGACATCCGCGGCATCACGTTCCAGAGCCCGAACGTCGTACTAAACGAGATGAGCGACGAGGAACGCAAGAAGCACTTGGACGACTACCGCGCCGACACGGTGGCCGCCGAGTACTACTCGCGGACCTAGCAACGATCTCGACTCCGCTCGATCAGCAGGTCGAGCAGCGCGACCCCACGCAGGTCGAGCGGAGTCGAGACCCACGCCGGCCGAGCAACGCGACCCACGCAGGTCGAGCGGAGTCGAGACCCACGCCGGCCGAGCAGCGCGACCCCACGCAGGTCGAGCGAAGTCGAGACCCCCGATACCCAGGAGAAACCCCGTGAGCGACACCCATCGCGTCACCTTCGTCCCCGTCGACATCGAGATGGAGGTCACCGAAGACGAGACCATTCTCGACGCAGCATTCCGCCAGGGCATCCATCTGATGCACGGCTGCCGTGAAGGCCGCTGTTCGGCCTGCAAGTCGTACGTGCTCGACGGCGACGTCCAGATGGACGGGCATTCGACGTTCGCCTGCAACGACTCCGAAGCCGACGAGGGCTACGTGCTCCTGTGCAAGACGTGGGCGTACGACGACTGCGAGATCGAACTCCTCAACTTCGACGAGGACGAACTCCTCGGCGGCGCACCCCTCCAAGACATCACCACCCGGGTCACCGCGATCGAACCGATGACCGGCGACATCGTGTCCCTCAAGCTCGATCTCACCGAGCCCGAGACGTTCGAGTTCAAAGCCGGTCAGTTCTGCGACATCAAGATCCCCGGCCACGACGACACCACTCGCTCGTTCTCGCTGGCGACGACGCCGTCGAACCCGAAGCAGCTCGAGTTCCTGATCAAGAAGTACCCGGGCGGCTTGTTCGCCGGGATGCTCGACGAAGGACTCGAGGTCGACCACGAGTTGCAGATCACCGGACCGTACGGCTCGTTCACGATCAAGGACGGGCACGTCCTGCCGATCGTCCTGATGGGCGGTGGCGCGGGCATGGCCCCGGTCCTCGCGCTGCTCCGGCACGCGGCCGAGATCGGGCTGACCCGCCCGATCCGCTTCTACTACGGAGCGCGGACCGCCGCCGACCTGTTCTACCTCGACGAGATCGCCCGACTCGGTGCACAGCTGCCCGACTTCACGTTCACCGCGTGCCTGTCCGAGTCGATGGACAGTCCGCCCGACGGCGTCACCGTCGCGCACGGGAACGTCACCGACGTCGTCGAACAGGCCGAGACCGAGTTGCGAAGGACGGAGGTGTATCTGTGCGGTCCCCCGCCGATGGTCGACGCAGCGCTCGCGCTGGCCGAGGCCATGGCGGTTCCCAACGATCAGGTCTTCTACGACAAGTTCACCAGCCCCGCGTTCGACTGAGCCCCCGGCGAAACCCGCCGAGACCGGCCAACCACCAGCCAGCCGCCACCGACGACTGGCCCGACGACAGGAACGAAAGGTATGTCCGCACCAGCAGCACCCAAGCGCAGCTTCCCGAGCATCGAGTTCACCGATGCCGAGGCAGGCGCTCTCGAGTTCCCGAGCTCCCGCAGCCGCAAGTACAGCTACTTCGAGCCCGCGAAGAAGCGCGCCACGATGTACGAGGACGTCACCGTCGACGTGCAGCCCGATCCGGAGCGGTATCTGACTCAGGGCTGGATCTACGGTTTCGGCGACGGCCCCGGCGGCTACCCGCAGAACTGGACTTCCGCGGAGTCGAGCAACTGGCACGCCTTCCTCGACCCGAACGAGGAGTGGGAGCAGACGATCTTCCGCAACAACGCCGCGGTGGTCCACCAGGTGGAGTTGTGCCTCAGCAACGCCAAGCGCGCCCATGCCTACCAGGGCTGGAACCGCCCGTGGCTGAACTTCATCGCACGCAATCTCGGGGCGTGGATGCACGCCGAGAACGGGATGGCGCTGCACGTGTTCACCTCGATCCAGCGGTCGGGCCCGTCCAACATGATCAACACGGCGGTCGCCGTGAACGCCGCGCACAAGATGCGGTTCGCCCAGGACCTCGCGTTGTTCAACCTCGATCTCGACGACGAGGTGGAGGACTTCGACGGAAGCGCGCACGTCGATGTCTGGCGCACCGCTCCGGAGTGGCAGCCGACGAGGGAGGCCGTCGAACGTCTCACCGCGATCGGCGACTGGTGCAAGCTCCTGTTCGTCACGAACATCATCTTCGAGCAGCTCGTCGGATCCCTGTTCCGTACCGAGCTGGTGATGCAGGTGTCCGCTCGCAACGGCGACTACATCACCCCCACCATCGTGGGCACCGGCGAACACGACTACGCCCGCGACCTCGGCTACACGCGCAACCTGTTCCGGATGCTCTCGCGCGACGAGGAGTTCGGCGAGAGCAACCGGGCACAGTTCGCCGAGTGGATGGCCGAGTGGGTGCCCCGCTGCCTCGACGCAGCCCACGCACTGCAGCCGATCTGGTCGCAGCCGGCCGAGCAGTCGGTCACGTTCGCGACCAGCCTCGACAACGCAAAGGCGAAGTTCACCGAGGTCCTCGAGTCCATCGAGGTCCCAGTCCCAGAGGAGTTGAACAAGTGAGCATGGAATTCGGATCCGCCACAGAGTTCTCGAACATGTGCGGCGTCACCCTGATGAACACCCCGATCGGTCGCGTCGTCGCCGAAGTGATGAGCGAGAAAGACGGAGTGGAACTGACCGAGTATCCGTCGATGATCCGCGTCGACGGCACCAATCGCCTCGAATTCGACTACGACGAACTCACCGACGCTCTCGGTCAGGAATTCGACGGATCGGTCTTCGAGGAGATCTCGTCCGCCCACTACGGACGCATGGTCCATCTCGACGAGAAGACGATGCTGTTCGCCAGCCCGGAAGACGCGGCCGAATTCATTGGATTCGATCTGACCGCGATGTCCTAAAGACTCCCCGCCGGGGGCCGAGAATTCACTCGGCTCTCGGCGGGGTCACCACTATTTCCCGCTGTTCGCGTGTGCGAGGCGGGTCGAGAAACGATCAGCCGCTGTTTCAGCCCAAGTGAGAGTGAGTCTGTCATGTATGAGAAGAATGGCGAGAAGTTCTTCATCGTCGATGCGCACGTGCACCTGTGGGACGCACGCCCGGAGAATCAGAAGAATATTCACGGCAAGCAGTTCATCGACTGCTTCTACGACTATCACCGGAATCTGAGTCCGGAGTCGGAGAAGTGGGACTACGAGGACTACTTGTATTACGGCGGCGAACGCCTGATGAAGGATCTCTTCACCGACGGTTACGTCGACCACGCCATCTTCCAGACGACTCTGTTGCGCGACTTCTACAACACCAACTTCTCCCAGTTCCGGGAGACGCAGGACCTCGTCGAGGCCAACCCGGACAAGCTCACTCACAACTACGCGTACGACCCGCGCGACGGCCAGGACGGCATCGTCGAGATGCGCAGGGCCCACGAGAAGTACGGGTTCACCGGCGTCAAGCTGTACACCGCCGAATGGCACGGCGAATCGCGCGGCTACAAGCTCGACGACATGTGGTCGCGCAAATACCTGGACGAGTGCGTCGAGCTCGGCATCAAGAACGTCCACGTCCACAAGGGCCCGACGATCCGTCCGCTCGACAAGGACGCGTTCGACGTCGGCGACATCGACAAGGTCGCGACGGACTACCTGGACTTGAACTTCGTCGTCGAGCACATCGGCCTGCCGAGGCTCGAGGACTTCTGCTGGATCGCCACTCAGGAGACGAACGTCTACGGCGGCATGGCCGTCGCGATGCCGTTCATCCACACCCGCCCCCGCTACTTCGCGCAGATGATGGGCGAGCTCATGTACTGGATCGGCGAGGACAAGATCATCTTCTCCAGCGACTACGCGCTGTGGACGCCGCGGTGGCTGATCGAGCGGTTCGTCGACTTCCAGATCCCAGAGGACATGACCGAGTACGAGCCGCTCACCATGGATCAGAAGCGCAAGGTGCTCGGCTTGAACGCCGCGAACCTGTACCCGCACATCGAGGTCCCCGAGGAGCTCAAGGTCAAGGATCCGAGCGACAGCGTTCCGGTCGGTTCGAGTCCTGCGGCCGGCGAGAGCCCGGTAGTGGGCGCGGGAGTGTAGGGGTCGACGATGACGACCCTTCATGAACGGCCGACCCGAATCGACTGCCTCGAGGCGCAGGTCATGGCGGCGCTGGACACCGTCCTCGATCCCGAACTCGACGAGCCGATCACCGACTTGTACTTCGTGCGGTCCATCGCGATCGACGACGCGGGCATCGAAGTGCATCTGCGACTGCCCACGTCGTTCTGTTCGCCGAACTTCGCGTACCTGATGGCGTCGGACTCGCTCGATGCGCTCGAGGCGATCGACGACATCGGCGTGGTCCGGGTGATGCTCGACGATCACCACGACAGCGACAAGATCAACGCGGGACTCGCTGCGCACGCAGGCTATCGCGGCACGTTCGGCGACGAAGCGGACGAGAGCCTCGACGAATTGCGTCTGACGTTCATGCGCAAAGCCCACACGGCAGCCATGGAACGCAGTCTCACCGCCCTCATCCGGGACGGGGTCGAGACCAGCCAGACCGTCGGCCGAGTGCTTCTCCGTGACCTGCCCGACGGCCAGTACAAGTCGGCGCTGCTGCGCAGACGCGTCTCAATCGGCCTGTCGGCGTGCCCGAACAGCCGCGTGCTCGTCGACGATCACGGCCACCCGATCCCCGACGACGAGGTTCCGGTGAAGCTGCGGTTCGCGCGGTCGGTGCGGATCTCGATCGAAGGCAACGGGCACTGGTGCCGCGGCGTCCTCGCCACCCGGTACTCCGACGACGACTGCGACGGGACGTCCGGCCCGCTCGTCACCAACACCCGCCACACCGCACAGGAGCAGTCATGAGAGCAGTTCGTGTCGTCGGCTACCACCAGCCGATGGAGATGTCGGACATTCCCAAACCGGAGATCGACGGCCCGTTGGACGTGATCGTGCGGATCGGTGGGGCCGGTGTGTGCCGCACCGACCTGCACGTGCTCGAAGGGCAGTGGGAGGCGAAGTCGAACGTCACGCTCCCCTATACGATCGGCCACGAGAATGCAGGCTGGGTCGACGCCGTCGGCTCGGCTGTCACCAACGTCGCCGTCGGCGACAAGGTGATCCTGCATCCGCTGATCACGTGCGGACTGTGCCGCGCCTGCCGTGCCGGCGACGACGTCCACTGTGAGAACAACCAGTTCCCGGGCATCGACACCGACGGCGGCTACGCCGAGTACCTGAAGACCACGGCTCGCAGCGTCGTCAAGCTCGACGACTCGCTGGAACCCGCCGACGTGGCCGCGCTGGCCGACGCGGGCCTGACGGCCTATCACGCTGCGGCGAAGGTCGCTCGTGACACTAGGCCCGGCGAGACGTGCGTGGTGATCGGCGCTGGCGGCCTCGGACACATCGGCATCCAGGTGTTGAACGCGATCTGCGGCGTCACGATCGTCGTCGTCGACCGCAACCCGGACGCCGTGCAGCTCGCGCTGGACGTCGGAGCCCATCACGGCATCGTCGCCGACGGCTCACATGTCGAGAAGATCCTCGAGATGACCGGCGGGCACGGAGCCGAAGCCGTGCTCGACTTCGTCGGCGAAGGCGGCGCGACGAAGGAGGGCGTGGCGATGCTGCGCCAGGCGGGCAACTACTACGTGGTCGGGTACGGCGAGAACATCGACATCCCGACCATCGACGTCATCTCCACGGAGATCAACTTCATCGGCAACCTCGTCGGATCGTACAACGACCTCGGCGAACTGATGACGCTCGCCGCGCAGGGCAAGGTGTCGCTGCACACCAGCACGTATCCCCTCGACGACTTCGCCACCGCGCTCGCCGATCTCGACGCGGGCAAGGTGCGAGGACGCGCCATCCTCATCCCCTGATCCGCACGATCTCGTCTTTGCCCTAATTCCTGTCTATTGAAAGGCCCATCGATCATGGCTAAAGAACTGCGGTACAACTCCGACGCACGCGTCCTCCTCGAGCGCGGAGTCGATGCACTCGCCGACGCAGTCAAGGTGACGCTCGGACCGAAGGGACGCAACGCCGTCCTGGAGAAGCTCACCGGTCCGCCCACCATCACCAACGACGGCGTCACCATCGCTCGCGAGATCCAGTTGCGCGAGCCGTTCGCCAATATGGGCGCCCAGTTGGTGAAGGAGGTGGCGATGAAGACGAACGGTGTCGTCGGCGACGGCACCACGACGGCCACTGTTCTCGCGCAGGCGATGGTTCGGGAAGGCATGCGTGCCGTCGAGTCCGGAACCAACCCGATGCGGGTCCGGCGCGGCATCGAGCGCGCCGTCGAACTGGTCCTCGAGTCGTTGTCGAGCCAGTCGGTGGAGATCAGTGAGCGCGACGACCTGTTGCGGGTCGCCTCGCTGGCCGCCAGCGACGACGACGTGATCGGTGCAGCCATCGCCGACGCCGTCGTCTACGCCGGCGATTCCGGCGTCATCACCACCGAGGAAGGCGACACACCGGGACTCACCGTGGAGGTCGTGGACGGCATCGAGTTCGACCACGGCTACATCTCGGGCTACATGATCACCGACCAGGAGCGCATGGAAGCGGTCCTCGACGATCCGGTGATCCTGTTGACTAACAAGAAGATCACGTCGGTGCAGGACATCATGCCGTCGGTCGAGTCGGCTAAGCGCGCCGACCGCCCACTGCTCGTGCTGGCCGAAGACGTGGACGGCCCGGCGCTCCAGTTCCTCGTCGGCGGCAACATGCACAATCACATGCGTTCAGTGGTCGTCCGGGCACCCGGTTTCGGTCACCGGCGCGTCGCCGAACTCGAAGATCTCGCCGTCGCACTGGGCGGGCACGTCATCGCCAAGGACACCGGTCTCGAACTGTCGGAGGTCACCGGCGAGCACCTCGGTCGTTGCAGCCGCGTCACCGTGACCGAGGGGTCGACGACGATCGTCGGCGCGACCGGCGAGCAGTCGCTGATCGACGCGCGCGTCGCACAACTGCGGGCACAGCGCGAGCGGGCCCGCATCGACGCCGACCGGGACAGTTTGGAACTGCGGATCGCGCGCCTGACCGGCCGCGTCGCGGTGATCCGGGTCGGCGGCTACACGAGCGTCGAACTCAAGGAGCGCATGCTCCGCGTCGAGGACGCACTCGCCGCGACCGAGGCAGCCGTCGCCTCCGGCGTCGTCGCAGGCGGCGGCACCGCTCTGGCGCAGTCGCATCGCGTGCTCGACTCGCTCACCCTCGACGCCGACGAGGGCGTCGGCGTCGCCGTGGTCCGGGCAGCCCTCCCCGAGCCGCTGCGCTGGATCGCGTTGAACGCAGGCTACGACGGGGACGCCGTGATCGACGTCGTGGCCGAACTGCCGTCCGGCCACGGGTTCAACGCGCTGACCGGTAGTTATGCGGACATGTTCGAGGACGGGATCATGGATCCGACGAACGTCACTCGGGCGGCGCTCGAGAGCGCGGCGTCGATCGCGGCCCTCCTCCTCACCACCGAGACCGCCGTGGTCGAAGAGGTCATGGGCCATCCCGGCGCCATCGAAGCTCCCGGTTTCGGGGACCTCGCCGAAGGTATGGTTCGACCGTCGAACATTTACTGAGCAGTCGAACATCTACTGGGCAGTCGAACATCTATTGAGCAAGGGAGCAGACGATGATCTTCATCGTGGTCAGATTCAAGGTGGCCGACGAGCACGTCGACGGCTGGCTGGACCGCACACGTGAGTTCACGCAGGCGACACGGAACGAGCCGGGCAACCTCTGGTTCGACTGGTTCCGCAGCGCCGACGACCCGTCGGAGTTCGCTCTGATCGAGGCCTTCGCCGACGGCGACGCCGGTGGGGCCCACGTCAACTCTCAGCACTTCAAGGACGGCCTCGACGCCATGCGGCCGGCCCTGAAGGAGACGCCGCGCATCATCAGTCGCGAGATCGACGGCTCCGACTGGTCCGAGATGGGCGAGCTCAAGATCTGAGGTCGCCGCAGCCGGTTGAGCGAGCGAATTCGGTAGCCGGTTGAGCGAGCGAAGCGAGTCGAAACCCGCATAGCGGACGGCTCGCTCCGCTCGCTCAACTTGCATCTGCAAGTAGTCTCATATTGAGACGCATCACAGTGAGCCAGGTCATAGTCTAGAGGCGGGAGGCCCCAGCCCGGCAGCCTGGAAGAGAGAAGTATGCCTCAACACGATCTGATCGCAGTACGTCACCGTTTCCTCACCGACGCGACTGGGACCGATGGTGTCCGGGAGTCGATATCGAACTCGTGGCGCCGGTCGATGGCGATGGACATCAGCGCTGATCCGATCGATCTTCAGTTCGTCCGTGAGCCCGAACTCGACAGCCCGCTCGTGGAAGCCGCGCGGCCCATCATGCAGCGGCTGGCCGACGGACTGGAGTCCGAGCCGGTCAGCGCGATCCTGACCTCCGACGACGGCGTGGTGCTCAGCAGAGCGGGTGCGATCGGCCGATTGGGACGCGATCTCGACACCGTCCGTCTTGCGCCGGGGTTCAGTTACGCCGAGAACTCCGTCGGCACCAACGGCATCGGCACGACGTTGGAGACGCGCAAGCCCACTCTCGTCGTGGGTGCCGAGCACTACCGGGAGTCGCTCGTCGGCCTGGCCTGCGCGGGCGTTCCGGTGGTCGACCCGATGTCCGGTCGGATGCTCGGCGTCATCGACCTCACCGGGCGGATCGAGCACGGCGGCGCATTGATGATGACGCTGGCGCTGTCGGCGGCGAAACAGATCGAAGACCGTCTCCTCGAGATGTCGGGAAGTATCGCGTCGTCGTTGCTGCACGCCTACAACATCGCGTGCCGGCGCCATGCGGGCACGATGGTCCTGGCCGTCAGCGACGATCTGGTCCTGATGAATCAGCGGCTGCGCCGCACCGTCGAGTCGTCCGATCAGGCCGCGATGCTCGAGCACGCCGTCGACTGCGCGACGACCGGGAAACGCTCTGCGGCAGAAGAACTGCCGAGCGGGCTCACGGTCCGCATCACCCGCGTCGACACCGTCGAGTCCCTCGCTTCGGCTGCCTTGTTCACGGTGCACATCGTCGACTCCGCCGCCTTGACACCGAGTTCGCGTCGACTGCCCGCATCACTGCCGGGGCTCGTCGGCCACGGTTCCGTCTGGCGGCAGGCGTGCACTGATCTGCTCCGCGCGTTGGAGACCTCGCAGTGGGCCGTGGCGTCGGGCGAGAAGGGCACGGGCCGATGTTCGGCGCTCAAGGCTGCCGCCGAGACGTATCGGCCCGGGCATGTCCGAGTGTTCGGGCCTGAGTCACTCGCCGGCGCCGGACTCGCCGAGTTGGCCGACGAGCTCGATCACGACGGCTTCAACATCATCCTCCGCGACATCGACACTCTCGACTCGGCGACCGTCGAACAGATCGCCGATCTCGTCTCGGGCTGTGTGGACCACGGCTGGCTCGGGATGACAGCCGACCTGGGCGACGGCGACACGACACTCGACACGGTTCTCCTACCGATCTTCGTTCGTACCGTCACGATCCCCGCGCTGCGATATCGCATCGAGGACCTACAGGACCTGGTGCCGCTGCTGCTGCGACGGATCACGCGCGGCGACGATCTGCGAATGTCCCCCGCTGCGATGCGACAGCTCGCGAAGTACGGGTGGCCGGGCAACGTCGCCGAACTCCGCAACACCTTGTTGACGGTGGTCCGCAAGCAGCGCACCGGCGTCGTCGACATCGATCAGCTTCCGCCGGTCTGCCGTACCTTCGGCCGCCACACCCTCTCCCAGATCGAGGCTCTGGAGCGCGACGCCATCGTCCGCGCCCTCACCGAGAACGACTACAACAAGCGCGCCGCAGCCGAGTCCCTCGGCCTGAGCCGAGCGACCATCTACCGCAAGATCAAGCAGTTCAGCATCGCCACCTGACGCGGCCCGCTGCAGGTCGATCCCTAATTTCGTCGAGACCTCACGCTGGTCGAGCGGAGTCGAGACCCTCTAACCCTCCCAAAGGTGTCACCCACTGACACCAACGAGAGGGTTAGAGGCGTGGGGTCCTACTTCGAGGCGCCGGCCAGCGCGGCGAGGACGTCGACGCTGGCGTCCCAGCCCATGCACTTGTCGGTGACGGACTTGCCGTAGACGAGGGCGGCGCGACCCTCAGCGTCGTCGGGGACAGCCTGATTGCCGGGCTCGATGAAGCTCTCCAGCATGACGCCGGACAGTACGACGGGCTCGCCTGCGGCCCGACGGGCGGCGAACGCCTGGGCAATCTCGACGGCGACGACGGCCTGCCGCTCGTGGTCCTTGCCGGAGTTGGCGTGCGAGCAGTCGACCATCACCTTCGGCGACTGGCCTGCCTTCGTCAACGCGTCGGCGGCCGACAGGACCGACGCAGCATCGTAGTTCGGTCCGTGGGTGCCGCCGCGCAGGATGATGTGGCAGTCCTCGTTGCCGGACGTCTGGACGACGGAGCCGCGACCCTGATCGTCGACGCCGAAGAACACGTGCGGTGCGGCGGCGGCCTGCGCGCCGTCGATCGCGACCTGCACGTTGCCGTCGGTCCCGTTCTTGAATCCGATTGGCATCGACAGTCCGGACGCGAGCTGCCGGTGCACCTGCGACTCGGTGGTGCGTGCACCGATCGCGCCCCACGCGACGGTGTCGGCGATGTACTGCGGGCTGGTCGGCTCGAGGAACTCGCAGCCGACGGGCAGGCCGAGGTCGATCACGTCGAGCAGGAGCCGGCGAGCGGTGCGCAGTCCGCGCTCCACGTCGTACGTCTCGTCCATGCCCGGGTCGTTGATGAGGCCCTTCCAGCCGACCGTCGTCCGCGGCTTCTCGAAGTACACGCGCATCACGATCTTCAGCGAGTCCGCGTATTCGACTGCCAGTGGCGCGAGGCGACGCGCGTAGTCGAGGGCGGCGTCCGGGTCGTGAACCGAGCACGGTCCGACGACGACGATCAGACGGTCGTCGCGGCCGGCGAGGATCGCGGCGATCTCGTCACGATCGCGGGCGACGATCTCGGCGCGGCGGTCGGTCAGCGGAAGCTCGGTGCGCATCGCCTCCGGCGACGGGATCGGCGAGAACGCCGTCACCCGCCGATCGGAGGTGGCGGTACTCGATGCTGGTGAGGTCGTGGTGGTCACGTTCTCTGGCCTTTCGGTGCGTTGTCGCGGGGGGCAAGTGGTCCGGCGCCGCCTCCGAGAGAACGCTCCTGCTGGCGCAGATCATCCCGGAAACGACAGAAGCAGCGACCGAATCGGTCACTGCTTCAGGCTCCGGGATCTTCGACGCGCGTATTACCGCTTCATCGCAGGCTCACCCGGAGCCTGGATAAAGAAACGCCAATACGAAGTCTTCGACACGTCGTCGACGGTAGCACCGGGCCGACGACGTGTCGAACGCGGCCGCTACTGCTGCTGCCCCAACTGCTGTTGGATCTGCGCGTTGATCTGTTGCAGACCGGTCGACGACACACCGGGCAGCTGACCTGTGATGTTCCGGACGACGGCATTGTCGTCGATGACCTTCTCGCTGGACTGGACCAGCACGGTGCCTTCGCCGGTGAAGTCGAACTGTCGCTCCTCACCGGACTTCACGCCGATGCGGCTCGCAGTCGCAGCGAGGAAGTCGGTGACCCACGCCTGGTCGTAGTGGTGGCTCGGCGACGGGCAGTCGGCCCAGCCGACCATCGCTTCGGGATCGACACGCACGGGCGGTTCGACGAACATGACCGGGCCGTTGGACGAGGCGAGGAACCGCCCCGTTCCGACGAGCGTCAGAAAGCCCGGGACGATCGACTGGTTCAACGTCAGGTTCGGCTCGAATGCGAGGAGGTTCGACGCCCGGATGGTGAGGTTGCCGTTGTCTTCGAGGTTGTACGAGTTGATCTCGTAACCGCGGTCGCCGATGACGAGTCGGCCGCTCCCCTCGGCGACGACGTAGTCGCCGAGATACAGAGGCGCGGAGAACTGCTGCGAGACCATCTGCAGCAGCGAGCCCTGCAGTCCGTGGCGCAGTGAGGTGAAGGAGATCTGCCCGTAGTAGGCGATCATCGCGCCCTTCGCGAGGAACCACGGGTGGGTGAGATCGATGGTGTACGCGTAATGGTTGTCGCCGACGTTGTCGTCGGCGGGCAACGTGTTCGGGTTCCATACCGTGTCGTAGTCACTCACAGCCGCTGCTCCGATGCTTGGACGTAGACCGCGCCGTGGCCTGCGCAGTCGAGTTGGAGTGCTTCGCCGCCGGTACGACCCATGTTGCGGAGGCTGACCGTCGACCGCAGCGTCGTCTCGACGTTTCCGATGGACGCCGCGAACGCCTGCGGGTCGACGGTGATGGGTCGGTCGGGCGTCACCTCGAGCCGGATGAATCCGCCGTGGCCGAGGATGACGGCGGCGCCGACCCCGGCCAGTCGCGTCGTGAACATGCCTTGCCCGGTGGCGACGCTGCCGGCTGCCGACCGCAGCGCCCCGCGGAGTCCGCCTCCGCCGCCTGCCTGCGCCGTCGTCGACATGACCGACGACTGCAGTCCTTGAGTGTGCGCGAGGAGCCGAGACGCTTCGACCCGGAGTTCGCCGCCCTGCGAGAGATTGACGATCTCCACGTCCAGACCGCGGTAGCCGTAATGGACGGTGCCGTTGCCCTGCGCGATCATCGTCGACTCGTACTCGCCCTGCATCATCCGTCCGGCCATCGACGCCATGCCGCTCATGCCGCCGCCGACGCCCGGCGTCTGGTGCGGTTGGAACCACACCTGCCCCGTGTAGAAGAGCATCGCGCCGCGTCGTGCGACGATCGGGCCCGACGCCACCAGATCGATCGACACGACCTTGCTGTTGACCTTCGTGAACATCGTTGTCCCCTACCGTTCCGCCGGTTGAATCGAGACGACGCCCGCACCGTCCCACCGGAGCGAGAAGGCTTCTCCGCTCCCCTGCCCGACCGCTGACCGCCAGGAGACGTCGGTGACGAAGGTCTGCGAGAGTCCTCCGCGTGCGCAGACGAAGGCGTCCGGATCGACGACCAGCGGGTATTGGGGCGACACTTCGAGGTGGACGAGCGGTCCGCCGTTCGACAGCAGCGCGACCTGCCCACTGCCGGTGACGGTCGTGGTGAACAGCCCCTGCCCGGAGACGCCGCCGCGCACTCCCGCGAACGTCACGTTGGTCTGCAAATCGCCTGCGAGCGCGAGCAACTGTTCGGACTCGACCTGCAGGGTGTCGGCCCTCAGGTCGATCACGGTGACGTTCGCTGCGTCCTGCGCGAGGTAGACGACGCCGGTGCCCGCGCACTCCATGAGCGAGAGGCCTTCGCCGGTCGCGCGCCGCTTCACTCCGGCGACGACGCCGTCGCCGCCGCCGAACCCGGCCGATTTGAAGGACACCTGCCCTTCGTAGGCGATCATCGATCCACTCAGGGCCCGGATCGCACTGTTGTTCAAACGCGCTTCGACGACGCGTTTCGTCTTCGAGACGAGTTGCATTGACCTGTCCTTCGATGCGGTGACCAGGGACTACGAGCGTAACCCGACTAGGCCGTCGGCGTCGGTCGGTCGCTCGACGAGCGCTAGGCCGTCGCGCGTCCCGCGGCTCGCCCGGCGACGCGACCGGAGAACAGGCAGCCGCCGAGGAACGTACCTTCGAGCGCGTTGTATCCGTGGAGGCCGCCGCCGCCGAACCCCGAGGCCTCTCCGGCCGCGTACAACCCTGGCACCACCCGGCCGCCCGCGTTCATCACCTGGCCCGCGAGGTTGGTCTGGAGTCCGCCGAGCGTCTTGCGCGTCAGGATGTTCATCCGGATCGCGATCAGCGGGCCGGCCGCCGGATCGAGGATCCGATGCGGTTCGACGGTTCGTACGATGTTGTCGCCCAAGAAGTTCCGCGAGTTGTGAATCCCCATGACCTGAGCGTCCTTGGTGTAGGGGTTGCCGACCTGACGGTCGCGTTCGACGATCTGCTTGCGCAGGCGTCCCGCATCGATCAGATCGTCGTGCGCGAGTCGGTTCATCTTCCGGGCTAGTTCGTCCACACTGCGCGCCTGCACGAAGTCGACGCCCTTGTCCAAGAACTTCTGGACCGGCGCGGGCACGTCGTCGAGCGCACGGTTGGCGAGGTACGCCGCGAGATCCTTGCGGGTGAGCTCCGGGTTCTGCTCGGATCCCGACAGGACGAACTCTTTGGCGACGATGCGCTTGTTGAGGACGAACCACGAGTAGTCGTAGCCGGTCTTGGTGATCATCTCGAGCGTCTTGATGGTGTCGTAGCTGGGGAAGGCCGGACTGTCGAAGCGGTTGCCCTCGGCGTCGAACCACATCGACGACGGCGCCGCGAGCACGCGAATGCCGTGGTCGGGCCATACGGAACTGTGGTTCTTGATGCCCTCGGTGTAGTGCCACATCCGGTCGCGGTTCACCAGTCGCGCGCCCGCCGTCTCGGCGATCGCGAGCATCCGACCGTCGACGTGGGCGGGTACCCCGGTGACGAGGGTCTTGGGCGGGGAGCCGAGGCGGTCCGGCCAGTTGGCGCGGACCAGTTCGTGGTTGGCTCCGATGCCGCCCGACGCGACGATCGTGATCGGCGCGTGGAGTTCGAAGTCGCCGACCCTCCGGCGCGACGTCGCGACTCCGCGGGGCCGGTTCGACGGAACGAGGCGGGTGCCGCGGACTCCGGTGATCCGGCCGTCGGAGACGATCAATTCGTCGACGCAGTGCCGGAACTTGAAAGTGATGCGGCGTCGACGCTCGGCGTCGAGGGCGGCGTTCCGGAACGGCTCAACAACGCCGGGCCCGGTGCCGAGCGTCATGTGGAACCGCGGGACCGAGTTGCCGTGGCTACTGGCAGACGTGCCGCCGCGCTCAGCCCATCCGACCACCGGAACCCAGTGCACGCCTTTGCGTTCGAGCCAGCTCCGCTTCTCGCCCGCGGCGAAGTCCAGGTACTCCTCGGCCCACTGCCGCGCCCAGTAGTCTTCGCCGAGCCGGTCGTGCGTTCCGCGGTCGAAGCCTGCGCTCGCGAACCAGTCCTGCCTGGCGAGTTCCACCGAGTCGCGGATGTTCCACATCCGTTGCTCCGGTGAGTTCACGAAGAACAGTCCGCCGAGCGACCAGTGCGCCTGACCCCCGAGATTCTGCCGCGACTCCTGGTCGACGACGATCACCTTGCGTCCCGCGGCGGCGAGTTCCGTGGCGGCGACGAGCCCGGCCAAGCCGTGGCCCACGACGATGACGTCAGCGTCCTGGCGGGGCGCGGCGCCCGCGGAGCCTGCGAACGACCCGGCGGCCAGCCCTGCGGCGGCGAGGCCTCCACCGATGAGGACGTCTCGTCTCGGGAGACCGCCCGGTCCGGCGATCGGGTTCTGGTCGTCGGGCACGGTGAGCTCTCCTACTGTGCGGGCGTCGTGAATACGAGGTTCACGGTGTCGTCCGACACACTAGCTCAGAAGTCGATCAGTCGATCAACTGGTTGCCGAATCCGTTCACACCCGAGCGGCGTCGACCGTCGTGACCGGCAGGTCGCAGACCCGGCCGCGGCACACATAGGCCGCGTCCCGGAGGCGGCCGCCGGTCGGGACCGGACCGCGGTCGGTCAGGAGCGGCCCCGAGTCCTGGTCCCCGGCGATCACCAGGACGCCGCCCGGCACGCGTTGTCGCAACTGAGCTGCCATGTCGCCGTCGCTGTCGGGGGCCTGCGCAACCGCGACCTGGACGGGTCCGGCCACGTACGCCTGCGCCACGGTGAGCCAGTGCCCTGCCGATCGAGGAGCCTTCGCGAGGATGATCCCGGCCCGGGCGAGAGTCGCATCGGCGAGGTCGGCGTACCGCTGCTGCGCGTCGACGTCGGCCACCGCGGTCGACGCGACGAGTGCTTCGGCGATGAGCGACGCTCCGGCCGGGGTCGCGCCGTCCACCGGGTCGCGGGGCCGCAGGAGGAGACCGCCCGGGTATGCGTCGAACCACGCACCGGTCTCCTCGGTGTCGGCGAATACCTCGATCGCGCGGTCGAGGATGTCCAGCCCCGCTGTGCGCCAGCGCTGTTCGCCGGTCACCGAATGCAAGGTGATGAGCGCGGTCGTCAGTGCCGCGTAGTCCTCCAGCGCACCGAGCGGGGTGCCGACGACGCCGTCGAGCGAGGACCGGTGCAGGTCGCCGTCGACGAGGTGGACGTCGAGGAGACCCGTCGCGATCTCGCGGGCCCGGTCGGTCCATTCGGGGCGGTCGAGGGTCGCACCGGCCTCGGCGAGCGCGGTGATCGCGAACCCGTTCCATCCGGTCACGACCTTGTCGTCGCGGTCGGGTTGCGGCCGCTGTGCGCGGGCCGCCGACAGTCGGGCACGCACCGATTCGTACCGTGCGGCGTCGTCGGGGTCGCGTGGTAGCTGGAGTGTCGACGAGCCCTGCTCGAATGTCCCGGCGTCGGTGACGGCGAACAGTTCGGCCGCCCACCCGGCGTCGTCGCCGAGGATCTCGACGAGCTCGTCCGGCCGCCACACGTATGTCAGTCCTTCGACGCCCTCAGTGTCGGCGTCCAACGACGACGCGTAGCCGCGTCCTGTCCACAGATAGTCGTCGAGGAAGGCGACGGTCTCGGCGGTCACCCGGAGCGACAGCGCGTCGCCGGCCAGCCGGGCGTGGTGCGCGTAGGCGCGCAGCAGGAGTGCGTTGTCGTAGAGCATCTTCTCGAAGTGCGGGACCACCCACTGCTCGTCGACGGCGTAGCGCGCGAACCCGCCGGCGAGCTGGTCGTAGATGCCGCCCCGCGCCATCGCGTCGAGGGTGCGGGTCGCCGCGTCGAGCGCAGTGTCGTCGCTGGTGTATTCGGTGGACCGAAGCAGCCCTTCGAGGAGCGCCGACGGCGGGAACTTCGGCGCCCGCCCGAATCCGGCGTGCGCACGGTCCTCGTCGGCGAGGACGGCAGCCGTCGCGTCGGCGAGGAGTTGGACGTCCAGCTGCGGACCGTCCGGAAGGGTCTGCGCGGTGGCCCGCAGATGCTCGGTGATCTTGGAGCCGGCCACCTCGACCTCGTCGCGGCGCGTGGTCCACGTTCCGTAGACGGCGTCGAGCAGTTCGGCGAAGCCGGGCTGGCCGTTGCGCGAGCGCGGCGGAAAATAGGTGCCGCAGTAGAACGGATCACCGTCGGGGGTCAGGAAGCAGGTCATCGGCCAGCCGCCCTGCCCGGTCATCGCGACGGTCGCCGCCATGTAGATCGAATCGATGTCCGGGCGTTCTTCACGGTCCACCTTGACGCACACGAAGCCTGCGTTCATCTGGACCGCGAGATCGGGATCCTCGAACGTCTCGTGCGCCATCACATGACACCAGTGGCAGGCCGCGTACCCGACGGACAGCAGGATCGGCACATCGCGCTCACGTGCCTGCGCGAACGCCTCGTCGCCCCACTCCTGCCAGTCGACCGGATTGTCCGCGTGCTGGCGCAGGTACGGAGAATTGCTCTGCTGAAGACGATTCGCCATGGTCTCCAGCCTGCCATGTCTACTGAGTGGCGGGGTCTACTGAGTTACGGGGTCTACTGAGTGGGGGTCTACGAGGACGGAGTCCCGTCGTCGTGCGCCGTGCCCGGCACCTCTGGGTCGTCGGCCGGATCCGCACCGGACTCCACGTCAGGGGTGGCCGCTATGTCGTCGGCCGCCGACGGCTCAGTGCCCTCGTCGAACGCCTGATCGGCTTCGGGATGGTCGGTGTCGAAGCTCTCGGGCAGCTTCTTGAGCTGACGGTTCATCGACCTGATCAGCAGGAAGACGGCGATCAGCAGCACGATGATGATGAGCAGACCGAGCGGAGACGCCTTGCCGAACTCCGGCCCCTTCGGCTCCTGGTCGGCGGCCAAGACCACAGCTTCCGTGGCCCATGCGGCGATCGTCATGACTGCTCGATTCCGGAGAAGAGGTCGGTCTCCGGGATCGACGTCGTCACTCGCGTCTGCGCGAGCTCGAACTCCTCGGTCGGCCACAGCTCCTGCTGCCACGACAGCGGGACCGCGAAGAAGAAGCCATTCGGATCCACCTGGGTGGCGTGAGCTCGCAGTGCGTCGTCGCGCTGCGCGAAGTAGTCGCCGCACGTGACCTGCGTGGTGACCCGGGCCATCAAGTCACCCTGATCGGTCTTCCACTTGCTGAGCCAATCGGCGAACGGGTTCTCCCCGCCCTCCTTCTCGAACGCTTCGGAGAACCGCAGGATCCGGGCGCGGATGAAGCCGTGCGTGTAGTACAGCTTCAACGGCGTCCACGGCTCGCCCGCGTCCGGATACTGGTCCGCGTCGCCCGCAGCCTCGAACGCAGCGACCGACACCTCGTGGCACCGGATGTGGTCGGGGTGCGGGTAGCCGCCGTTCTCGTCGTAGGTGACGATCACGTGCGGTTTGAACGAACGGATCACTTCGACGAGCCTGCCGGTGGACTCTTCGAGTGGGACCAGCGCGAAGCAGTCGTCGGGCAGCGGCGGCAACGGATCCCCTTCGGGCAGACCGGAGTCCATGTATCCGAGCCAGTCGTGCTGGACCCCGAGCGCTGCCGCGGCCTTCGCCATCTCTTCGCGGCGGACCTCCGGCAGGTTCTCCAAGATTCCCGGGCGGTCCATCGCCGGGTTCAACACGTCGCCGCGTTCCCCGCCGGTGAGCGTCACCACCATGACGTCATGCCCCTCGGCGACGTATTTCGCCAAGGTCGCTGCGCCCTTGCTCGATTCATCGTCGGGATGTGCGTGCACGGCCATGAGACGCAGACCGTTCGCGTGTTCGCTCACGCTTCCTCACCTTCGCTCGCTGTTAGTACTCATGGTAGGTATTGACACGTGAGCAGTTCAGACGGGGGCGGCAACGACCGCGCTCCGCACAGTGGCCCCCGCGCCACATACCCGACCGAACGGACACCGTCCAACCGTCGACGCTGGTTCTACGCCGCATCTGTCGTCGTCGTACTCCTCGGCCTGGGCATCGCGATTCTCGGTTACAAGCAGTTCGCCGACCCCGAGGTCTCCGGCGACGCGACCGCGTTCGACATCGTGTCGTCGGACACAGTGTCGGTTCAGTACACGGTCAACCGCAGCAATCCGGACGACGCCGTCGTCTGCGTCGTGCGGGCCCGCGAGGAAGACGGATCCGAAGTGGGACGTCGCGAGGTGCTGATCCCGGCAGGCGGCGAGATCCAGGTCGGCGCGAAGACCGAGGTCCGCACATCCGCGCCTGCCGTGATCGGCGAAGTGTTCGGCTGCACCACCAACGTCCCGCCGTATCTGGAACCCGCAGCATGACGACGGCGGTCAATCGCGCCGTGTTCGCACGGGTGTCGAGCCCGTACTTCCCGATCCTGACCGCGATCTTCGTCGGCGTCATGCTGATCAGCAACATCGCTGCGACCAAGGCCGTCGTCCTGTTCGACTGGCTGCAGTTCGACCTCGGGCCACTCCACGTGAACGGCCTGGTCACCGACGGCGCCTTCTTCCTCTTCCCGCTCAGCTATGTGATCGGCGACGTGATCAGCGAGGTGTACGGGTTCCGCGCGATGCGGCGGACCGTCGGCGCCGGTTTCGTGGTGATCCTGCTGGCGTCGCTGTGCTTCTGGCTCGCGATCAAGCTTCCGCCTGCCGACTTCTACGGCAGCCAGTCGTCGTTCGAGACGGTCCTCGGGTCGGTTCCGCAGATCGTCGCAGCCGGCCTGTCCGGATACGTCGTCGGCGAGCTGTTGAACTCGTACGTGCTGGTCAAGATGAAGGAACGCGCAGGCGAGCGGCGCCTGTGGGTCCGACTGATCACGTCCACCGTGGTCGGCGAGTTCTTCGACACGCTGGTGTTCTGCTCGATCGCCGCCACCGCGATCGGCATTTCGACGTGGTCGGACTTCATCAACTACGTGGTGATCGGCTTCGTCTGGAAGACGTTGGTCGAGATTGTCGTCATGCCGGCGACGTACGCTATCGTTGCGTACCTGAAACGAGCCGAGCCGTCGTACCAGGAGGCCCTCGAAGCGGGGGCCGCCGGCGCGAGGCATGTGCCATAAAACACACGAACTGATAGACTGCACGTTGCACGACCTCGCGAGAGGTCGTGTTGCTGCATTTAGAGCAGTCCATTCGCGGACAGCAAAGGAGACCACAATGACTGATACTCGGGTGACCTGGTTGACGCCGGAGTCGTACGAGCGCCTGAAGGGTGAGCTGGATTCGCTTATCGCGAATCGACCAGTCATTGCCGCCGAGATCAATGAGCGTCGCGAAGAAGGCGACCTCAAGGAGAACGGTGGCTACCATGCGGCCCGTGAGGAGCAGGGACAGCAGGAGGCGCGTATCCGCCAGTTGCAGGACCTGTTGAACAACGCGAAGGTCGGAGAGGCCCCCGCCGAGTCGGGCGTCGCCCTCCCCGGATCCGTTGCCACCGTGTACTTCGACGGCGACGAGTCCGACAAGGAGACCTTCCTCATCGCGACGCGCGAAGAAGGCGCGTCGAGCGACCTGGAGATCTACTCGCCGAGCTCGCCGCTCGGCGCAGCGATCATCGATGCGAAGGTCGGCGAGAGCCGCGAGTACACCGTGCCCAGCGGCGCGACGATCAAGGTCACGCTCGTGAGCGCGGAGCCGTACCACTCCTGATCGAGAACTCTTGAGCGGCATCGGACCCATCGGGTCCGGTGCCGCTTCTCGCGTGTGAGGGCGTCAGTCCGTCCGACGTTCGAGCAGGTCGCGTAACGCTTCTTCCACGGCGGACAGTTCAGCGGGCGACGACTGCTCGAACGACGCGGTCGCCACCGATTCCCGGAGGTCGGGCAACAGATACGCGGGCGGGACGCCGAGGGCGCCCGCCAGCCGGTAGACCGTGGACAGCAACGGGTCTGCGACGTGAGGAGCGCGATTGCTCGTGCCGCGCTCGAGGTTCGAGATCTGGTTGCGATGCAGTCCGGAACGCTCGGCGAGCACCTCCTGAGAGTAGCCTCGCACCTTGCGGATCACGACGAGGCGATGACCGAACGAGTACGCGTACGTACCCCAGTCAAGGGCACCCCACCGTGTCTCGTCCACCCGCTCAACACTGCTCGATTCACAACGCATTGTCCGCACAACATGTTGTGAATCTTGTTGTTGCAGAACGTGATTCGATTATCGATCTCGGATCACTCGGACGTTCGCGCCGGGGCGGAGCCGCATATCCCCCGATGTCTGCGGCCCCACCCCGGCCGATCCCCCGCGCCAGTGAAGTCCCTCTACTCAGTTAGACGCACCAGCGGCCGGTTCGGTTCCACCCGATGTGCGTCGCCGTCGCCGATACACTCGCGGCATGGCCTACGATCTGGAATCCTTCGACGAGCCGTTCTACGACGCGGCATCCATGCGCTACGAGATCGATGTGACGGTGCCCGTCTCGCCGGAGGAGGCGTGGGCGGAGTTCACGAGGCAGAACACGCTCGATTGGTGTCGTGCTCTCACGTCGGTCGATTTCACGTCGGAGCTGCCGCACCATGTCGGCACCACGCGTTCGGTGGTCTTGGCTCCGGGGTTCATCAAGATGGACGAGGAGTTCTTCATCTGGGACGAGGACCCCGCGACGTCGACGTATCGCCACGGTTTCCGCGGCGTCCGCGTCAACATCCCCGGTCTGCGCAAGTTCGGCGAGTACACCGAGGTCTCCCCCGCCGAGCACGGCACCCGCCTGGTGTGGAAGTTCGCCATGGAGCTCGCGGGCGTCGGCCTGCCGCCCGCCCTCTCCGCCCCTATCGCCAACGCCGCGTTCGGCACCGTCCGGACGGACACCATCAAGCACTTCGCGACGTTCTAAGCCCTACCCCCGCTGGTCGAGCCCTACCCCCGCTGGTCGAGCGGAGCCGAGACCTCCGCTGGTCGAGCCCCATCCCCGCTGGTCGAGCGAAGTCGAGACCTCCTCTCCGCCGCTGGTCGAGCCCTACCTCCGCTGGTCGAGCGAAGTCGAGACCCCCGCTCGATCAGCAGGCGTAACGACCCTCGCCCCGACGTCGACGTAGTAGTCACAACAGTCCGGCCGAAGGGAAGCATCCATGCGTACCACCATCTGCCGAGGGCTCGCAGCCACAATCGCTACCGCAGCGCTGACCGCGGGGCTCATCGGCGTTGCGCCGACGGCCGCCGCGCAGCCCACGGTGTACGACCCAGTGGTCACCCCGTGCAGCCACAAGTTCCGAACGCCGATCGAGCTACCACGGAAGGGCACTGAGACGTATTGGAGCCCGTTCGGCACCTCGCGGATCGTCTGCTTCGACAACGGCACCGGTGTCGAGCGCTTCTACCAGCGCGACCCCTGGGGCAACTGGCACGCCATGAACCAACTGATGCCCGACCATTGGTTCTATTCCGTCTTCAACTCGAACGGCCTCTTCTAAAGCACGACCGTTTCGGCGAAGGGACCACTTCGGCGAAGGTCAGTTGTACTTGTAAAACCCTTCGCCTGCCGCGATGCCGAGCTTGCCCCGGTCCATGTAGTTGGTCTTCAACCAGGCCGCGAGTTCCTTTGCGTGGTCGTCGCCGTTGACGAGAATGTTGTACGGCGTGTTGAGTCCGATGATGTCGTAGATCTGGAACGGCCCGAGCGGCGAACCGGTGCCGATGCGCCACGTCTTGTCGACGTCGGCGGGTGCGGCGTAGTCGCCCGCAGCGAGGTCCAGGGCAGCGTTGAGGAACGGCACGAGGAGCGAGTTGAGAACGTAACCCGCCTTCTCCTTGTGAATCGGGATCGGGACCATGCCGATCTCGCCAGCGAACTCGACGATGGTGTCGAACACCTCGGACGACGTCTGGCTGGTGCCCATCACTTCGGCGGTGTTCGACGACCACACGCGGTTGGCGAAGTGCATCGCGAGAAAACGGTCGGGACGACCCGTGGAATCAGCGATGTCACTGGGCAGGAGGGTCGACGAGTTGGTGGCGAAGATCGTCTTGGCTGGAGCCACCTGCCCGAGCGTGGTGTAGATACTGCGCTTGAGGTCGAGGATCTCCGGGACCGCTTCGATGACGAGGTCGGCGTCGAGTGTCGCCTCCGTGAGGTCCGTGGAGTAGCTGAGCCGGTCGAGCGTCGCTTGCGCCTTACCGTCTGCTGCTCCGGCGACCTCGTTCTTGTAGGTCTCGACGAGGCCGGCGAACCGTTCCTTCGCGCCGCGGGGCGTGTCAGATGGTTTGTGTGAGCGGTGAGGTTCAACCCTGAAGGGAACCGCTGTAGTGACTATCAATGATGATGTGAGCGTGGATGATTCGCGTGCAGATCGACGACAGAAGCAGACCGAGATGGCCAGTGAGTTGGTGGCATCGGGTGCGTTGGATGAGGTGTTCGCTCGCATCGATGCCGGTGAACCGGTCGGCGGGCAGGACGGACTACTGAGCTCGCTCCTCAAAGCCACCCTCGAACGCGGCATGAACGCGGAGCTGACCGAGCATCTCGGGTACGAGGCCGGAGACCCCGAATCAGCATCGTTTCCAAACTCGCGCAACGGATTCAGCGCGAAGACGGTCGCTACCGAGGTCGGCGATGTGGATCTGGCCATCCCGCGCGATCGAGACGGGACGTTCACACCGATGCTCGTGCGCAAGGGCCAACGCCGCCTCGATGGTCTGGACGCGATGATCGTCTCGCTATACGCGGGCGGGATGACGGTCCGCGATATCGCCCACCACCTCGCGTCGACGATCGGCACCGAACTCTCGCACGAGACGATCTCGAAGGTGACCGAGGAAGTCGCTGACGAGGTCGCGACCTGGCAACACCGTGATCTCGACGCCCTGTATCCGGTGATGTACCTCGACGCGATCGTGGTCAAGATCCGCGATGGCGCACACGTGCGGAACAAGGCCGCCCACCTCGCCGTCGGCGTGGACATGGACGGGGTCAAACACGTTCTCGGGATTTGGATCCAACAGAGCGAAGGCGCGAAGTTCTGGGCGTCGGTGTGCGCGGAACTGCGTAACCGCGGCGTACAGGACGTGTTGATCGTGTGCTGCGACGGGCTGACCGGGTTCGCTGAAGCCGTCGAGGCCACGTGGCCGCACGCAACAGTCCAAACGTGCGTGGTGCATCTGATCCGGGCCTCGATGGGCGTTCGTCTCCTACAGCGACCGTAAAGCCGTGGTGCGCTTGCTCAAGCCGATCTATCAAGCGCCGACCGAGCACGCTGCCGCGGACGCGTTAGACGCGTTCGCGGACTCGGACATGGGCCGAAAGTACGTGTCGGCGGTTAAAACGTTCCGCGATGCGTGGGAACGGTTTGAATCGTCCCGGGTTTGATGGAGACAGGTTTTACCGGAAGGGACACTTGTTTCATGCCTCGCCCATCGAAGTACTCGAAGGAGTTGCGGGATCGTGCCACGCGGATGGCCATCGACGCCCGCAAGG
>NZ_JAKKOQ010000006.1 GCF_021738965.1 Gordonia zhenghanii | reverse complement strand
CACCCACGTGTTACTCACCCGTTCGCCACTCGAGTACCCAGCAAGCTGGGCCTTTCCGTTCGACTTGCATGTGTTAAGCACGCCGCCAGCGTTCGTCCTGAGCCAGGATCAAACTCTCCAACAAAAAACATCAAAACACCCACCAAAAGCAGGCGATTTCGACACAAAGCCAGAAAGCACAACCTGACCAATCCAAAAAACTGACTGATAAATCCATCCAAAATAAACAACAAACCCAGTACAGGGTTCATCCTTGTCACAAACAGACAATCTCAGCCACAAAACAAAAATAATATGGCACAAGAAAATCCATCACACACTATCGAGTTCTCAAAGAACACACACCCACCAGCACCAACCCACAACAGGGCCGAACTCCAGCAAGCACATACATTGTTTGCCAACCATTTTCAGGCCGACCTTTCCAGGCTAGCAGGATCGCGATTTGCTAGGCAAACGGCCTCGATCTTGCTGTACTGGACCCACACGATTTCCGCCAGCCGATCTTGCGATCATCTGGCGGAAGTGTTTGGGGTTGTCTTCGCGGCTGAACCGCTCTGACTCGACATAAGTTACGCACATCCAAACGGAGCGTCAAATCGGCAGGTCAGGGACGTGTCGGAAATCAGCCGTCGACGACCTTCAGCATGGGGAGCAAGTAGGAGCGTGCGAGATCCTCGAGTTGGGCGGTGTCGTCGAGCTCGACTTGCCCGCCCGGCATCGTCACGAATGACCCCGTGATGCGGGCGATCAGCTCGGCGGCGAGGTCGGGATCCACCGACGGGTGCAGGTTGCCTGCGTGCTGCTCCTTACGGAGTGCGGTCGCTACGAACTCACTGACCGCGTACATGTTGCGGCCGCCCCCACCGCCGACCAGGCCCGGAACGAGGGCAGGGTCGTCGGCGATCAACCGCTTGATGAGCGGGTTGGACCAGATCTGTTGGATCGATGTCACGAAGCCGGTCACCACTCGGTCGGCGAACGACTCGGCTTCGGCCATCGCCTGTTGGAAGAAGGCGAAGTAGCTCGCCAGTTCGCGGGCTATGACTTCGTCGACGAGTGCGTCTTTACTGTCGAACTTCCGGTAGATCGTGATGCGGGACGTTCCGGCCCGCTTGGCGACGTCCTCCATGGAGGCGCCGGCCACTCCGTCGACACAGAACTGCTCGTACGCCGCGATGAGCAATTTGTCTCTGGTGGCATCGGCGGATCGCTGCTCCGGAGCACTTATTGCCCGCTTGGCCGCACGTTCGAACAACGTCGGCGGCACAGTCATCTCCTCTATCGTCACCGGTTCGATGCTACCTCTCCGACCAATCTGCTTGTGACCACGGTCACCGAATGCTAGTAATGTTACAGAGAGTAAATACTTGTTTCATTACTTTGCTCGGGACGGGAAAGACATGGAAGACCTGACACGTCGTCGCGTATTACAAGTGGGAGCCGGAACGGGAGCTGCGCTGCTCGCAGCCCCGGCATTCGGTTGGACGTCTGCGCTCGCGGGCGCCTCCCCCGGCACTGGACCGACGATCGACGCTAAGCACACATGGGACGACGAGCCGGACGAGCTCATCGCCGACATCTATCGGCATCGCGACGTCACCAAGGTCAACACCGCGCTGCGTGGATGGACGAAGAACGGTCAGACCCTCCCGAAGTCGCTGCCTGCGGATCTACGCATGTTCATCGACCAGGCACGCGAACTACCCGACTGGGCTGATCGCGGAAAGCTCGCGGACGCAGTCACTTTCAACCAGAAGCGGGGAACATATCTCGGAGCCCTGTACGGCTTTGCGAGCGGCATGATGAGTGCTGTCATCCCACATGAGGCGATGGTCGTCTATTATTCGCGCGGCGGTGCCGCGTTGAAGGACCGGATCTCGAAGACGGCGAAGCTCGGGTACGACATCGGGTCGCTCAACGCCTATCAAGACGGTGGCGAGATGGCTGTCACCTGCGTCAAGACGCGTCTCATCCATTCCGCTGTTCGGCACCTCCTGCCTCAGCAACACCAGTGGTCGTCTCGCATGCCGTACCAGGAGACGCCGATCACCCAGGCCGACCAGATGGTGACCTGGCATAGCCTGCCGACCACGGTGATGCGGATGCTCAAACGTTGGCAGGTGCCGATCGATCCGGCCGAATCTGCGGGCTTTCTACATTCGTGGCAGGTCGCGGGGCACATGCTCGGCATCCAGGACGGGCTCATCCCGGCGACGTGGGCCGACTCCGAGGCTCAGGCGAAGATCGCGCTCGACCCCGTCCTCAAGGGCACGACCGAGGGCCGCAAGCTCGCGGACATGCTTCTCGATCTCGGGTTCAACCTCGATCTCACGCTGTTGTCGCGCGGAGTCCTGGGCGCCCTCACACGATTCATGCTCGGCGATCGGATCGCGAACGAGCTTCGCATCCCGCGTGAGCCGGTATGGGATCCATTGTTGGAGACCGCCTGGGGACCGTTCATCCTCGTGCGTGAAGGCATCCTGCAAGCGGGGATGCCGAAAGAGGCGTACTGGACCTTCGACGAGATCCTGCGCCAGTTCGTCCTTCTCTATATCTCCGAGCTGCGGATGCCCATCAGCATCGAGTTGCCGTACACGAACAACCCGCATTACAAGTAGCTCGCGCGGCGTGGTCGACCTTAACCCTCTCGTTGGTGTCAGCAGGTGACACCAACGAGAGGGTTAGTCAATTACGAATGAGCGCCCGACCCCAGAACCCCAGAAGCGCACCGCTACCAGCACGTTCACGTTGCTCCGCCGCCAGGACTCGAACCTGGAATACCTGAACCAAAATCAGGAGTGTTGCCGATTACACCACGGCGGATTACTGCGTCATGATTGTGCCACAGCGGGCGGCGGTGGTCGCGTCAGGCGGTCTCGACTTCGCTCGACCAGCGGAGTGGGGACGCTCGACGAACGAGAAGAATGGGGCTCGACGAACGGCGGAAGAGCCACTCGCCCGGCGGTAGGATCCCACGATGTCCAGCCGCGAAGAGAAACTGTCGATCGTCGAACAATCGCCTGCCGCCGTCGCCGCCCACGACAAGCGGAAGTGGTTGGCGCTGTTCGCCTCTGACGGGATCGTCAACGACCCGGTGGGTTCGGACATCCACCAGGGTCCCGAGCAACTCGGCCGGTTCTACGACACATTCATCGCACCCAACGACGTCGTCTTCCATCCGAAGCACGACATCGTGTGCGGCAGCACCGTAGTACGCGATCTGGAACTCGAGATCCGCATGACCGATCGTGTGATCCTCATTGTCCCAATGCATCTCCGGTATGAACTGACCGACGACGATCATGTCCGCGGCTTGTACGCACATTGGGAACTGCCGACGATGGTCGCGCAGTTCGGCAGGAAGGGCTTCTGGGCGCTGCCGTCGTCGTTGCGGCTGTCGGCACGACTCCTGAAGAACCAGGGCATGTCGGGATCGTTGGGCTTCGCGCGCGGCTTCAAGCGGGTCGGGGCAGCGGGCAAGAAGACGGCAGCGCAGTTTCTCGATGCAGTCAACGGCAGTGACGACTCCAGGCTTGCTGCATTCGCCGATGTGAACGTGACGTGGGGCGCGCAGCGCGTCCAGGGCGCAGCAACTCTCCGCGGAAAGCTCGAAGGCGCGGCGGCGTCTAAGTTCATCTCGGCGGGTGACTACGTGACCGTGAGCCTGTCCGACGGCGACCGCCACGCGGTTGCGATGTGTGAGTTCTCGGACGGAACGCTGACCGACGCGACGGTGTACCTCGAAGAGTAGAGCGTTGCTCCGCCGCCAGGACTCGAACCTGGAATACCTGAACCAAAATCAGGAGTGTTGCCGATTACACCACGGCGGATTGCTGCGTCATGATGGTGCCGCAGCGGGTGGGTCTCGACTCCGCTCGACCAGCAGGAGGGGTCTCGAGTCCGCTCGACCAGCGGTGGGCGTCTCGACTTCGCTCGACCAGCAGGCGGTTAGGGCGACGCTCGAGCAGCAAGAGGCGGCGGGAGGACCTCGGTGCGTAGGATCTCCCCGGCAGCGTCAACAGTCTCAAGTGAAGGATCCATCCATGAGCAGACAGCCCGGCCAGACCGGAGTCGCGGTCATCGTGCTGGCAGCCGGTGCGGGCACCCGCATGAAGTCGAAGACGCCTAAGATCCTGCATCGCATCGGCGGCCGATCGCTCGTCGGACACGCCATGCACGGTGCAGACGGCATCTCGCCCGACGTGCTCATCGGTGTCGTCAGTCATGAGCGCGAACGCGTCAGCGCCGAGATCGCGACGGTCGCCGACGCGCTCGGACGCGAGATCCTCATCGCCGAGCAGGAGGCGCCCCGCGGAACGGGCGACGCGGCCCGGGCCGGCATGACGGCACTCCCCGACTTCCAGGGAACGGTGCTCGTCACCGTCGCAGACGCCCCGCTCCTCGACGCCGAGACGCTGTCCGAACTCGTCGCGACCCACACCGCCCACGACGGCGCCGCGGTGACGCTCACGAGTTTCGTCGTACCGAACCCGACCGGCTACGGCCGGATCGTCCGCGAGGGCAGCGGCGGGGTGACAGCCATCGTCGAGCACAAGGACGCCACCGACCAGCAGCGCGCGATTAACGAGGTGAACGCCGGGATCTACGCGTTCGACGCCGACGTTCTGCGCACCGGCCTCTCGAAGCTGTCCACCGACAACGCGCAAGGCGAGTACTACCTGACCGACCTCGTCGAGATCGCCCGCAACGCGGGCCGCGAAGTGCGGGCGCACGTCGTCGAGGATCCCGCCGCAGTCGCCGGCTGCAACGACCGCGTCCAACTCGCCGAACTCGGTGCCGAGCTCAACCGCCGCACGGTTCGACGCCACATGCTCGCAGGTGTCACCGTCGTCGATCCCGCGACCACGTGGATCGACGTCGACGTCGTTCTCGGTCAGGACGTACACATCGAATCGGGCACCCAACTGCGTGGCCGCTGCGTGATCGCCGACGACGCCGTCGTCGGCCCGGACACGACTCTCACCGACGTCGTCGTCGGCGAAGGCGCGTCCGTCATCCGCACCCACGGATCCGACGCGCACATCAGGGCGGGCGCCACCGTCGGACCGTTCGCCTACCTGCGGCCGGGCACCGACCTCGGCGAGTCCGGCAAGATCGGCGCCTTCGTGGAGACGAAGAACGCGCAGATCGGCACCGGCACCAAGGTTCCGCACCTGACGTACGTCGGCGACGCCGAGATCGGCGAGTACACGAACATCGGCGCGTCGAGCGTCTTCGTCAATTACGACGGCGTCGACAAGCACAAAACCGTGATCGGTTCACACTGCCGGACCGGTTCGGACAACATGTTCGTGGCACCGCTCACGATCGGTGACGGTGTGTACACAGGTGCGGGTACCGTGCTCCGGGGGGACGTTCCATCGGGTGCACTATCGGTGAGCGCTGGCTCACAGCGCATCATTGAAGACTGGGTGCCCACCAAGCGCCCCGGAACGGCTGCCGCAGACGCGGCGGTCCGAGCCAAGAACGGTCGAGACCAGGAGAATAAGAGCTAGCCGATGAGTTGGACTACTGACAACCAGAAGAACCTCATGCTGTTCGCGGGTCGCGCGCACCCCGAACTGGCGCAGGCCGTCTCCGACTCTCTCGGTGTGCCTTTGACCCCGCAGACCGCTCGCGACTTCGCCAACGGCGAGATCTTCGTTCGCTTCGAGGACTCCGTTCGCGGCAGCGACGCATTCGTCCTGCAGAGCTGCCCCTACCCGATGAACCAGTGGATCATGGAAACGCTCATCATGATCGACGCGCTCAAGCGCGGGTCGGCCAAGCGCATCACCGCGATCCTGCCGTTCTACCCGTACGCCCGCCAGGACAAGAAGCACCGCGGCCGTGAGCCGATCTCGGCCCGCCTCGTCGCCGATCTACTCAAGACCGCAGGCGCCGACCGCATCATCACGGTCGACCTGCACACCGATCAGATCCAGGGCTTCTTCGACGGCCCCGTCGACCACATGCACGCACAGGGCCAGCTCGCCGAGTATGTGCGCAACAAGTACGGCACCTCCAACATCTGCGTCGTGTCGCCGGACGCCGGCCGCGTCAAGGTCGGCGAGAAGTGGGCCGACGAACTCGACGGCGCACCGATGGCGTTCGTTCACAAGACGCGCGACCCCGACGTGCCGAACCAGATCAAGTCGAACCGCGTGGTCGGCGACGTCTCCGGCAAGACCTGCGTACTCATCGACGACATGATCGACACCGGTGGCACCATTTCGGGCGCCGTCAACGTCCTCAAGGAGGCAGGCGCAGGCGATGTCATCATCGCCACCACGCACGGAGTGTTCTCGCACCCCGCCGCCGAGCGCCTCGCGAGCTGCGGTGCGCGCGAAGTGATCTCCACCGACACCCTCCCGATCCCGGAGGACCAGCGGTTCGACAACCTCACCGTGCTGTCGATCGCCCCGCTGCTCGCTCGCACGATCCGCGAGGTCTTCGAGAACGGCTCGGTCACCAGCCTGTTCAACGGAAGCGCGTAACGGTCAGCGGCGCGTCCGACGTGCCGCGACCACAACCCCGATCACGACGACGACGCCTGCGAGCACCCCGATCGACACGAACCACCAGGTTCGAGACGAGCTCGCGGCGTCGTTCGTCGTCTCCGGGTCGGCAACGTCCGACGCGCCGTTCGGTCGGCCCGCCCCAGCGAGGGGCGTCAGCCGCGGACCGGCCGCGGCCGGCATCGCGGCGGCCCCGAGGTCGGAGATGTTGCTGCACAACGATGCTGTCCACCCCGGTGTCGACGGCTCCGGGTCGCCGCCGATCGGCGTGCCAAACGACAACGCCAGCGTGCGCTGCCTGCCGATCTCCAACTCGACGCCGCACGACGCGCTGACCAGAGACGTCGCGATCTCGATGCGTTCGTGGACACGAGCCTTGTACGACGCGTCGACCTCGAACTCGTATATCCGGTCACCGCCCCGCTCCACCTCCCCGACGGCGCGACCCTGAACGACGACGCCCGCATCACGCGCGACCTCGTCGGCGGTCAACGGAAGGCAACTGCACGCGCACGCCGTTCCCGGCGAGACGCTCGTGGCACCAACCGCGACGAAGACCAAGAACCCCGCCATGATCAAGCGCACCGCTGCCCTCATGTCTGCACCGTAACCCGCTCGTCGCAGGCGGTATAGTGGAACTGTGGACGCAACGATTTATCACAATCCCCGCTGTGCGACGTCGCGCAAGACGCTGGAGCGGCTCGAGAGCGCAGGCGCCGACGTCACCGTCGTCGAATATCTGACCGATGGCTGGACCCGCGAACAACTGACGAAGCTGTTCGCCGATGCCGGAGTCACCGCAAGCCAGGCGGTCCGCGAACGCGAAACACTCTACAGCGAGCTCGGACTCGCCGACGCGTCCGACGACGCGATCCTCGACGCGATGGTCGAACATCCCGTCCTCGTCCATCGGCCGTTCGTCGTCACCGACAAGGGCACCCGTCTCGCCCGTCCGGCCGAAGGCGTCGACGAGATCTTGTAAGGGCCTCGACCCTTCGACTCGCTGCGCTCGCTCAGGACGACGCTCCGCTCGACCAGCGGAGGGTGGTCTCGACTCCGCTCGACCAGCGGAGGGGTCTCGACCCTTCGACTCGCTGCGCTCGCTCAGGACAGCGCTCCGCTCGACCAGCCGGCGCGGGCCTACTTGCCGACGCCGTCGAACTTCCGGTTGGCGGACGGGAGGACGACGCCGAGGAGGGAGCGGAAGAAGCCTCTGGTGACGTCGAGGAAGTCGAAGTAGTCGCGCCACACCGTGATTCGGCCTTCGCGGACCTCGAAACGGCCGCACACCCAGAATCGGATGCGGAGCGGGCCGGCCTTCAGTTCGTCGAGGCGTTCGGTGAGCACGACACCGTCGGCGTCCGCGCTGATCGCGAGGATCTGGACGTCGAATCCGAATCCTGGCCGGGCCAACGCGCGCATGATCGAAGCGAACTTCGCCATTCCGCGCACCGTCGGCAGCGAGACGTTCGTGTAGACGATGCCGTCGTCGACGTCGGCGAGCGCCGACTCCACATCACCCGCAGCGAGGCCGGTCAAGAAGTGTCGGACCAGGTCAACCGGATTCTGTGACGTCATGACCACATGGTAGACTCTTTCCCGTTGTCTCGGCGAGGGTGATTGTTCACCGTGATCGGCGCGACTGCGGACTCCTCCACGCCCGCTCGGGCGATCAGGTTCTGCGTGTCGATGCCGCTCGCTGCGGCGCCACCGAACCGAAATCTACTGGAGGACATGCCATGTCGAACAAGACTCCGACGCTGAGCGTCACCATCCGCACTGGCCGGGGCAAGGGCGCCGCGCGCCGCGCCCGCAACGAGGGCCTGGTCCCCGCTGTGGTCTACGGCCACGGCACCGACCCTCAGCACCTCCTGCT
The DNA here is from genome assembly GCF_021738965.1 of Gordonia zhenghanii. Classification (GTDB taxonomy): domain Bacteria; phylum Actinomycetota; class Actinomycetes; order Mycobacteriales; family Mycobacteriaceae; genus Gordonia; species Gordonia zhenghanii. The sequence continues at coordinate 381,483 of NZ_JAKKOQ010000006.1, read as the reverse complement.
CCCCAAGCTGGAGCTGAACACCATTCTGCGTAACTACGGCCTCAACGCCGTCATCGATCTCGACATCGAGGGCACCAGCCAGCTCGTGCTGGCCCGCCAGGTGGACGTCCACCCGCTGCGCGACTACGTCGAGCACATCGACTTCCTCGTCATCCGCCGCGGCGAGAAGGTCGTCGTCGACATCCCCGTCCTCGTCGAGGGCACCCCGATGGGCGGAACGCTCACCGTGCAGGAGGCCAGCTCGGTCGAGGTCGAGGCAGAGGCCATGCACATTCCGGAGAGCATCATCGTCGACGTCGAGAACGCCGAGGCGGGCACTCTCGTCACCGCAGGCGACCTGAACATCCCGTCGGGCGTCACCCTCGTCACCAACCCCGAGTACGCGATCGTCGCGGTCAACGAGGCGAAGTCCGCTGCGGCCACCGAGGACGAGATCGAGGGCGACGCCGAGGGCGACGCCACCGAGGCTGCCGACGAGTAAGTGAAGCTCATCGTCGGACTCGGCAACCCGGGTCCAACCTACGAGAAGACCAGGCACAACATCGGGGCCATGGTCGCCGACAGCCTGGTCTTCTCGTACGGCGAGAAATACTCGGTGCACAAGCGTTCGGGCACCGAGACCGCGACCGTCCGGATCGGTGGAGAACCGGTGATGGTCGCCAAGGCTCGCGCCTACATGAACGTGACGGGCCGTCAGATCGGTCCGCTCGCCGCGTACTACTCGGTGTCCCCCGCCGACCTGATCGTCCTGCACGACGAACTCGACATCGACTTCGGTCAGGTCCGGCTCAAACAGGGCGGCGGCGAAGGCGGACACAACGGTCTGCGGTCCATCACATCCGCCGTCGGCACCCGCGACTATCTGCGCGTGCGGCTCGGCATCGGGCGTCCACCCGGTCGGCAGGACCCTGCGGACTTCGTCCTCAAACCGTTCCCGTCCGCGACACGAGCCGACGTCGATCTGCTCATCGCGAACGGTGTCGACGCCGCCGAACTCCTGGTGAAGCAAGGACTCGAGGCCGCGCAGAACGTCGTCCACGCCTGGTGACTGCCGGCATTTTCGCCGTCTTCGCACGATAGCTCGGCCGATCGGCGATGATGATCTCGACCATTAACTGATCGATCGATCAACATCGCCGTTCGCGAAGGAGCCGTATGCCGGACGTGCCCGTCCTCCCCCGCCCCATCCGATGGTCCGCGGCGACCGCGGCGTTCCAGGTGGAAGGCGCGCGATCTGCGGACGGACGAGGCCGATCGGTGTGGGACGCCTGGGTCGACACCCCGGGAAAGGTGGTCGACGGCTCGACCGCCGACCCCGGTCCCGACAGCTATCACCGCTGGGCGGACGACGTGACTCTCGCCGCGAACCTCGGATTGGACCGCTACCGATTCTCCATCTCCTGGACACGCGTTCAGCCCGACGGCAGCGGCCCGGGAAACGCCGCAGGACTCGACTACTACTCACGGTTGGTGGACGACCTCCTCGCCGCGGGCGTGACCCCGTTCCCGACGCTCTACCACTGGGATCTGCCGATCGGCCTGCACGAGGCGGGCGGGTGGACGGTCCGCGACATCGTCGGCCGATTCACCGACTACGCGGAGATCGTCGCCGAACGACTCGGCGACCGCGTCGAGAACTGGTACACCGTCAACGAACCAGCGATGACGACGCTGGAAGGCTACGCGATCGGCGCGCTCGCTCCCGGCGAGTTCCTACTGTTCGACGCCCTCCCGACGGCCCACCACCAGTTGCTGGCACACGGTCACGCGGCCCGCGTCTTACGCGAGCACGGAGCCCGGGCTGTCGGCGTCGCCAACAATCACACGCATGTCCGGCCGCTCCACGACTCCCCCGAGGACGCGTCCGCCGTAGCCGCGTACGACGCGGTCCACAATCGCCTGTTCGCCGATCCGATCCTCACCGGCGCATACCCGGACCTGCCGGGAATCGACGTCGAGCTGCCGATCGTCGACGGCGACCTGGACGTGATCTCGATCCCGCCGGACTTCTACGCGATCAACTTCTACAATCCGACGACGGTGACCGCTCCCGGTCCTGACAATCCGATTCCGTTCGAGATCGTGCCGACGCCCGGCGTGCCGGTGACCGGTTTCGGACCCGAGTGGCCGATCGTCCCAAGCACTCTCCGCGAACTCCTCGTCGACTTCTCTCAGCGCTACCCGAACCTGCCGCCCGTGATCATCAGCGAGAACGGGGCGTCGTTCCCCGAGCCGGACACCTCCGACGGCACGATCGACGACGCCGAGCGCATCGCCTATCTCGACGGCCACATCCGCGCCGTCGGCGACGCCATGGCAGCGTGCGTCCGCGTGGACGAATACACCGTCTGGTCGCTGATGGACAACTTCGAGTGGGCCGACGGCTACACGCAGCGGTTCGGCCTCGCACATGTCGATTTCGACACGGGAGATCGCACACCGAAAGCGTCGTACGACTGGTATCGCCGACTGATCGCGGAGAATCGCAGGTGAAGCAGGCCGCGGCGGGCAGTCGCCGCTGGATGACGCTGTTCACCCTGGCGTGGCTCGCCATCTGGATGGTCCAACTGACTCCCCTGCAACTGCTGCTGCCGTTGCAACTGAACGATCAGGTCTCCGACGGCGGCGACGAATGGATCCGCGGCGTCGTCCTCTCCGGCCTGATCCTCGGGGTCGGCGGGCTCGCAGGCGTCGTCGCCGGTCCGCTGGCAGGCGCCGCATCGGACAGGACCGACGGCACGCGGATGCCCGCCGGTCTCGGTGCCCGACGACGTGTGTGGGCGCTCGGCGGAACCTGGTTGATCGCCCTGTCACTGGTGCTCACCGGGCTCGCGCACCAACCATGGCTCGTCGGAGCTGCGTGGATCGGCGTGTGCACCGGTATCGGCGTCGCGTCGGCCGCGTTCAGCGCGCTCATCGCCGACCAGCTTCCCGTCGACCGGCGCGGCGGCGCGGCCGCAGCCGTCGGCTCGTCTCAAGCACTGGGCATCGTGCTCGGAGTGGGAGCCGTCGTACTCCTCGGACTCGACGTCCTCCCCGGTTACCTCCTGCTCGCCGCCGTCATGGCGGTCCTCGGGACCTGGGCCGCGTTCGGACTGCCCGACCCCGTGGTCCCGCGCGCCCTGCTCGCCGTCGACGAACGCCACGATCGGTGGGCATCGCTGCGCGACAAGGACTTCGCGTGGATGCTGACCGGCCGCCTCGTCACCAATGTCGGCAACGCACTCGGCACCTCCCTGTTCCTGTTCTTTCTGCTGTACGGCCTCGGACAAGCCGAGACCGACGCCGAGGACAACCTGCTGATCCTCGTCGTCGTCTACACGGTGTTCGTGGTCGGCGCATCGATCGCGTCCGGTCTGATCGCCGACCGCCTCGGGCATCGTCGCGCGCTGACTGTGGCCGCGGCGATCGTCCAGTCCGTAGCGGGCATCGTCGTCGTCGCCAGCCCGACGTTCACCGCGACGTTGATCGCCGCCGCGATCATGGGTGTCGGTTACGGTGCGTTCTCGACGGCGGGCCTCGCCTTCGCCACCGACCTTCTGCCGTACGAACAGGACCATGGCCGAGACCTCGGCATCGTCAACGTCGCCGCAGCCCTCGGCCAACTCCTCGGCCCCGTCCTGGGCGCCGGTCTGGTCGCGTTGGTCGGCGGGTTCTGGCTCGTGTTCGCGGCAGCATGCGCCCTCTCGATCCTCGGCGGACTCGTCACGCTGCGTGCACGGGAGACACGACCCGCCTCCCTGCCCTGAACGGACGACAACGGCAGACGTAGAATTCCCCCCGAACCCCGTCGCGAAGCAGTGTCGGGCAGACAGCGAAGGACAGACATCTTGGCGACACTGGCGACTCCGTCTGGACATCAGAATGTGGCGATGCTCGGCATCGGTGCGTACCGGCCTGCGCGGCTGGTGACGAACGATGAGCTCTGCACCGTTCTGGACTCGTCGGACCAGTGGATCCACGAGCGAAGTGGCATCCGGGCCCGACGTTGGATCAGCGGTGACGAATCGATCCGCAGCATGTCGTCGGCAGCCGCCGAACGCGCGATCAACAACTCCGACGTCGACCGCGAGAAGATCGACATGGTCATCATGGCCACCAGCAGTTGGCCGTACAACGTGCCGCACGGCGCCCCGATCGTCGCCAACGACATCGGCCTCAACGGGGTGTCGGCGTTCGACGTGTCCGCCGGGTGCGGCGGGTTCGGCTACGCACTCGGGGTGGCCGCCGACGCGATCCGCGCAGGCAGTGCCACCTACGTCGTGGTGATCGGTGTCGAGACGATGTCCGTCGGCCTCGACGTGACCGACCGGTCGACGGGCTTCATCTTCGGTGACGGCGCAGGCGCCGTGATCGTCGGACCGAGCGAGACCAACGGCATCTCGCCGATGGTGTCGGGCAGCGACGGCGAGCATGCCGACGCGATCATCCAGAACTTCGACACCGTCTCGTACATGGCGCGTGCCGTCGAATACCAGGGCAAGGATCCCGAGACCGACCCCGTCGGTCGCATGGTGATCAACATGGCAGGCCCGAGCGTCTTCCGGTGGGCCGCGATCACACTGCCGAAGGCTCTCGGCAACATGTTGTCGATCTCGGGCGCGACCCTCGACGACATCGAGGTGTTCGTACCGCACCAGGCGAACGCCCGCATCAACGATCTGATGAAGAAGAACCTCGGCTTCCCGGACGAACTGCCGATGGCCTACGACATCGAGAACACCGCCAACACGTCGGCAGCGTCGATCCCGCTCGCCATGGAGGAACTCCTCGCCACCGGCAAGGCTCAGGGCGGCGCGACCTCGTTGATTCTCGGCTTCGGCGCCGGACTGAGCTACGCCGGCGGCGTCGTCACCTTGCCGCCGGCCCCGAAGGTCTCGAGCTTCGACGGCCTAGAGGACGCGAAGCCCGGTCCGCTCGCCAAGCACCTGCTGCTGCCGTAAGGGGCCTCGACTCCGCTCGACCAGCGAAGCTGTCTCGCAGACTCCGCTCGACCAGCGGAGCTGTCTCGACCAGCGGGGCTGCCGCTGATCGAGCCTTCCTGCTGATCGAGCGGAGTCGAGATCCACTCAAGCGTTCTCTTTCCGGAACACGGAAGTGCCCCACCAGGTGCCGAGAGCGCTGAGGACGAGCGCTGCAAGCAGCCCCCACCCGACCTGAGACGACATCACGTCCCCCAGGAACGAACTGCGGACGCCGTCGGTGATCCAGCGGAACGGGATGAAGTCACTGACCCGCTGCAGCCATTCGGGACCGATCGTCATCGGCAGCAGGATCCCGGACAGCAGCAGGATCGGCATCATCACCATGTTGATGACCGGAGCCATCACGTCTTCGCTCTTGGTGGTGAGCGCCAGAGCGTTCGACGCCGCGGCGCATGCCCCGCCGACGAGAAGAGTGATGACGAGGCCGACGAGCACGCCGACGATCGCGCCCCGCATGCCCATGACGTAGCCGAGACCGATCAAGATGAGCGCCTGCACCAACAGTTGCAGCAGGTCGCGCAGTATTCGGCCGAACAGCAGCGCGGTCCGGCTCGCCGGGGTGACGCGCTCGGCTTCGATGACACCTTCACGCCATTCGCCGATGAGACTGAATCCGGCGAACATCGCGCCGAAGATGCCGAGCTGTACGAGCAGCCCGGGAACGAAGAACGTGTACGCGTTGTCGCCGGCCCCGGGAAACTGTGTCACCAGTGGTTTCAGCAGCGGACCGAACAGCAGCAGATACATGACCGGCTGCATGATGCCGATGAGCACCCACGCGGGATTCCGGAGATTCATTCGCAGCTGACGACGGAACACGACGTACGACTCGGTGGCGAATGCCATCACAGCGCCTCCTTCTCGGTTCGCGCCGTCGGATCGCCATCGGGGGTGTCATCAGCAGGGGTGTCATCGCGCAGCGAACGACCGGTCAAGGTGAGGAAGACGTCGTCGAGCGTCGGTTTGACGATCTCGATTCCCTCCAGGATCGCGCCCCGCCCGTCGAGGTCGCGGAGAAGACCGGGAACTATCCGTGCCGATCCGCGGACGCGCGCACTGAGCGCGGTCCCATCGATCTCGACGTCGGTGCCGACTGACTCGAGCGACTGCGCGACCGCGGCGACGTGCGCTCGATCGCCGAGTTCGAGACGGACGAGGTCGCCCGACACCTGCGACTTCAGGTTCTCCGGAGTGTCGGCGGCGACGATCCGGCCGTTGTCGATGATGAGGATGCGGTCCGACAATGCGTCGGCCTCGTCGAGATAATGGGTCGTGAGGAACACGGTGGCGCCGCGGTCGGTGCGGAGCCTCGCTATGTGCTCCCACAGATTGGCGCGGGCCTGCGGGTCGAGTCCGGTGGTCGGCTCGTCGAGGAACACCAACGTCGGATCGTGGATCAGGCCCATCACGATGTCGAGACGACGTTTCTGTCCGCCCGACATGTTCTTCGGCATGCGGTCCCACAAGCCGTCGAGTTGCAGTTGGTCGAACAACTCCTTGCCGCGAACCACCGCGTCCCGCCGTGACATGCCGTACAGCTGGCCGTGATCGCTGACCTCGTCGCCCGCAAGCGCCTGCGAGAACGTCGACCCGGCCTGAGACACGTAACCGATACTCCGGCGCACCTGTACCGACTCGGTCAGGACGTCGAAGCCGTTGACCGTCGCCGTGCCCTCCGTCGGACGTAGAAGTGTCGTGAGCATTCGCAGCGTGGTGGTCTTACCCGCGCCGTTGGGGCCGAGGAAGCCGACGACCTCCCCTTCTGCGATGTCGAGATCGACCCCGTCGACTGCGCGAACCTGTTTGAGTTGCTTACCCCTACCCGTCGTAAACGTCTGAACGAGCCCTCTGGCATGGATCATTCGCGAGTCGCTTCCTCCGGAAGTCGCACGGTCCGGAAAGTATTGAGTCCGAAACGGACGGAATTCATGGTTCCCGTGCCGATCGAGGTGTGTCAACAGATTTAGCAGGAGCCTCCGACAGTCTCGGCCGGTCTCGACCAGCGTCGTGGTCTCGACTCCGCTCGACCAGCAGTGGGCTCGACCAGCAGTGGGGCTCGACCAGCAGTGGGGCTCGACCAGCGGGCGGGGGGGCCGACGAAACTAGTACTTCCCGGTAGCCATCGGAACGTGAGACGGTGAGGGATACAGACGAAGAGCTCGGAGGAGATCGTCCATGGTGGAACTGCACGAAGCGACCGGTATCAAGAACATCGGCATGCTCGGGATCGGCGCGTACCGACCAGAGCGCGTCGTCACCAACGACGAGATATGCGAGAACATCGACTCGTCTGACGAGTGGATCTACACGCGTACCGGCATCAAGACTCGACGTTTCGCACGGCACGACGAGACCGTCGTCGAGATGGGCGTCAACGCCGGACGCACCGCGATCGCGAACGCTCTCCTGTCCGGGACGGACATCGACGCCGTCATCCTCGCAACCAACACGCACTTGTTGCAGACACCCGCGGGCGCAGTGAAGATCGCGACCGAACTGGGCGCCAACGGGGTCCCTGCGTTCGACGTGACCGTCGGCTGCGCCGGCTTCGGTTACGCGATGTCGCTGGCCGGCGACATGGTGCGCGGCGGCAGCGCGACCAACGTCCTCGTCATCGGCGCCGAGCAACTGTCGGTGACACTCGACATGACCGATCGCGGCAACTGCTTCATCTTCGGCGACGGCGCAGGAGCCGTCGTGATCGGACCGACCGAGAAGCAGGGCCTCGGCCCGGTGGTCTGGGGCAGCGACGGCACTCAGTTCGACGCGATCCGTCAGGACATCGACTGGCTCAGCTACATCGACAGCGACGACCACTCCAAGCGCCCGTACATCCGGCTGCAGGGCACAGCTGTGTTCCGGTGGGCCGCGTTCGAGATGGGCAAGGCCGCGCAGCGCGCTCTCGACGTCGCGAAAGTCGACGCGTCCGACATCGACGTGTTCGTCCCGCACCAGGCCAACACGCGCATCAACGACCTGCTGGCCAAGAGCCTCAAGTTCCCGGAGACGACGGCCGTCGCCAACGACATCGAGACCACCGGCAACACGTCGGCCGCTTCGATCCCCCTCGCCATGGAGACGATGCTCTCCACCGGAGCTGCCAAGCCGGGCGACACCGCTCTGCTCCTCGGCTACGGCGCGGGTCTTAGCTACGCCGCTCAGGTCGTCACGATGCCGCCGATCCCGTTCGAGTGACCCCTGACAGCGTCTTCTACCCCCGATCTCGCGTTGCACGATCGAACGTTCAAACGTGCAACGCGAGTTTGGGGGCAGGAGGGTCGCGAGTCGATTTTTGCTGCAACAACCTCCGGCCCGATAGCGTAGACGGGTGAGTTCCGAGGTCATCGGGCGTGAAGTGAAGCGCCGTCGCACGTTCGCCATCATCTCCCATCCCGACGCGGGCAAGTCGACGATGACCGAAGCGTTGGCGTTGCACGCCCGCATGATCAGCGAGGCGGGTGCCGTCCACGGCAAGGGCGGGCGACGCTCGACCGTCTCGGACTGGATGGAGATGGAGAAGGCCCGCGGCATCTCCGTCAGTTCCACTGCGCTGCAGTTCAAATACGCGGCCACCGGCGACGACCCCGACCTCCCGCACGTCATCAACCTCGTCGACACGCCGGGCCACTCGGACTTCTCCGAGGACACCTACCGCGTGCTGACCGCCGTCGACGCCGCCGTCATGCTCATCGACGCAGCGAAGGGCCTCGAGCCGCAGACGTTGAAACTGTTCCAGGTGTGCCGCCACCGCGGCATCCCGGTGATCACCGTCGTCAACAAGTGGGACCGTCCCGGACAGACCCCGTTGGAGCTGATCGACGAGATCAGCGAGCGCATCGGCCTCATCCCGACACCCCTGTACGTCCCGGTCGGCATCGCAGGCGACTATCGCGGACTGCTGGACCGCCGCACCGGCGAGTACATCAAGTTCACCCGGACCGCGGGCGGCGCGAAGGTCGCGCCCGAGTCGATCCTCGACGCGGACACCGCGCGGGACACCGAAGGCGCAGCGTGGGTCGCGGCGTCCGAGGAGAGCGAACTCCTCGGCGAACTCGGGCAGGACCACGACCAGGAGATGTTCCTGGCCGGTCAGACGTCGCCGATGATCTTCACGTCGGCGATGCTCAACTTCGGTGTGCGCCAACTGTTGGAGGCGCTCGTCGAGTTCGCTCCCCCGCCGCGCGGTCGCGTCGCGATCGACGACTCGACCCGTGAGGTCGCCGACCCGTTCAGCGCCGTCGTCTTCAAGGTTCAGGCAGGCATGGACAGTTCGCACCGCGACCGCCTGGCCTACATGCGGATCGTCTCCGGACAGTTCGAGCGCGGCATGGTCGTCAGTCACGCGCAGACCGGGAAGCCGTTCGCCACCAAGTACGCGCAAGCCGTCTTCGGTCGCGACCGTGCCACCGTCGACACCGCCTACCCGGGCGACGTCGTCGGCCTCGTCAACGCGATGGCCCTCGCCCCCGGCGACACCCTCTACCTCGATCCCAAGGTTCAGTACCCGCCGATCCCCTCGTTCGCGCCCGAGCACTTCTCGTCGCTGCGGGTGACGACCGCCGACAAGTACAAGCAGTTCCGCAAGGCCATCGACCAGCTCGACGCCGAAGGCGTCGTGCAGGTGCTGCGCAACGACCTGCGCGGCGACGCCTCGCCTGTTCTCGCGGCCGTCGGTCCGATGCAATTCGAGGTGGTGACCGCCCGCATGAAGGCCGAGTTCAACGTCGACACCGTGATCGAACCGCTCGGCTATGCGCTGGCGCGGCGCACCGACGAGGCGAGCGCACCCGAACTGAACAGGCAGCGCGGCGTCGAAGTCTTCACCCGCACCGACGGAGCCATCCTCGCCCTGTTCAGCGACAAGTGGCGCCTGCAGTACATCGAGAAGGAACACAAGGACCTCCTCCTGGAGCCCCTCGTCGCCGCAGCCGACTGACATGCGCGTGCACCGGGCTGCAGGGTCCTGGGCTGCCGGGTCTCTCGCCCTCTCGCTCGCCCTCGCCGCGTGTGGGACCTCCCCTGTCGACGAGTCGACTGACCCGTCCCAGCCGTCCGGTGCACCACGTCTGTCGCTCGCCGACTGCGACGAGGCGACGCCGACCGGCACAGTGAACCGCAGTGCGTACGGACTGAAGTACTCCCGCGGCGTCATGCAGGTCAAGATCGAACCGTCCGACGGCCGACGCAGCCAGTGCGTTGAATTCGCCAAATGGGGCAACGAGTCCGTGGAGAGCCCACCGGACTCCCTGCTGTTCACGTTCTCGGGCGGCAACGGCGAGGGCGGCCAGTTCGAGTTCCTCGCGTCCGCGCTCACCGGCGAGCGCACGCCGGCGAACCGGACCGTCGGCGAGCTGACGGACCCGATCAGCGCGATGGTCGGCGTGTCCGCCGCCGGGACCTATTACACGGCGCCCGCCTGCTCACTGACGCTCACGAAGGTCAGTGGACGCCATACCGCCGGACGCTTCACCTGCACCCAGGCCGTCGCCCAGAATGCGGATCCGTTCGCCCCGTCCGACGACGTCCCCTACGACGAGGATCCCGCGCCGACGTCTACGCCGCTCACGGCGAGACTGACGGGGCGCTTCGACGTGCAGCGGTAGTCCGGTCAGATGATCTCGGCGACGGCTTCCGGCGACACCTCGGCGATCGTCGGCGGCGTGAACGACGGATTCCGGTCCTTGTCCACGAGCACTGCGCGGACCCCTTCAGCGAAGTCCGGGTGCGCGGTGATCTTCTCCGCCGTCGACAGCTCACGCTCGAGGCATTCCGCCAGCGACGACGAGCCGCCCTCCTCCAGCAGTCGCGCGGTGACGAACAGACTCGTCGGCGACGCCGACCCCAGCAACGCCAACATCTCTTCTGCCCAGTCGTCGCCGACAGCGCCGCGCAGGCCACCGACCACTGCGTCGACGCTCACGTCACCGAAGTAGTCGGCGATCTTGCGGAGCGGCAGCGACGGCTCCACCGGATCACGGTGATCGGCAAGCGCTTCGGCGAGCCCTGCGCCGGACCGGATGGAGTCGGCGACCGTGGCCAACTCCTCGGACGGCACGTAATGCGTCGCGAGGCCGAGTGCGACGGCGTCCGAGCCGCGCACACGAGCGCCGGTCAGTCCGAGCCACATGCCGACGCCTGCAGGCAGACGCGGGAGGAAATACGTGGCTCCGACGTCCGGGAAGAAGCCGATGGCAGTCTCCGGCATCGCGATCAGCGCCTTCTCGGTGACCACCCGGATCTCGCCGTGGACGCTGATGCCGAGGCCGCCGCCCATCGCGGCTCCGTCGACCAGCGCGACGTACGGCTTCGGGTATTCGGCGATCAACTGGTTGACGCGGTACTCGCTCGCGAAATACTTGGTGACCGCGGCGGTGTCGCCCGCGAGAGCACTGTCGCGAATCGCGCGGATGTCGCCGCCCGCACAGAACGCACGGTCGCTCGACGAGGTGACGAGGACGGTCTCGACAGCATCGTCGTCGCCCCACGCGGTGAGGGTCTCGTACAGGTCGTCGATCATCGACTGGTCGAGGGCGTTGAGGGCTTTCGGTCGGTCCAGAACGATCTCGCCGACGCCGTTGCTCACCGAGGTACGGATGTAAGACATGGTGACCACGCTACGTCAGCCGACTATCTCCGAAAGCTCCAGCCAACGCTCTTCGAGCTGCTCGGTCTCGGCCTCTGCCGCCCGCACCTTCTCGGTGAGATCGCCGAGCCCCGCGTAATCGCTCTGGTCGTGCTCGGCCATCTTCTCGTGCAACTTCGCGACCTGCGAGGACAGCTTCTCCATCTTGCGCTCGACGGCGTTGAACTCCTTGCGCGCCGCCTGATGCTGCGCCGGCGTCACCGTACTGTCGCCGGACGAGGTGTCGCCGTTCGTCTTCGTGCCCGACGGCGACGCCTTCGCCGAGGCCTTGGCGGGCTTCTTGTCGTCGGCGATTCGCCGTTCGAGGTACTGCTCGATGCCGCGCGGCAGGTTCGTCAGCTCGCCGTCGCCGAACAGCGCCCACGTGGAGTCGCAGATCCGCTCGATCAGGTAGCGGTCGTGGCTGATGACGACGAGGGTGCCCGCCCAGGAGTCGAGAAGGTCCTCGACCTGTTGCAAGGTGTCGATGTCCAGGTCGTTGGTCGGCTCGTCGAGCAGCAGCACGTTGGGCTCGCTCATCAGGACTGCGGTGAACTGCAGGCGACGACGTTCGCCGCCGGACAGATCGCCGACCGGTGTGCGCTGCCGTGCGGGCGAGAAGCCGAGTCGTTCGGCGAGCTGGCTCGCCGAGATCTCTTTGTCGCCCAACATGATGTGTCCGGCGACGCCCTCGACGACGTCGATCAACCGCAGCGACTCGTCGAGGTCGTCGAGTTCCTGCCGCAGCCAGCCGATCGAGACCGTCTTGCCTTCGATGCGTTTGCCCGGCTCCACGGAGACGTCGCCTGCGAGAGCGCGCAGCAGGGTCGTCTTCCCGGAGCCGTTGACGCCGACGAGACCGATCCGCTCGCCGGGCGCGAGACGCCACGTCGTGTCGTCCAACAGGACTCGACCCGGTTCGCCGTCCGACGACGGGGTGGTGAGCCGCGCGTTCTCCAGTTCGATGGCCACGCGTCCGAGACGGCGTTTGGCGAACGACGACAGCGCGACCGTGTCACGTGGCGGCGGAACGTCGGAGATCAGCTTCTCGGCGGCCTCGATCCGGTACTTCGGCTTGGACGTCCTGGCCGGCGCACCGCGTCGCAGCCACGCGAGTTCCTTACGCGCCAGGTTGCGGCGACGTTCCTCGGCCGCGTCGGCCTGCCGTGCGCGCTCGGCGCGGGCGAAGACCCAGTCGTTGTAGCCGCCGTCGTACTCGTCGACGCGGCCCGAATGGACCTCCCAGGTGCGGGTCGCGATGGTGTCGAGGAACCAGCGGTCGTGCGTCACGACGATCAACGCGCTGCGACGACTGGTCAGGTGTTCGGCCAGCCAGTGCACGCCTTCGATGTCGAGGTGGTTGGTCGGCTCGTCGAGGATCAGGAGGTCGGCATCGGTGACGAGCGCTGCCGCCAGCGCAGTACGACGACGCTGTCCGCCGGACAGTTGTCCCACCTCGCGGTCGAGGAGTCCGTCGACGCCGATTCCTTCGATGATCCCGCGGATCCGCGGATCCGACGCCCACTCGTGCTCGGCGACCCCGACACCGACGACGATGTCGGCGACCGTCCGGTCCGCAGGCATCTCGCCGCGCTGAGTGACCGTCGCGACCACCGCCCCACCGACCCGGGACACGCGTCCCTCGTCGGGTTCGGTGATTCCGGCGATGATCTCGAGCAGCGTCGTCTTGCCGCCGCCGTTGAGTCCGACGACGCCGATCCGTTCGCCCTCGTGGACGCCGACGCTCACCTCGTCGAGCAGCGGTTTGATGCCGAAGCTCTTGCTGACCCGCTCGGCGGTGATCAGTGCGGTGTTAGTGCCGTTGTTGACCGAAGCCATATTCCGTTCCTCGTGCGTCGTCGTGTGCAGTCAACGGGAACCGTCGACAGGTACCAGTCTGGCCCCCGCCACGGGTCCGGACGCGGTGCGCACCGCTTTGGCCACGCCCGAACCGGACAGCTCCGCGGCGACCCGGACCGCAGCGTCGGGGTCGGCACACAAGAAGGCGCAGGTCGGTCCCGACCCGGAGACGATGCCCGCCAGTGCGCCGGCTTCACGTCCCGCCCTCAGCGTCCGGCGCAACAACGGCTGCAACGACAATGCGGCGGGCTGAAGATCATTGTGAAGCAACGGGGCCACCGCATGCACGTCGCCGGACGCGACAGCCACCATCAGCTCGTCTGGGCGGGTGGTCAAGGCGTCGGCTGTACGGTCGCCTGCGGCGCGCAGCCGGTCGAGCTCGCGGTAGACGTCGGGCGTCGACAGCCCCGTCCCCGACACCGCGAGCACCCAATGGAATTCGCCGCGATGCAGGACGGGCAGCAGTTTCTCGCCGCGCCCGGTGCCGAGGGCCGCTCCACCGGTCAGCGAGAACGGGACGTCCGAACCGAGCGTGGCCGCGATCTCGAGAAGGTCCGTACGCGGCAGGTCGACGCGCCAGAGTCGGGCCGCCGCGACCAGCGCACCGGCGGCGTCCGCCGAACCGCCCGCCATCCCGCCTGCCACGGGAATGTGTTTGTCGATGGTGACCGCGACGTTCGGTTCACGGCCGATCTTCTCGGCCAACGCGATGACAGCCTTGGCCGCGAGATTCGACGTGTCCGACGGGACCGTGCGGCGATTCTCGCCGGTGACGGTGACGGTCAGTTCGTCGGCAGGTCGGATCGTGACGTCGTCGAACAGGCCGAGCGCGCAGAACACCGTGGACAGTTCATGGAAACCGTCGTCTCGCAGCGGTCCGACGCCCAGATGCAGGTTGATCTTGGCGGGGACGCGTGCGGTGGCTCCGCCGATCATCATGGTTCGAGGATATCTGCCGGGTCGGCCGACTCCGCGAGGTCGGCGAGTCGGACGAAGTCGTCGACGGCGAGCCGTTCGCCACGGATCTGGGGATCGATGTCGGCGGCACGAAGGAGTTCCTCGGCGCGAGCCGGGCTTCCGGCCCACGACGCCAACGCCGAGCGCATCGTCTTCCGACGCTGGGCGAATGCCGCATCGACGGCCGCGAACGTCCGTCGGCGATGCTCCGGATCCGTCCCGAATCGGTCGGTCCGCTCGATGCGCACGAGTCCCGACTCGATCTTCGGCTCCGGCCAGAAGACATGCTTGCCGATCGAACCGGCGCGGGTGACGTCGCCGTAATACCGGGCTTTGACGCTCGGCACTCCGTAGATACGTCCGCCAGGCGTCGCGGCGAGACGATCGGCAACCTCGGCCTGCACCATGACGAGCGCCGTGTGCAGGGTCGGGAACCGAGCCATCAGATTCAACAGAACGGGGACCGCCACGTTGTACGGGAGGTTCGCGACCAGCGCCGTCGGCGCGACAGGGAGGTCCTCGGGTTCGACGGCGAGGGCGTCCGCGGTGACGACGTCGAGGCGGTCCGCGTCGTCCGGCGCGTACTCCGCGACTGTCTGCGGAAGACGCGCCGCCAGCTTCGGGTCGATCTCGACCGCGACCACACGGCCCGCGGTACCCAGCAACGCCAACGTCAGAGACCCGAGCCCCGGACCGACTTCGAGCACGACGTCGTCGGAGTCGACTCGGGACGACGCGACGATCCGCCGGACGGTGTTCGCGTCATGGACGAAGTTCTGTCCGAGTGTCTTCGTGGGTCGGACGTCCAGTTCCGCGGCCAGCGCACGGATCTCAGAGGGGCCGAGGAGTCGAGGAGGCATAGACCTTGAGGATAGACGGGGCCCGACGGTCAGTCGGTCAGCGCATCCCCAGTTGCGAGGTGCACGACGGCCAGGCGCCCCAACCCTGCGCGGCCTGCGTCTTCTTGGCGATCGCGATCTGCTCTTCTCGGGTGGCGAGGTCGGCACGCGGTGCGTACTCCTGGCCGCCCCAGCGGTCCCACGTGTTCTGGTCGAACTGAATGCCGCCGTAGAAGCCGTTACCGGAGTTGATCGCCCAGTTTCCGGTCGACTCGCACTGCGCCAGACGATCCCACACGCCGTGCGGCACGTGCGGTGCACCGGGCTTGGTGCCGACGGTGACCGTGCTCGGGGTCGGCTTCTCGAGGACGTCTTCGGACAGCTTGGTCTTCTTGACCACCTTGCCGTTGCGCGTGGTGATCTTGTACGTCACCTTCGCCTTGCCTGGCTTGCCCTTCTTGACGACCTCGCGCTTGCCCGTCGTCATCTCGGGATCCTTCTTCTCGATCTCGGGAGACTTCACGACCTCGTCGACGGTGACCTCTTCGGTCTTGATGCGCGTCACCTTGATGACCATGTCCTTGTGGACCGTCGTGTCGGCGGCCGGGACCACCTTGTCGGTGGGCGAGAGCGGATCGCCTGCGGCGTCGAGCAGTTCGCCGACGGTCTTCGCGGCGATCGTCGGCCGCGAGACGTCGGAGCCGTCGCGCAGCACGACGCGCTTGGGCAGCGTCACATCGAGATCGGCGCCCTCCACGGGAAGCGGAGCGTCGAGCGCGTCGTCGACGGCTCCGGCCGCGAGGCCCTGCTCGGCCAGCACCTGGCGCACGTTCGACGCGTTGGTGGTGACCGTCTCCGGCTTCCCGTCGACGAGCAGAGTCACCTCTTTGAGCCGGTCGACGGCGATCGTCTGGCCGTCGCTCAACGAACTCGACAGCGGAGCACTGACGAGGTCGCCGCTCGACGGGTCGATGCCGTTGTCACGAAGGACGTCTTCGACGGAGAACGCCATGGTGCTGACATTGGTTTGCTCACCGTCGACGGCGAGAGTCACCTCTCGATGCATGACGGCACCGGTGACGGCGCCTGCAGCCACCGTGGAGGCGACAGCGGCCACCGCGACGCGGGCACGCACAGAGGTCGACGTGTTAATTCGTGTGAAGACAGACAAGGTTCAACATCCTGACTAGTTCCGGGATCACGATACGGTAACGAACAGGTGGTGGTTATCGCAACGGCAGCGAGTACGCCCGTGCCGCGTTCGCGCCCAGAATCTCCGCGATCTCCTCATCCGCGAGCCTCTTCACAGCCGCAAGCCCGCGCGCTGTGTACGGGAGGCAGTACGACTGATTCCGCTGGCCACGGTAGGGATGCGGGGTCAGGAAGGGGGCATCGGTCTCCACGAGCATCAGCCTCGTCGGGGTGATGTCGGCCGCGGCACGTAATTCGTCCGAGTTGGCGAAGGTCACAGTTCCGGAAAAGCTCAAGTAATAGTTTCGATCTACACATTCGGCGGCGATCGCACGATCTCCGGAGAAGCAGTGCATCACGACCGTGTCCGGGCTGCCCTCGGCGGCGAGCACGTCGAGCAGATCGCGATCGGCTTCCCGGTTGTGGATCATCAGCGTCTTGCCAGTGCGCTTGGCGAGGTCGATGTGCCAGGCGAACGCGTCCTTCTGCACAGACGGGTCCGCGCAGTCGTCCGACCGCGTCGTCCAGTAGTAGTCCAGCCCCGTCTCCCCGATCGCGACGACCCGTTCGTCGGCGACCATCGTCTCGAGTTCGGCGCGGGCCGCATCGTCGAGATCGGCGGCGTGCGTCGGATGCAGTCCGACCGCAGCGAACGCTCGGGAGTCCCAGTGCGCGGCCTCGAGAGCCCAGCGCGCGTCGACCATGTCGTCAGCGACGGTCACCACGTGCGAGACGCCGACCGCCTCGGCGTGGTCGAGGATCGCGCTGACGTCGTCTGCCGTGCGGCCACCGCAGGCGGCGAGGTGCGTGTGCGCGTCGATGAGACCGGGCAACGGCGTCGGATCGGGCGGCGGCTGGCGTCGCTTGTCCTTCTTGCTTGAACTCACAGGTCCACTGTGCCCGATACGACTGTGACGCTCGAACCGCCCACCCAGACGGCGCCGGTCGTGGTGTCGGTGCGGATCTGCACACGCCCGGCACGCCCGAGTGCAGTGCCCTGTGCGGCCACGTACGACGCCGGAGCCCGTCGGCTTCCGCACAGCCACACCGCGAGCCCGGCGTTGAGACTGCCGGTGACCGGATCCTCGCCGACCCCGAGGCCGGGTGCAAACGCGCGGACCTCGTAGTCGGCGCCGCGTGCCTGCGCCTCCTCATCGGCCCACGGTGCGATCACGCCTACTTCCAGATCGCCCAGCGCACCGAAGTCCGGGCGCAGCGCCAGTACCTCGGCTCCGCTGGAGAGCATGACGCCGAGCCACTGCGGACCGTTCACCACCCAGTTCGCCGCGACGATCTCGGTCTCCGCGATGCCGAGCCCCCTCGCCGCCTGGCGCAATGTCTGCTCGTCCGGCGGACCGGACCGGAGGAGCGGAGGCGCCGCGAACGCCAGCCCCTCCGGGGTCGGCGCGATCTCCACAAGACCGATCCCGCATTCCTGGATGACCGAGCCGGAGGTGGACACGCCGACTCGACGCAGCCACGCGTGGGCGGACCCGAGCGTCGGATGCCCGGCGAACGGCAGCTCTCCGGTCGGAGTGAAGATCCGCAACCGATAGTCGGCGCGCTCATCGGTCGGCGACTGGACGAATGTGGTCTCCGACAGGTTCGTCCACCGAGCGAACGCCGCCATTCGGTCCTCGGTGAGGTCGTCCGCATCGAAGACGACGGCCACCGGATTACCCAGTGCCGGAAGTGCAGTGAAGACGTCGACCTGGCGGAAATCGCGTGTTCGGAGCATGCACCCAGTGTGACGTACGGGTAGCGTTTGAGCAGTGCTGGGACTACCTGACGACATCACCGTTGCACTCTTCGACCTGGACGGGGTCCTCACGACGACCGCCGTCCTCCACAAGTCCGCGTGGAAGAACGCGTTCGACGCGTTCCTCACCGAACGCGGGGCCGAGTCCGGACCGTTCACCGACCACGACTACCTCGCCTACGTCGACGGGCGGCCACGCCTGGACGGGGTCCGTAGTTTCCTCGACTCGCGGGGCATCGAGGTCGACGACGCCACCGTCGAAGCGATCGCCGAAGCCAAGAACACCGAGTTCCTCGACGTCCTCGACAGCGACGGAGTAACCGCGTACCCCGGCTCGGTGCGGTACCTGAACGCTGCACTCGAGGCCGGCCTGCGGATCGCCGTGGTCACGTCGTCGAAGAACGGCGCGCGGGTCCTCGACGCGGCGGACCTGTCCCGGTTCGTCGAACATCGCGTGGACGGGAACACAATCGTCGACGAACACCTCGCGGGCAAGCCCGCCCCCGACTCGTACGAGCGCGGGGCCGAACTCATGGGCGTCGCCCCTGCGCAGGCCGCCGTCTTCGAGGACGCGATCTCCGGGGTGGCCGCCGGAGCGGCGGGCGCGTTCGGCTACATCGTCGGCATCGATCGCGTCGGCGGCGACCAGGCCGACTCGATGCGAGCCGCCGGCGCCTCTATCGTCGTGACAGACCTCGACGACCTCCTGCAGAGCTGAAGGAGTCCCGCCAGTGACGGACCCGATCACCGCCGATCTCGTGCACACCACGCACGGCGACACCTCGAGCCACTCGGACACGATGCATGTGCCGACCCACGGCACCCGCCCCGACCACGGTTTCGACGTGCACCCGTGGGAGCTGCGGTGGCGCGGTTTCGACATCGACACCATCGGACGCACCGAAGCGCTGTTCGCACTCTCGAACGGTCACATCGGCCTGCGCGGCACGTTCGAGGAAGGCGAGCCGGTCGACGTCCCCGGCACGTATCTCAACGGCTTCTACGAGACGCGTGACCTGCCCTACGCCGAGAGCGGCTATGGATTCCCGGAGTCCGGGCAGACCGTCGTCAACGTGACCGACGCCAAGATCATCCGCCTCCTCGTCGAGGACGAGCCGATGGACCTGCGTTACGGCAGCACCGTCGAACACGAGCGGGTCCTCGACTTCAAGACCGGCACCCTCAAGCGCGAGACCCTGTGGACGTCGCCGACCGGCCGCACCGTCCGCATCCGGTCCGAACGGCTCGTCTCGTTCACCAAGCGCACCGTCGCCGCGATCCGCTACGAAGTGGAGCCGATCGGCGAGGACATGAAGCTGGTGCTGCAATCCGACCTCCTGGCCAATGAGCCGATCGGCGGCCCCGGCGGCAAGTCCGCCGCCGACGATCCGCGGCTGAGCGCAGCCCTGGACAAGCCACTGGTCGCCGACCTGGCCGACTGCGAAGACTATTCAGCGGTGCTCGTGCACCACACGAAGCGTTCGGCATTGACGGTCGCCGCGGCGATGGACCACGAGATCGAACTGCCCGCCACCGGCGACACCTCGATCCGCGCCGACGGCGACCTCGCCCGGCTCACTGTCGCAGCGGCCGTTCCCCAGGGCTCGAAGATCGTCCTCACCAAGTTCATGGGCTACGGCTGGTCGGCGCGCCGCAGCGTGCCTGCACTCCGCGCCCAGGTGGACGCCGCGATCGCGATGGCTCGCGAGACCGGGTGGGACGCGCTGAAAGCCGAGCAGGAGGAGTACCTCCACGACTTCTGGGGCGACGCCGACATCGAGGTCGAGGGCGATTCCGAGATGCAGCAGGCGATCCGCTTCTCGCTGTTCCACGTGTTGCAGGCGGGAGCGCGCGGACAGTCCCGCGCGATCCCAGCCAAGGGCCTGACCGGTCCGGGCTACGACGGCCACACGTTCTGGGACACCGAGACGTTCGTTCTGCCGATGCTCACCTACACGGTGCCCGCCGCGGCAGGCGAAGAGCTCCGATGGCGTCACGGCACCATGGACAAGGCCAAAGCGCGCGCAGCCGAACTCGGCGAGACCGGAGCGATGTTCCCATGGCGGTCGATCAACGGCGACGAGTGCTCCGGATACTGGCCCGCAGGCACCGCAGGCGTCCACGTGTCGGCCGACATCGCGAACGCCACGGCCCGGTACATCCGGGCCACCGGCGACGAAGCCTTCGAGATCGAGTGCGGCGTCGAACTCCTGACCGAGATCGCACGCTTCTTCGCCGGCCTCGGTCACCACGACACCAACGGCCGCTTCCGCATCGACGGGATCACCGGCCCCGACGAGTACACGGCCGTCGTCAACAACAACCTGTTCACCAACCTCGCCGCCCAACAGGCGTTGCGGGACGCGGTGACCGCCGTCGGACGGCACCCGAGCGTGGCCCGCCGCCTGGGCGTCACCACAGTCGAGACGGCCCTGTGGACCTCGTGCGCCGACGACATGGCGATCCCGTACGACGACTCCCTCGGCGTCCACCAGCAGTCGGAGGCATTCACCCTCCTCGCGCCGTGGGACTTCGAGCGTTCCCGCGGCAGGTACCCACTGCTGCTCAACTACCCGTATTACGATCTGTATCGCAAACAGGTCGTGAAGCAGGCCGACCTCGTGTTCGCCATGTATCTGTTCGGGGACCACTTCACGCCTGCGCAGAAGCTCGCGAACTTCGACTACTACTACCCGATCACTGTGCGCGACTCGTCGCTGTCGGCGTGCTGCGAAGCAGTTACCGCGGCCGAAGTCGGCTACCTCGACCTCGCCTACGATCTGATGAGCGAATCGGTGTTCACCGATCTGCACGATCTGCACTCGAACGTCTCGTCCGGTCTGCACATCGCGGCGCTCGCGGGCGCGTGGACCGACTGCGTCGCTGGATTCGGCGGTATGCGGGACTTCGGCGGCACCATCACGTTCGCGCCGCAACTCCCCCGTCAGCTCAATTACATGAGCTTCCGTATGACGGTCCGCGAGTCACGGATCATCGTGGCCGTCGACTCCGAGTCGGCGACGTACCGGCTGATGTCCGGACCGACGATCGAATTGGCGCACCACGGCGAACGCTTCGTCCTCGGCGACGCCCCGGTCCGTAAGACGATCGAGCAACCGACGCCGAAGCATCCGCCCGCTGCGCCCGCAGGGTGCGAGCCGTACCGCCGCTCACTGTGACTATCGGGCTCTGACTATCCTGGGGAACACTATGGTCAACGCTCCCGCCGCAGGCGCATCTCCCGGGCACGCTCGTCCGTTCTACATCACGACCGCCATCGCGTACCCGAACGGCGCCCCGCACATCGGGCATGCGTACGAGTTCATCTCGGCGGACGTGCTCGCCCGGTTCAAGGCCCTCGACGGTTTCGACGTGCGTTTCCAGTCGGGCACCGATGAGCACGGGCAGAAGATGCAGCAGACGGCGCAGGCCGAAGGCGTGTCCACGGCCGATCTCGCGCGTCGCAACTCCGACCGCTTCGAAGCGCTGCACACCGCGCTCGGCACGGATCTGAACCGGTTCATCCGTACCACCGACACCGACCATCACCGGGCGTCGGAGGAGATCTGGAAGCGGATGGAGGCCGCGGGCGACATCTACCTCGACTCGTACGCCGGCTGGTACGACGTGCGCGACGAGGCGTTCTTCACCGAAGACGAGACGAGCGTCGACGACGACGGCGAGCGGATCGCCACCGAGAACGGCCACAAGCTGACGTGGACCGAAGAGCAGACCTACTTCTTCCGGCTCTCGAAGTACACCGAGCCGTTGCTCGAGCTGTACCGCGAGCACCCGGAGTTCATCGGACCGGACACTCGCCGCAACGAGGTGGTCCGGTTCGTCGAGGGCGGACTCAACGACCTGTCGATCTCGCGCACGACCTTCGACTGGGGCGTTCAAGTCCCGGGCAGCCCCGATCACGTCATGTACGTGTGGGTCGACGCGCTCACGAACTACCTGACCGGTGTCGGCTTCCCCGACGACCCGGAGACGTTGGAGCGTTACTGGCCTGCCGATCTGCACATCATCGGCAAGGACATCATCCGGTTCCACTGCGTGTACTGGCCTGCGTTCCTGATGAGCGCGGACATTCCGGTGCCCCGCCGCGTGTTCGCGCACGGCTTCTTGAACAACAAGGGCGAGAAGATGAGCAAGTCGATCGGCAACGTCGTCGATCCGCATGTCCTCATCGACGAGTTCGGCCTCGATCCGGTCCGCTACTTCTTCCTCCGCGAGGTCTCGTACGGCCAGGACGGCTCGTATTCGGCGGAGGCCATCGTCTCCCGCAAGAACGCCGACCTCGCCAACGAGTACGGCAACCTCGCGCAGCGCACTCTGTCGATGATCGGCAAATACTTCCAGTCGCAGGTCCCGGAGCCGGGCGAGTTCGGTGCCGACGACCGCGCGCTGCTCGACGCCGCCGACGGTCTGCTCGAGCGGGTACGGGCTCATTTCGACTCGCAGGCCATTCATCTGGGCCTGGAAGCGCTGTGGTCGGTGCTGGCCGACGCGAACCGCTACATCTCGGCGCAGGAGCCGTGGAAGCTCGCCAAGACCGACCTCGAGCGGACCGGAACAGTCCTGTACGTGTGCGCCGAAGTGGTCCGGATCGTGACGTTGCTGGCGCAGCCTGCGATGCCTGCGTCCACCGCGACCTTGTTGGATCTACTCGCGATCGACGCCGACTCGCGGACGTTCGCCTCCGTCACCGATCGTCTGGCACCGGGCTCGGAGCTCCCGAAGCCGTACCCGGTGTTCCCCCGCCACGAGGTGTAGCCATCTCCGCGCTGGTCGAGCGATCCGCCGCATACGACGTTCTGGCCGCGCTGGCGGCCCGCACCGTGCTCGACGACCGTCCGCCGCCCGCCGCACTCATCGGTCGCTGGTCGGACGCGGACGCGGTGATCGCGCCGTCGCTCGACGTCCGCGCGGGCGTCGGCCCGCCCGACCGTCCGGACCGGTTCTGGCTCGGCGCCATCTCGTACGCCCCGCCCGGACAGGCGCCCGACGTCGTCGGCGGACTCTGCGACGGTCTCCTTCTATTACGTGAGGGCTCGTGGACGTGGGAGTCGGTCGACGGGTCGACGTGCCCGACATGGGTCGCCGAGTGCCTCGCCGACCCGACCGCACCCGCACTCTCGTGGCGAGCGTCGTGGACACCGCCGCGGAAAGAGCCGCACGTGAGCGCCGTCGCCCGGTGCCTCGACGCGATTGCCGACGGCGAGATCTATCAGGCGTGCGTCTGCACCCGATTCACCGGTGTTCTCGACGGTGATCCGCTCGGCTTGTTCTGCGACGTCGCCGCCGCAGGCGCCCCGGCCAAAGCCGCGTGGCTGTCGGGCGACTGGGGATCGATCGCGAGTTTCTCGCCCGAACAGTTCCTCGACCGACGCGGCGACGTCGTCTCGTCGTCTCCCATCAAAGGCACCGCGCCCGCACGCGTCGACCCGTCGGTGCTGGCGGCGTCCGCGAAGGACATCGCCGAGAACGTGATGATCGTCGACCTCGTCCGCAACGACCTCGGCCGCGTCGCGACGATCGGCTCCGTGCAGGTCCCCGACCTGCTCTCCGTGGTTCGCGCACCGGGCGTCTGGCATCTGGTGTCGACGGTGCAGGCCACCCTGCGGTCCGACGTCGGCAACGACGCGCTTCTGGCCGCGACGATGCCGCCGGCCTCGGTGACCGGTACCCCGAAGATCCGAGCGGCAGACCTGTTGGCCCGCTGGGAGGAACACGGCCGCGGCGTCTACTGCGGCGCCGTCGGCGTCGCCGGACCCGACGGCCTCCTCGACCTGTCGGTGGCGATCCGCACCGTCTCCGTCACACCAGACGGATCGCTGACGCTCGGCGTCGGCGGCGGCATCACCGCCGACTCGGATCCCGACGTCGAATGGCAGGAGTGCCTGGACAAAGCGGCGGCGACCGTCGACGCCGCGAGCCCGTCAGGACTCGGAACGCTGTAGCAGCAACCGCCCCTGCGTCCACACCATCGCGCAGAACGTGGCGGCCCACGCGATGCAGGCGAGCCAGATCTCGGCGTGGCCGATGCCGTTGACGATCGACAAGTCGTGCGCGGTGCCGAGGGTCCGGCTGGCCACCCCGTACATGCCGAGCGGGAAGATGATGGTCCACAGACTCACCTCGTAACGCAGCGGCACCCGGTGGACGACGTGACGCCAGTAGCCTGCGACGAGCAGTGCGGGCACCAGCCACGTGCCGAACGCCCACAGCAGGAACGTCCCCGCAGCGACCGTCGAACCGACGATCTCGGTGAGCGGGACCGCCGTCATCGTCTCCACGTGCGATCCGGCGACCACCGAGATCGCCGTCGCACCCATCGCCACCCAGTACGCGCCCGAGACGTCGGCGGCCGCCGGCCGGGCGAGCAGGAGACGTGCGGCCACGAAGACGGCGACGGCGACGTACAGGAAGACGCCGATCGCCCAGCACGACACGGCGAGCAACGCCAACTCGGAGTCCAGCCCGGGGAGTTTCGGCTGCAGACTGGACGCGAGGACGGCGACCGCCTGCGTCGCGACCACCCAGACGAACCAACTGCCGTCCGCACGACGCAACGGAGCCTCGTCGCCGCGCGCGCCGAACGCTGTCGCGGGGAGGACATAACCGAGGATCAGCCAACTCACCGTGGTGATGCCTAGCGCGACCTCGGCCGCTCCGACGTGTCCGTCGATGAGCAGGCGGTCGCCGAGGACGCCGGTGGCCGCGACGAACGTGAAGAACCCGAACGTCCGGGTCGGGAGACGCAGGTCGACGGCGACCGCTCCGGGATACCGCACGAACCGGACGAGGAACGCGAAGACCAGAACAACGTAGGCGAGCACGCCGATCCACAGGAGGATCGCCGACGGCACACCCCACCCCTGGACGTCCATCGCCACCGAGACGATGCCGGTGGCCATGACCATCGCGAAACTCGCCGGGTTGAGACCCCGGACCATTCTCTGCAGCACGTATGTATACATACACTGAACCGCTCGGAGAGTGCGCCCGAACACTGCTCTGTTCGAGGGTCTCGACTCCGCTCGACCAGCGTGAAACGCTCCGCTCGACCAGCGTGGGGACTCCGCTCGACCAGCGTGGGGGCTCTCACTCGCGCGCGGCGAGCACCGCCTGATACACGTCGCGTTTGGAGAACGCCGTCCCGGCGGACGCCTCGGCGCACGCGTCCTTCAGACGGATTCCGCTGTCTGCCAACGTCTGAGTCTCTGCGACGAGGTCGTCGATCGTCACCGTCTCGTCGACAGCCGCGGCGCCCGCGACGACGACGGTGATCTCCCCGCGCACCCCGTCCGAAGCCCACTGGGCGAGTTCGCCGAGGCCGCCGCGGCGGACCTCCTCGTACGTCTTGGTCAGTTCGCGGCACACCGCGGCCCGACGGTCGGCTCCGAGCACCTGCGCGGCGTCAGCGAGGGTCTGCGCCAACCGGTGGGGCGACTCGAAGAACACGACGGTGCGCTGCTCGGCGCGCAGACTCGACAGCCAGTCGTGGCGGGCGCCGGGCTTGCGCGGTGCGAAACCGTCGAACGCGAACCGTTCGGACGGCATCGCCGACAACGCGAGCGCCGTGGTCACCGCGGACGGTCCCGGAAGGCAAGTGATCGGCAGACCCTCGTCGGCGCAGGCGACGACAATACGGTATCCGGGGTCGCTCACCGACGGCATGCCCGCGTCGGTCACCAGCAGCACCCGTGCCCCGGCGGCGATCTCGGCCACGAGTTTCGGTGCCCGCGCCGCCTCGACCTGGTCGTAATAGCTGACGATCCGGCCGGTGATCTCCACGCCGAGCGACGCAGCGAGTGCCTTGGTGCGCCGCGTGTCTTCGGCGGCGACGATGTCGGCCGTCGCGAGCGCTTCCCGCAACCGAGTGGACGCATCGTCGGGCCGCCCCATCGGCGTGCCCGCCAGAATCAACACACCCGTCGCGTCGCGGGTCTCCCCGGTGTCGTCCACACTGTCGCCGTTCACGACGTCCAGGCTACGGGCAGCGTCACTCCAGGTAGCCGAGGATCAACGTCACGGCACTCTCGACGACGGCGTTCACCCGTTCGCGCGATCCGGTGCCGAGCCAGCACAGGGTGATTCCGTCCGACAGCGCGATGACTGTCGGCGCGAGGTCGGTGGTCGGGCGGCTCCACACGCAGCCGCTGATCCGGGCTGCCTCGTCGAGCACACGAGCACCGACGTCGTAATAGCCGTCGTAGAGTCGCTCGGCGAGGTGTTCGAGGCCGGGAGTGCGCCGTGCGTACAGGGCGA
The DNA here is from genome assembly GCF_021738965.1 of Gordonia zhenghanii. Lineage (GTDB taxonomy): Bacteria > Actinomycetota > Actinomycetes > Mycobacteriales > Mycobacteriaceae > Gordonia > Gordonia zhenghanii. The sequence goes on along the minus strand of NZ_JAKKOQ010000006.1, from coordinate 354,996 downwards.
GACCGATCAGCACCTGCTGGCGCGCGGGCTCGGTGATCGCGTTCTCCGCGAACGCGAGCAGGCCGGCACGGATGAGGTCCTCCATCGGAGCCTCACCCTCCGGGTAGTCGGCGAGCGTCTCCAACCAGCCGTTCATGTAGTCGAGTTCCTGCGCGACCCCGTGTGCGACGACGGCCGCCAACAGTTCGTCGCGTGAGGAGAACGCGTAAAAGATGCTCGACTGCCCCATCTTCGCTTCACTGGCGATGCGCCGGGTGGTTGCGGCCTCGACGCCGTCGACGGCGATGACCCGCAGCGTTGCTGCGATCGCCGCCTCACGCCGTTCCTCCAGGGTGAGCCGTGCCATTGCTGCGACCTCTAATCTCGTCGTCGACTCCACGATGCACCGAATCGGCCCGGATCCCCCGACCGATCGACACACAAGCCCTATCACTGTACGTGGCGTGTCGGCTGTCGCGAATGGGGTTCGGCGGGCAATGACTAGCATGTGTGAGGTGACGACTGCCGCCTATGCTGCCGACGCCGAGCCCTCCGGGCTCCGGCCGCAGACCGAGGACCTCGGCACCCGTCCCGGCCCGCCGGCTCCGGCACCGGTGTTCGGCGCCTCCGACCGTGTGCGCGGAACCGTGGTCGGCGCCGTCCTCACCCTGATCGCGGTGCTCACCCGGTTCTGGGATCTGACCCATCCGACCGACGGCGGGACGCCGGTCTTCGACGAGAAGCACTACGTCCCGCAGGGCTGGCAGGTTCTGACCGGCGGCGAGTGGATCGAGGACAATCCCGGGTACGGCCTGGTGGTGCATCCGCCGGTCGGCAAGTGGATGCTCGCGGCAGGCGAATGGATGTTCGGGTACGGCCCGATGGGCTGGCGTGTCATGTCGGCGGTGTCCGGGGTGATCATCGTCCTCGCGATCTATCTGACGGTCCGACGACTGGCCCGGTCGACCCTGGTCGGCGCCCTCGCGGGCGTGTTCGCGATCTGCGACGGCGTGCTGTTCGTGCAGTCCAGGATGGGGATGCTCGACATCTTCCAGGCGCTGTTCGTGGTGCTCGCGTTCGCCGCGGTCATCGCCGACCGCGACCAGATGCGAGCCCGCATGCACCGGGTGTGGTCGCAGGGGCGGATCGACGACTCCCCCTTCGGTCCGCGACTCGGATTCCGCTGGTACCGGTTCGCGGCGGGCGTGATGCTCGGCCTGGCGTGCGGCACCAAGTGGTCGGGCCTCTACTTCGTCATCTTCTTCACCCTGCTGTCCCTCGGGTTCGACGTCGCGGCTCGCCGCGCGTACCACGTTCGACGCCCCTGGGTCGGCGTGCTGAGACGCGACCTCGTCCCGTCGGGCATGTCGCTGGCGGTGATGCCGGTCGGCATCTACCTGGCGGCGTTCGCCACGTGGTTCGCGTCCGAGACCGCGGTGTACCGCTATGTGGTCGGGACCGAAGTCGGGACCGGCGGAACCTTCGGTTGGGTGCCTGCAGCGTTGCGGTCGCTCTGGTATTACGAGTCGGGAATCCTCGAATTCCATGCGGGCCTGACCAATTCGGCGGGCAATCACCATCCGTGGGAGTCGAAGCCGTGGACGTGGCCGATGAGCCTGCGGCCGATGCTGTACGCCATCGACTACGGCCCCGACCAGTGCGGCGGCGGCGACTGCGTGCGTGCTCAGATGCTGATCGGCACGCCAGCCCTGTGGTGGCTGGCCTTCCCGATGATCGCGTGGGCGCTCTGGCGGATCATGGCACGCCGTGACTGGCGGTATGCAGCGGTGCTCGTCGGCTACGCGGCGGCCATCGTCCCGTGGTTCGCCGAACTCGACCGCCAGATGTACTTCTTCTACGCCACCGCGATGGCGCCGTTCCTGATGATGGGGTTGGCGCTGTGCTGCGGTGATCTGCTCGCGTGGGCCAACCGCAGCAGACGGTCCGAACGGCAGACGGTCGCCGTCCTGGCGGTGGCGATCTTCGCGGCGCTGGTGATCGCGAACTTCGTCTGGCTGTGGCCGATCCTGACCGGCGCCCCTATCTCGAACGTCGAGTGGGGTCGTCAGTTGTGGCTGCCGAGTTGGTCGTGACGGGCCTGGTCCGTGTCGTGTCGGAGGCCGCCAACCACAGCACCAGGGCCACGACGACCACGCCTCCGGTCACTGCGAAGGCCGGACCGTAACCCCAGTGATCGGCGATCAGCCCCGCGACGAGCGGGCCGCTGACCGCTCCGAGGTCCGATGCCATCCCGTACGCCGCCAACGCTGATCCGCCGCGTTCCCGCTCGGCCAGCAGGTCGCCGAGTGCGGCTTGGTGCGTCGGCGCGAACAGGCCGGATCCGATGCCCGATACCGCAGTCAGGGCGAGCACCACGTAGACGTCCGGCGACCAGCCGAGCGCGATCGTCGAGGCCGCAGCGATGACGAGACCGGGGATCATCACCGGTCGTCGCCCGAAGCGGTCCGACAGTCGGCCGGACACCACGATCGCGACGATGTTGCCTGCCGCATAACAGGCGAGGACGATGCCCGCCCACCCGGTGGACTCGCCGAGGCCTTGTTCGACGAACAGTGGGACGATCGCGACGCGGACGCCGATCGAAGCCCACCCCTGCGCGAAGTTGGAGGCGAGGATCGCCCGGTACTCGGCCCATCGGAGCGCTTCGACGAAACCTGCAGCGGGCTTCGGCGCGTGCTCCGTCGGACCGGTCACGGGCGGCGGAGCCTGCGGCATCGCGAACGCGACGACGGCTGCGGCGATGAGCAGTGCGATCGCGTAGACGACGAACGGCACGCGGAGGCCGAAATCGACGAGGGCCGTCCCGACGAGCGGTCCGGCGAGGTTTCCGACGAGGAAGCCCGCCGAGTAGTAGCCGGACGCGCGGCCCCGGATCTGTGGGGGCGCCAGCCTGATGAGCAGGGCCATCGCCGACACCGAGAACATCGTCGAGCCGATGCCGCCTGCCGCGCGGAACACCAGAAGTTGCCAGTAGTCCTGCGCGAATGCGCACGCCAACGTGCTGAGCGCGACGATCAGGAGGCCGGTCAGGTAGATTCGGCGCTCTCCCAGTCTGGTGACCAGGCGTCCCGTGGCGGGGGCGAAGGCGAGTCGCATCATCGCGAACGCCGACACGACGACGCTCGCTGCGGTGACGCCGACGCCGAAGTCGGTGGCGAAGACCGGGAGGGCGGGTGCGATGAGCCCGTAGCCGAGGGCGATGACGACGTTCGCCGCCAGCAGGACCCATAGCCCGCGCGGGAGCTGCTTCACACCTCAGAGCGTAGCGACGGCCGCCGACCCGAAGGTCAGCGCCCGTCGCCTCGTGGCCTACTTGCGGACGATCATCACCGGAACATGCGCATGGTGGAGCACCTTCTGGCTGCGCGAACCGAGGAGCAGACCGGCGAAGCCGCCGCGACCGCGGCTGCCCATCACGATCAGCGATGCGCCGTCGTTCGCCGCGTCGAGGATCGCCTTGGCCGGCTCCTCGGGGATCACGACGCGGTTCACTTCGACGTCGGGGTAGTCCTGCGAGTAGCCGGACATCCGCTCGGAGACGGCTTCGACCGCCTGCCTGGACATCTCGTCGATCTCGCCCTGGTCGAGCCCGAAGCCGTGGAGGGCGTCGGCGTCGAGCGGCGTCCACGTGTGGACGGCGGTCAGCGTCCGGTTACGGATACCGGCCTGGCGGTACGCCTCGGCGACGGCGGGGTCGCTGATGGCGGAGTCGTCGACGCCGACGACGATCGGGCCCTCGCCCGTTGCGGACCCGGCGGGCACGATCACGACGCGGCCCTTGGCGTGGGCGGCGACGCTGGTGCTAACCGATCCGAGGAACAGTCCCTTGACGCTGCCGAGGCCACGGGTGCCGAGCACGATCATGTGCGCGTGCTCGCCGACCTCGAGCATGACGCGGGCGGCGTCGCCTTCGACAATCGATCCGGACACCTCGATGTCGGGCGACTCGGCGCGAGCGACTTCGGCTGCCTTCTGCACGGCTGCCGTCGCTTCGGCGCGGATCGCGTCGATGACGTCCTGCGGGATCACGAGACCAGGGGCATAGTCACTGGTCGTCGACGTGTAGGCGGCCACGATCTTCAACGGCAGGCCTTCGGCGGCTGCGGCGCCTGCCGCCCATTTGACTGCGTCCGCCGACGCGTCCGAACCGTCCACACCGACCAGGATCAAGCTCATCGCGAATGCACTCCTTCTCAGCAAGGGCCGGGCTACCGTGGCTCGGCGCCCCTCGGCCTCATTTCCATTCTGTCGCAATCGCTCCCGAAATGCATGGGCACCGGCGGAGCGAAAGTCCCCCGGTAGGCTGGTGTCACTGTCCGACTCCTCCGACAGAATCTCCCATCATCAGGAAGCTCCAATGACCTCCCCGCTCCGTACCGGCCCCGCCCGCGACGCTGCACTGCACGTGCTCATCACGTTCGCCGTCGGTTTCGTGCTGCTGATCGTCGCCCTCAACACCTCGGGCGGGGTGCACGACGCCTTCATCATCGCCGGTCCGGTCGCCGTCGGTCTCGGAGCGATCTCCGCGATGGTCCGCACCATCATCGCCTGGCGAGCGAACGTCGGCTGGCAGGTGTGGCAGGGCGCCTCGTGGTTCCTCCTCGCCGTCGCCGTCACCTGGGTGTTCGGCGCGGTCCCCGCTCTAGTCACCTAGCTCCTCAGTCGTCGCCCCGCGACGGCCAGCCGTTCCCGCGACGTCCACGACCTCGCGCTATTAGACAATCCACTAGCGGGAACTCCTCGAAGTCGCGGGAAGGGTTCCGACCTCGATCATCTGAGCCCGGATCGAAGGAGTGCGCGCCTGATTCTCGGGATCATCGCGTCGTCGCGCAGGTCGTTCCACGTCCAACGGACGACGCGGAGACCGAGGTCGCGGAGTTCGTCCTCGCGGATCTTCTCGCGGACGACGGCGTCCTCCGGACTCTCGCCCGGAGCAGGTCGCGACAGTATTTCCGCAGACCGTCGAATTCGCCGACGAGCCGGCCCGCCCAGTCGAAGTCGACGACGGCGTACGCGCCGCTGGCCAAGTCGTATCGGACCTGCAGATCCGCGGCGACCAGTCCGGCCTCGATCATCTGAGCCCGACTCCACGACTCTCCGGGGTTGGCCGAGCAGCCGTCGGCCAACCGCAGGGCCGCCCTCAGCTTGGCCGCCCCACAGCGTCGACGACGGTCCACTGCCTCGGTCAGTTCGTCACGGGTCAGCCCGGCTCGGAGCGCGGAGTCGGCGGCAGTGAGCGCCTGGGCGAAGGTGCCTGCCGCACCGATGTCGACGACGGTCCGCGCCGGGGTCGTCACCGCGACACCGTCGACCACGACGACGTCGTCGGCATCGAGACCGCAGTGATAGTGCCTGGTCTTGGCTTTGCGTCCACCTCCGGGCGCGTCGATCGCGAAATGGACGACGCCGCGGCACGGCGTGAGAACCGGTAGATCGAGAACTGCCGCTGCAGACTCGTGACTGAGCACCTGCCCGGAGCCTGAGCTCGCCGCCTCCACACACTTGAGGCGGTACAACGCCTCCGCCACGTCATAGCGAGAAGGGAGCTCGCGGGCACGTACAGACCACGGTCGACTTCGCGGAGCACGCCCGTTCGCAACGCGCACTTGATCTCGTCGTCGGTGCGTCCGATCGCCAGCGCATCCGACCGTCGGACGGCGCCGAATTCGTCTATGGGCCACATACTCTGTAGACGCAGCGGATGTGTGCCCGGTTCCACCACACGCCGCACGCGCACGACGCCCGACCACTCGCGCGACGTCCACGACTTCCCGCTATTGGACATTCCAATAGCGAGAGCTACCGGCCGTCGCGGGAAGTGGTCAGCTCGATGCGGGTGGCGAGACCTGCGCGTCGAGGCTCAGTTCCTCGGCGTCGAGGCGGTCGAGTGCAGCGGTCAGGGCGCTGGAACTGTAAGCCCCGGACTCGCGGAGCTCCAGGAGGCGGCGTCGCTGTTCGACGACGATGAGTCTGCGCACACGCCGCATCTGTTTCGCGGCGTCCATGCGTCTGTCGAGTCGGGTCTCGTCGCCGTCCGCGAGTTCCTCATCCCCGTCGGCGGCCTCGAGTCGCCGAACGGTCTCGATGCTGCGTGCGAGCGTCGGATCGGCCCCACACGCATCGGGCTCTCGCATCACACGTCCGGTCACCGCGGCCAACTCGCGCCCGATCGCGCGACGCTGGCCGGCCTCCTGCGTGGTGTGGTCGGGCAGCCGCATCCACCTTACGAACGCCCCGAGGGTGCCGCCCTGGATCAGCAGCGACCCCACGGCCACGAAGAAGGCCAGCAGCACGAGCATCGAACGGTACGGGGTGTCCGACGGCAGCGTCTGCGCCGCCGCGAGTGTCACCACGCCGCGCATTCCCGCCCACACGACGACGAATCCCTCTCGCGTACCGATCGACTCGGTCCGGTAGTAGGCGATGTCAGCGAGACGACGGTCGATCCGGTTCCGCACCATCCGTGCGCGACGACGATTCAGATGCTCGGAACCCGCTAGATCGCTCTGCAAGCGCGCCAGTTGGTCCTCGCGCGCGATCACCCGCTGCGCGCGACGTTCCGTCCAGTGCACGAGCGGAATCACGAAGACCAGCCGGATCAGCAACAGCAGGACGAAACCGACGGCGGCAGGCCACGCCGCATGCCAGATCGTTTCACCGCTCTCGTGGACGTCGAACACGAGATTCTTGAGTTCCAAACCCATCAGGAGGAAGACGCTGCCCTCCAACAGAAACTCGACCATCCGCCAGTTCTGTACGTCGGACAGGCGGTGCGCGGCCGTCAGGTGCCGGACGGCGCCGCGACCGGCGACGAGCCCGGCCGCGACCGCCGCGACCAGACCGGAGCCTTCGACGAGCTCGGTCGGAACGAACGCGACGTACGGGGTCATGAACGAGACGGCGGTCGCCACAGCGGGGTTGGCGATCTTCGCGCGGACCCGGACGAACACCCAGCCGACGACGCAGCCGACGGCGACGGCCGCGACCACCGTCCACACGAACGAGATCGCGACGCCCCACAACGACACGCTCGACGCCATCGCCGCGATCGCCGCACGCAGCAGCACCAGGGCGCTCGCGTCGTTGAAGAGACTCTCGCCGCTGAGCACCGTGATCAGACGATTGGGAGCGCCGACGCGCTTGACCGTCGTCGTCGCGACAGCGTCGGTCGGGCTGAGAATCGCGCCGATCGCCACCCCCGTCGCATAGTCGGCCTCCGGGAGGATCAGCATGAAGACCACGCCCAAGCCGAGCGCACTCACGATGACGAGCACGACGGACAGTCCGCTGATCGCCCGGAAATCGCGTTTGAACTCCATCGACGGCATCGCGACCGCCGCAGCGTACAGCAGCGGCGGGAGGACGCCCATCAGGATGATCTCGGGGTTGAGCGAGATCCGCGGCACCTCGGGGAAATAGCTGACGGCGACGCCGAACATCACGAGCAGCAGCGGGGCTGCGATGCGAAGACGAGGCGCGAGCAGATTCGCACCCGCGATCGCGAGCACACACAGGACGACGATGAGGACCACTTCCACCGTGCCATTGTCCAGTATCGCCCCGTCTCGTGCCTATCTGTGGTCGAGGTTCGGGGCGTGACTCGTCGGCCATGGACCATTGTGTCATCGCCCATTGACAAGATCAATGATTGATGTCACGGTTGTCTTAACGAGCTTCACTCGGCTGTCTGGACTGGCCGAGACCAGCAGAGGAGATGTGAGATGACTTCGACGCAACCGCACCCGACCACCACCTACCGGCCGCCCGCGAAGCAGGACGACAAGCTCGACTACGAGCAGGTCCTCGACGACCTGTCGGCAGCCTCCGTCCATCGGAATTTCGATCCGTATATCGACATCGCTTGGGACTCGCCGGAGATGGCCGTCGTTCCCGACGATCCCCGCTGGATCCTGTCGTACACCGTCGACCCGATCGGTCGTCACCCCTGGTACCAGTCGCTGCCCGAGTCCGAGCAGATCCGCCTCGGCATGTGGCGTCAGGCGAACGTCGCGAAGGTCGGCCTGCAGTTCGAGTCGATCCTCATCCGCGGACTCCTCCAGTACTCGGACCGTCTTCCCAACGGAGACAAGCGGTTCCGTTACACCACGCACGAGGCCAAGGAAGAGTGCAATCACACTCTGATGTTCCAGGAGCTCGTGAACCGCATCGGGATGAAGACGCCGGGCATGCGCCGTCCGCTCCGCGTGACCTCGCCGATCATCCCGCTGTTCTCCACCCTCCTGCCGACAGTCTTCTACTTCGGCGTGCTCGCGGGCGAAGAACCGATCGACCACATCCAGAAGGACTTTCTGCGCGGCAAGGACGGTCTCCACCCGGCGATGTCGGCGGTCATGGAACTGCATGTCGCCGAAGAGGCCAGGCATATCTCGTTCGCCCACAATCACCTGCGCACGACGATCCCGAAGAAGAGTCGACTCACCAAGTTCGTCCTGTCGATCGTGATGCCGATCGTCATGCGCGTCCTGTGCAACGCGATCGTCGTCCCGCCTGCCGAGTTCCGCAAGGAGTTCAATGTTCCGCGCGAGGTAATGGACGACATCTTCTGGGGATCCGACCAGTCGAAGGTCTTCCTGTCCGGCGTGTTCGGCGACGTCCGGATGCTCGCCGACCAGTGCGGTCTGATGAACCCGGCGTCGCGTCGGGTCTGGCGCGCTCTCGGCATCGACGGACGCAACTCGCGGTTCCGCAGCGAACCCGCGTACACCGCGAGCTGACACCGGTGCCCCACGTCATCACACAGGCGTGTTGCGGCGACGCCTCGTGCGTCTACGCATGCCCGGTGAACTGCATTCATCCCACCCCGGACGAGCCGGGCTTCGGCATCTCCGAAATGCTCTACATCGACCCGGAGACGTGCGTCGACTGCGGCGCGTGCGTGTCCGCGTGCCCGGTCGGCGCCATCGTCCCCGGGCACCGGCTCCCCGAAGCCGCGGAACGGTTCGCCGACGTCAACGCTGCCCACTACGGTCACGCGCAGGACGACGTCGCCCGATTCCCCGTGGCGCACGACAAGCGACTGCCGCTCGCGCCGATCGCCAAGCCGCGAGCGGTCCGCGGCGGTCCAGACGTCCTCGACATCGCAATCGTCGGGTCGGGCCCGTCCGCCATGTACGCCGCCGACGAACTACTCAAGCAACCGCGGGTGCGCGTCACCGTATACGAGCGCCTCGACGCCCCGTTCGGCCTGTCGCGTTTCGGCGTCGCCCCCGACCACACGTCGACGCGTTCGGTGATGAACCTGTTCGACGACGTCGCACGCCACGAGAACATCACCATCCTGCTGAACACCGAGGTCGGCCGCGACATCTCGCTCGACGACCTCCGTTCCCGCCACCACGCCGTTCTGTGGGCGGGCGGAGCCCCGACCGACAAGCCGCTGCCGATACCCGGCGCCGGGCTGCCGGGAGTGCAGAGCGCCACGTCGTTGGTCGGCTGGTACAACGGTCACCCCGACTTCGCCGATGCAGGCCCGGATCTCTCCTGCGAGCGAGTGGTGGTGATCGGCAACGGGAACGTCGCCCTCGACGTCGCTCGTATCCTCACTGCGGACGTCGACGAACTCGCGAAGACCGACATCTCCCGCGACGCGCTCGCCGCGCTGCGCGCGTCGGCCGTGCGCGAGGTGGTGGTGGCCGGCCGTCGCGGTCCGGCGCACGCGGCGTTCACCCTGCCTGAGTTGATCGGCCTCGCCGACGGACACGCGCGAGTCCAGGTCCGTCCCGAGGACCTCGGCGGGATCTCGGCGGACGACGTCGACGACTCGACTGTCGCAGCTAAGGTCGCTCTCCTGCAGGAGATCTCACAGCGTCCGGTGCCTGCCGAACCGTTCATCCGGTTGACGTTCGGTCGGACTCCGGTCGAGGTTGTCGGCGACCAACAGGCGGCCGGTGTGCGGTTCGTCCGCACCGGCACCGACGTCGAGGAGACCATCGACGCCGGCCTGGTCCTACCTGCCATCGGCTACCGCGGCGTCCCGGTCGCCGGACTGCCGTTCGACGAGGCGACCGGGACCATCGCGAACGTCGCGGGCCGCGTCATGGACGGCGACACACCGGTACCGGGCATGTACGTGACCGGTTGGATCAAACGCGGACCGTCCGGATTCATCGGCACCAACAAGACCGACTCCGGTGAGACCGTCGCCAACCTGCTCGCCGACGTCGAAGCCGGGGCGCTCTCCACCGTCGGCTGACGAGCACACTCTGACGACCCCGCGCGAGCCTGTGGAATTCCGCAGAACCGCGCGGGGTCGGTCGGCGTCTAAGGAGTAGAGGCCGGTCGAGGCGACGGCCCGCTGCAGCGGACGGGGGCACCATGGCCGACTTCGGGATCACACCGACACAGATCGCACAGATCGTGGCCGACTGGCGGGAACTGGGCGACGAGATCGTCCGGACTCGACTGCCCGATCCCCCGACGACCGCGACGTCGCGTACCGTGGCCGCCGCAGCGATCGCGAGCACGAAGGCGGCTGCCGTGTCGAGTGCCGACGGACTGCGGCTCGTCGCACTCGCGGACGCGCTCGACAGATTCAATGGACTCTCCCAGGAATCCGACAGTGCATCCGCAGCCGCTATCGGCGACGTGACTCGGGACAACGTCCGATGACCGGCGTCGACGACGTCCTCGCCTGGGATCTCGCCGGTCTCCCGACGGTCGCCGCACGTCTCGGCACCCTCACCGAGCGGCTCACCGATGCGAGTCGTGCGGCGGTGACGAGCGCCGACTCGGATCAGGCGTGGCGCGGCGCGACACATGACGCCGCGACGCAGCGGGTGCGGGTGGTCGCCGCGTCGATGCGCCGCTCGGCCCGGGCCGCGTCGACCGCTACCGACTTCATCCGCGGAAGCACCGCGATCCTCGAGAACGCCCAATCGACCCTGCGGAGCCGGGTCGCCGCCGCACGCAGCGAAGGCTTCACCGTGCTGGACGACGGAGCCGTCACCCATCCCGAACCCGAGCGACGCGCGGACGCCCTGTACCTCACCGGAGCCGTCCGACAGCTACTGCAGACGGCCGACGACCTGGACCGTGCGTTCGCCGGACCGATCTACGAGGCCGCCGTTCGCCTCGACGGATCCGGCGACCAGGTCGGGCTGCCGAACGGCTCGATCGGCTCCCCGGAGAAGGCCGTCGACGCTCTCGCGACGATCGCGCCCACCCGGCGGCGCTCCTACTGGGAGTCCCTGTCGAGAAGCGAACAGGACAAGCTCATTCAGACCGCCCCCGACGTCGTCGGCAACCTCGACGGCCTGCCATTCGACGACCGGATCACCGCCAACCGCGTCACGATGCTCGACCGCCTCGAGTCCGTTGAATCCGAGTCCGGAGCCGACAGCGACGAAGCCCGACTCCTCCGGTCGATGCTCGACGACGAGCGGACGTTCCTCGCCTACGATCCCGAGACCGGACAGTTCGCCGAGCTGGTCGGCGAGATCACCCCGGACTCTCCCGGAGTGGCGATCTTCGTTCCGGGCACCGGCACCGGAGCCGACGACGTCGACGACCTGCACACGCGCGCCGCCGCCCTGCACGAGAAGACCGGAGCTCCGATCATCGTGTGGGCCGACGGCACGTTTCCACAGACGATCCTGTCCAACCCACTCCAGAACTCGTACAAGTCGATGGCGGTCGACTCCCGGCTCGCCAGCCAGAACGCACCGCGCCTCACCTCATTCGCGGCCGCCCTCGACGACGAGCTCGCGACCGCAGGACCGGGCGTGCAGACGACCGTCATCGGACACTCCTACGGTGGCACCATCGTCGGCACCGCCGAGCAGCTCGGCATGCGGGCCGACCGCGTCGTCTACGCATCCGCCGCAGGTACGGGCACCCTGCCGGGCGTCCCCTGGAACAACCCGGACCCCGACGTCGCCCGCTACTCCCTCACCCCGCCCGGCCTTTTTTTCAATCCCGCGCCGGACCGCGGCGATGGTACTCACGGCGGCGATCCGGACGACGCCGACGGCGTCGTCCGGATCGACAGCGGATACCTGTCGCCCGACGAACACGGCCACCGGCAGCTGTTGGCGGGGCCCGACTCGCACTCGGCGTACCTCGACGATCCGGGATCGGATGCGTTCACGGCGATCGCGGACGTCATCCTCGGCGACGAGCCGGCACACTACGTGGACCGCAGTCCCGACATGCATCAGATCGACGACGCGACGAAGGAGATCGAACGCGACGCATCAGCCGTCGCTCGCATCAGCGGCGATCTGGTCCTAGACACGATCACTGGACCGACCAGACGGCTGCTGTCGCTCTTCGACTGACATCGGTCGGCGACGCGTTCGAATCCTCTCCGGCGCAACGCTGTCGGGGGCAATCGGCACAATGGGTGTCATGTCCCACTTCTCCGATCGTAGTGTCGTCGCCGCCGCACTGGCCGCGATGACCGTCGGCGGCGTTCTGCTGGCCGGCTGCGCCACCCCCGACTCCGACCAGACCGATGTCGCATGGTCGTCCGTCACCTCAGACGAGCACAGTGCCGTCGAGCGGACCTCCGCTCCGACCTCCTCGCCGACGACGAGCACGTCGCCCGAATCCCCGGAGTCCGCAGACGCGCTCGCTGTCCTCGACACGATTCCAGTGAAGGGCCGCGCACCGAAGACCGGATACGACCGCGCTCTGTTCGGCCAGGCGTGGAGCGACGACGTCGACGTCGACGGCGGCCACAACGGCTGCGACACCCGCAACGACATCCTTCGCCGCGATCTCACAGCCCTCTCCGTCAAACCACACACGCACGACTGCGTGATCCTGACCGGTGTGCTCGACGATCCGTACACCGGGAAGTCCATCGCATTCACGCGCGGCCAGCAGACGTCGACCGCGGTGCAGATCGACCATGTGGTCGCACTGTCGGACGCCTGGCAGAAGGGCGCGCAGCAACTGACCACCGAGGAACGCGAGTCGCTCGCGAACGACCCGCTCAACCTGCAAGCCGTCGACGGGCCGACCAATAACCAGAAACGCGACGGCGACGCCGCGACCTGGCTGCCGCCGAACAAGTCGTACCGCTGCACGTACGTCTCGCGCCAGATCGACGTGAAGGCCCGCTACCGACTCTGGGTGACTCGGGCCGAGAAGGACGCGATGACACGCGTCCTCGGCTCGTGCGACAGCAGTAGCACTACGCAGAGCAGACCGCAGACTGCGGAGACCACCGCCGGTACAACTGTTCCACCGGCCGCGCGGACCACTCCCGCGCGCCCCGAGACTCCGGCGCCCGGGGGCGCAGCCGTCTACAAGAGCTGTTCGGCCGCGCGTGCCGCCGGCGCCGCGCCATTGCATCGCGGCCAACCTGGATACAGCTCGAAACTCGACGGCGACGACGACGGTGTGGCCTGCGAGTAGCGGCATGCACCCTCGCCTCGCACTAACCCTCGACTCCCGATCGAGACTCGCGGTGGCTCGCAAAGGTTACCGCCGGATGGCATCAGGTGAACAGCGGATTTCCGGCTATTTCACAGCAATCTCGCAACTGATTCGCCGTCGCGCATAGCGTGAGGTCACCGTGGCCGACCAATAGCAGGCCCTGGCCGGAAGTGACCGCCCACACCTCGTCGTGAGCTTTGTGAAGTACGCGGACGACGACTGAAGTTAGCCGACCCTTGTGTAACGATTTGAGCGCATCAAGCGATGCGATTCATCCCAACGAGAGGTCAATCATGTTCCCCGCACTCACCCAGTTCTTCAACGACTTCACCGTCTTCGGCGGCGACCTGCTGTCGATCGCCTTCAGCTTCGGCGGATAGTCCGAGTCGCGGTGGGCGCCCGGGTCGCATGGGACGCGACCCGGGCACCACAGCCACTCTACGTCGCTGTTATAGTGGACAACGGTTCACCTCGGTGACACCCGGGGCTATGGCGCAGTTGGTAGCGCGACTCGTTCGCATCGAGTAGGTCGGGAGTTCGATTCTCCCTAGCTCCACAGAACACAGTCCAGGTCAGCGGATATCTCCGCTGACCTGGACTTTTCTCATTCTCCGCCTAGCCTTCGGCGACATCCGTGCTGTCGATGTTCTACGATCCACCCAGGCATTCGGAGAGAAGAGCATTCGCCATGAAGTCGTCAGCCGCGAGAGTGACCTGGATACTCGCGGTGATCGCCGTGATCCTTCTCGTCGCTGTCGCGGTCGTGGTGGCGCTCATCTTCAACGATCGACACAGCTTCAACGATGAGACGACTGACCCGACGACGAGCCTGGTGACGGCCACCGACACCCCGCCGCCGCAGACCACGACACAGTCGGCGGCGATCGTCCCCAGCGACCCGACCGTCCCTAGTGCCCCGGCCGTGACGACTGAGGAAGTCGTGCCCGAACCCACCGCCTCGAATCCGATTTCAGGCGGCCCGTGCCTGGCGTCTGAGGCGCGCACGTTCGCGACGTCCGCGGACGGTCAGGACCTCGTCTGCAACTACCTGGGCGCCGACGGCGGATACGTCTGGGTCGGCCATGCCGAGAACGACGGCACTGTGCACTCGATCGGAGATCCGTGTGGCTCGTCGGTCGACCGTGTGGCCCAGAACCCGTCCGGCAAAGCGATCATGTGCGACGGCGACACATGGGTCGCCGGCCCCTGAACGACGAATGAGAGACAAAAAAGAACCGCCCCGCACTCTTTCGAGTGCGGGGCGGATCCTAAGTCTGTGTCAGACCGCGGTGACGTTCATCGCCTGCGGGCCCTTGGGGCCCTGCTCGGTTTCGAACTCGACGCGCTGGTTCTCCTCCAGGTTGCGGAATCCGCTACCCGAGATCGAGGAGTAGTGGACGAAAACGTCCGCACTACCGGAGTCGGGAGCGATAAAGCCGAAGCCCTTTTCGCCGTTGAACCACTTGACGGTTCCTTGTGCCATGCTGTGTTACTGCTTTCTTCAGAGATCGCGGGGACAAAATCTGTCCTCCGCATCACTACTATCCCATGAATCTCGCAGCAATGCGAGTCGATGGCCGAATATTTTGTCCTGCACCATCAAACGCGGTGCGTCGAACCTGGTGAGACGGCTTTTCGGTCACCTATTCCCGGTCACCGTGCCGGGGCGGGCCTCGACCCACTTCTTGGCTTGGCCGACCGCGCGGTGCAGCGCGATGCGTTCGCCGATGTACGTGAGCGGGCCGCCGAGGAACGGGATCCACGTTCCCCAGCTAATGACGCGCGGCATCTCCGGTCGCGAGTCCAACGACTTCGACAACTCGTACAGGGTGGTGCCGATCCGCCACGTCCGCTCGACGACGCCGCCCTCGTCCGCGTCGGCGGCGCCGTCCGACGGCGCCTCGTCGTCGACACCGGCGACGAGTTCGGACACGTCACGGCCGAAGAGGATCTCAGCGAGCATGGTGACGCCGACCGCCTTGGAGGTGACCCCGTACTCGCGGGTGACGGCCCGCAGGATGAGCGCGTGGTCGGCGTAGGCGAGCCAATTGCTCAACGGCAACGCCCGCGACCAGACGCCGAACACTCCGGGGAACGCCACCCCTGCGGTCGCGACCGAGCCGATCCGGCTGACCCACCAGTCGACGCGATCGTCGACGCTCAGTTCGCCCCACGATTCAGTTCCCGGCCAGCGTGCCGAATCGAGCGCCCACGCCGCGGCGCTGGCCGCGCCGCAGTCCTCGTCGTCGCGTTGTTTGAGGCTCAACGGGTCGGCGAGAAGGTGCAGGACGCCGTCGACCGCGTCGACCGTTCCATTCAAGACGTCGATCAATTGAGTGTCAGCGAGAGCCATGCCGTCAGAATACGGGGTCAGTCGTCCTCTGCGCGGTCTCGCTCGTCCGCCGTAGCGTTACGTGCTGCCGCGATCTCCAGCGCGTTCCGCGCCGTCGCCTCGTCCGGGTAAGGACCCATCCGGTCGAAGACGCTCGCACCCTTGCCGCGCGTCACTTCGCCGGTCGAGATCTTGTAGTACCACTCGTCTGATTCGCTCATGGCTACACAGTTCCAGATCAGACGGCTGTGCGGTGCTCGGTATCGTCGAACTCCGTGTCGTATCCGCGCGCCGCGCCGAAGTCGTACGTCGGCAGATGGTCAAACGCCGGGTCCTCGTCGTCGATCTCCAAGACGATCGCGCCGCCCGGTCGACGCAGACGCGCAGGCGGAGCCACGTACAGCGGCTCGGCCTGCTCACGTTCGATCCGTGCCTGCTCAGCCTGACGTCGGCGCTGGCGCGCCATCCGCTGCGCGTGCCGCGCGTGCTCGGCGCGCACCGCCCGCCGCAGGAACACCAGGTACGCGGCGAAGACGACCACCATCGCGGCCGCCAGGACGTACCCGAGCGGCTGGACGAAGAAAGCGGACACGACGGCGACGAGCGTCAGCAACGTCAGACCTGCCAAGACCCGGCGACGCTCGCGGTACGCCGCTTCCTCACGCTCCTGGACGTGCCCGGGCGCCAACCCGCCGCGGCCGCGCAGCTCACGCGGCTTCGGCTGCGGCGCCGACGGCTCCTCATCGGCCTCGTCAACGTCTGTCTCATCGGTGACAGTGTCGTCATCGTCGTCTTCGTCGTCTTCGGCCTCGTCGAGGATCTCGAACTCGCTGTCGGCCTCGTACTCGTCCTCGAGGTCGTCATCCTCGTATTCGTCGTAGAGGTCCTCGTCTGCGTCGTCCTGGAGGTCACCGTCTGCGTCGTCCTGGAGGTCACCGTCTGCATCCGAGTCATCCGTCCCGAGCGGATCCACTCGGGACGCCTGCGCCTCGTCGAGATCGACGACTTCGACGTCCACGATGTCCAAGACGTCGGTGACCTCGACCGCGCTCTCGACGTCGGCACGCAGGACTGTGGACGACTCACTCGGCTCATCGTCCTCGACGATCTCCGCCTCGATCTCGACAGCCTCGTCGTCGATCGGCTCGGCCTCGACCTTCGCGGCCTCGATCTTCGTCACCTGGACCGTAGGCGCATCCGCGGTGACTTCGTCAGCATCGACTGTCTCGTCTTCGTCGACCGACTCGTCTGAGGACTCAGCCTCGGCAGCTTCGGTCGCCCGGCGCTCGGCCGCTCGTTTCGCCGCTGCGGCCGCCCGCTCGGCCCGCGCGACGCTAGCGGCACGACGGGACGCCGCACTGCGACTGCCGCCGCGATGGACGACGCGGGTCTGCGCGGCAGCCTTGGACGATGTGCGCGCGGCCGGTCGCCCGCGCAGCACCATCGGCACCAGAACGAACAGCCAGACCACGATGAGGAACACCCAGAGCACTGAATTAGGCATGTCGGGTGCCTCCCTTCTCCGAGTCGAGTGACGAGTCTCCAACCAACACCCTAGGGAGGCACAGGCTTTGGTTCGGTCAGGCGCGCCGCACAGACATCGAACTCACAGGTCGCCGCGAAGTCAGGGCGCCGTCGCGCGTCCCGCACGCACCAATGCGTCGACCACGCTGCCGTCGACCTCTTCCACCGTGAGACCGAACAGCAGGTGATCCCGCCACCGCGAGTTGACGTCCATATAGCGTTTGAGTAGACCCTCGTCCCGGAACCCGACACGACGAAGCACCGCCTGCGACGCTCCGTTCGCCGGCTGGACCGTCGCCTCCAATCGGTGCAGTCCCACCGGGCCGAAGCAGTGGTCGACAGCGAGTGCCGCCGATGCTGCGGCGACGCCCTGACCGGTGTGGTCTTTGTCCACCCAGTAACCGATCCACGCGCTGCACACCGCGCCGCGCTGAATGTTGCCGATCGTCAACTGCCCGACGTACTCCCCGTCGAGTTCGATCACGAACGGCAACATCACACCGTGCTTGGCCTCGCGTCTGAGGACCGAGTGCAACGGCCGCCACATCGACCGATGATGTCGACGGTCCCATTGCCCGACCCCCGTCGGCTCCCACGGCAGCAGTTCGTTCTGATTGCGGATCCGCAGCCGACTCCACGTGGCTCCGTCACGCATTCGCACCGGCCGCAACGTCACTGCCCCGGCAGGCACGCGGACGGGCCCCAGCGTCGCAGGCCATCCCGGAGACGTCGACGAGTCGACGAGCCATCCGAACACAGACTCAGCCGCGCTCGGCGAGGAATGCGACTTCGACGCGGTCGCCGGTCTGCACGTCCTCGACGTCCTCGGGCACCACGATCAGGCAGTTCGCTTCGGCGAGTTCGGCCAGGAGATGCGATGCTCCGGACTCGGACTCGCCGATCACCTGCACGAGGTAGTCGCCGGACCGCTCATCGCGCATCAACTGGCCGCGCAGGTAGCCGCGCCTGCCTTCGACGGACGCGATCGGACCGATCGAGCGTGCCGTCACCGTGCGGCGCATCGGCTGACGTTTGCCGAGCGCGATCCGGATGAGCGGACGCACCATCACTTCGAACGTGACGAGCGCACTGACCGGGTTCGCAGGCAGCAGGAACGTCGGAATCTCGTCGCGGCCGAGCCGACCGAAGCCCTGCACCGAACCCGGGTGCATACCGACCCGTCCCACCTCGAGTTCGCCGAGGTCGGCGACCGCCTCGGTGATCATGCGGGATGCGACGCCGCCGACGGCTCCGCAGATCACCACGATCTCCGACCGGATCAGTTGTGCTTCGACTACTTCTCGGAGTCGATCGGCGTCGCGTTCGGCGATTCCGACCCGATGGACCTCAGCTCCGGCGTCGCGCGCGGCAGCGGCCAGCGCGTAGGTGTTGACGTCGAAGACCTGGCCGGGGCCCGGATCTCGGTCGATGTCGACGAGCTCACTGCCGACCGCGATCACTGCGACGCGCGGACGCGGATGGACGAGCACTCGTGCACGTCCGACGGCCGCGAGCAATCCGACCTGCGCGGAGCCGATCACGGTGCCCGTGCGGACCGCGACGTCGCCCGGCTGGACGTCGTCGCCGGTACGGCGAACGTAGTCGCCGCTCTCCACGTCGTGCCCGATCATCACGCGGTCTCCGCCGCCGTCTGTCCACCGGTGCGGGACCACTGCGTCGGCGAGCGTGGGGAGCGGAGCCCCCGTCTCGACGCGGACGGCCTGTCCGGGCTGCAGACGCGTCGGCGTCCGTGACCCCGGGGTCACCTCGCCGACGACGGGCAGATGCACGACGAGTCGGTCGGTGTCAGCGAGGACGGAGACGTCCACTGGCTGGTCGGCGAGCGCCGACGTGTCGTCCGGAGCCTGCCCTCCGGCGAGCGTGACGTCGACGGCGCGCACGGCGTATCCGTCGACCGCCGCCTGGTCGAATCCGGGCAAAGGGTCAGTCGTGACGACTTCTTCCGCGCACAGCAGGCCCTGCGCCTCGGAGATCGCGACCTGGATCGGTCGGGGGGCCACCACTGACGCAGTCACGAGGCTCAGATGATCCTCGACCGATCGCATCGTCTCTCCTACTCGTGGGCTCAAGTTCCTGAAGGATAATGGTCCGTCCCGCTCACGTCGGGCAGGCGCGCGGGAATCGGTCAGGAGACGCCTAGTCGCTCGACCAGCCAGCGCCGCAGTTCCGGACCGTAGTCGTCTCGGTCGAGCGCGAAGTCGACGGCCGCTTTCAGGTACCCGCCCGGATTTCCGAGATCGTGTCGTGTGCCGGAGTGCACGACGACGTGCACCGGCTCCCCCTTCTCGATGAGCAGTGCGATCGCGTCAGTGATCTGCAGTTCCCCACCTGCCCCCGGTTCGATCTCACGCAGCGCGTCGAAGATCTTGCGGTCCAGGATGTAGCGGCCTGCCGCAGCGAGATTCGACGGCGCGAGATGCGCGGGCGGCTTCTCGACCATGCCGCGTACCCGTTTCACGTCGGGCTGAGCCGGGTCGACGTCGACAACGTCGAACACGCCGTACGCGCTGATCGTGTCATCGGGGACCTCGATCGCGCAGAGGACGCTTCCCCCGAATCGCGCGCGAGCGGCGGCCATGGCGTCGAGCGTTCCACCGGGCAGGACGAGATCGTCGGGAAGGAGGACCGCGACCGCGTCCTCGTCGTCGGCGAGCTCGCCTTCGACGCACCCGATCGCATGTCCCAGGCCGAGCGGCTTGTCCTGAACGACCGAGGCGACTTGGAGGAGCGACGGCGCGTTGCGGACCTTCGCCAGCATCGCCTCTTTTCCGCGCGACGCGAGAGTGTGCTCGAGGACGAGGTCTTCGACGAAGTGCGCGACGACACCGTCCTTACCGGGCGAGGTGACGATGAGCAGCCGCTCGGCGCCCGCCGACTTCGCCTCTTCGGCCACCAGCTCGATCCCGGGAGTGTCGACGACCGGTAGAAGCTCTTTGGGGACCGTCTTGGTCGCGGGCAGGAAACGGGTTCCCAGACCTGCCGCCGGCACCACCGCGGTACGCGGGATGCAAGGGAAGGCTCCTGCCTCGGATCTGGTCGAGTGCTCAGACATGTCCGTCAGTCTACGGTCGGATTCTGGCAGGATCGTCAGCACTCGCTTCGCACCGCCTGAAAGGAACCTCCATGGCCTCCGAGACGCCGTCCTCCCGGTCGAAGCACGATCTCCGTCGAGACGTCCTCGCCGCACGGGCATCGATGTCACCGTTCGTGCTGGCACAGGTCAATGCCGAACTCGCCGAATGGCTGTACCGGCTTCCGGTGGACGTCGGCGACGGCGACGTGGTCGCGGCGTACGCCGCCGCCGGTTCCGAGCCCGGCAGTATCGCGATGCTCGACGTCCTCGTCGACCGCGGACTGACGGTGCTGCTGCCGATCGTCCCGGAAGGCGATCCGGCGCGCCTGCAGTGGAGTGAGTACCGCGGTGAGATCCAGCTGGAGCCGCGCAGGTGGGGGCTCTTGGAACCGATCGGACAACGACTGGACCCGGACGTCGTCCATCAGGCGAAGCTGGTGCTGGTGCCTGCTCTGGCCGCAGATCGCAGCGGCGCGCGTCTCGGCCGCGGCGCAGGCTATTACGACCGGACTCTCGCGCCGATCGACGTCCCCGTCGCCGCCGTGGTGCACGACGCCGAGTTCGTGGACTCGGGCGTCCCGCAAGGCGACGACGACGTACCCGTCGATTGGGTGCTCACACCGGGCGACGGGTTCACGGCTGTCGGCCGCTGAGCGCGACCCCGCTCAGGCGCTGGCCGCGCTCGACGAACTCGAGTCCGACGACGAGCTGCTGCTCGAGGAACCCGACGAGGAGGAGTCAGAACTCGAGGAGGACGACTCCGACGACGACTTGGCCGGCACAGAACCGTTCGATCGTGAGTCCGTGCGGTAGAAGCCGCTGCCCTTGAACACCACGCCGACCGAGTTGAAGAGCTTGCGGAGCTTGCCGCCGCACTCGGGGCACACGGTCAGGGAATCGTCCGTGAACGACTGCACGATGTCGAACTTGTTGTCGCACACGGTGCACGCATAGCTGTAGGTGGGCACTGCAAACCTCCGGTAGTCAGATGCTCCATTGTAAACGTCGATTGGCACTCAGTCATTCCGAGTGCCAACAGGCGGTCCTTCCGAGCGTCAGATCACCCTAGTGTCCTGGTCAGGGACGCCGTCTCTGTTCTCATCCGACGATCGGACTCGGCGTGCGTTCCTGCGGAGCATCAGCGCGCCGAGCACCGCCGCGGCAAGGGAGCCGGCCAAGATGCCGATCTTCGCCGCGGGCTCGTGATCGGGCGACAGCCCGGCGCCGGGCGCAAACGAGAGTTCGGCGATCAACAACGCAACTGTGAAGCCGATCCCGGTCAGGAGACCGATAGGGAGCAGATCCCGGATCCCGATCGCGTCGGGCAGACGCAAAGGGGTCAACCGCGTCACGATCCACACCGTGACCATCACGCCGACGACTTTTCCCACCACCAGAGCGAAGAAGACGCCGACGCTGACCGGCTGCACGATGTGCCCCGTGCCGACGACGGTGACTCCAGCGGACGCGAACGCGAACAGTGGAAGACACAGCACAGTCGAATACGGCGTGATCCGCTCGGCGAACCGTTCGGTCCGCGGTTCGTTCTCCCCCGCCCGTGCGATCGCCGGAACTGTGAATCCGAGCAGCACGCCCGCCACCGTCGCGTGGACGCCGGACGCGTGGACGAAGCCCCATGCGAGGACCGCGAGCGGCAGGAGAATCCACCACAGCCGGCGACGCGCCCGGACGGCGACGCCGAACACGACGACACAGGCAAGGCCCGCTCCGAGCATCACGCCGTCGATGCTGTCGGTGTAGACCGTCGCGATGACGATGATGCCGAGGAGATCGTCGACGACGGCCAACGTCATGAGGAAGACGCGGAGCGCGACTGGGAGTCCTCGTCCGAACACTGCGAGGACGCCGAGCGCGAACGCGATGTCGGTAGCGGTCGGCGTCGCCCACCCCCGCAGCGCCTCCGGCTCGAGACTGCCGACGATCGCCACGTAGACGAGGGCGGGCACCGCCATTCCGCCGACGGCGGCCGCAATCGGCACGCCCGCGCTCCGTGGATTGCGGAGGTCGCCCGCCACGAACTCCTGCTTGAGCTCGACGCCGACGACGAAGAAGAAGACAGCGAGGAGTCCATCGGCGGCCCAGTGCGCCAGGGACAGGTCCAGACCGAGGGACGCAGGCCCCACGACGACGGACAACAGGTCGTGGTAGGCGTCTCGCCACGGCGAATTCGCCCAGCCGAGCGCTAAGACCGCGGCGATCATCAGCAGCACGCCCCCGGTGGTGTCCGCGTGAATCCACGCACGCACGCGATGCATCAGCGACTGTGTCTGCGAGTCCGATTCGTCCACACCGACCAGTGTTCCAGACGGCATATCTGTGGAGAACCCCCGCCTCGGGCCATCGTTATACACATTCTCCGATACAGGGTAATAATGACGCCATTCGCCGCCGTAAATTCCGGTCATGAAACGTGACGCAACGCGGGACTTGAATCCGACGATTCTCGATCGGATTCGACGAATCTACACTCCTGGCTGGTTTCGATCTGTGTTGATACGCCGGATACTCGCTATCGCATTGATCGTTTCCGCAGTGATATCGACCGTGGCTCAACAACACGGTCCGCCGTCGGCGACGGCTCTCGTCGCCGTCCGCGATCTACGTCCGGGCGACGTCCTCGTCGCCGGCGACGTCCGCGCCACCGCGGTGCCAGACAACCTCGCGCCACCTGATCAGATCACCGTGAACGACATCGTCGGACGCCATGTCACCGGCCTCGTTCAGGACGGAGAAATCATTGGCCGCCACCGACTTCTCGATTCCCGACTGCCTGCAGTCCTCACCGGACAGTCCGATGCCCGGCTGGTCCCGGTACGCCCTGCCGACGACGCTCTCGCCGCTTTCGTCCGCACGGGCGACCTCGTCGATCTCCTGACACAGGACGCGCAGGTATTGGCCCGCAATGCCGTTGTCGCGGTGACTCCGGACGCCGATCGAGCACCGCCGACGGAATCCGGAACTGTCCTCGTCGCTATGGAAGAGAGCGACGCACATCGGGTCGCGGCAGCCGGATTACGTGATCCGATCACATTCGTCTTGCATTGAAAAGTTTAGGAAACTCGCCGATTGTTGCCGAGAAATCCTTTCACCGGTCCATTAGACTCAGGCTCGTCACGGCACCGAAACGAAGGAGAGCCGCGTGCTCAAAGGATTCAAGGACTTCCTCATGCGGGGGAACGTCGTCGAATTGGCCACTGCGGTCATCATCGGCGCAGCGTTCACCGCAGTCGTCACCGCATTCACCGATAAGATCGTCGCCCCGCTGATCGCGGCTATCCCCGTCAACACCGATTTCGCAGGGTTCGGTTTCTCGATCACCAAGACCGATTCAGGTCAGGCGGACCCGGCCACCTTCCTGGACTTCGGCGCCGTCATCACTGCACTGATCAACTTCGTGATCGTCGCCGCGGTAGTCTACTTCCTGATCATCGTCCCGTACAACAAGCTGACCGAGCTTCGGACGCTCGAAGAGGAAGCAGAAGACGACAGCGAAATCTCGCTGCTCGTCGAGATCCGCGATCTGCTCGATCCCGGCGCCAAGGAGCGCAAGGCCGCCGACGCAGAGAAGAAGGCACTCGCCGACGCTGAGGCAGTGCGGTCCGCCGAGTCCCGCTTCGACCCGCCGCACACCGGCCCGCAGGCTCCGGCAGAGAACTACCCGTCGGGTGGCGCAACGCAGCAGATGGGCGTCCCCCCGCAGGCCCAGCAGCAGGCTCCTGCACAAGGTCAGCAGTACCCGGCGGGCCCGCCGAGCGGCGGCTTCCCGACGCCGAACCCGGCACCGGGCGAGTACCCGCCCCCCGGCAACCTGCCCCCAGGCCAGTACGCGCCCGGTCAGTACCCGCCGCCCGCACCGGGCCAGTACCCGCCCGCCGGCGGCCAGTACCCGCAGGATCCGGGATTCGGAGCCGAGGGACCGCGACACTCGCGCTGACTCGTCTCCTCACGCTGAGGATGGAAGGCCCCGTTCACGTGCCGGAACGGGGCCTTCTCCCTATCCTGGGCCGTGTAAGGTTTACCTCACTACGTTCGCCGCACTTCAGGAGTCTCACCGATGACGACCGCCTCACTGGCTCACACCGCGCCGCAGGACACGTTGTCCGCCGCGATGAAGAAGGGGTCGGCAGTCGAGCACGACCAGGCCGAGGGGTCGTCGTTCATGGCGGCACTGCTCGGCGGCCGGATGGACGCAGACGGCTACATCGCATATCTGCAGCGGCTGCGAGTCGTGTACGCCGCGCTCGAATCGACCGCGGCCACACTCACCGACGATCCGATCGCGGCGCCGGTCATCGACCCTGCACTGGACCGGTTGGCCGCCATCGACGCCGACCTCGCTCATTGGGCGCCCGCCGGCCTCCCCACGTTCTCCTCGCCCGCTGCGACCGCCTACGCCGACCGGATCACCGGGACCGCGTCATGGAGCGGAGCATTCGTCGCGCACCACTACACCCGGTACCTCGGTGATCTGTCCGGCGGACAGGCGATCGGCCGCATCCTCGATCGGACCTTCGACCTCGACGGCGGCGGGATCGCCTTCTACGCGTTCGACGAGGTCGGCAAGGTGAAGCCGTACAAGGATCGATACCGCGACCGACTCGACGCCATCGGTGAAGCGATGAGCGAGGCAGACCGAGACCGTCTCGTCGACGAGGTCCGGTTCGCGTTCACCTGCAATCAGGCACTGTTCGCCGAACTCAGCGAACTGCATCCGGGTCGCTGAACGGCTCCTACTCGTAGTGGGGCGGACGGTTCTGGTCGTACCAGTCGCGTCCGCGCCCACTGCCGGTGTTCTCCCCCGGTTCGACGATCTGCTCGGGCAGATCGTCACCGAACACCGCGTCGAGCCTGCGCTTGCGCGCCCAGTCCGATGTCCGGGCGGAATCAGATGTCCCGGGGTCAGATGTCCCGGGGTCAGATGTCACTGAGGTGACCGATCACGTGGTGTGCCAACGGGATCAGCGTCGCCATGCCGTCGCGAACGGCGGCCCGCGAATCGGCGATGTTCACGACGACCGTCTGACCGGAGATCCCGGCGACACCGCGGGAAATGCCTCCGTCGGTGGCTCCTGCCGACAGGCCGGAACTGCGGATGGCCTCCTCGATGCCCTGTAGACGACGGTCCAGCAGCGGTTCGGTGGCCTCCGGAGCCACATCACGCGCGGCGACACCGACGCCGCCGACCGACACCACGAGGTCCACTCCGCCGATCACAGCGGTGTTCAACGCGTTGCGGATCTCGATCTCGTCGCCGGGCACCGACACCGTGGCGTCGACGTGGAATCCGGCCTCTTCGAGGAGTTCACCGACGAGCGGACCGAGCGAGCTCGGAGCCTCGCCGAGGGCCGCACGATCGTCGACGACCACCACCAGCGATCGGACGATCTCGTCCACGGGGGTCGTCGGAACGTCCGGCGAGTTCAGGCGAGCTGCGGCGTCGGCGGCCCGTTCGTCCGGGTCCACGGGGGCGTTAGTCATCGTCGGCCTCTCTGCAGTCGTTGTCTGTAGTCATCGTAGGCTGGCACCGCCAGGCTGTCGTCACACGATTCGACTCATCGCGGACCGCATCACATCGTGCCGAGTGTGACGTCGGCGGTCTTGCTCTGGTTGCTCACCGTGTAGGTCACCTTCACCGTATCGCCGGGGGCGTGCGAGCGGATAGCGGCGACCAACGCATCGGCTGCCGCGATCTTGCGATCGTTGACTCCGGTGATGAGCGCACCGTCCGGGATTCCGGCCTTGGCGGCCGGTCCGTTGCGGACGACGCTCGCGACGAGGGCTCCCGGCTTCTCCAGATCGGAGTTCGGTCGCACCGAGACGCCCAGGTTGGCCTGAGTCGCCTTGCCGGTCTCCCGAAGCTCCTTCGCCACGCGCATCGCCTGGTCGATGGGAATCGAGAATCCGAGTCCGATGCTGCCCGACTCGCCTTCGGCTCCGGTCGTCGCGATCGCGGTGTTGATACCGATCAGCGCACCGCTCGAATTGATCAGGGCGCCACCGGAGTTGCCCGGGTTGATCGCGGCGTCGGTTTGAATGGCGTCGATCACCGACTCCGTCGAACCGTCGGCACCCGACGTCGACACCGGTCGGTTGAGGGCGGAGATGATTCCGGTGGTGACCGTGCCCTCCAGTCCGAGCGGGGAGCCGATCGCGATCACGTTCTGGCCGACACTCAGGTTGTTCGACGCCCCGATGGTGATCGGTTTCAGCCCCGTCTTGTCCGCCTTGATGACGGCGATGTCGGACACCGGGTCGGTGCCGAGGACCTTCGCGGCTGCACGACTGCCGTCGTTGAAACTGACCAGGACCCGTTCGGCGTCCTGAACGACGTGGTTGTTGGTGAGGATCACGCCGTCGCTCGCGAGGATGACGCCCGACCCGGAGCCGACCTGGCGGCCCGAGGCGACAGTGATCGACACGACGGACGGCAGGACCCGGTTGGCGACGTCCTGCACCGATCCGGGAGCCGCTGCAGGCTGCGCGGTCTCGGTGGGGCCGGCCGCGACCGATGCACTGGTCGACGACCCGTTGTCGCGGTCGGCGACGAGGACTCCGACGCCGCCGCCGACACCGCCGGCGAGCACCGCGACGACGACAGCGCCCAGGAGGAGTTTCTTGCCGTTGCCGCCACGTTTGCCTTCGTCCGAGGGAGCGGGCCCCAGCGGACCGGTCGGACCGAACTGGCCGCTCTGCCCGTCGACGGGAGGCTGGCCGAACGGTGCGCCGTACGGGCTGGTCGGTGCCTGACTGGGTTGATTGGCCTGACTGGGTTGATTGGGCTGATTGGGTTGATTGGCCTGATTGGTCGGCGGGATGGCAGCGAAGCCGCCGGTGCCGGGGCCGGGCACCGGCTGACCGTATTGGTCGAACTGCTGCGGAACCTGTGCATCGGCTGGCCAGCCGTGCGGTGCGTACGGGTTGCCGTACGGATTCGGCGAGGCAGGGCGCTGCCCTCCGAAATCGTCGTTGCCCTGCGGGGTGTCGCGGTATGCGCCGTCATTCATGAAAACGAGCGTATTGCACGTACCTGTGAAGTTGGTCAAAGCGTGCTGGGAATACGCTCCCTGAATGCTGCAGGGCGGGGAATTCTGCAGAGCGGGGCGTGCTGGACGGCGGGTGCACCGGACTCAGCGCCGGACGACCACCGGGTCGGCTTCGGAGTGGGTCGGCGCCCCGGGGATCTGCATCCGGATCAGAGCGCCGCCCTCGTCGGATCCTTCGGCCCACACCGACCCGCCGAGGCGGGTCAGCACCTGCCGGACGATCGCCAAGCCCAGCCCCGAGCCGGGCATCGACCGGGTGGCGTCTGCTCGGTAGAAACGTTCGAAGACCAGAGCGCGGTCCTCCACCGGGATGCCCGGGCCCGCGTCCGCCACCGTCAACTCCGCCGTCGCCGGGCCCGTCTGGGCGAGCCGCACGCGGACGACGCGTCCCGGCGGACTCCACTTGGCAGCGTTGTCGAGGACGTTCAACACGGCCCGCGAGATGCCGTGCTCTTCGCCGAACACGAACCACGGACTGGTCTGCACGTCGAAGTCGATGTCCGCACGGCGTCGTCGGACCCGTTCGAGCGCGTCCTGGAGCACAGACTCGAGCGAGACCTCCTCGTGGACGGTGTCGAGGGCGTCCTCACGCGCCAGGTCGACGAGGTCGCCGACGAGCGTCGAGAGCTCTTCAATCTGGGCGACCACGTCCGACCTCAACTCCACCATGTCGGCTGCCGGGATCTGCGGCGCTCCGGGCTCAGACGATGCGATAAGCAGTTCGAGGTTGGTCCGCAGCGAGGTCAGCGGCGTCTTCAGTTCGTGGCCTGCGTCGGCGACGAGCCGAGCCTGTTGATCGCGCGATTCGGCGAGGGCTCGCAGCATCGTGTTGAAGCTCGCGGTGAGACGCGCGAGCTCGTCCTGGCCCGTCACCGGGATCGGGGTGAGGTCTTGGGTGCGCGCGACACGCTCCACCGCGCCGGTGAGGCGACCGACCGGCCGCAGTCCGCCGCGCGCGACGGCGGTACCCGCGAGGAGCGCGAACGCGACGCCGACACCGCCCGCGATGAACAGCACCGAAGCCAGACGCTTGAGGATCGCGTCGGTGCCCTCCATCGACTGCGCCATCAGCAGAGTGCTGCCGTCGGACAGCTTGCGGGCGAGGATCCGATGGTTGTTCGTCGTCCGCAGACTCTGGTTCAGTTTGCCCTGCGGGTTCACCGACTCCATGATGTCTCGCTCGGTGTCGCCGTACGGGACGTCGCCGACCATGTACACGTGGCCGTCCGGTTCGACGAGTCCGATGGAGATCGACGTCGAGAACACGGTTCCCGCGAGGAGCGCTTCTGGACCGCTGGACAGGCGACCGAGTTTCGACAGCGCGGTCATGCCGTCGGCACGCGCCACCAGTTGCGAGTCGACGTCGTCGTACAGCGACCGCTGGACGACGAAGAACGACGCTCCGGCCATCAACATCGCGGACAGCAGCACGACGGCGGCGGCCAGAAGCGCGACGCGAGTGCGGAGCGACACTGACCGGGTCAGCGCGATCGGTGCGCGCATCGGACGCCTGCCGCCGGGCTCACGGCGCAGAACTTGCATGTACGCCTCAGGCGTTCTCGCGCAGCACGTAGCCGACGCCACGCACGGTGTGGATCAGACGGGGTTCGTCGTCCGCCTCGGTCTTGCGGCGCAGGTAACCGATGTACACCTCGAGCGCGTTGCCCGACGTCGGGAAGTCGTACCCCCACACCTCTTCGAGGATCCGGCTACGGGTCAGGACACGCTTCGGATTCGCCATGAGCATCTCCATCAGCGCGAACTCGGTCCGCGTCAGGCTGATCTGGCGCTCGCCGCGGGTGACTTCACGGGTCACCGGGTCGAGGGTGAGGTCGGAGAACGAGACGGCCTCAGACCCCTCTTCTTCCTCACGTGCGGTGCGTCGCAGCAGCGACCGCAGACGCGCCAACAGTTCCTCGAGGGCGAACGGCTTCGGCAGGTAGTCGTCCGCACCAGCATCGAGTCCGCTGACGCGCTCGGACACCGAGTCGCGGGCCGTCAGGACGAGGATCGGGAGGTCGTCGCCCGCCGAGCGCAGCCTGCGGCACACCTCGAGCCCGTCCAGCCTCGGCATCATCACATCGAGCACGAGCAGGTCGGGCCGGTCGGCGATCACCTTCTCGAGGGCTTCGAGACCGTCACCCGCCGTGTCGACCGTGTATCCGTTGAATGTCAGGGACCGACGAAGGGACTCGCGAACGGCCCGGTCGTCGTCGACCACAAGAATGCGCATGCCTACAGTTTTACTGACTGAAGTTCAGATGCGGCTGAGAACGCGCCGTCATCGTCGAGCGCGAACCGCCTCGGCCACCATCTCCGAGATCTCGGTGAACTTGATTCGCGGCCGGCCTACCGCCTGGCCACGGGCCCGTTCCGCACGGTCGATCGCAGCGACGCCCGCATAGTCGATCGGCGTCGTCCGGCTGGCGGCCAACGCCGCGAAATCGGCTGCTGTCCGTGCCGTCCGCACGAGTCTGCCCGCGGCAGCGTCGGCGATGAACGCCTCGACTGCGCCGATCGCGTGCTGTCTGTTGGCTCCGATGCCGCCGCGCGCTCCTCGCGCCGCCCAGCCGAGCGCGTACTGCCCGGGGACGGGGGTGCCGTCGGCCCCGAGGATCCGGCCGTCGGCGGTCGGGATCGTCCCGACCTCGGCGTCGAACGGAAGTCCGGCGATCTCGACACCGCGGTACCCGACCGACCGAACCACGAGGCCTGCGGCGATCCGGTGACTGTGTCCACTCGTGACGACGTCCACACCGCCCACCTGATCGGACTCGTCGGGGACGATCTCGCTGACCGCGGTGGTGAACAGGAAGACGATGCGGCGTCGCTCCGGGTCCGCCGGTCGATCGAGCGCGAGGTCCCGCACCAGCGCGGGGTCGTCACATGCGATCACGTCGACGTCTGTCATCGCTTCCAGCGCGCGATACTCAGCGGGTGTGTAGGCCGCGTGCTCGGGTCCGCGCCGTCCGAGGAGCACCACTTCGTGGACATTCTGACTTCGCAGCAGATGCAGCGCCCGATCTGCGATGTCGGTGGCTGCCAGCTCCTCGGGCGACGACACGAGGATCCGGGCGACGTCGAGTGCGACGTTGCCCGTCCCGACGATCACCGCCCGCGAGCATCCGTCGACGCGGATGTCGCCGAACGCTTCCGGCGCAGCGTTGTACCAACCGACGAGATCGGTGGCCGACGTCGATCCGGGCAGGTCCTCGCCCGGCACGCCCAGTGGTTTGGACGCGGGCGCGCCCACCGCGTAGAAGACGGCGTCGAAATGGTCTGCCAGTTCGGCTGGAGCCACCTCCGCCGGGCCGTCACCGACGCCCAGGCCGCCGATCATCGTCGTGCGCGGATGCCGGTACAGAAGGTCGAACGTCTTGAGCACACGTCTGGTACCCGGGTGGTCGGGGGCGACGCCCGCGCGCACGAGTCCGCCTGGCGTCGGAAGACGGTCGATCATCGTGACCGTCGCGTCGGTGCGTCCGATCAGGGTCTGCAGTGCGTAGCCGCCGGACGGCCCGGTGCCGACGACGGCCACCCGCAGACCCGCATCCAGTCGCGGGATCTCCGGATACACGACGTTCGACCAACCCGATGAGATGTCGGGGTTATCGCGGTAATAGGACGCGTTCACCTCGATGAACACTCGATCACGCTCGCCGAGTCGGTCCGCTGGATAGATCGCGTCCACCGGGCAGGCATCCGCGCAGGCGCCGCAGTCGATACAGGCGACCGGGTCGACGTGCAGGATGTCGGACGTGCCGTAACCGGGTTCGTCCGGGGTCGGGTGGATGCAGTTGACCGGGCAGACCGCGACGCACGAGGCGTCGCTGCAACAGGACTGCGTGATGACGTGGACCATGCGAATTCAGATCATGTGGACGCGACGATAGTTCTGACGCGCGGCGGGCGTCAGTAGGCCGACCTCGTCGAGGAACTCCATCAGGTGGGTGCAGTTGCTCCGGACCATCGCGTGGAAGTGCTTGTTGGTGCGACGTTCGGCCAGCGCGCGCTCGGCGTCGAGTCCGGCGTCGGCGTACGCCTGCGGCTGGACCAGGTTCGCCACGATCTCCCTGGCGCCGAGTGAGGTGTACAGCGCACAGAATGCGCGCTTCCTCGGCGACATGTCTGCCACCGACGCGCGCACCTGTTCGCGCGCATACTTCATGTGCCTGGATTCTTCGAGGACGTGGATCTCGTTGATCGTGCGAATGAACGGGAGGACCCGGTCGTCACGCATGCAGCCGCGCTGGAACACGTCGAGGACCTCTTCGGCCACGAGGATGCCTGCGTACGCGACCGCCCCGCGCGCCGTGTACGCGAACACTCGGCCCAGCCGTCCGATCGCGGGGCCCGGCCGGTACGAGGTGCCGACCATCTTCTCCGACGCCTTCGCGAACATGATCGAGTGCCTGCATTCGTCCGCGACCTCGGTGAGCGCGAACTGGAACTCCGGCCGGTGGTACGCACCCAGGTACTGATCGCGGAAGACCAACTCTTGCAAGATCATCTCGAACCAGATGCCGACGGTCATGATCGAGGCGAACTCGTGGCGAGTGAGCGCGACCCGTTGCGCGTCGGTCAGTTCGTCCCAGAAGTCGGTGCCGTACAGCGTCGACCATTCCGGGCTGCAGCCGTACTGATCGGGGTCCATCGGCTGCGACCAGTCGATCTCGGTCATCGCGTTGCGGGACAGTCGCGCGGCGGATGCGAGCAGGCGTTCGGACACCTCGTCGGCTCCGCGGTCGGGGGTACTCGTCGCCGGTGTCTCGATAGCAGTCACAGAAAAGCCTCCATTGACTGATGTGACAATTTCTATTGTCACGATAACACCCATGTGAAGCGAGTCAAGGGGTCTAGTAATATTACTGAGGAGTAACTAGAATCTGCGGGTAGACATCGCAGGTCAATCACCTGAATCACTCGAACGAGGGAGCATCATGTCGTCGATCTTCATCAGCGGTGGAGCCGCAGGAATCGGCCTGGCCACGGCGAAACTGTTCCGTGCACACGGCTGGACGGTCGGCATCTACGACGTGAGTGTCGAAGCCCTCGCCGCCGCGAAGGCCGCCGACCCCGAGCTCATCACCGGCGTGCTCGACGTCCGCGACCCAGAGCAGTGGGACATCGCTCTCGCCGACTTCACATCGCACACCGGCGGACAACTCGACGTCCTCGACAACAATGCAGGCATCCTCCTGTCCGGGAAGGTCGCCGACATCTCCCCCGAGGCGATCAAGGCGCAGATCGACATCGACGCGCTCGGCGTCACCCTCGGCGCCCGCGCCGCGCACCCCTACCTCAAGGCCACACCCGGATCGCACCTGGTGAACATCGCGTCCGCGTCCGCGATCTACGGCCAGCCCGGCATCGCGACGTACAGCGCGACCAAGTTCTACGTCGCGGGCCTCACCGAGGCTCTCGAACTCGAATGGCAGGACGACGACATCCGCGCCGTCTCCATCTGGCCGCTCTGGGCCAAGACGGCACTCGCCGCCGACACCGACGCCAAGAGCACCCAGACCCTCGGCGTCCGGCTCACCGCCGACGACGTCGCCGCGAAGGTGTGGGAATCGGTCCACCCGACGGCCGTCGACAAGCTGATGCGACGCACGAGCTACTCCGTCGGCGTCCAGACCACGGTCCTCGGCAACGCCGCCAAGTTCATCCCGAACGTCCTCAACCGCGGCGTCAACAAGTTCCTCGCGCAGTAAGCGCTGGGTCGAACGACCTTAAGACCGCTAACCCTCTCGTTGGTGTCACTGGGTGACACCAACGAGAGGGTTAGCGGCGAACTGCCGTCTTCGTAACGCGAAACGGCTGCGGCCGACGAGTCGTAACTCGTCGGCCGCAGCCGTTCACATCGGTTCGTCGCGAGTAGTCTCAGCGACGGTCGAGATCGACGAGGCCGAGCTTGACGGCCTTGACGAGACGACGCGGCACGCGCTGCGTGACGCCGTTGAACTTCTCTTCCTGCAGCGGAGCATTGTCTGCCTTCCACTGCGACCGACGACTGCGGGTGTTCGCCCGCGACATCCGGCGCTTCGGTACTGCCATGGTTCTCGCCCTTCCTCACGTTCGGCGCGGGTATGGGTCCGGGTCTGTCCCGACCCGCCTCGCCCGCTGATCGCCTGTATCCACGGCAATCCGACCGCGGCACACAACCTGAACAGATTAACCGGCCGAAGCCTCGCATGGCAAAACGCGAGAGGTGAGACCTTCGACATGCAGTGACGGAACCTAGTATTGCGGGGTGTCAGGCGTCGTCTCCGGGTTCACCGTGATCTTCATAATCGTCGGTCTCGGGTACCTGCTCGGGCGCACCGGCGCTTTGGGCGACCACGCCTCCACCACGCTCTCCCGGCTTGTCTTCTTCGTGTGCACACCCGCACTCCTGGTCCATTCGCTGGCGACGAGTGACCTGTCGGCGGTCTTCTCCTCGACGCTCGCCATCGCGTCGATCAGTGCGCTGTCCGTCGGGCTCGTGTATCTCGTCGTCGCACGTCTGTGGCTGCGACGCGAGATCCCCGAACTGGTGGTCGGCGCGCTGTCGTCGTCGTACGTGAACACCGTCAACCTCGGCCTGCCGATCGCGATCTTCGTCCTCGACGACGAGTCGTTCATCGCTCCTCTGCTGCTCTTCCAGATCGTGTTCTACTCACCTGTCGCGTTGGCGACCCTCGATCTGACCGCACTCGACGGGTCGACGCGGACATCGGTGTGGCGGACGGTCGCTGTGCCGTTGCGCAACCCGATCCTGATCGGCGGCGCGGTCGGACTGATCGTGTCGGTGTCGGGATGGACACCTCCCCAATCGATCCTCGAGTCGGCCGACATGCTCGGTCGGGCGTCGGCGCCGCTCGCCCTGCTCGCATTCGGGCTCACACTGACCGGCGTGACCGTGTTCAAGAAAGGCGAGAGCCCCCGCCGCGACATCGTCTTGGCCTCGATCCTCAAGATGTTCGCGATGCCGCTCATCGCATATGCGACGGCCCGCTGGATGTTCGGCCTGACCGGCCACAAATTGTTCGGCCAAGTGGTGATCGCCGCGCTTCCGACCGCACAGAACGTCCTCGTGTACGCGACCCGCTATCGGCACGGCGAGATCCTCGCCCGCGACTCCGCACTCGTGACGACGCTGCTGTCGATCCCGGTGATCGCCGTAACCGCCTGGCTGCTGACGTAATAGCAGCCTCAGCTACCTGGCCGCAGCATCAATGCGTCTTAGCACCATGGGCACAGGCTGCTAAGACGCAATGGGTGTGCGGCGAGAGAGTTGAGGCTGCGCACCGAGACCGGGTCTCGACTCCGCTCGACCAGCGAGGGGAGCGGTCACGGGTTGGGTCTCGACTCCGCTCGACCAGCGAGGGGGCGGTCACGCAGTCGGCTCACCGACCTGCACACCTGCCGCCACCGCCGCCTCCCGGTAGGCGGTGGCCAACGAGGAGACGGTCTCGTGGGCGTTGAGGCCGCTCGGGTTCGACAGAACCCACAGATTCGCGCCGCCCAAACCTTCCGGCTGCTCGCCGACGGTGGCCTTCGACGCCCCGAACGCCGTGCGATACGCCGTGACACCGAGGATCGCGAGAACGCGCGGACGCACTCGCTCGACCGTCCTGACCAGCTTCTCCCCGCCGTCGACGAACTCGTCGCGGGACAGCTCGGACGCCTTCGCCGTCGC
The DNA here is from genome assembly GCF_021738965.1 of Gordonia zhenghanii. Taxonomy (GTDB): domain Bacteria; phylum Actinomycetota; class Actinomycetes; order Mycobacteriales; family Mycobacteriaceae; genus Gordonia; species Gordonia zhenghanii. The sequence goes on along the minus strand of NZ_JAKKOQ010000006.1, from coordinate 319,900 downwards.
ACGGGCCACCACGTTGGTGACCCCGATCCCGGCATCGACGAGCGTGGCAGTGTCCGCTGCGGACAGTCCGTCGGACGCGTCGATCAGGTGGTCCGTGATGCCCGCGGCGTAGAGCGCCGGATAGAAGCGGTTGCCCGGGCGCGCGAACGGTGCTCCCGTCGCGGCCGTCCACAGACCGGGGTTGATCCCGCAGATCAGCAGTCGGCAGTCGGGTCCGATCAGATCCGGAACCGTCCGGTCGGCGAACGCTAGGAGCTCGGCACGCGTGAAGCTCACCGCGCGCGTCGTGCCCGCAGGTAGTCGCCGACGACCGCCGCGCCGAGCCCGTCGATGTCCGGAGCGACGACCCGTCCGCCGATCCGACGGGCGATGCGGTCGATGAAGTTCGCCAGACCCGCGTCGTCGCCGAGCCGGAAGAACGTGATCTGAGTGCCCATCCGGGCGAGGTGATCGAGTTCGCGCACGGTGAGCCCGATGGTCTGCGGGTGCGGCGGATACCAGAAGAACGCCTCGCCGTCGGATTCGAGATGAGCTGTCGGCTCGCCGTCGGTCACGATCAGCAGCACGGGTTGCGCATTCGGGAACCGGCGGAGGTGTCGGTGCGCGAGCATGAGCGCGTGGTGCAGGTTGGTGCCCTGCTCCATCCGCGGTTCGAGGCCGGTCAGTTCGTCGACGGTCGTCGACCGTGCATGCCTGCCGAACTCGATCAGGTGCAGTTCGTCGGACCGGAACCGGGTCGAGATCAACTGGTTCAACGCGAGCGCCGTCCGCTTCATCGGCGTCCACCGCCCCTCCATCACCATGGAGAACGAGGTGTCGACGAGGAGGACCACCGCGGCGTGCGTCCGGGCCTCGGTCTCGGTGACCTCGACGTCGCGCACGTCGATCCGCACCCCGCGGGACGCGTCCTGCCGATCGGTCGCCGTCCGCAGCACCGCGTTGGTCACGGTGCGCGTGACGTCCCACTGTTCGGTGTCGCCGAACGCCCACTCGCGGGTCGCGCCGGTCGGCTCGCCGAGCCTGCCCGCGAGGTCGGTGCGACGGTCCCCTCCTCGCGATGACAGCTGTGCGGCGACGTCCCGCAGGATCGACTGGCCGAGGCGACGCATCGCCTTCGGACTGAGCTTAAGGCTGCCGTCCGAGTCGCGCCGAAAGAAGCCCTGATCGCGCAGCGCCTTCTCGAGGTCGGACAGCGTCCGCGCGTCGGCGGCCGCCTCGTCCCCGAGTTGGCGAGCGAGGGCATCGAGGTCGATGTCCTCCATCTGGGCGCCCGCATAGCCTTGCGACAGCTGCTCACCGAGTTCTTCGAGTTCGGCGATGTCGCGGAGCGCGGCGGCGCCCTCCCCCATCCCCATCGGCGCATCGCCGGAGAACTCCTGCGATCCGCCCCAGTTCAGGTCGGGGCGCGCCTGCCGCAACGCGTCGTCCATCTGTCCGAGCGCGTTCATCAGCTCCGGCGACCCGAACGCCTGCTGCGACAGCTCCGCCAACTCGGCCTGCTGCTCCGGGCTGAGCGAGTTGAAGAACTGTTGGGCCGCCGCGGACCGGCGGGCCAACGCGTCGATGAGCTCGTCGATGTTCTCCGGGCCTTCGGGGAAGAACTCGCCGTGCTTGTCCATGAACTCGTCGAAATCCGACCGCGAGTCCTGCCCTGCGTTGTGCTTGGCAAGCAACTCGTTGAGGTCGCCGAGCATGTCGGAGATCCGCTGCCGGTCTTCGTCGGTCGCGCCTTCGAGCGCCTCCTTCATGCCGTCGAACCGCTGGTCGAGAGCTTCGCGGCCGAGGAGGTCGGAGATCTTCTCGTAGTCGGCGCGGGCCTGCGGGCTGCGCCAGTCGTAGTCGGCGAGCTCGCGCACCGCCTGCGCCGTCGACGCGGGCAGACTGCCGATCTGCATCTCGGCGAAGCGCGCGTCGTCGTCGAGGTCCCGCGCAAGTTGCTTTCGTTCGTTGAGGACGGCCGAATCGAGGAGTTCGCGGATCTCGTCGAACGTGCCGTCGAGGTTCCGGCTGCGCAAGAGTTCACGACGTCGCCGGTTCGCCTCCTCGGCGAGCCGGTCGAGTCCGCGCGCAGACGATCCGCCGCGACGCAGGAACTCTCGCATCGCACGCTCGGGCGAGACGCCTTCCATGACGTCGTCGCCGATCGCACGCAACGCCTCCCTCAGGTCGACAGGCGGAGCGAGCGGATCAGGTCCACCCGTGTACCGGCTGTACCTGGAACGGTGGAAACGGTTACGCGCCATCACGTTCGAGTTCGTCGTCGGACGAGACCACCGAATAGGCCGTCCGCCCGTAGTCGTCCTCGTCCTTACCGATACGACGCGCCAAGTACAGGCCTTCCAGCGCCAACTCGAGTGCGCTGGCTCGTTCGGCGGGCTCGAGCGCGTCGAGTCGGCTCGCGATCTCGTCGAGCACTTTGAGCACCTCAGCCCCGTCGCCGATCGCATCGACGACATCGGTCGCCGGAACGCGATCACCGGTCAGGACGGGATGCCCGGCGTCGAGGGCGTCGACGAGCGGACGCATGTCGACGCCGCCGAGATGCGCGCGTACGACGTCGGCGACGGACTTGCGGAGCAGGTAGTCGAGGATTTCGAGTTCGCGGCCCTCTTCACCCGACTCGAACTCGACCTTGCCGCGCAGTACTTCGATGACCGACTGGAGGTCGACGGGGCGAGCGACCGGCAGTTCCTCGCCGGTCACCGCGGCCCGGTGCAGCGCGGCGGCGGCGACGGTCTCGGCCGCGGCGATCGAGAAGCGAGCGGAGACGCCGGACCGCTGGTCGATCGACGGATGCTCACGCGCATACCTGGTGAACCGGGCGAGCGCTTCGACGAGATACGTGGGGACGCTCGCGACGAGGTCGGCCTCCTGCTCGACGACGTCGATCTCATCGTCGAGGTCAAGGGGGTAATGCGTGCGGATCTCGGCGCCGAACCGGTCCTTGAGCGGGGTGATGATGCGGCCGCGGTTGGTGTAGTCCTCCGGGTTGGCGCTCGCGGTGACGAGCACGTCGAGGGGCAACCGCAGGCTGTAGCCGCGGATCTGGACGTCGCGCTCCTCCATCACGTTGAGCATCGACACCTGGATGCGTTCGGCGAGGTCCGGCAGCTCGTTGATGGCGACGATGCCCCGGTGAGCACGCGGGATCAGACCGAAATGGATGGTCTCCGGGTCGCCCAGGCTGCGTCCTTCGGCGACCTTCATCGGATCGATGTCGCCGACGAGGTCGGCGACCGAGGTGTCCGGCGTAGCGAGCTTCTCGCTGTACCGCTCGCTGCGGTGCCGCCACTCGATCGGAAGGTCGTCGCCGAGGTCGTCCGCGCGACGGATGGACTCGGGCAGGATCGGCTCGTACGGATGCTCGTCGAGGTCGGATCCGGCGATCACCGGCGTCCACTCGTCGAGAAGTCCGACGAGCGTGCGCAGCAGGCGCGTCTTGCCCTGGCCTCGCTCGCCGAGCATGACGACGTCGTGTCCGGCGATGAGTGCGCGCTCGAGCTGCGGGATCACGGTGTCGTCGAAACCGACGACGCCGGGCCATGGATCACCGCCGGAGCGGAGGTCGCTCAGCAGATTGTGCCGGATCTCGTCGCGCACACTGCGCTGCACGTGATCGGTGGCGCGAAGCTCGCCGAGAGTACTGATCTGGGAGGGTCGGGTTGATTCGTCAGGCACGTGATCCACGCTACCCTCAGATTCCAGATCCGCTACGGGACAAGACCGAATGCACCGGTCAACGCTCGACGCCGAGGGGCTCCGCCGGATGGTCCGGACCGATCAGGCCCTGCGGACCGACGGGGCGATCACCACGCAACGTGACCCGGTGCATGACGCGACGCTGCGTGTAATCGCGGTTCGCGTAGTGGGCGGTGCTCCGGTTGTCCCACAAGACGACGTCACCCAGGCTCCACCGGTGCCGCACGATATGCTCGGGCTTGGTCAGGTGCGCGTAGAACGCGTCGAGCAGTCCGCGACTCTCCCCATCGGACACGCCCTCGATGTGCGAGGTGAATCCGGGATTGACGAACAACGCCTTGCGGCCGGTCTCCGGGTGGATGCGCACGACCGGTTGCCGGACGGGCGGCAGGCTGGTGACCTCTTCGCCGTCCCACAGATTGCCTCTGCCTGATCGACGCTGACGCAGGTAGTAGCCGAATTCTCGATCACCGTCGTGCACGGCGACGAGTTCGTCGGCGAGCCGCTGCAGCGGCGAAGACAGCGATGCGTAGGCGGCCTCGCTGTCGGCCCAGTTGGTGTCGCCGCCGAAGTCGGGCAGGACCACGGGTCGCAGGATCGACGCGGCGGGCGGGCGCGGCATGAAAGTCACATCGGTGTGCCAGACGTCGGCGAACCCGTTGTCGGTGCTGTCGAGCGAGTACATCTCGGCCGGCACGTCGGAGCCGCTGTCCCACACGGGGTGCCCCGCGGTCACGTCGCCGAGCCGGGTCGCGAACTCGACGTGCTCGGCGTCCGTGAGGTCCTGCCCGCGCAGGACGAGCACCTTGTACTCGGCGAGCGCGACCCGCACCGCGGCGATCTGCGAGGCCGTCGCCGACGCGATGTCGACCCCGGAGATCTCGGCGCCGTGGGTCGGTCCGAGCCGGGCGACGTCGAGTTCGACGCCGGAGGTGATACCTGCTGTGCGTTCGATGATCTGACTGACTGTGCTCACGTTTCGAGCATGCCGCGCGGCCTGTCCGGCGAGAAGGGTTACGACCGCCGCAGGTCTAATCGACGAACGACGGGTCGCGTCCGATGAACGCGGCCAGTGCGACGACCGGATCGGCGTCGTCGGGCACCGCGCACGCCGGCCCGTACTGGCCGGAGGAACGCAGCACCTCCTCCATCGCCGACAGCCCGTCCCGGAGCTCCGTCGCGAACCCGGGGTCCAGGTCGGGACGGCGCCCACCCGCCTGAGCGAGGTCCCACGTGTGCATGAAGACGTCTGCGGTGTAGAACCGGTCCACCGCGACGCGCAGCGGCGACGTGCCGACGTACGGATGCGTGAAGTCGCGATCGGCGTCCTCGCCGTCGAGCAGCGCCTGGACCGACGCCGAGTGCTGCGCCCACGCCTGCACCGGATCGTCAGTCGTCACAGCGGGCAGGTCCACGCCGCCCGCCGCCAGGAACGTCGGGAACCAGTCGACGAGATGACCGACGACGTCGCGCGCCGCCCATTCGGGCACCGGGCTCGGCGCCGACCAGTCCGTCGTCGCGCCCACCTCTGCGGTGAAGCCGGCAGCGACGACGCGGTGACGTTCGGCAGGCGACAGCTCGCCGAGCGCGCTCACGGCGCGACCGATCCGTCGGCGAGCAGCCCGTCGAGTTTCGCGTAGCCCTCGTCGACGCCGACCTCCATGCCCGACGCCAGCCAGGCGTCGCGGGCTTCGATGCTGTCGCACAACGACTGCGCGTGCAGTCGGGTACGTCCGCCGCCGAGGTCCTCGAAACGCAACGTCTCCAGCGCGACTGCGTCGGGCATGCCCTCGAACGTGAACGTCTGGACGATCACATCGTCGCCCACCGTGTGGAAGCAGCCGCGGAAGCCGTACTCCTCGCCGTCTCGTCCGGCGACGTACCGCCATTCGCCGCCGTCGCGGGCGTCCCAGGCAGTGATGCGGGTGTCCATGCCGTCCGGACCCACCCATCGGGCGAACAGGTCCTGGTCGACGTGCGCCTTGCGCAGTTGTGCGACCGTCGCCGTGAAATCACGGGTGATGCGGATGATCGGCAGCGACGGATCCGCCTCGATCGATGCTGTCGCGTGGCTGTGAATATTCATGATGCGGCCTCCGGCCTTGTGGTTGTTCATGATGCGTTCTCCTCCGCGTCTGCGATGCGGCGCTGATCGTCGGAGGTCTCGTTCATCTCGGCGAGCACTCCGTCCAATCGCTGGTACCGCTCTTCGGCGCGCTGGCGGTAGCGCTCGATCCATTTCGTCATCAGATCGAACACCTCCGCCTCCAGATGGACCGGACGACGCTGCGCGTCGCGGGTCCGAGTCACCAGGCCGGCCTCCTCGAGCACACGCAGATGCTTGGACACCGCCTGCAGACTCACCTCGTACGGCTCGGCCAACTCGTTCACCGTGGCGTCTTCTGCCGTCAACCGGGCGACGATGTCGCGTCGAGTGGGGTCGGCCAGGGCCGAGAACACTCGGGACAACTGATCTTCGGACATCACCTGAACTCCTTATTCAATGCTCCGGTTGAATATGAGTACACACCCGATCCTACGGCTTGTCAACCGTTTAGTTGAATATGATCAGAGGTGTGTACCGGGCAGGTAGTACCAGCGTCCGCCCATCCGTTCGAACGCACTGCGCTCGTGAAGCTCCCCCCTGCCGTCCGCGTCGCGATACACGGCGACGAACTCGACGATCCCGCCCGTATGGAACGGCGAACCGTCGACGACGTCGATGATCGCGAGGTGCAGCCACCGAATCTCCGGGTCGACGGGACACGACACCGGCCTCGTGTCGGGATGCCAACTGGCGAGCAGGTACGCCTCGTCGCCGACCGCGAACGCCGTGAATCTGCTGCGCATCAACGTTTCCGCAGTCGGCGGCGTCGCCACACCCGCCAAGTACCGACCACAGCACGCCGCCATCGTCTCGCCACTCCCGCACGGACACCGTCGTTGATCCACGAGAGCAAGGCTGCCACAGGCCCTTGACACACCACACGACCCGGTGACACGGTTAGTTAGTCAACTAACTAACCAAAGAACGGAGGGTGCTCATGATCGACGACAGCAGAGCCCTCTTCCAACAGATCGCCGACAGCGTGTCGGACTCGATCATCGACGGCAGCCTCGCCGAAGAGACCCGCGCACCGTCGACCAACGAACTGGCCGCCTTCTACCGAATCAATCCGGCCACTGCAGCGAAAGGCGTCAACATGCTGGTCGACAAGGGAATCCTCTACAAGCGCCGCGGCGTCGGCATGTTCGTGTCGACCGGCGCGCGCGACCTCCTCCGTCACGAACGCCAAGAGTCGTTCGCCGACCGATTCATCGAGCCCCTCCTCGGCGAAGCCGACCGCCTCGGACTCGCACCCGACGATCTCGTCGCACTGATCCGAGATCGAGCCCACCAGCACTCTCCAGCCCACCAGCACCCACAGGAAGGACACCCGCGATGACCGACACGTCCACCGCCGTCGCAGCAGTCAGCGCCCGCGGCCTCAGCAAGCACTACGGCGACACCGTCGCCCTCGACTCCGTCGACTTCGACATCCCCGCGAACACCATCTGCGGACTGTTCGGCCGCAACGGGGCAGGCAAGACGACGCTCATGTCGATCCTGACCGCGCAGAACTTCGCCAGTTCCGGCCAGGCCTGGGTGTTCGGGGAGGAACCGTACGAGAACCCGCGCGCCTTGAGCCGCATGTGCTTCGTCCGCGAGGGTCAGCGGTACCCCGACGACGCGCGCCCGGTCCACGCGTTCGCAGCCGCCGAACTGTTCTTCCCCAACTGGGACGCCGAGTTCGCTCAGCAGTTGATCGCGGAGTTCAGACTCCCACTCAAGACCCGTATCAAGAAGCTCTCGCGCGGACAGCTCTCGGCAGTCGGCGTGATCATCGGCCTCGCGTCGCGCGCCGAGATCACCTTCTTCGACGAGCCGTACCTCGGGCTCGACGCCGTCAGCAGGCAGATCTTCTACGACCGGTTGCTCGCCGACTACGCCGAGCATCCCCGCACCATCGTGCTCTCGAGCCACCTCATCGACGAGATCGCCGACCTCATCGAACGCGTCCTCGTCGTCGACGACGGTGCACTCGTCCTCGACGAAGACGCCGACGATCTCCGCGGCCGCGCCGTCACGGTCGTCGGGAACGCGAAGGCCGTCGACGAGTTCGTCGCAGGCCGCGAGGAACTCCACCGCGAGAGTCTCGGGCCGGTCGCCTCGTCGACCGTCCTCGGGACCATCGACGACGCCGACGCACGCCTGCTCGAACAGCTTCGCCTGACGACGTCGACGGTGTCATTGCAGGAGCTGATCGTCCGCTTCACCCAACACGCCGACCAGACGGGAGCACTCCGATGACCACCACCGCCCCCGCGGGACGCACACGCAGCGTGATCCGCATGCAGTTGCTCAACAAGCAGACCTTCGTCTGGCTGCCGTTGCTGATCCTGGGCAGCTCGTTCGCGATCAGCATGATGATCTACGCCATCGTGGCCTTCTCCGTCGACGACATGGACGAACCCATCTACGGCGGAGGCTCACAGGCGCCGCTCTGGTACTTCCTCGTGGTCGGCGTCCAGGCGCTGTCGTTCACGTTCCCGTTCTCGCAGGCCATGAGTATCACCCGTCGCGAGTACTTCCTCGGCACGTACGCGACCGCCACTCTCACCGCGACGACTCTCGCCGTCACATTCCTGGTCGGCGGCCTCATCGAACGGGCCACCGACGGGTGGGGCATCGACGGCTACTTCTTCTACCTGCCGTGGATCTGGGATCAAGGGCCGGTCGTCGCACTGCTCATGTACTTCACGATCGCGATGTTCGCGTTCGCAGTCGGCTTCCTGGCCGCCACCGTCTACAAGCGGTTCGGGACTCTGTGGCTGATCGTCGCAGGAGTCACGATCGTGCTCGCCATCGTCCTGGCCTGCTTCATCATCAGCCTGGCGGGTGGCTGGCCTGCCGTCGGCCAGTGGATCGTCGACCTTCGGCCGATCAGCCTCGTCGGAATCGTGTTCGTGCTCGACCTGCTGTTCGCCGGAACGTCGTATCTGGCACTGAGGCGGGCGACGCCGTAGTCGCTCACTTCGCACGCATCCGCTCATCTAGACGACGTTCGCTCCCCTCCCGAGGGGAGCGAACGTCGTCCAAGTGAGCGAGTCGCTCAGTGGGCGATCGATCAGTGAGCGAGTCGCTCAGTGGGCGAAGTGGCGTGAGCCTGTCAGGTACATGGTGACGCCCGCAGCCTTGGCGGCCTCGACCACCTCGTTGTCGCGGATCGATCCACCCGGCTGGACGACGGCGCGGACACCGCCGTCGATCAGCACCTGCAGACCGTCGGGGAACGGGAAGAACGCGTCCGACGCGCCGACCGATCCTTTGGCGCGGTCGCCTGCACGGTTCACCGCGAGGTGCGCCGAGTCGACGCGGTTGACCTGCCCCATGCCGACGCCGACCGACGCACCGTCGGCGGCGAGGAGGATCGCGTTCGACTTGACCGCGCGGCAGGCACGCCACGCGAAGACGAGGTCCGCGAGAGTCTTCTCGTCGGCCGCTTCGCCGGTCGCGAGCGTCCAGTTGGCCGGATCGTCGCCCTCGGCGTCGATCAGGTCGCGCTGCTGGAGCAGGACCCCGCCGGACACCGGGCGCATCTCGGCGACCGCGGTGCTCGGCGCTTCGGCGACCAGGATGCGGACGTTCTTCTTACGCTGCAGCACTTCGACGGCCCCGTCGGCGTACGACGGAGCGATGATGACCTCGGTGAAGATCTCGGCGACCTGCTCCGCCATCTCGACGCTGACCTCGCGGTTCGCGGCGATCACCCCGCCGTATGCGCTGACCGGATCGCACGCGTGAGCGCGTCGATGCGCTTCGGCGATGTTCGAGCCCACGGCGATGCCGCACGGGTTGGCGTGCTTGACGATCGCGACGGTGGGGTCGGCGTGGTCATGGGCGGCACGCCACGCGGCGTCGCCGTCGGTGAAGTTGTTGAACGACATCGCCTTGCCGTGAAGCTGCTCAGCCTGCGCAAGCCCGACCGGCCCCGACGTCGACGTGTACAGCGCGGCCGCCTGATGTGGGTTCTCGCCGTAGCGGAGGACGTCGGCGCGCTCCCAAGTGGCGCCCGTCCACACCGGGAAGTCGCTGGACTCGTCGGGCGAGACCACACTGCTCATCCACGAGGCGACGGCCACATCGTAGTCGGCCGTGTGACGGAAAGCCTTGGCTGCCAACGCCTTGCGCTCGGCCAACGAGAATCCGCCCGCGGCAACCGCTTCGGTGACCTGCGTGTAGTCGGACGGATCGACGACGACACCGACCGACGGATGGTTCTTGGCAGCGGCACGCACCATCGACGGACCGCCGATGTCGATCTGCTCGACGCACTCGTCCGGCGTCGCACCAGAGGCGACGGTCTCGGTGAACGGGTACAGGTTCACCACGACGAGCTCGAACGGGGCGATGCCCAGCTCGTCGAGCTGCGCCAAGTGATCTTCTTTACGAGTGTCGGCGAGGACGCCTGCGTGCACGCGAGGATGCAGCGTCTTGACGCGTCCCTCAAGGCATTCCGGGAAGCCGGTCAGTTCGCTGACCTCGATCACCGGCACGCCTGCGCCTGCGATCGTCTTGGCGGTGGACCCGGTGGAGACGATCTCGACGCCCGCTGCGTGCAGCGCGGTGGCGAGCTCGGGCAGTCCGGTCTTGTCGTAGACGCTGACCAGGGCGCGCCGCACGGCGCGACGATCTGCGGTTGCATTCACTTGAGGTGTGCCTTTCGTCCATCGGTGACAACGCCACGGGCGGCGAGCGCGTCCACCACTTCTGGCAGGAGTGCGCGCTCGACGGTCTTGATGCGTTCGTGCAGGCTGGCTTCGGTGTCGTCAGAGGTCACCTCGACGATCCGCTGGGCCAGAATCGGTCCGGTGTCCACCCCGTCGTCGACGAGATGGACGGTGGTACCGGTGATCTTGACGCCGTGTTCGAGCGCGTCGGCGACCCCGTGTGCGCCGGGGAACGACGGAAGCAGTGCAGGATGCGAGTTGACGACGCGACCCCCGAACCGCTGCAAGAACGCAGGACCGAGGATCTTCATGAATCCCGCGGTCACCACCCAGTCGGGCGCGAGTGCGGTCACGGCATCGGTCAGGACGCAGTCCCAGGCGGCCCGGTCGGGGTGTTCCTTGAGGATGCACTCGACGACCGGGATATCGGCGTCGGCCGCGATCTGCATCGCCGGACACGCCCGGTCGACGACGACACCGACCACGGTGAACGAGGCGTCCGCTGCGGCAGCATGGTCGATGATCGCCGCGAGCAGCGTGCCGGTCCCCGACGCGAGTACCACGACGGGCGAGCGGTCGAGATCCGCTGAGTCGTGGAGGGCGTCTGTCACGCCGACCAGTTTAGGGCATGCGATCAGGCGGCTCGGAGCGGTATCACCCGAGGCAGAACCGTTGTGGCGGACGCCACCGGCCGAGCCCGTCAGTCGTGACGATCTGGCTCGGGGTCCGAAGCCGGGTCGAGTTCGAGTTCGTCAGTGTCGGTGTCGGATTCGGTCTCGACTCCGGTTCTCCTGAGCGGAGCCGCAGGGCTCGACCTGCGGGGCGAGTCGGTGTCGTCGTCGGATTCGGCCTCGACGTCACTCGACGAGCGGGGCGGGTCGTCGAGCCAGGAGTCGAGATCGTCGTCGCCGTTCCTGGCACGGGTGATCCCACCGCTTGCGGCCCACATCACGCCGACGACGAGCGCGCCGGCCAGCATGAGCCACGCGAAGGTGAAGACGCCCGCGGTAGCGGTGTTGACGCCGGTGCGGCCGAGTTCGCCGAGGCGACCGCCGGACACCCAGCTCGCAACGACCACCAGCGCCGCCGCGACGGCCGCACCGATGGCGACGGCGCGCAGGTGACGGATCGGATCGGTGCTCCGGCAGTACCAGCCGAGCAAGACGCCCGCAGCGAGCGGAACGATGAACAGCAGTGCGCCGAGACCTCCGAGACCGGTCTCGGGGAGCGCCGATACGACCGGCAGCGGCGGGACCGCTCCTCGGGAGACGTCGAACGCGTCGAAAACGGTGTCACCGAGCTGGGCGGTGGTTCCGGTGGTGACAGCAGCGGCCCCCACGACCATGTTCGGGAGGTAGAGGATGCTCAGACCCGTCAGCCCCAGATAGCCGTCGAACGAGTTGCCGTCGGCGATCATCGTCGAGACCGAGCCCCAATGCATGACGATGCTGCCGAAGACGAGCAACGCACCGCCCGAGACCAGCACCCCGAACGCGATGACGCCGCCGCGGGCACCGACCCGCTCGGTCGCGGGCACCGCGAACTCGTCGAGGATCGGCCGCAGGCTGGGAATCGCGATACCGACGACGACCGCGGCGCCCTGAATCAGGATCGTGTACCCGAACGCCGACAACGGGTCGGGTTGACCGACCGCGCTGACCGCGGCCCCGTCGGCCACCACGGCCAGCGAAAGTGCAGTCACCAGCACTGAACCGCCGAGCGCAGCACCGACGATTCCGACGAGGTCGGGCAGTTCACGTGCGGTGGACGCGCCGTCGGCGACCACCTTCACGGTTCCGGCACACACCAGCAGGGTCGGCAGCAACGGCAGGACGCCGAGCGTGACCCCGCTGATCGTGACCGGAACCTGGTTGACGGCGAGCCAACCGGCCGCCGTCGCCGACATGATGCCGGACAGTCCGTCGCCTGCGAGGATACGGACGATGCCCAGGACGACGACGATCGCGATGATCGACAGTCCAGGGACGAGGAACGCCACCTTGACCAGGTCCCAGGTGGCGGCCTTCCGCGGCGCGGTGTCGGCACGACGAGCCAGGCGCACCTGCCGGAGGCGGGTGGCCAGAGAGTTCGACGTTCCACTCACGCCGCAGCGGGACCTAGTGCTGCTCGGACTGCGGGTTGGCACCCGGGTCGGTCGCAGGCTTCACGAACGCAGTGGTGGCGCTCGAGTCGCCCGGCTGCTGTGCATGAGCCGACTGACCGTACTGGGTCTGGGCGTACTGTCCCGGCTGTGCCTGACCTGCTTGGGCCTGACCCGCTTGGGCCTGACCTGCTTGGGGCTGAGCTGCTTGGGCCTGAGCTCCCTGGGCCTGGGCTGCCTGGGCCTGCTGCTGGTACTGCTGGCCGTAGCCGTATCCGTAATCGGCGCCGGGCGCGGCAGCAGCCTGCTGCTGTGCGGCGTACTGCGACGCGTCGACTGTCGCGGCCTGCGTCGCACCTGCAGCAGCGAGCTTGATCTGACCACCCTCGACGAGCAGCCACGCGATAGCGGCGATCGCGGACAGGATCGAGGTGATCAGAAGGACGATGGCACCGGCACCGCGCTCACCACCCTCCTTAAACAGGGGGTCGATCATCGAGAACTGGAAGATCGTGATGATGGCTGCGGCGACCGCGACGCTTGTGACGACCGCGACGAAATGCTTTGTGGAGCCGACCAGGAACGTCGTCAGAGCAAGCAGACCTGCAAGCGCCACGAGCGCGTACGGCAGAACGAAGTGCGACTGGAACAACTGGACGCCCTCGCCCCCATCCATCTGCGCCGAGTACCCGTCGAGGAATCCGCAGAACAGGGTGATGATGCCGAGCGCGCCGATGACGGCGGCGATGATCGTCGGGGTGTTCGCGGGCAGTCCCGGGTTGGCCGGCTGCTGCGGCGCACCGTATCCGTACTGGGCCTGCTGCTGGTACTGCTGACCGTACTGCGCCTGGGCGTCGTAGCCCTGCTGGCCGTACTGGGCCCCATACTGCTGGCCGCCGTACTGCTGGCCCCCGTACTGCTGGCCGTAGTCAGCGGGCTGACCATATTGTTGTGCCCCCTGAGGGTTCTGGCCGTAGCCGTATCCGCCGGACTGGGGATAGCTCATCGTCTAACTCCTCACGCATGGAACTCGCCTCGTCCGTCGTTGCGACGAACGTCGTCCACGCTAATACACACGAGCTGAGAGGGTCGTGCACCCATCTGACAGCGACAGTGGAACACAGCGGACCGGCCGATGAGAACTCACCACTCGTGGGCGCGTCCCTGTCCGGCGTACCAGTCGACGAGGCCGTAGTCGTCGACCGACTTCGGATCGATGTTGACGTCGCTTCGGCCTGCGAGGATCGCGGTGACCGGGACCTCCAGTTTCTTGCCCGTCCGCGTGTGCGGGATCCCCGGTGCGACGATCACCTCGTCGGGGACATGCCGCGCCGACAGCCGTGTCTTCACTTGAGACGCGATTCGCGCGGTGAGCTCGTCGGTGAGCTCGGCTCCGTCCACGAGCGTGACGAACAGCGGCATCCAGTACTTGCCGTCGGGCCCGTCGACACCGAGGACGAAGCCTTCGGCGACCTCGTCGACTGCTTCGACGACCTCGTAGATGTCGGCCGAACCCATCCGAATCCCGTTGCGGTTCAAGGTCGCGTCGCTACGACCGTGGATCACCAGCGAGCCGCGGTCGGTGAGGGTCACCCAGTCGCCGTGCCGCCAGACCGTCGGTGCGCCGGCGCGATCCCACTCGTGCGCGAAGTACGCCTTCCGGTACCGCTCACCGTCGGGGTCGTCCCAGAAACTCACGGGCATCGACGGCATCGGCTTCGTGATCACCATCTCGCCGACCTCACCGATCAACGGCTCGGCCTGCGGGGACCAACTCTCCAGTGCGACGCCGAGGTGCCGTACCGAGAGCTCCCCCGCCACGACCGGGACACCCGCCGAGCCGCCTGCGAACGCCGACACGATATCGGTACCGCCGCTGATCGACGACACCGGCAGACCTGCCGCGACGTTGTCGTCGACCCACGTGAACAGGTCCGCGGCGAGCGTCGAACCGGTACTGCCGAGCGTCGACAACGCCGACAGATCATGGTCGCGACCCGGCACGATCCCAGCCTTCCGGGACGCCTGGAGCTGGCCGGGACTCGTTCCGAAATAGGTCACGTTCTCGTCGGCGACGATCTGCCACAGCCGGTCCGCATCCGGATACAACGGAGATCCGCTGTAACAGACGATCCGGGAGCCGACGAGCAGACCGGCGATCTGGAAATTCCACATCATCCAACTGAGCGCCGTGTGCCAGAAGAAGACCGAGTCGGGGCCGAGGTCGGCGTGCAGACCCGTCTCCTTGAGATGTTCGAGGAGAACGCCGCCGTGTCCGTGGACGATGCCCTTCGGTTTCCCCGTGGTGCCGGAGGAGAACAGGACCCACAGCGGGTGGTCGAACGGAACCCGGACCGGCGCCGGGTGGTCCGGAGCGCCGACCGGAGGCGCGACCGCCTCTGTCCACGTCATCGTGCCGTCGGGCGCGTCGGAGGTCTCCCCGACGACGATGTGCGTGCCGACGCCGAGCAGACGGGCGAGTTCGGCCGAGTCCGCGCGCTTGTCGACGTCCTTGCCGTTGAACCGGTAGCCGGCCGACGAGAACAGGACCTTCGGGCGCAACTGCGCGAGGCGGCCCGCCGCCCCTTCGGGCGCGTAGTCCTGACCGCAGCCGGACCAGACCGCGCCGAGCGATGCGGTCGCCAGGAACGCGATCACCGCTTCGGGAACGTCCGGCAGGTACGCGGCGACGACGTCGCCCTCCCCCACTCCGGCGTCCACGAGGGTCCGGGCGACCGCCCCGACCAATCGCGGAAGGCTGTCCCACGTGATCTCGGTCCGCACGCCGTCCTCGGTCAGGCCGACGATCGCGACAGTGTCGCGGTCGGCATGTGCGAGCACCGCGTCCACATAGTTCAGGTGTACGTCCGGGAACCATTTCGCGCCCGGCATCGACGCATCGGGCAGTACCTGGTCGCTCTCGTCGAGCGGCCGCCCGGTGACGGAGCCGACCTCGAAGAAGTCCCACACGCCTCGCCAGAACCCTGGCAGGTCGGTCACCGAGTACTCCCACAGATCGGCGTAGTCAGTCAGGTCGCGGCCGACTCGCGCGCTCAGTTCGCTCGCGAACACATCCATCCGTGACCGGCTCATCCGGCTCTCCTTCACTCGTTGTCACTGCGTTTCGACCATAGTGCGGTCGGTCGGTGAACGGCGGACTCCGCACGTCGCGTCGCGCCGATTCGGTTGTGGCGAGTGGGGTTTCGACTCGCTTCGCTCGCTCAACCGGTTACACGGGGGTTCGCTCGATCGGCAGCAAGGTCTCGACTCCGCTCGACCAACGGGAATGGGGCTCGACCTGCGGGAGGTCTCGACTCCGCTCGACCAGCGGGAATGGGGCTCGACCTGCGGGAGGTCTCGACTCCGCTCGACCAACGGGAATGGGGCTCGACCGGCGAGAGGTCTCGACTCCGCTCGACCGGCGAGAGGGCTACTCCAGACCCAGCATCTCAATCGACTTCGCGCGCATCTCGACCTTGCGTACTTTGCCGGTCACCGTCATCGGGAACTCGTCGACGACGGTGACGTACTTCGGGATCTTGTGCCGCGAGATCTGGCCTGCCGCGAACTCTCGGATGCCGTCCGCGTCCAACGACTCCGCGCCCTCACGAACCCGGACCCACGCCATCAGTTCTTCCCCGTACTTCTCGTCGGGGACACCGATCACCTGTGCGTCGACGACGTCGGGATGGGTGTAGAGGAACTCCTCGATCTCCCGCGGGTAGATGTTCTCGCCGCCGCGGATCACCATGTCTTTGATTCGGCCGGTGATGCGGACGTAGCCGTCGTCGTCGTTCGAGCCGTCGCCCATCACGCCGAGGTCGCCGGTGTGCATCCATCCGTCGGCGTCGAGGGCCTCCGCCGTCTTCGCCGGCTCGTTCCAGTACCCCTGCATCACCGAGTAGCCGCGCGTGCAGAACTCGCCGGTCTCCCCGCGCGGTAGGACGTCGCCGGTGACCGGGTCGACGATCTTGATCTCCAGATGCGGTCCCACCCGGCCGACGGTGCCCACCCGCAGATCCAACGGATCGTCGGTGCGCGTCTGCGTCGACACCGGACTCGTCTCGGTCATGCCGTAACAGATCGACACCTGCGACATGTTCATCTCGTCGATGACGCGCCGCATCACCGTCTCCGGACACGGCGACCCGGCCATGATCCCGGTCCGCAGCGACGACAGGTCGAACTCGGCTCCGGTGTCCAGGAGCGCGAGTTCGGCGATGAACATCGTCGGCACCCCGTACAGACTCGTGCAGCGGTACTTCTCCACGGCGGCCAACGCCGTCTGCGGATCGAACGCCTGCCCGGGGATCACCATCGCAGCGCCGTGCGACGTGGCCGCGAGGTTGCCCATCACCATGCCGAAGCAGTGGTAGAAGGGCACGGGAAGGCAGATCCGGTCCGCCTCCGTGTAGTCGACGAGTTCGCCGACGAAGTACCCGTTGTTGCCGATGTTGGAGTGCGAGAGCGTGACGCCCTTCGGCGACCCGGTGGTACCCGACGTGTACTGGATGTTGATCGGATCCGACGCCGACAGACCGGCCGCGATCTCGTCGATCGCCGCCGACTCGTCAGCCGTCGGCTCGGCGAGAAGACCCGCGAACTCAGCCGACTCAAACAACACGACGGTGCGCAGTTCCGGGGCTTCGGCGCGGACCTCGGTGAGCATCTGTGCGTAGTCCGCGTCGCGGAACCGCTCGGCCGCGAGCACCACGGACGTCCCCGACTGCGCCAGCACGTATGCCAACTCGTGACGCCGGTAGGCCGGGTTGATCACCACGAGGATCGCGCCGATCTCGGCGGCCGCGAACTGGGTGAGCACCCACTCGAATCGGTTCGGCGCCCACAGTGCGACGCGATCGCCCGGTGCCACGCCGAGTCGAAGCAGACCGGCAGCCAGTGCGCGGACGTCCCGACGGAACTCGGCGTACGTCCATTGACGGTCGACGGCGGCGTCCACCAGTGCGAGCGAGTCGGGGACTCGCTCGGCGGTCCGCGCGAGCACTCCACCGATCGTGTCGGTGAGCAGCGCGGGCGCGGCGTCGCCCTTGCTGTAGGAGTCTGCTGCGGTGTACGGGTCGGTCGTGTGAGTCTCTGGCATCGTTCCTCCGGTCGCTCGGCGGGGTCTCGTCAGTCGGTTGGGCGTTGCCCGGCGCGAGCGAGGGTCGCGCGAGCCTGGGCGATGATGGGGCCGTCGATCATGTCGCCGTCGAGAGCGAACACGCCGCCGTCGTGCTCGGCTGCGCCGTCGAGGACGCGGCGAGCCCAGTCGACTCGCTCCGGCGACGGCGCATACCCGTCGCGGATGTGGGCGGCCTGCGACGGATGGATGCAAGCGGTCGCGGTGTAACCGAGTGCGACAGCGTCACGGACCTCGGCGACCAGCCCGTCGACGTCACCGATGTCGGCGTGGATCGCGTCGACCGTGGCCTTCCGATACGCGCCCGCGGCGAGACGGACGTGCGAACGAACGTACTTCGGGAGGTCGCGGTACTCCCCGGGCTCGGCCTCGTCGTCGCCGAATCGGCTCGACGATCCGCCGAGTCCCGCCACGAGGTCCTCGGCGCCCCACATCAGTCCGACGCAGTTCGCCGCGGCGACGATCGCTTCGGCGCGCAGCGCACCCATCGGCGTCTCGATGAGCGCGATCGTGGCCAGTCCGTGTGCGGTGATCTGAGCCGGATCCTCGGTCTTGGCCTGCATCACCAACCGATAGGAGGTCTTCGCCAGCGCCGCGAGATCGAGGTCGTGATCGGCGGTGCCCGCCGCGTTGATCCGCACGATGACTCGGTCCGGATCCTGCGGATTGTCGACGAGTGCGTCCCGTGCCGCCGCCTTGTTACTCGGCGCGACAGCGTCTTCGAGGTCGAGGATCACCATGTCGGCGCGGTCGAGCGCTTTCGCGTAGCGCTCAGGACGGTCGGCCGGGCAGAACAGGAGCGCCGGGCCTGCGGGGATCCAGGGTTCGGTTCGGTCTCGGGGTTCGACTGTCATGGGCGTTGACTCTCCTCGGGAGCGAGACGGACGAGCGTCGCGCGCGACGCCTTGGCAACGATCACACCGTCCTGGTTCCGGCCGATGTGCGTGATGTTCACGATGCCCTCCCCCGGCCGCGAAGACGAGGCCCGCTTACCCGTGCACTCGGTCTCCGCGTACAGGGTGTCGCCCGCGAACAGCGGCGACGGGAACGCGATGTCGCTGAAGCCGAGGTTCGCTACGAGCGTCCCCTGGGTCAGCTGCGCCACCGAGAGCCCGACGATGGTCGACAACGTGAACATCGAGTTAATGAGCCGTTGACCGTCGAACCCTGGCTGTCTAGCCGCCCAGGCCGCGTCCAAGTGGAGCGCCTGCGTGTTCATCGTCAGCGTCGTGAACAGGACGTTGTCGGCTTCGGTCACGGTCCGCCCCGGGCTGTGCTCGTAGACGGCCCCGATCTCGAACTCCTCGAACCAGAGTCCGCGCTGCGGGATGCGCTTGTGCTCCCCGGATTCACCGCTCATGCGGGCAGCCCCAACGAGCGTGCGATCAACATGAGCTGCACTTCGGTGGTGCCCTCGCCGACCTCGAGGATCTTGGAGTCCCGGTAGTGGCGGGACACGAGGTACTCGTTCATGAATCCGTAGCCGCCGTGGATCTGGGTCGCCATTCGCGCGTTGTCCATCGCAGCCTCGCTGGAGACCATCTTGGCGATCGACGCTTCCTTCTTGAACGGCTTTCCGGCGAGCATCTTGGCTGCGGCGTCGTAGTAGGCCATCCGGGAGACGTGCGCACGCGACTCCATCCGCGCGATCGCGAACGACACCGACTGGTATTCGGCGATCGCCTTGCCGAACGACTTGCGTTCGCGCGCGTACTTGATGCACTCGTCGACGCAGCCCTGCGCGACACCGGTCGCCAGACCGGCGATGGCGATGCGGCCCTCGTCGAGGATCGACAGGAAGTTCGCGTAGCCGCGTCCCCGGTCACCGAGGAGGTTCGCCTGCGGGACCCGAGCGTCGGTGAAACTCAGCGGGTGGGTGTCCGACGCATGCCATCCGACCTTGTCGTACGGGGGTTCGGCGACGAAGCCCGGCGTGTCGGACGGGACGACGATCGTCGAGATCTCTTTGCCGCCACCCGGCTTCTCCCCAGTCACGGCGGTGACCGTGACCAGCGAGGTGATGTCGGTACCCGAGTTGGTGATGAACTGCTTGGCTCCGTTGATGACGAACTCGTCGCCGTCGGCGCGCGCGGTGGTCGCCGTCGCGCCTGCGTCCGAGCCTGCACCCGGCTCGGTGAGACCGAAACCGGCCAGCCGCTTGGCCGAGAGCAGGTCGGGAAGCCACCGCTCCTGCTGTTCGCGGGTGCCGAATCGATAGATCGGCATCGCGCCGAGGCTGACGCCCGCTTCGAGGGTGATGGCGACCGACTGGTCGACCTTGCCGAGTTCTTCCAACGCGAGCGCGAGGGCGAAGTAGTCGCCGCCCATTCCGCCGAACTCTTCGGGGAACGGCAGACCGAACAGGCCCATCTCACCCATCTGCGCGACTACCTCGTACGGGAAGGTCTTGTCGCGGTCGTGCTGCGCCGAGACCGGCGCGACGGCCGACTGCGCAAAGTCGCGGACGCTGTCGACGAGGTCCAGATACTCCTGAGTCAATTCCATGTCTGTTCCTTCTTGTGAGCGCTCGTCGTGCGGAAGCTTATGCCCGACTGACGAACCGGGTACGTCATTTCTGGTCTTCGAGTCCAGGCAGGCTGTCGGCCGGCAGGACGTGAGCGAGCAGTTGCGCCGCTGCGACCTTGTCGCCGACCCCGACCGAGATCGTGGCCACGCCGTCGACCGGCGCCCGCAGCGTGTGCTCCATCTTCATGGCTTCGACGACGACGAGCGGCGCGCCGGCCGCAACGGTGGAACCGTCGACGCCGGGAACCGCGACGACCGTGCCGGGCATCGGGCTGAGGACATCGCCCACCGCGTCGTCCGCATCTGCGTCTGCCAAGGACTTGAGGGGCGTCACCTGCCACGTCCCCGCGTCTCCGGCGACCCACCGTCGGCCGTCGGCGGCGCGAACGGTCCACCGCTGCTGGACTCCGTCGCAGGCCAACGCGATCGACCCGTCCGGGCGCGGGGCGACGACGACGTGGGCGCTCCACGGGTCGCCGTCGGACTCCACGGTGACGTCGGCGGCGAGCGACGACGCGTCCGGCGAGGACTGCAGTGTGGCGACCACCGTGTAGTCGGCTCCGTCGACTGCGAGCCGCGACACGTACGGCGACGGCGCACCGATGCGGAAGCCGAGCGCACTCGACCACAGATCGTGCGGGCTCCCGAGGTCGAGAGCACCGAGCGCCGCCGCGGTCAGGGCTTCCGGCGGCGGGAGGGGTGCGGTGTAGTCGACGACGAGTCGGTCGAGTAGTTCGGTGTCGAGCTCGGCGGACTGCACGGCGGGCTGCGACAGCACGAATCGGCAGAAGTCGATGTTGGTGACGACTCCCGTCAGGCGAACCTGGGCGAGCGCTTCGTCGAGTCGGTCGACGGCTTCGGTGCGGTCGGACCCGTGCACGATGACTTTGGCGAGCATCGGATCGTAGTCGCTGCCGACGACGCTGCCGACCCGTACACCGGAGTCGATGCGCGCGTGCTTCGGCCAGACGAGGTCGGTGATCTCGCCGCCGGTCGGCAGGAAGCCCGCCGCCGGGTCTTCGGCGTAGACGCGGGCCTCGACGGCGTGGCCGGTGAGTGTCACGTCGTCCTGGGTGAACGACAGCTGCTCGCCGCGGGCGATCCGTAGCTGCTGCTCCACCAGGTCGAGTCCGGTGACGAGTTCGGTGACCGGATGCTCTACCTGCAGCCGCGTGTTCATCTCCATGAAGAAGAAGTCTTCGGGAGTGACGGCGGAGACGATGAACTCGACCGTGCCCGCGCCGGTGTAACCGACGCTGCGGGCCGCGTCGCAGGCTGCGCGGCCGATGCGGGCGCGGGTCGCCTCGTCCAGGAGCGCCGAGGGCGCCTCTTCGATGACCTTCTGGTGGCGCCGCTGCAGCGAGCACTCGCGTTCGCCGAGATGGACCACGTTGCCGTGGGTGTCGGCGAGGACCTGCACCTCTATGTGGCGAGGGGTGAGGACGAAGTGTTCGAGGAACAGCGAGTCGTCGCCGAACGCGGCTCCGGCCTCACGGCGTGCGGAGACGAGCGCGTCGGGCAGGTCGGCCGGATCGTCGACCCGATGCATGCCCTTGCCGCCGCCGCCCGCACTCGGCTTGATCAGCACGGGGAAACCGATGTCGGGAGCGGCCGCGACGAGTTCGTCGTCGGTCAGTCCCGGGCGCGACAGACCGGGGACGACGGGCACGTCGCGGGCGGTGACGGCGGCGCGCGCCGCGATCTTGTCGCCCATCGTCGCGATCGACTCCTGCGGCGGGCCGATGAACACGATGTCTGCGGCGGCGAGCGCCGCGGCGAACGACTGGTTCTCGGACAGGAAGCCGTAGCCGGGGTGGACGGCGTCCGCGCCGGTCGCCTTCGCTGCCGCGATCACCTTGTCGATGTCGAGGTAGCTCTGCGACGCCGGTGCAGGCCCGAGGCGGACGGCTTCGCCCGCGGCGAGCACGTGCGGCGCGTTCGTGTCGGCGTCGGAGTAGACGGCCACGGACTCGATGCCCATCGCGTCGAGGGTGTCGATGACGCGGACCGCGATCTCACCGCGGTTCGCGACGAGGACCTTGCGGATGGTCTTCACTGAAGTGTCCTTTCCACTCGCCGAACGAGCGAGTGTTCCTTCCCGCACGCGGCGGGCGAACGGAGAGCGTCGGTCACCGTCGTCACATCCGGAAGACGCCGTAGCCGGGCTGCGGCAGCGGCGAGTGACGGCACGCCTCGAGCGCGAGGCCGAGGACGGTGCGGGTGTCGGCGGGGTCGATGATGCCGTCGTCCCAGAGGCGAGCGGTGGAATAATAGGCGTCGGACTGGCGCTCGAACTGAGCGCGGATCGGCTCCTTGAAACGCTCTTCGTCGTCGGCCGACCATTCGCCTCCCGACCGTTCGACACCTACGCGACGGACCGTCGCGAGAGTGTCGGCCGCCTGCGGTCCGCCCATCACCGAGATGCGCGAATTGGGCCACGACCACAGGAATCTCGGCGAGTACGCGCGACCGCACATCGAGTAGTTGCCCGCGCCGAACGACCCGCCGATCATCACCGTCAGCTTCGGGACCGACGCGCAGGCGACGGCGTTGACCATCTTGGCGCCGTTCTTGGCGATGCCGCCTTCCTCGTATTCCCGACCGACCATGAAGCCGGTGATGTTCTGCAGGAAGATCAGCGGGATCCGGCGCTGGTCGCACAGTTCGATGAAGTGGGCGCCCTTGAGGGCCGACTCGCTGAACAGCACGCCGTTGTTGGCGACGAACCCGACGGGATGTCCGTGCAGCGTCGCGAACGCCGTCACGAGCGTCGTTCCGTAGTTCGCCTTGAACTCCGAGTACTCCCCGCCGTCGGCGAGGATCTCGATGACCTCACGCACGTCGTAGGGGGTCTTCGAGTCGGTGGGGACCACGTCGTACAGGTCGGCCTGCTCGCGTCGTGGCGCGACGGTCGGCGACGTCTCCCACTGCGCCGGGACACGAGGACCGAAGGTCTTCACGATCTCGCGGACCTTGGCCAGCGCCTGCTCGTCGTTGTCGACCAGGTGGTCGGTGACGCCGGACACCGAACTGTGCATGGCGCCGCCGCCCAGATCCTCGGCGCTCACGTCCTCCCCCGTCGCCGCCTTCACCAGCGGCGGACCCGCGAGGAAGATGGTGCCCTGGTTCCGGACGATCACGTTCTCGTCGCTCATCGCGGGAACGTACGCGCCGCCTGCGGTCGACGAGCCGAGCACCGCGGAGATCTGCGGGATGCCCGCCGCACTCATCGTCGCCTGGTTGTAGAAGATACGGCCGAAGTGCTCGCGGTCGGGGAACACCTCGTCCTGGTTGAGGAGCATCGCGCCGCCCGAGTCGACGAGGTAGACGCAGGGCAGCCGGTTCTCGGCGGCGATCTCCTGCGCGCGCAGATGCTTCTTGACCGTGACCGGGTAGTACGTGCCGCCGGAGACGGTCGCGTCATTGGCGACCACCATGCATTCGCGTCCGTGGATCCGGCCGATGCCTGCGACGACGCCCGCACTCGGGGCTTTGTCGTCGTACATGCCGTACGCCGCGAGCGGTGCGATCTCCAGGAACGCGGTCCCCGGGTCGATCAGCGCGTCGATCCGGTCGCGGACCAACAGCTTGCCGCGCCCGACGTGCCGGTCCCGTGCCTTCTGACCGCCGCCCCGCGCCGCCACGGACAACCGTTCCCGCAGTCGCGCGACGTGCCCCCGGTGATCGAGCGAGTCCCCACGCTGGTCGAGCGGAGTCGAGACCATGCCATCCCTTTCGGTTACTCACAATTAACTGAACCTGAAGATACGCGACGAACGCCACGTCCGCCAGACCTCCACACGATCATCGCACTGTCCGTGACGTCCATCACAGATTCCGTTATCGTGAAGGCAGGTCGCACACCCTCGCGGCCCACCAGAACACGACCGCTGCGCGAGACACCCACCACCCCGGGACCGACCGCAGCCGACACCGCAAGGCCAGGTGAACCCATGACCGTCGCAGACGAGAGTGCGCGCACGCACTCCGATCCGGGAAGCTCTCCCGCCCACTTCTCCCTCGACGACCGCTACACGCGCGAGTCGGGAAGCATCTATCTGACCGGCATTCAGGCGTTGGTCCGCGTGGTCCGCGACCGCGCCGCCGTCGACCGCCGCAACGGGCTGCGGACCGGATCGTTCATCTCCGGTTACGAAGGCTCACCGCTCGCGGGATACGACCTCGAGATCGCCCGGCGCGCAGCACTCCTCGCCCCGTGGGACGTCACGCACCGGCCCGGACTCAACGAGGAGATCGGCGCGACGTCGGTCATGGGATCGCAACTCGCCGCCAAGGTCGGAACGCTGTCGGCCGACGCGTCGGGCGCGGTCCGGGACGGCGTCGTCGGCTACTGGTACGGCAAGGCCCCCGGTCTCGACCGCGCGACCGACGCCCTGCGACACGCGAACATGATCGGCACCCACCCGGCAGGCGGCGCCGTCGCGCTCGTCGGCGACGATCCGGGCGCCAAGAGCTCCACCGTCCCGTGCGCATCTGAGATGGCGCTGGCCGACCTGTACATGCCGATCCTCTACCCCGCCGACAGCGCCGACATCCTCGACTTCGGTGTGCACGCCGCGCTGATGAGTCGCGTGTCCGGACTGTGGACGTCGTTGAAGATCTCCGCGCACGTCGCCGACGGAGCGTCGACCGCCGTCGTCGACCTCGACCGGTTCGCCGTCGACTACGGCGGCCTGGGAACCAGTCCGCACGTCCCGTCCGGCCGACTCCTCGGCGCAAGCCTCATGGAGCTCGAACAGAATCAGCTCACCACCCGACTGCCCCGCGCCACCGAGTACGCACGGCTCAACGGACTGAACCGGATAGTGCAGTCCACCGGCGACGACCGGATCGGCATCGTCGCCGCCGGAAAGACCTACCTCGACGTCCGAGAATCACTGCGTCGCATCGGCATCGGCGACGACGACCTCGGCAGGCTCGGGATCCGCGTCCTCAAACTCGGGATGGTGTACCCGATGGAGCGCGGGATCCTCGACCGCTTCATCGCCGGGCTCGACGAGGTGATCGTCGTCGAGGAGAAACGCGACTTCATCGAGACCATGATGCGCGACATCCTGTTTCGCAGAACGGACGCTCCCGCCATCGTCGGCAAGGCCAACGAAGACGGTTCCACCCTGTTCTCCCGATTCGGCGAACTCGACGTCGACGCCGTCTCCCACGGCCTGGCGACCCGTCTGGCGTCCCGACACCGCGTCGAACCGGCGCGGCGCTGGATGGACCGGAAGAACGCGACGCGCGAACGCATCCTGCTGCCGCTGGCCGTGCGAACCCCGTACTTCTGTTCGGGCTGTCCGCACAACAGCTCGACGAAGGTCACGCCGGACACGATCGTCGGAGCCGGGATCGGTTGTCACGCAATGGTCCTGCTGATGGAGCCCGAGCAGGTCGGCGACATCGCAGGCGTCACACAGATGGGCGGTGAAGGCGCGCAGTGGCTCGGCATGGCTCCGTTCATCGACGAGAAGCACTTCGTCCAGAACATCGGCGACGGCACATACATGCACTCGGGCTCGCTCGCGGTGCGCGCGGCCGTCGCATCCGGCGAGAACATCACCTACAAGTTGCTGTTCAACGGCACCGTGGCGATGACCGGCGGCCAGGATCCGGTCGGCCAGATGAGCCTTCCGCAGATCCTCGCATCGTTGCAGGCCGAGCGGGTCGCGAAGATCGTCGTCACCTCGGACGAGCCGTCCCGCACCTCGGCTCTCGGACTGCCGAAGGGAGTCGAGGTCCGGCACCGCGACGACATGCTCGACGTGCAGCGCGAACTCGCCGAGATCACCGGGGTCACCGTGTTGGTCCACGACCAGCACTGTGCGGCCGAGAAACGCCGCAAACGCCGTCGCGGGAACGCGGACTCGAGCCAACCGAACAGTCAGTTCACAACGCCGAAGCAGCGGGTGATGATCAACGAACGGATCTGTGAGGGCTGCGGCGACTGCGGCGCGAAGTCGAACTGCCTGTCCGTGCACCCCGTCGACACCGAGTTCGGTCGGAAGACGCAGATCGATCAGAGCTCGTGCAACCTCGACTTCTCGTGCCTGGACGGCGACTGCCCCGCGTTCGTCACCGTCACCCCGGGAACGCAGCGGTCGCGCGAGCGCGTCGCATCCATCGACGCAGCCGATGTCGCCCTACCTGCCCGAGCGTCTGCCACCAGCGACTTCGCGGTCCGCGTCACCGGTATCGGCGGCACCGGCGTGGTGACGGTGTCCCAGGTCCTCGCGACCGCCGCGACCCTCGGCGGGCTCAGCGCACGGACAGTGGACATGACCGGCCTCGCTCAGAAGGGCGGCGCCGTCGTCAGCGACATCAAGGTGTCGTCGACGCCCGTCGAGCAGGCCGCGAAGGTCGCGTCCGGCGACTGCGACGTCTACCTCGCCTGCGACCAGCTCGTCGGCGCGGACCCGGTCAACCTGAAGGTCGCGTCGACCGAGAGGACCGTCGCCGTCGTCTCCACCACGAAGGTTCCGACCGGGTCAATGGTGATCGACACCTCGACGCGTTTCCCCGAGGCCCTCGCGGTGCGGTCGGCCATCGACGACCACGTCGCCCGGTCTGTGTATCTGAACGCGGGCGAACTCTCCGACGACCTGTTCGACGACGAGCAGTACGCGAACATGCTGATGGTCGGCGCCGCCTTCCAGACCGGTTCGCTGCTCCTGTCTGCGGAGTCGATCGAGCGGGCCATCGAACTGAACGGAGTCGCCGTCGACGCCAATCTTCAGGCGTTCCGGCGGGGACGCCAGGCCGTCGTCTCCCCCGACGACGTCGCCGCAGCGGTCGCGTCCGTCCGGACGCCTGCGCCGACCTACTCGCCGAGCGCGACGGCCGAGCGAGCCGCATCGAGCATCGTCGGCTCTGGTGACGAACTGTCGGCGGTGATCACGCGCCGGTATGACGAGTTGATCGCCTATCAGAGCGAGCCGTACGCGCGGACCTGGCTGCGCACGGTTCGCCGTGTCCACGACGCGGGGCACGGCGACGATCTGACGGCGGCGGTGGCCCGCAATCTGTACAAATTGATGGCGTACAAAGACGAGTACGAGGTCGCCCGCCTCACCGACGACACTGCGTTCGCCGCGACGATCGCCGACGAGTTCGGCGACGACGCGAAGGTCGCCGTCCGTCTGCATCCGCCGATGCTCCGCGAGATGGGGATGAAGAACAAGATCTCGTTGGGAGCCTGGGCCGATCCGGCGTTGCGCGGGTTGGCGAAGATGAAGCGACTCAGGGGAACCCGACTCGACCCGTTCGGACACGCCGAGGTCCGTCGGATGGAACGGGCACTGATCGGCGAATACCGCGCCGCGATCGACGAGGTCCTCGCCGCACTCGGCACCTATCCGTCGCCCGAGCGGGTCGCCGCAGCGACTGCCATCGCCGACCTGCCCGACATGGTCCGCGGCTACGAGAGCATCAAGACCGCGAACGTCGCGCGGTATCGCACCGAGATGCGACGACAGTTGGACGCGCTGTAGTCGGTCCTACGACTTCGGCACTTTCTTTCGGCTGTACGCCGAAAGAAAGTGCCGAAGTGTGCGAGCCGAACGGGTTAGTCGCCGAAGACGCGTTCGAAGCCCTCGGGGATGATCAGATCGTCGCGTGAGAGGGCGGCGACGTCGTTCTTGCCGATGCCCATGAGCGCCGAGTCGAGACCCATCCGCATCAGGTCGAGGACGTTCTCCACGCCGGCCTGCCCGTTGGCGGCCAGACCCCACAGGTAGGCGCGACCGATCATGACCGCCTTCGCGCCGAGCGCGAGCGCCTTGACCACGTCACTGCCGCGTCGGATGCCGCCGTCGAGAAGGACGTCGAGGTCGCCGCCGAGTTCGTCGGCGATCGGTCCGAGGACACGGATCGTGGCGGGCGTTCCGTCCAGGTTGTTGCCGCCGTGGTTCGACACCGAGATCGCGGTGGCGCCGATGTCACGGGCGCGCTTCGCATCGTCCATGCGCGTGATGCCCTTGACCATGAACTCGCCGTCCCACTGCTCGCGCAGCCACTGCAGGTCCTCCCACGTGGGCGGCGGGGTGTTCATCCACTGGCCGTACACATCGAAGAACGTCGGACCGGGCTGGCCCGGGTGCGCGATGTTCGGGGCGCTCAGGTCGGGGATCTCGAGTTTGCCGTCGCGGAACCAGCTCAGCGCGTACTTCGGTTTGGTGATCATCTCCGGCGCCAGCTTCGCGACGGCGCGGAGGTCGACCTTCTCCGGGATCTCCGGGCTGCCCCAGTCACGTCCGACGTTGAACACCCAGTCGGTGGTGACGATCAAGCCCTTGCAGCCGGCTTCCTTCGCGCGCATCGCACGAGCCAGGATGTCCTCGCGGCTGCCGAGCCAGTAGATCTGGAAGAACGTCTTGTCGTTGACGGCCGTGACCTCTTCGACCGGCTTGGACGCGAAGCTCGACAAGCCCATAGCCGTACCGCGGTTGGCTGCGGCACGAGCGACAGCGACTTCGCCGTCCGGGTCGACGGCCTGCACGCCGGTCGGCGAGATCATGACCGGGAACGGCAGTTCCTGCCCCATCACCGTCGTCGTCAGATTCCGCTCGGGCGTAGTGCCGATGACATGCGGCGCGAAGCCGAGCTCGGTGAACGCATTCATGTTGTCGTTCACGGTGATTCCGGCCTGCGTACCCGCCACCAGCGACGAGTACACGGTCTTCGGCAACCGCTTGCGAGCGCGCCTCTGCGCCTCACCGACGGTCTCGAACCATGGATTACGACGCCACGGATTCTGCTCGGCGAGTTCGGAGAACTTGGACATAGATGTGTTCTTTCCTAGTTTGTGATGAAGGGGTGACCCGGTGATTCGGCCCTGCCCCGCTACTGATCGAGACCCCCACTCGCCGATCGAGCGGAGTCGAGATCCGAGCCGCACCCCGCTGATCGAGCGGAGTCGAGATCTCGACTTCGCTCGATCAGCGGTACTGGGGGTCTCGACTCCGCTCGACCAGCGAAGCTGTCTCAGCAGACTCCGCTCGACCAGCGAAGCTGTCTCAGCAGACTCCGCTCGACCAGCGGTGGAAGGGCTCGACCGGCAGAGCTGTCTCAGCAGCAGTTGGTGGAGGAGCAGCCGCTCGCGGTGGTCGGGGCGAAGCCGGCGAGCGGGTTCTCGTCGCAGTCACGGGTCGGCGGGCGAGTCATCAGCGTGAGCGGGACTCCGCGCGAATGATCCTTGTTCGCAGTCGGTTTGGTGCGATCGCCTGCGAGGAGTTCCTCGCCGAAGCCCTGCACGCACTCGGGGTCGGGGCCGGCGAGCGGCAGACCGGTGAAGAACTTCGCCGCCATGCAGCCACCGCGGCAGGCGTCGAAGTGCTGGCACTTGGTGCAGGCTCCTGCGTTCTGCGGCTCACGGAGTTCGGTGAACAGATCGCTGTGCTGCCAGATCTCCTGGAACCCGCCCTCGGACGTGACATTGCCCGCGAGGAAGTTCTCGTGGATCGCGAACGGGCACGCGTACACGTCGCCGATCGGGTCGATCAGGCACACGACGCGACCCGCGCCGCACAGGTTGAGGCCGGGCAGACCGCTCCCGCCCGACTCGGAGAACGCCGCCAGGTGGAAGAACGAGTCGCCGGTCAGCACGTTGTCACCGTGCGCGACGAGCCAGTCGTACAGTTCGCGCTGCTGTTCGGGCAGCGGATGCAAGTCATCCCACACGTCGGCGCCGCGACCGGACGGACGCAGACGCGTGATGCGCAGCGTCGCACCGTAACGGTCGGCCAGCGCCTTGAAGTCGTCGAGCTGCGAGACGTTCTCACGGGTCATGACGACACTGATCTTGGCGTCCTTGAAGCCGGCGTTCGCGAGGTTCTCGAGAGCGCGCACCGCCATGTCGAACGAGCCCGGGCCGCGGACGTTGTCGTTCACCTCGGCGGTCGCACCGTCGAGCGAGATCTGGACGTCGACGTAGTCGGACGCCGCGAGACGGTCGGCGACCTCCGGGGTGATCCGCAGACCGTTCGTGGAGAACTTGACACCCACCTGGTGGCTGGTCGCGTAGTCGACGAGCTCCCAGAAGTCCGGACGCACCGTCGGCTCGCCGCCGCCGATGTTCACATAGAACACCTGCATGCGCTGCAGCTCGTCGATGATCGCCTTGCACTGCTCGGTGCTCAGCTCGCGCGGGTCACGCTTGCCCGAACTCGACAGGCAGTGCACGCACGACAGGTTGCACGCGTAGGTCAGTTCCCACGTCAGACAGATCGGGGCGTCGAGACCCTTCTCGAACTGATCGACGAGGCGTCCGACCTTCGGCGGCTGCTGCGGCTCGAGGCCGAGCGGCGGGGTCATCGACGGCATGACCGGGGATTCCACGGTGGTCACGGATTCACTCCTTGATCTACGGGACGATCGGCCTGCGGGATGATCATTCCCGACTCGCACAGCGCGGTCAGCGCCTGCAGGTACAACGGGCGAGCGTCGTCGGTGACACCCGCAGCGGCGAGCGCATCGTCGGCGCTCTGATACTCGGCGAGATCGCGAACGATCCCGACGACGGTCAGGTTCTTGAGGAACGACAGCTTGCGCGTTCCGAAGTGGTACAGAAGTGCGCCGAACGGTTCCGGACGCAACGCCACCTTGGGATTGAGCGTCCAAGCTGCGGCGAGATCGAAGACGGGAGGGGCTGGCGGGTGCGGCTCGCTTCCGGCGACCGCAGCACGGTCGCCGGAAGCGATGGTCGTTGCAGTCGTCATCAGTAGACGCCGCACATCCCGTCGATGGACACTTCCTCCACCAGCGACTCTGCGACGAGTTCGTCGTGAGTCTGGGCTGCCTGCTCGGCCATGTGAACCAACCTCCTGATGTAGATATTTGTGGTTCGCAACACACCGTAATGGCACCGAGTGCATAATCGCAAGAGAATGCCGATAATCGTTGGCACGTACCATCGCGACCAGCGACGACGCGATCGAACTGAAGGGCGGTAGATGACGACGAAGCGTTCCGGACCGCTCGGCGGCCGCCCGGCCGCAACCACCCGCGGCCAGTTGAGCGACATCGCGATCGCACTGTTCTACGAGCGAGGCTTCGACGAGACGAGCGTCGACGACATCGCCACCGCTGCGGGCATCGCACGGCGAACCCTGTTCCGCTACTACCCGTCGAAGAACTCGTTGGCGTGGGGCGAGTTCGACGATCACCTCGACGGCCTCCGCGCCCTCCTCGCCGAGACTCCCGACGACGTCCCGCTCGGCGAGAGCCTGCGGCGCGCCCTGGTCGACTTCAACGAAGTCCCCGATGAGATGACCGAACAACATCGACGCCGAATGTCGCTGCTGCTGACCGTCCCTGCGCTCCAAGCGCATTCGATGCTGATGTACGCCGACTGGCGACAGGTGATCGCCGACCATTGTGCGGCTCGACTCGGCGTGGCGCCCGGCGACCACACTCCCCAGACCGTGGCCTGGATGACCCTGGGGGCAGCTCTCGCCGCCTACGACACGTGGCTCGCGTCCCCCGACTCCGATCTCGGCGTACTCATGGAGACCGGATCGAGAACGCTCGTCGACGGAGTAGGCGCGCTGGACCCCTAACCGTTCTCGACCGTCCGAACAACCACTGATATTCTTGATTAGAACACGTTCTAGTTCTTCCCACAGAGAGCGCACGAATGACCGACCTGACTCCGCACAGCACACGCAGCGCGATCCTCACCGTCGCCGAGGTGATCGATGAGACCGCCGACGCGCGCAGCATCGTCTTCGACGTGCCGGACATCCACACCGACAGGTTCTCGGACTACCTGCCCGGCCAGTTCTTGACGCTGCGGATCCCGAGCGAGCAGACCGGGTCGGTCGCCCGCTGCTATTCGCTGTCGTCGGCGGCCAAGCACGACGATCTGCCGAAGGTCACGGTCAAACGCACCCCGGAGGGGTACGGCTCCAACTGGATCTGCGACAACCTCGCGGCCGGCGTTCAGATCGAGGCACTGCCGCCGTCCGGCGTGTTCACGCCCTCGAACATCCATGCGCCGTTACTGCTCATCGCCGCAGGCTCGGGAGTCACGCCGGTCATGTCGATCCTCAAGACCGCGCTCGCCGACGGCACCGGTCCGGTGACGTTCTTCTACGCGAATCGCAGCGAGAACGACGTCATCTTCGGCGCCGAACTGCGTGAACTCCAGGACCGTCACTCTGGACGCCTCACTGTCGTCCACTGGCTCGAGTCGGTCCAGGGTCTGCCGTCGGAGAAGAAACTCGCAACCCTGTTCCGTCCGATGTCACAGACGTACACCGCGTACATCTGTGGCCCCGGTCCGTTCATGGACGCGGTCCACGCCGGGCTCGCGAAGGCCAAGTTCGACCACCACAACGTGCACACCGAGATCTACAACTCGCTCTCGGGCGACCCCTTCGAGGACGTCGACCTCGGCGAGGTCAGTGAGGACGAAGCCGCGGCGGCCGCACATGTGGAAGTGGAACTCGACGGCGAGACGCACGAGATGTCGTGGCCTCGATCACGCACCCTCATCGACATCATGCTCGCCGCAGGCCTGGACGCCCCGTACTCGTGCCAGGAAGGCGAATGCGGCTCGTGCGCATGCACTCTCACCGAGGGGACCGTCGACATGGAGGTCACCGGCGCGCTCGATCCCGAAGACATCGAGGACGGCTACATCCTCGGCTGCCAGGCCCGTCCGACGTCGGACAAGCTGCGCATCGAGTTCTGAGGCGACGCCTGCTGAGAGGGCCTGCGGCTAGACTCGACCCATGCTTCACGACCGTCTTGTGCGTGCCCTGTCCGCCATGCTCTTGGTTCCCGGGGTGCTGCACTTCCTCACGCCGCAGCCGTTCGACTCGATCGTTCCGGACGAGATCCCCGGCTCGAAGCGATTCTGGACGTACGCCTCGGGCGCAGCCGAAGTCGGTATCGGCGCCGCCGTGCTCGCTCCTCGGACGCGCCGCACCGCCGCCGGACTCGCCGCGGCACTGTTCGTCGCCGTGTTCCCCGCGAACGTGAACATGATCCGCCTGTGGGTCGACGAGAGCCCGCTGATGAAGTCGATCGCCTGGGCACGACTCCCCCTGCAGATCCCGATGATCGCGCTGGCGCTGCTCGTCCGACGCGGCGCCTCGAAGCCCGAGACCACCGAGACGACGACCGACTGACCGGTCACCGCATCGCGCGGTACCGTGCTCGTTCCTCCGGCGATAAGTGTTCGACGGCGTACGAGAGAGCCGTCCGTCCCATCTGCGCGGCGTGCCCGTCCAGGTAGTCGGTCAGGACGGCTCGGTCGACCCGTTTCCCGGCCTCCCGCAACATCCAGCCGAGCGCCTTCTGGATCAGGTCTCGGCGGTCGCCGACCACCAGTGGAGCGACGCCGAGAATCGCATCTGGTCGCCCCCGCTTTGATGAACGCAGCCGTACCGACGATCCCGACGCGGCGCTGCCACAGGTCTTCCGCCGACGCCCAGTCAAGAAGTTCTGAGAAGTCGCCGGCCGCAAGCAGGTATGCGCCGAGGATCGGATCTGCGGAGCAGTCCACGAGGTCCCAGTTGTTCACTCTTCCCGCGCGGACGGCGCCGCGGTACTGCGCCACCCAGAACGCTTGATCGGAGTCCCGAGCGACGAAGTTCGTAGTCATCGTGAGCAGTGCGAGTTGACGTGCCTCGTGCAGCGGGCTGTCGAGGAGTTCGGTGATCGTCGCGGCGGGCAGCCCGCGCAGTCGGCCCGCGAGCTTACGTAGTTCCGGCACCCGGATCCCGACGAACTCGTCGCCTTCGCCGTACTCCCCCGGCCCCGTCTTGAAGAAGCTACGCGACCGCGCGGCACGGTCCGGGTCGCCGAGGTCGACGAGAGCGGCGACGATGTCGGCGGCAGACGTCGCCGCATCGACCACTCAGCTCTCCAGGACCGCCGACACCGGAGTCGGCGTCTGCAGGAACTGCCTCGTCTTCATCACCTTTCCGACGCGCCCTGCGCCGATTACGCCGGTCAGGATCCCGTCACGGCTGTAGTAGGCGAGGAACTTGCGGCCGTCGTCGTCGACAACATGGACTTCGTCGTCCGGGTGAGATGCGCCGAGCATCTGGATCTTGAGACCGAACTGGTCGCTCCAGAAGTACGGGACGCTCTGGTGCGTGATCGTGTGGCCGAGCAGTTCGGCTGCCACGAGCGCAGCGTGGTCGACCACGTGATTCCAGTGCTCGACGCGGTGGTGGTCGCCGTGTGCATCGGTCCAGTTCGCGGCGTCGCCGAGCGCGTACACGTCGGCCGCACTCGTGCGCCCCACCCCGTTGCAGGCGATGCCGCCGCCCGCTTCTCGAGGAGCGAGTTCGATCCCCGATCCCTCCAGATAGTCCAGATCCGGATAGCCGCCGATGCCGACGACGACGAGGTTCGCGTCCACGCGTTCCCCGCCCGAGAGCACCACCCCGGATACCGAACCGTCGTCGGCGACGACGATCTCGTCGACCCCGCTGCCGGTCCGCAGGTCGATCCCCGACTCGGTGTGCAGGCGAGTCACCATCTGTCCGATGCGCTCACCGATCGCCGTCGCGAGCGGAGTCGGCGTCGGCTCGATCAACGTCACGGGGACGTCGAGGTGGTGCAGGCTCGCCGCGACCTCGCAGCCGATGAAACCCGCACCGATCACTGCCGCATGCGTCGCCGAACCCGCCGCCGCGCGCAATGCGAGTGCGTCCTCGATCGTGCGGACCACGTGCACACCGGTGACGTCGTCGGCGACGCCGGGAAACTTCCGGGCCACGAGTCCGGTCGCCAGGACGAGGGTCCCGTAGGCGACATCGCTGCGCTCGCCGTCGTGTTCGACGGTCACGGTGTGCCCGTCCGGGTCCACCGCGACCACGCGGGTTCCGGTCCGCAGATCGATGTCCTGCTCCGCATAGAACTCTGCTGGCTTGAGGTCGACGCGACCGCCGTCCCCGGTCACCACGCTCTTCGAGAGCGGCGGACGATCGTACGGCGGATGAGGCTCTTGCCCGAGCAGCACGACGCCGCCCGAGTATCCGCCGTTGCGCAGATTCTCGGCCAGGCGGATACCGCCAAGCCCTGCGCCCACAATCACGATGGGGTCGTTCACAGATGTGCCCTTCGAAGTCTCGAATGATCGGGCTCGTCCCATGCGCCCCAGCGCCACTCACCGCCGGGCGGCGATGTGTGTCACTGCGGCGACACGGGTGTGAGCCGCGCCAATAGCCAATGACTTTCGACTCTAGTCATCCACGCCCAGCGCGCGACACCCACCTGTGCAGGAGAATCAGTGTGATCTCCGACTACAACCGTCTGTCGAGCGAAGACCAGCACCCGGGCCGACCTGTCGGCGTGCTCGACGGTGGCGGCATCGGTGACGTCGACCGTCATCGTCACCTTGGACGCGACAGCCGACGGGAAGACGACGTCGGGTCCGCGGAGCGCATAGTCGGCGCCCAACGCCCCGGTCAACGCCGCCTGGACTGCGGCACGGTGGTCGGCCCGGTCGCCCGGCGCGAACGTCATCAGCTTCCCGACCGCGGAAGCAGCGGCTTGTGCCGGCGCAACGTCCGGGCCCGCCGGCTCTCGATGCGCGTTCACGGCGAGGACTCCGAAGACGACGGCGATGACCACCGCACACACGCCGATCGCACCCCAGACCGCGCGCCGCGTCATGAGATCGCCTCCGTGTCCGCGACCAGCCAGCCGTCGTCGCCCGGGGTCATCCGCACGCGGACGGTGACTCTACTTTCCCCGTCGGTGCCGCCGATCAGAGTCGGATCCGCGGTTTGTGCGACGACGAGCACCCGGACGGCGTCGTCGGAGGCCGTCTCGACCCCCGCTGAGACCACTCGGCCGTCGGGGCGCACCTCGAGTCCGCTCACATAGGAGACGAGTGCGTCTCGGCCCGCAGCCAGCCGTTCGCGCTGCTCGCCTGTGCTGTCGTCGACGATTGCGTCGACGTATCCCTGCGCGTCGGCGGGATCCGGAGTCACCATCGTCTCGACGGCGGACCTCGCGTCGCGCACGGCGTCCGCGGTGTCGACGTCGTCCGACGACAGACCCCAGAGCCCGACACCGAATGCGACCACGGCGACGACGAGCATCGCGGCCACAGCGAGGCGGGATGCAGCGTAGCGACGGCGCGCCCGCAGCCTCAGCGCGGGCGCCGCGGCGATCCGGGCGAGACGTTCGTCGCGGACGGCGTCGTCGTACTGTGCGCGAGCCTGCCTCACCCGCATCGACTCGGCCGTCACAGCTCGTCCATCCCGGTCAGGAGCCAACGGTCGTCGATCCTGGTCATGCTGGCCTGGACAGTGCGGTCCGCGGTCTGGACGGCACTGCCCCGCGGTGTCACGGTCACGCGCGCGACGACGAGTGCGGTCGCCGAATCGTCGTCGAGGTCGACGGTCGCGGTGTCCAGCGGCTCCCACGCGACCGACACGACTCCGTCCGGTGGGCCGGCGGCCAGAGCGGCGGCGAGCGACGTCGACATCGGTTCGGCGAGATATGTCCTGGCCGTCCGACGGTCCTGCTGCCACGTGCCCTCGGACACCGAGAACACGTGCGCCACTGCCTCTCCCGCCTGAGCGGACACCGCGCCGCGATCGGATTCGGCGGCGCGCACGTCCGACCGGTGGTCGAGTCCGACGACGCACGTCACGAATCCGGCAACGAGGAGCGCGACTGCGGCGAGCGCAGCGAGCAGCGTCACCCGAGTGCTCGGTTGTTCCAGGCGAGGTGTCATCGGAGCACCTCGACGGCTGCGATCTTGAGTCGGTCGTCTTCGGGCGTCATCAGCACTCGCATTCGGAAGTCGCCCGCGGCGGCGTCCTGGCCGGTCGAGGTAGCCACGCGCAGGCTCGCGGCGACGAGCATCAACGCCGAGTCGCCGTTGCGGCGCGCGAGCCCGACTCCGTCTACCGAACCGTCGCCTTGCGTCTTCGCCGAGGTCACGAACTGCGTGTACGCGTCTGCCGACTGTGCGAACGCGTCGTGGAACTCGCCGGTCGCCCCCGACAGGATTCGATCTGCCCGGTCCGGGTCGTCACTGTCGGCCTCCAGGAGGAGCCGCACGCGGTCGGTGGTCGCAGCGACGTACTCGGCATCCGAGTAGTGGCGCGGCGCCGACGCGTACTGCCAGACGGCGACGCCCGCAAGCGCGACGGCGACCACGGCCAGCACGATCACGACGCCCGGTCTGCGCTTCGATCCGCCGGGACCGCCCCGCGCCTCGTCGAGTTCCCGTCGTCGCTGAGTCGACAGCCTGCGCGCGGCCCTCAGCCTCGTGATCGGACGGTCGATAGTCATGCGCGCAACACTAATCGGTGTCGCCCGCCTGACCGATCCGCCTGCTGTACGCGGCACGCGCCGACTGGTCGGTGTCCAAGAACATGGTCTTGGTGCCGGTGACCCCGGCCAGCCACCGCTTGACGCCGATCGGCATCGCAGGAGTGACGTCCACCCACCGCAGTGACATCGGAGCCATGGCCCGCACACGCTGCGTCGCGATGGTCGTCAGCACCTCGCGTCCGACGACGTCGGTGTCGACGCTGCGCACCATCGAGTTGGTCTTCAACCCGGTGACCAGTGCGGTGTTGGTGAAGGACGGGAGCACCGCCGAGACGCGGACGCCCTGCGACGCGAGTTCGAAGTCCACGGTCTCGGAGAATTCGATGACGCCGGATTTGGCGCCGTTGTACACCGAGAGTCCGGGAGCGGCGAGGCGGCCCGCGACGGAGGCGATGTTGACGATCTGGCCACCGCCGCGCGCCGCCATTCGGCGGGCGGCAGCACGGGTACCGAGGATGACGCCGACGAAGTCGATCTCGACGGTGCGGCGGATGAGCGCCTCGTCGTAGTCGAGGAACGACCCGACCGGCATGATTCCCGCGTTGTTGACGAGTACGTCCACCGGCCCGACTCGCTCTTCGACGGTGTCGAGGAAGCGTTCGATCGATGCGGCGTCGGTGACGTCGAGTTCGATACCTTCCACGCCGAGGTCGGCGGCGGCCTTGCCGACGGCGTCGCTGTCGATGTCGCCGAGGGCGACGCGTCCGCCCGCAGCGATCACTTGTTCGGCGATCTCGAATCCGATGCCGCGCGCCCCACCGGTGACGGCGACGACTTTGCCGGAGACACCGGTACGGATCTGTGCGAGCCGACGGTCGGCACGGCTGGTCGCGATTCGATCGAGGACAGACATGGGGCTCCTTAACGAGCAGTACGAGTTGGTCATGACGAAACGGGGTGCAGCGCCTGCGATCAGCGGATCATCGGCGCGAGGTAGGTCGCAGCGAGGTGCTGCGCGTATTCGACGGTCTGTCGCCCGGGCTCGGCGCTCGGGACTTCAAGAAACGAGATCACCAGCCGCACATGCAGGTCAACGGCTTCGGACAGTTCGTCGTCGGGCATCTGCGCGCCTGCGCGCCGCAGTGTCGAGGCCACTCGCGCCGTCACCATCTCGATGAAGAGGCCGCTCATGGTGGCGGCGGTGATAGTGCGCAGTTCGACGTCTTCGAGCACCATGCGGCGCAGCAGCGGGTCGGTGTGGACCATCTCCGCGCCCGCGGTGAACGCCGCGACGACGGCTTCCGACGGTCCGAGGCCTTCCACGGCCTCCTCCAGTCGGGACAGCCCTTTCTCGAACGCGTCGTTGGCCACTGCCAACAACAGGCTGTCCTTGTTCGGGAAACGTCGATACAGCGTCGAGCGACTGACGCCCGCCGCTTTCGCTACCTCGTCGATGTTGGCGCGACGCGCACCGACGGAGGAGAACTCGTCGGACGCCGCCGCCAGAATCGCGGTCTCCTGCGCAGAGGCCGACGTTGTGACCCGCGTCTTCCGGCCCGTTTCGGCGACCATCAGCGACGCCTGACCTGGACGGGCAGTTTGTCCTTCGGGACCGGCAGCGCGCTGTAGTCCATCGGCATCTCGTAATCCGCGGGCACCGTCCACTCATAGTCGCGAAGCAGGTGGTGCATCACCGTCTTGATCTCCATCTGCCCGAAGTACAGGCCGATGCACTTGTGGACTCCGCCGCCGAACGGCATCCACGCCATCCGGTGCGCCTTGTCTTCGGCACGTTCGGGCGAGAAGCGTTCGGGGTCGAACATGTGCGGGTGCGCGTAGATCGCGGGGTCACGATGGTTCGCCATCTGGGGCACGACGACCATCGTGCCCTTCGGGATGAAGAAACCTTGGACCTGAGTGTCGTCGATCGCCATGCGTGGCTGCGCGGGAACCGGTGGGCACAGTCGGAGGGACTCGCGCATCACGACGTCGAGGACATCCATGCCAGCGAGGTCGTCGTAGGCGAGGCTGTCGTCGAGCTCGAGCGACTGTTCCCTGGCGCGCTGCTGCCACTCGGGATGCTTGGCCAGGTGGTACGCCATCTGGGTCATGGTGATGGTCGACGTGTCGTGTGCGGCCATGAGGACGAAGATCATGTGGTTGACGACGTCCTCGTCGGTGAACGTGTGCCCGTCGTCGCTCTCGGCGTGGCAGAGGACCGAGAACAGGTCGGGAGTCTGGGTGGCCCGCTTGGCCGGGATGTGCCGGTAGAAGAATTCCTCGAGGATCTTCCGGCCGCGCAAACCCTTCCACCAGCGGCCACCGGGCACCGGCTTGCGAACGTAGGCGACGCCTGCGCGCACGGTGTCGATGAACGCCTGGTTGATGCGGTTCGCTTCGGCTTCGGGCAGTTCGAGTCCGAGGAACACTTCGAGTGCGACGTCCAGGGTGATCTGTTTGAGTTCGGTGAACATGCGGACGTCGCCGGTCGGGAACCGCGTCATGCGTTCGGCGATCATCGGCTGCATCTCGTCCAGATATCCTTTGAGCGCCTTGGGCGTGAAGGCGGCCTGCAGGATGTGCCGATGGTGGCGGTGCTCGTCGAAGTCGAGGAGCATGACGCCGCGGTTGAAGAACGGGCCGATGAAGTAGCTCCACGCCGGCGCGTTCGCGAACGCCTTCTGCTTGTTCATCAGGATTTCGTTGGCCGCGTCGGGGCCTGAAGCGTTCACGATGCGGACTCCGAGAGCGTTGAGTCCCACCACTTTTCCGTACCGAAGCTGCTTCTCGTCAGCGAAGGTGAAGGGATCGCGCCGCATGCGCATCACTTCGAGAACACCGTTGCGATCACTCATCGGCACCGGCCGCAGTTCGCTGCCGGCCTCCGACGTCGCGAGGATTTCCGTCATCGCTTCTCTCCCAACCGTCATGCGGCGGCCATGGTGACGCCACCCACCACCATTGGAACAGATTCTAGTATTTGTTTCTAGTCCCCGGCCTCACCTTCGCCCTGCGAGGTGCTCACCCACCGACGAGCAGCGCATGGGACCTGCGCAACCGGTCGTGCCACCACTGGGTGCGCTCCGCGGACACGAGAGGCAGATCCGCCGTCGGCGCCACGCTGCGGAGCTCGGTCCGGCCGTCCTCGACGACGAACGGTGCTGCGACGTCGCGGGTGAACAGCGCACCGGTCCCCAATCCGCACGCACGATGCAGGCTCGGCAACGCGGCCGCGGCGGCGACGCCTGCGGACATGCCGACCGCGGTGTCCAGGGCGCTGGAGACGACGACGTCCATCGGCAGGCCGGCAGCGACTTTCAGGAGCGACCGCATGCCACCGAGCGGCGCGACTTTGAGGACGGCGATGTCGGCGGCATCGGCTTTCGCCACTCGCATCG
This sequence comes from Gordonia zhenghanii, assembly GCF_021738965.1. Taxonomy (GTDB): domain Bacteria; phylum Actinomycetota; class Actinomycetes; order Mycobacteriales; family Mycobacteriaceae; genus Gordonia; species Gordonia zhenghanii. The sequence goes on along the minus strand of NZ_JAKKOQ010000006.1, from coordinate 279,006 downwards.
GATCGGTGGAACGACGGATCGACTCGTCTGCCGCGATCGGGACCGACACCGCCCGGCGTACCTCGGCGAGTTCCTCGACGGTCCGGCAGGGCTGCTCGACGTATTCGACGTCACCGAGCGCAGCGATGGCCTCGATCGCTTCGGCGACGCTCCACGCGCCGTTCGCATCCACCCGGACGGTCGGAACGAGTTCGCGTGCCGCCGCGACGCGGTCGACGTCGTCGGCCAGCGTCTGCCCTTCCTGGGCGACTTTGACCTTCACCGTCCGCGCGCCGGGGTATCGCCCGATGATCGCGGCGACCTCGCTCGCGGGCACCGCGGGCACGGTGGCGTTCACCTCGACGGTGTCCCGCAGCGGCTCCGGCGCACCGAGGTAGGCGGCTTCGATCCCCGCGGCGAGCCACACGCGCGACTCCGCGTCGTCGTACTCGGTGAACGGAGCGAACTCACCCCACCCCGCCGGACCGGAGAAGATCATCGCCTCCCGCACCGTGATGCCGCGGAATGCGGTGCGCATCGGCAGCGACACCACTCGCGAGGCGGCTATCAGATCGTCCGCGGTCGGCATCGACGGCGGCGGCGCGTCCTTCGGAGTGAGCCGGAATGTCGTCTTCGGATTGCGCCGATCGTCGGATGTGCCGAACGGCGACTGCTTGTGCTTACCTGACGGCTGCGAGAACACCATGCGGCCAGCGTAGTGGGATCCCCGTCAGCGTGGCCCGTAGACGGGCCAGGGGGCCTGCGGCTTCGGGGACACCAGCATGTCGAGCAGCACGGCGAGCCAGCAGCACGCCACGATGATGGCGATGGTGAGCACCGAGTAACCATCGAAAGAGCCGCCCACGTATTCACCGTTCCATCCCTGGTACTGACCGAAGCCGATGACTGCCGCCAGGAGTCCGGCGACCGGAGTCAGCAACAACGTCACGGTGCTCCGGCGATGCCCGAGCAGCCACGCCGCGACGATCAGCATCACCACGACACCTACCCCGGCCCTCCAGACCAGGCCTCCCGGGACCACGTCTCCGACATTCGAGGCCCCGAGCAGCACGACCACGCACCACGCCAGCAGCAGCGCATACATGAACAGTGCCAAGCACGCAGCTCCCGCCGCCGCACCTCGCGACCGGATCGCAGGATCGGCGGCGGCGATGAGCCCGACGACGATCCACAGAAATGGGACGATCCACGAGGCGACCGATACACCGATTAAGAAATCTTCCGTCCAGTTGTCAGCCTGAGCAAACGTCTCCAGTCCGATCACCCACCCCAATCTGATCAGGCCGTAGACACCGAGGATCACGAAACCGGTGATCACCCCCACGACTGCAGACCGCGGCGTCCGAGACGGCTGCGGGACGAATCCCTGCCGAGGCGCGTAGGACGGTGCAAATCCCTGCTGCTCGGCGAATCCCTGCTGCGCGGCGTATCCCGCTTGAACACCGGGGCGTCCAGGCACGTGCGGTGGGACGTGCGCCTGCAAAGCCGGACGGGCCGGCCGCTGACCGGTCTGTGCCGGCTGCGCCCGCGTCAGAGCCGATGACGGCGTCCGGTCACTCGCCGGAACGGGCCGGGGCGGCGGCGACTCGGGCTGGGTCGAGGGAGGAGGCGGCACCACGTTGTCGGACATAGCGGCAGCGTAGGTCCGCGAAGCCTACGACGATCGTCGAAGACAGCAGAGTCATCCGTCTATACGACCCAGTTACTCGCGATGGACCAGCCCCACGTTGGCACAAACTATTCATTTTGTTCCAAACTCGGGTTACGCTGTCGCCATGACCTCTATCGCAGACTTCGACGAGCACGTCCGCGAGGCGGAGCCGGCCGTCGTCGACGACATCGACGTCGACTCGCTCGATCTCCGGCTCGGAGCCGACTCCCTGGTCTGGAAGTTCTACGGCGACTCCCGTGGACTCCTCGGATTCCAACGACTGGCAGGCACCGAGAACTGCATCGAACAGCTCGCCCAAGGCGTCGAAGACCATTCGGTCATCTTCAGCGACTTTCTGGGCCGCGCCAAGAGGTCCGGACCGCCGATCATGCGCACGGTGTACTCCGACCAGCCGCACCAGTGGGGCCATCGCGTCCGCGACTTCCACCGCGGGATCAAAGGCACCATCAGCGACGGTTCGCGCTATCACGCGCTCAATCCCGAGTTGTTCTACTGGGCACACGCCACGTTCGTCGACCAGGTCCTGTACATCACCGACACGTTCATCCGCAGGCTGTCCTACGAGGAGAAGGTTCAGATCTTCGAAGAGAGCAAGGTCTGGTACCAGCTGTACGGAGTCTCCGCGCGCAGCCAGCCGCAGACGTACGACGAGTTCTGCGCGTACTGGGAGTCGATGCTCGACCGGTTCGTCCCGACTCGGACCATCGTCTATGCGACCGGCTATCTCCGTAAAGGCGTACCCGGACCGAAATGGATGCCGAATCCCGTGTGGCGCATAATATCTGCGCCCTTGAACGGCTCCCTCCGGACAGTCGTCGTCGGAACGCTGCCGCAGCAGATGCGTGACGTCTGCGAGCTGGGTTGGAGCGACCGCGACCAACGGAACTTCGATCGATTCGCCGCGTTCATGCGGACGATCAACCCGTTGGTCAACAGACTGCCGCTGAAGGCGCTCTACGTCCCGTGGGCCCACGAGGCATGGGAGCGGACCGGCGTCGACCCGCGCCCGCTTTACAACACGCCCGATCCAGCCAACGGGCAGAGTGCGCGCTCCGCCTAGATGCGAACGTCAGGGCAGGCCGACCACGACGTCGGCGAGGTCGGCACGGTCGGTGCGGAAGCCGTTCGCCGCGTGTGCCTCGTCCGCGTAGCCGATGGAGACGACGCAGACGATGTTCCGGTCGTCGGGGATGTCGAGGTAGTCGTGGACGAAGTCCGAGTGCATGGCGATCGCCGCTTGGGCGATCGTCGCGAGGCCGAGGCTCTGAGCGATCGTCAACAGGGAGGACACGTACGCGCCGCAGTCGACGGCGCCGTAGGCCCCCAGTGCTTTCGGCGCCGAGATCACCGCGACGTGCGGCGCGCCGAAGAACCGGAAATTCTCGATCATCTGGCGCGTCCGGCCCTCCATGTCGCCGCGCTCGATGCCCACCGCGGTGTAGAGGGCGAAACCCGCACCCCGTCGACGTTCCTGGTAGACGCCCTCGTATCGGGCAGGCGGATCGATGTCCATCACCTGCGGGTTGCCCGCGGTCACCCACGCCGTGAGCTCGTCTCCGAAGTCGGCGGCGTCGTCGCCGCTGACGAGCGTGACCTGCCACGCCTGCGAGTTGCACCAGGACGCGGTGCGCTGCGCGCTCGCGAACAGTGCACGCAGAGTCTCGGCGGGCACCTGATCGCTACGGAACCCGCGGCAGCTGTACCGCCCGGCGAGTGCACGGTCGACGGCGTCATAGTCAGAGTTCGTCATACCGTCACTCTTGCATGCACGCCGGAACGCACCGCAACCGCTCCACCGCTCATCCGAGAACGCCGATTCAGGACTGGCTGATTCGCCGCGCGTAAGCCTGTGCGGCCGCGACATCGTTCGTCGTCGGAGTCCCCTTGTTCACTCCCCCGACCAACCCGAGCGGCCCCATCGTGTCGAGTCCGCGGCAACTGAACACCGGGTCGAGAACCTCGAACCCGCGGCCGGTGAGCGATCGCGACAGCGCGCGGGAGTATCGACGCAGCGGAGTCTCGGGCAGTCCGCTCGTCGAGAAGACGAAAGCGCGGCCGCGGTCACGCACGGCGAGACGTTCGATCCGTGCTGTCAGTTCTGGAGCGAACGACATCCAATAGACACCCGAACCCCACCCGACGAGATCCGCGGCATCGATCTCGGAGTCGGACACGTCACCGGGTGCGACGACGGTCGCGTCGAGCGTCTCCGCCATCGCCTCCGCAATCCGGAGGGTGTTCCCGTGCGACTTCGAAGCGACGACGATCAACGAATTCATATCCCGATCCTCACACGGAACGTGGCGGTGGACCAGTCACGCCAGATGTGCGAGCACGGCGCCTGCGAACTCGTCGCAGCGATCACGGTGGACGCTGTGTCCGGCATCGATCGTCATGAAGTCACCGGACGGCAGCGCGTAGGCCAGATCCCGCAGATGCTCCGGCGGCAGAAAACTGCGCCGTCCGCCGGACACGACCAGGGTCGGGGCCGTGACCTTCTGCAGACTGCACCACCATGCGGGCTCGGCGACGGTGAACGCCGACAGCACCGGTTCGCCCAACGCACGATCGAATCGGAGGAACGGCGCCGGGTTGGCGACGACGGCGCCGAGACCCCGAATCCGCTCCCCCAGAGTCGTCGTGGGCGTCACCTCATCGGCGAGATCGGACTCATCGCGCGGCATCGGGGGCACCTCTTCGAGCACGATCCGCCGCGCCCGTTCCGGCGCGGAGATCGCGAACCGCAGTGCGGTGTGGGCACCCAACGAGTGCCCGACCAGATCGACTCGTTCCACGCCGACTTCATCGACGACCCTCGCGAGGTCGTCGCGGAAGTCGTCCAGCCGATACGAGTCCGCGGGACCGGTCCGGCCATGTCCCCGCATGTCGAAGCTAACCACCGTGCGACCCTCGCGGCGAAGCCTGCTCGCCAGCGGACGCCACGTCGTCCGGTCACCGCCCATCCCGTGCACAAGGACCACCGGAACCTCAGAGCAGTCGAGCGATCCGGACACCTGAATCGACGACGACAGACCGCCGTGCGGGGATGTTCGACGTGGAGAGCGCATGACGTCCAGGCTAGCGGCACCCCATTGCGCGGTTGTCACCTGTTCGGGTGCCGCGCAGAGTCCCAGTCGCGACGAGCTCGTCAGAGCAACATCGTGCCCATGTCGACGGCGAGCGACTGTCCGGTGACGAAGCGCGACTCGTCTGAACAGAGCCAGGTCACGGCATTGGTGATCTCCTCCGGCTCCACCGGTCCGTGCCCCATCACATTCGCCATCCAACCGCCCGGCGCGTCATCGGACAGATCCTTCTCGAAGAACTCGTTCTTGATCATCTTCGTGGTCACGCCTGCGGGAATGACAGTGTTGACGCGGACACCGTGCTGCCCCAGCACCATCGCGAAGTTCCGCATCAACGACAGGACACCGCTCTTCGCCGCTCCGTAGCCCATCTGCCCCGGATTGAGCATCTCTTCCTTATAGGCGACACCGATGTAGCTCGACGTCGAACCGGTGATGACGATCGCGCCACCGCGGTCCCGCTCGATCAGGCCGGGAGTCACCGCGCGAAGCGTGTAGTAGACGCCGTTGAGCATGATCGCGACCGAGTCGTCCCAGGCCGCCATGTCGTGCTTCTTCTCGCCGTAGCTCGCCATGACTCCGGCATTCGCGAGGACGATGTCGATCCCGCCGAACTCCTCTTCGACGCGGGCCACAGCTGCTTCGACGGCCGCCTGGTCACGGACGTCGCACTGGATCGCCAGCACCTGGACGCCGAGCTCTTTGAGTTCGCGCTCCGTTGCCGCCAGGTCTTCGGGCGTCGACGTCGGGTAGACGACCGAGTCGACCTGCGCAGCGATGTCGAGGATCGCGACGTCGGCGCCTTCGCGAGCCAGACGCAGGGCATGAGAACGCCCTTGGCCGCGCGCACCGCCGGTGATGAGCGCCTTCTTGCCGTCGAACCGTCCCATGATGTCCTCCACTGTCGTATCGCGCATGTCGACGCGGTCACGCGCCACTCTGGTCGTGATCCAGATAATACCAATCATACGCATGGATTGGAACAGGGGTCTCGACTCCGCTCGACCAGCGAAGCTGTCTCAACAGACTCCGCTCGACCAACGGGAAGGGGCTCGACCAACGGGAAGGGGCTCGACCAACGGGACGGACAAAAAAAGTCCCGCTCCGACGAATCGGAGCGGGACTTCTTCTGATCTCGTTACGAGATCAACTGATCACAAGATCACTTGACGATCTTCGTGACGCGGCCGGCACCGACGGTGCGGCCACCCTCGCGGATCGCGTAACGCAGGCCCTCGTCCATGGCGACCGGCTGGATGAGCTTGACGCTCATCTCGGTGTTGTCGCCCGGCATGACCATCTCGGTGCCCTCGGGGAGGGTCACGACGCCGGTCACGTCCGTGGTGCGGAAGTAGAACTGCGGGCGGTAGTTGTTGAAGAACGGGGTGTGACGGCCACCCTCATCCTTCGACAGGATGTACGCCTGGCCCTCGAACTCCGTGTGCGGAGTCGTGGTGCCCGGCTGCACGATGACCTGGCCACGCTCGACGTCCTCACGCTTGAGGCCGCGGAGCAGCAGACCGGCGTTGTCGCCGGCCTGAGCCGAGTCGAGGAGCTTGTGGAACATCTCGATACCGGTGACGGTGGTCTTGGTGCTCTTCTCGCGGATGCCGACGATCTCGACCTCAGCGTTGACGTTGATCTCACCGCGCTCGACACGACCGGTGACGACGGTGCCACGACCGGTGATCGTGAAGACGTCCTCAACGGGCATCAGGAACGGCTTCTCGGTCTCACGGACGGGGTCCGGGATCGACTCGTCGACAGCAGCCATCAGGTCCTGAACCGACTTGACCCACTTCTCGTCACCCTCGAGCGCCTTCAGCGCCGAGATCGGAACGACCGGTGCGTCCTCGTCGAAGTCCTGGCCGGCCAGCAGTTCGCGGACCTCCATCTCGACGAGCTCCATGATCTCATCGTCGTCGACCATGTCGGCCTTGTTCAGTGCGACGAGGATGTAGGGAACGCCGACCTGGCGGGCCAGGAGGACGTGCTCGCGGGTCTGCGGCATCGGGCCGTCAGTGGCGGCCACGACCAGGATCGCGCCGTCCATCTGGGCAGCACCGGTGATCATGTTCTTGATGTAGTCGGCGTGACCCGGAGCGTCGACGTGAGCGTAGTGACGCTTTTCCGTCTGGTACTCGACGTGGGAGATGTTGATCGTGATACCACGAGCCTTCTCCTCAGGCGCCTTGTCGATCTGATCGAAAGCGAAGCTCTCGTTCAGTTCCGGGTACTGGTCGGCCAACACCTTGGTGATAGCCGCCGTCGTGGTGGTCTTGCCGTGGTCGACGTGACCGATGGTGCCGATGTTCACGTGCGGCTTGGTCCGCTCGAACTTCGCCTTCGCCACTTGATGTCCTCCTGGACTTCTCTGCGCCACCGGGTGGTTCCCGGTCGACGATATGGGTTCCCTGTCTCGCTACTAGCCAGCAACGTTACTGGGAGGCTTATTACATGGTCCCCGACCGGCGGCGGGAGCCGCCGACCGGGGTATTGGTTTGTCCACGCTGGTGTGGTCCGCCAATGGTTTCCGCCAAGAAGGCGGACGAGACACTACTCGCCCGTCGCCTTCGCGATGATCTCCTTCGACACGGCCGCCGGAACTTCAGCGTACGAGTCGAAGACCATGGAGTAGTTAGCTCGGCCCTGAGTCTTCGACCGAAGGTCTCCGATGTAGCCGAACATCTCCGACAGCGGGACCTGAGCCTTGACGACTCGAGCACCGCTGCGCTCCTCCATGGCCTGGATCTGACCACGGCGGGAGTTCAGGTCGCCGATGACGTCGCCCATGTAGTCCTCCGGAGTCGTGACCTCAACGGCCATGATCGGCTCCAGGATGACGGGCTGAGCCATCTTCGCGGACTCCTTGAGAGCCTGCGAACCGGCGATCTTGAAGGCCATCTCCGACGAGTCGACGTCGTGGTACTGACCGTCGAGCAGAGTGAACTTCAGGTTGACCAGCGGGTAGCCGGCCAGCACGCCGTACTGCATCGCGTCCTGCGCGCCTGCATCCACCGAAGGGATGTACTCGCGCGGGACACGACCGCCGGTGACGGCGTTCTTGAACTCGTAGGTCGCGCCCTCTTCTTCGGGGTCGACCAACGGCTCGAGCTTGACGATGACCTTCGCGAACTGGCCCGAGCCACCCGTCTGCTTCTTGTGGGTGAAGTCGTGCTTCTCGACGGTCTTGCGGATCGTCTCACGGTAGGCGACCTGCGGCTTGCCGACGTTGGCCTCGACCTTGAACTCGCGCTTCATGCGGTCGACGAGGATGTCGAGGTGGAGCTCGCCCATGCCGCCGATGACGGTCTGACCGGTCTCCTCGTCGAGGTTCACCGAGAACGTCGGATCCTCTTCGGCGAGCTTCTGGATCGCGGTGCCCAGCTTCTCCTGGTCGGACTTGGTCTTCGGCTCGATCGAGACGTTGATGACCGGTGCCGGGAAGCTCATCGACTCGAGGACGATCGGAGCGTTCGCGTCACACAGGGTGTCACCGGTGGTGGTGTCCTTGAGGCCGATCATCGCGTAGATGTGGCCGGCCACCGCGTCTTCGACCGGGTTCTCCTTGTTGGCATGCATCTGGAAGAGCTTGCCGATGCGCTCCTTCTTGCCCTTCGTCGCGTTGAGTACCTGAGTGCCCGGATCGACGCGACCGGAGTAGACACGCACGAAGGTCAGCTTGCCGAAGAACGGGTGAGCAGCGATCTTGAACGCGAGCGCCGAGAACGGCTCGTCCTTGGACGGGCGACGAGTGAGGATTTCTTCCTCGTTCTTCGGGTCGTGTCCCTCGATCTCGCCGACGTCGAGCGGGTTCGGCAGGTAGTCGATGACCGCGTCGAGCATGGGCTGAACGCCCTTGTTCTTGAACGCCGAACCACACAGCACCGGGTAGATCTCGGAGTTGATGGTCAGCTTGCGGATGGCGCCCTTGATCTCGTCGATCGAGAGCTCTTCACCGGAGAAGTACTTCTCCATGAGGGCCTCGTCCGACTCCGCGACCGTCTCGAGCAGCTTCTCGCGGTACTCGGCGGCCTTGTCGGCCAGATCCGCGGGAATCTCTTCGAAGGTGGGCTCGGCGCCGATCGCGACGGTTCCACGCCAGGTGATCGCCTTCATCTCGATCAGGTCGACGACGCCGTCGAAGGCATCCTCAGCACCGATCGGGAGCTGCATGACGAGCGGCTTCGCACCGAGACGATCGATGATCGTCTGCACGGTGTAGTAGAAGTCCGCGCCCATCTTGTCCATCTTGTTGACGAAGCAGATGCGGGGAACGTCGTACTTGGTCGCCTGGCGCCAGACCTGCTCGGACTGGGGCTCGACGCCCTCCTTGCCGTCGAAGACGGCGACGGCGCCGTCGAGCACGCGGAGCGCGCGCTCGACCTCGACCGTGAAGTCGACGTGACCCGGGGTGTCGATGACGTTGATCTGGTTGTTGCCCCAGAAGCACGTCACGGCGGCGGAGGTGATGGTGATACCACGCTCCTTCTCCTGCTCCATCCAGTCGGTGGTCGATGCACCGTCGTGGGTCTCACCGATCTTGTAGTTCACACCGGTGTAGTAGAGGATGCGCTCGGTGGTGGTGGTCTTGCCGGCATCGATGTGAGCCATGATGCCGATATTGCGGACCTTGGTCAGGTCGTTCAGCACTTCCTGTGCCACTTATTCGCCTCGCATTTTCGCTAGAGGTTGGAATTGGTTCTTCGACGACCATCCGCCCGAGGGCAAAGGGCCGATGAACGCGGATCGGGGTTGACCCGATCCGCGTCCGGCGGTTGTCACCAGCGGTAGTGCGCGAACGCCCGGTTGGCTTCAGCCATCTTGTGGGTGTCCTCGCGACGCTTCACCGAAGCGCCGAGACCGTTCGATGCGTCGAGCAGCTCGTTGGCGAGACGCTCGACCATGGTCTTCTCACGACGCTGACGGCTGAACGTGACCAGCCAACGCAGAGCCAGCGTGTTGGCGCGACCGGGCTTGACCTCGATCGGCACCTGGTAGGTTGCACCGCCGACGCGTCGGCTCTTGACCTCGAGGGTCGGCTTGACGTTGTCGAGTGCGCGCTTGAGCGTGACGACCGGGTCGGTGCCGGTCTTGTCGCGAGCCTGCTCGAGGGCCTGGTAGACGATCCGCTCGGCGGTCGACTTCTTGCCGTCCAGCAGGATCTTGTTGACGAGCTGCGTGACCAGGGGCGAACCGTAGACCGGGTCGTTGATCAGCGGGCGCTTGGGAGCGGGTCCTTTACGTGGCATCTAGATCAGCTTCCCTTCTTGGCGCCGTAACGGCTGCGAGCCTGCTTGCGGTCCTTGACACCCTGGGTGTCGAGCGAGCCGCGGATGATGCGGTAGCGAACACCGGGGAGGTCCTTCACTCGACCACCGCGGACGAGCACCATCGAGTGCTCCTGCAGGTTGTGGCCCTCACCCGGAATGTAGGCGGTGACCTCGATGCCACTCGTGAGGCGCACACGGGCGACCTTACGAAGAGCAGAGTTCGGCTTCTTAGGGGTGGTGGTGTACACGCGAGTGCACACGCCGCGCCGCTGCGGGCTCCCCTTCAGGGCGGCGGTCTTTTTGATCGTCGCCTTGTCCTTGCGGCCCTTACGGACCAGCTGGTTAATAGTTGGCACTGAGTTCTTTTCTCCTTGTGGGCCGACTCCCGTCGGTCCTTCTCTTCGTCACGGTTAGTGCTCCGGGCACGTCTTCCAGGCCGAGCGCAGACAGAAGTCCACACTCGCTCCGAACGATGTCCGCAACTCGCCCCACCGGCACGTCTGCGCCGGTCAACTGTGATATCGCCACCCCGAGGTCGGGTGTGTCATCCACACCTTCGTCGAACCGCGATTCCCGCCTCCGCCGGACGTGGTCCGACGTCTGATGCGGGCAGCATCTACCGTGGGCAGGTGCCGACGCAATACTTTACCGCCCGGATTTACCCCGGTCAAAATTGTTGACATGCGAGGTTGAACACGGTCCGAACAGCGCGGAAAGCAACGCGCCGATCCGGCGTCACGCACAGTGGCCTGTGTGACCGTTCGCACCTGAAATCGAGTGGCTTCGCCCGCAGTCCGACTGCCACCATTGACCCGGTGACGACTACGACGCAGACTCCATCGTTCGGACGATACGGATCGGGCGGTCTGCGGGGCCGGGTCGTCGTTCTTCTCGCCATCATCGTGTTCGCGTTCTCGCTGCGCACCGCGGTCACGTCGTTGACGCCGCTGCTCGAGCGGGTGTCCGAGGACATCGGCTTCGGCAACACGATCAGCGGCCTACTCGGCATGCTGCCGACCCTGGCCTTCGGCGTCGCGGGGATCGTGTCGCCTCGACTGGGCCGCCGATTCGGCATCGAACAGGTGACGCTCGCGGCCGTCGTGATCACCGGCGTCGGCATCGCCGCGCGATCGTTCAGCCAGAACGTCGTCGTGCTCGTCGCCCTGTCGTGCATCGCCCTGTTCGGCATGGGGATCGGCAACATCCTGATCCCGCCACTGGTGAAGCGCTACTTCACCGACCGGATCGCTCCGATCAGCACTGCGTACATCGTGTTCGTCCAAGCGGGAACCGTGATTCCCGCCGCGGTCGCGATCCCGTTGGCCGACTCGACGAACTGGCGCTTCTCGCTCGGCGTGTGGGCCGTCGTGCCATTGGCTGCGCTCGGCCCGTGGCTGTGGGTGGTCCGCGAACGCCGCGCGAGGCTCCGACAGGAGGCCGCGACCGCACTCGACGACCCGTCCACCCCCGCGCCGGTCCCGGACGTCGGGATCTCGATGTGGCGCAACCCGATGGCGTGGGGCATGACGTTCATGTTCGGCATGACCTCGGCGGGCACCTACGCGATGTTCACCTGGCTGCCGAAGATCTTCACCGACGCCGGCGGCAGCGAGTCGCTCGGCGGAAACGCGGTCGCCGTGTTCTCCGGCGTCGGGTTGGCCGCGACGTTCGTCGCTCCGTCGTTGGCGACCCGGTTCGCGAACCCGTTCGGCTTCACCGTGCTGTTCGCAGCCTGCTGGTTCGCCGGCTTCGCCGGACTGATGTGGGCTCCGCTGTCTGCACCCCTGCTGTGGGCACTGCTCTGCGGTCTCGGTCCGACGACCTTCCCACTGGCCTTGACGCTCATCAACGTCCGGACCCGAACGAGTGCGGCGTCGGCGTCGCTGTCCGGTTTCGCGCAGGGCGTCGGCTACCTGCTCGCGTGTGCCGGGCCGATGCTGTTCGGCGTGCTGCACGACGTGACCGGCGGCTGGGGCGTTCCCCTTCTGCTCCTCGTCGGCATGGTCGTGGTGATGCTGTGCGGCGCGTGGGTCATCTGCAAGCCGCGCTATCTGGAAGACATGGTCGCCGAACGCTAGACGAGGCAGCGGCGCGTCAATCCGCCACGGTGTGGGGCAGGCTCACCGATCCCGGCGACACCTTCGCCGGACGCGACGGCGGCGGCACCACTGGCCCGACGTCGCCGTCGGGTGCGCTGTCGAGATCCACGAACACCGGCGCGTGATCGCTCGGCTTGGTTCCCTTGCGGGCCTTGCGATCCACCCATGCCGCCTGCACGCGGTCGGCGACCGACCCGCCGGCGAGGAGGAGGTCGATGCGCATCCCGAGGTCCTTGTGGAACATGCCTGCGCGATAGTCCCAGTACGTATAGATCTGTTCGTCCGGCCAGTGCGCCCGCATCGTGTCCCGCAATCCGAGGTCCACGAACTCAGTCAGTGCGTCCCGTTCTCGCGAGGTCACGTGCGTGTGTCCGACGAACGCCGACGGGTCGAAGCAGTCCCGGTCGGTCGGAATAATGTTGAAGTCTCCGCAGAGCATCGTCGAGTCGGCCTCGTCGATGATCGATGCCCGTAGCGTCTCGAGCCAGGCCAGCTTGTACCGGTAGTGGGCGGAGTCCACCTCACGGCCGTTGGGCACGTAGAGCGAGTGGACGCGGACACCGTCGCAGACCGCGGAGATCGCCCGCCCTTCCGGCGCGGCGTCGGCGTCGGGGAACCCCGGTGCGCCGTCGAACGCGACTCGGACCTCGTCGAGGCCCACCTTGCTCAGGAGTGCGACACCGTTCCACTGCCCCTGCCCGGCATGGGCGAACTCGTAACCGCGAGAAGCGAGTTCGTCGCCCAACTCGGCCGCGAACACGTCGTCGGACACCTTGGTCTCCTGCAGACACACGACGTCAGGCGCTCGCTCGTCGAGCCAAGGCAGCAGTCGGGGCACACGCTGCTTCACCGAATTGACGTTCCACGTCGCGACACGCATGACTCAACCGTAACCGGACCGCGGCAGTCGGCACCGACCGGCCGAGGCACAGCCTCGGCACCTGATCGGACGCAACGCGCTGCAACGGGTACCGGCAAAATGTAATCCATGCCACAGTAGAGCCGTGACCACCAGCCTCCCCCATCGCGATGTGATCGCGGCGTCGTGGCGACGTGTCGCGTCCTCCGGGCTACAACGTGACGCCCGCCCGGAGCCGATGCTCTCCGACGTCGCGTCCGCGGACCCGCTCCTCGACGCGGCACGCCCGGTTCTCGCACGTGCGGCCCAGACGCTCGGGGGGACCGAGACCGCGCTCCTCCTGGTCGACAGTGAGAGCCGGATGGTCGCTCGAGTGTCGGCCGATGCGACTCTGGAACGCCGATTCGAGAGTGCCGGGGCCGTCCACGGCGCGGCGTTCGGCGAGCGAGAGATGGGCACGACCGCACTGGGCACCACCGCGGAGGTACGGGGCGACGTCGTCATCAACGGCAGCGAGCACTATCTCGAACAGTTCCGATCGCTGAGCTGCTTCGGCAGGCCGATCATTCATCCGGCGACACGACGGCTCGCCGGAATCATCTGCATGGCCGAGGTCGCCGACCGCGTGAATCCGCTGTCAGCGCCGTTGATCCGCGGACTCGTCGACGACATCGCCGACCGACTGTTGAGCCGCTCCCACGCCGACCACCGCGCAGTGGTGTCCGCCTTCGAGTACGCGTCGGCGCGACGTGACCGAGCGGTCGCCGCCGTCGGCGACGACCTCCAACTCGCGAACTCGCTCGCCTCCCAACTCCTCGCCCCAGGCGACTTCGGCACGTTGCGACTCCTGGTCGGTGAGAGGAATGCGCCACCGACCATCACCCTCGTGTGCGGCGTCGTCGCCGACATCGTGGTCGACCGGGTGCCTGGTGTGCAGTATGCGGCGGTCTTCCGCCTCCGCCCACGGCTTGACGACCTCGCGCCCGCGACCGGACTGGGCTCGCCTGCGACCGTCGCCGCGACCACTGCGATCTGCGGCGAGACGGGGACCGGCCGCACGACGCACGCCTTCACTCGGGTCCCCGCCGACGAGGCGACTCTCGTCGACGTGGCGGCGTCGATCCTGGACGGGACTCCGATCGACGTCGCGGCCGTCCTGCGCGCGTCGCGGCTGTCGGGCCGCGGCGTCATCGTCGACGGAGCCGATCTCCTCGACGAACGATCGCTCCGCCTGCTACATGCGGCGGTCTCGGGCCGCGGATCGCCGGACCCGCCGATCGTGATCATCACCGGCCCCGTCGAATCGCTGTCGAGCCCGGCTGCCGCACTCACTGCGTGCTGCAGGCATCGGATCACCCCGCGGCCGTTGCGTCAGCGCACGACGGAACTCGCGTCGCTCGGTCAGGCCATGCTGCGGGGCATCGACTCGCGCCTGGAACTACACTCAGACGCCGCGGACGCCCTCGTCTGCCAGGAGTGGCCGGGAAACCTCACCGAATTGAGCATCGTCCTCGGCCAGGCCGCAGCCGCGGCAGCGGCACGCGGTTCACGTGCGATAGGCGCCGTCGACCTGCCCGAGGAGTACCGCGGCTCCACTCGCGCGTCGAAGCTGATGGGTCTGGAGCAGGCCGAGAGGCAGGCCATCCTCGACGCGCTCGACACTGCTCGCGGGAACAAGAGTCACGCATCGAAGGCGCTCGGCATCAGCCGCACGACCCTCTATGCCAGGATTCGGGCACTCGGGATCTGAACGGTGGCCACGTGTGCACGCGGACTGTTCAGTTTCCGGACACGTGCCGCCTCGCCGAACGTGGGAGAAATGACGTACGCCACAGTGGCGCACTTCACATCTCTCGCTAGGAGGTACCGATGACCACGACTCTGGACCCGGCCCTGCTCCCCGCCGTCGCCGACTTCGTCGCGGCGGACCGCACAATGCTGATCGGCGGACAGTGGGTCGACGCCGCATCGGGCCGGACGTTCGCCACGCACGACCCGGCGACCGGACAGGTCATCACGAATGTCGCCCACGGCGAAGCCGCCGACATCGACCGCGCAGTCGCCGCCGCCCGCGCAGCGTACGAGGGCCCGTGGTCGCGGATGCGGCCGAACGAGCGCGAACGTCTGATCTGGCGGATCGGCGACCTGCTCAGCGAACGCGCAGACGTCTTCGGCCAACTCGAAGCCCTCGACAACGGCAAGTCGGTCTCGATCGCGTCCGCGGTCGACGTTCCCTGGTCGGCCGACGTCTGGCGCTACAACGCCGGTCTGGTCACCAAGATCTCCGGGTCGTCGGTCACCCCGTCCATGCCGTTCGCACCCCCGGAGCAGCAGTTCCACGCCTATACCCGTCGTGAGTCCCTCGGCGTGTGTGGACAGATCGTCCCGTGGAACTTCCCCATCCTGATGACCACGTGGAAGCTCGCACCCGCGCTGGCCGCAGGCAACACGGTGGTCCTCAAACCCGCCGAACAGACTCCGCTGAGCGCGCTGATGCTCGGTGAACTCTTCGAGGAGGCCGGGTTCCCGCCCGGCGTTGTCAACATCGTCCCCGGCTACGGCGACGCGGGCGCTGCGCTGTCGGCGCACATGGACGTCGACAAGGTCGCGTTCACCGGATCCACCGAGGTCGGCAAGAAGATCGTCCAAGCGTCGACCGGCAATCTGAAGAAAGTGTCACTCGAGCTGGGTGGCAAGAGCCCGAACATCGTCTACGCGGACGCCGATTTCGACGCCGCCGTCGCCGGGTCCGTCGCCGCCTGGATGTTCAACCACGGCCAGTGCTGTGTGGCAGGCACCCGCATGTTCGTCCAGCGGGAGATCTTCGACGACTTCACGCAGGCGGTCGCCGACGCGGCGTCCCAAGCCAAGATCGGTCCCGGCCTCGACCCGGCGACGGAGCTGGGGCCGTTGGTGTCGCAGGAGCAGTTCGACCGGGTAAGCAGCTACATCCAGCAGGGGCTCGCCGACGGGGCCCGCGCACTCACCGGCGGCAAGCGATGGGGCACCGAAGGATACTTCGTCGAGCCGACCGTGTTCGTCGACGTGAAGCCCGAGTTCTCCATCGTCGAGGAGGAGATCTTCGGCCCGGTGGTCGTCGCGCTCCCGTTCGACGGTGAGGAAGACGTGGCGCAGGCCGCGAACAACTCGATCTACGGACTCGCCGCGGGCATCTGGACCAAGGACATCTCGAAAGCGCACCGTACCGCGGCCGCCGTCCAGGCCGGTTCGGTGTGGGTCAACCAGTACAACGGCTTCGACACCGCCCTCCCGTTCGGTGGATTCAAGCAGTCCGGGTGGGGTCGCGAGCTCGGCGACTCCGCCATCGATCTCTACACCCAGACCAAGTCCGTCAACGTCGCACTCTGACCCGTCCACCCACAGAAACGAGAAGAATCATGAAGACCAAAGCAGCTGTGCTCCTCGAAGCGGGCAAGCCCTTCGAGATCATGGAGCTCGACCTCGACGGCCCTAAGGCAGGCGAAGTCCTCATCAAGTTCACCGCGGCAGGCCTCTGCCACTCGGATCTGCACCTGACCGACGGCGACCTGCCGCCCCGCTACCCGATCGTCGGCGGACACGAGGGCTCGGGAGTCATCCAAGAGGTCGGCCCTGGCGTCACGAAGGTGAAGGCGGGCGACCACGTGGTGTGCAGTTTCATCCCCAACTGCGGAACCTGCCGGTACTGCTCCACCGGTCGCCAGAATCTGTGCGACATGGGCGCGACGATCCTCGAGGGATATCTGCCCGACGGCACGTTCCGCTTCCACGGCGACGGCAAGGACTTCGGCGGCATGTGCATGCTCGGCACGTTCTCCGAGTACGCCACCATCTCCCAGCACTCGGTCGTCAAGGTGGACGACTGGCTCCCGTTGGAGACGGCGGTCCTCGTCGGCTGCGGAGTTCCGTCCGGGTGGGGCACCGCGGTGAACGCGGGCAATCTGCGAGCGGGCGACACCGCGGTGATCTACGGCATCGGCGGCCTCGGCATCAACGCTGTGCAGGGCGCTGTCTCGGCCGGCTGCAAGTACGTCGTCGTCGTGGACCCGGTGCAGATGAAGCGCGAACAAGCGCTCAAATTCGGTGCGACGCATGCCTTCGCCACCGCGGAGGAGGCGCAGGAGAAGGTCACTGAGATCACCTGGGGCCAGGGCGCCGACGCGGCACTGATTCTCGTGGGCACGGTGGACGTACCCGTCGTGCAGGCGGCGACCGCAGTGATCGGCAAGGGCGGCCGGGTCGTCATCACCGGCTTGGCCGATCCGACGAAGCTGACCGTCCAGGTCTCGGGAACCGACCTGACGCTCAATCAGAAGACGATCATGGGCACGCTGTTCGGGTCGATGAACCCGCAGTACGACATCGTCCGACTTCTCCGCCTGTACGACGCCGGTCAGCTCAAACTCGACGAGCTCATCACCAAGCGCTACTCGCTCGAAGACGTCAACCAGGGATACGAGGATCTGCGTAACGGGCTCAACGTCCGCGGCGTGATCGATCACGCGTCCTAGCCTTCCACTGAGTAGGCCCTGTTCTCCGCGGACCCGTTGCGGCTTTTTCAGCCCGGCGGGTCCGCGGAATCCAATCGTCCTAACCTCCGGCCGCCGCGCGCAGTCCGTCGACGGTGACAATCTTGCGCCGTGGCCGACCCGACGCCCGCCCGGCGTCGCGCTCGGCCTTGTCGATCGCCGCCCACCCGGTGCTGTCGATCGGCTCGACGCCACGCGAGGCCAGCAGTCCGGCGACGTCGTCGCGCGATCCGGTCGGAGCCGGCAGTGACCCGGCGATGATGTCCGCGATCAACGACGATGCAGTCTCCTGGCCGCAGAACCGGTTGGTCCCGATGCCGCCGGATGCGCCACGCTTGAGCCAGCCTGCGACGTAGTGGCCCGGAACGTGAACTCCGTCGTCGCCGACGACGCGCCCCGCGTCGTTGGGCACCACCCCCGCTGCGTCGTCGAACGGCAGTCCGTCGACGGCGACTCCGCGGTAGCCGATGGACCGGATCACCAGTCCAGTAGCGATGTCCGAGGTCTCCTCGGTCGGGACGATGCGG
The DNA here is from genome assembly GCF_021738965.1 of Gordonia zhenghanii. Taxonomy (GTDB): domain Bacteria; phylum Actinomycetota; class Actinomycetes; order Mycobacteriales; family Mycobacteriaceae; genus Gordonia; species Gordonia zhenghanii. The sequence goes on along the minus strand of NZ_JAKKOQ010000006.1, from coordinate 260,961 downwards.
CCGGCGTCCGCGTCGAACGTGTTGCGCACCACCCGAACCCCGGTCACCCGATCCTCACCGAGGATCCGGGTCGGGGCCGTCAGGTAACGGAACACGAACCGCTTGTCCGCCCCCTGTGCCCCGTGATCCGCGTATTCGCGGGCGAGCCTGACCTTCGATCCGATTGTGCTGTCGACGCTGCCCTCGGACACCTGCCGAGCCAACTCGTCACCCAGTTCCAGATCGTCGGCGTCGATGACGACGTCCACGCCGTCGACGAGTCGCATCGAGAGGAACTCGGAGTTGGTGTACGCCCCGTCGGCGATGCTGCGACGCCCCAGGATCACGACCTCCCGGACTGCCGACGACCGCAACGCGTCGAGCGCGTGTTCGGCGATGTCGGTCGAGGCGAGATCGTCCGGGTCGGTCAGCAGGATCCGCGCGACGTCGAGCGCCACGTTCCCGTTGCCGACGATCACCGCGCGCGCCGACGAGAAATCGAAGGCGTCGTCAGCGTGGTCGGGATGACCGTTGTACCAGGCGACGAAGTCCGTGGCGGCCACCGAACCGGGCAACGACTCGCCGTCGACGCCGAGCCGTTTGTCCGTCGACGCGCCGCTCGCGTACACGACGGCGTGGTACCGCTCGGTCAACTCGTCGTGCGTGATGTCCTCACCGACCGTGACTCCCAGGCAGTACTGGAAGTTCTTCTTGCGTGCCGTCGACGAGAAGGTCCGTTCGACCGACTTGGTCGCTGAGTGATCCGGGGCGACACCCGCACGGACCAGCCCGTACGGGGTCGGCAGCCGGTCGAACATGTCGACGTGCACGCTGGGATGGCGGACCAGTTCCTCGGTCGCATAGAACGCCGCGGGCCCGGCGCCGACGACAGCGACGTGCACCTCCCCCTCGGGAAGCTTCGGCGTGCGGACCGGCTTCGGCTCACCCGCGTCGACCTCGTGGTCGAGGTAGTAGTCGGCGTTCAATCGGAGGTACGGTTCGTCCTCCTCGGCGAGCTCGTCATCGGGGAAGATCGCCCCGACCGGACACGCGTCGACGCACGCTCCACAGTCGATGCAGGTCTCCGGGTCGATGTAGAGCATCTCCGCCGTGCGGAACTCCGGCTCCTCGGGCGTCGGATGTATGCAGTTCACCGGACACACGCTGACGCAGCTCGCGTCGTTGCAGCACGGACGCGTGATCACGAACGTCACGGGTCAGCGCCCCTTCCACACCGGCGCGCGCTTCTCGCGGAACGCGGTCGCACCTTCTTTCGCGTCGTCCGACGACCTGATCGGCTCGTAGATCTCCCACATCTTGTCGAAGCGCTCATCGTTGCTCCAGTCGCGCGACGCGGTCCAGATCTCCTTGGTGCCGCGTACGGCGAGGGGTCCGTTCTTCGCGATGCGCTCGGCGAGTTCGATCGCCGTGGTGAGCGCGTCACCTTTCGGCGTGAGTCGGCTGATCAGTCCCGCGTCGCGGGCCTGTTCCGCGCTAACGAAGTCGCCCGTCAGCGCCCATTCGAGGCCGAGCGCGTAGGGGACTCGCTCGGGCAGTCGGAGCAGTCCGCCGCCGCCTGCGAGCAGACCGCGCTTCACCTCCGGAAGGCCGAACACTGCGGTCTCCGAAGCCACGACGAGGTCGCACGCGAGGACGATCTCGAAGCCGCCCGCGATGGCGTGCCCTTCGACTGCCGCGATCACCGGCTTTGCTGGCGGCGTCTGCGCGATGCCCGCGAAGCCGCGGCCCTCGATGGAGGGACGTTCGCCTGCGAGGAACGCCTTGAGATCCATTCCGGTGCAGAATGTTCCGCCTGCGCCGGTGAGGACGCCTGTAGTGAGTTCAGGCGTCGCGTCGAGTCGCTCCATCGCGTCGGCGATGGCCTGCGCGGTGGCGGTGTCGATCGCGTTCTTGACTTCGGGACGGTCGATCGTGACGATCAGGACGCCGCCCCGGACTTCGGTGTGGACTGTCATTTCGGCGCCATCCTGATCGCACCGTCGAGGCGGATGACCTCGCCGTTGAGCATTCCGTTGTCGATGATCGCCATCGCCAGACGCGCGTATTCGTCGGGATCGCCGAGCCGAGCGGGGTTCGGGATCTGTGCGGCGAGTCCGTCGCGGATCTCCTGCGAGAAGCGCGAGAGGATCGGGGTGTCGAACACACCCGGCGCGATCGAGTTCACGCGGACCAGCTTGCGTGCCAAGTCGCGTGCTGCGACGAGTGTCATCCCGACGACGCCTGCCTTCGCGGAGGCGTATGGGATCTGACCGATCTGCCCCTCCCACGCGGCGACCGATGCGGTCATGACGACCACGCCGCGCTCGCCGTCGATCACTTCGTTCTTCACCATACGAGCGGCCGCCAGCCGGAGGACGTTGAAGCTGCCGATCAGATTAGTGGTGATCAGCGAGGTGTAGGTATCGAGCGATCCGGGTTCACCGTCGCGTTCGACGACGCGGACCGTGCCACCGCGGCCTGCGCAGTGCACCACGGTCCGTAACGGGGCACGCGTCTCGGCGAGGTCGAGCGCCGCATCGACGGCGGTGGGGTCGGCGACGTCTGCCGGTCCGAACTGGACCAGGTCGCCGAGGTCGGCTGCGACGTCCGCACCTGCCGAGGTCGGCAGATCGACGATCACGACGTGGACCCCTTGCTCGATGAGTCGTTTGACGGTGGCCAGACCGAGCCCGGACGCACCTCCGGTGACGATGGCCGACGAGTTCGTCAGTTGCATGTCAGTCTTCCCTTCTCGTGGACGGATCAGTGTCAGTTGGAGCGCCGGTCACGCCAGCGACTCGAGGATCGTCGCGTTGGCCATGCCACCCGCCTCGCACATGGTCTGCAACCCGTACCGACCACCGGTGGCGGCGAGGTGGTTGATCAGGGTCGTCATGATGCGAGCGCCCGATGCACCGAGCGGGTGCCCGAGTGCGACCGCTCCGCCTACCGGATTGAGATTGTCGTCCGCTATTCCCAGCTCACGCTGATACGCCAGCGGCACGGATGCGAACGCTTCGTTCACCTCGAACGACGCGATGTCGTCGATAGTGAGACCGGCTTTGGCGAGCGCCCGACGCGACGCGGGGATCGGCGCGGTGAGCATGAGCATCGGGTCGTCACCGGTCACCGCGGAGGCGACTATTCGCGCGATCGGCCGGAGCTTGAGCGCATCAGCCTTCTCCTGGCTCATGATCAGCAGGGCCGACGCCCCGTCGGTGATCTGAGAGGCGTTGCCCGCGGTGACCTTCCAGTCGATGCTCGGGAAACGCTCGGCGTTGGCCTCGGTGCCGAACACCGCACGCAGTCCGCCGAGCTTCTCCGCCGTGGTCCCAGCACGGATCGTCTCGTCTTTGTCGACGACGCCCGCCGCGGTCTGCACCCCGACGATCTCGTTGTCGAAGGCCCCGCGTGCCGCTGCAGCTGCAGCCCGCTCATGCGAACGCGCCGAGTACTCGTCCAATGCGGTACGCGAGATGCTCCATTTGTCGGCGACGAGTTCGGCGGAGACGCCTTGGCCGACGAGCGTCCCGAACCTGCTCTCGACGCCGGGACCGAATGGGTCGGCGTCGCCGCGCGCGCTCCCCATCGGGACGCGACTCATCGACTCGACGCCGCCGGCGATCACCATGTCGTATGCGCCCGCCATGACGCCTTGGACGGCGAAATCGACCGCCTGCTGACCGGAACCGCACTTTCGCTCAATAGTCACGGACGGAACGTGGACGGGGAATCCCGCTGCCAGCGCGGCCATCCGGCCCGGCGTGGCCGACTGTTCGAGGTTCTGTCCTACGCAGCCGACCAGGATGTCTTCGACCTCGCCCGGGTCGATGCCGGTTCGTCGCACCAGCGAATCGAGCACCCCGGCGAGGAGGTCGACGGGATGAACGCCGGCAAGAGCTCCGCCTTCGCGCCCCTTCCCCATCGGAGTACGGACCGCATCGACGATCACCGCGTCTGGCATGAGAGAACCTCCACATTCGAGTCGCATCGTGCGTCGAATTTCTTATTGATGATTATCTTTACCACAAATATGCCTGGCCGGGAGTTCGATCTGCGACAGACTGCACCCGCGCGGAGCGAACTCGGTGAGACGTAGTTCATATCTATGATAATCCTTGTACTAGATCCGATGCAGTAGCCGGATCGCAACCCCGCGGCCACGCCCTGCCCAGAACTCGCGCAGCCCGCAGAACAGGAGAGACCATGCCCGTCGCACCGGCCACAGCCGAGGCCGCACGAGAGACCCTTTACCGGTACGCCAGGGCCGTCGACAGCGCAGACGAGGCCGAACTCGCGGCTTGCCTACATCCAGATGCGGTACTGCATCGGTCCGACGGCGCCCGCACCGGACGCGACGAGGTCCTCGCCTTCTATCGCACCGTGTTCGCGGGTCCGACCTCGTGGAGCAAGCACTTCGTCAGCAACATCTCGTGCACCGGCGACGACTCCGCGGTCGACGTGCACGCCTACTTCCAGGCCGCCGCACTCACCGACGACGGCTTCGCGCTGATCTTCGGCGAGTACAACGACACTCTCGTCGCCGACGGAAGCGGCTCACTACTCCTGTCCGTCAAGAGCATCGACGTCCAGCAGTCCGTCCCACTAGGAGTCCCCACGTGACCACTCGACCCACCGCAGTCGTGACCGGAGCGGCGCAGGGCATCGGCGCGGCGATCGGTCGTCGATTCGCCGCAGCCGGACATCGCGTGATCGGCGTCGACCTGAACTCCGATCGCATGGCCGGGACCATCACGACGTGGCAGGGCTCGGGCCATCGGTCCGTGCGGGGCGACGCCGCCTCACCAGAGGACGTCGGCCGGGCATGCGACCTCGCCGAGGGACACCTGACCACGTTCGTCGCCAACGCGGGATTCGCAAAGGCGGGCGACTCGACGGACTATTCGCTCGACGACTGGAACGCGATGCTCCGCGTGCACCTGACCGGCGCGATGGTCGGCGCGCAGGAGTCGGGCGCCCGGATGCCCGACGGCGGTTCGATCGTGATGATGTCGTCGCTCAACGGACTGCTCGGCTTTCCTCGGCGCACCGCATACGGAGCCGCAAAGGCCGGCGTGGCCGGACTCGTGCGAGGCCTCGCAGCCGAATGGGCCCCGTACGGAATCCGGGTCAACGCCATCGCACCGGGGTCGATCGTCACGGAGTTGTCGCAGGACTTCATCCGACGAGGCGTCATCCGCGAACAGGACTTCCTCGATCGGATTCCGATGAATCGATTCGGCGAACCGGACGAAGTCGCCGAGCTCGCATACTTCCTCGGAACGCCGCTGTCGTCGTACATCACCGGCGCCACGGTCCCGATCGACGGCGGCTGGGCGGCCCGGGGAATCACCTGAGACCAGGTACCGACCACGCGAAAGCCGCCCGAGCCGAAACTTTCTCGCCGGATAGTGCATCTTCGAGCAATTAATGATTATAGTTATTACAGTTGCTTTGTCGGAGGTCACACCCGACAGGCCGTGAACCACGGCCACAGGCACCCGACAGCGTTCACACGACACGAGGAGAGGGGTCGCAATGCCGCCGACCACACCCCACACGGACACCGACGACCTTCAGGCCATCAAACAGTTGGCCGCGCAGGTAGCGCAAGAGCGCTTCGCGCCGAAGGCTGCGCAGTGGGACGCAGACCGCACTGCAGTCCCCTTGGAGGATCGTCAGTTCCTCGGCTCTCTCGGATTCCTCGGCATCGCGCTGCCCGAAGAGTACGGCGGCTCGGGCGCCCCGCTGTCCCATGCGCTCGCGGTCATCGAGCAACTCGCCTACCACTGCAGGCCCGCCGCGTTCCAGGTGTTCGAGTCCAATACCGGCCCGGCTCAAGTCATCGCGCGGCTGGGGACGCCTGATCAGAAGCAACGCTTTCTGCCCGGCATCATCGCGGGCGACATCACCATGGCGGTCGCGATCTCCGAACCGGACGCCGGATCGGCGGCCACCGACTTGACCACCAAGGCCGTCGTCACCGGCGACACCGTCCGGGTCACCGGCAACAAGCGGTGGATCTCCAACGGCAGCGAGGCCGACGTCTACCTGGTGTATTCGCGGATGTCGGACGCCCCCGGAGCGAAGGGCATCGGTGCGGTGCTCGTCGAGGCCGACCGCGATGGCGTCAGTTACGGCGCGCGCGAGAAGCTGATGGGCTTCCGCGGCATCCCGTCTGCCGACATCTACTTCGACGACGTCGAGGTCCCGAAGGAGAACATCGTCGTCGAGCCCGGCGGCTTCCGGAAGCTGTTCACCGCGTTCTCCATCGAGCGTCTGGGAAACACCACGATGAGCCTGGCTCTCGGTCAGCGCGCCCTGGACCTGACATTGAAGTACGTGCAGGAGCGCGAACAGTTCGGCAAGCCGCTCATCGAGTTCCAGGCCGTCCAGATGACCGTCGCCGACATGGTGCTGCACGTGGAGCAGGCGCGCCTGCTCCTCGAACGCGCAGCCGCAGGCGTGGTGACCGGTTCGGACCTCCCGAATCCACTCCACGTCTCGCTCGCCAAGTGCACTGCCAACGAGATGGCTAAGAAGGTCACCGATCTCGCCATGCAACTGCACGGCGGCAACGGGTACACCGAGGAGTTCGGCATCGAGCGGATGCACCGTGACGCGCACGGATGGGCGCTCGCAGGCGGCACGCCAACCATGCAGCGCACCCGCATCGTCTCCGAGATGCTCGGTCGCGGCTTCGACCAGCGCAAGTGAGAAGGAGAACCGATCGATGGACGTATACACAGATCTGAACCCGAACTTCGCTGATCCCGACGACTGGACGCTGGCGACAGTGCTGCGCACGCACGCTGCACGCACCCCGAACGCGCCCTGCCTGCTCGCGCCCGAAGAGGACCTCGACCTCACCTACTCACACGCACTCGCCCAGGCCGAGCAGATCGCGGGTTCGTTCGACGCCGCAGGCGCTCAGCGCGGCGACCGCGTCGCCATCATGGCGCAGAACTCCTCGCGACTCGTCCTCAGCTGGTGGGCGACGGCGGTCGGCGGCACCGTCCAGGTGCCGATCAACACGAACTACGAAGGCGACTTCCTCAAGCACCAGTTCACCGTGGCCGACGCCCGCTGGGCCGTCATCGACGACGACTACGCCACACGGTTCGCGGCTGTCGTCGACGACGACCCCGCGAACGGCGTCAACCGGGTCGAGAAGTTCTGGGTCATCGACACCGGCTCACTCGACTCCGCGATCACCACCTTGACCGCCGCCGGATTCCAGGCCGCGCCGTGGGACGAGCTCCCGTCCGGTGAGCCGTTGAACGCCCCGTCCCCCGCGCCCGCCGACCTCGGCGCGATCTTCTTCACTTCGGGCACGACCGGGCCGTCCAAGGGTGTCGCGATGCCGCATGCTCAGCTGTACTTCTTCGCCCAGGAGGTCGTGTCACTGACCAGGCTGACCGCTGCCGACCGCTACTTGACGGCTACTCCGCTCTTCCACGGGAACGCACAGTTCATGGCGGTCTTCCCCGCGCTCGTCGCGGGAGCGAGCGCGGTGATCCGACGAAAGTTCAGTGCCAGCCGCTGGATCGACCACGTCCGCGACTCCGGGGTCACCGTCACAAACTTCGTCGGCGTGATGATGGACTTCGCGTGGAAGCAGACAACGCGCGAGAACGACCTCGACAACAAGCTCCGATGCATCTACGCGGCGCCGATCGCGTCGACGATCGCCGAGGACTTCAAGAAGCGCTACGGCATCGAGACCTTCGTCAACGCGTTCGGTCTCACCGAGACATCCGCTCCGATCCTCTCGCCGTACAACGTCGAGATCCCGCCCGGCGCAGCAGGTCTGCAGGCTTCGGACTGGTTCGACATCCGCTTGGTCGACCCGGACAACGACCGCGAGGTGCCCATCGGTGAGGTCGGCGAGCTCGTCGTCCGCCCGAAAGTCCCGTACATCTGCAGCATGGGGTACTACGGGATGCCGGAGAAGACCGTCGAGGCCTGGCGCAACCTGTGGTTCCACACCGGTGACGCGCTTCGCCGAGACGACGACGGCTGGTACTACTTCGTCGACCGTTACAAGGATGCGCTGCGTCGCCGCGGCGAGAACATCTCGTCGTACGAGGTCGAGCAGGTCGTCCTCGCTCACCCGTCCGTTCACGAGTGCGCCGTGATCGGCGTGCCCGCCGACGTCGACGCAGGCGAGGACGAGGTCCTCGCCGCGATCGTCGTCACCGAGGCTGTCGATCCGGCCGCGCTCCTCGCGTTCTGCGACGGCCGTATCCCGGCGTTCGCCCGTCCCCGTTACATCCGCACCGTCGACGCACTGCCGAAGACACCGTCGGAGAAGGTCCGTAAATCAGTCCTCCGCGAGGAGGGCATCACGTCGGACACCTTCGACGCCGAACGCGCGACCGTCTGACTTTTCGAGCTCAACCCAGAGAGACACTGACATGGACTACACCCCGGACTCCACGCACGAAGACATCCGCAAAGCCGTCGAGCAGTTGTGCCAGCGGTTTCCCGATGAGTATTGGATGGAGCACGACGACTCGCACGAGTTCCCGTGGGAGTTCTACAACGCGATCGCCGAAGGCGGCTGGCTGGGTCTGACGGTCCCCGAAGAGTACGGCGGCGGCGGACTGGGTGTCACCGAGGCGGCTGTCGTCGAACGCGCGATCTCCGCGTCCGGCGCCGGGATGGGCGGCTGCAGCGCCGTGCACATCGGCATCTTCGGCTTCGAGCCGATCATCCACCACGGCAGCGAGGAGATGAAGCGTAAGTATCTGCCGCGCGTCGTCACCGGTGAACTACACACGTCGTTCGCCGTCACCGAGCCCGACGCGGGCACCGACACCACGAATATCAAGACGTTCGCCAAGAAGGTCGACGGCGGTTGGCTGGTCAGCGGCCAGAAGGTGTGGATCACCAAGGCTCAGGAGGCGGAGAAGATGCTGCTTCTATGCCGCACCTCCCCCCGCGAGGAAGGCGCCAAGCGCACGGCGGGCATGACGCTGCTGTTCGCCGACATGGACCGCGACCACGTTCAGATCCGCGAGATCCCGAAGATGGGCCGCAACGCCGTCGACACCAACGAACTGTTCATCGACGAACTCTTCGTCGCGGACGAGGACGTCGTCGGCGAGGTGGGGCACGGATTCCGCACCATTCTCGGCGGCCTCAACGCCGAGCGCGTCATCTCCGCGAACGCCGCCCTCGGCATCGGCGAGGCCGCCCTTCGCCGCGGTGTGCGCTACGCGAACGAGCGCGAGGTGTTCGGTCGTCCGATCGGTAAGAACCAGGGCATCGCATTCCAGCTCGCCGAGTCGCGCATCAAGCTCGACGCGGCGCAGGCGGTCCTCGACAAGGCGGCATGGATGGTCGACCAGGGACTGCCGTGCGGTCGGGAGGCGAACGCCGCTAAGTACTTGTGCGCCGAGGCAGGCTTCTTCGCCGCGGATGCTGCGCTTCAGGTCCACGGCGGCTTCGGATTCGGTAAGGAGTTCCATGTGGAGCGCTACTTCCGCGAGGCTCGACTCATGCGGATCGCGCCGATCAGCCAGGAGATGGTGCTCAACTACACCGCCGAGCACGTCCTCGGGCTGCCCCGCAACTACTGACCCGCGACTACTGACCCGCGCAGGCGTCGACACCACGCACGAGAGGCCACCATGCACCCATACCGTTCCATCCTCTTCGTTCCCGGGCACCGCCCCGCATGGGCAGAGAAGGCCGTCGCGGCGGGCGCCGACTGCATCGTCCTCGACCTCGAGGACTCGGTGCCTGCCGCAGAGAAGGCCGCGGCGCGCGACACCGTCGCCGCGCTCATCTCAGAGGTGCGCCGCAACCATCCGAACATCGGTCTGTTCGTCCGCGTCAACCCTCTCGCGACCCGACTGACCGGCAGCGACCTCGAGGCCGTCGTCGTGCCCGGGCTCGACGGGATCTTCGCCCCGAAGATCGAGACCGAGATCGACGTCGTCCGATACGACGCGCTCCTCGATCACTTCGAGATGCGCAACGGGGTCGAGGGGCTCGAATACATCGTGCCGGTCGAGACCGTGAAGGCGATCTGGAACTGCCGCGAGATCGCTGCGGCATCGCCTCGCGTCGGCGCGATGATCGGACCGACCGCGGAGCACGCCGATATCGCCCGCGAAGTCGGCTTCGAATGGACCCCCGAAGGCGAGGAGTCGCTCTATCTGCGCAGTCGGATCCTGCTCGCGTGCCGCGAGTCCGGCCTCCACGCGCTCACCGCGCTCTGGGAGGACTTGGAGAACATCGACGGTCTTCGTGCGTTCGCGACTCATGGTCGGGGCCTCGGCTTCCGCGGCATGATCGCGATCCACCCCAAGCACGTCGAGACCATCAACGACGTCTTCAGCCCATCGGACAAGGACATCGAGTTCTACCAGGGCATGGTCGACGCCTACGAGAAGGCTGCGTCCGACGGGGTCGGCGCCCTGCGCTACCGCGGTCTGCACATCGACAAGGCCCACTACGACAAGGCCGTCGGCTGGCTCGAGCGCGCCGCGACCATCACGAACCACTGAACACACCGCAGCTTCGAAAGGAGTCTGTCATGCCTGACGCTGACCAGACCGTAGACCAGTCGTGGGTTCCGCCGAACCGCACGCTGCTGATCGGCGGGGCGGACGTCGAACCCGACGGCGAGACCTGGGAGGTCGTCAACCCGGCGACCGAGAAGGTCATCGCCGAGGTCGGAGGCGCCTCGGCGCCGCAAGTCGACGCCGCCGTCACCGCGGCGCGCACCGCCTTCCCGAAGTGGGCAGCGCTGTCCGGTGAAGAGCGCAGCGTCCACATCCATCGGTTCGCGGACGCCCTCGAACGAGCAGCGCACAAGTTGCTCCCGTCGATCGTCAACGAGGTCGGCACTCCGGTGGCGCTCGCCGAGTACCTGCAGGTCAAGATGGCGGTGGACGAGCATCTGAGGTGGGCGGCCGAGGCCGCGAAGACCGATCGCACGCTGCATCTGGGCGAGTACGACAAGCCCGTGCCGACGATGAGCGACGTCGTCCACGACCCGGTCGGCGTGGTCGCCGCGATCACCGGCTACAACTACCCGCTCAATCTCGCGGTGTTCAAGTTCGGCGCAGCGCTCGCCGCAGGCTGCACCGTGGTGCTGTTTCCGTCGCCGCGCACGCCTCTCACCACGTTGTTCCTCGCTGAGCTCATCAAGGAGTCGGGCCTGCCCGACGGTGTCATGAACATCGTGATCGGCGGCGTCGACGTCGGCAAGCAGTTGTCGTCGCATCCCGGTGTGGACCGCGTGTCGTTCACCGGTTCGGACGGTGTCGGCGCGCAGATCATGGCCCAGGCCGCCGCCAACCTGACCGGCGTGACCCTCGAGTTGGGCGGCAAGTCGCCGAACATCGTTCTGCCCGGCGTCGACGTGCAGAAGATCGCCGTGGAGATGCACCTGCGCTGGTCCCGCAACGGCGGACAGGGCTGTGCCGCCCTCGCGAGACTCCTCGTCCACGACAGCGTGTACGCCGAGTTCCTCGAAGCCGGCGCGAGCGCGTTCGACCAGATGATCGTCGGCGACCCCTGGGACCGGAACACCAACATCGGCCCGATGATCCGGCCGGACCACCGGGCCAGCGTCCAGAGCTTCATCGACGACTCCGTCGCAGACGGCGGCACCCGGCTTCTCGAGGTGACCAAGCCGTTGCCGGAGAAGGGCTACTTCATCAACCCCGTCCTGCTCGGCGACCTTCCGCCCGATGCGCGCGCCGTCCAGAAGGAGATCTTCGGCCCGGTGGCCGTCATCCTTCCGTTCAAGGACACCGACGATGCGATTCGGCTGGCCAACGACACCCCGTTCGGTCTGGCTGCCAACGTGTGGTGCGACGACCCGATCGAGGCCCGCCGCGTCGCCGAACAGATCCGCGCGGGAACCGTGTGGATCAACGGCGGCGGAGCCATGCGCCCGGACGCACCGTTCGGCGGCTACGGCAGATCCGGTGTCGGTCGTGAGCTCGGCGAATGGGGTATGCGCGAATACCTCGAACCCAAACACATCCAGTGGAGGATCTGATGTCAACTGACGGCGCCCCCCTCGCGGGCCTCAAGGTCGTCGAACTCGGCACCATGTACGCCGCCCCGACCGCCGGACGCATGTTGCGCGACTTCGGCGCGGACGTCGTCAAAGTCGAGGACCCGAACACGGGCGACTACGCACGCCAGTGGATACCGCAGAAGGACGGTCTCTCACTCGGCTTCTCCCGCCTGAACGCGGGCAAGCGTTCGGTCGGCATCGACTTGCGCACCGACGAGGGCCGCGAGTTGGTGAAGCGGCTGATCGCCGATGCCGACGTCGTCGTCGAGTCGTTCCGCCCGGGCCGACTGGAGGCCTGGGGTCTCGGGCCCGACGTCCTCCACGAGATCAACCCCGGCCTGGTGATCGCCCGCGTGTCCGGTTTCGGTCAGACCGGCCCGAAACGGTTACTCCCGGGATTCGGCACGGTCGCCGAGACAGCCAGCGGGTTCGCGAACGTCAACGGTCAGCCCGAGAGCCCGCCGACGTCGCCGCCGTTCGGTTTCGCCGACTCGATCGCCGGGCTGTCCGCGGCGATGGGTGTGTCGATGGCACTGTTCAACCGCAGCCGGACCGGCCGCGGCGAGGTCGTCGACGTCGCTCTGTACGAGCCACTCATGTTCATCATCGGCGACATGTTCCTCAAGTACACGGCACTCGGCGAGGTCCAGCAGCGCATCGGCAACAGCACCGGCGCGGCGTCGCCGCGCGGCATCTACGAGGCCGCCGACGGCAAGTTCCTGTCGATCGCCGCCTCGAACCAGGCGATTGCGGCGCGGCTATTCGCCGCGATGGGCACACCGGAGGTCATCGAGGACCCGCGGTATGCCACGAACGCCGACCGACTCGCACACAACGACGAGGTGCAGGCCATGGTGATCGAGTGGTGCAAGCGTGCACCCCGCGACGAGATCCTGGCGACCTTGGAGGAGTTCGAGGTGGTGTCTGCCGCGGTCAACGACGCGTCTGACGTCGTCAAGGACCCGCACTTCCAGGAGCGGACCCTCGTCGAGATCACCGGCAACGAGATCCTGCGCAACACACTCATGCCCGGCCCGGTTCTACACATGGCCGGTTACGACGGGCCCGTCTACGACGGCGTCCCCACCGTCGGCGAACAGACCCGCGACGTCCTGACCGAACGACTCGGTCTCGACGACGCCGAACTCGACCGTCTCGCTGCGGCGGGCGTCATCAATCACGGAGGCGACAAGTGAGCAACGACGGGACGGGGTTGTTCGAACTCCCCGCGAAGTACCTCGAACTACAAGCGCAGGCGCATGAGCTCGCAGTGTCGGTACGCGACATCGCGGCGCGGGCCGACGAGTCGAGCGAGACCGACCCCGACGTGCGAGCCAGGCTCGCGGCGTCGAAGCTGACCGAACTGGCCGTCCCCAAGCGGTGGGGCGGTCGTTTCGACGCCGTCGACTCGCTCGCGATGACGGTGGTGCGCGAGCAGTTGGCCGCCGAGAGCGGGCACCTCGACTCGATGTTCGCGATGCAGGGAATCGGCAGCTACGGGCTGGCCGTCGCCGGATCGGACGCGGTCAGGGACAAGTGGCTGCCGAAGGTCGCCTCCCTCGAGGCCATTGCCGCCATCGGCCTCACCGAACCGAACGTCGGATCGGACCTGAAGGCGTTGACGACGACGGCCGTCGTCGACGGCGACGAGATCGTTGTGAACGGCCACAAGTCGTTCATCACCAACGGCGGCGACGCCGCGATCTACAGCGTCCTGGCACGTGAAGGCGACGGCTACTCGCTGATCCTGGTCCCGGCCGATACGCCGGGACTGCGCACCGAGCGGCCGCATCAGATCATCGCGCCGCACGTGCTGTCGGACGTCATCCTCGCGGACGTACGCGTCCCGCTGGACCACCGGATCGGTGAGCCGGGCAAGGGCTTCTCGCTCGTGCTGGCGACGCTGGCGACCTTCCGCGTCTCGGTCGCGGGTGCGTCGATCGGCATGGCCGAGGCCGCCCTGCGTCTGGCGTTGAACCACGCGAACAGCCGCGAACAATTCGGCGGCCCGCTGTCGCGCCTCGGATCGGTTCCCGAGCACCTGGCGTCGTGCTGGACCGATATCGAGGCCGCACGCTCGCTGACCTATCGTGCGGCCGCGGCCGCTGCCCGTGACCCGCTCGCGAACCTGCATCTGTCGTCGATGGCGAAGGTGGCCGCTACGGAGACGTGCGGCCGCGTCGTCGACCGGTCTGTGCAGATCATGGGTCGTTTCGGCATCACCCGCGGCACCGATATCGAACGCCTGTACCGCGAGGCACGGCCGACACGCATCTACGAGGGTTCGACCGAGGTCATCCTCGACTCGTTGGCCAAGCAACTCGTCAAGAAGGGCATCTAGCACCATGGGCATCCTCGAAGGAAAGGTCGCGTTCATCACCGGAGCCGGGCACGGCCAGGGCCGCGCGCACGCGGTCACGATGGCACGAGAAGGCGCCGACATCATCGCGATCGACATCGACGAACCGATCGAGAACGTCCACTACGATCACGCCTCGGCCGACGACCTAGCCGAGACTGCACGGCAGGTCGCCGACACCGGGCGACGGGTGCTCTCGCGCATCGCCGACGTGCGGTCGTCCGACGCTCTCGATTCCGTCGTCGCCGAGGGCATCGAGACGTTCGGAAAGATCGACATCGTGGTCGCGAACGCCGGGATCTTCACCCAAGTCCCCTTCTGGGAGATGGAGGAGAAGGTCTGGGACGACGTCCAGGACGTCAACCTGAAGGGCGTATGGCGAACGATGAAAGCGGTCACCCCGCACTTGATCGACCGCAAGGCCGGTTCGATGATTCTGACCTCGTCGGTGAACTCGGTCGAGGGCAACGCCGCCGCTGCCCATTACGCGGCGGCCAAGCACGGCGTGGTCGGGCTCATGCGAAGCGCGGCACAGACGCTCGGCGCCTATGGGATCCGGGTCAACTCCGTCGCCCCCGGACTCATCGACAGTCCGATGACGAACTTCCAGGCGATGTACGACCAGATGGCCGGCCACCCGAACGCCGATCGCTCCGACTACGACCGCGCCGCGCTGAATTTCGGAGCGATCGCCGGACAGGGCGCGCTGACCCCGGACGCGATTGCCAACGCTGCGGCATGGCTGGCCTCCGACGGCGCATTCGCGATGACGGGCCAGAACATCGTCGTCGACGCCGGGCACACGATCCTCGCCGGCTTCAACCCCAACCCCGTCCTGCCTGCATAGACGAACCGGACGGTGGTCGAGCCCGCCGTTCATCGAGCCCCGTTCCGCTGATCGAGCCCCCTCCGTTGATCGAGCGGAGTCGAGATCCCTTGTGCGAAACCAGGTCTCGACTCCGCTCGACCAGCGGGAAGCGACTCCGCTCGACCGACAGATACCGACAACTGATGGGACACGACGATGCCTGCACCACGACCGAGCCACGACCGTCAACCCGATGACGCGACGACGGTACGAACTGTCGACGTGCTCGTTCTCGGGAGCGGTGCGTCCGGACTGTCGGCCGCCCTTGCCGCGGCGCACGCGGGGGCATCGGTCGCCGTTCATGAGAAGGCAGACCGGTTGGGCGGGACCACTGCCCTGTCGAGCGGGGTGGCGTGGCTCCCGGCGAACCATCATGCGGCGGACGCTGGTGTCACCGACAGCGTCGAGGACGGGTTGGCCTATCTGGAGGCACTCTCCAATGGCATGATCCTCCCGGAGATGGCCGAGGCGTTCGTTCGGACGGTCGGCCCGATGCTCGATTGGTTCGAGACGTCGACGCCGCTTCGCATGCGCCTGGTTCCCGGTTATCCGGACTATCACCCCGAGTTCCCCGGCGGACGGCCGCACGGCGGCCGATCGGTGGAACCAGAACTGTTCGGCTTCGGCGCGTTGGGCGATTGGGCCGATCGCGTCTTCGGATCACCGCGGCGGATGTACGTGAGCGAGTCACCGGTCGGCGGCGGAACCGGATTCCTCACTGAGGACGACGACCGCGAACGCACCGCAGGCCAGTTGGAGGGGCTCGGTCGCGCACTTCTCGGAGCCTTGCTCAAAGGTCTGCTCGACCACGGAGTCGAGCCGGTCCTCTCCAGCGCCGCCACCGAACTGATCACCGAAGACGGAGCAGTCGTCGGCGCGAGATTCGCCGACGGCATCGAGGTCCGAACCCGCCGCGGCGTGATCCTTGCGACCGGCGGTTTCGAGCGTGACCCCGAGTTGACCACGACGTTCCTGCGCGGGCCGATGAGTCATCCCGCGGGCGTACCGACCAACACCGGCGACGGTCTGCGGATGGCGATGCGGATCGGCGCAAAGCTCGGTGTGATGCGCGAGGCGTGGTGGGTTCCCGTCGTCGCCGAACCCGGGGATCCGACCGAGCAGTACGCACTCAACGGTGTCCAGCTCGTCCAACGCGAACGCTCGCTGCCGCGCAACATCATGGTCAACGTCCGCGGACAGCGATTCACCAATGAGGCCGCCAACTACAACGCTTTGGGCGGTGCGTTCCACGCGTTCGATCCGACGCAGTTCCGTCACGTCAACCAGCCCTGTTGGATTCTGTTCGATCAGGGCTTCGTCGACGAGTACGGCGGCTACGGCGTGCCTGCCGGAGGATCGATGCCGCAGTGGATCACACGCGCCGACTCGGTCGCCGACCTCGCCGCCGAACTCGGGCTTCCGCCCGGCGAGCTCACCGCCACTGTGGATCGGTGGAACGAACTCGTCGACAAGGGCCACGACGACGACTTCTTGCGTGGAGACAGTGCGTACGACGGCTGGTGCGGCGATCGGTCCCACTATCCCGGCGTGCTGTCGACGCTCGGACGCATCGACAGCGGCCCCTTCTACGCGGCGCCGCTGCACAGCAGCACGCTCGGCACCAAGGGTGGTCCGCGGACCACTACCGACTGTGAAGTACTCGACGTCGACGGCGATGTCATCCCCGGCCTGTGGGCTGTCGGGAACGCAATGGCCGCCCCCACCGGCATGGTCTACGGCGGCGCCGGAGGCACCCTCGGCCCGGCTCTCGTGTTCGGCTATCGCGGAGGACGGTCGGCTGCCGGACATCCGGTGCGCAACTGACCGCCTGACGCCTGACCGCCTGGCAGAGCTGAAACGCCTTCGTCCGAGACTTCAGACCACTATGTGGTCCGAAGTCTCGGACGAAGGTGCATCTGTGGGTGTTACCCCGTGAACCAGCTGCCGAGCATCGCACGCGGTTCGTCGCCGGGAAGCTGGACCCGGTCGTCGGCGGGAAGGATCTCGCCGTAGCGGTCCGAACGCGCCGCGTAGACGAACCGGATTCGACGGGAGGCGAACACCCACCGCCCGTCGTGGACGACGTAGGCGTCCTCGTACTCATGCGCGGCGAGTACGACTCCCCGCCCGGTGACGAGTTCGGCGTGCGCTGTCGCGATACCCTCGCCCTTCTGCCCGTCGACGTGGACGACATGGGTCTCCGGCGTGTGCAGCATTCGCCGGAATCCGCGCATCGACGCGGCCAACAACTCCAGTACCGCATCTCGTCCGGACGCCGTCTCACCGTCGCGCTCGAGCACCATGTCCGGATGGAACATGACCGCCAGAGCGTCGAGGTCGTGAGCGTCGACGGCCATCGCGTAGAGGACGGCGAGATCGCGGAGCGATTCGCGGGAGGCAGCGGCGTCGGGCGCCCCGCGTTCCGATACTGCAGACTCCGATACTGCAGACTCCGATACCCCAGTCCGGGCGCGCACCCACGCCGACAGGTCTCTCATGCCACGTCGAAACTCGGTGCAGGCAACGTCGCCAGGACGTCGAGCATCCGCTGCGGGATCGGGGCCTTCGCGAAGTCTGCGTCGCGGACGGCGAACGTCATCTGCCCCTTGGTGACGAGTTCGCCGTCTCGCGTGAACTCGAAACCCACACTGTACGAAGTGGTTCCGATCCGGTCGGCGACCGCTTGGCAGCGGATCCGGTCGAACACCGTCACCGTCTGCTTGTACTGGGCCGACGAGTTGAGACCGACGGTCACGACTCCGACCTGGTCGAGCAGTTCACCGCTGCGCAGTCCGTTCGCGAACATCCACGTCGTATAGCACCGTTCCATCCAGCGGTAATAGATGCCGAAGTAGGCGATGCCGACCATGTCGCAGTCGCCGTAGGCGAGCTGGAAATCGAGGGTTCCGTTCGCGATCGGATCCTGCGGCGTTTGATTCTCTGTCTCTGACATCGTCTCTCTCACTTCTCCATAAGCACGGTCGCGGTGCCCGACATCGCGCGGTCGGAGCCTTCGACGTCCAGCCAGACCGCACATCGGACCAGGCAGCCGTCCGGACCGTCGTCGACACCGGTCACTTCTGCTCCCGCGCGCACGGTCTGCCCGCCGAACACGTTGCCGAGGAATCGGCACCGGAACTCGCGTATCCGATCACGGCCGCCCGCCCACTCGGCGAGCATCGTCTGGATGTACCCCATGTTCAAGGGCCCCTGATTGACCGGTGCGTCGCCGAGTCCGAGCTCGGCCACA
This sequence comes from Gordonia zhenghanii, assembly GCF_021738965.1. Lineage (GTDB taxonomy): Bacteria > Actinomycetota > Actinomycetes > Mycobacteriales > Mycobacteriaceae > Gordonia > Gordonia zhenghanii. Next base: position 242,462 of record NZ_JAKKOQ010000006.1, on the reverse strand, counting down.
GCGCGTGTGTCCCAGTGAATCGGGTTCGGATCTGCGAGGAGCGCCGCCATCGTCTTCATTCGCCCGGGGTCGACGATCATGTCGCGACCGGTCACGACCTGGCCTACAGCAACGGTCACGACGCGTCCTTCCTCGGCAGTACCAGCGAGTTCCAACATGTGGCGACCTTCTGGTCATCTCGCCACAGGTCGAACTCGTATCCCACGATGTCGAACGTCCCGGTACGTCGGCCGACCTTGCGGTCGAACGACGTGATCCGCCCCGTCACCCGATAGTCAGCGCAGGTGAGCGAGGCATGGAACGTGGTCTGATGCTCACCGAACATCGGACCGTCGTCGGCCGTCGCACCGAACCAGGCGAACAGCTCGTCCCAGGTCATTCCCTTTCCGCCGACCGACGCCATCCACGCCATCATCGGGTGCGGTGTCTCGTCGTACGGATCGTCGCCGAGGACGTCGGCGACCAGCCACGCCCGCCACGGTTCGATCCTGTACGCGCCGCCGGGGAACTCCCGTCCCACCAGCGCCGTGTACCTCTGGACGTCGTCAGACATTCCCGTCGTGCCCCTCCCAGAACGGTCTACGGAGTTCACGCTTGAGGATCTTCCCCGTCGGAGCCTTCGGCAACTCGGAGACGAAGTCGATCGACTTCGGCTTCTGGTAGCTCGCGAGGTTCGCCCGCGCCTGGTCGATCAACTCCTGCTCCGTGGCGTCCTGCCCCGGCTTGAGCACGACGAACCCCTTGACGGACTCGCCCCACTCCTCGTCCGGAACACCGATCACCGCGCATTCCAGGACAGCTGCGTGGCTCGCGATGGCTTCCTCGACCTGCACCGAGTAGATGTTCTCGCCGCCGGAGATGATCATGTCCTTCGCGCGGTCGACGATGAAGACGTATCGCTCGTCGTCCCAGGTCGCGATGTCACCGGTCCACATCCATCCGTCGCGGAGAGTGCGTTCGGTCTGCTCGGGCTTGTTCAGGTAGCCGATCATGTTCGCCGGGCTCTTGACGATGATCTCGCCCGGGGTCGCGCCGTCGGTCGGAACGAGTTCGCCGGTCAACGGATCGACGACCCGCACCTGTGTCACGAAGCCTTCACGACCACACGACTTGAGTCGCTCGGGATGCACGCCGCGAACCGCAGCGAGGTGGTCCTCCTGCGAGAGGAACGTCATCGTGGTGCCCTCGGTCTGCCCGTACCCCTGGATGAGCGTGCACGGGAACGAGTCCAGCGCCTGCCGCACGATGTTCGACGGCATCGGGCCGCCGCCGTACTGGATATTCCGCAGGCTCGACAGGTCGTAGGAGGCGAAGTTCTCCTGCGCCATCATCCAGTTCAACATCGTCGTGACGCCGAGGAACGCCGACACCTTCTCGTTCTCGATCAGGTCCAACGCCAGCTTGGGCTCGAAGTTCATCAGAACGAGCGGACATCCGTGCTTCATGTAGTTCATCGCGAGCACGATCGGGATGTGGAACATCTGCCCGGTCAGCATGTAGACGTCGGTCGGGACGACCCGTTCGGCCACCGTCTGGTTGAGCATGCCCGCAGCCGCACTCGCGTGCGTGTGCAGAGCGCCCTTCGACGGTCCGGTGGTTCCGCCGGTGTACAGGAGGAAGAACGGATCGTCTTCGGCCACCGGGACGATGAGTTCGTCCGTCGATCCGCCGTCGATCAGTTCGTAGAAGCTGCCGTCGCCGCCCTCGCCGAACGAGAGCCAGTGCGGAATGTCGACCGTTCGCTGCAGTTCGGACACCACGTCAGCGAACTCGGCTTCGGCGATCAGCACCTTAGGCCGGGCATCGCCGAGCAACTCGCCCAACGCAGACGTCGCGAGCCGCCAGTTCAACGGCTGGGTGACCAGCCCTGCCCGACCTGCTGCGAAGTACAACGCTTGGAACTCGACGCAGTTGCGCGAGATCATGGCGACGACGTCGCCCTTCTGGAGTCCGAGCGTCAACAGGCCGTTAGCCATCCGACGGACCAGCTCGTCGAGTTCGCGCCAGTCGACGCGGCGATCGTTCGTGGAGTCGTAAATCGCTTGGTTGCCCGGCGTGAGCGCAGCCCACTTAGCCGGGATCAATCCCTGATTCATCGTCGGACTCCGCTCAGTACGGCCGGTCGAGTTCGAGATCGAGCGTACGTAGGCGCAGGTCGTCGTCGCTGCCGACGATCTCGAGTCGGTACACCCCGGCGCTGAGTACCCGGATCTCACCGTTCTCGGTCGCCAGAAGGGTCAGGTAGTGGGTCGTCCGAGTGACGCCGTCCTCGGTGCCGTGCACGATGAGGTTCGAGTTGACGTGACGGCGCTGGTCGGTCTGCGACTCGGCAGACTGCTTCATCAACGACAGGATGGCCTCCTTGCCGTCGAAGACGACGGGCTCGTTGCCGGGCAACGTCATCCGAAAGACGGCGTCGTCGGAGAAGCACGCGCCGATCGCGTCGAAGTCGGCGGTGTCGTAGCCCAGCGAGTAGCGGCCGATCAGGTTCTCGATCGATTCACGGTTCGGCATGGTTCAGACCTTTCGGGTCGGGAGGGACTGTGGGAGGGAGGGAGTGGGGCGGTCGGTGTTCAGCGGTTGACGAGGGAGCGCAGCCAGGACAGGTCGCCGCCGGTGAGGACCGATGGCCAGTCCGCGGGGCGGGGGTCCCCGTACGCGAGGTTGCGATCGTCAGTGCTCATCGTCTCGACGTAGCGGTCGGCAGGCGTGTAGTAGAAGTACGACATCACTCGGTTCGCGATCCGCCAACCGTCGGACGTGCGTCGATAGGTGTCCGCATAGCGGAGCCCGACGATCATCGGGGTTCCGTTCCGAACTACTTCGGCATGCCCGGTCAAGGTGCCCGCGGCCGTGTCAGGGTCGGTGTCGTCGAACTCGACGATCAGGCCGTGCGAATAGTGGAAGGTGGCGCCGAGTGCGTCGAAGCGCCCCTGGTATGTCGTGGCGATCGTGTCGAGACCGGTCGCATCGAACACGCCGTCGCCCGACCCGAGGTGGGCGTCCTGCGTGAAGATCTTCGGGAGCAGACCGAGGTCCCGTTCGTCCATGACGTGGAAGTACAGCAGGACCAGTTCGGCCAACTCCTGGCGGTCTTCCACCCGACGCAGTCGGGATTCGAAGTCGGCGGTCATCGCGGGATCACCCCGAAGCTGTCGATGTCGATCGGGGCGAGCATCGATTCGTCGAACAGCGCAGTGCGGACCACTGCGATCCGCTTCGCGGTCAGGACCCATCGCCCGCCGTGCCGGGTCATCGTGTCGTGGTATCGACCCCAGATCTGACGAGCTCCGCCGGCTTCGTGAGTCGTGATGGCGATGAACGTCGAGCGAACATCGACGGTGTCGTCGTCGTTGGCCGTGGCCACCACGTTCGTTGCCATGTGCTGAGCATCGCGGACGTCGGACGCCGCGAAGCGTCGGTACAGGTCGAGAAACGCTTCGCTGCCATGGCTCGTACCGTCACGCCTGGTCAGCTCGACGTCCGGGTGGACGATCTGAGCCAGTCCATCGATGTCCTTGGCGTCTACGAGCGCTTGGTATTCGTACAAGAGGCTGGTCGCCGCGTAACTGATCGCGGCGGGGTCTGAGGGGTCGAGCGGCATCTGCTTCCCTTCGATGAACGGAGTGTTCCTTGCAATCATATTCATAGAATGCGCCATGCGTCACGCGATTGAGAATCCACGCAAAGGAGCCGAGAATTTCCCTAGCCTCTCCCCAATCGGTGCATACTATGCGTATAGTTTACGTCACAAGCCAGGTCTTGTGTAACCCACACCTCCCAACCAAGACGCCACAGTCGTCGCCCGAACTAGGAGCAGCGATCCATGCCTGACACCCCCGCAACGACGTCCGTCACCGATTACGAAGTCCTCGTCGTCGGCGCAGGCTTCTCCGGCCTCTACCTCCTGCACCGCCTCCGCGCCGAGGGCCACCGGGTCCACGTCGTCGAACAGGCTCCCGAAGTCGGCGGCACCTGGTACTGGAACCGTTACCCCGGCGCCCGGTGCGACGTCGAGAGCGTCGACTACTCGTACAGCTGGGACAACGATCTGCAGCAGGAGTGGGACTGGACGGAGAAGTACCCAGCGCAGGGCGACATCCTGGCCTACCTCAAGCACGTCGCCGACCGCTTCGACCTGCGCAAGGACATCGACTTCGACACCACACTCACCGGCGCAGAATGGGACGAGTCGCAAGGTCTGTGGACGGCGACCGCCGCGGACGGCCGCGTGTACCGCGCCCGCTACCTCCTGATGGCGGTCGGTTGCCTGTCCGTCCCCAAAGACATCGACCTCCCCGGCTTCGACAACTTCGAAGGCCGCGTCCTGCGCACCTACGACTGGCCCGAGGGCGAACATCTCACCGGGCAGCGAGTCGGCGTGGTCGGCACCGGTTCGACCGGAGCACAGGTGATCCCGGCACTCGCCGAGACCGTCGGCGACCTCACAGTCGTCCAGCGCACGCCGAACTTCGTCATTCCGACGCGCAACCGCCCGCTGCACGACGGCGAGCTCGAGGGCATCAAGGCCGATTACCCCGACCGGCGTGTCCGCAACCGGACACACGCGGCAGGCGTCTTCCGCAACGACAACCCTAAGAACGCGTTCGAGGTGGATGCCGAGGAGCGTCGATCAACGTTCCAGGAACGCTGGGAGGGCGGTGGCATCAACTTCCTCGGATCGTTCGCGGACCTGATGTTCGACCAAGCTGCCAACGACGCGGTGGCCGAGTTCGTCCACACCAAGATCGACGAGATCGTCGACGATCCCGAGACCGCCGGATCGCTCAAGCCCAAGAGCTATCCGCTCGGTGCGAAGCGTCCCGTCGTCGCCACCGATTACTACGAGACGTACAACCGCGACAACGTCCACCTCGTCGACGTGAAGAAGCGCCCGCTCGACACCTTCACCGAGAAGGGCTTCCGACTCGCCGACGGCACCGAGTATGAGCTGGACACCATGGTGCTCGCCACCGGCTTCGACGCGTTCACCGGACCGTTCACCAAGATGGACATCCGCGGGACCGAGGGCCGAAGCCTCGCCGAGACGTGGAATCGAGACGGCGCCAAGACACACCTGGGGCTCGGCACCGCCGGGTTCCCGAACATGATCATCGTCGCGAGCGTCGGCAGCCCGTCGGTTCTCGCCAACATGGTGACCGCCATCGAGCAGCACGTCGAGTGGATCTCGCGACTGCTCGACACGATGCGCGAAGAGGGCTACACGACGATCGAGGCACAGGAGCCCGCGCAGGAGGCGTGGGTGCAGACCGTCGAAGACGTCGCTGCAATGACGCTGTGGCCCAACGGCGACTCCGGCTCGTGGTATCGCGGAGCCAACATCGACGGCAAGGTGCAGATCTTCATGCCCTACGCAGCCGGAATCGTCGAATACGGCAACGCGATCGACAAATCCGCAGCCAACAATTACGAGGGCTTCACTCTCTCCTGATCCGCCCTGACTCCTGATCCGCACTGACTTCCACCGAACCGAAAGAGGAAATCCCATGGCAATCCCAAGCTACGACAAACTGTTCATCGGCGGCGAGTGGGTCGAGCCTGCGACCGACCGCAAGATCGAGGTCGTCTCCCCCATCAACAACCAGGTCATTGCGACGGTCCCCGAAGCCACCGAGGCGGATATGGACCGTGCTGTCGCCGCGGCGCGCGAGGCGTTCGACAACGGCCCGTGGCCGCGGATGACGCCGGAAGAGCGGGCCGGTTACCTCAAGCGTGTCGGCGAGGAGGTCGTCAAGCGCAGCCCGGCGATGGCCGAGTCGTTCACAAACGAGATCGGAGCACCGGCCGCGGTGGCGACCGCCTTCCACGAGAACGCCCGCAAGATGTGGGACGACGCATCGACCCTGTACAAGCGCTTCGAGTTCGAAGAGGAGCGCACCTGGGACGAGAGCGGCCGCGGAAAGCTCGTACGCGAACCCGTCGGCGTCGTCGCAACGATCATCCCGTGGAACGGTCCGGTGGCCACCGGTTCACTCAAGCTCGGCCCGGCGCTCGCCGCAGGCTGCACCGCGGTGTTCAAACCGGCGCCGGAGGGTCCGGTCAGCGTCATGATGCTCGCCGAGGCATTCGAGGCCGCAGGCCTTCCTGCCGGTGTCGTCAATGTGGTCCCGGCCGGCCGCGAAGCCGGGCAGTACCTCATCGAGCACAAAGACGTCGACAAGGTCTCCTTCACCGGCAGCACAGCGGCCGGACGCAAGATCATGGCGTCGGTCGCCGAGCGCATCGGCAACATCAGCCTGGAACTGGGCGGCAAGTCGGCAGCCATCCTCACCGAGGATGTCCCGCTGGAGAAGGTCCTGCCGACCCTCGTCTTCGGTGGCCTCGGCAACTCGGGGCAGGTGTGCGCCGCGCTGACCCGAGTCCTCGTCCCCCGCTCCCGCCAGGACGAACTCGTCGACGCGATGGTCGCCGCCTACAAGGAGGTCAAGGTCGGCGACCCCCGTGAGGAGGGCGTTGCTCTCGGACCCCTGGCGGCAAAGCGCCAGCAGGAACGCGTCCTGGAGTACATCGAGGTCGGCAAGAGCGAAGGCGCTCGCGTCGCCATCGGCGGCGGCGTCCCAGACGGGCTCGAAGAAGGCGCCTACGTCGAGCCGACCATCTTCGCCGACGTGACGCGCGACATGCGCATCGCCAACGAAGAGATCTTCGGACCAGTCGTCGCCGTGATCCCCTACGACACGGTCGACGAGGCCGTCGACATCGCCAACAGCACCGACTACGGCCTGTCGGGCGCCGTATACGCGGCCGACGACGCCACTGCCGAGGCGATCGCGCGCCGAGTCCGAACCGGCCAGATCGGCGTCAACACCTGGGACATGTGCGTCACTCAGCCGTTCGGCGGCTACAAGCAGTCCGGAATCGGCCGTGAGGGCAACGTCGAAGGCCTCAGCGCGTTCCTCGAGACCAAACTGATGATGTACTGATCGGTTCTGCGCTCTCGCGCGAAGCCTGAACAACACAGAAGGGGCTCCGCCGGACATCGGTCCGACGGAGCCCCTTCCTCGTGTATCCACTGGCGGACCCGTTCAGCGTGCGAGACGTACCGGACGCACACGAGACGCGGCCGGCACGAACACCACTGGGCTGTGAGTGGCATTCGTCCCGGCCGCGTCGAGTGAGCGGTCGTCGGTCCTGCTAGTGGTCGATCCCGCTAGCCGTATACCCCACTAATCATCTACGACCGTGAGAGCGACTTCGGGGCACGACTCGACGCCGAGCGCTGCGCCGTCTTCCAACTCTGCGGGGATGTCGCCGGTGAACCGTACGACCACTTGCCCTTCGTCGTCGGTGTCGTACACGTCCGGAGCCGACATCCGGCACAGGCCGTGACCCTGACACTTCGACTGATCTGCCTGAATCCTCATCTTCTCAACCTTTCTCTCACGAGCTGTGACCAGCAGCGGGATCGTCCCGCGCGACTCGCTGGCGGTAACGATTCTCGCGCCGGCCAGTGTCCGCGACTTGACGTCCAACTAGTAATAACTATTATCATAGTATAAGTGAGACGGCACACATGAAGGAGAGCACTGTGACCAACGAGCGCCGCTGCCCGGTTACCCAGTTCGATCACCATTCAAGCGAGCACACACAGAACCATGTGGCCATTTACCGAAACCTGCGTGAAGAGACCCCAGTCGCGTGGACCGAGACGCACGGCGGCTACTGGGTGTTGTCAGATTACGCATCGGTCTACGAGGCTTCGCGCGATGACGACCTGTTCTCCTCCGCGCGCCACGACGAGTACGGCGGCCCCGGCCTCGCAGTCACGATTCCCAAGGCTCCGACCGAGTTCCACATCCCGATCGAGATCGATCCGCCGAACTCGGCTCCGTACCGCAAGCTGATCAATAAGGTCACTGCGCCGAAGGCCGCTGAGAAGCTCGAGCCCATGATCAAGCACTACGTGACGGGCATCCTCGACTCGGTGATCGAGACCGGCGAAGCCGATCTGGCGATCGTCGCCGGCGTCCCGGCCATGGTCGTCATCGACTGGTTGGGCCTCGACCCCGCCGAGTACCAGGTGTACGTCGACGCGATGCACACCTTGGTGTCCGCGGCTCCGGGCTCGCCCGAGTACAAGCACGCAGCCGAGGTGTCCGTCCCCTGGGTCGAGGCGACTGTCCGCGAGCACATCCGCCACCGCCGCGAGAATCCCGCGGACGACACCACGAGCTACTTCATCGACGCCGAGATCAACGGCGAGAAGATGACCGACGACGAGATCTACTCGATCCTCGAGCTGGTCATCTCCGGCGGAGTCGGCACCACCGCGTCATTGGTGACCCAATCCCTGGTGTGGCTGTACCAGCACCCGGACGAGCGCGCGCAGCTCATCGAGAACCCGTCGATGATCGACGTCGCGATGGAGGAGTTCCTCCGCGTGTTCTCACCGACCCAGGCGCTAGGCCGGACCATCATGGACGATGCCGAGTTCCACGGCTGCCCCGTCCAGAAGGGCGACCGCGCACTCCTGTCGTGGGCCTCGGCCAATCGCGACGCCGAGCAGTTCACCGACCCCGACGAGGTCGACATCACGCGCTGGCCCAACCGCCACATCGCGTTCGGCGTCGGCGTACACCGGTGTGCAGGCCTCTACATCGCGAAGGGACTCGCCCGCGAGATCTTCACCCAGGTCTTCGAGCGAATGGGCGACTACGTCGTCGACATGGACAACGTCGTCACGTACCCGGACCAGGGGACCAACGCGGGCTTCCACTCGATCCCGGTCACCTTCACCCCGGGCGAGCGACGTCTGGGCGACACCCCGCTGTTCGCCGAGCACTACACGAAGGCCTGATGAGCACAGTGAACGAGACCGCTGGCGCCGTTCAGCTCGACGGCCGCGTCGTGGTCGTCGGCGGCGGACTTGCGACGGCCCGCATCGTGTCGACGCTGCGCCGCAAGAAGTTCACCGGAGCGATCGACATCGTCGCCGCCGAGGAGCATCTGCCGTACGACCGTCCGCCACTGTCGAAGGACGTGCTGTTCGGCGTCAAGGACAGCACGGCCCTGCCGTTCGACCCGACCAAGCTCGACGTCACCGTCCACACCGGACGAGTCGCGACCGGCGCCGACACTCAGGCGCGCGTACTGCACACCGACCGCGGCGACCTCCCGTTCGACGGCCTGGTCATCGCGACGGGAGCGGACCCGATCCGACTTCCGGGCGACGGCGAGCAGCTCACGCTTCGAACGATCGACGACGCGTTGGCCCTCCGTGACCGACTGACGCCCGGAGCCCGCGTCGTCATCATCGGCGCCAGCTGGATCGGAGCAGAGGTCGCAACGGCAGCCATGTCCCACGGGTGCGAGGTCACGTGCCTCGAATACTCCGAGGCCCCACTGTCGAACGCGCTCGGTGTAGACGTGGCTGACCGTCTTCTGCCGTGGTGGTCCGGCGTCGACCTGCGATGTGGCACGTCAGTCCGGGAGGTGAGCGGCGAGGGCGTCGTCCTCACCGACGGCACCGTGGTTCCGGCGGACGTGGTCGTCACCGGGATCGGTGTGCGGCCGGCGATCGGCTGGCTGGACGGCTCAGGCCTGACGATCGACCGCGGCGTCCTCACCGACGAGTACTGCCGAACCGACGTACCCGGTGTCGTCGCGCTCGGCGACGTCGCCCAACGGTGGTCTCCGAAAACGAATCAGCATGCTGCCGTGGAGCATTGGGATGATGCCGGCGGTGCGGCGACGACCGCGGCGCTCGCACTGATCGGCGAGGCCCTGGCCTTCGACCCGGTGCCGTACTTCTGGTCTGACCAGTTCGGCCACAAGATTCAGTACGTCGGCAAGCACGGCCCCGACGACACGGTGGCGATCACGACCTCCGACGACGGGGACCTCGACACCGCCAGGTGGACTGCACCGGACGGCACGCTCTCGGCCTGGCTCGGCGTCGACCGTCCGCGCGACGTCATCGCCGCACGGACTGCGGTCGGAACGTCGGCAGCAGAGTTCGTGTCCGCCCATGCCTGACATCATCCGATCCGCGCACGGTGATCGCTATACGAAGGAGGCACGCCCATGAGCGGTGTGAACGTGACTCGAGAAGACGACGTCGTCTGGGTCGAGCTCGATCGACCCGAACGGTTGAACGCGTATGACATCGATATGGCTCGGGCCATGATCGACGCGTTCGGATCGGCGTCGGACGCCTACGCCGTCGTCTTGACCGGCGCGGGCCGGGGTTTCTGCGCCGGCGGTGCCCTCAATCAACTCGACGATCCGGATCCGGCGCTGCTGCGTGAGCTCTTCACCGCATCACTGCAGGTGTGCGACGCGATCCGCAGCTGCCCACGTCCGGTGATCGCTGCCGTGAACGGTGCAGCGGCAGGCGGTGGAAACGAGTTGGTGATCGCGTGTGATTTCGCGATCGCGGCCGAGAAGGCGACCTTCGGCCAGACCGGGCCGCGCGTCGGCTCGTCACCCGTGCTCGGCGCGACGAACATCCTGCCGATTCAGATCGGCGAGAAGCGCGCCAAGGAGATGGCGATGCTGTGCCGGCGCTACACCGCGCAACAGGCACTCGATCTCGGCCTGATCAACGAGGTCGTGCCCGGCGACCAGTTGACGGCGCGCGTCGGCGAGTGGATCGACGAGATCAAGGCGCTCAGTCCTCGGTATCTGGAGATCACGAAGCTGAGCAGCAATCTGTACTGGAACAACGCGCAGGACTCGATGCGCAACGGCCTGGGCATGCTCCTGCAGGCCATCGGCAGCCCCGACATGGTCGAGGGCGCGGGCGCGTTCCTAGCAGGACGGGCGCCCGAGTTCCCGCCGCCTCCGCGGCCCCGCGACCAGTAGGTGCCGTGACCAGTAGCCCACCCACGTCCAGAGCCCCTTCCCACCTGAGCAACAGGAGTGTGAGACCTACATGTCCGCAACCAGCTACGACTTGACCGGCAAGGTCGCCCTGGTCACCGGCGGCAGCCGCGGCCTCGGTCGCGCGATGGTCCAGGCGCTCGCCGAGGCAGGCGCCGACGTGGTGATCGCGAGCCGCAAACTCGACGCGTGCGAGGTCGCAGCGCAGGAGGTACGCGCGTCGACGGGCCGCCGTGCATTGCCGCTGGCGTACCACGTCGGCAACTGGGACGACGCCGAGCCGACTGTCGATGCGATTGTGAAGGAGTTCGGGCGACTGGACATCCTGATCAACAACGCAGGCATGTCGCCGTTGTACGACGGAGTCGAGACGATCAGCGAAGCGCTGTGGGACAAGGTATTCGACGTCAACCTGAAGGGCCCGTTCGCGCTGTCGATCGCAGCAGGACAACAGATGGCGACCCAGGGCGGTGGTTCGATCATCAGTATCAGCAGCCGAGCGTCCGAGCGCCCTCGTCCGCACACCCTCCCCTACGCGGCGGCGAAGGCCGGCCTGAACGCGATGACAGTCGCATTGGCGCACGCGTTGGGTCCCGACGTCCGCGTCAACGCGATCATCGCGGGCACCTTCCTCACCGACGTGAGCAAGTCGTGGGACGCCGATGCGTTCGCTCAGCGAGCCCAGACATTCGCGCTCGGCCGAGGCGGCGATCCCACGGAGATCACCGGAGCCGCCCTCTACCTGGCGAGCGACGCCAGTTCGTATACGACCGGGTCGATGCTCACCGTCGACGGCGGCCAGCCCTGACGGCCTCGCCCGTCCCCTACTTCTCGAAGGAGAATCCCATGCCCGGCCTCTGGTACGAAGAGTTCGAGATCGGCAAAGAGTATCGTCACGCCTGGTCGCGGACGGTCACCGAATACGACAACATCCTGTTCACGTCGATCACGATGAACCCGGCCCCCATCCATCTCGACGCCGAGTACATGGCGACGCAGCCGCACGGCCAGCGCTTGATGAACAGCCTGTACACGGCAGGCCTCGTCGGCGGAATGATCGTGTACGACCTCACGATGGGTACGACGATCGGCAATCTCGGATACACCAAATTCGACTTCCCGAACCCGGTGTTCCACGGCGACACGATCCGCGCCGAGAGCACCATCCTCGACAAGCGCGAGTCCAAGAGCCGCACCGATTCGGGCATCGTCTACTTCGAGCACCGCGGCATCAACCAACGCGACGAACTCGTCCACATCTGCCACCGCGCGGGCCTCATGCAGAAGAAGCCGACCGACGCCTGAGTAGTTCAACAGATCTCGACTCCGCTCGATCAACGGATAGCTGGTCGAGCGGAGTCGAGACAGCGTCGCTGGTCGAGCGGAGTCTGCGAGACAGCTTCGCTGGTCGAGCGGAGTCTGTGAGACAGCTTGCTGGTCGAGCGGAGTCTGTGAGACAGCTTCGCTGGTCGAGCGGAGTCGAGACCCTGTACCGCACAACAGATCTCGACTCCGCTCGATCAACGGGGGGCCCGCTCGATCAACGGGGGCCCGCTCGATCAACGGGGGGAAGTCCGCTCGATCAGCAGGAGACCCCCTACTTCACGAGGACGCCCGCGTCGATCGGCATGGCGACGCCGGTGACGTACCGCGACTGCGGGCCGGTGAGGAACACAACGGCATTACTGACGTCGTCGACCTCGATGTACGGGACGTCGAGGACGTGCATCCCGCGCATGATCGGCTCGACCTGGTCGAGCGTGGGATTCTCCGCGTCGGGCAGGAAGAGTCGGTAGATCGCGTCGTTGAGGAGCATCGTGGTGTCGACGTTGGTCGGCAGCACCGCGTTCACCCGGATTCCGTCCGGCCCGAGCTCGTTGGCGAGGCTGCGCATGATTCCGAGTACTCCGTGCTTCGCCGCCGCGTAATGCGCATTGTTCGGCAGTCCTTTGAGGCCGGCGACCGAGCTGGTCAGCACGATGCTGCCACCGTCACCGGTAGCCCGAAGGTGCGGAACGGACGCCTTCACCGTGTTCCAGACTCCGGTGAGGTTGATGTCGATCATGTCCTTCCAGATCTCGTCAGTGAGATCGTCCACCGGGAAGCTGCCTGCGATTCCCGCGTTGGCGACGACGACATCGAGCCTGCCGAATTCCGAGACCCCGTCGGCGAGGATGGTCGCGACAGCGGCGGAATCGCGGACGTCGGCCTGCCGTGCGTAGATGCGACGACCCTGCGCCTCGACGAGACGCACAGTCTCGTCGAGGTCCTCGGGTTCGGCCATGGCGTACGGCGCGCCGCCGACCGGAGCGCACAAGTCGAGCGCGATGACGTCGCAGCCCTCTGCGGCCAGACGCATCGCATGATTCCTCCCCTGACCTCGTGCGGCTCCGGTGACGAAGGCGACTCTGTCGGACATACGCAACTCCTCTCCGGAGACGTTCTAGTATCTGACGACCGTCAGACGGTGGCAGGCTTGAAGTCCACGCTTTCGAGATCGGCCAACGGCTCGACCACTTCGCGTCCGACGCGCTCCAGGTACGCCTCGGTCTGGTCGGCGTCCATGCCCGGCCAGTGCGGACGTACCAGCAGCGGGCCGATCGGCAGACGTCCGGCGATGTCAGTGATCTGCTGCCGCACCTGCTCACCCGAGCCGAGAAGCACGTGGTCCTTCACGTTCTCGAGGAACTCGTTCTCGACCCGCTCCTTGTCGAGGAGACCCATGCCCTGACCGGCATACGAGACGTACTTGACGCGGGCCACGCTCGCGAAGTCATCAAGAGCCTGGTCGAAGGTATCGGCGATCTGCAGCTCACGACGCAGCGGAAGCTTGTTCAGGGGCAGGCCGAGCGCACGACGTTCGCCGACATAGAGGTCGACGAGATCGTCGAGTTGGTCGAGCGTCTGCTGAGGCGTGATGGTCCAGACATCGCCGTGGCGAGCTGCACGACGGACGCCCTGTTCCTTCATCGCGCCGAGCCAGATCGGCGGACGCGGCTTCTGGATCGGATGCAGGTGCGTCGGACGGTCCTCGATCTGCCAGAATTTTCCGTGGAAGGTGACCCGGTCCTGCGTCCACAACTGGGTCATCAGAGCGATCTGCTCTTCGAGCAGGCTGTACCGCTTCTTATAGAGGCGATCGAAGACCTCGTATTCGTGCTCGAGGTAGCCGGTGCCGATCCCGACCACGAGCTTGCCCCGCGTGATGACGTCGAGCGTTGCGAGGTCTTCGGCGAGTTGAACGGGATGATGCAGCGGACCGACGAGCACCGTGGTGCCGATCCGGACGTCGTCGTTCAGTTCTGCCGCCAGGCGAGCCAGTAACGGAATCGGCTGGAACCACCGGAAGTCCTGGTAGAGAAAGTGCTGCCCGATCGTCAGGTACTTGAAACCTGCACGTTGCGCCGCCTCGACCTTGCGGAGCATCAGATCCAGATGCTCTTCCGGAGGGGTCGAGACCGGCTGGTCTCCCATCAGGATTCCGAAGTCCACGTGATTCCTTTCCGAGCATGCCGGCAGAAGCCGACATAGTGGTGACCTGTCACACGATGACGCCCGTCTATGAGTGCCGTCTCATCACAAATGATAGTCGACCATGATCATGAATATCAATTATTACTGCACTGATCGACCAAACCGCTTCCCGGTAACTATGATAATGGTTAGGGTGATAACCGTCACCCCGTGAATGTCCTCAGGGAACGTCACTCACGACCGATCTCCTCCGAAAGGAAGACCCATGACTGAAACCCGTTCGACCGAGTCCGTCGACGCCATCGTGATCGGCGCCGGCTTCTCCGGCATCTACATGGTCCACCGCCTCCGCACACTCGGGCTCACCGTCCAAGGTTTCGAAGCCGGCGACGGCGTGGGCGGGACCTGGTTCTGGAACCGCTATCCCGGAGCTCGATGCGACGTCATCAGCATGGAGTACGCGTACACGTTCTCCCCCGAACTCATCGAGGAGTGGAACTGGACCGAGCGGTACCCGTCGCAGCCAGAGATCCTGCGCTACCTGAACTTCGCCGCAGACCGACTCGACGTCAAGCCGAGTTTTCGATTCAAGACGCGGGTCGTGTCCGCCTGGTTCGACGACGCGACCGACCAGTGGGTCACCACGACCGACTCGGGAGCCGTCACGCGGTCGAAGTACCTCGTGACCGCAGTCGGATGCCTGTCGACATCGATGACTCCCGACTTCCCCGGACTCAGCGAATACGCGGGCGAGGTCTACCACACCGCAGACTGGCCGGAGGGCGGCGTCGACTTCGCCGGCAAGCGCGTCGGGGTCATCGGCACCGGCTCCTCCGGCGTTCAGGTGATCCCTCTTGTCGCCGAGCAGGCTGCCCATCTGACGGTGTTCCAGCGGACCCCGGCCTTTAGCCTGGCCTGCGGGAACCGCCAACTCACCGACGACGAGGTGCGTGCGTTCAAGGACAACATCGACGATCACAAGGCGCGCTCGTACGCCAGCGGCACCGGGCAGTACACCGACACTCTCGAAGAGAGTGCCCTCGACCACACTCCCGAACAGCGGCAGGCGATCTACGAGGAGCGTTGGGGCCGCCACCGCGCGATCGATCTCATCGCGTGCTACCCGGACCTGTTCGCGAACCGGGACGCGAACGAGACGATCGCCGAGTTCTTCCGCGGCAAGATCCGCGAGACGATCACCGACCCGGAACTCGCCGAGCGCCTCTCGCCCCGGACCTATCCGCTCGGCGCCAAGCGCATCACGCTCGACACGAACTACTACCAGACGTACAACCGAGACGACGTCGACCTCGTCAGCCTGCGTGAACAGCCTCTCGAGACGTTCACCGCCACCGGGATCCGCACGGGCGGAGTCGATCACGAACTCGACGCAGTGGTCCTGGCCACGGGTTTCGATGCGATCACCGGCCCGCTGCTGAACATGGACATCCGCGGCCGGGGCGGCCGCTCGCTACAAGACAAGTGGGCTGACGGCCCGACGACCTACCTGGGCATCGCCGTCGACGAGTTCCCGAACATGTTCATGCTCACCGGTCCTGGCAGCCCGAACGTGCTGACCAACGTCGTGTGCGCGATCGAGCAGCACGTCGAATGGACCGGCGACTTCATCGCCGACATCGAGCGTCGCGGAACGTCGTGCGTCGAACCGACTGCCGAGGCAGCCCGCACGTGGACCGACGACGCCGCGGACCTCGCCAAGGACACGCTCTACCCCGAAGGCGAATCGTGGTACACCGGCGTCAACATTCCCGGAAAGCCACGGGTCATCATGTCGTACGTCGGCGGCCTCGACGTGTACCGACAGACGTGCGACGAGGTCGCTGCCGACGGCTACCGAGGATTCGTGAGCGCCTGATAATGCGACGACTCGACCCGCGGCCACAGAGACGACCACCGATCACAAGAGAATGGACAACCCGTGACTGACCACGCATCGCCCCTCGAACGCACTGTCCGGCTGATGGCCGACAACGAAGAGATCCGTGACGTCCTGATCCGATACGCGATGGCGATCGACGCCCGCGACTGGCGTTCACTGCACGACGTCTTCACCGCCGACGGCGTCGCGAACTACGGCGAACTCGCGGGCGTCCACGAGGGACCGGATGCCGTCGGCCAGGCCTGCCACCAGGCGCTGTCGGGTCTGGACGCCAGCCAGCACCTCATCACCAACATCACTGTCAGTCACAACGACGACGGCAGTGCATCCACCGTGTGCTACTTCCACGCGCAGCACTATCTCGTCGATCCGAACGGCGGCAACACGTATGTCATCGCGGGCACGTACCGGGACCGACTCACGCGGACCGACGCCGGCTGGCGAATCTCTTACCGCACGCTCGAGACCACGTGGACCGACGGCAACTCGGGCATCTTCGGACTCGCTCAGGCTCGGCTCGCCGAACGCGAGGCCAACGACTGACCCCTCCTCGATGAATGAGGCCCGCTCCGATCAACGTCTCGGGGCGGGCCTCGCTTTCACTTCTACGTCCGGTCTCTCCAGAACGCCTCGACGAGTCCCCGGGTCGAACTGTCCATCGCGTCGGTCGGCCCGCCGCCCGATGCGAGCGCGGGCGCCAGTTCGACGGCCGACGCCTTGCCCAGTTCGACGCCCCACTGGTCGAACGAGTCGATGCCCCACACCGCGCCCTGTACGAACACCTGATGTTCGTACAGCGCGATCAACTGCCCCAACGTCGACGGATCGAGTCGCGGCGCGAGGATCGTCGTCGACGGGCGATCGCCGGGCATCACCTTGTGCGGCGCGATGGCCGAGTCCACGCCGTCCGCGATGACTTCGGCCTTGGTCTTGCCGAACGCCAGCACCCGAGACTGCGCGAACATGTTGGCCGTCAGAACCTCGTGCATGCTCGTGGAACCGTCCGCGGAGACGAAGTCTTCGGCCGACTCCACGAAACCGATGAAGTCGGCAGGGACCAGTCGCGTCCCCTGATGAAGGAGTTGGTGGAACGCATGCTGCCCGTTGGTGCCTGCCTCGCCCCAGATCATCTCGCCGGTCGGCACGCCCACGGGACTCCCGTCACCGCGCACGGACTTTCCGTTCGACTCCATCGCCAGCTGCTGCAGGTACGCAGGTAGACGCGCGAGGTCGTTCGCATACGGCAGGACGGCGCGTGCATCGGCGTCGAGCACGCTCGCGTACCAGACGCTCAACAGACCGAGGATCACCGGCGCGTTCGACTGAATCGGCGCGGTCGCGAAATGGTCGTCCATCGTCCGGAATCCGTCGAGGAACTCTGCGAAGCGCTCACGACCGATCGCCGCCATCACCGAGAGTCCGACGGCCGACCCGACCGAGTACCGGCCGCCGACCCAGTCCCAGAATCCGAAGACGTTCGAGCACTCGACACCGAACTCCGCGACGAGCTGAGCATTCGTCGACACCGCGACGAAGTGCTGTGCGACTGCGTCTTCGCCGAGAGCGTCGACCAGCCAACGGCGTGCAGCGTGGGCGTTCGCCATGGTCTCGAAGGTCGAGAAGGTCTTCGACACGACGACGAACAGCGTCGTGGCTGGATCAAGATCGGCGAGCGTGGACAGAAGGTCAGCCGGATCGACGTTCGACACGAATCGAACGTCGGGGCCGTCGCAGTACGCGCGCAGTGCGCGATAGACCATGGCCGGGCCGAGGTCGGAGCCGCCGATCCCGATATTGACGACAGTGGAGATCGGGCGGCCGTCGGCCCCTCGCCAGGAGCCGTCGCGCACCCGGTCGGTGAATTCGCCCATCGCATCGAGGACGGTGTGCACGTCGGATACCACGTCATGCCCGTCGAGATACAACCGTTCGTCCCGCCTCTTGCGCAGCGCGGTGTGCAGGACGGGGCGATCTTCGGAGACGTTGATCCGATCGCCACGCAGCATCGCGTCCCGCTTCTCGAAGACGTGCGTCTCACGGGCAAGCAAGTGCAGCAGACGCATCGTCTCGCCGTTGATCCGATGCTTGCTGTAGTCGATGTACAGGTCACCCGCGGTGACCGTCATCGCGGTGCCGCGCGCCGGATCGGCAGCGAACAGGTCACGGATGCTGTGCCGGGCGATCGACGCGCGGTGCTCGGCCAGGGGCGCCCACGCGGAGGTGTCTGCGACGGTCATGTCAGAGTCCTCAATGCGGGCGCCAGGTCGCGTTCGAACAACTCGAGGAACCGACGCTGGTCATGGCCGGGCGCGTGGAACACGAGATGATTCAGTCCCGCGTCCACATACGGCTTGATCTGTGCGAGTGCGTCATCCGGGTTCGATGCGACGATCCACCGCTTGGCGATCTGCTCGATCGGCAGTGCGTCAGCGGCCGCCTCCATCTCGATCGGGTCGGAGATGCTGTGCTTCTGCTCCGGCGTCAGCGAGAGCGGCGCCCAGAACCGCGTGTTGTTCAGCGCGGCGTCCGGATCGGTGTCGTAGGACAGTTTGATCTCGATCATCCGGTCAACGTCGTCCACCGAGCGCTCGGCCTTGGCCGCCCCCTCCGCGACAGCAGGCATCAGTTTCTCGGTGTACAAGTCCATCCCTTTGCCTGAGGTGCAGATAAACCCGTCGCCCGCACGACCGGCATACCGTGCGACGACGGGGCCGCCCGCCGCGATGTAGACCGGGATCTCCCCCGACTCCGGGACGTCGTAGATCGACGCGCCCTTGGTCTTGTAGAACTCGCCGTCGAAGTCGACCCGATCGCCACGCCACAGTTGGCGCATCAACGTGATCGACTCCCGCAGACGAGCGAACCGCTCCTTGAACGCAGGCCACTCGCCGTCGAACCCGGTCGCGATCTCGTTGAGCGCTTCGCCCGTGCCGACGCCGAGCATCACCCGATCGGGATACAGGCAGCCCATCGTCGCGAACGCCTGAGCGATGACCGCCGGGTTGTACCGGAACGTCGGCGTCATCACGGACGTCCCCAACAGGATCCGATCGGTCCGTTCGCCGACGGCGGTCATCCACGAGATCGAGAACGGAGCGTGTCCGCCGTTGTGTCGCCACGGCTGGAAGTGGTCCGAGACGGTCGCCGAGTCCATTCCGCACTGTTCGGCTAGGACGGCGAGCTCGACGAGTTCTCGGGGAGCGAACTGCTCCGCCGACGCCTTGTATCCGAGTTTGATCATTCTGCTGCCTCCGGGTTCGTGTGCACTTGGTGTCCCCCGAACTGATTGCGTAGCGCCGCAACGGCCTTCATCGCAGGCGACTGGTCCTGCCTGGACCCGAACCGTGCGAAGAGCGCTGCGGCGATGACCGGAGTCGGCACGGCGTGACCGATCGCCTCCTCGACGGCCCACCGCCCCTCACCGGAGTCGTCGACGTATCCGGTGATCGCCCCGAGGTCGGGATCGTCAGCGAGTGCGCGGACCAGGAGTTCGAGTAGCCAGGACCGAACCACGGTGCCCGACTGCCACGCCGCCATGACTTCGTTCGGTGCAGTGATGAGCGGTTCTGCGGCGAGCAGCTCGTAGCCTTCCGCATAGGCCTGCATCAGGCCGTACTCGATACCGTTGTGCACCATTTTCGCGTAGTGCCCCGCACCGGTCGGTCCCGCATGCACGAATCCGCGCTCACGAGCGCCGTCCGGTCGCAGGCTGTCGAAGATCGGCATCGCGCGCTCGACATCGGCCAGGGCGCCGCCGACCATCAGGCCGTAGCCGTCGGTCGCGCCCCATATGCCGCCCGACACCCCGCAGTCGACGTATGCGATGCCGCGCGCACCGAGTGCGGCAGCGTGCGCCTGGTCGTCGGTGAAACGGGAGTTGCCTCCGTCGACGACGAGGTCACCGTCCGACAGCAGGTCGGCGAGCTGTTCGATGACCGCGTGGGTCGCATCTCCCGCGGGAACCATGGTCCAGACGAGGCGAGGACCGGCGAGCCGGTCGACGAGGTCGGTCAGCGAGTCGACGTCGCCGACACCGGGTGCCGCGTCATAACCGATCACCGTGTGCCCGCGCGCTTGCAGACGGTCACGCATGTTCGCGCCCATCCGACCGAGGCCGACCAGTCCGATCTCCAACGGGGACTCCCTTCACGAAGCTTCCCCGGAACTACACAGAAGAGAACCGAGGCTGCGCGAAATCGCGCATCGTATGCACGTAATAATGCAACCGGGTGGCTCATGTGTCAAGATTCACGCATGACTGAATCGGTAGCGCATCGCCGCGAGGCGCTCGATACGCGTCAGGAGGTGCTCGATGGCCGCTGACGACAGGCGCCGGGAGATCTTGCGCCGCCTGCAGATCGACAGCTATGTGGAGGCTGCCGCCCTGTCCCGAGATCTCGGGGTCGATGCGTCGACCATCCGCCGTGACCTCGACGCCCTCGCTCGATCCGGCCAGGCCGAACGCACGCACGGCGGCGCGCGCGGTACGGCGGGAGCGCCGAACGATATTCCGTACGCCGTCAAAGAAGGCGAACGCAGACGGGAGAAGCTGGCGATCGCGCGCGCGGCCGCGGCCGACGTGCGCGACGGTCAGACTGTCGTTCTCGACAGTGGATCGACCACCTATCAGATCGCCCTGGAACTCCGGCACCGGCAGGAGTTGACCATCATCACCAACGACCTCCGCATCGGGAAGTACACTGCGACGCTGCCCAACGTCCGCCTGCTCGTCACCGGTGGCGAACTGCTCGGTTCGGTGTACACGCTGGTCGGCGAGCGCGCAGTGGACTTCATGGCCGACTACTCCGCCGACTGGGCGTTCCTGGGAGCCGACGCTATCGACCCGACCGCAGGCATCACCAACACGAACACGCTCGAGATCAGCATCAAACGCGCGATGCTGCGCGCGGCAAGCACGTCGATCGTCGTCGCCGACAGCTCGAAGTTCGGTGAGCGCACGCTCGCGAAGGTCGCCGCCATCGACGAAGTCGATCGGATCATCACCGACCGCGAGCGGCCGATCGAACGCGTCGCCGAGTACGGACCTGCGCTCACCTTCGCCTGATCCGAGTCACCGCCTGATCCGAGTCACCGCCTGATCCGAGTCACCGTCTGACCCGAGTCACCGCCCGACCTGGCTCAGCCGAGCAGTTGGCCGTTCCGCCAGCCGATGTCCCACGTGATCGGACGCGCCAGCGCCTCGGGGAACTTCCGGGCCATGAACCGGGAGTACTCATCGATATGGTCGGTCATCGCAGCTTCCGACGCGTCGCCGTCGCGCAGTTTCAACGCGTCGAGGATCCGACGATGCGCCTTGAGGACGGCGTGGCGACGCCGTTCGTTGTAGTCGACACCGACCACGGTGCCGTCGAAGATGTCGAGCATCGCGTCGACGAGGAACCCGAAGAGAGAGTTCTGCGTGGCCCACGCCACTGAGTTGTGGAACTCCTTGTTGGTCTCCAGGAAGACCCCGAGATCGTCCAGATGGACCGCCATCCGATCCACCGAGACTTCCAGCTCGGTCATCGCATCGTCGGACATCCGGGAGGCCGCCAGCCTCGCGAGCAGTGGCTCGATCCCGCCGCGGGTCTCGGCGACGTTCGCGAACGGCGCGTTCTCGAACTGAAGGAGCAGCAGCATGGCGTTCGCGAGAGCCGACGAGTCCGGCTTCTCGATGGTCGGCCCACCGCCCGGCCCCGGTTTGAGCGACAACACGTTCTGCAATTCCAGGAACCGCAGCGCTTCGCGCAGCGTCCCACGACCCACTCCATAGGTCTCGAGCATCGCGCGCTCGGCCGGCAGTCGATCGCCCGCCGTCAGGCCGCGACGATCGATGTCCTGCACAATGCCGCGCGCGACGATCAGCGCGGCCTTCTCCGGTCGAGAACCTCCCCGGTGCAATGTCATCTGCGTTTCCTTTCCCGACGATGACGGTCAGTCGTATCGCCATCCACCCCTTCGCCTACCCGTTGACGATCGACCTGGGTAAACACCGGATATTTATGCTATCGATAATAATGGTCTAGCGGACTGTCTCCGTCATCGACGCGTCCTGAACGCATCGACCGCGTCTCGGTGCTCGTCGGTGCCGAACAGAAGCGCGGTCGCCTCGACCGACTCGGCGTAGCCAGATCCCGTGTCCCGGTTGAGGAATGCTTTCCCGACACGCACACCGAGCGGTGAATGCGCCGCGATCTCCCGAGCGGTCGCGAGGGCCCGATCGACGAGCTCGTCATCGTCGAAGGTCTCGATGACGAGGCCCGCCCGCTCCATGACGTCCGGGCCGACGGCACGGCCCGTCAACGACAGATACCGCGTCCAATGCCGACCGATCACGTCGGGCGCACGGATCACGCCGTATCCGGGCATCAGTCCGACGGTGACCTCCTTGAACGAGAACGACGCCGACCTGCCCGCGACGACGATGTCGCACGCCAACGCCAACTCGGTTCCGCCACCGAACGCGATGCCGTTGATCGCGCCGATCACCGGCACCGCGCACGTCTCCACGCTGTGGAACGCCTCGTACACGCGACGCAGATGCGGCCGCACGCGTGAGACGGCGCCGTCCAAGTCGGCGAACATGTCGATGTCGCCGCCCGCAGAGAATGCCCGTCCCTCCCCGGTGAGCACGACGGCCCGAACGTCCGACGAGTCACCGAGTTCCGCGGTGAGCGCTGTGAGTTCGGCGAACCACCGTTGGTCCATCGCATTGAGCTTGTCCGGTCGACACATCGTGACGAGCCGGACACCGTCTCCGACGTCCTCGATCCGGAATCGTTCGTAGTTCACGCCCGCACCTTCTCCCGATCCCACATGTCGACGGTCACGCCGTCGGCGCGCAACCGGTACTTCTCGACGCGCTGGCTGTGTGTCAACGGCAGTGCGTCCATCACTCGGACGTACCGCGGTCTCGCGAACGTGGTCAGACGCATGTCGATGCGACCGACGAGTTCTCCCGGATCGATCCGCGACCCAGGCGCTGGGACCACGGCGATCACCACGTCTTCCTCGGACAGCTCAGACGGCACTCCGTAAGCGGCGACTTGGACGACGTCCGGGTCGTCTGCGACGACTCGCTCGATCTCCCAGGACGAGATGTTCTCGCCACGTCGGCGGATCGTGTCCTTGACGCGGTCGACGAAAGTCAGGAACCCGTCGGCGTCGAATACGCCGCGGTCGCCGGTGTGGAACCACAGGTTCTGCCACGCCTGCACCGTCGCGTCGGAGCGCGCGTCATAGCCGTCAAACATCATCCCGGCCTTCTTTGGCCGGACGACGATCTCGCCGATCACGCCGGGGCCGACCGGCTCGTCGTACTCGTCGACGACGCGGACGTGATAGTTCACCGATTCTGTTCCCGCGGTCCCGACTCGCCGCCGCGCGGGCGGCATGTCGCACACGATCGACGTCTCGGTACTTCCGTATATCTCGGTGAGCTCGATGCCGAAGCGGGACTCGACCTCGTCGAAGATCTCCTTGGGGCACGGGGCGCCGAACGCGGCGCGTACGACGTGATCACGATCGTCGGTCCGTGGCTCCTGTTTGAACAGAATGCTCATCATCGCGCCCTGATAGTTGAACGCGGTGATCCGTTCGTCGCGACAGATGTCCCAGAATCGGGTCGCCGAGAACTTCCGGTGCATCACCACGTCCGCACCCGCTTCGATAGCCGACATCACCGAGCAGTATCGGGCGTTGGAGTGGTAGAGCGGGAACACGCTGTAGAGGCGATCGGCGCTCGTGTACTTCATGAGTCCGACGGTGTGGCGTGCCAGGTTGACGTTGGCACGATGGCTCAACAGCACACCTTTCGGCGGACCGGTGGTCCCGGACGTGTAGAGGATCACTGCCGTCGACCGCGGGTCGACGGCCGGCAGGTCTCGCGTCGGCGTCGCCATGAGATCAGCGAAGTCGTCCCGATCCCCCGCTGCCTCCCCGGCGACGACGACCTTCTCGATCGAATCGACGCGATCGGCGATGTCCCCGATCAGGGCGGCGAACTCGGCGTCGCAGATCACGACGCGGACGGCGGCGTGCTCGAGGCAGTATTCGAGGAGTGCCGGACCGGTGCCGGGATTCAACGGGACCTCCACGAGGCCTGCGCGCGCAATCGAGAACCAGGCGTGCAGTGCGGACACGGACGCCTTCATCACCACGCCGACACGATCGCCCGCACTCAAACCGAGCGCTCGGAGACCTGCCGCCCCGTGCGAGGCCGCGAGATCCAGTTCGGCTGTTGTCGTCCGGACGCCGTCGACGTCGATCGTCGACGCCCGGTCGGCGCACCGAGTCAACCAGTCCCCGATCGACGTGTCGGCGCCTTCGTCCACCATGGTCGGCGTCATCATCTGTCCTCTTCGTTCTGGGCCACTCGGGCCGGGCCGCCTCGCCCGTCACCGGCGAGCCTGCGTGAGTCGTGGCTGGCGACCGTCGATGTCGGAGTCACCTCGATGAGGAGACGTCCGGGGCTCGTCAGCAGTGCGATGAACTTCTCCGGGTGGTCGGGGGCGAGCCGAGCGGCAAGGAGGTCGAGTCGCTCGCCGAGCCCGCTGATGTCGCGGTGGATCTCCGCGGTGCCGGTTATCGACAGCATCTGGCGGCCCTGTGACCCGGTTCCGGTGCCCGACACGACGATCGACACGCGCGGGTCCCGCTCCACTCCGCGAACCTGGACGCGGCCTTGCACACTCGTGATCCAGAAGCGGTCGTCGTCGACGGCGAAACTGAGCACCACTGCGGCGGGTCCTCCGTCCTCGTCGAGGAAGCAGAACGTGCATTCGGTTTGTTCGGCGAGCAGCGCAGCCTTCGCTTCGGAGGTCAGCCGCGCACCAGACAGTCGCTCGATGTCCTTGGTTCCGGGCTTGTCCATGGTGGTCACTCCTGGGTCCTCATCCGTGTCCTGTTGTCGCATCACGTCGTGTGACGTCGATGCCCTACTTCTCGAGTGCTGTCTCCCCCAGGACCGCGTGCACCGCCGCCGTGTCTGCGTCTGCCGCGGCACCGGTCCAGACGGTCTTCCCTCGGGTGATGACGGAGACCTGATCGGCGACGCGGAGTCCGGCGTCGGCATTCTGCTCGACGATCAGCACGGCGATGCCCCGGTCGGCGATCTCGCGGACCTTCGTCATCACCGAGTCGACCATCGTCGGTGCCAGTCCCATCGACGGCTCGTCCATCAGAATCACTGTGGGCTGCGACATCACCGCTCGCCCGAACGCGAGCATCTGCTGTTCGCCGCCGCTGAGCAGACCTGCCTGCTGCCCCTTGCGGTCGGAGAGGATCGGGAACTGCTCGTAGACTTCGGCCATCGTCGCCTCGACCTCCGCACGCGACGCGCGGTAGCCGCCGATTCGAAGGTTCTCTTCGACGGTGAGCGTGGCGAAGACGCGACGGCCTTCCGGGACCAACACCAATCGGTTGCGCACCATCTTGTGCGCACGACTGCCTGTCAGATCTGCCCCGTCGACGAGCACGGATCCGGCCTTGGGCTTGTGATATCCGGCGACTGCACGCAGGGTCGTCGACTTCCCGGCGCCGTTGGCTCCGAGCACCAGGGTGACCTCCCCGACCTCCGCCCGGAGCGAGACTCCTTGAACGGCGTTGACCGCGCCGTAGCTGACATGCAGATCGTTGACCTCAAGCATCCTTGGCCTGCTTTCCGAGATAGGACTCGCGGACAGCCTCGTCAGCGACGACGGCCTCCGGCTCGCCCTGCGCGATCAGTTCTCCCTGGTTCATACCGAAGAGGTAGTCGCAGACATCGACCATCATCTGAACGTCGTGCTCGACGAGGAGCTGAGTGAGTCCCTCCTGCTGCAGGGTGCGCATGAGTTCGCTGACCTCGTCACGCTCGTCGGTGTTCATGCCCGCCGTCGGCTCGTCGAGCAACAGCAGTCGGGGTCTGCTCACGATCGCGCGAGCGATCTCGACCCGGCGCTGCATGCCGTACGACAGTTCGCTCGGCCGCATCCGCTGCACCGCTGTGACGCCGACGCGCTCCATGACCTCGTCGACCGACGACATGAGCTCACGTCTCCTGCTGCGCAATGCGGTGTCCACGCCGAGCTGGACGTTGTCGCGGACTGTGCGGTCGTCGATGAGACGCACCGTCTGGAAAGTCCGGGCCACCCCCAGGTGAGCCACCTGATGGGGCCGCACCTTGGTGAAGTCCTCACCGTCGAACCTCATCTGCCCGCGGGTCAGCGGATTGAGCCGGGTGATCGCGCCCAGAAGCGTCGACTTCCCGGATCCGTTCGAGCCCATGATCCCGTAGATGCGTCCCTGATCGAGACTGATCGACACCCCGTCGACGGCTTTGACTCCGCCGAAATGCACTGCGATGTCGGTCAGTTCGAGGAGCGGCGGTCGATTGTCGCTGCTGGTCATGACTCCACCTTCGTCATATCGGGTCGGACGGGCTCGACTCCGGTATCGCGCACGTCCCGCGTTCGAATCCGATGCCACAGGTCGCGGAGGACACCCAGGACGCCGTTCGGCAGGAACAGAGCCGCAAGCACCACGATGACTCCGTAGATGAACTCCTCCCATTCGCTGACGAACGAGACGAGTGTCGGGAGCCAGACGAACACGACCGATCCGATGACCACGCCGAACCACGATCGCGTGCCGCCGACGACGATCACCGTCAACGCCAAGACGACGAGATGGAAGTTCACTTCGGCAGGGGTGATCGTGCTCCGCAGCAGGGTGGTAATGCCGCCCGCAAGGCCGCCGACGAGACCCGACGCCAGGAAGCTGAGTTTCCGGTATCGCGCGACGTTGATTCCCATCGCGTTCGCGAGTTCCGGGTCTTCGCGCACTGCGTCGATCCGACGGCCGAGACCACGCGACTCGGTGAGCTGAGCAATCGCGATGACGAGGATCGTGACGACGAGGATCGACTCGAAGGTCAGGTCACCGAGAGCGCCGAACAGTCCGGCAGCTCCGCCCGTGAGCTCGCCGCCGTTGACTGCCACCACGGCCACGATCAGGGTGAATGCGATAGTCGCCATGCCCAGGTACAGACCGTTCAGCTTGTGAATGATCAGGCCGAGCAGATAGACGACCACGCCGGGAATCACCATCCCGAGGACGATCGAGGGGAAGGTACCCCATCCGAGGTGGAGCATCGCGGCGGCCGCGGTGTAGCCGCCGATTCCGAATGCACCGATGCCTGCGAACGAGAACACTCCCATGCGCATCGGAATCTGGATGCTCAGTGCCATCAGCAGGGTCGTGAGCGTCTGCTGGAGCAGAACCGTGTTGGAGTAGTACCAGTCGCTCATGTGCGTCTCACTTCCTTGGTTCCGAAGATGCCCTGAGGTCGGAACAGGAGCACCAGGAAGATCAGTCCGAATGACACCGCGTCCACCCAGGTTCCGAGTTCGAACTGGATCATCAGCGTCTCCGCGGCCGCCAGGATGTAGGCGCCGAGGACCGCGCCGCCCATCGATCCGAGACCGCCGAGGACGATGATCGCGAACGCCTTGATCAGCAACGGATCTCCCGATTCGGGGGCGATCGCCCCGAGTTGCAGGGTCAGAAGGGCTCCGGCGAGACCGGCGAGGCCACCCGCGACAGCCATGGTTCCCAGCGCCAGCGCCCCACGGTTGACACCCATGCCCTCGCTGGTCTCCTGGTCGACACCGATCGCCCGCAAGGCCAGACCCTGCCGGGACTTCCGGAGCCACACCGTGAGCCCGACGCCGATGCCGATCGCGGCGATCAGGATGATGACGGTCGTCGTGGTCAGACGCAGGCCCGCGAACTCGTAGACCGACGCCTCATAGCCGGTGTCGAATCCGAACGGACTCGAGCCGCTGACTCGTTGGGCGATCGCGATCGGGATCGACGAGACGCCGATGCCTGCGATGATGATCCGGAGCTCGGTCGTCCGGTGGTTGGTCCCGTCGCCCACGATCTTCTGGAACACCAACAACTGCGTGAGCAGCGACAGTGCCGCACCGACGGCGATCGCGATGATCAGGATCACCGGGAGAGGCAGAGCCACTTCTTTCGTGACGATGTGCGCCACGAGCACCGAGAACACGAATGTCGCACCGTGTGCGAAATTCAGGATCCCGATGGTGCCCCACGCCAGCGCCATGCCGAGTGCGAACAAGAGGTACACCGACCCCAGCGTCGCTGCGTTCAGAATTTCCTGCATGTCGGACTTCCTCTGTGTACGTCTGCGTGTCGACAGACTGTGTCCGGTGCCCGGCCGATCTCGTTCATCGGAGGAGGTGTTCCTTTCCGTCCTGCCACTTGACGACCACACCCGGAACACGCATGTCGTTTCCGTCGAAGGTGATGTCGCCCATCGCGCCTGCGAACCCTTGTGACGCGACCTGTGCGAGACCCTTCTGAACGCCGTCACGCGAGGAGTCGTTCGATGCCTTGATTCCGCGCGCGATCCACCAGAGCGCGTCGAAGCCTTCGGCGGCGTACGGATCGGGAGCCTCGCCGTACTCTTTGGCGAACGCGTCCACGAAGGCCTTCGACTCGGGGGTGTCCATCGATGCCGAGAAGTCGACCGGGTAGACGAGGCCGTCGGCAGCCGGACCAGCAGGAGCGATCATTCCTGCGCTCTGGTTGGTGGAACCCAATACCTGTCCGGTGTATCCGGCCTGTCGCAGTTGCTTCATGAAGGTGACCGACTGCGGCGCCGTGAGGAGCATGACGACCGCCTGTGGCTTCGCTGCCGCGATCCGCTGCGCCTGACTGGTGAAGTCGAGGGTCGTCGACTGCACTTCGACTCGCTGATCGATCGACAGCCCGTACTTCTTCTGATCGGGTGTGATGACGTCCTCGACGAGACTGGCATACGTGGGCAACGTGCCGTTGTAGATCAGGGACAGCTTCGTGAAGTCGTTCTCGGCCAGCCATTTGTCGCCGGCACTGTAGTAAGTCTCCATCGGAGCGGTGGCCCGGAACGTGTAGTCGCCGGTGACGACGCCCGGCGAACCGGATTGGGTGAACACGGTCGGCACCTTGCGCTGGTTGACGAGCGGAGCGACCGCGGCGGCCTGCTGGCCGAGTGTGGGCCCGAGGATCGCGGACACGTCGTTGTCCGCCATCGCCTTCGTCATGTCACTGACGGCGCGCTCGATCTCTCCCGCAGGATCGGATTGCGCGAGGTCGATGACCACACCGTCGCCGAGGTAACCCTGGTCGTTGATCTGCTCGACGGCCAGCCGCGCACCCTGACTCGCACTGATGCCCGCGTAGCCGACCGGACCGCTCTGGTCATTGACCGCCGCGACGGTGATCTCTTTCGCTATGCCCTGGCCGCTCTGTTGAGCTCCGCCTCGCCCCTGACCGCATGCGGTCACGGCGAGAAGACTCGACATGGCGATAGCGGTGAGCGCAATTCCTGTTCGTACATGCTTCACTGGTGCCACACATCTCTCGTGATATTGGACCGAACGTATTCGTCGTGCTCGGAGATGCGACTCAGTTGACGAGCGATTCCTCGCCGCCACGCCACTCGACCATCGCACCGGTCACCCGCATGTCGTTGCCGTCGAACGTCAGGTCGCCCATCGCTCCGGTGAATCCTTCGCCTGCGACCTGTGCGAGGCCCTTCTGAACGCCATCGCGCGACGAGTCGTTCGATGCCTTGATTCCGCGCGCGATCCACCAGATCGCGTCGAAGCCCTCAGCCGCGTAGGTATCCGGAGACTCGCCGAACTTGTCGGTGAACGCCTTCGTGAACTCCTTCGAGGTGTCGCCGTCCATCGCCGCCGAGAAGTCGACGGGGTAGACGAGACCGTCGGCCGCGGCGCCCGCGGACGCGGCGTTGCCCGATCCCTGCACCGACGTGCCGACGATCTGTCCCTGGTAGCCGGCCTGACGCAACTGCTTCATGAAGGTCACGGCCTGGGACGCGATCAGCATCATGACCACCGCCGGCGGGTTCGCCTGAGCGATCTGTTGCGCCTGGCCGGTGAAGTCCTGAGTCGTCGACTGCACTTCGAGTGACTGACCGATCTTGACGCCCGCCGCCGCGGCCTCCTTCGGGAACACAGTCTTGCCGAGGTTCGCGAACGTCGGATAGGTCGCGTTGTAGATCACCGAGACGTCCTTATGGCCGTTCTCGCTGAGCCACTTCGCCGCGATGTCGTAGTAACTCTCCATCGGAGCCGTCGCTCGGAAGGTGTAGTCGTTGACGACGACCCCCTCGGCGCCCGACTGCGTGAACACGGTCGGCACCTTTCGCTGACCGACCAGCGGGGCGACCGCCGCGGCCTGCTGGGCCATTGTCGGACCGAGGACCGCGGAGACCTCGCCGTTGCCCATGGTCTTCGTCATCTCGCTCACCGCGCGGTCGATCTCGCCCGCGGTGTCGACCTGCTCGAGCGACATAGTCACCCCGTCACCGAGGAAGCCCTGATCGTTGATCTGCTCGATCGCCAGCTCGGCGCCCTTGCTGGCGCCGACACCCGCGTAGGCCACCGGGCCGGTCTGGTCGTTGACTGCCGCGATCGTGATGTTCTCGGCGATCCCCTGCCCGCTCTGCTGAGCGCCTCCCCCGCCTCCGCCGCACGCACTCACTGTGAGCACAGCGACCGCGACCACCGCGGTCAACGCAGTCTTCGTCGTTCTGATCTTCATCATCGAGGTTCCTTTTCAACGTGTCCGGAATCGAGGGGTCGGCGCCGACAGGCCGACCGGGACAGGAGGTGACGATCCGAGGGAGCGTCGCTATTCCATGATCATAGTAAATATGATTATCACCACTGTGTCAACGGTCACCCACTTATCGGACGGCCGCTCCCGCATCCACCGGGAAGGGCACCCCGGTCACGTACCGGGCCTCGTCGCTCGACAGGAACAGCACTGCGTTGCTGATGTCCATCGACTCGACCCACGGCACCTGCAACGCGTTGAGCGAGACGAAGCCCTCACGCACGTCGTCGACCGTCGGCTCGGTGACGTCCGGAGCGAACATCGCGTATGTGCCCGGGTTGTGGATCATCGTCGTGTCGACGTTCGTCGGATGCACGGTGTTGACTCGGATCCCGTACGGCGCGAGCTCGTTCGCCAGGTTCCGCATCAGACCGACGATGCCGTGCTTGGCCGAGACGTAATGCGCGACGTTCTGAATCCCCTTCAGTCCGCCGATCGACGACGTGAACACCATCGAGCCGCCGTTGCCCGCGGCGATCATCGGTTCGATCGCGACCTTGGCCGTGTGGAACACACCCGTCAGGTTCACGTCGATCATGTCCCGCCACTCGTCGGCGGTCAGCTCCCACGATTTGGCGAACGATGCGATGCCCGCGTTCGCGACCACCGTGTCGACGTGGCCGAACTCCTCGAGCCCGGCCGTGAACGCTGACTGCAGCGCATCGAAGTCACGGACATCGGCGACCTCGGCGACCATTCGACGGCCCGTCTTCTCGACGAGACGTCGCGTCTCGTCGAGGTCCTCAGGCGTCGCGAGCGAGTACGTCGACACCGAGTCGATGTCGGCGCAGATGTCGACACCGACGATGTCCGCGCCTTCCTCTGCCAGGCGCACCGCGTGACTGCGTCCCTGTCCGCGCGCGACACCCGTGATGAAAGCGACCTTGCCTTGCATGCGATTTCCCATAATCAATCCTCCATTCGGTGTTCGGGTCGACGTTCGACCCGCGTGGTCAAGAGATCGGCGCACCCGCGAGCTCGTGTCCGATCAGATAGGCGAGCGTGATACCTCGCCCCAGCGCGATGCCGGAGTTGTACGCGGTGCCCGTCGTGGTCAACGCCGCGACAGAGCCCGCGGCGTACAGTCCGCGGATCGGCGTATCTGCGCCGTCGAGCACCCGGCCGTCACCGTCGATGTGCACGCCGGAGGTTCCGATCCCGGTGCCGACGAAGCGCAGGCGGATCCCGAAGAACGGCGCCTGTTCGATGGGGCCGAGGACCGGCGACGGCGTGTTGTCCGGATCGCCCGCGAACCGGTTGACGTAGTCGACACTGCCGCGACCGAAGTCCGGATCGGCGCCGTCGCGAGCGAATCCGCTGAACCGCTGCGCAGTCTTCGCCAGTTCCACACCGTCGATGCCGAGTTGCTCGCCGAGTTCGGCGAGCGTCGCGCCCTCCTGCACCCACCCCTCCGGATAGTCGCCGCCGGGCGGCGTCGCGGCCAGGCCGTACTTGCGGCGGTGCTGGTCGTCCCAGATCAGGAAGAAGGGCAGGTGACGGTCGCCGGGATCCAAGGTCTTGCGGCAGATGTCGACCCAGTACGAGTCGTTGCAGTATCGACGTCCGGTCCGGTCGACGATCATCGAGTGCGGCATCGCGTACTCCGGGCCGTAGCCGAAGCCGGTTCCGACCTGCGACCGCCAGCCGGGCAGGATCGGGGTCGCGTTCGCGGGAATCCGTGCGAGTTCTCCGCCGACTGACTGTGCGAGGCGGAGTCCGTCACCGCGGATCGACTCCGGCGCAACCGAACCCCAGTCCTCGGAGTCGAGTCCCAGGATGTCCGAGACGGCTTCCGGATCCCAGTCGTACGTGCTGGTCGCGAGCACGACGGGGCCGCGAAGCGTGACCTCGCCGTCGGGGCTCTGCGCGCGCACGCCGGTGACTGCGCCGTCATCGTCTTGCAGGAGTGCGGTGACGCGATGCTCCAGCCGGATATCGATAGCCAGCTCGGCGAGGACTCGCCGCAGGAACGACGCGACCACTCCCGTGCCGTACGTCAGCGGATCGCCGTCGGCCGGACCGTCGAACCCGTTGTCGTCGGCGAGGCCGAACGCGGGAAGTCCGGCGTGCGAGTGTTTCGCAGACTCGGCCTCACGCCCCTCGTCGTCGACGTAGGTCGCTCGTCGCCCCTTCTCCAGCAACTCGCGATAGGTCGTGCCGACCGGGAAGTACGGGCTGTACCGCAGTTTGTCCCGCCACTCCCCGAGGACCGATCCATCGATCACCTCGTTGGTGAGATACCGCCCCTGCGGCAGCGCCCCGTCGGCCTCGTTGTGATAGTCGGCGAGCCCGGGAATCATCGTCCAGCGGATCGCGCCGAGCTCCTCGAAGTACTCGATCGCTCCCGGCGAGGTCTGCAGCCACCTCGTCAACGCGGCCTCGTCGAGCACCTCGGGAGCGAGATGCCGTGCGACGTCACGGATGTAGGTCTCGGTGAGTTCGAGCGAATCGTCGGTGACGCCTTCGCGGCGGGCGACGTGGTTGGCGCCGCACCAGATCTGTCCGCCCGAGTAGGCCGCCGCTCCGCCGACGAGCTCCGCCGCTTCGAGGACGATGGCCGCGCGCCCGTTCGTCGCGCTCGTCAATGCCGTCGCCAGGCCCGAGAGCCCGCCGCCGACCACGATGATCGGTCCCGTGTTGTCCGGTCCCGTGTTGTCCGGTTCAGTTGTGCCCGCTTCAGTTGTTCCCATTGTCTATTCCTCCTGATCAGGTCCAGTCGCCTCGCTCTCCACCTGGCCCACAAAGCAGCGGTGAGCGACCCCTCGGTCCGGAACAGACAGAGGAGACGCTCACCGAGCAGTTGGTCAGGCAGTGACGACGATCAGACTTCGAAGCCGTCCATCTGGGGAGTGGTCATCGGAGTGATGACACGTTCAGAGATCTTCCAGCCATCTGACGTGCGGATGTACTTGTCACGGTTGAGTGCGATCGCCTTGATCGCGGCGCCATTGTTCATCTCGGCCTCCGCGAACACGTAGTTCGTACCGTGTGCGTGATCGTCGTCGTCGAAGTCGACGATGTGGTTGGTCAAGATGTGCGCGCCACGTGCCACTGCCGCCGCGTCGGCGACGAAGAACGCGTGGATGGCGTCGTATCCTTCGTAACGCTCCAGTCCGACGGCCGTCGCGTCCCACACACTGTCCGAAGCGAAGGCCGATGAGGCTTCGTCCGGGTCGGCGAGATCGAGACCGCGCGCGTACAGATTGGTGGCACGCACGATGTCGTTGATGTCGTCTGCTCGCATGTCTGTCCTTTCAGGTGATCGCGGTCGGATCACAGGTCGTACATGATGACGCCGCGGATGTTCTTGCCCTCCCGCATGTCGGCGACGGCCTCGTTGATCTGCTCGAGTTCGTAGGTCTTGGTGACCAGTTCGTCGAGCTTGAACTCGCCGCGGCGGTACATGTCGGCGATCAGCGGGATGTCACGGCGGGCGTTGGTCGAGCCGTACAGTGTGCCTTGCAGTCGCTTGCCGCTCATTGCGAATGTGAACAGGTCGAAGGGGACGTCGCGCTGGGTGACCGGCGCGGCCGACGTGAGCACCAGGGTCCCGCCGCGGCACACCATCTCCTGCGCCGGATTGAGCAGTTCGCCGTAGGCGACGTCGACGGTGATGAGTACCTTGTCCGCCCCTTGCCCGTTGGTGATGTCGGAGACCATCTCGGCGGCCTGTTCCAGGTTGTTCGCCGTGTGGGTGGCGCCGAACTTCTTGGCCTGATCGCGTTTGTACTCGATCGGGTCGACCGCGATGATCGTCTTCGCACCCTTGTGCAGGGCTCCCTGCACCGCGTTCATGCCGACGCCGCCGGTGCCGATGACGACGACCGTCTCACCGAGTTGAACGTCCGCGGCATAGACCGACGAACCCCATCCGGTCGGCACGCCGCAGCCGATGAGCGCCGCTTTGTCCAGCGGAATGTCCTTGCCGATCTTCACGCACGAGTCGATGTTGACCACGACGTACGGCGAGAACGTTCCGAGGTACGAGAACGGTCCGACGCCTTGACCCCGAGCATGGACGCGGTAGGTGCCGTCGGGCGCGTATCCGCCGAGAACACCTGCGCCCATCGTGCACAGGTTGGTCAGACCGACGTTGCACTTCTCGCAGTGCCCGCAGGCCGGCATGAACGACAGGACCACATGGTCCCCGACCTCGAAGTCGGTGACGTGCGGACCGACTTCTTCGATGATGCCCGCGCCCTCGTGACCGCCGATGATCGGCGCCCAGTCGAGCGGGATGTCACCGGTGTCGACGTGGTCGTCACTGTGACAGATTCCTGATGCCGCGAGCTTCACCTTCACTTCTCGGCTCTTCGGAGCATCGATCTCGATCTCTTCGACGCTCCAGCCCGATCGAGTTCCGGGCTCCCAGATCAGCGCACCCATTGTCTTCATCAAGTTCTCCTCAGAGTCGCTCGTCGCCGATTCCCGGCGCGATGTATGCCACTGCACAGGCATCACGTGATTGCCGTCTCGTGATGCTAATCACGCTAACCATTATCATGATAGAAGTAAAGAGTGACTAGCCAAGAATCATCCAAGGATGACTGAGAGTTCAGGTTCCACGCAGGTGAGAGCGGTTTACGAAGCATCCGGATCACCCAAGAGCCGCTCGGCATCGACGTACGGAGCTGCCGCGACTGTCGCCTTCTGCCTTCTCATCGTCGGTTCGAACGTCCCCGGCCCTCTGCTCCCGATCTACCGCGACCAACTCGACCTGAGCGCCTTCACAGTCACCGCGCTGTTCGCCGCGTACCTGGTCGGGCTCGTCGCGACGTTCACCGTCGTGGCCCGCACGCGGCTGCCCGCGTACGCCACCCGAATGCTCCCGATCGCCGTCGCCGTGTGTTTCCTCGGTGACGTCGCCTTGCTCGTAGGCAACCACTCCGTCGCCTGGCTGTTCGCGGGCCGCGTCCTCGTCGGCATCTCCGTCGGGTTGGGAACCGGCGCGGCCGCGACCATCGTCCTCGCGACCCGGGGTGAACGCGGGCGCGCTATCGCCGCGACTGGGACGCTGCTCGGATCCTTCCTCGGACTCCTCCTCGCAGCCGTCGTGGCCGACACGCTGCCCGGCCCGACGACGACCGTCTACTACTTCCACCTCGCGCTGTTGGCGTCCGCGATCGTCGCGCTGGCGGCGACTCACGCAAGAGCAAGGAGTGCCGTCGCCCTCCTCATCCGAGGCCGCCCCGACGACGAACCGGTGACAGCCGACGTGGTCGAGCCTGCCGGACTCCCGACGACGGGCGCTCGCGCGCCTCAGCCGCACCCACCGCGCGTCCGACTCGCGGGATTCGCACTCGGGACCGCAGGGTGGGCCATCGGCGGGGTCGTCGTCGGACTACTCCCCACAGTCGTCACCGACATGACGGGATCCGGGTCGATCATCATGACCTCACTCGGCCCGATCGTGCTCATCGGAGTCGCCTGTATCGCGCCTCGAATCGTCAGATCTCTGCGGCCACCCCTGAGTGCGAGTGCGATCGGGGCAGGCGCAGTCCTGTGCTTCGTCGGCGTCTGGACCACCAGCCTGCCGACGATCCTCGCAGGCTGTGTGGTGTGGGGCGTAGGACAGGGCTTCGCCTATGCGAGCGGGCTGCGGATCGTGACCGCCTCGCTGAAACCGGTCGATCAGGGACGTATCGCATCGCAGTACGCGTCGATCGCCTACGGGTTCACCAGCGTTCTCGCCGTGTCCACCGGCTCGATCGTGAGCGCAGCCGGAATGGTCGCCGGTCTCGGATTCGCGGCCGTCGTCTTCGTCGCGATGAGCATCGCCACGATCACCCTCGGCTACGGCAGATGGCCCGACTGACCGGCCGCACTCGGTGACGAGCGCGCGGCCGGTCAGACTCGCCTGCAATCAGATCCGGGTAGCGAGCAGACTAGCGTCACGGGTGTCTCGACGCTGATGCTCCGATGACGACGGTGCGGCGCACCCGTACAAGATGTCGCCGTTGGCCCCGCCGACAGCGCACGCGAATACCCCTGTGTCGAAACGCTTCTCGTCGAGGATTTCGCCACCTTCGGCGACGCGAACGACCCGCTGGTTGAGCGCATCAGCGACCCAGATCGTGCCGGCGTCACCGATGCAGATGCCGTCCGGAGCGACCTGAGAAGCCGCCATTGCATCACGCACCGAGGTCCGCGGAACCTCCGGACCGAACGCTGCCCAGACCCGTCTGCGGGTCAATGTTCCGGCCTGGTCGAGATCGAAGGCGGTGAGTCGGTTCCCCATGCTCTCAGCGACGACGAACGTGCGGACGTCGTCGTCGGGCGAACCCAGAATCACCGAGCCGTTCGGGAAGAGCAGGTCGTCGGCAGCGACTCGCGACGACCCGTCCGGAGCCACGTGGAGCAGCACCGCCGACTCCACGTATGAGCGGGAACGGAACTCGAAACCGAACGTCGAGATGAACGCGTGGCCGCGTTCGTCCACGGTCATGTCGTTGAGCTTGCCGGTCGCGAGCTGCGAGACGTCGGCGTGCTCGGACACCGAACTCGGATCATTCACGTCGTCGCGGACGAGAATCCTCCCGTCGACCATGGACACGATCAGCAGTCGACCGTCCGGCAGCCACCCGAGCCCCGACGGCTGATCGTCCATCGTCACCTCGAGACGCACATCGTCGCCGTCGCCGATCGAGAGCACCTCGTGGGCGTACAGGTCGGAGACCCAGAGCCGGCCCTCGCGCCACCGTGGGCACTCGAGAAAGGCACGTCCGTCCAGCACGGTCGTGACCGAGGACTCGTTCGTCATCATTTCTCCTCACTAGCGTTCACGGCCCCACGAAGGGGCCGACCTACGGTAATCATGCACATAGTCTCAGTCACTCCACAATCTCACATGTGATCGTTGACACTCTCGCGTTTCATACTTATGATGTGCATGAATACCCTCCCAGTCGATCGACGAGAAGGCGAGCTCAGATGAGTTTGGACGAAGCGACCGCAGCATTCCTCGCGCAAGCGGCCGAGGGCGGCGGCAAGCCCCTGTACGAGATGACACCGGACGAAGTCCGCGCGATGAACGACGGCTTCATCGAACTGTACGGCCCAGGCCCCGACATGGCGTCAGTCGAGAACCTGACTGTCGCGGCGGGCGATGGCCATCAGATCCCGGTGCGTGTCCTCGCACCCTCCGAGAACCCACGCGGCGTGCTGGTCTACTACCACGGCGGCGGATGGGTGGTCGGCAGCCCTGACCAGTTCGACACGCTTGCACGCCAACTCGCAGCAGGCACCGGGTGCACAGTGGTGCTCCCCGACTACCGCCTCGCACCCGAGAACGTCTACCCCACCGCAGCGAATGACGCGTGGGACGTCCTCACGTGGACCGCTGAGCGTTTCGCCGGGCTCCCGCTCATCGTCGGCGGTGACAGTTCTGGCGGCAACCTCGCGGCGGTCGTCGCACAACAGGCGGTACGCGAAGGCGGCCCCGACGTCTCATTCCAGGCACTCGTCTATCCGGTCGCCGACAGTGACACCGAGAACGCGACCTACCTCGATCCGGCCAACCAGTTGATGCTCGACAAGAAGGCGATGGACTGGTTCTGGGAGCTGTACACCCCGGATCCGACCACTCGCTCGAATCCGAACGTCTCCCCGCTGCAGGGCGACGTCGCGGGCACGCCGCCCGCCGTCATCGTGATCGCCGAACACGATGTGCTCCGCGGTGAGTGTGAGGCGTACGCCGCCAAGCTCGAAGCGGCAGGCGTACCCGTTCAGGCGCGCACGTTCAGCGGCCAGATGCACGGGTTCTTCCAGTTCGTCAACATCCTTCCCGGGTCTGCCGCCGGCATCGCGTACGTCTGCGACACCGTGTCCGCCCACCTCGATTCGCTGTAAGAGAGGACGCAATCGTGTTCCGTGTAACTGTCAGCTACAACCATCCTGAGAATCCCGAGCAGTTCCTCGAGCACTACCGCACGGTCCATGCTCCGCTGACCGCGACGATGCCCGGCGCGAAGTTCGAATGGGGCGTCTGCGAGACCCTCGACGGGACCACACCCGAGCACTTCGTCGTCGGCGTCCTGACATTCGACTCGAAGGAGGCTGCGATCGCAGGCCTGTCCTCGTCCGAAGGGCAGGCGGGCACCGCCGACATGGCCAACTTCGCGGGTGCGGGCGCCGTGGTCGACATGCACGAGGTGAACGCTGCCTGACCTCCCTGCGCGATCGGATCCATTCCGGCAGCAGCGACTCCCTCCCAGAACCGGCCGACTACTGAGTTCAGATCAGATCAGTAGTCGGCCGGCGTCGTCGCGTGACCACGGCGTCGGACTCGAGAGTTACCACGTAGTACCGTGATGTCTGTCATGTTTCGTCCGCTCCGCAGGCTGTGCGGTGCGGACCTGTCGGTCAGAGGGGGCAATCGAGTGCACACCAGTAGGTTCGAGCGTTCGACGGTCGGAGTCCACAGGTGACGGGACCGACACGGTCGCCGAAGGCTGCGGTGGTGGTGAGCCAGCGGATCGTGCAGGAAGCGCTCGATGCCGGTCTTGCGCCCGGCGATCTTCTGCCCTCAGAGAAGATCATGGTCGAGAAGTACCAGATCGGACGCGGCACCCTTCGCGAGGCACTGCGCTTGCTCGAATTCCAGGGCGTCGTCGTCATGAAGCCCGGCCCGCGAGGCGGGCCAGTCCTCCAAAAGCCGAGCGGCGCATTCTTGTCGGGCGCGTTCGTCCTGCTGATGCAGTTGCGGAACGCTCCGCTGCGATCGATCTTCGAGGCGCGCCTGTCCATCGAGCCGGTCATCACCCAGTTGGCGGCGGCCAATATCTCCGACGAACGGCTGGCCGAGGTCGGCGCAACGGTCGAGCAGATGGCGGCGGCGCTCAAGAGTGACCGACGCGCCTTCTTGGAGGCCAACAAGGAATTCCACGACATTATCGCGTGGTCGACGGACAATCCGTTGCTCGGGTATCTCGCGGATTCGCTGCTGGAGGTCACCAACAGCACGATCGTCGGTATGGACTTTCCGCAGGCCCGCAGGAAGGCGACCCTCGCCGCGCACGAATCGATCTTCACCGCGATGAGCAACCGCGACGCCGGAGCCTCGATGGTCGCGATGAGCGAGCACATCGACGACTATCTCAAGTACGCGGAGAAGAAGTTCCCCGACATCATCGGATCCGTCGTCCGCTGGGATCGCGACCTGTAGGCCGGTCAGGCACGCCCCAGCGCAGCCGTCACCTGCTCCACCCAGGTCCCGACGACCTGTGCGCGACGGCGTGAGTCGTCCGACAACGTCCCGGCCAGACCGAGACCGCGCGCGAGGTCGAGCGTGGCCTGCGCGAGGCGGAACGCGTTCGGGTCGGTCCCCTCGGGATCGAGGCCGGCGAGCGTCCTGGTGTGCGCGGCCCGTGCGAACTTGGCCTCCAGCGGCAAGATCTGTTCGCGGAGCGCGGCGTCGGACGCTGCGGCAGCCCACACCTGCAGTGCCGCCCGGAAGTTCCGGCCCACATAGATGTCGACAGCGTGCTCGACGACGACCCGGATCCGCTCGGGTCCCGGCGGCAGGTCGGCCGCGTCGTCAGCTGCGAGCGCTGTCAGATCGGTGAACATCTGATCGAGCGCCGCGGTGATCAGCGCTTCCCGTGTCGGAAAGTGATGCTGGGCGGCGCCGCGCGAGACACCGGCCGCTTCGGCGACGCGAGCGACCGTGGCCGCCGCCCATCCCTGATCAGCGAGGATGTCCACCGTCGACGCCAGCAGCCGCTCGCGCGTCAGCCGAGAACGGTCCTGCTGGGGTTCACGATTCGGCAGGTTCACGACGCACTCGCATCCCACGACGGACGTCGTTTCGACAGGAACGCCGTCATGCCTTCGCGTGCGTCATCGGAAGCGAACAACGCTGCCGACTCAGCGGCACGGGCATCCGCACTGGACCGAAAATCGGCGAGGACACCCGCGGCGGTCAACGCCTTCGAGGCCGCCAGCCCCTGAGGCGACGCCTTCCGAATCCCCTCGCAGACACGTTCGAGTTCGTCGGCGAGGTCGTCGGCGGAATCGACTGCACGGCTGACGATGCCGGACTCCTCGGCGTTGGCAGCCGAGAAGGTCTCGCCGGTGAGGAAATAGCGGCCTGAGGCTCGCGCCGACATCTTCGGCAACAGCACGAGGGAGATCATCGACGGGGCCAGCCCCAGTCGCGACTCAGTGAGCGCGAACGTCGCGTTCGGTCCGGCGAGCGCGATGTCCGCAGCGCCGAGCAGACCGAACCCGCCTGCCCGCACATGACCGTCGACGACGGTCACGATCGGCTTCGCCGTCTCGAGCATCGCGCCCATCAGGTCCGTCATCGCCCTGGTGCCCTCGGCCGTCGCCTCCTCCGGCGAGAGACCACGACCGAGGGCCTCCTTCAGGTCTCCGCCCGCACAGAATGTGCCGCCCGTGTGGGTGAGCACGACAGCGCGGACCGACGCGTCGGCCGCAGCCTCCGCCAGCGCCTGCCGCAGCTGTGCGACCAGCACCGAACTCAACGCATTCCGGTTCCCCGGTGAGTCGAGGGTGATCGTCGCAATGGCTGAGGCGACCTCAGTCCGGACGAGTGTCTCCGTCACGGCGCCTTCCCTTCCTTCTCGCTGATCGAGCCCCATCAGTACGACTTCGGCAACCCCAAGCTCGTCTGTGCGACGAAGTTGAGGATCATCTCGCGACTCACCGGTGCGATTCGGGTCAGCCGCGACAGCGGAACCATTGCTGCCACACCGTATTCCACTGTCAGTCCGTTTCCACCGAGCGTCTGCACCGCCTGATCCACGGTCTTCACGCAGGCTTCGCCCGCCGCGTACTTGGCCATGTTGGCCGGCTCGGCAGCGCCCCACTCGTCACCGTCGTCGTACAGCGTCGCGGCCTTCTGCATCATCAGCTTGGCCATCTCCAACTCGATCTTGCACTGCGCGAGCGGATGCGCGATCGCCTGATGCGAGCCGATCGGAGCCTTCCACACGGTGCGGTCGTTCGCGTAGGCCACGGCCTTCTCGAGCGCGAATCGTCCCATGCCGACGGCCGACGCCGACGCCATGATCCGCTCCGGGTTGAGGCCTGCGAACAACTGACTCAGGGCGGCGTCCTCGGACCCGATGAGTGCATCGGCAGAGAGCCTGACATCGTCGAGGAACAGGGTGAACTGCTTCTCGGGATTCTTCAGGTCCATGTCGATCATCGTGTGACTGAAGCCAGGCGCGTCGGTCGGCACGATGAACAGCGCGGGCTTGAGGCGCCCCGTCTTGGAGTCTTCGGTGCGCGCGACGATCAACACGGCCTGTGCCTGATCGACTCCCGAGATGAAGACCTTCTGACCGGACACGATCCACTCGTCGCCGTCGCGGCGCGCGGTGGTCGTGATGTTGTGCGAGTTCGATCCGGCGTCGGGTTCGGTGATCCCGAACGCCATGGTGACACTGCCGTCGGCCAGGCCCGGAATCCACCGCTGTTTCTGCTCGTCGGTGCCGAACTTGGCGATGATGTTGCCGCAGATCGCGGGCGAGACGACGAGCATGAGCAGACCTGTTCCGGCCGCCGCGATCTCCTCCATGACGATCGCCAGTTCGTACATGCCCGCTCCGCCCCCGCCGTACTCCTCGGGCAGGTTGACGCCGATGAAACCGAGTTCACCGGCCTCCTTCCACATCTCGTCGGTCTTCCTGTCGGAGTTCGCGCAGTCCAGGAAGTACTGCTGGCCGTACTTGTTCGCCAGCCCGCGGACGGCCTCGCGGAGTGCCGTGCGTTCTTCAGTCTCGGTGAAAGTCATGGTGTTTCCCATCTATAGGTCGGTGATGACGGCGAGGACGTCGCCGACGGATACTTGGCGGCCGGCTTCGACAGCGACCACAGACACGACGCCGTCCGACGGTGCGCTGATGGTGTGCTCCATCTTCATCGCCTCCAGCCACAACAATGGCTGGCCAGCTGTGACGGTGTCGCCTTCGGCTGCCGCGACTCGGATCACCGAACCAGGCATCGGCGCGAGCAGTGATCCTGGCCGCGTCTGTGCTGCCGGATCGATGTAGCGCGGAACCCGCGTGAACGCGACCGACGCGCCTGGCCAGTCGACGTTCACGGCCCCGTTCTCCGCCGCCGTCACCGCGTACCGTCTGGTCACTCCGGCGGTCGCCATGACGACCTCCTCCGCGGCGACCGAGCAGACCACTGCGTCGTCCAGATCGGGGAGTTCGATCCCGGCGCGGCCGATCCGGTAACGCGCCACGACCTCGTCACCCGCCGCGGTCGTGTACGTCTTCTGCTGATAACCGGACGCGATGTTCCGCCAGCCCGACGGCAACGAACCGGCCACTCGCGCCGCCGACCGGTTCGCCGCAGACTGAGCGAGCGCAGCCGCGACGGCCGCCGCCTCGACGTCGCCCGCCGAAGCGAGCGGCGCGGCGAGGACGTCCAGTCCGACGGTGTCGAGATACGCGGTATCGGTGTCGCCGGACAAGAACGTCTCGTCGCGCAACGTGCGCACCAGCATGTCCCGGTTGGTCACCAGTCCGTGAATCTTCGCGTCGGCCAGTGTCCGGGCCAGCATCGCCGCCGCCCGGTCGCGGGTCGGCGCCCACGAGATGACCTTGGCGAGCATCGGATCGTAGAACGTGGAGATCTCGCTGCCCGCAGCGATACCGGCGTCGACCCGGATGCCGGGACGCGCGAGCGATTCGAAATGCGCGTCGGCCGGGAGATCGAAGGCGGTGACCGTGCCCGACTGAGGCTGCCAGTCGTTGGCCGGATCCTCCGCATACAAGCGGACCTCGATCGAATGGCCGCTCGCCACCGGCTCCTCGACCGGCAGCGCCTCACCTTCGGCGACACGGATCTGCCATGCGACGAGGTCGATGCCCGTGGTCAACTCCGTGACCGGATGCTCAACCTGCAGACGCGTATTCGTCTCGAGAAAGAAGAACTTGCCGGCGTCGGCATCATTCGACCCGCTCGCTCC
Organism: Gordonia zhenghanii; assembly: GCF_021738965.1. GTDB lineage: Bacteria > Actinomycetota > Actinomycetes > Mycobacteriales > Mycobacteriaceae > Gordonia > Gordonia zhenghanii. Next base: position 198,612 of record NZ_JAKKOQ010000006.1, on the reverse strand, counting down.
GCTCCCGGCGTCGGCATCATTCGACCCGCTCGCTCCGCTCCCGGCGTCGGCTAAGAACTCGACCGTCCCGGCACCTCGATAGCCGATCGACGAGACTGCTTGGCGCGCAGCGTCGTACAGACGCTCACGCATATTCGGACCGATGCGTTCCACGAGCGGAGCCGGAGCTTCCTCGATCACCTTCTGGTGACGGCGCTGAATGGAGCATTCGCGTTCGCCGACGGCCCACACGACACCGTGCTCGTCGGCCATCACCTGTACCTCGATGTGATGGCCGCGCTCGATGTACGGCTCGCAGAACACTGTCGGGTCCCCGAAGGCCGACTCGGCTTCTCGTCTGGCCGCCGCGACCGCGTCACCGAGTTCGGCGAGTTCGCGGACCACCCGCATACCGCGTCCTCCGCCGCCCGCCGACGCCTTGATGAGCAGCGGCAGATCCGACTCCGTCACTGCGTCCGGATCGATGTCGGTGAGGACGGGAACTCCGGCCTTCGCCATCAGTTCTTTGGCGTTGACCTTGGAGCCCATGGCCGTGATCGCGTCCGCGGGCGGGCCGATCCACACCAGACCGGCAGCGACCACGGCCCGCGCGAAATCGGCGTTCTCCGAGAGGAACCCGTAACCGGGGTGGATGGCGTCGGCGCCGGCGGCCCGGGCTGCCGCGATGATCTTCTCGGGCCGGAGATAGGTCTGGGCCGATGTCGAACCGCGAAGCGCGACAGCCGAATCGGCCATCCGCACATGAGGTGCGTCAGCGTCCGGGTCGGAGTACACAGCCACCGTGCCCAACCCCATGGCCTTGCACGTGGTGAACACCCGGCAGGCGATCTCGCCGCGGTTGGCTACCAGAACGGACGTGATGGTCTTAGTCATGAAGTCTCTCCTCACATCCGGAATACGCCGAAGTTGCTTGTGCCCTCGACCGGCGCTGTCGCGATCGCCGACAGCGTCTGCCCGAGGATCGTGCGCGTGTCCCGAGGATCGATCACCCCGTCGTCGTAGAGCATCCCCGACAGAAACGTGGGAACGGACTCCGCTTCGATCTGCGCCTCGATCATGGCTCGCATCCCGGCATCCGCCTCTTCGTCGACGACGCCGCCGCGCGCCTCGGTGGCCGCGCGGGACACGATCGAGATCACGCCTGCCAACTGCTGCGCCCCCATGACGGCACTCTTCGCACTCGGCCACGCGAATAGGAATCGCGGGTCATAGGCCCGGCCGCACATCCCGTAGTGGCCTGCTCCGTAGCTGGCGCCGACGAGGACCGAGATGTGCGGGACCGTCGAGTTGGAGACCGCATTGATCATCATCGCGCCGTGCTTGATGATGCCGCCCTGCTCGTACTCTTTGCCGACCATGTAGCCGGTCGTGTTGTGCAAGAACAGAAGCGGCGTGTCACTGCGGTTGGCGAGTTGGATGAACTGGGTCGCCTTCTGCGCCTCCTGAGAGAACAGAACCCCCTGCGCGTTCGCGAGGATGCCGACCGGGTACCCGTGGATCACGGCCCATCCGGTGCACAACGACGCCCCGTACTCTGGTTTGAACTCATCGAAGTCGCTGCCGTCGACGATGCGGGCGATCACCTCGCGCGGATCGAACGGGATCTTCAAGTCGCCGGGGACGATGCCGAGGAGCTCGGCCTCGTCGTACAGAGGCGCGACGACCTCGGCGGCAGGTGCAGGCCCCTGCTTCCGCCAGTTGAGTCGGGCGACGATTCGTCGTCCGATGCGGACCGCGTCCTGCTCGTCTGCCGCCAGATAGTCGCCGAGTCCGGAGGTGCGCGCGTGCATCGCGCCGCCGCCGAGTTCCTCGTCGTCGCTGACCTCGCCGGTCGCCATCTTGACCAGCGGCGGGCCGCCGAGGAACACCTTGGAACGCTCGTCGATCATCACGACGTGGTCGCTCATGCCGGGAACGTACGCACCACCCGCCGTCGAGTTCCCGAACACGAGCGCGATCGTCGGAATCCCCGAAGCGGACAGTCGCGTCAAGTCGCGGAACATACGGCCGCCGGGAACGAACACTTCCTTCTGTGTCGGGAGGTCGGCGCCGCCGGACTCGACCATGGAGACCAACGGAAGCCGGTTCTGAAGGGCGATGTCGTTGGCGCGCAGAATCTTCCGCAGCGTCCACGGGTTCGACGTTCCGCCTTTGACCGTCGGATCATTGGCGACGATCATGCATTCGACGCCTTCGACGACGCCGAGACCGACGACGACCGATGCGCCGACCGTGAACTGGGATCCGTGCGCGGCGAGCGGACACAGCTCGAGGAATGGCGAGTCCTCGTCGATCATCAGCTCGATGCGTTCGCGGGCCGTCAACTTGCCGCGCTTGCGGTGCCGCTCCACGTACTTCTCGCCGCCGCCCACCAGCACGGCACGGAACTCGACGTCGAGGTCGGCGAGTCTGGCGTTCATCGCGTCGACATTGGCGGCGAACTCGTCAGAAGCCGTGTCGACTCGAGACTTGAGAACGGTCATGCCCGGGTTCCTCTCACTGGGTTCCTCCCATTTGGGTTCGGCTCACTGGGCTCGACCTGACTGGTATCCCAGTCGCTTCGCAGCCAGGCCGGTCAGGATTTCGGTCGTACCGCCGCCGATGCCGATGATGCGCATGTCGCGGTATTGGCGTTCCACTTCGGACTCGCGCATGTAGCCCATGCCGCCGAACAGTTGGACGGCCTTGTTCGCCACCCACTCGCCGGTCTCGACGGCGGTGTTCTTGGCGAAGCAGACCTCGGCGATCAGGTCGTCGTTCGCGCCGGGCGCGACCTGACCGGATTCGACGGCGACCTTCCGTTCGACGACGGCGCGCGTGTAGGTGCGCGCGACATCGATACGGCGCGCCATCTCGGTGACCGAGTCCTGCACCGACTGTCGGGCGATGAGCGGCTTACCGAACGTCTCGCGGTCACGGACCCATTCGAGGGTCAGGTCGAGGCAGCGCTGCGCGCTCGCATACGCCTGTACGGCGAGGGCGGCTCGCTCGGTCACGAAGGCCTGCGCGATCTGCGCGAAACCGGAGTTCTCCGGTCCGACGAGATTCTCGCGCGGAACCCGTGCGTCGACGAACGAAAGTTCTGCAGTGTCCGAGGAGAGCCACCCCATCTTGTCGAGCTTGCGGGCCACCTCGAAACCAGGTGTCCCCTTCTCGACGACGAGCAGTGACACACCGGACGCACCCGTCCCGGAGGTACGCACCGCGGTGACGACGAAGTCGGCACGCACGGCCGAGGTGATGAAGGTCTTGGCACCGTTGACGACGTAGTGGTCGCCGGAGAGCTCCGCTGTCGTCGTGAGATGTCCGACGTCGCTGCCGCCGCCCGGCTCAGTGATCGCGAGGCTGCCGATCAGGCGGCCCTCCAGCGTCGGACGCACCCACTTCTCGATCTGCGCGGGATCGCCTGCCCGGATCAGATGTGGCAAGGCGATGCCGTTGGTGAACAGCGACGCGAACACGCCGCCCGCCCCGCCCCGATAGTGGAACTCCTCGCCGAGGATCGTCGCATCGATCAGGTCGCCGCCCGATCCACCGAACTCTTCGGGGACGCCGAGCCCGAACAGCCCGATCTCAGCTGCCGCCAGATGCAGGTCGCGCGGAATCAGACCGGCCTTCTCCCACTCGTCTTGGTGGCCGACGACGTGCCGCCGCATGAAACCGGCAACCGACTCGCGCAGCGCGAGCCGTTCCGGGCTGTCCCAGATCGGGCTGGGGATAGGCATATGTCTCCTTGTGAAATGTTGTCGTTCGGTCGAGATCCGTCTGCTGGTCGAGATCTCGACTCCGCTCGATCAGCGGGAAGGACTCCGCTCGATCAGCAATACGGGGCTCGATCAGCGGGAGGGACTCCGCTCGATCAGCGGGAAGGGGCTCATCGCACGAACCGCTCCGGCACGTCCACGACTCTCGAACGCAGCCACTCTCCGAGGCCTTTGGCCTGTGGGTCGAAGCGGACGTTCTCGGCCACTCCTCGTCCGAGGACTCCCTCGATGACGAAGTTGAGAGCCTGCAGGTGCGGCAGTCGGTAACGGTGCACCGTCAGATCGACGATCTCGGGCAGCAGTTCTTTGAGCTTGGCGACGGTCATCGTCGTATCGAGCCACTCGAACTCGTCTGCCCCGCCGCGCGCCCACACTCCGATGTTGGCGCTGCCGCCTTTGTCGCCGCTGCGGGCGCCGACGATCTCGCCGATCGGGGTGCGCCGGGTCGGCCCCCAGTCGCCTACCGGCCCGGAGTCGGGAACGCTGACGTCGCGGATCGGCTCGGCACGCAACGGGGACGGCTCGATCAGGACGGACACTCCGTCGGGCTGGTTGACGCGGTGCTCGACGAGGCCGGCGTCGACGTAGCCCGGTTCGAACACCCCGTAGGGCGCTCCGTTGCCGGGCGGCGAGGTCAGCGTGAAGCCGGGGAAGCTGGCCAGCGCCAGTTCCACAGCAGTCGCGCTGAACGAGCGGCCGACCGCGTTGGGATCGGTGTCGCGTGCGACGCACCGCAGCAGGGCGCTGGCCTGTTCCTGCGTATCGGCGTCGGCTCTGTCGAGACGGGACAGCTCCCAGGTCAGCTCGGCTGGCCTCGTCGGCAGCGCGGCCTCGAACTGCTTCTGGAACAGTGCGGCCTTGCTTTCGACGTCGAGCCCGGTGATCACGACGTCGACCTCGTTGCGAGTGCCCGCGAGATGGTTGAGCGAGACTTTGAGATCTTTCGGCGGCGCTTCGCCCCGCACGCCGGTGATCGCGACCCGGTCCCGTCCGGCCGGTGCGAGCTCGATCGTGTCGAGCAGCGCTGTGGCGTCCGGGTTCAAATACCGTGGTCCCTGGATCTCGTACAGGAGTTGCGCGGTGACGGTTCCTACGCTCACCGCGCCGCCGGTGCCGTCGTGCTTCGTGATGATCGATGACCCGTCGGCTGCGACCTCGGCGATCGGGAAGCCGAGTGGCCTGTCCATCGGCACCTCGGTGAAGAACGAGTAGTTGCCGCCGGTCGCCTGGGTTCCGCATTCGATGACGTGGCCTGCGACGACGGCGCCCGCGATGGCATCGAGATCGTCATAGCCCCACCCGAAAGCCGATGCGGCCGCGCCGACGGTCAGCGATGCGTCGGTGACGCGGCCGGTGACGACGACGTCGGCCCCGCGGTCGAGCGCGGCTTTGATGCCGAAGCCGCCGAGGTAGGCGTTGGCGGTGATCGGTGTGCCGAGTCCGAGCTCGGCGGCGCGCGGCGCGAGGTCGTCGCCGTTCACGAAGGCGACTTGCGCGTCGACGCCGAGCCGTTCGGCGAGTTCGCGGAGTGCGACGGCCAGCCCGTGCGGATTGAGCCCGCCCGCGTTGACCACGACCTGCACGTTCTTGTCGACCGCAAGCCCGAGGCTGGTCTCCATCTGCCGCAGGAACGTCTTGGCGTAGCCGCGTGACGGGTCTTTGAGACGATCCTTGCCGAGGATCAGCATGGTCAGCTCGGCGAGGTAGTCACCGGTCAGGTAGTCGAGACTGCCACCGTCCAACATCTCGTGCACGGCACTGAGTCGATCGCCGTAGAAGCCGGATGCGTTGCCGATCCGGACCGAGTCGGAAGCCAAATCAGTGTCCTTCCTTCACCGAGGCTCGCCCAGATCCAGGAGGGCCTGCGAAACATTGCGCAATCGACGCCCACTGCGCCGCGTCGTCGCCGACGAACTCCAGATCGAGGTCGGCGAGGGCGCGGCGCTGTGTCACGAGTTCCGCGAAGTGCAGCGCCGTCCCGCGGACGATGTTCGCCGCGTCGCCCGGCCCCCACGTCCACAGCTCGCCGCTCGGTCCGGTCAGTTCGACGCGGAACGGCTCGACCGGCGGTGTCCGCCCGTTCACCACGTACGCGAAGTCTCGTGTGCGGACACCGATATGGGCGACGTTGCGGAGCCGATCGGTCGGTTCGACGTCGACACCGAGCGCGTCCGCGACATCGAGTCCGTGCGCCCAGGTCTCCATGATGCGAGCAGTCATCATCGACGGCGCAGACATCGGCGGCCCGAACCACGGGAGTCGAACGCCGTCGGGAACTGCGACGAGGGCGCCGACGAGCGCGGTACGTGTCTCGCGCCAGTCAGCGAGGAGTTCGGCGGGTGCGCGCGACGCCTCTACCTCGGCGGCGGCGTCGACGAACCCACTCGTGTCTTGAACCCCCACAGCCAGGACGTCGGAGGCGAATCGATCAGAATCGGTCGCCGCGATCAACGACACCCGGTCGGTCCACAGGACGTGACCTACCTGGTGCGCGATCGTCCAACCCACAGCGGGCGTCGGCCGTGTCCACTCCGCAGCGGGCAGATCGGCCACGAGGTCGTCGAGCGCGGTGTACTCGGCTCGCAGATCGTCAGCGATCGTCATGCGTCGAGCGTCACACACGACACTAAAATAATCAAGCACGAATGATTGTTTTATGCGAGAGTCAGCCACTATCCGTGCCGCTGATCACACTGAAGGCCCTGATAGACAGTTCGACATGAGCCGTAACCCTGCCGACCCGTTCCTCGCCTTCGCCGTCGGCCGGGACGAAGGCTTCGACGGAGCCGTGATGCATCAGTGTCTCGGCACTTCGGTCACCGACCATCGCGGTCTCATCGAACTGCCCGCATTGGCTGTGCTGTTCGACGACCTGGGCGGGTACCGCTTCTACTTCCAGGACCCGTCAACGTCCTCCCTGCAGTCCCGTCTGACGATGTCGATGCTGGCCCGCCCGAGCATCGACGAGCGACTACAGGCGACCGCGGATCTGCGCATGTCCTCGCACGAGTACGGGACGACGAGTGTGGAGGTCACCGGCGCCGACGGTCGAGTGCTCTGCTCGGGCCTGGCACGCAACGTCCGGGTCGGCCGTGCACAGAGCACCGACTCGGTGTCAGGTGTCCCCGTCCCACAGGCCCCGAACGACGTGCCCGCAGTGGACGGCCCTCCCGCCGATGCCACCGGCAGGGACGTGATCGACCAGATCCGACGCGGCGCACCGATCGGCCCGATCGCCGAACTCCTCGGCGGCTCGATCTCTGCAGTGGACGACGACGCGCTCACATTCACGACCGAGACCGCGCCCTGGATGGGCAACATGATGGGCACCATGCACGGCGGAGTGATCGGCGCCGTCGTCGCCCAAGGCTGTTCGTTCGGCGCCCAGCTCCACACCCGCGCCGGACAGCAGTACCAGATCGTCGACTTCACCGTCGCGTTCCTGCGCTCCCCCGCCGTCGACGGCCGCCGCATCCACACCCACGTCACTCCGGTCAAGCTCGGGCGACGTCTCAGCGTGTTCGACGCCGATCTGCGCGACGACGACGGGACACTCCTCGCGCACGCGACGGCGGACGTGCGCTTCGACGTCTGAACCGACGAGACCGACAGGGACCGACGAGACCGACAGGGATCACCCGCGGCGACGCTCGCGATACTCGGACGGCCCGACTCCGTGACGGGCCTTAAACTGATTACGGAACGTCGCGAGCGAACGAAACCCGGACGCCACGGCGACGTCGCCGATATGGACCCGAGCATCTGCGTCGAGCAGTTTACGACCGGCCTCGACCCGACCATCGGTGATCAACATCGCGGGCGACTTCTCCTCGCCCTCGAACATCCGGTACAGGTGTCGCCGCGACACGTGCAGTTCGTCGGCGACCATCTCGGGGGTGAGCGCCGGGTCGCGGCAGCGACGCGCGATCAAGTCAACCGCCGACTGCTTGACGAACAACTTGTCGTCCTGCAACCGATACCGGTCGTCGAGCGTGAGCTCCGACAGCGCGGCCGTGATGAGGTCGAGCACGGCGAGTTCGGTGTCTGCCGCCACCCTCGCACCGGTCATCGACGTCTCGACCGCGAATCGCCGGAGGAACGTCGCGGCGGCACGGGCCAGCGGTGTGTCCTGCCCCGACGGCCGCCGCGGAAGCTCAGCGAGGTACCGGTGAGCCCCGAGCGCCGAGAGTCGGATGAACATTCCGGCCGACTCGTGGATCGACGTCGTCGCCCGGACGAACGGATACAGAGTCGGGACCAGGATCAAATCCCTCGGCGCGTAGCGATATTCCTGGCCACGCTGCCACAGGGTCGACTCCCCACGGATCGGCGAGACACTGGCGATCAGCACCTCGCGCGGGTCCTCCTTGATCGACTCGGCCGTGCACTCGATCCGCACCGGCGACTGCAGCGAACAGTAGACGGCAGACTGCGACAGCATGTGCCCATACCGCACCGTGCGGAGCGGCTCATCGCGATTCGAGGTGAATTCGACGCGGGTAAAGGTGTTCGCGCTCGGCATCGGGTCCACGATCTCCGACGCGTCGACGCCGAGGCCGGCCTTCCACGCCGCGACGACGGACGGAGTCAAACGGTCGGTTCGACTGACTGCCGCCTGCCGCGGCGAGGAGACGCGGGACGGCGAGGAGACGGGAGACGACACATGACCTCCATCGGTGACGATTCGTCCCCTCGGAACAGACCGGGAGGACGGAGAGCAGAACCGCCTCAATCGTGCCAACCCGCAGCACACTTCGTGCCGGATTCACGCATTTGAGGGGGATTCGCCCGTCGCCCGTCAGCGATTCACGACAGGGGAGCCGGGTGACGCCGTCAGCGGAACGTCGCTGACAGTCACACCACCGTCAACGGAAGCGCACGCGACGGCCCGCGATCGGCGAAGGTGAACGACGCTCCGCCGGAGAACCGGACGATCGCCACCTCTCCTGCTTCGCGCTGCGGTTCGCCACGGCCGATCCGGACCAGCTTCTCGAGCGGAGCATCCACCGTCTCGCCGACAACCCACGTCGGGTGGACTGCGGTCGCGGCGGACTGCAGCGCGTCCAGCCTCCCGTCGACGAGAAGACGAAGCCACCCGCCGTCGGCCAGTGCCTTCGAGTCTCGGGCGATATGGACCTCGACGTGCTCGTCGTCGACCGCCTCGGCGTAGAAGCCCGTGTACTGCCGCGGACCGAACACCGGGTTCAGATTCAGCACGTCGGCGAGCGCCTGCGCGTCGGACCGGTCCTCGCACACCGCTGCCCGCACCCGCTCGGAGGCGATGCCCGCAATGCCGATGAGCTGCTTGTCGAAGATGTCGTCCGTCGCCACGTCGTCGGCCCGGCGACTCACTGCGTCGAGGAAGCCGAGCGCCAACAGTTGATGCTGGAGAGTCACTTCTTCCAGGACCCGCCGCAACGCCGACGTCGACCATTCGGCGAAGTTCACGTCCTCCACGAGCGGCCCGCGATAGTCCACCAATCCGTCCGTCGCATCGGGGTCGATCGGCGTCAGCTCCACCGTCGCGGCCTGCGTAACCAGCATCGGCTCGGTCACCTTCGGCAATGGGAGTTCCTCGCGATCGGGTTCGATCGTCACCGCCCACTCGCAGTGCGGCGCACGGTCGGCAGGCATCCGAGGCGGACGATGCACCGGCCGGATGCGCGCACGCCGATTGGTCGCAATGGCCGTCGCGTCGAACGTCGGATCCTCGATGGTGTGGCACATCGCGGTCACGTAGTCCTCCCCCATCGGCTCGACGTCGAGGAGCGCGCCGCAGTGATCGAGCACGAACGAACCGTGGTACTCGTCGTCGATGCGGTACCGGAAGTCCATGAACTGCGGCGGCGCACCGATGTCGAGTTGGAGGCACTTGAACATGTCGACGACGCCGTCGCCGTCGATGCCGAGTGCCGCGCGTATCCGCCCCGTGTACACCGGGCTCGCCGCCATCCACTCTTCGATCGCCACCTGCGCCATCCCGTCTCGGCCGAACGCCGAGATGAGGTGGGCCATGCCGCTCCGGTCGATCAACTGTCCGGTCAGCAACAGCTCCGGTACCAGTGCGGCGAGTTGATCCTTGGTCAGTCGGTCTTTCATCACGTCACTCCTCGACGATCTTCAGTGCCTGTGTCGGGCAGAACTGCACCGCGGCTTCGACCTCGGCTCGCCGCGCCTCGCCGGGGGTCTCATCGAGCAGATTCACGCTGTCTCGGCCCGCTTCGAAGACGTCGGGCGCCTCGAGCTCACACATCCCGTGCCCCTGGCACAGATCCCGGTCGACGACGACGCGCATCACGACGCCTCGGCGGTGGTCTCGGCGTCGTTCAGGTCTCGGCGGCGATAGGCCACACGGCACGGCTGCTGCAGTTGGACGACCATCTTCGAGTGATCGTTTCGGTAGCTGTCCGGATCCTGGACGAGGCTGAACTCGTAGTTGCGCAACAGAACCGAGAAGATCGCCTTGAGCTGCATCATCGCGAACTGAGCGCCAACGCACCGGTGGCGCCCCGCACCGAACGGGATCCACGTCCACCGATTGACGAGGTCTTCCTGACGGCCTTCCGCATACCGGTCCGGATCGAACGAGTCGGGGTCCGGGAAGTCTTCGGGCAGCCGGTTCGAGACGGCAGGCGATACCGCGACCGACTGCCCTTTCTCGACCGTCACGCCGCCGACCTCGAATGCCTCCTGCACCACGCGCATGAGAATGATCAGCGGCGGATGCAGGCGGAGCGCCTCCTTGAGGGCGCCTTCGAGTTTCGGAATCTGGCGCATCGCCGCGAACGAGTACTCGATGCCGTCGGCGTAGATCCCGTCGAGCTCCTCGGTGACCTGCGCGAGATGATCGGGGTTCTTCAGCAACTCGATCAACGTCCACGCCGCCGTGCCCGACGTCGTGTGGTGCCCGGCGAACATCATCGAGATGAAGATGCCGGTGACGGTGTTCGCGTCGAACATCGGCGAACCGTCGTCGTTCATCAGCGAGACGAGGACGTCGACCAGGTCGCGGTCGTCCTTGTTCTCCGGCGGGTTCTCGACACGTCCCTTCATGATCTTCCCGATGAACTCGACGAGTTCGGCACGGGCCGCGTCGCGGCGTCGAAAGCTCTCGATGTCGGCGTGCATGTCGACATACGCAATCGGGTCCGTGCCCTTCTCCAAATCGTGGAAGAGATGAGCGACGTGCACGTCCAACTCCTCTCGGAACTTGCCGCCGATCAGACAGGACGACGACGTGTACAACGTCAGCTCGGCGAAGAACTCCAGAAGGTCGATCTCCCCTTCGTCGCCCCAGTCCGCGATGATTCGTTCGACCTCGAGCGGAATGGTCACCGCGTGCTGCTTCATGTGCGCGCCCTTGAGCGCCTGGTTGTGCAGCATCTCGCTGCGGCGTTCCGGACTGGTGTCGAAGACGACGCCCTCACCGAACACCGGTGTCATGAACGGGTACGCCGCAGCCTGGTCGAGCACTTCGTCCGGTGCGCGGAAGAACTCCTCGTTCGCGGCAGCGCCGCTCACCAGAACCACTTCGCGGTCGGCCAACTGGAACGTCCCGACGTCGCCGCACTCGTCGCGCACGCGCTGGAACAGAGCGATCGGATCGGTGGCCATCTCGTCGAGGTGGCCGTGCTCGCCTGCCCCGCCGGACACGCGCTTTGAGGTGACAGCAGTCATGTCGGTTCTCCTTGAGACTGTTGATGTTTTCGGGGGTTTGGGGGATCTCGATCAGCAGCGAGGCTCAACCCGAGGTCGTGGCGGTCAGTTTGCCTTCGGCTTCGACGTCGACGGCCTTCATGTGTGCCCCCGGCGGGAGCGTCACCATCGCCAAGACCGCGTGCGCGAGGTTGTCGGGTTCCAGGAAGTGCCCGTGCCTGGCGAGGCCGAACTCCACCCAGTCGCCGAGCATGCTCTCAGTGGCCTTCTGATCCAGGTTCATGCCCATGCCGGTCATCGTCTGACCGGGACGGACGAGGCCCGTACGGACACCCGTGCCCTCGAGTTCCATGTAGGCGGTCGCGACGAGTCCTTCGACCCCGAACTTGGCTGCGACGTACGCCGACGACCACGGGCGCGGATGCGAGACGACGTCGGAACTGATGAACACGAAGTCGCCGCGACGGCGCTCGATCATGTCGGGGACCACTGCGCGGTACAGGCGGTACGCGCCGACCAGGTGGACGTCGATCTGCGCCGCCCACTCGTCCACGGCCATCTCGTGGGCGCGACCGATCTGCAGATCACCCGCCCCGGAGACCACGATCTCCAACGGTCCGAGAACGTCCTGCGCGGACTTCACCGCAGAGGACACCGACTCGTCCGACGTGACGTCGAGTTCCACCGCGACCGCTTCCCCGCCTGCACCGTTGATCTCGTCGGCGAGTGCGGCGAGCTTGTCGACACGGCGGGCGCCGAGCGCCACCGGGTAGCCGAGACCGCCGAGTCGTCGAGCGGTGGCCTCACCGATTCCGGACGATGCGCCTGCGACGAGGACGGGACGGCGGTCGGGGTGCGGCTGGAATCTCATCGCGAGTCACCGGGCCTTCACGGTCATGGGAAGGTCTGCGAAGCCGCGGACGTTCACCGAGTGGACACGAGCCGCACGTTCGAAGTCGATGTCGAACGAGCTGATGGTCCGAGCTATCTGCGCGAGACCGATCTCGGTCTCCAGTCGAGCGAGGTGTGCTCCGAGGCAGAAGTGCGTGCCCAGGCCGAAGCTCATGATGGTGCGGTCGCTGTCGCGTCCGATCACGAACCGGTCGGCGTCGTCGCCGAAGATCTCTTCGTCGCGATTCGCCGAACCGATCAACAGCAGGACACGATCGCCCGCCGGGATCGTGAACTCGCCGTACTCGACGTCTTCGACGACCCGGCGGATCAGCATCTGGGTGGACGTGTCGTAGCGCAGCGTCTCCTGCACCCACGGACCGACGGCTTCGAGTGCGGAGTCCTCGTCGGTCGCCGCCGCGATGATCGGAGCGATCTGGTCGGAGCTTCGTCCACCCCAGAACATCGAGTTCGCGAGCAGCTTGGTGGTCGTCTCGTTACCGGCCACGACCATCAGCATCATGAAGCCGACGATCTCCTCGTCGCTCAACGCGGTGCGTTCGCCGCCGTCGACGAGTTCTGCGGTCGTCAATGCCGACACCAGGTCGTCGCCCGGGTTCTTGCGGCGCTCGGCGAGCAGCGAGGTGTAGAAGCCGTGCAGATCGAGGTAGGCGTTGATCGCTCCGGGCGGGACGTCGGTGACGCCCTCTTCGCGGTGGATCAACAGGTCCGACTGCTTCCGCAGGTGGGCACGGTCGGCCTCTCCGACGCCGAGGAGCTCGGACACCACATCCATCGGGAGGAGTCCGGCGAAGTCGTGGACGAAGTCGAACTCGCCCATCTCCAAGCACCGGTCCCAGTGCTGAGCGGTCAGTTCTGCGATCCGCGGTGCGAGCTGACCGACGCGACGCGGCGTGAAGCCTTTCGAGACGAGTTTGCGCAGACGCAGGTGGCGCGGGTCGTCCATCGCGAGGAAGCTCATCGAATACTCGGCGTTCTTGTTGTACGCCGTCGGGTCCAGCGACACGCCCCAACTGTTCGACAGGCGAACGTTGTCACGGAACGCTTCGGTGACGTCTTCGTGACGGGACAGCGCCCAGAAGTCCCCCTCGGTGTTGCGGTACACCGGAGCCTCCGCCCGGAGCCTCGCGTACGTCGGATACGGATCCTCGTGAAAGTCGTAGTCGTACGGATCAAACGGAATCTTTTGCTGCATACCAGAATCGGCGACAGTCATGCGTGTCCCATCAGTAGTGCGGCGGCTGCGACGAGCCGCTCGGAGGTCGCTTCGTAGCTGAGATGCCCCATGCCCGCGGTGACCAAACCACCCGCATAGAGCATCTGGAGCGCGTCGACGAGCCCCTGAGGGTCGTCGACGTCGTCGGCGACAGCAGCCGACAGTCGGTCGTGAATGAAGCCACCGATCCTCAGCCGCAGATGCTGCGACTCCGGATCGTCGGACAGAAGCGCGACGGTGACCGCGCCGCCGAGTTGTCCCTCCCCCGCGACGACCATCGACACTCCGCGCAGGACCTGCGCGACGCGCTCGAACACCGGTGACGCCGGATCCGGTTCGGGGACCCCGACGGCGAGTCGCCGCCAGAACACCTCGGCGACGAGGTGACCTTTGGAGCTGAAATAGGTGTATGCCGTCGCCGGCGCGACACCGGCCCGCTTCGCGACGTCCCGCACCGACAGCTTGTCGAATCCGTCCGCCAACACGATCTCGACGGCCGCGTCGGTCATCCTCGTGATCTTCTCCGCCTGTTGCGGAGTGAGCCGCCGACGAGTGGATTCGGTTTCCAAGGAAGTGGACATGGGAATGACCGTACCCGCGCATCGAAACAAAGTCCAGACACCTGTCCAGAATGGAATCCGGCTAGTGGTTCAGACGTGAAATGGAATACGTTCTACCTGTGGGGCGGTACTGCAATCCGCTCTTGACCCTCATCTTCCGGCACCTCACGATCGAGGTTCCACCGACCCCGAGGTGAATTATGGACTTTCGATTCGAGGACGTCAGCCCCGAAGAGGTCGAGCGGCGCATCAGCGTGGTCGAGCCGTTGACCGACTCGGTTCGCGACCTCATCGACGCCGTCATACGGACCAACGCCGACGACGATTCGCTCGACCAAGCGCGACGCGAGATCGAGGCGATCGTCGCTCGCCTTCGCTCCGACCAGAAACCCGGAGCCTTCGGCGTCCCGTTCACCCGTGACCTCGTCGGGATGCCGTGGGGCAATGCCGCAATGGGCGCCCGCAACGCGATTGCGCCGCCGCTTCGCACGGCCAGCGTCGACGGCGCCATGACCGCCGAGGTGACGCTCGGCGCCGCCTACGAAGGGCCGGGCGGACACGTGCACGGCGGTGTTCTCGCCCTGCTCCTGGACCAACTCGTCGGCGAGTGCGCGAGCGATCTCAGCTCGATTCCTCACTTCACCGGCACTCTGACCATGCGTTACCTTCGTCCGACAAAGCTCGGGCCGGTCTCGCTGCACGCCGAGGTCACCGAGGCGCAGGGCCGCAAGGTGTTCATTCACGCCGAAGTCCGCGACGACGAGGGCCCAACCGTCGAAGGTCAAGCGATCATGATCCGCCCCAAGGATTTTCCCGGGCACGACGAGTTGCTGGCCGCCATCTCCGAGTCAGAGTGATGTACTCGAGGGCGCGACGGTAGCGTCGGAGCCATGTGCGACGACCACGATGTGCAGCCGTTCTCGGCGGCCGAGGCGAATGCCGTCCGTGAACGCTGGGAGCACCTGGGACTCCCCGGAATCATCGACGTGCACACGCATTTCATGCCGGGGCGCGTCCTCGACAAGGTGTGGGCGTATTTCGACTCGGCGGGACCGATGATCGGCCGTGAATGGCCGATCACCTATCGCGCCGAAGAAGACACCCGGGTCGACACGCTCCGCAACTTCGGCGTGCTCGCCTATTCATCGATGCTCTACCCACACAAGCCGGGGATGGCGCAGTGGCTCAACTCGTGGGCCGCCGACTTCGCAGCCGGACACCCCGACTGCCTCCACACGTCGACCTTCTACCCCGAGCCCGGGGCGGGCGACTACGTGCGGACGGCGATCGACGCCGGGACCCGGGTCTTCAAGTCGCATGTGCAGGTCGGCGAGTACTCGCCGATCGATCCGCTGCTCGACGACGTCTGGGGCGCGATCGACGACGCGCAGACGCCCGTGGTGATCCACTGCGGCTCCGGGCCTGCCTCGGGCACGTTCACCGGGCCGGAGCCGATCGAGACCCTGATGTCCCGATTTCCGACGCTGCCGTTGATCGTCGCCCATATGGGGACGCCCGAGCATGCCGAATTCCTCTCTCTGGCCGAGAGATTCGAGAACATCCGCCTCGACACGACTATGTCGTTCACCGACTTCTCCGAGCAGAACGCCCCGTACCCGCGCGATCTCCTGCCTCGCGTGTCCGACCTCGGCGACAAGATCCTGTTCGGCAGCGACTTCCCGAACATCCCGTACGGGTACGCGCACGCCATCGACGCGGTGCTCCGCCTCGACTTCGGCGACGACTGGTCGCGCCGGGTCCTCCACGACAACGCCGCCAGCCTGTTCGAGATCGGATAACCGCGCATGCTCGTCGACACCACGCTCACCTGTCCGCTCGACGAGATGCCTGCCCGCGCAGCCGCCGCTGAGGAGTCCGGGTACGACGGGGTGTGGACCTTCGAGGGCGCGCACGACCCGTTCCTACCGTTGCTCCTCGCCGCCGAGCACACCGAGACCCTCACTCTCGGCACGTCGATCGCCGTCGCGTTCGGGCGGAACCCTTTGCTGTTGGCGACCATGGGCTGGGACCTGCAGGCGTATTCGCGCGGGCGGTTCGTGCTGGGGCTCGGCACCCAGATCAGGCCGCACATCGAACGACGCTATTCGATGCCGTGGAGTCGTCCGGCCGACCGGATGCGCGACCTGGTGACCGCGGTCCGAGCGATCTGGGACAGTTGGCTCACCGGCGGACGCCTCGACCACCGCGGCGAGTTCTACACCCAGACGCTCATGCCGCCGCTGTTCCGACCGGAGGCAGGCGACGTCGACGGTTTCGGTCCTCCGCCGGTGTGGCTCGCCGGTGTCGGGCCGCGCATGACCCGAGTCGCAGGCGAGGTCGCCGACGGATTCCTGTCCCATCCGCTGGCCACTCCGGAGTTCCTGCGCGACACGACGCTCGTCGCGCTCGACGACGGCGCCGCAGGCCGCCCACGTCCCGCCGTGCACCATTCGGCGATGGTGATCGTCGGACGCGACGACACCGAGCGTTCCGCCGCGCGGGCCGCCGTCCGGGCCCAGATCGGCTTCTACGGTTCGACGCCCGCCTACCGCCGGGTCCTCGACTCGGTCGGGTTCGGCGATCTTCAACCGCAGCTCCGCGAGCTCACCAGGGACGGCGACTGGCAGGCGATCGCCCGGCTCGTGCCCGACGACCTCGTCGACGCCGTCGCAGTGACGGTGGACGATCCCGCCGAGGGCGCGGCCGAGATCCTGCGACGGTACGGACCATCGGTCGACCGCCTCGGCTTCAACACCCCCTACCGTGCGGACCCGGACTTGCTCGCCGGTCTCGCTCGCGAAGTCCGACGAATCGACGGCTAGAAACGCTTCCCGCGACGGTCAGCGGTCCCCGCTATTGGACACTCCAGTAGCGGGACACACCGAGCGTCGCGGGAGTCGCGATCCACTGCGTGAGGAGAACTACTCCGAGACGTGGACGACGGCCTTGCCCTTGATCCGACCGTTGGCGAGATCGTCCAGCGCCGTCGGGAGCTGGTCGAGTTCGTAGGTGTGCGACACCGGCGGACGCATCCCGGCAGCGATCATCTCGGTGAGTTCGTCGTGCAGCAGCGCGGGCAGTCCGGGGTCCTTCTTGGTGATGTACTCGCCCCACGCCGCGCCGACGATCGAGATGTTCCGGAACAGGACGCGATTGAGTTTGACCGTCGGGATCCCACCGGCCGCGAAGCCGATCACGACGTACCGGCCGTCTGCGCCGACGGTGCGCAACGCCTCGTCGAAGACGTCGCCGCCGACGGGGTCGATCAGCACGTCGACGCCGCCGTCGGACAGTTCGAGGACCTTGTCCTTCCATCCGTCGGTCAACTGCACGACCTCGTCGGCTCCGAGACCGCGCAGCATCTCCTCTTGGCCGGTGCGGTGCACCACGGCGATCACCTTGGCGCCCATGGCCTTCGCGACGAGGATCGACGCGACGCCCACTCCGCCCGCCGAGCCGAGGACGGCGACGACCTCGCCAGGAGCTGTCTGGGCCCTGACCTTCAGTGCGAACAGCGCCGTCTGGAAGTTGATGCCCATCGCCGCGCCCTCGTCGAACGTCAACTCGCCGGGCATCGGCACGATCTGCCTCTCGGCCGCGGCGACGCGCTCACCGAACCCGCCGATCAGCGAGGTCACGAGGACACGATCGCCCACGGCGTACGCCCCACCGTCCGGAGCCTGCGCGACGACACCGGCCACCTCGGTGCCCGGGACGTACGGGACCGGCGGACGGATCTGATATTTGCCCTGAGACATGAGCAGGTCAGGGAAGCACACACCGCACGAACGGACGTCGACCAGATACTGGCCGTCCTGCGCCTCCGGGGCTGCGACTTCTTGGAGTTCGAGTCCGTCGGGGCCGGTCTCGCTGACGATCATCTGAGCCTTCATGGGTTTCACCGTAGCTGTAATACACACCACCCGTACGATCGAGTCATGTCTTCGCCCACTGGATGTTCCACGCTGCCCGACGACCGCCGCAAGGTCGCCGACGACACACCCGGCTTCATGCCGGCCGACGAGGCCGACGCCTTGCACGGCGTCGCGGATCGTTTTCTGTCCCAGCCTGATTCCGTCGGAATCGGCGTCGAGATAGGCACCTATTGCGGGAAGTCGACTGTCTACCTCGGTGACGCTGCACAGCGCCACGGCGCGCTCATCGTGACCGTCGACCATCACCGCGGTTCCGAAGAGCACCAGCCGGGCTGGGAGTACCACGACACGGCCCTCGTCGACGAGCACGCAGGCATCTTGGACACTGCGGCACGATTCCGCCGGACCATGTTCGACGCGAGGCTCGAGGAGACCGTCCTCGGGCTGCTCGCACCGTCGACGGCCGCCGCCCGCGTATGGGGTCGGCCCGCGGACTTCGTGTTCATCGACGGCGGGCATTCGATGGAGGCCGCCCAGAACGACTACGACGGATGGGCCCAGTGGGTGCGTCCCGGCGGCGCGCTGCTGATCCACGACGTCTTCCCCGACCCTGCGGACGGCGGACGGCCACCCTACGAGATCTATTGCCAGGCAATCGACTCCGGCCAGTTCACCGAGGCCGAGGTGCACGGCTCGTTGCGCGTGCTGATCCGCAGTTAGCCGACCACGCGACTGGCGGCGACGTCGCGGAAGATCCCGCTTCCCGGCGTCGCCCGGCTGATCGCATCGGCCGCGAGGACGACAGCCGCGGCCGTCCAACAACTGAGCTCCACCGGCCAGCGTTTTCCGTCGGAGAAGACCAGCCCGGTCCAGTACGAACCGTCGTCCTCGCGCAGATGCTGGATCGACTGCACGAGTTCGGTGGCGACGTCGGCGTCGCCGACGGCTTCGCAGGCCATGGCGAGTTCGCACGTCTCCGCGCCCGTCACCCACGGATGATCGTCGACGCAGCGTGCACCCAAACCGTCGACGACGAAGTCAGACCACCGGGCGTCGATGAGATCGCGTCCCGCGTCGCCCCGTACCGCACCGCCGAGGACCGGGTAGTACCAATCCATCGAATGCTGCGACACCGGGTCGAGAACGCCCCGATCGCCGGTCCACCGCGCGAACACGTCACCGAGACGACGTCGTGCCCTCTCCCACGACTGCCTCGGCTCGTCGAGGATCTCGGCGATTCGCACCGCACAGTCCAACGCCGAGAAGATGCTGGCGTTACCGGTGATGAGAGCGTTCGGGAACATTGCACCGCTCTCGTGGTCGGCGGCCCAGCGGAAGGCTCCGTCGTCGCGCACGAACGCGAGCGTCCGGTCGATCGCGGCCCGAACGGTCGGCCACATCCGACGCAGGAACCCCGCGTCGTCGAACACTAGGAAGTGGTGCCAGACGCCGACCGCGATGTACGCGCAGAAGTTGCTGTCGACGCCGGGATCGACGACCCGGCCCGCCCGCAACTCGATGGGCCACGACCCGTCCGCCCGTTGAGTCCGACGCGACCACGCGTAGGCGGCTTCGGCCTCCCGCCGCAATCCGCAGGCCGACAGCGCCATCGCCGATTCGATGTGATCCCACGGATCGGTCTTGCCGCCGGGGAACCACGGCAGGGCGCCGGACGGCTCCTGCATCCCGGCGATCGACTGCCCCGTCGCCCGGACCTGGGTCGGAGTGAGGACTCCGTCGATGTACGGGACCGCCATCCCTATACCGGTTTACGCAGGTAGATGGCGACCGATTTGCCGACGAGCGGGTTGAGCAGTTGCTCGCCGACGCGCGTCACCCACGGCTTGCTCATCATGTCCCACACGAGTATTTTGTGATAGCCCTTGACCAGTGGGTTGTCGTCGTTCTCGACGCCGACCGCACATTTGAGCCACCAGTACGGCGCGTGCAATGCGTGCGCGTGGTCGGTGCCGTCGACTTCCAGTCCGGCCGCCGCGAGCTTCGCCGCCAGCTCGGAGGCCCTGTAGATGCGGACGTGGCCGCCTTCGACCTCGTGGTACTCGTCCGAGAGCGCCCAGCAGATCTTCTCCGGCCAGAACCGCGGCACAGTGACCGCTGCATGACCGCCCGGTTTGAGGATGCGGACCATCTCGGCAATCGCCGACTCGTCGTCGGGGATATGCTCCAGGATCTCGGACATGAGCACGACGTCGAACGACTCGTCCTCGTACGGCAGTCCGAGAGCGTCGCCGACTCGCGCGTCGGCGTTCCCGGTCTCGGGGACCTCACCCGCTGCGACCAGTGCACCGAACATCTCCGAGACGTCGGCCATGTCGGACGCGCTCATGTCGAATGCGGTCACCTCGGCTCCGCGGCGCAGCATCTCGTACGAGTGCCGTCCCTGACCGGCGCCGATGTCGATGACTCGCACACCCGGACCGACGTTGAGTCGATCGAAGTCGACTGTCAGCATGTTGTTCCCTTTCGTCCCCGGGTGGATTCGATCGCCGCGCGATACCGCTCGACCGTGGTGGCGGCGACCGCCGACCAGCTGTACTTCGCCGATACTCGCTCACGGCCTCCCCGACCGAGGCGAGCACGCAGATCGTCGTCGTCGAACAACCGCAGGAAGGCTTGTGCGAGTTGTCCGGCGTCGCCGGCATCGACGAGCACGGCAGCTTCCTCGTTCTCGCCGACCACCTCGGGGATCGCACCCGCGCGGGTCGCGACCAACGGCGTCCCACAGCTCATCGCCTCGACGGCCGGGAGGGAGAAGCCCTCGTACAACGACGGGACGCACGCGATCTCCGCACTCGCCAACAGATTCGCGAGCTCGGCGTCGTCGATGCCCGACACGACCGACACCCGGTCGACGATCGAGAGCTCATCGATCAACGCGGCGGACGGACCGTCGGGGGCGAGCTTGGACACGAGCGTCAGGTGCACGGGCTGTTCGGCCGCGACTTTCGCGACCGCCTCCAGCAGGTACGAGACGCCCTTGAGTGGAGCGTCGGCGCTGGCGACGCACACGATATGCCCCCGCTCGCGGTCGCCGCGCGGTGCGAACACCTCGGTGTCGACACCGAGTGGGATCGTCGCCAGCGAGTCCTCGCTGACCCGGAACGCGCTCCTGATGTCTTCTTCGCTGCTGCGCGAGACCGTCAACAACGACGGGATGCGACGCGCGACGCGTCCCTGCATCGCGAGGAACGAGTGCCACCGCCAGGCACTGATCTTCTTGATGCCGCGCGCCGCGCGCACGGCGAGGGCGCGGTCGCGCGTTATCGGATGGTGAATGGTCGCGACCAGCGGGAAGCCGGCGCGCTTGACCGACAGGAGTCCGTATCCGAGGCACTGGTTGTCGTGTACGACGTCGAACCCTCCGGTCGGGTCCCCCGCCGCGGCGCTCGCTCGGCGACGCTCCTTCAACAGCCGCGCTACACGGAGGCTGAACGTCAACGGTTCACCGAACGCCGCCGTCCACATCTGCGCGACCTCGACGACGTCGATCCAGTCGCGGTACTCCTTGGGGCGCGGAGTCCGGAACGGGTCGGGCTCGCCGAACAAGTCGAGACTCGGCACCTTCGTCAGAGTGACGCCCGCGTCGAGCGCCGACTCGTCGAGGTCCGGGTACGGCTGACCCGAGAATATCTCCACGTCGTGGCCGAGCAACGCGATCTCGCGCGCCAGATGACGGACGTAGACGCCCTGCCCGCCGCAGTGCGGCTTGCTGCGGTACGACAGCAGCGCGATGCGCAACCGATCGCCGTCGGCGCTCACTCGCCCTCTCCCGCGGCCTGCTCGAGGGCGGCCACCGATACCAGTTTGACCCGGCGCCTGCCCTCGACTTTGCCCGCAGCCTTCTCGACGCCGTCGATCGCCTTCCACCCGGCGAGATCCACGCGTTTGCCGCCGCGCGAGGCCACCAGCTCGTCGACGTCGTCGGCACTCCCCGTCGGCGACGGCAGCTCACCGTGCGCGAAGTCGGCGAGCACCGCTTTCGCGGCCTCCTCGCCGCAGTACCGGTTTCGACCGATGCCGCCGGTCGGGCCGCGCCTGATCCAGCCCGCAACATACAGTCCGGGGATTCGCTCGCCGTCCGGGCGGTCGAGCACTCGCGCGTCATCGCTGGGGACGACGGCCCGCTCGTCGTCGAACGGCAGACCGTCGACCGCCCGACCGCGGTACCCGACCGATCGGACGACGGCGCCGGCATCGAGCTCGCCGGTCTCCCCGGTCGGCTCGATGGACGATCCGTCGACGTATTTGTTGCGGACGTACTGGACCTTCGCGACGCCGTCGTTGTCGCCGACGATCGCGGTCGGCGACGTCAGGAACTCGAACACGATCCGCCGCGGAGCGTCGCCGACCGACTTCTCGGCGAACTCGCGCGCCAACCTGATCTTGGTGCCCATCACCGAGTCGATCGAATCGTCCGCTTCGGCGGCAGCCGCTTCGTCGGAGAGGAGCAGCTCGTCCGGCATCACGACGTCGACGCCCTCGAGTTCGCTCAGCGAGAGGAACTCGCTGTTGGTGAAGGCTCCGTGCTCGACGCCGCGGCGCGCCATGACGACCACCTCCCGGACTGCGGACTGGCGCAGCGCGTCGAGTGCGTGGTCGGCGATGTCGGTGCGTGCCAGCGACTCGGGGTCGGTGACCAGGATGCGCGCGACGTCGAGCGCGACGTTGCCGTTTCCGATGATGACGACGCGCTCCGCAGACAAGTCGAACGTGCGGTCTGCGTGGTCGGGATGGCCGTTGTACCACGCGACGAAGTCGGTGGCGGCGATCGAACCGGGGAGGTCCTCGCCGTCGATGCCGAGACGACGGTCGTGCGCGGCCCCGCCCGCGTACAGCACCGCGCCGAACCGTTCGCGCAGTTCGTCGACGGTGACGTGGACGCCGACCTCGACGTTCAGGTGATACGTGAAGTTGGCTTTCTTCTCCACCGCCGCGAACGTCGACTCGACGCCCTTGGTCTTCGCGTGATCGGGCGCGACACCAGCGCGCACCAGACCGTACGGGGTGGGCAACCGGTCGAACATGTGCACCTTGACCTGCCGCTTCTTGACCAGTTCCTCGGCCGCGTAGAACGCGGCAGGGCCTGCCCCGACGATCGCGACTTCCAGTTCCTCGCCGTCCGGCAGCTTCGGAGCCTTGGGGTGTTTCACCAGGCCGCCGTCGACGTCGTGGTCCTTGTAGTAGTCGGCGTTGATCTGCAGGTAGGGCTCATCGGATGCTTCGAGCTGGTCGTCGGGGACGATCGCGTCCACTGGGCACTCGTCGATGCACGCGCCGCAGTCGATGCAGGTCTCGGGATCGATGTAGAGCATCTCCGCAGTGAGGAATTCCGGTTCGTCCGGGGTCGGGTGAATACAGTTCACCGGACACACCGCGACGCATGATCCGTCGTTGCAGCAGGGGCGGGTGATGATGTGCGCCATCGAGTCTTTCCTCCAAGCCGAGAACCGGCGATCCACAGGGGGAACGTGTTCTAATTTTGCCTTCTAGGATAGCGTAATCCGTCACACTCACAGCACTCGGACCCGTGCACAGAACGGGACTCCGGGTTGCCGTGGAGCGTCGACGACGCTAGAACGCGCCCGTCAAGATCAACGCCATCAGTTTGATCGGAGCGTCGCACGCGTCCCCGTGGGCGCCGCCGGACGGCTCGACCCACCAGGTGTACACCCCGCCGCTCGGGGCCTTCGAGGTGACGCCACAGACGTTCGGACGTTTCGCATCGCGAGCGGTGAACGCCGCCTGACTCCGCACCGTGATGTTCTCGGTGGTGTATCCGAGACGCTTGGCGGTGTCCTTCTCATGGGTGTACGAGCCCCACTCGAACCAGTTGAACATCACCTCGACTGTGGTGGGAGCCATGACCGTCCATCGACAGTTGGCTCCGAAGAAACTGGGGTCGGCGATCTGTCCGCCTACCGCGTCGGCGATCTGCTTCGCGGGCAGGATCTCGCATTCGGCGAGGAGGTTCTCGAACTTGTCGGTGTCGACGCGACCGGTGTCGACTGCGGCCTCGCGTCCTTCGCGCACGGGTGTGCCGTCGACGTCGCACGCACCGACGGCGAGCACCGCGGCGGTCGCGAGCGCCGACGCCGCGACGGCTCTCCTCATCCGAATCCGAGCCATCACGACGCCCCCTTCACGACGGTCTCGGTGAGACGCTTGGTCGCCGTGCACGTCTCGTCGGTGGTCTTGGTCGTCGTGCCGTCCAACGATGCGGACTGCACCGAGATCTCGATGAAGTCGGCCTCCCAGGCGACGCCGATCTCGCAGATCGAACCGTGGTGCGCGATGAAGCCCGGTTGCCCGTCGATCTCGTAGTCCTGCGTCGAGTCGCGCGACAGTTGCTCTGTTCCGCGCTCGCGCCCGATCGGCGACCCTCGATACCAGTTGAACGAGACCGACGGCGCGCTGGCCGCACCGCGCCGCCACTCGCAGGCCGACGGGTTGTTCACGACTTCACTCAGCCCGCCGAGCCCGGTGATCCGTATGACGTCGTCCGCGGTGAGTCCACCGCACCGATCGAAATCCGGACCGGTGCCGGTCTTCGGCTCCGGTGTCGAATCCACTGCGTCCGAGGTCCCGTCCCCGCCGCCGCAGGCCGACAGCCCCAACGCGGCCAACGCGAGGACGACCATCGTCGCCCGGCGGAATCGATCGAGTTCGCGACGCTCGCGTTTCGTCGGCCGGCCGGCCCCTCGGTCTCGCCTCGGGATCGAAGCGACCACCTCGCGCGGCGGCGGAGGAGGACTGTGGTCGATGTAGTTCTGCACGGCGACCGGCGCCGAGACTCGCTTGTTGATCAGCCCCGTCACTTCGACGATGCGTTCGCGCGCGCCCTGACGGACCGTCACTCGATCGCCGATCGAGACGGTCGTCGACGCCTTCACCGGCGCTCCGTTGAGCCGGACGTGGCCGCCCCGGCAAGCGGCGCCAGCGGCCGAGCGGGTCTTCGTCAACCGGATCGCCCAGATCCAACTGTCGATGCGGGTCGCCATGGGCAGCCCCTCTCGCGGAACGCAGTGTTCGGTTCGCGTCCAGAGTATCTGTCCGTGACGACGGACACGGCACGCCCACGATCGTTCGACCGACGCAGGGTTCGGCGAACGACCGGGCCGCCAATGCGAAGAGCCCGGCCGAAACGGCGACCACCGTTCCGATCGGGCTCTTCCGGCAGGCCTCAGGCAGCAGCGAGCGCCTTGGACTTGAGCACCTCGTACTCCTCCTGCGAGACGACGCCAGCGTCGAGCAGCGATTTCGCAGTCGCGATCTGGTGCGCAGGCGACGCCTGACCCGCAGCATGCTGGATGTACTGCTCCTGCGACCGCGCAGCGGCGACGGCCGCCGAATGACTGCGTTCGGCCATGCCCTGACCGCGCGCGAGGATGTACACGAACGCTGTGAGGTACGGGAAGATCACCAACGCGATGATCCACAGGACCTTCCATCCGGCGCTCAACTTATGGTCTCGGAACAGATCGCTGAGGATCATGAACAACACGACCAGATAAGCGATGAAGGCGAAAATCACGAGGGTGTACCACAGCACACCCCAGAACGAACTCCAGTCCATTTAGCGCACCTTTCTTCAAATATCGGAAATGTCATCGTATCCCGCGGAACGACCGCTGTTCGTCGAACACGAACTCACGGATGACCTGCAACGACAGCCCGTGCGGATCCACTCATTCGAACGGCGGACAAAATACTCGCAACCGGACAATTCACTGCAGGCGAGACTAGACTTTCGGGGCATGAGAACCCTGCGCAGTGCCACCGTCGTCGCGGCCCTCGCCGCCATCCCACTCCTCGCCGCCTGCAGCGCTTCGATCGGCGGAACAACGCTCGACCACGACAAACTCAATGACGAGATCACGACGGAACTCAACGCGAATTACGCGAAGTTCCCCCGGACCGTTTCGTCCGTCGACTGCGACGATCCCGGGAAGGACCCGAAGGTCGGCACCAAGTTCCAGTGCGTCGCCGACGTCGACGGCACCGATGTCCGAGTGGACGTCACCACCACGACCGAAGACATGGACGTCAAGTACCAGACCGTCGACACTCTGTACGACATGGCCTACGCGTCGAAGACGCTCGCGCCGTCGGTCTCGCAACAACTCGGCTTCCAGGTGAACGTCGACTGCGGGAACGGTCTCAAAGCACTGACTCCGGGTTCGACCTTCGAGTGCACGGTGTCGAACGACGCTGGCGAATCGGACACGCTCACGTACTTCGTCGCCGAGGGCGGCGGCGAGGACCGCTGGGAGATCAATTGACCTCACAGCTGTGACATTGGCCTAAAGTCCCTGGTCGGGGTTCGACGCGACGCCGAGGTTACGATACCGTAATCGTCGTCGTTGACCCCGAATCTTCCCAGGAGATGCCCGATAATGGCAGCTGTCATCCTCTACGGCACCGAGACCGGCACCGGTGAACTCGCCGCCGACGCCATCGCCGACGTGCTGGCCGCCGATCACGATCCGTCGATCTTCGACATGGCCGAGTACGCCGCCGACGACCTGAACTCCGACGACTTCCTCGTCGTGGTCTGCTCGACGTACGGCGAAGGCGAACTCCCGTCGAGCGCGCTGCCCTTCGCAGACGAACTGGACGGAGAGAAACCGGACCTCAACGGTCTGCGCTTCTCGGTGTTCGGACTCGGCGACTCCGTCTACCCGGACACGTTCAATCGCGGCGGCGAGGTCATCGCAGAGAAACTGACGGCGTTGGGCGCCGTCGAGGTCGGCGAGCACTATCGTCACGACGCGTCGAGCGCGGAGAAACCCGCTAAGGCCGCCGAAGCCTGGGCCGAGCGTCTCAAGCCCGTCATCGACGAGGCCTGATCAGGCCCGTCGTCGAGGACTGACCTCTCTCGAGTTCACCGATCCGCGAGCGCCAGCACACGCTGGTCCCCGCGGATCGCTGCATGTCTGGCCAACTTGACCACGGCCACCACGGACAGCGCCAGGATGGCGGCCAGCAGAATCGTCGCAGACACCCCGACCGTCAGGGTTTCGCCGAGGAGTGCGACACCCAGGACCATCGCGACCGCAGGCTCCATGACGTTCATCGCCGGGAACGACGTCTGCAGATCGCCCGCACCGAACGCACGCTGCTGCGCGACGACGGCGAGCAGCGCCACCGGGACCAACAGATACACCTCGAAGTGGACGAAGACCGACAGCGGATCGTCGATCACCCGGAACGCCACGGCCTTGATCAGCAGCGACGACACCCCGAACAACGCACCGGACGCCAGGCCGTACAGCAGCGCCTTGTGGTGCCGGTTGCTGCACCGCTCGGCCACCACGACCAGTGCGATCAGGCCCGCCACCACGGCGCCGACTGTGCATCCCATGATCACTACGTCTGGTCGACGGTCCGTCGAGACGGGACGCGCGATCAGCAGGAACACGACGACGCACACCACGAGCACGCCGCCCCACGCCCATTCGGATCTGCGCGGGCTCCGGTGGTCGGCCCAGGCCTCCAACGGCAGCGCGAACAGTACCGCGAGCACGATGAGGGGTTGCACGAGAAGGATCGATCCCAGTCCGAGCGCTGCGGCCTGCAGGAAGAAGCCGGAGAACGCGATCGACGCGCCGAGCCACCACCCGCTGGTGATGGCGCCGCTCGCCGACGACGACCGTTGTCGCAGCACGGTGCCCGCAGCGATCAACAACGCTGCGGCGATCGCCAGCAGTGCGGGAACCCAGGTGTGCATCCCGCCCAGACTAGCGGTCGGCGCGGGCCCACCACGCAGTCGCGACCGCCCCGCATGGATATGTCACATATTCGGATGAACACGTCGGCGTTCACATCACCGAGCGCTCTGCGCCCGATTGCGCGCCTACCCGGAATTGTCGGACGTCCGATCTACCGTTGACTCATGTATCGCAGCGAATTGGAACGCCTGATGACCCTGTCATCGGCGGAGATCGACGCCGCCTGCCGCGGCGACCGCTTGCGCGGTCTCATGACACGGTGCCTCGACGAACACCTGGAGTTGGCAGAATTGGCCGATGAGGCGGCGGGCGCCTGCGACATCGACGCCCACGCCTACTACACGCAAGAATCAGCGGCGTGGCGCGCGACCGCGCATGTGCTGCGGACGATGGCGACCGCGTCGACCGCCGACCGTGCCCAGGGGGCGGCATGAGCCGAACGCTGATCCTGCTCCGACACGGAAAGAGCGATTACCCGCTCGGCGTCGCCGATCATGAGCGTCCCCTCAACGAACGCGGACGTCGTCAGGCCGCGCTCGCAGGCGACTGGATCCGGGACGACGGCTACCGCGTCGACGCCGTCCTGTGTTCGACGGCGACCCGTACCCGCTCGACGCTGGAACGGGCCGAGATCGACGCACCCACCGAGTACGTCGCCGACATCTACGGCGGCACCCCGGACGAACTTCTCGAGGTGCTGCGCATCCATGCCCCAGCCGAAGCCGAGACTGTCGTGATGGTCGGGCACTTCCCCGGCGTGCCCGAGACCGCGCTGACTCTGGACGCCGACGGGTCCATCGACCGCTTCCCGACGTCGGCATACGCCGTGGTCCAGGTGGGCGTCGAATGGGACCGGATCGGCCTCGACACCGACCCCGAGGCGAGACTCGTCGCGCTACGGATTCCCCGCTAGGCAAGCTGTCGCGTCACACGTCGAGCAGTTCCAGTCGGACCGCCAACAGCCGGACTGGCCGGTCGAGATCGAAGGCGTCGACGAGACCGTCGACGACCGGGCCGATCGCCGCGAACTCGGTGCTCGGCTCGGCCATCTTCCGCATCTTGGTACGCGTGTAGAAGGTCGACGTCCGAACCGTGAGTCCCACACGGAACGGGACACGGCCTTCGTTCATGACCTGCTCACGCACTTCGCGGGCCAGCTCAGTCGCCGCTGCGCGGACCTGTTCGCGATCGGTCAGGTCTTCGGGGTACGTCCGCGATCGTGAATGCGATCTCGCGATCCACGGTTCCACCGCGATCGCATCGTCCCCTCCCCCGCGGCACAGAACGTACAGCCAGTTGCCTTGGCTCGGACCGAACCACTCGACCAAGTCGTCCCGCGCGACGCCCTGGAGCCGGTCCACGGTGTCGATTCCGCGGTCGGCGAGTTTCGCGGCCGTCTTCGGGCCGACGCTCCACAGGTCACGACATGGTCGGGGACCCATCAGTTCGGCCCAGTTCACGTCGTCGAGCACGAATACCCGATCTTCCGCTGCAGCGTCGGGCGATCGCACCGCCGCCTTCGCGAATCCCGCCGCCGCTTTGGCACGCTGCTTGTTGTCGGAGACCCCGAGGCAGCACGGAAGACCGGTCGCGTCCGAGACCGCTCGGCGGATCCGATCGGCCAGTGCGACGATCTCCGTCCGTTCGTGGGGCCGCCCGCCGGCCGAGGCGTCGATACCCCCGCCGTCGATACCGAGGTAGGCCTCGTCGAACCCCCACACCTCGACCGGGTACCCCTGTTCGCGAAGCACGTCCATCACGCGAGTCGACACCTGCGTGTAGTAGTCCATGTCGAGTGGAAGGAACACTGCATCCGGGCACTTCTTCTTCGCAGCAGGCATCGGCAGCCCGGCTCGAACACCTGCGGCGCGCGCTTCGTACGACGCACAGGTCACGACCTGCCGACCGTGCGACGGATCGCCGTCACCGCCGACGATCACCGCGATATCGATCAGATCCGTTCGTCGCAGACGTTCGGCAGAGACCTGGAACTGGTCCAGGTCGATGTGCAGCAGCCATCGGAATCGCGCCGACGGCCGGTCTCGCTCCGTGCGCTCTGCCACGCGTTCCACTGTAGGAGGCCGTAGCCCGAGTCGGTGGCCGAACCGGACGCGCGGTGCGACGTCGACGGCGCGAGCATTCGTCCGAACGGTCTCGACCGACGAACGTGCGTCGATCGAACAACAAACGTGTAACGCGATTCGGCCGGGACGCCGACCGCCCCTACCGTCGAGTAATGGTTGTTGTGTCCCGCGCCGCCGTCGGAGTTTCGACAACAGATTCGAAGCGGCCGCGTCGTCGTCTCGCCTCGCGAGCCGTCCTCGTCGCCGCCGTGCTCTCGCTGCTCGCCGGAATGGCCCCCGGCCTGCCGGTCGCAAGTGCAGCGCCCCGCGTCGTCGGCATTCAACCCATCAGCCCACAGGTCGACCTCGTCTCGGTGTACTCGCCGTCCATGCACCGGGTGATCGGCAACCACGTCCTGCATCCCGGCGGCAAGCCTGCGGGGCTGCCGTCCTTCTACATGCTTCCGGGAGCAGGCGGCGCCGAGGACGGAATCTCCTGGTACAACAACGGCGGTGTCCGCGCCTACTTCGCGCGAAAGCGAGTGAACGTCGTCCTGCCGATCGGCGGCAAGTTCTCCATGTGGACCGACTGGAACTCCGCCGACCCGGCGCTCGGCGTGAACAAATGGGAAACGTACGTCAACCGGGAACTCCCGGCAGCGATCGACGCCGCCTACCGCACCAACGGAGTCAAAGCTCTCGCTGGCGTCTCCATGACGGCGGGCCCGGCCCTCGACATCGTGACGCACGCACCGTCGCGCTGGCGTGCGGTCGCCTCATACAGCGGCTGCCCGAGCACCAGCGACCCCCTCGGGCTCCTCGCGAACACCGCGGTCGTCTCCCGGGGCGGCGGGAACGTCGCCAACATGTGGGGTCCGCCCGGCAGCCCCCAATGGCGACACCACGATCCGATCGTCAACGCGGGCAAGCTCCGCGGCACCGCGATCTACCTCTCCGCGGGCTCCGGCGTCGCAGGCCCGGTCGACGGCAGCCTCCTGCGCAACGGCGGCGGGCTCGTCGGAGGCAATGTGATCGAACGAGTCGCACTGAGGTGCACGACGAACATGTCGAACCGGCTCAACAGCCTGCGGATCCCCCACCGGTTCGTCCACCGCAACGACGGCGTCCACACCTGGGGTCTCTTCAGCGCCGACCTCCACAACTCGTGGCCGATGATCGCCCGGTCCATCGGAGCCTGACTCAGTCGAAGGGTCGAGACCTCTGACGCCCCACCGCACCGGGTTTCGACACGGCTCGTCACCACGCTCCTCACCGGCTCAACCAGCTAGCGGCTCCGCTGCTACCGACTCACGGCCTCCGAGCGAGCGCCGAGTGCCTTCGTCGCAGCCGCGAACTTGCTGACCATGGACTTGCCCAACAGAGCCTTCACGACAACCGACAGCGCACCGTTGATCTCGAAGTGCGACTCGTACCTCGATCGCCCGGCGTCGACCTCGACGACCGTCTGTCGGCGCAGGCTGGTGACGAGTCCGAACGGTGCAGGCTTCATCCGGTAGGTGAACCATCGGTTCGCGACGTCGACCTCATCGATGAACTCCCGCTGGCGCATCGGTCCGCCGGGACCTAGATCCACCTTCATGTCGATCGGTGCGCCGGGAGTGAAGGCCGTCGAACACTCCAGTTGGAAAGGATTCCACTCGCGGTAAGCGTCGAAATCGGTCAGTACGCTCCAGACGACGTCGGCGGGCGCGGCGATCTCGATGCTGTTGTCATTTACAAAGCTCATACCGTCACTGTAGAACACGTTCTAGGGCCTCGACTCCGCTCGACCAACGTGGCAGGGGCCTCGACTCCGCTCGACCAACGTGGCAGGGGCCTCGACTCCGATCGACCAACGTGAGGGGGGCCTCGACCAGCGTGGGCCCGCTCGACCAGTGTGACGTGGCCGGGAGAACGAGAAGGCCCCCACCTCGCGGTGGGGGCCTCGTCGTTCAGCGGGTCAGCGGAAGTCGCCGCCGAAACCGTAGTCGTCCAGCGGGACGGCCGCACCACTCGGAGCACCGAACGGGCTGTCCGGGCTGTAGTAGGTGTCGTCGTACGTAGGCAGCGCGTACGCAGCGGCACGAGCTTCCTCGGTCGGCTGGACCTGGATGTTGCGGTAACGGTCGATGCCGGTACCGGCCGGGATCAACTTACCGATGATCACGTTCTCCTTGAGGCCGACGAGCTTGTCGCTGCGGCTGTTGATCGCCGCATCGGTCAGGACTCGCGTCGTCTCCTGGAACGATGCCGCCGACAGCCACGAGTCCGTCGCCAGCGACGCCTTCGTGATGCCCATGAGGACCGGACGGCCGGCAGCCGGCTCCCCGCCCTCGGCGACGACCGACCGGTTAGCGGCCTCGAACTCGGCGCGCTCGGTCAACGAACCCGGCAGGAACTCGGTCGCACCGGAGTCGATGATCGTGACGCGACGGAGCATCTGGCGGACGATCGTCTCCACGTGCTTGTCGTGGATCGACACACCCTGGCTGCGGTACACCTCCTGGACCTCGTTGACGAGGTGGATCTGCACCTGGCGCGGACCCATCACACGAAGCACCTCGTGCGGATCGGCAGCACCTTCCATGAGCTGCTGGCCGACCTCGACGTGGTCACCATCGGCCAAGAGACGCTCGGTGCCGTCCTCGTGCTTGAAGACACGCATGCGCTGACGCTTCGAGATCTTGTCGTACACGACCTCTTCGCTGCCGTCGTCGGGCACGATCGTGATCTTGTAGAAACGATCGTCGTCCTCGATGGAGACGCGGCCGGACACCTCGGCGATCGGAGCCTTGCCCTTGGGGACACGCGCCTCGAACAACTCGGTGACACGCGGCAGACCGCCCGTGATGTCGTCACCGACACCGCCCTGGTGGAACGTACGCATCGTCAGCTGCGTGCCGGGCTCACCGATCGACTGAGCCGCGATGATGCCGACGGCCTCACCGATGTCGACGAGCTTGCCGGTGGCCATCGAACGGCCGTAGCAGTAGGCGCAGACGCCGGTGCCGGTCGCACAGGTGAGGACCGAACGGACCTTCACCTCGGTGACGCCTGCAGCGAGGAGAGCCTCGATCGCCGGATCGCCGAGATCGTGGCCCTTCTCGATGACGACGTTGCCGTCAGCGTCCACCGCGTCCACCGCGAGCGTACGGGCGTACGCGGAGGTCTCGACGTGCGCGTCACGGATGAGCGTGCCGTCCGCCTGTCGCTCCGCGAGCGGCACGTTGATGCCGCGCTCGGTGCCACAGTCCTCTTCGCGGACGATGACGTCCTGCGAGACGTCGACCAGACGACGAGTCAGGTAACCCGAGTCCGCCGTACGCAGAGCCGTGTCGGCCAGACCCTTACGAGCACCGTGCGTGTTGATGAAGTACTCGGCGACGGTCAGACCCTCACGGAACGAGGACTTGATCGGGCGCGGGATGAACTCACCCTTCGGGTTCGTCACCAGGCCCTTCATGCCCGACAGGTTGCGGACCTGCGTCATGTTGCCGGTGGCGCCCGACTTCGGGATCATCGTGATCGGGTTGTCGTCCGGGTAGTAGTCCTCCAGAGCCTGGCCGACCTCTTCGGTGGCCTGCTTCCAGATCTCGACCAGAGCGTCGCGACGCTCCTCGGTGGTCAGACCACCGCGCTGGTACTTGCGCTCCAGCCCGTCGGCACGCTCCTCGTAACGCTCCAGGATCTCGGCCTTGGCAGGCGGAACCAGGACGTCCGACATCGAGACGGTGACGCCCGAACGGGTCGCCCAGTAGAAGCCGACGTCCTTCAACTTGTCGACGGTCTGCGCGACGACGATCATCGGGTAGCGCTCGGCGAGATCGTTGATGATCACGGCCTGACGCTTCTTCGGCATCTGCTCGTCGATGAACGGGTAATCGCGCGGCAGCAGCTCGTTGAAGAGCACACGGCCGAGCGTGGTCGTGGTCTCCCACGCCATGCCCCGGTGCCAGCCGTCCGAGAACAGCTGAGCCTCGACGTCCGCGGGCGGACGCTGGTCGGTCAGACGCACCTTGATCGACGCCTGCATGCTCAACGTGCCGAGATCGACGGCCATCTGAGCTTCCGCGGGGCTCGAGTACACACCGCGCTCGACGTCGTCACCGTTCGCCGGCTGGTACTCGCCCTTCGCACCCGGCTTCTGGGTGGTCAGGAAGTACAGACCGGTCACCATGTCCAGACGCGGCATGGCGAGCGGGCGACCCGACGCAGGCGACAGGATGTTGTTGCTCGACAGCATCAGGATGCGTGCTTCGGCCTGCGCCTCCGCCGACAGCGGAAGGTGCACGGCCATCTGGTCACCGTCGAAGTCGGCGTTGAACGCTTCACAGACGAGCGGGTGAAGCTGGATCGCCTTGCCCTCGACGAGCTGCGGCTCGAACGCCTGGATGCCCAGACGGTGCAGCGTCGGCGCACGGTTCAGCAGAACCGGGTGCTCCGCGATGACCTCTTCGAGGACGTCCCACACGGCGGGGCGCTGACGCTCCACCATGCGCTTGGCCGACTTGATGTTCTGCGCCTGGTTCAGGTCGACCAGACGCTTCATCACGAACGGCTTGAACAGCTCCAGAGCCATCAGCTTCGGCAGACCGCACTGGTGCAGCTTGAGCTGCGGACCGACGACGATGACGCTACGACCCGAGTAGTCGACACGCTTGCCGAGGAGGTTCTGACGGAAGCGACCCTGCTTGCCCTTGAGTAGATCAGAGAGCGACTTGAGCGGACGGTTGCCCGGTCCGGTGACCGGACGACCACGACGGCCGTTGTCGAACAGTGCGTCGACCGACTCCTGAAGCATGCGCTTCTCGTTGTTGACGATGATCTCGGGCGCGCCGAGGTCGATCAGTCGCTTGAGTCGGTTGTTGCGGTTGATGACGCGGCGGTACAGATCGTTCAGGTCGGACGTCGCGAAACGACCGCCGTCGAGCTGAACCATCGGACGAAGCTCCGGCGGGATCACCGGCACGGCCTCGAGGACCATGCCCTTCGGCTCATTGCCCGACCGTTGGAACGCGGCGACGACCTTCAGTCGCTTGAGCGCACGCAGCTTCTTCTGGCCCTTGCCGCTGCGGATGGTCTCGCGCAGGATCTCGGCCTCGGCGTCGATGTCGAAGGTCTCGAGGAGCTTCTTGATCGCCTCGGCGCCCATCGAGCCTGCGAAGTACTCGCCGAAGCGGTCCTCGAGCTCGCGGTACAGACGCTCGTCGATGATCAGCTCGCCCGGGGACAGCTTGGTGAACTTGTCCCAGATCTCGTCGAGTGCCTCGACTTCACGGTTGGCGTGGTCACGCATGCGCTTGAGCTCGCGCTCGCCGCCGTCGCGGACCTTGCGCTTGGCGTCGGCCTTCGCGCCCTCGGCCTCGAGTTCGGCGAGGTCGGCTTCGAGCTTGGTCTGACGCTCGGCCAGTGCGGCCTCGAGGTCGTCCATGATCGCCTTGCGCTCCACACCGATCTCGGCCTCACGGGTCGAGAGCTCGGCGTGACGCAGTTCGTCGTCGACCGACGTGATCACGTAGGCGGCGAAGTAGATGATCTTCTCGAGATCCTTCGGCGCCAGGTCGAGCAGGTAGCCGAGACGGCTCGGCACACCCTTGAAGTACCAGATGTGCGTGACCGGTGCGGCCAACTCGATGTGGCCCATGCGCTCACGGCGCACCTTGGCCTTGGTCACCTCGACGCCGCAGCGCTCACAGATGATGCCCTTGAAGCGGACGCGCTTGTACTTGCCGCAGTAGCACTCCCAGTCGCGGGTCGGACCGAAGATCTTCTCGCAGAAGAGTCCGTCCTTCTCCGGCTTCAGGGTGCGGTAGTTGATGGTCTCCGGCTTCTTGACCTCACCGTACGACCATTTGTGGATGTCGTCGGCGGTCGCGAGACCGATCTTCAGTTCGTCGAAAAAGTTTACGTCGAGCAATCTATTGCCCTTCCTCAGAAAGCTAATCAGCTCTAAAAGCGTCGAGGTCTAAGTCGTGTCAGTCGTCCGGGGGCGACCCCGTCCCGTGAATCAGTGGTCAGAGCCGTGATTCACGGGA
The DNA here is from genome assembly GCF_021738965.1 of Gordonia zhenghanii. GTDB lineage: Bacteria > Actinomycetota > Actinomycetes > Mycobacteriales > Mycobacteriaceae > Gordonia > Gordonia zhenghanii. The sequence continues at coordinate 162,782 of NZ_JAKKOQ010000006.1, read as the reverse complement.
ACGGAGTTCCCCTGCGTGATCAGTTCGCGAGGTCGTCGACGGTCGCGTTCTCGTTGCGCGAGAGGTTGATGCCCAGGTTCGCGGCCGCACGCTCGAGGTCTTCGTCATCGCTGTCGGCCATCTCGATGGCTGCACCGTCGGACGACAGCACCTCCACGTTGAGGCAGAGCGACTGAAGTTCCTTGAGGAGCACCTTGAACGACTCGGGGATACCCGGCTCCGGGATGTTCTCGCCCTTGACGATCGCCTCGTAGACCTTCACTCGGCCGACGACGTCGTCCGACTTGATGGTCAGGAGCTCCTGCAGGGTGTATGCGGCGCCGTACGCCTGCATCGCCCAGCACTCCATCTCACCGAAACGCTGTCCACCGAACTGCGCTTTACCACCGAGCGGCTGCTGCGTGATCATCGAGTACGGACCGGTCGAACGCGCGTGGATCTTGTCGTCGACCAAGTGGTGCAGCTTGATGATGTACATGTAGCCGACCGCGACCGGGTACGGGAAGGGCTCGCCGGAACGGCCGTCGAACAGAGTCGCCTTTCCGTCCGCACCGACCATGACGTCGCCGTCACGGTTCGGCAGGGTCGAACCGAGCAGACCTGCCAACTCGTCGTCCTTCGCACCGTCGAACACCGGGGTCGCGGTGTTCGTGTCCGGCTCGGCCGAGCGCATGTCGGCGGGCAGGCGCTTGGCCCACTCCTCCTCGAGCTTCTCGGTGTCGATGTTCCAACCGGCCTTGGCGACCCACCCGAGGTGCGTCTCCAAGATCTGGCCGATGTTCATACGACGCGGAACACCGTGGGTGTTGAGGATGATGTCGACCGGCGTGCCGTCGGGCAGGAACGGCATGTCCTCCTGCGGGAGGATCCTGCCGATGACGCCCTTGTTGCCGTGTCGGCCTGCCAGCTTGTCGCCGTCCTGGATCTTGCGCTTCTGTGCGACGTAGACGCGCACCAACTCGTTGACACCGGGAGCGAGATCGTCATCGTCGTCACGGCTGAAGACGCGGACGCCGATGACCTTGCCGGTCTCGCCGTGCGGAACCTTCAACGACGTGTCGCGGACCTCGCGCGCCTTCTCACCGAAGATCGCGCGGAGCAGACGCTCCTCCGGGGTCAGCTCGGTCTCGCCCTTCGGCGTGACCTTGCCGACCAGCACGTCGCCGTCACGGACCTCGGCACCGATGCGCACGATGCCGCGCTCGTCGAGATCGGCGAGGACCTCGTCCGAGACGTTCGGAATGTCACGAGTGATCTCCTCGGCACCGAGCTTGGTGTCGCGGGCATCGATCTCGTGCTCCTCGATGTGGATCGACGTGAGCGTGTCCTCTTCGACGAGGCGCTGGCTCAGGATGATCGCGTCCTCGTAGTTGTGACCCTCCCACGGCATGATCGCCACGAGCAGGTTCTTGCCGAGCGCCATCTCGCCTTGATCGGTGCAGGGGCCGTCGGCCAGGACCTGGCCGGACTCGACGCGCTGTCCCTCGTCGACGATCGGAACCTGGTTTGCACAGGTGCCGTGGTTGCTTCGTTCGAACTTGCGCAGCCGGTAGCTGTCGCGAGTGCCGTCGTCGGCCATCACGGTGATGTAATCGGCCGAGACCTCTTCGACGACACCCGTCTTGCCGGTGATGATGACGTCGCCCGCATCGACGGCGGCACGCAGTTCCATGCCGGTGCCGACCAGCGGCGACTCGCTCTGGACGAGCGGCACGGCCTGACGCTGCATGTTCGCGCCCATCAGGGCACGGTTGGCATCGTCGTGCTCGAGGAACGGAATCATCGCGGTCGCGACCGACACCATCTGGCGCGGCGAGACGTCGAGGTACTGGACCCGCAGAGCAGGAACGAACTCGACCTCGGCGCCCTTGATGCGCACGAGCACGCGCTCATCGGTGATGACACCGTCGGCGTCGTAGTTCGTGTTCGCCTGGCCGATGAGGTAACGGTCCTCTTCGTCAGCGGTCATGTACTCGATCTGATCGGTGACCTTGCCGTCGACGACCTTGCGGTACGGCGTCTCGATGAAACCGAACGGGTTGACCCGTGCGTACACCGAAAGCGAACCGATCAGACCGATGTTCGGTCCTTCCGGGGTCTCGATCGGGCACATGCGGCCGTAGTGCGACGGGTGGACGTCGCGGACCTCGAGGCCTGCGCGCTCACGCGACAGACCGCCCGGGCCGAGCGCCGACAGGCGACGCTTGTGGGTCAGGCCCGACAGCGGGTTGTTCTGGTCCATGAACTGCGACAGCTGGCTGGTTCCGAAGAACTCCTTGATCGCGGCCACGACGGGACGGATGTTGATCAGCGTCTGCGGGGTGATCGCCTCGGCGTCCTGCGTGGTCATGCGCTCGCGGACGACGCGCTCCATACGGGACAGACCGACACGGATCTGGTTCTGGATCAGCTCGCCGACCGTGCGCAGACGACGGTTGCCGAAGTGGTCGATGTCGTCGACCTCGACCGGGACCTCGACGCCGCCGGGGACCGTCATGGTCGAGGTGATGTTCAGGTCGGCCTCGTGCAGACGCACGAGGTACTCCACCGTCGCGATGATGTCCTCGCGGGTCAGAACCGACTCGCCGAACATCGGAGCGTCGGTCATGCCGAGCTTCTTGTTGATCTTGTAGCGACCGACGCGAGCGAGGTCGTAGCGCTTGTCCTTGAAGAACAGGTTCTCCAGCAGGCTCTCCGCCGACTCCTTGGTCGGCGGCTCGCCCGGACGCAGCTTCCGGTACACCTCGAGGAGTGCCTCGTCCTGGTTGCCGGTCGAGTCCTTCTCCAGCGTCGACATGAGGATCTCGGAGAAGCCGAAGCGCTCGGCGATCTCCTCACGGGTCAGACCGAGGGCCTGCAGCAGCACGGTGACCGGCTGACGGCGTTTGCGGTCGATACGGACACCGACGGTGTCACGCTTGTCGACGTCGAATTCGAGCCATGCACCGCGGCCCGGGATCACCTTGACCGAGTGCAGAGTCTTCTCGGTGGCTTTGTCGATGGTGGCGTCGAAGTACACGCCGGGACTGCGGACGAGCTGGCTCACAACGACACGCTCGGTGCCGTTGATGATGAAGCTGCCTTTTTCGGTCATGATCGGGAAGTCGCCCATGAAGACGGTCTGCGACTTGATCTCGCCGGTGTTGTTATTGATGAACTCGGCGGTGACGAACAGCGGAGCCGCGTACGTCATGTCCTTGTCTTTGCACTCATCCATCGAGGCCTTGACCTCGTCGAAGTGAGGCTCGGAGAATGACAGAGACATCGACGACGAGAAGTCCTCGATGGGTGACAGTTCGCGGAGGACCTCCTCGAGTCCGCCGACCGGGTTCTCTTCACCGCGGGCGATCGCCTTGGCGCGCCATTCAGGCGTGCCGACGAGCCAATCGAACGAGTCGAGCTGGACGTCCAGGAGACCCGGTACCTCCAGTGGCTCGTCAATCTTTGCGAATGAAGCGCGGTGCGGCGCTCCCGGGATGATACCCGCAGTGGTTGAGGTGGACTGGCGGTCGAGAGCCAAGATGCGTCCTTCCAACACGAAGTTTCTCGGTGCATGGCATATAGCCGTTGGCCGTGGGGCCGCTGCGAGGCATATCGACCTGGTGAGCAGCGAATTCCCACGACGGGCACCGAGGTGACCGGAAGGGCATCAAACAGCGAACAGGAGGCAGCCAGCGCAACGTCCAACTGTATCAGAAGAGAGGCGAGTTTTGTCAACTCACAATAGAACCGAGATCGCTCGGCTGCCACCTGAGTCGATCGGTTGCTGACTAGAGTGGCCCCCGAGGCACCCGCTCGTCAAGGGAACGCGCGGATCCGCCGCAAAATTCGTGGCAGATACGGACGACCGGCCGATCTCCAGGCCGGCGAGCACGGGCTCGCCGGCCGAGATTCTCCGTACGGACTACTGACTAGGGATCGAGGAACTCGTCGACCAGCCAGTCGTCGCCGTTACGGACGAGCACGACGCCGGTCTTGGGCTTGTTCGACTCGACCAGCGCACCGTCACGCGTGATGTCGATCTGGAGCGCGGCGAGGACCGTCGCCCGATCGCGCGTGAGATCCATCAGACCCACGGTCTCGACGCGGCACACCGACGACGCCTTGGTCTGCTCGATGATCGAACGATTCGTCTTCAGATGCGTCTTGAACTGTTCGCCGGCCGACCCGCTCAGCTTGCTCTCCGCATCCGCGAGCCAGTGGTCGAGGTTCTGGTACTTGAACTGGAACGGTGCGCACGCTGCCGTACGGGCCTGCGCGAGAACCTTCTCAGACGCCTCTTGATCGACGAACGCCTTGTTGTCGGACACGTCGGCGCCCGGGTGGAACGCGAGGACGGCCGCAATGGCGCCGATGACTACTGCGATGGCTCCGAGGACAGCGGCCAGGCGGTACGTGCCCTTCGTGTCGTTGACCCCGGGTTCGACGTCGGTCGCAGCCCGCTCGCGTTCGGCGACCCCTCGTTCGGCCTCGACCCGGCTACGTTTGCGGTCCACGCCGGACTCGGGCTTACGCAGCCCGACAGTCCGCGTGGCCTGCGCATCGCCGGCGGGTTCGGCGACGGCGGGCTCGGCAGCGGACGACTTCTTGGTGAGCGCGACCGTCTCTGCCTGCTCACCGGCCGTCTTCCTCCGGTCCTGCGCCTCCTGGGACAGTTCGACACGTGCCGCCGTACGGCCTGCGACCTTACGGGGACGACGCTGGTTCGGACGTTCGGCCGCCATCAGTTGCCGCCTCCCTGCTGCTGTCCGCCCTGCTGGGGTGTCCCTGACTGGGGTGTCCCTGACTGGGGTGTCCCTGACTGGGGTGTCCCTGACTGGGGGGCGCTCTCGGGCGTCGCCGAGTCGTCGTAGTACGTGATGTCGGTGAGCGGAACGATCTTGTCGGCCTTCCACGCGCCGTCGTCTTTGACCATCGAGAGCAGCGTCGACTGCGGCTGCGGCTGGCCGGGCGCTTCGGAGGTCGCCGCCTGACTCAGGACGAACACCGTCGCGGTGTCCTCATCTGGGTTCAGTTCGGTCGCGGCACTGCGCACGATCGAGGCCTTGATGGTCAGGTTGTTCTTCTTCGCAGCTTCGATCTGCTTCACGACTCCGCCGCTCGTCTCCTCGATCGCCTGCTTGAGCGCGTCACCGGTCAGCGACGACTTCATCCGCTTCTGCCATTCGTCGACGCCCGTGTCGTCCACAGTGAGGATGTTCAGCATCGCCTGCTCAGCACCGTCGACCGCTTCGACCCGCGCCTGTTCGCGACCCGAGTCGACGGTGTACGCCCGGATGCCGGTGTACCCGAAGTATCCGACGCAGACGACTGCCGCGACGAGCGCGGCGACCGCGACTGCGAGGACCATTGACGCCACCGGGTGCCGGGGCGAGTCAGACTCGCCATCGGCGCCAGAAGACTCGTCGGAGGGCTCCCTAGCGGAGTCGTCTTCAGCCGAGTCGTCCCCAGCGGAGTCGTCCTCAGCGGAGTCGTCTTCAGCGGAATCGTCTCCGTCTGCCGAGTCGTCGCCTCCCTGCGTCTGCGCGTCGTCGTCGGCAGCAGATACGTCGCCCGTCTCAGCGCTCGTCTCCCCTGCGCCTGTCTCCTCGCTCACCGGCTCGTCGACCGAGTCCGGTTCGCTGATCTCATCAGAATTCATCGAGCGCCACTGTACCTATCGAATGTCACGGCAGACTGTGTGCCGGTTGGAGGGTTTTGCCCCGTTCTTACGTTCAACCGGCGACAGGATGTCCGCGAAACGACTCGAAGGTCACTTCGCGTGCACACCCATCAGTCGCGCCAACTGAGTGGCGATCGGATTGAGGTTGAGCTTGTCCGGGTCGGCCTTCGGCTTGTTGTCCCACGGCTGAACGTAGTCCGGATTCGCCAGCGCGGCGCGACCTGCGCTACGCACACCCGTCGGGTTGCCCACCGGGACGTCACAGCTTGCTTTCGTGTTGAACGGGAAGTCGTCGTAGTTGATGTCGAAGTCGGGGTCCCGCTTCTTCATCTCGGCGATCATCTTGTCGGTGCTCTCGTAGCCACGAGTACAGCTCGGCGGGTTGTCCGTCTCCAGCACGATGCCGAAGTGGATCTGGCCGTCGCCCGGTGTCGGCGAGTGGCTACCGGCCGAGAGTGCCGACAGCATCGCGAAGGTCGCGCCCGTCGCGAACGAGGTCGGCGAGATCGTGTCGACCGTCCGCCCGAGCTGGTGGATCAGCTTGGTGGTGTCGTCACCGTTCGTCTCCAAGAAGTTCGACAACGTCGTCGCAGCTCGCGGACCGTCGGACAGGATGCGCCGGATCGCCGGATCGGAGCCCTCGAGGGTCGCCGCGACACGGTCGAGATTCTTCGACCACGACAGGATCTCGTCCGACTGGTCGGCCTGAGTCGACAACACCACGTTCGAGTTGTTGATCAACGAGATGGTGTCGTCGAGATTGTCGACACCGGTCCGGGACAGCTTGTCCAGCGAGTCGATCAGCCGAGTCAGGTTCTCGCCCTGGCCATTGAACGCCTTACCGAGTTCGGTGACGACAGTGCGCAGATCGTCGGTCGGGACCGTCTCGGTCAGCGTGATCGCGTCACCGATGACGTCCTGCAGCTTCGGCGGGAGCGAGTAGTTCCTGATGACCGACCCGGCCTCCAGGTACGGGCCCTCGTCGTTCGGCGGACGGAGGTCGACGAACTGCTCACCGATCGCCGACCGGTTCGCCACGACGGCTTTCGCCGACGCCGGGATGTCTGGGCCGTCGGAATTCATGTCGAGGTGGATCACCATGCCGTCGGTGGTCAACTCCATGTCGCCCACCAGTCCGACCGGGACGCCTCGATAGGTGACCTCGGCGTTCGGGAACACACCGCCGGCGTTCTCGGCCTGGATCGTCACGTCGTACGTCCCGACGCCGACCATCTTGTCCAGCCGGGCGTACTTGGCGCCCACATACACGATCGCCACCGCTCCGACGACGACGAAGATGATCAACTGAATTTTGACCAATCGGCTCATCATCAGCCTTCACCCCGCATCATCGAGATCGGAGCGTCCAGGAAACTGCCACCAGATTCCGAGGACGTGACCGAATACTGGTTTCCCGTCTTTTTCTTCGACGGCTTCTTCGTCGTCGTCTGGGACTTCTCAGTCTTCTGGGACGAGTTCGTCGGCGCCTCCGCACCCGACACCGGATACCGGCCACCTGACGGCGGGGTGTTCGGTCCGGGACGGGAGTTCAACGGCGGCGGGAGCAGCGAGATCGTGGGCCAACCCCACCGCGGGCCGTTCCCGTTGATGTACGGGTTGTTCTGATTCACCTTCGGCGGTTTCACGCTCGGCGGGCTGTACTTCGGTGTGCCCTGGCCGACGCCGAGCGCTTCGAGCTGGTTCTGCAGCCGGAGGTCGAGAGTGATGAACAGGTTGGTCGAATCACCTTGGACGCCGGGCAGGAGGTCGTCCGGGAACGGGATCGTCGGCATCAGCGGCAACGCGGTCACCGCATCCTGCGCCGACTTCGACAGCTCGGAGAGGATCGGCCGGAGCGCCTTCAGATCGGTGATGATCGAATCGTGCGCCTTGCCGAGGACGTCGGTGCCGACCTGACCGAGGTCGTCGAGCTTGGTCAACAGGTCGACGAACTGCGGGCGCTGCTCTTCGAGGACTTCCACGCCGGCGGGCAGCTCGTCGAGGATCCGCTCGATCTGATCGGTCTGGTCGTTGGCCCGAGCCGACAACCGGTCGACACCGTCGATCGCGCGGATGATGTCGTCGCGTTGCGCGTTGAGCCCCGAGATCAGGGTCTCCGTCTGCCGCAGAAGCGACGCGAACCGGCCAGGGTCGCTGCCGATCGACTCGTTGATCGAGGTGATGATCGGCTCCAGCTGGTTGATGCCGCCACCATTGAGCAGCATCGACAAGGCTCCGAGCAACTGCTCGATGTCCGTCGTGGTCGATGTGCGCGCCGTCTTGATAACCCGAGACGACGGCTGACGAGGCGTCGACGCCGACACGCCTTGCGGCTCGTTGAGAGCAACGAACTTCTCGCCGAGCAGGTTGGTCTGCTGGACTGCCGCGGTCGCCTTGTCCGACAGGTCCACGTTGTTCCGGACGCTGACGGTGACGAGGGCGTTCCACGAGTCCTCGGGCACCTCGACCTTGGTCACCCGCCCGACCGGGACGCCGTCCATCTTGACCATCGACTGCGGGACCAGGTCGAGGATGTCTGCGAACTCGATCTTGTACTCGCGCGGATCGTCGCCCACATCGACGCCGCCGGGAAGCGGAATCGACTGGAAACCGCCACACGCGGACGACATTGCGACGACGACTGCCATGACCGCGCCGACCGCGGATGCGCGGGCGCGCCTGTTGAGCGTCACCTTCATCACTTGCCTCCGGGGAGTCGCGGGTCCGGGTTACCGGAGTTGGTACCCGGTGCCGGAGCCTTCTGCAGCTTCTTCGCACTGAGGATGCCGAACGGGAGGATCGGCAGCATCGGCTCGAGGACGCCGTCGGTGACCTGCTTGCCGACCTTCTCGCAGCCGTCGATGAGGGGTGCCATCTTCTTACTGAAGTCGATGGCGAGCGGGTTGCCCGGCATCAGGTTCTTCAAATCCAGGAAGCGACATCCCGCACTCAGCGGATCTTGTAGATCCGGCAGGTTCAGACGCATCGCGAGGGTTCCCGACTCGGCGTCATACGCGTTGATCAGGTTCGAGATCGTCACCGGCAGGACCGTGAAGATCTCGAGCAGGTGCTCTTTGTTGTCGAGGAGCGCCTGACCCGTCGGGTGCAGGTCGCGGATCGCGTTGCCGATGCGGTCGTTGTTGTCGGCTACGAAAGTCGCGACGTCGCCGAGCGCGTACGACAACGAGTCCAGAGCCTTGCCGAGCTGGTCTCGTTCGCCTGCCAGGAACGTGTTGAACGACGCCATCTGGGAGTTGAACTGCCGCACCTGGGAGTCGTTCTCGCGGAGCGCTCCGACGAAGACGTTCAAGTTCTTGATGGTCGACGCGAGGTCGCCTCGACCGTCGGACAGCGTCGTCGCCGCCTTCGACAAGTTGGTCAGCGCCTTGCCGAGCTTTGCTCCGTTGCCGTCGAGGTTGTCTGCAGCCGTCTCGACGAAGTCGGTGACCGCACCGCGCTTATTGGCGCCTTCGGGGCCGAGCGACTTCGACAGCTTCTGCAGGTTGGCGTAGATCGCATCGATCTCGACCGGGACGCGCGTGTCATCAGTGGTCAACGTGACGTCGTCGGACGCCTCTTCCCCGCCGCTGTAGGCCGGAGCCAACTGAAGATAACGGTCGGCGACGATCGACGGAATGATCTGCACGGCCTGAACGCCTGCGGGCAGCTTGACCCCGCGGTCGACGCGCATGTCGACGTCCACGACGTCGCCACGCGGCGTCACTGACGTCACCTTGCCGACGTCCACGCCGAGGACGCGGACATCGCTGCCCTTGTAGATGCCGACGGCACTCGTGAACGTCGCGTGCACTTTGGTCGTCCCGACCAGGGTCGACGCCCACCATCCGGCGCCGGCGACGATCAGGACGAGAACCATGGCAAGTGCACCGAACACGATGTTGCGGCGCGTGAACACTCCGGACTCCTGCTCAGCGGTGGTCATCAACCGGCCTCCGTTCCACCGTTAGTCAGGTTCTCGCGCATGTTCGGCGGCCGTGTCGTGTTCTGTTGCGGCAATGCGGGCGGCAGCAGGTTGGTCACGGTCGACTCGAACCAGCGTCCGTTGCCGAGCACGTTCGCGTACAGGCGATAGAACGGCGCCATGTTCGTGATCGTGTCGCGCAGATTCTTGTTCTGGTCGGTGAGCAGGTCCGTCACGCCCTTGAGTGAGTCGAGCGCCGGAGCGAGCTGCTCCTCGTTGTCGCGAACGATGCCGGTCAGCGCCTTGCTCAACGTCTGGGTGCTGGCCAGCAGAGCCGAGATGTCTTCCTGACGCTTGTTCAGTTCCTTGAGCAGCGTGCCCGCACCAGCGATCAACCGGGTGAACTCCTCATTGCGGTCGGCGAGGATCTTCGACGAGTCCTTCGTCGCCTGCAACAGGTGCTGCACTTCCTGGTCGCGGCTGGCGATCGTGTTCGAGAGCCGCGCGATGCCGTCCAACGACGGCCCGATGTCGCCGGCGGTGCCGGAGAAGGCGTTCGACATGGTGCGCAACGACTTCGCGACGTTGTCGGTGTCGATGCTCTCGATCTGGTCGGCCGCGTCGCCGAAGGCCTCGATGACGTCGTACGGCGAAACCGTGTCGGTGAACGGGACATCCGGGTCGGCGAGTTCGCTGCCGCGTGGATTCAGCGCCAGGTACTTCTGGCCGAGGACCGTCTTGATCTGAATCGACGCCTGTGTCTGGTCGCCGATCCAGGTGTTGTCGGCACGGAAGTCGACGTCGACCTTGTCTCCGTCGAGCGACACCTTGGTCACCTGACCGACCTTGACGCCCGCGACACGGACCTCGTTGCCGGACTTGAGACCCGCTGCCTCGGAGAAGACCGCGGTGTAATGCGGTCCGGAGCCGATCAGCGGAAGGTCTTTCAGGTAGAACGACGACACCGTCACCATGATCAGAATGATCAGTCCGATGCCACCGATGCTCGTCGCACTGCGACGACCGGCGAATCGCCTGCTCTTCTTCGGTTCCGCCTTCTGCTCGGCGTCTTCCGGCCGCTGGGCGTCTGGGGAGTTCGGTTCTCGCGTCATGTTCACGCCCCCGGTCGCTCGTTGTCTTTCCAGCACCGGGTGGCGGCACTGGTGTACAGGACGTGGTTGATGTCGGGCAGTCCGACGGCAGGCTTCGTGAGGAGTTCCGACTTACCGTTGCCTGCCACGACGTCGATACCGCACATGTAGAACTGGAACCACGAGCCGAACGTCGCAGCGCGACCGATCTTCTGCAGTTTCACCGGCAGATTGGTGAGCGCCTGCTTCAGATCGTCTTCGCGCGAGTTGAGCTGATCGGACAGGGACTTGATCCCGGCGATGTCGCCCTGGATCGCCGGCCGTGACTTGCTCAGGATGGAGCCGGTCACCGTCGTGAGGTTCGACACCGAGCTGACGGCCGATCCGATCGAACCGCGCTGCGCGGCCAATCCGGTCACCAGCTTCTCGGTGTTCACCAGAAGGCTGGAGAACTCCTTGTCGTTGCGGTTCACGGTGTCCAGCACCTTCGTCAGGTTGGTGATCATGTCGCCGATCACCTGATCCTTGTCCGCGAGAGCATTCGTCAACTCGGACGTCTGGCTGATCAGCTGGCTGATCGTGGTGTCCATATCGCCTTGGAAGACCTTGATGATGGTCTCCGCGAGCTTGTCGATGTCGCCCGGCTCGATCTGCTTGAACAGCGGCTTGAAGCCGTTGAACAGTTCGGTCAGATTCACCGCGGGATGAGTGTTCTCGACCTTCGGGTCGGTGCCGAACGTGTAGCCCGTCTCGACCTTCTCGTTGGCTTGGCCCGCACCCTTCTCCAGTGCGACGTACCGCAGCCCCGTCAGGTTCCGGTAACGGATGTACACGTTTGTGCTCGCCGGCAGCGAGTCGCGGTCGACGTTGAACGTGACAAGCGCCTTGTTCCGCTCGGTGATCTCGACGCTCTCCACCTGACCGACGCGGACACCCGCGATGCGGACTTCGTCGCCGGGGTTGAGCATCGCGGCGTCAGTGAAGACGGCTTTGTAACCGGTTCGGCCGCCGCCGCCCGCATTCGCGATCGTGAGGCCGAGCATCGCCGTCGCGATGACGGTCACGACTGCGAAGACGATCAGTTTGACCAATGGTGCGATGAGGCCTCTCACTTGATCGTCACCCCCGCTCCGTCTGCGGCGCCTCCGCCGATGTATGTGATCCAAGTGGGAACCTGCGACGGGTCCACGCCGCTCGACGCCCCGTACACGAGCTTCATCTGCTTGACATAGTCGGCGTCGGAGACCTTTCCGGCGGGCTTCGCGCTGAACTGCGGCTGCGGCAGATCTGGCCACGTGGTCGGTCCGGCGTTACGCGACGGCGGCTGGTACGAGCCGTCCGGCACTCCGCCGCCCGGGTACTGCGGGAACGGTCGGCCATTGGTCGCAGGCTCGTAGCACCGAGCGGGCGGGTCCTCCCAGAACAGGCGCGGTTCGTCCTGGTTCGGGAGGTAGCGGCCACGCGGATTCACGAACTGCAGGTTCACGTGGACACCGGGGTTCTCCGTGCCCTTGCCGACGATCTTCGCCGCCTCAGGCAGGAGAGTCGAGAAGTTGTGGAACATGCATCCGAAGGTCGGCGACTGCTTTGCGATCTTGCGCAGGAACGGCTCCGACTCGATCGTGAGGTCCAACAGGTCACGCCGGTTGGTCTTCAGGAACTTCGTGGTGTCGGTCGCTGCGACGCCGAGCGTGGAGATCAGGGAACTCAAGTCGCTCTGCCGTTCCACGATCGTGTTGCCCGTGACTCGAATCGAATCGAGCGCGTCGATCACGTCGGGCAGCGCTTCGGAATAGGTGTCCGAGAACGTCGCGAGTCCGCGCAATGTGCCCTGCAGGTCGTCCATGTTCGCGTTGACGCGGGTGAAGATCGTGTTCAGTCGGTCGAAAGTGTCGCCGAGTTCCTTGCCCTTGCCGCCGATCGCTTGCGAGATCGACGTGAGCGTCACGTTCAGATCCTGCGGCGGGATCGCTTCGAGCACCGGAAGCAGGGCGTCGAACAGGTCCTCGACCTCCTTGGAACTGCCCCGCGGATCGGTCTTGATGACGTCGCCGTCGCTCAACTCGCCCTTGCCGTCCGCCGGCACGGTCAGCGAGACGAACCGCTCGCCGAAGAGCGTCTTGGGCAGCACGCGGCCAGTGGTTCCGATCGGCAGGTCCTTGGCCTTACTCGGATCGAGACCCAGTTCCAGGGTCGCCTTGCCACCGGACTGCACATCCACTTCACGTACGGTGCCGACAAGGACGCCGCGCGCCTTGACGTCGGAGTTCACGCCGAGTGCGCTTCCGATGTCGCTGGTCTGCAGGGTGACCGTCGTGTAATCGTCGAACGCTCCGCGGAACTTCAGGATCGAAGTCGCGAGAAGTCCGATGACCACGACGAAGAAGAGCAGGCCGAGCAGCCTGCGTTTAGCAGTCGCCACGTTCGTCTAACCTCCGACTCTGACCGACGTTGTGGTTCCCCAGATCGCGAGTCCGAGGAAGAAGTCCATGACGGCGATCAGCACGAGTGCGGCGCGGACCGCGTGGCCCACCGCCACACCGACGCCCGCCGGACCGCCACTGGCGTAGTAGCCGTAGTAGCAGTGCACCATGATGATCACGAACGCGAACACTAGGACTTTGCCGAACGACCATAAGACGTCGACCGGTGGCAGGAACAGATTGAAGTAGTGATCGTACGAACCCGTCGACTGACCGTTGAACACCGTGTTGACCACCCGAGACGCGAGGTACGCGGCCATCAACCCGAGCACGTAGAGCGGGATGACGGCGACGAAGCCTGCGATGACGCGAGTGCTCACGAGGAACGGAATCGACGGAACCGCCATCACCTCGAGTGCGTCGATCTCCTCAGAGATCCGCATGGCGCCGAGTTGGGCGGTGAAACCGCAGCCGACGGTCGCAGACAAGGCGAGACCGGCGACCAGCGGCGCGACCTCACGAGTGTTCACATACGCCGACAGGAAGCCGGTCAGCGCCTGTGAACCGATCTGGTCGAGAGCCGCATACCCCTGCATGCCGACCACGACGCCGGTGAAACCGGACATCAGGATCATCACGCCGACCGTGCCGCCGATGACAGCGAGGCCGCCGGAACCGAACGCGACCTCCGCCAACAGGCGCATCACTTCGCGCGTGTAGTGCACGAGGGTCTTCGGGATCCACGCGAGGGTCCGCCCGTAGAAGGACATCTGTTCGCCTGCGCCGTCGAGCATCTTCAACGGCTTGCCGAGCTGCTTGCGCGCCTCGTAGAGGTAGTACTCCGGACGGCTCTTCGCGATCGTCACACCACGAGTCATCACTAACCTACCTTCGGCGGAACGATCTGCAGGAACACGGCGGTGATGATCAGGTTCGCGAAGAACAGGAGCAGGAACGTCACGACGACGCTCTGATTCACCGCGTCGCCGACGCCCTTCGGACCACCCTTCGGGTTGAGGCCCTTGTACGCGGCGATCACACCGGCCAGCACACCGAAGACCGCGGCCTTCAGTGTCGAGATGTAGAGGTCCGGCAGTTGGGCCAGGGCGCCGAACGACGCCAGGTAGGCGCCGGGGGTTCCGCCCTGGACGACGACGTTGAAGAAGTACCCGCCGCCGATGCCGACCACGGCGACGAGGCCGTTCAGCAGGATGGCGACGAGAACCATGGCCAACACGCGTGGCACGACGAGGCGCTGGACGGGGTTGATCCCGAGCACCTCCATCGCGTCGATCTCTTCGCGAATGGTGCGGGACCCGAGGTCGGCCGCGACGGCCGACCCGGCGGCTCCGGCCACCAGCAGTGAGGTCACCAGCGGGGACCCCTGCTGGACCACGACCAGAACACTGGCCGCACCGGTGTACGACTCAGCGCCGAGTTGCTTGATCAGCGAGCCGGTCTGCAGCGAGACGATGGCGCCGAACGGGATCGCGATGAGCGCCGTCGGCAGAATCGTGACGCTGGCGATGAACCAGGCCTGCTGAATGAACTCGCGCAACTGGAACGGCCGCACGAAGAGCTGGCGTGCGACGTCGACGAACAGCTGAACGATATTGCCGGTCTGCGCGAGGGCGCCCTCACCGGCTTTCCCGATCCTGTCGACGCCACGCGTGGTGGCACTCGTCATGCCTGGTTACTCCCCTGTCCGTTCGACTTGTCGTTGATGGCCGTCTCGATGGCGGACGTGTCGATCGGCTGGGTGAAGGCGTCATCGCCTGCCGGCTGAGCGACCGAGGTCTTAGCCAGGTCCGGCCGGTTGCCGTTCTCGGTCTGAGCGTTGACCACGTCGTGCACGTTGGTCGGCTCGACGTGGACGCCCTCCGGGCCGCCGGGCAGCCCGGTGCGCTCGACGTTCGGCTCGTTGAAGTCAGTCGCGGCGAGCGCGACCAGCGTGGTCGACGTCTCGGGCAGTTCGGCAGCGCGCCGATCCTCCTCGGCGATCGAGTTGCGGATCGCCTCCTGCGCGTTGGCCGGCAGCGTGTGCATCATGCTGAGCACGTTCGCGCGGTGGCGGATCGCGGCCTTGCGGACCGGCATGCCCGGGTTCGGCTGGACCTGCGGAATGATCTCCGAGAAATCATCCTTCGTGCCACCACCGGAGATACCCGCGGCCTGCATCGCGGCCTCCGCCGCAGCAGCGCCCTCGTCCTTCTCCTCCGACATGCCGATCGGACCGAAACGATCACCCGCGAGGAACTGCTTGACCACCGGCTGCTCCGAGGTCAGCAACTGCTCACGCGGACCGAACATCACCAGTTCCTTACGGAAGAGCATGCCGATGTTGTCCGGAATCGTTCGAGCGATATTGATGTTGTGCGTGACAACCATGATCGTCGCATCGATCTCGGCGTTGATGTCGATCAACAGCTGCGAGATGTACGCGGTACGGACCGGGTCCAGACCCGAGTCCGGCTCGTCACACAAGATGATCTCGGGATCGAGAACCAGCGCACGCGCCAGACCGGCACGCTTACGCATACCGCCGGAGATCTCACCGGGCAGCTTGTCCTCAGCGCCCGTCAGACCCACCAACTCGACCTTGTCCAGGACGATCTTGCGGATCTCGTCTTCCTTCTTCTTCGTGTGCTCACGAAGCGGGAACGCAATGTTGTCGAACAGACTCATCGAACCGAACAGCGCACCGTCCTGGAACAACACGCCGAACAGCTTTCGGATCTCGTAGAGCTCCTTCGCCGAACACTGCGTGATGTCCGTGCCGTCCACGATCACCGAACCCTGCTCCGGGTGCAGCAGACCGATCAACGTCTTCAGGAACACCGATTTACCAGTACCCGACGGGCCCAGCAATGCGCTGACCTCACCTGCAGGCAACGTCAGACTGACGTCCCTCCAGATGTTCTGCGAGCCGAACGACTTCGTGAGTCCCTCGACGGTGACCTCAACTCCCACTGCGTCCCTCCAGACGTATCTCCACCGGTCCTGTCACCGCGCCATCCGTTGTCGCAGCATTCAAGCGTTCCCGCTCGTCCGGCGTGCCGTTTGTGGCTGCGGTCACTCTAACTCACGCGAGTGGCCGCTCATACCATCGGACCAGGGTAAAGCTTGATCTGTGATCGCCTTACTGGACAGTAACTTTCTCGGTGGTCTGAGAATACGCGAAGAATCGCTGTACTCCAAGTGACGGGCGACTCCCCGCCCCCCGTGGCTGAGACCGCTGCCACTGGGCGGCCGCGGAGCGTCTGTGGGTCGTCCTCACACACCCCGAGAAACGGGTACTGAAGCGAAAAAAAGCGAGGCCCGCAGGGATTCCTGCGGGCCTCGCCCTTTCCAGCCACACACCGTGGCCAGTGCGCCGTGCGGCGCGTCAGATCACTTCAGCGAGACCGAAGCGCCAGCCTCTTCGAGCTTGGTCTTGGCTGCTTCAGCGTCTTCCTTGCTGACCTTCTCCAGGAGCGCCTTCGGAGCACCCTCGACGAGGTCCTTGGCTTCCTTCAGGCCCAGACCGGCGACGACCTCACGCACGACCTTGATGACCTGGATCTTCTTGTCGCCCGCACCCTCGAGCACGACGTCGAACTCGTCCTGCTCGACAGCGGCCTCAGCAGCGGCCGGAGCGCCTGCAGCGGCAACGGCGACCGGAGCGGCAGCGGTGACCTCGAAGACCTCTTCGAACTTCTTCACGAAATCGCTGAGCTCCAGCAGGGTCAGTTCCTTGAACTGCTCGATGAGCTCGTCAGCGGTGAGCTTCGCCATGGTGGCGTCCTTCCGTAGTTCCCCGCCGGTGCGGGGGCGCCTGCAGTGCAGGCTCGTTCATGGGTGGTGATCGGCGAACCGATCGGGTGGAGCAACAGTGACTCAGGCCGCGTCGCCCGAGGCCTCCTGCTTCTCCTGCAGTGCCGCGGCGAGACGCGCGACCTGCGACGCAGGCTGGTTGAACAGCCCTGCAGCCTTTGCCAAGTTGCCCTTCATGGCACCGGCGAGCTTTGCCAGCAGAACCTCACGGGACTCAAGGTCGGCGATCTCTTCGACCTCGGCCACAGACAGCGCGCGGCCGTCCATGTACCCGCCCTTGATGACAAGGTTCTTGTTCTCCTTGGCGAACGTCTTCATTGCCTTGGCAGCTTCGGGAAGCTCGCCCTGGACGAATGCGATCGCTGTCGGACCGGTGAACAGCTCGTCGAGGCCCTCGACGCCTGCCTCTGCGGCAGCACGCTTGACGAGGGTGTTCTTGGCGACGGAGTAGGTTGCACCTTCACCGAGCGAGCGACGCAGGGTTCCCAGCTGCGTGACGGTCAGGCCACGGAATTCCGTGACGACCGCAGCATCGGAGCCCTTGAACTGCTCGGCGATCTCTGCAACTGCAGAAACCTTTTCGGCCTTAGCCATACTTCGCCTCCTCTCGTGTCACTTCACGTCGGTCCGGGTGAGCGGACCGAATCGGACCCAGGCCGTCGTGTCGTGAGAGCGGCGCACCCGATCGATGTCAGGCGAAAGAAAAACGCCCCGGCGCAGGAGGCACGGGGCGAACAAGAACTCAGCGCGTAGCGTGAGGAGTACTCCACGTTCATCCTGCGTGGGTCGCCGACTCTCGCCGGACCTTCGATCGGAAAACTCGTTTCCGACGACCAACGGTCTCTGGTTGAACTCGATGCATCGAGCGAACTCGATGTACCGGCTAATAGGCTAACTCGCATGTCCCCAGAAGTCGAATCGGCGCAGCGCCGGGCCGCCGCGGCTCAATCCGCGCTTCGCGCACGCCATCTCCGCCCGATCGGTGGGTGGGTTCCGTTCACCCGGATCGGCCGGGTCGCATGGCCGCCTGCCGGACGACCGCTGTCGAAGGAACGGCTCACCGCGTCGTGGAACTACTGGTGGCAGGCCCACCTGGTCGATGTCCTCGTCGACGGCGCGATCCACCGGGGCGACGAGCAGTGCGCGCGGGACGCCACCGCTCTGCTGCGCGGAATCCGGATCCGCAACGTCGGGCGATGGACCAACTCGTACTACGACGACATGGCCTGGCTCGGTCTCGCCGTCGAGCGGACCGAACGCAGGCTGGGGTCCGGCGGGCCGAGTTGCCGACCGCGTGCACTGCGCGTGCTGCGCGACCGGATGGTCGACGCGTGGTCGCCGGAGTCGGGCGGCGGGATCCCGTGGCGCACCACCGACACCTTCTTCAATGCGCCGGCGAACGGCCCGGCCGCGATCCTGTTGTCGCGAACCGACCGGGTCGAGCGCGCGGTCGCGATGGCCGACTGGATCGACGACAACCTCTGCCTGCCGTCCGGGCTGATCGCCGATGGCGTGTGGCGCCGATCCGACGGGTCCCGCGACCTCGACGACGCTCTGTTCACGTACTGCCAGGGCGTGGCTCTCGGCGCGTACACCGAGGCCTACCGACACACCGGCGACCGACGTCGACTCGACCGCATCGACGCGTTGCTGACCGCGACCGCTGCTCGGTTCACCACAGACGGGGTGGTGCGCGGGGCAGGTGGCGGCGACGGCGGATTGTTCGGCGGCGTCCTCACCAGGAATCTCGCTCTGGTCGCAACCGACCTCCCCGGTCAGGACGAGACCGCCGAGTCGGTGCGCAGCCGGGCCGCGGCCATCGTCACCGCGAGCGCCGACGCCGCATGGGCGAACCGCACCGAGCACGACGGGCTGCCGGTGTTCGGTCCCGATTGGCGAAAACCCGCCGTCGTCCCGACATCGGCGGGACCGTCCGCCCGCAAGCACGGCGGAGCCGTCGCCTCGTCGAAGACACCAGAACGCGACCTGTCCGTCCAGATCGGGGCGACGATGCTCCTGGAGGCTGCGGTTGCGGTCACAATCCGGTCACCGGAGCACATCGGTTCCACCCCGGATTAGGCATCTGGAACGCCGTCGTTTTAAATGGGTTAACGAGACCGATGGTGACGCGCACCACAGGCGCGCCGTCTGGTCGGGAGCCGGGCTGTTGAGAAAGGCAGGCCGGACAGGGGAAACGGACGGCGAGAGGGGTGAGCTGCGCGATGACACTCGACTTTGACTACGACGCGTTCCTGGGGCCAGACCGAGGCGCCGCACGTCTGTACGGAAACGCTGACGGCGGCGATAGGGCGCACGCGTGGCGCGAAGCAGTCGACGGCAAACAGCCGTATCCGCGAGTGCACATCGACCGCAGCGTCGTCGTGACCGCGTCCGACGGCACACGGCTGCGCGCGACTCTCGTCCGACCTGCCAACTTGTTGGGCCAACCGGTCAAGACATCCTTCCCCACGGTCCTCAACGTCAATCCGTACAACCGGGCTGTCCTCGACGGGATCGACCACGCGCTGCACGCGCCCGGGATCGGCAGTGCGGTCCGGACCGCGAGCGCGTCGATCCCACTCGGCGACGGAGCTTCACGGATGGGGCGCACCTTCGGCACCGGACTGTGGGACGTGTTCGGCATCAACCGGAGCCTGGTCCGTTCCGGCTACACCCAGGTGATCGTCGACGTTCGCGGTACGGGGTCGTCGCACGGTCGCTGGGAGATCCTGTCGCCGCGCGAACAGCAGGACTCCGTCGAGGTGATCGACTGGATCAGTCGACAGCCTTGGTGCGACGGCAACGTCGGCATGGCCGGGTGGTCGTACTCGGCGATCAACGCGCTGCAGGCCGCGGGTCATCGTCCCCCGGCTCTCAAGGCGGTCTTCGCGATCGAAGGCGGTGAAGACCTCGTTCGCGACGTCTACCTCACGGGCGGCATGCCGTCGGCCTTCATCCCGCTGTGGCTTGCCCTCGTCAACGGCCTCAAATGGCTCCCGAACCCGGCGACCGGCGTCGCCGACGTCCTGCGCGGCGACGCGTACCGCTGGGTCAAGGACCGGCTGAAGTCGCCGGCGTCGGAGATGCCGTCTCTGCTGTGGGGTTTCCTCACCGCACGCGACGAGCGGATCTTCGACGATCCCTACTTCGACGTTCGCAACCCTAAGGTCGAGCAGATCGACTGCCCGACGTTCACGGTCGGCGGCTGGCACGACCTGTTCGGTCGCAGCGCGAGCCGCGTGTACGCCAAACTCCAGATGGAGCCGGGACGCAAACAGATGCTCGTCGCCGACGGTTACCACCTCGATCCGGGCTGTGACCACGGGACCGCAGGCCGTCCGCCGCGGTTGGACGTGCTCGAGCGGGCCTGGTTCGACAAGTGGCTCAAGGGCATCGACAACGAGGTCGACGCGTACGGTCCGGTCACCATGCAGCAGCAGGGCGGCGACTGGTCGTGCGGCGAGTCGTTCCCGCGTGCCTCCGTCTCTCCGCGCCGACTCTTCCTCACCGAGGAGCCGTCTGGCACGGCCTGGCACACGCGGCATGACGGAAGCCTGCGGACGGGCCCCGCCACCCGGCGTCGAGCACTGCGGATCACACCTGACCTCCGCGGATTCGCATCCCGAGACATCGCGCAAGTGACGGCTGGCGCCGCCATCGCGCTCGGCGAGAACTTCTCGACCGACGCGCGGTACCAGGAGGAGGGCGGGCTCTCGTTCACCAGTGAGCCGGTCTCGACACCGACTCAAGTGTCCGGGCAGATGAATCTGAGGTTGAACGTCTCGACCACCGCGCACGAGGGGATCTGGGCGGTGACGGTCAACGACGTCGCCCCCGACGGACGCTCTCGCGTCCTCACGAACGGCGCGCTGACCGCGTCCAACCGGGCGCTCGACCCGTCCCGCTGCACGTACACGGAGGACGGAGTGCTCCTC
Source organism: Gordonia zhenghanii (assembly GCF_021738965.1). Taxonomy (GTDB): domain Bacteria; phylum Actinomycetota; class Actinomycetes; order Mycobacteriales; family Mycobacteriaceae; genus Gordonia; species Gordonia zhenghanii. Next base: position 141,936 of record NZ_JAKKOQ010000006.1, on the reverse strand, counting down.
GACGCCGTTCACTATCTGACTCGCCAGCGTCGTCTGCCTGTGCCCGCCGACGAGCCGGTTCGTATCGACGTCGACCTGGTCCCGACCGACGCGGTCCTCGCCGCGGGACACCGGCTTCGGGTGGACGTGTACGCGGCGAGCCTGCCTCGCTACCTGACGATCGTCCCCGATCTGATCAAGGCGCGCGGCCGCAGGCAGCAACTGGTCCTGGACCCGAACAAACCGAGTTACCTCACCTTCCAGGCCGACGGCGGCTTCGGAGCCGAGCCGGTGCCCGTCGTGAGCCTCGCCGCCAACAGCTGACCCGCGACGCTCTGGTTCCACGTCCGCCGGCTCACAGCAACCCGCTGTCACCGAACACCACGCGGTAGACGAACGCAGTCTCCGGACCGAGCACCAGACCGACGAGGTCGATGAGCGCATCGACGAAGCAGCGACCGTGAGCCGGACTCCCGACGTCGTCGACGTGGTGCGCGACTTCGTGCAGCACGACCAGCTCGCGCAACGCCCAGGCCCCGTCGGCCGAGTCGGGGACGGCGATCACCGCACCGTCGCGCTCGTAGTGGGCGGCCCTGCTCCCCCGACGCCGTCGGACGGCGACCGGATGCGCGGCTCGCGGAAAGCGTGCTCGTACGGCCGGCGCGGCGAGTACGTCGTCGACGTAACGTCGAACAGACTCGACCGACGAGAACTTCGCCTCCGGCGGCACGGTGAGATCGGTGCCCGCTATCTGCACCGTCCGCGTGGAGCCTGCGCGTTCGAAGATCCGATGGACCAGACGTTCGGCGTCATAGACCGCGGACCGGTTGGAGTCCCTGGTCACCGGTCGATGGCGCCGCGAGCGCCCGGCAGGGACTGCTCCTGCGCGATGCGGGCACGCCTGCCTGCCCGGTCGCCTGCACGTCGGGCCGCCGTCGAATACCCGGACCGCGCAGACGACGGCCGCCACGTGCCACGCGCCGTCGACGACTGCTTGTAGAAGTCGCGGACCTCCAATTCCTTGTCGCGCAACGCGATCTCGGTGGATCCGCCTGCCGTGTCATCGGCCGCGAGCGCATGAGCGCGCTCGTCGTCGCGTGCTTGGAGCAACCGTTTGCCGATCCGTTCGGCGAACGCGGACTGGAAGTTGAGTCGGGCGGTGATCGGCGACAACGGCTTCTCGGCGACCGCCCGCCTCCGGAAGAAGCCGTCGCCGACGGTGACCACCTGGCGGGCCGTCTCGCCTTTGTATGCGCCGGACTTCAAGTAGGCGTCGCTCGCAGCGACCATCTGGATGACCAGGGAGGTGTACAGCGCCTCGGTGGCGTCGAGATCGGATTCGAATCCATAGGCGATGACGAACGTCGAGTTCGACGCGACGTCGACGGTGAGATCATTGGCCCGGCCGATCTGCACGAATAACTGGACGTAGGTCCGCAGGCCACGCTTGCCCTTCTCCCCGATGCTCACCTGGCGGGTGATCGGCGCACTGGCAGTCCGCGCCGCCGGGTCGTGGGATCGCGCCAACGCCAGGTCGATCGACGACGCCGTCGCGAGACGTTGCGCGGCGGCCATGAACGCCTCGGCCTCATGCTCGTTGTCGGTGCCTTCGGCCTGCCGCAGCAGTCCCGAGATGCGGGTGAGGAGTCTGTCGTCGCGCATGCGACACAGGTTATCGGCGCCGCCGGTATCCGTCGATCTCGTTATCCACAGGCCGGCTCCGGGGGTCACCGTACGACGAGTGCCTGCCCGGCGACCATCAGCACCACGGTGTCGCTGATACTCGCGATCGAGGCGTTGAGGCGTCCCAGTTCGTCTCGGAACAGTCGGCCGGACGGCGTTGCCGGGACCACCCCGCTTCCGACCTCGTTGCTCACTGCGACCGCCGAGACCGGGCACGAGCGCCAAGCCTGCACGAGCTCGTCCACGTCGCGGCGCACGCCGTTCAGATCGCCGGACTCCCACACGCCGTGATGGTCGAGTCTAGCGGTGAGCCACGTTCCCAGACAGTCGACGAGGACGGGTGCCGTCGCCGCACGCAGGACGTCGGCGACCGCGGTGGTCTCGAGCGTCGTCCACGACGACGGTCGGCGACGCTGGTGGCGGTCGATGCGATGCGCCCATTCTGCGTCGACAGAGTGCGGGTCCGGCGGTCCGCCTGCGGCCACATAGACGACGTCGTCGACGTCCGCCAGGTGGTTCTCGGCGTACCGCGACTTGCCCGACCGCGCACCTCCGGTGACGAACAGGTGCCGCCGCTGGGGTCGCGTTCTGCCCGCGGCCGCTGGATCGCCGAGTTCGACGACTTCGCCGTCTCGGCCCGGCCGAGCACCGAGCTCCGCCAGGCGCCGCCCGAGTTCGTCGATCGGCGGGTTGTGGTGTCCCAGGTGCACTGCGACGACGTCGGTCCGCTCCGTGGCGGCACCGACCTCGCGCATCACTGCGAGCATGTCCCCGAACCCACTCAGACCCAGGTGTCCGGTCGACTCCACGGCTCGGTCGCCGAACGTCTCCTCGAGGAACACCGCGTCGTACTGCGCATCGACGACCACATCGAACCACGACCGCGGCCACGTCCCCGTATCGGTCGCCCACAGCAGCCGTGACCGGTCCGGACCCGTCACGTCGTAGAGAACCGCGTCGCCGTCGACGAACACTCGGTGCCGCGCGGGGAGCACTCGCACGTCGTACCCGCCCAGGCGCACACGATCGCCCGCGGCGACGGGGAGGAAGCGCACCGGATCGTCCGGCCCGACCCAGTCGCGACAGGCGTCCACTGCGTCTGTCGGTCCGACCACACACAGCTCGTCCAGACCGGGCACCCACGACCGAGACAACAGCACGTGCGGCTCGAGATGGTCGGTGTGCGCATGGGTGATGAGCAGGAACCGCACTCCCGCCAACAACCTGCCCGCCCGGACGGCCGCGCCGGGGACTCCGGGGCCGCAGTCGAGGAGCAGTGTGTCGTCGACGAGTGCGGACGTCTGCCCGCGCGTCTCGCACAGGGACGCCGCGCCGACACACGACCCGCAACCACAGAACGGGTTGGGCCATCCGTCCGCGGCTCCGGCGCCGAGCAGCACGACCTCCATCACGTCTCCTAGTCGATCATCCCGACACACAGATGTGTCTCGATACGAGAACTGGGGCCCGGCACTCGAAAGTGCCGGGCCCCAGTGGGTGTCTCTGTGCGTCGCCCCTATCGAGGCGGACGCAGCCGAATCACGCCTGGTCTTCGCCTGTGAAGTTACGCGTCACCGACGGATCCACCTGGATGCCCGGACCGGTGTTGGTCGAGACCGTGATCTTCTTGACGTAGCGGCCCTTGGCTGCCGACGGCTTCGCACGCTGGATCTCGTCGTATGCCGCACCGTAGTTCTCGGCGAGCTTGGCTGCGTCGAACGACGCCTTGCCGATGACGAAATGCAGGTTGGCTGCCTTGTCGACGCGGAAGCTGATCTTGCCGCCCTTGATGTCGTTGACAGCCTTCGTCACGTCGTTGGTGACCGTGCCGGTCTTCGGGTTCGGCATCAGACCACGCGGGCCGAGGACACGCGCGATGCGACCGACCTTGGCCATCTGGTCCGGTGCGGCGATCGCGGCGTCGAAGTCGAGCCAACCGCCCTGGATCTTCTCGATCAGGTCTTCGGCGCCGACCTCGTCGGCGCCGGCTGCGGCGGCCTCGGTCGCCTTGTCGCCAGCGGCGAACACGATGACGCGAGCAGTCTTACCGGTGCCGTTGGGCAGGTTGACGGTGCCGCGGACCATCTGGTCGGCCTTGCGGGGGTCGACGCCGAGGCGCACTGCGACCTCGACGGTCGCGTCGGTGTTCTTCGAGGAGGTGTCTTTCGCGAGCTCCACGGCCTCCAGCGGGCTGTACAGCTTGTCGCGATCGATCTTCTCAGCGGCGGCCTGGTAGGCCTTGCTCTTCTTGCTCATGCTCTGTTCCTTCTCCCCGCGGTCGTGCGGGAGTTAGTGGTTAATGGGCCGAGCACGGCCCTCCCACGGATGTTCTGGTTCCTGGTGGGTACCAGGGGGGATCTCGACTCCGCTCGATCAGCAGGGTAACGCTCGATCAGCAGGGGAAGAGATCAGCCTTCGACGGTGATGCCCATCGAACGCGCGGTGCCCGCGATGATCTTCGCTGCTGAGTCGACATCGTTGGAGTTCAGATCTTCAGCCTTGGTCTTGGCGATCTCGCGGACCTGGTCCATCGAAACCTTGCCGACCTTGTCGGTGTGCGGAACACCCGAACCCTTCTGCAGGCCTGCGGCCTTCAGGAGCAGCTTCGCTGCCGGCGGGGTCTTCAGCTTGAAATCGAACGAGCGGTCTTCGTACACGAAGATCTCGACCGGGATGACGTTTCCACGCTGGTTCTCTGTCGCGGCGTTGTACGCCTTGCAGAACTCCATGATGTTGACGCCGTGCTGACCAAGGGCCGGACCCACGGGCGGAGCCGGGTTGGCCTGGCCCGCCTGAATCTGGAGCTTGATGATCCCGGAGATCTTCTTTTTCTTCTTGGGAGGCATATCCTCTAGTCCTTTTTCCTACAGATCCGCGCACGCTGGATACGCGGAAGTCTTTTCGTAACGTTCGCTGAAGAGATCGTCAGATCTTCTCGACCTGGTTGAATCCGAGCTCGACCGGCGTTTCGCGGCCGAAGATCGACACCAGGACCTTCACCTTGCGCTGCTCTGTGTTGACCTCGCTGATCGACGCCGGGAGGGTCGCGAACGGGCCGTCCATGACAGTCACCGACTCGCCGACCTCGAAGTCGACCTCGACGAGGTTCGACGCGGCCGCCGCAGCAGCCTCGACGCTCTCGCCCGCTTCCGATGCCGCCTTCGCGGCCTGAGCCTTACGCACCTCGGCGCGCGGCATCAGGAACTGAAGGACTTCCTTCAGCGACAACGGCGACGGCCTGGAGGTCATCCCGACGAATCCGGTGACACCCGGCGTGTTCCGCACGGCACTCCACGACTCGTCGTTGAGTTCCATGCGCACCAGGATGTAGCCCGGAAGCACCTTGCGGTTGACCTTCTTCTGCTGGCCGTTCTTGATCTCGGTGACTTCTTCGATCGGAACTTCGACCTGGAAGATGTAGTCGCCGACGTCGAGGTTCTGGACGCGGGTCTCGAGGTTGGTCTTCACCTTGTTCTCGTACCCCGCGTACGAGTGGATGACGTACCAGTCGCCGGGCTGACGACGCAGCTCCGCCTTGAACTCCGCAACCGGATCGACCTCGACCTCGGGTTCGGACTCATCGGCGGCCGCAGCGTCGACGCCTGCCGCCTCAGCGTCAGGTGTTGCACCGTCAGAATCGCCTGCGCCATCAGAATCGACAGCGCCATCAGAATCGACGGGGTCGACCTGCACGGCGTCGTCCTGCACGGTGTCGTCGGGCATCGTGCCGCCGGCCTCCGGCGATTCGATTTCGTTCTCCGGGGTGCTCACTGCGCCCAACTCCTTCATTCTCAGACCGGACCGTCAACGGTCCGCTAGTTCTCCGGGAGGTCCACCCCGCAGCGTGGTCCGACTGTCAGCCGAACACCAGCAACATCAACTTCGCGAAGCCGATGTCCAAGCCCGCGATGATCGCGGTCAGAACCACGAGGAACGCGAGCACCGCGATCGTGTAGTTGACCATGTCGTTGCGCGTCGGCCACACGACCTTGCGCATCTCACTGACGACCTGCTTCAGGAACACCCAGATGCGCACGAACGGGTTGCGGCTGGTCGACGGTGCGGATTCCGCAGCACGCGACTTGGTCGCGACTGCGGTGCCGCCACCTTGTTCGGCCCGACGGCCACGCGCTGAGCGTTTGCCGCTCGGACGCAGTTCGTCGGCCCGGACGTCGTCGACCTCGATCGCGTCGTCGACGTCGCCGGCCTTGCGGTCGCGCTTGGCCACCTTCTCACCGATCCCTTCGTATGCATTCTGCCCGAGGGCAGGGGCGACAGGACTTGAACCTGCAACCTGCGGTTTTGGAGACCGCTGCTCTGCCAGTTGAGCTACGCCCCTTTGTGGCGGATGCGCATCCGCCACCGCCGATGCTCCACAAGACCAACGCGCCACCCTATGGGTAGCGCGCAAGTGAAGAAAAGCATCAGACTTCGTAAGTGTAGAGCAATTCGACGGTGCGACCCAACTTCGCCCGGTAAACCCAGGTAGAGGCCGGTACCGGGCACGTCCGCGAACCGGTCGGCCTCAAACGAATTCCACTACGCGAATTGAACGTGCGCCTGCGCCCGCCCGAAGATCTTGCGCTCCCCCTGCTTGGCGACGATCGCGATCACACCGCGCCTCGTCGTCGGATCAAGCGATTTCACCTTTCCGGTGAAGTCGATCTCCGCGTATCCGACCGTCGGCACGTACACGGGACTGGTGAAACGGACGTTGTACTCGTAGATCGCGGCCGGATCGCCGACGAAGTCACTGATCACACTGGCGCCGAGACCCATGGTCTGCATGCCGTGGGCCACCATCCCGTCCAGGCCGGTCGACTTCGCGACCTCCGGTGAGAAGTGGATCGGGTTCGGATCGCCTGCGACACCCGCGAAGTTCACCAGGTTGCCGAGAGTCAACACCTTGGTGACGGCCGGCAGTTCCTGGCCGACCTCCAACGAGTCGAAGTCGATCGCTCCGTACGCTCGCGGCTCCAGGACCGGATCGGGATCGTTGTACCGGTCGAACGGCCCGAAGACAGTCTGCGCGCTCTGCGGCTCCCGGTCGACCTTCATCATCACGTGCTCGAGTTGATCGAGGACCTCCGGCTCGACCTCCACCGACGGCCGCGCGACGAGCGAGGTGAACGTCGTCATCACCGGTTCGTCTCGCTGGTTCCAGACGATGTTCTTGGTCACCATCATGTCGGTGCCCCTCGCCTGCCGGAACGACTCGAGTGAGACATCGCAGATCAGTTTGTCTCCGACCTTCACCGGCTGGTGGAGGATCAACCGCTGATCGGTCTGCATCACCTGCCACAGGTCGTAGCCGGTCACGACGTCCTCGAACAGGCGACGTTGGGCGATGATGCCGAGCATCGACACGAAAGTCGGGGTTCCGATCAACGTGTCGTGCCCGAGTTCGGCTGCGATGTCCTCGTTCCAGTGCACCGGGTGATCGGACTGGACGGCCCGTGCCAGCTTCCGGAGTTCCTCACGCCCGACCTCGTAGTAGTCGTCGACCGTGTAGTTGTAACCGACCATCGACTGCGTGTGCTCGGCGATCTCCTCCGGAGTCATCTTCGCCCCGGCCTTCAGCTGCTCGATTCGCGCCTGGATCTCCGGATCATCGATCTGATCTGTCATCGCCTACTCACTCCTCAACACGGCACCCGCTCGTGGGCCGCTGTCCACGCCACGCGGCAAGGCTGTGCCGCATGGACTCTCTCGCGCTTCTCACTGTCATGAGTAACAGATCGAGACACGATCGTTACGCATTCCGACGTCGATGCGCCCATTCCCAACACGAAAACGGGCCACCTCACGAAGAGGTGGCCCGCTGTCGAAGTATTACGTCTCCCGCACGCCCGAGGGCGCGCATCGAGTCAGCGCGACTCTTTGTGAGACTGGTGCGTTCCGCAGTTCGGGCAGAACTTCTTCAGCTCGAGGCGGTCGGGGTTGTTGCGCCGATTCTTCTTGGTGATGTAGTTGCGGTGCTTGCACACCTCGCATGCCAAGGTGATCTTCGGCCGCACATCGGTTGAGGAAGCCACTTTGTTGCCTACTTTCGCGTCTTGCAGTTATCGGTCCCGTATCGCGACCCTGCCTGCGGGCCGGGGCGTGCACCGGGTGATCGATGTGTAGCGGTGGGGGGACTCGATCCCCCGACCTCACGATTATGAGTCGTGCGCTCTAACCAGCTGAGCTACACCGCCCTGTCGGCTCCGAAGCCTTGCGACCGCGAAACCAGCGAGCCCCCTGACGGAATCGAACCGTCGACCTTTTCCTTACCATGGAAACGCTCTACCGACTGAGCTAAGGGGGCGTGCCTCAACAGCCAGTGACGTCGCCGCCACTGTTAGTCAAGAGCCTCAACGAGGTTACACATACGGACACCGAGAAACCAAAACCGCTGGTCTCCATGAATCCGTACGAGTCCACTCGTTGTGGCAGATATAGGATTCGAACCTATGTAGCTTGCGCGACGGATTTACAATCCGCTCCCTTTGGCCGCTCGGGCAATCTGCCATTGCCACCCTGCGCCGGACGGTGCTCCGCTTGCGTGGAACGCCCGGTGAAGGCAACGGCGACTAGAATACAACGACTCTCCCATGTCCATGCAAATCCGCTGCTCAGGCAGCCGTGTACTGTTCGATGCATGGCTGATTCCTCATTCGACATCGTGAGCAAGGTCGACCGCCAGGAGGTCGACAACGCCCTCAATCAAGCAGGCAAAGAACTGTCGCAGCGGTACGACTTCCGCGGCACCAACACCAGCATCGACTGGTCGGGCGAAGAGAAGATCGTCCTCACCTCCGACACCGAGGAGCGCGCGCTCGCCGGCCTCGAAGTGTTCAAGGAGAAGCTCATCCGACGCGACATCTCGCTGAAGGCGTTCGACGCGGGCGAGCCCGTCGCCTCCGGGAAGACGTTCAAGATCTCCGGTGACCTCGTGCAGGGCATCGACTCCGAGCACGCGAAGAAGATCTCCAAGAAGATCCGCGACGAAGGCCCGAAGGGCGTCAAAGCCCAGATTCAGGGCGAAGAGCTCCGCGTCTCGTCCAAGAAGCGTGATGATCTCCAAGGGGTCATCTCACTGCTGAAGAGTGAAGACTTCGGGATCGCGTTGCAGTTTGTGAACTACCGCTAGGTTGTTCTTCTGGCCCGGCGTGTGGGCGGGCGGTGGATTCACTTTCGTCGGCAGTCCTCGCCGCCTCGCCTAGCGGCTCGGGGGCTGCGGAGGGCTCCTCAAATGAATCCACCGCCCGCCCACATGCCTCGTCTCTCGTGTCCGTTCACGAACTGGCCTGGCGGGGTGGCTTAGCTGCTTCGCGTTCGCCTACGGCGCGTTAGTCGCCCATCTTTCGTGCCATCTCCTGCAGGCGCGCGACGCGCTCCTGCGTCGGCGGGTGCGTCGAGAAGAAGCGCGAGAGCTTCTCGCCGGCCCGGAACGGGCTCTCGATCATCATGTGGGACTGCGTCGTCAGGTCCGGGGTCGGGGGCAGTGGCGCGGCTTGGACGCCGCCGGAGATCTTCTCGAGGGCAGACGCCAGGGCGAGCGGGTCGCCGGTGAGCTCTGCACCGGATTTGTCTGCCTGGAACTCGCGGGCCCGAGACACCGACATCTGAATCACCGCAGCGGCGATGGGCCCGAGAAGCGACACGAGGATCATCGCGATCGGGCTGGGCCCGTTGTTGCGGTTGCCGCCGAACATCCCCATCCACATGGCCATGTTGGCGAGACCGGTGATGACTGCAGCCATCGCGCCTGCGATGGAGCTGATGAGGATGTCGCGGTTGTAGACGTGCGACAGTTCGTGGCCGAGGACGGCTCGGAGCTCGCGTTCGGTGAGCAGGTTCATGATCCCGGACGTGCAGCACACCGCCGCGTTCTTCGGGTTCCGTCCGGTCGCGAACGCGTTCGGCGACTCCGTCGGACTGATGTAGAGCGCGGGCATCGGCTGATGTGCGTCGGTCGCCAGTTCACGGACGATCCGATAGAGCGCAGGAGCCTGCACTTCGGTGACCGGCTGCGCGTGCATCGCCTTGAGCGACAGCTTGGCGCTGTTGAAGTAGGCGTACGCGTTGGTGCCCACCGCGAGCACCACTGAGACGATGAGGATCGTCTTGTTGCCGAAAGCCGCTCCGATGCCGACGATGATCGCCGACATCACGCCCATCAACGCAGCCGTCTTGAGCCCGTTGAAATGCACCGTGCCTCCTGTGTGCCGGAAGAATGTCTACCTTCTCAAACGTACGGACTCGTCGTTCAGTTCCTCCCCGGCGGTGACAGGCGCGTCTCAGCCGATCCGATCCACCGTGTAGCGGACCAACGACGTGAACGCGTCATTGGCCTCGCCCGCCGGAAGGGTCGCCAGCAGAGCTGCCGCCTCGTCGGCCATCTCCTGCAACTTGGCGCGCGCGGCGACCATCCCGTCGGAGTCGACGAGCAGGTGCAGAGCTTCGTCTACCTCCGCGTCGTCGGTGACAGCGCGAGGAGTGCCGGTGGTGGCGTCGACGAGAAGCTCCCGCAGCCGACAGTCGGTCGCGGCGCCGTCGAGTGCGTAGATGACCGGCAGCGTGTGCACGCCTTCGCGGAGGTCCGTGCCGGGAGTCTTACCGGAGTCACCGGTGACGGACGCGATGTCGATGATGTCATCGGACACCTGGAACGCGGTACCGATGATGTCGCCGAGGCGAGTCAGCGTCCGCGTGGTGGTCTCGTCGGCGCCCGCCGACATCGCACCGAACCGGCCTGCCGAGGCGATCAGCGAGCCGGTCTTCTCCCAGACGACGCGCAGATAGTGTTCGACGGGGTCGGCCCCTCGAGCACCGACGGTCTCCCGCATCTGACCGGTGACGAGTTCGGCGAAGGTGTCGGCGATGATGCGGACCGCGTCGGGGCCGAGAGTCGACACGAGGTGCGAGGCACGAGCGAAGAGGAAGTCGCCTGCGAGGATCGCGACCGAGTTCGACCATCGAGCGTTGGCCGACTGCGCGCCGCGTCGCAGCGGAGCCTCGTCCATGACGTCGTCGTGGTACAGAGTCGCCAGATGCGTCATCTCGAGGACCGTCGCCGAGGTGATGACGTCACGATTCCCCGGCTCCGGACCGAAATGGGAGGCCAGGACCGCGAACATCGGTCGGAACCGCTTGCCGCCCGCCTTCGCCAGGTGGGTCGCCGCCTCGGTCAGGATCTCGTCGCCCGACGACAGCTCGCTGAGCAGCAGGTCCTCTATATCAGCGAGTGAAGAGCGGACCTGGTCTGCGAACTCACCAGTTCCGAGGTCCAGTCCGGCGAATGTTGACTTCACGGGTGTTCGAGCCCCACTTCGTTCCGTTCCTGCCGCCACGGTTCGGGCGACGCTGCACACCAGCAGCGTAGCCGTTGGCGGCGGACGACATACTGGTCGGGTGACGACCGTGACACCCGGCGACGACAAACCTCCCACCGCGATACCGGAGAGCACCGACCTGCTTGTCGTCGGTGCAGGTCCGGCAGGCGCCGCTGCCGCTGCACACGCCGCGCGCCGAGGCGTCGACGTCGTCTTGCTCGACGCTGCGGTGTTCCCGCGCGACAAGACGTGCGGCGACGGGCTGACCCCGCGGGCCTATTCGGCGATGCAGACACTCGGGATGGGCGAGTTCCTCGCCGACCGCCCACACGTTCGCGGGTTGGAGTTGAACGGCTGGGGCGCCCGTCGGCGGGTGCCGTGGCCGTCGTCGCCGTTCGGTGCGGTCGGGAGCGCCGTCTCGCGGATGGAACTCGACGACGCCGTGCGCCGCTTCGCCGTCGGACGAGGAGCGCACATGGTGGAGGGAGCCAAAGCCATCGGCGTCCAGATGACCGGCGGCCGCATCGAGTCGGTGACCGTGGTGCGCGGCGGGCAACGCCGGCAGATCGCTGCGACGAACGTCATCGTCGCCGACGGGGTCCGATCGGGGCTGGGCAAGTCCCTGGGTCGGCAATGGCACCGCGACACCGCCTACGGGGTCGCCGCCCGGTCGTACGCGAAGTCCGACCGGTCGGACTCGGAATGGATGGGATCCCACCTGGAACTACGCGGCCCCGACGGCGAACTGCTTCCGGGCTACGGCTGGGTGTTCCCGCTGGGCGACGGCCTCGTGAACGTGGGCGTCGGCGCATTGGCCACCGGGCGCCGCCCGGCCTCGATGGCGTTGCGTCCGGTTCTGGAGAACTACGCGCGGATGGTGAGCGACGAGTGGTCGTTGACGGCGCCGCCCGAACGGATCACCTCGGCGCTGCTGCCGATGGGCGGTGCGGTCTCCGGTGTGGCAGGCGCGAACTGGATGCTGATCGGCGACGCCGCCGCATGCGTGAACCCACTGAACGGCGAAGGCATCGACTACGCGTTCGAGACCGCGGAAGCCGCAGTCTCGATGCTCGAGTCGGCGAACGACTATTCGGAGGCGTGGCCCGCACATCTGCGCCACGAATACGGCGCGGTCTTCGCCGCGGCACGTCGCGCAGCGGGTCTGCTGACCCTCCCCCAGACCGTTCCCCTCCTCGGCCGTCCCGGTATCCGCTCGGCGACGCTGATGGCGACGGTGGTGCGAGTGATGGGCAACCTGTTGACGCCCGACGACACCGATCTGATCGCCCGTGCGTGGCGGACCGCGGGACGGACCGCGTCGAGAGTCGAGTCGCGTCCGCCGTTCACCTGAGGGCCGCCGGGGTCGACGAGTCGCTCAGGTGCGGACGCCGTGGTGGATCGCCGCGATCCCGCCGGTCTGGTTCGTCCACCCGACGTCGACGAATCCCGCGTCGCGCAGCTTGGCCGCCAGTCCCTCCTGGTTCGGCCACTCTCGAATCGACTCGGCGAGGTACACGTAGGCTGCGGGGTTGCTGGACACCCGGGTGGCGACGGCAGGCAATGCCTTCATCAGGTACTCCATGTAGACGGTCCGGAACGGACGCCACGTCGGCGTGGAGAATTCACAGATGACGAGTCGGCCGCCGGGCTTGAGGACACGGCGCAACTCCCGGAGTCCGAGATCGACATCGTTGACGTTGCGGAGACCGAACGAGATCGTCGCAGCATCGAACGACTCGTTCGCGAACGGCAGGTGGAGCGCATCGGCGGCGACCTTGTCGACGTTCCGCCGGGCGCCCGCGCGGAGCATGCCGAGGGAGAAGTCCGCAGCGATGCAGGTAGCGCCGGACGTGCGGAGCTCCTCGGTGGAGACCGCCGTGCCCGCGGCGAGGTCGAGGACCACGTCGCGCGGGCGGAGGTGCAGCGCTTTACGGGTGTTGCGACGCCACAGACGGTCTTGTCCGAACGAGAGGACCGTGTTGGTGATGTCGTAGCGTTTGGCGACGCCATCGAACATCTCGGCTACTTCGGACGGCTTCTTGTCCAGGCCTGCACGGTCTCCACTCATGCGTCGAGACTAGCTGCGGCGGGTCCGGCGGCCGACTTCGGCCACACCCAGCATGAGCACGATCACGACGACCCAACCGGCTGCGACGACGGAGAGCGCCGGTCTGATCGACAGGGACGCTCCGCGGTCCGCGGGGCGGGCGAGCGTGTCGGGATCGGACGCGTCGTAGTCGACGAGGATGCGCTGTCCGGTGGACAGCCGCGTCGGGTAGAGCAAGCCGAGTTTCGGATTGCGGAGGACCCCGTCGGGCGTGACGAAGTTGACCGCGGCGTGGAGCCGGTCGGCGGAGATGACCTCCGCGACCGCGGTGGCCTTGTTCGCGTCGATCTTGGCGTCGTTGCGGTAGGCGCCTGCGACGATGACCGCCCCGATCAACGTCACGACGACGCCGAGTGCGGCTAGCGCGATCTGCACACGCCGTTGCACGGTGGTTGTCATGAGATACGAGGTTACCGGGCGGTCCGATCGAGGCGTGCGACGATCCGGTCATGGAGTGCTCGGAGTCCGTCGCGTGACGTCGAGACCTCGACGACTTCGATTCCGCCCACCGGGGCGGGTTCGGCGAGGAGTCCCGGGACGTCAGTGAGATCGGCGCGCCGGTGCCCGATGTGGAATCCGGCGCACAACGACGCGAGGTCGGTGCGATGCGGTGTGCCGAAGACTCGCTCGTAGACGCCCGTGTAGTCGCCGGTGTCGAACCGAGGATCGCCTTGTTCCAGAAGGCTGAATATCCCGCCGCCGTCGTCGTTCGCGACAACGATCCGAAGGTGGTGCGGCCGCGGCTCGGCCGGGCCGATCAGGAGTCCCGTTGCGTCGTGGACGAACGTGAGATCGCCCATGAGTGCCACGGTGCGCTGTCCCGGCTCAGCGGCGAGCGCCGCACCGACAGCGGTTGAGTTGGTGCCGTCGATGCCCGCGACTCCGCGATTGGACATCACGGTGACGCCGTCGGCCACACGGCCGGCGAGGGCGATGTCGCGGACCGGGTTGGACGCGCCGACGACGAGACGATCGCCGGGTTCCATGACCGAAGCGACCGTGCGGGCCACGTGAAGTCCGGTCGTGGTGTCGGCGGCGTCGAGTTCGGCGTCCACCGCTGAGACGACGCGCCGGTGGACGGCCTGCGCCTCGTCGAGCCACGCGGAACGAGGCTGCTCCGTCGGCTCCGCTCGGGTTCCGGTGGCGCAGACGTTGCCGGACACATCGGGCCAGCGAGGCCCGGTGGTGAGTGCGTACACGTCGACGGAAGGGTCGGCCAGGAGCCTGGACACCGAGCGGTGCAGCGTCGGCCGGCCGCAGATGATCGCCTGCTGCGGCTTCAGGTCACGCAACGCCAACGGGTGCAGCGGGTTTCGCGGTGTCGGTGCAGTCGGTTCGGCGACGGTCGGAAGGTCGGCTAGCTCCGGATGGACTCCCGAACCGTGCCCGGAGACGACGACGGTGTCGCGCGACAGGTCGATCTCGAGGGGGATGTCGAGACGTCCGACGGGAGCGTTGGTCCAGGGCGCTCCGTCGGGCCGACCCGCGAACTTGCCTGCCTCGAGATCGGCGAGGTCCGCACCCAGGTCGTCACCGGCATCGGGAACCAGCGGTTCGCGGAGCGGGATGTCGAACTGGACGGGGCCCGCGTTTCCGGTACGAGCGCCGCGCGCGGTCGCGAGGACGCGCCCGACAGCCGATCGCCACTGGGAGTTGGTGTCCAGGTCCTGCTCGGCGAGTCCGAGGCTGATGGTGGCCCGAACCTGGGTGCCGAAGATCCCGAACTGCTCGACGGTCTGGTTCGCGCCGGACCCCAGGAGTTCGTACGGCCGGTTTGCGCTGACGACGACGAGCGGGACCCGCGCATAATTGGCTTCGAAGACGGCCGGACTCATGTTGGCCACGGCCGTGCCGCTGGTCATCACGATCGGCACCGGGGTTTTGGCGGCGACCGCCAGTCCGAGCGCCAGAAAGCCTGCGGAGCGTTCGTCGATGCG
This sequence comes from Gordonia zhenghanii, assembly GCF_021738965.1. Lineage (GTDB taxonomy): Bacteria > Actinomycetota > Actinomycetes > Mycobacteriales > Mycobacteriaceae > Gordonia > Gordonia zhenghanii. The sequence continues at coordinate 126,913 of NZ_JAKKOQ010000006.1, read as the reverse complement.
CACGTGCAGGCGAAGGCGTCCCTGCTGATGCGCGGCGTGCAGAGCGAACGCGAGCGGCGCATTGCGGGAGCCAGGGCAGAGGACGGCGTCACGGACGCCGCAGCTGATCATCTCGTCGACGATCACCCGGGCCTGCAGAGTGGACGGATTCATGGCTGACACACTATGCCGCGGCCTATAGCGTCGGTGCATGAGCTTCTACAGCGACCGTGTGCTGCCGCGGATCATCACCCGGACGTGCGGAATGCCCGCGATGAACGGACTGCGTGGCCGCACCTGCGAGCCGCTGTCCGGACGGGTGGTCGAAGTCGGCTTCGGTTCGGGATTCAACGTCGGCCAGTACCCGCCCGCGGTGACCGCAGTCGCGGCCGTGGAGCCGAGCGATGCGGGCTGGCGGTTGGGAGCCGCCCGGGTCTCTGCGTCGACGGTGCCGATCGAGCGGTCCGGGTTGGACGGCGAGCGCCTTCCCTTCGACGACGACTCGTTCGATTCGGCACTGTCCACGTTCACGCTCTGCACGATCCCCGATCTCGATGCGGCGCTGGCAGAACTGCGCAGGGTGGTTCGGCCCGGCGGCGTCTTCGCGTTCCTCGAACACGGGACCGCGCCCGACTCGAACGTCCGGAAGTGGCAGCGGCGACTCGAACCGATTCAGAAGCGACTCGGCGGCGGCTGCCATCTGACACGCGACATCCCTGCCGCGATCACTGCGGCGGGGTGGAATGTCGTCGACGTCGACGCTTTCTACGCAGACCAGGCTCCGAAGTCGTTCGGCGCGTTCGTTCTCGGCTCGGCCGTCTGACGCACGGCTATCTGACACACCGCCGTCTCACGTCTCTGCACAGCGGGGCGCGACCCGACTAGGCTCGACCCCATGAGTCGCGAATTCGACGTCGTCGTCTACGGAGCAACAGGTTTCGTGGGCGAACTCACCGCCACGTACCTCGCACAGCACGCACCTTCGGGCACCAAGGTGGCGCTGGCGGGGCGATCGGAGACCAAGCTGGCGGCGGTGCGCCGCAGGCTCGGCGACGCCGCGGCGGCGTGGCCGCTGGTCGTCGCCGACTCGGATTCGCCTGCGTCGCTCGACGCGATGTGCGCCCGCACCCGAGTCGTGTGCACGACAGTCGGCCCCTACCTGCGGTACGGCGAGAACCTGGTGGTCGCCGCGGCCTCTGCGGGCACCGACTACGTCGATCTGACCGGTGAGGTCCCGTTCGTTCGCTTCGCGATCGACAAGGTCGACGAGACGGCTCGGAGTTCCGGCGCGCGGATCGTCCACGCGTGCGGGTTCGACTCGATTCCCTCCGATCTCGGCGCCTACGTCCTGCACAAGAAGATCAGCGAAGACGGCGCGGGCGAGATGACCGACACCACGATGGTGCTCACCTCGATGCGCGGCGGCGCGTCGGGCGGCACCGTCGACTCGATACGGGTGATCGCCGATCAGGCGAAGGACGCGCAGACCCGGCGCCTACTGTTGAACCCGCAAGCGTTGTCGGGCGGTCCCGGCGACACCCCGCGGGCCGGGATGAACTCCGAGCCGAGCGACATCTCCCCCGTCGACGCCCATCGAGTCGATCCGTCGCTGAGCGGAACACTCGCACCGTTCTTCATGGCGTCGTACAACACGCGAATCGTCCGACGCTCCAACGCACTGCTCAACGGCGCCTACGGCGACGCGTTCCGCTATCAGGAGACGATGGCGGTCGGCGGCGTCCCCGGTCTGTCCGCACTGCTCGCAGGCGCGGTCTCGGTCGGCACCGGAGCCTTCCTCGGTGCGATGAGCTTCCGTCCCACCCGCAAACTCCTCGACTACCTCCTCCCGAAACCCGGCGAGGGACCGGCCGAGAAGTCGCGTGACGCAGGACATTTCGTCACCCAGACGTTCACACGCACCACCACCGGACGCCGATACCGATCGCAGATGCGTGCGCACGGCGACCCGGGCTACAAGGCGACCGCGGTGATGCTCGGTGAGAGTGCACTGACCCTCGCGCTCGACCGCGACGCGCTCCCGGACCGCTCAGGAGTCCTGACACCGGCGGTCGCGATGGGCGACGTCCTCGCCGTCCGTCTCCGTGCAGCGGGCTTCGTCGTCGAGGCGCACGAACTGACTGACTGATGACCGACGTCGAAGCGCTGCTCTCGGGCGACTGGTACTTCGACACCCCTCATCTACGCGCGTTACGAGACTCGTGCGGCCGCGCGATGGACCGGTTCAACGCACTCGGCGCCGCCGATCACGATGCTCGGGCGAGCATTGCGCGCGAACTGTTCGCCGCATTCGGCGACGGGTCTGAGATCGTCCCGCGCCTTCGGTGCAGTTACGGATTCAACATCACGGTCGGTGCAGGCGTCTACATCAACGCGAACGCGTTCTTGATGGACGACGGTCCGATCGTCCTCGGCGACCATGTCCGCATCGGCCCGTCCGCGACCCTCGCCACCGCACTGCATCCCATCGACGATCATGCACTCCGCCGCGCGGGCGCCGAGCGGACCGCGCCCATCGTCATCGGTGAGAACTGTTGGCTCGGTTCAGATGTCACGGTCGGCGCTGGCGTGACGATCGGCCGCAACACGGTTGTCGGCGCCGGCAGCGTGGTGGTCCGCGACCTCCCCGATCATGTCGTCGCGGTGGGATCGCCCGCCGTGCCGATCAGGCAGTTGCCCGTCGAGGAGTGAAACGGACCGGCATTGCGTCGGACGCACAACGAGTGCGGTGTACCCAGTCTTCGGCGGGACGGTCAGGAGCGATTCGCCACCGCAACCTTGCGGGACGGCGCGTCGTCGTTGCCCGGAATCGCTGCGAGCTTGGCTGGCTCGAGATCGATGCGACGCAACAGTTGGGCATTGAGTGCGACTACGACGGTGGACAGCGACATCAGGACAGCTCCGACCGACATCGGAAGCACGAATCCCACCGGCGCCAGGACTCCAGCAGCAAGAGGCACAGACACGAGGTTATAGCCCGCTGCCCACCACAGATTCTGTTTCATCTTCCGGTACGCGGCGTGGGACAACTCAGTGATCGACAGGACGCTGCGCGGGTCGGAGCTCGCCAGTATGACGCCGGCCGAAGCGATCGCGACGTCCGTGCCTGCGCCGATCGCGATGCCGACGTCCGACTGGGCGAGTGCCGGGGCATCGTTGACGCCGTCACCGACCATCGCGACCGTCTTGCCCTCGTGCTGCAGCTGGGCGACCTTCGCAGACTTGTCCTCGGGACGGACTCCGGCGAACACGCGGTCGATACCCAGTTCGTCGCCGACGTCAGACGCGACAGCTTCGGCGTCCCCGGTGATCATGACGACGTCTACGCCGCGCCTGTGCAGCGCATCGACTGCTGCGAACGATTCCGGGCGGATCTCATCAGCGAGTTTGAGACCACCGATCATCTCGCCGTCGCGGACGACGTGCAGGATGATCGCTCCTTCGGCTCGCCAGTCGTCGGCGGTACCGATCTCTGCCTGTTCGGTCTCCTCGAGCAGGCGTGGTCCGCCGACCCGGATCTCGTGGCCGGCCACTGTCGCGGTGACGCCCACCGCGGGGGACGAGGTGAAGCTGCTGGCCCGTTCGAACTGCACGTCCTGCTGCTTCGCGGCGACCACGATCGCCCGAGCGAGAGGGTGTTCGCTGTCGGACTCGGCGGCCGCTGCGAGAGCGAGGACGTCGGAGGCGTTCAGTCCGTCGGCCGGCTCGATTCCGGTGACGGTGGGTTCGCCCCTTGTCAGGGTGCCCGTTTTGTCGAAAAGCACCGCGTCGACGTGGCGCATCGATTCCAGAGCGAGCCGATCTTTGACCAGGACGCCACCGCGGGCGGCGCGCTCGGTGGCGATCGCGACCACCAGTGGAATCGCAAGCCCCAGCGCATGAGGACAGGCGATGACGAGCACGGTGATCGTTCGGGCCACTGCGTCATCGGGATTTCCGACGAGAGTCCAGGCCACGACGGTGATCACGGCGGCGCCGAGCGCGAACCAGAACAGCCATGCGGCTGCGCGGTCGGCGATGCGCTGGGCGCGCGAGGTGGAGTTCTGAGCGTCGGCAACGAGCCGGTTGATACCCGCCAGGGCGGTGTCGTCTCCGGTGGCGGTGACCGTGACCCGCAGGCCGGAGTCCGTCGCGATCGTTCCAGCGGTGACCGCGTCACCCTCTCCCCGTCCGACTGGATGCGACTCGCCAGTGATCATGGACTCGTCCATGTCTGCGCGGCCGTCGACGATGGTCCCATCGGCGGGGACGCTCCCGCCCGGCCTGATGATCACGACGTCACCGACTCTGAGGTCGGACGGATCGACCTCGACCACCTGGTCGTCCTCGACCCGCTCGGCGGCGTCGGGGAGGAGCGCCGCGAGGGAGTCGAGCGCTGAGGTGGTCTGGGCCAGGGACCGCATCTCGATCCAGTGCCCCAGGAGCATGATGACGACTAGTAGTGCCAGTTCCCACCAGAACTCGAGTTCGTGGTCGACGAGCCCGAGCGTTGCGGCCCACGAGGCGAGGAACGCCACGGTGATCCCGAGGGTGATGAGCAGCATCATCCCTGGTTTGCGGCTCTTTAGTTCACTCCAGCCACCGGTGAGGAACGGCCGACCGCCCCACACGTACATGACCGTGCCGAGAACCGCGGCGACCCACACTCCCCAGCCGGGAACCGAATAGCCGAGGAGCATCGCAAACATCGGCGAGAACGCAACGACCGGTACCGCTATGACGAGATTGATCCAGAACAGCCGGCGGAACTGGCCGACGTGGTCCCCGTGACCGCTATGCCCATCGCCGCCATGCCCATCATGGCCGCCATGCGCGTGGTGCTCGGGGTCGCCATGGTCGCCGCGGCCCATGTCGTGGCCACTGTGGGACGTGCCGGCTTCGGCCGGTTCTCCGTGAGTCGGTATCGAACCAGGCTGGGACCCGTTGTGCGCGGCTACGCCGGCCACGCCGTCGTGGTGGTGCCCGCTAGGAGAATGCATCGCCTTTTCCTCCCACCTAGTTCTGGTCACAACCCCTGCCGTGGGCGGGGCGAGTCGTTCATGTTCCGCCTCAGGACGCCGGCTGGATCTCACTCTCGACGACCCACTTGTGGTTGGTCATCTTCATGCCGCCGGCTTCGTAGTCGACCATGTACACGGTCTCGTCGGTCGAACTGACGATCGTGGCCTTCGCGCCCTTCATGCCCTTCATGTGTCCGGCGCTGAGCGTGACTTCGGCGCCGTCGGCCAGACGCTGGTCCCCCGCATTCTCGAGTTCCTCCTGCACGACCCACTTGTGGTTCTCGACCGGATCTCCACCCGTGGTGGGGGTGTAGGTCACCGCGTAGGTGTTGGTTCGGTACGCGCCCGCGATCGTGGCCGTCACTCCGTCCATGCCCTCCATGTGGTCGGCGGTGAGCTTCACCTGCGTTCCGACGGCGTACTTGGGAGCAGCCGCGGTCTCGATGCCTTCCGGTGCAGGCCCGCCATCCATCGGGTGTTCCATCCCCGAATGGCCCGTTCCGCCGACGCTGGATTCCGCGTGGCCATGATCGCTCACGTGACTCTGCGTGTTCCCTGGTGTCGATGACGCTGTCGGTTCGTTGTCGTCTGAGGCACAACCGGTCAGCGCCAGTACTCCGCCAATGACCCCGGCGGCGACGACCGCAGTGAGACGCTTTCGCATGTGGACTCCATCCTTGTTCGTACGAGACAGCATATACCCCTATGGGGTATATGCCAAGCAGTGCATTCTGCTGCTCCACCGACACCGGACCAGCAGTGACCGATGACGTCATGGCGTCGTCGGCGAGCTTTGCTGGACGCGCCGCGCGACGCCTTGCCCACCTGAAACATCATCTGGACCAGTCCGCGACTGCGGCCCGGCGAGGGCACCTGCCCGGTGGAGGGCACGGAGCGCGAGCGTCGCTCCAACCCCGATGGCGATGAGAACTATCCAGATCAGCGAAGGAAACCCAATCTGGTAACCCAGTCCGAGCAGCGCTCCGGTGCCCAGGTTTCCGGCCAGGATTCCGACCCCGACAACGGTGTTGTAGAGGCCGTAGTGTGTGGCCACCAGCCGGTCCCCGGACAGGGTGACCACGGTGTCCATCTCAAACGGGAAGACTGTCGCTGTCGCGACAGCGAGACCAGCGGCCGTTACCAGCAACGCAATCACCGCTGCGACCTGTCCGGCCAGCGTCGCCGTCGGAACGAGTAACAGCGGAACGAAGGCAGCGGTCATGATCGCCATTCCCGCTCCCAGACTGCGCGTTGACCCGAATCGGCGGCGAAACCACGTCGTGATTCGCAACTGTCCCGCCACAGCGATGACTCCACTGACAACGAACACCGCAGCCACGAGGGAAGACTGAGCCTTCTCACTGGAGGTGATCGACGCCGCGTGTAGAGGGAGCGCGAGGTACACCTGAAACGACAGGACGTACGAGCCGATCATCGCGCACGAGAAGAGAACGAATCTCTTGTTTCCGGCGACGGTGCGCCAGTCAGCACCGACAGACTTTCGCTGCTCGGCTGCGCGGTCCTCGCGATCGCGAGGTAATGCGAGGATCTGCGCAACAGTGAGCACGGCAAAGACCAGCGCTGCGACGAGCGCGGTGGCACGGAAGTCGAACGCCATCAATGCGACCCCGACCAAAGGGCCAAGGAGAATGCCGGCCTGATAGAAGATGTTGAAGACGGCGAAGGCTTCAATGCGACGGTCGCCAGCGTCTTTGGACAGATAAGCGCGCACCGCCGGGTTGAACAGGGCACCTGCGAATCCGGTCGCCGCGGACGCTATCAGTACCGCTGGCAGTGAATCCACAGCGGCGAGCAGCCCGAAGCCGACAGTTCGTAGGAGACATCCGGCAACGATGAGCGGCTTGTAACCGAGTCGATCAGCAAGGGTGCCACCAACGAGGAACATGCCCTGCTGAGAGAAGTTGCGAATGCCCAGCACTAGTCCGATTGCCCAGCCGGCGAGTCCAAGCGGACCGGCCAAGTATCCGGCGAGGTAGGGCATGAGCATATAGAAGCCCAGGTTGATGGTGAACTGGTTCACCATCAAAACCTGACTGGGTCGATCAAAGGTACGAAAGGTCGCGATCGGCCCCCTCATCGCGCGGCCAGCGGATGGTAGACGGTGCTGCAACGTGACCAGCGGGTGACGACGGAATCGGCAGGGTCAGCGATGGTCAGTGGCGCCGTTGGCAGCCCGGCGGTTGGATCGATGCCGTTGGCGTGACAGAACGCGTCGTTGTAGACCGTTCCGTAGTACCGCTGCGGACCATCCGGAAACACAGCGGCGACCACTGTGCCCGGCGAGCGTGTACTGGCCACCCATCCAGCCGCCAACGCGACCGCGCCGACGCTCCAACCGCCGGTGGAATAGTGCGTCGATGCCAGTGTCCGGCATGCAGACACCGACTCGGACGGAGCGACCCAGTGCACTTCGGAGAACGCCGAGTAATCGACATTCTCGGGGTAGATGCTCGATCCCAGGCCTCGCATGAGGCGCTTATGGGCCGGTTGACCGAAGATCGTCGACCCGACAGTGTCCACGCCGACGACGTCGAGGTCAGGTAGGAACTGGCGCAGGGTCCGGCTTATTCCAGCAGAGTGCCCGCCCGTGCCGACCGAACAGACCAGCACGTCGATGTGCCCCAACTGCGCCAGGAGTTCCAACGCGAGCGGCTGGTAGGCGCTGACATTGTCGGGGTTGGTGTACTGATCCGGACACCATGCATTTTGGTCCGCGGCGAGGATCGACTGGACCCGGTCACGCCGGGCTTGCTGCCATCCGCCGGTGGGGTGGGGATCGGTAACCGTCTCGACTCGGGCACCGTACGCAGCGAGCATCTGAGTGAGGATCGGTTCCAGACCTGGATCAGTAACGAGTGTCACGGGGTGGTCGTGCACGATGCCAGCCAGCGCTAGACCGAGGCCGAGCGTACCGCTGGTCGACTCCACAATTCGCGCACCAGGTACGAGGTCCCCGCGAGACTTAGCACGCTCGACCATGTGGAGCGCAGGTCGGTCCTTCATCCCGCCTGGATTGAATCCTTCGAGTTTCGCCCAGAAACCATTCCCAATAGACGAGAACGGCTCAACGATCCGCATCACCGGTGTATTGCCCACCAACCCGCCCGGGCACGGAAAGGTGGCCGCGTGGCCAGCGAACAAGTCACGCGGAGACGGCAACGGACTCAGAGAAGGAGCGGTGGTGACGTCAATGCTCACGTAGTGGTCCTTTCGGGTGCGGAGTAGGCCACCGCAGACATACGGCACTTTCGCCGTGATGCCAGTTGCGACGGCCCGTGACGCATCCGATCGGACGCGCCAGGAGATTGTGATCAGAGCGGTGAAGCTCTGATGCCCCTCGACTGTGCATGCGCCAACCTGCCCGCTACGTATGCTCTCTATCAAGATTTGCTCAAGATCCCAGATGAGAGTCGAACCACGACCTGCGGTCGATCAGGATAGAGGGCATGGATGCGATTGTTGCCGGATCTGGCCATGTGCCAATTGCTGAGCCGCGACCGCGGTCGGGACTGCGCGCGTTAGTCGTCGAAGATGAGCCTGACCTCGCTGAGGTGATCGCCGATTACCTGCAACGCAGCGGTTTCGACGTGACGATCAGCGGCGACGGTGCCGCTGCCGTCTCAGCGGCGACCAATACCCCACCGGACGTCGTGATACTCGATCTTGGGCTCCCCTCCCTCGACGGAGTCGAGGTATGTCGGCAATTGCGCACATTCAGCGACGCGTACGTCGTGATGGTCACGGCGCGAGCCTCCGAGGTGGATACCCTCATCGGTTTGTCAGCCGGGGCCGACGACTACCTGACCAAACCCTTCAGCCCACGCGAACTCATCGCTCGCATCGAAGCCATGCTGCGCAGGCCACGGACCGGAACGACCAGCACATCCGGGGCACCGCAATGCACGAAGCGCCGCATCGGCGACCTAACGATCGCCCCCTACGCACGCGAGGTGACAGTCGCCGAAGTCCCAGTCGAACTCACTCGGACCGAATTCGACATCCTCGACGTTCTCTCGCGACGTCCCGGGATGGTCTTTAGTCGCGACCAAATACTGGCCGAATTGTGGGGCTCGACATGGATTGGTGACTCGCATGTCGTCGACGTGCATGTCGCGAGTCTGCGACGGAAACTAGGAGACAGATCTGCCATCCGCCGCTACATCCGCACCATTCGGGGCGTCGGGTACCGAATGGGCGAAGGTCGGCAACCCGAATGAGGCTCCTCTGCGGTCAGCTGAAAACCGTCGCGTCGCGATCTGGTTTTGCTCCACGCCTGTTCATCGCGCAAACCCTGGTGATCGCCGCTGGCGCGAGCATCGCCGCACTCGTCGCCTGGGCAGTGGCACCGCAGCTGTTCCACACTCATCTTGAACACGCAGGGCTATCCTCGACCTCATCGCAGGCCCACCACGTCGAGGAAGCGTTTACTTCCTCGCTCATAGTGTCGGTATCTGTCGCGCTACTCAGTTCGGTTGTCCTAGCACTGGTGGTCAGTTGGCTTATCACGCGCCTAGTCGAACGATCCATCGGTGCCGTGGTCACTTCCACAGCGAACATCGCTGCAGGTAACCATACTGTTCGCGTCCCGCCAAGCCGATTGGGCCGAGAATTCAGTGACCTCACCGGCAGCGTCAACCAGCTCGCCATTCAACTCGATACCTCCGAGGAGGTCCGCCAGCAGATGTTGTCCGACCTCGCCCACGAGCTACGGACACCCATAACGACTATCGCTGCGCAGGTAGAAGCCGCGGAAGACGGAATTCGAGTGCCTGGAGAGCAGATGTACAGCGTCATACGTGGAGCCGCCGACCGCCTCAAACGTCTCGCCGACGACATCGACGCAGTCTCCCTCGCTGGCGAAAAGCAACTTCGGACGAACCCAGAACCGACTGCGGTGAACGACATTGTCACTGCAGCGATCCGCGAAGCCCAAACGGGATTCGATAACGCGGGCGTGACACTGACCGTAGGCTCGACCGTCCCCGACTTCGTCGACGCCGACCGCGCTCGGATCGGCCAGACCTTGGCGAATCTGCTCAGCAACGCTCTCCGGCACACACCATCAGGAGGCACAGTCACAGTCAGCAGCCACCGACGCAACAACAACCAGATCGACATCACAGTCAAAGACAACGGGGACGGGATAGCCGCCGACCACCTGCCGCACATCTTCGATCGCTTCTACCGCACCGATACCTCCCGTAGCCGCGATGCGGGCGGCAGCGGAATCGGCCTGACCATCGCCCGCGCGCTTGCCGAAGCACATGGCGGAACCCTCATCGCCAGCAGCCGCGGCACTGGGCACGGAGCCACCTTCACCATGATTCTCCCGAAACAACCGCCCAAACGGTCGCCCACGGGGGATCCGCGATAGCTGGTAGACGACGGGAGCGTTGCCGATACGGTCCGTGCGACAGTCCGTCCCTCACCCCGACTTGTGCATCAGCCGCGGGAACTCCGACCGTGCACGGCGTACGTCAGGTGAGTGGCGAGCGGCAATGACGACTCCGAACTGACCTGCTCCACGGCGACGCGACTCGCGTCCACGCCCTCGAACAACCGAATGCCCTTTCCGAACAGCACGGGTGCGAGTGCGACTGTGAACTCTTCGATCAGACCCGCATTGAGGCACTGCACAATTGTCTCGCCACCGCCCGAGACGCGGACGTCCCGCTCGCCTGCAGCGGCACGCGCCTGCTCGATCGCCGCCTTCATACCACCGTTGACGAAGTGGAACGTGGTCCCGCCCAGCCGTTCCCACGGCTCGCGTGTCTCGTGCGTGACGACGAAGACCGTGAGTGGAACGGTGGCTCGTCGGGCCAGGAGTGCTCGCCAGCGTCGAACTTGCCGGCCATCAGATCTGAGTCCCGTTCTGCTGGGCATCGGCAAGGACGTGCGCAGCGAGACTGTCGAGGGTCTGCTGTCCCATCGTGATCGCACCGTGCTTCTCGATCGCCTCGTCGCGCAACTCCCTGGTCGGAAATCTACTCAGCATTTCAACGGTGGTCGCGCCCCGGTCGGCCGTGAACGTGAGGACCGATTCGAATGCGTTCGGATCGTCGCGAGACTCGCCGTGGACCATCACAATCCGCTCAGGCGGAGTGATCTCTGTCCAGGTGATCCACTCCGGGTAGTCGGTGCCGTCCGGGCCGTGCATCGTGAATCCCCAGACACCGTCGACGCAGAACTCGAAGGTCCGCGTCGTGGTGGTGAAGCCCTGCGGCCCCCACCAATGCGCAAGATGCCGCGCCTCGGTAAATGCTTCGAACACCAACTCCCGTGGTGCGTCGATCACGCGAGAGACCACTATCTCGCGGTCCGCCGCGGCGTTCGGCCCGTTCGCGTCTCGTCTTCCAATACTCATCAGTCACCCTTCGGCGTCTCGCTGCTTGAGTTCCTGGACATAGGCGTCCAGCCGGTCGAAGCTCTCGTTCCAGAACTGCTCGAATCCGCCGGTCCACTCATGAACCGGCCTCAGCCCCTGGGCATTCAGGCAGTAGAGCCTCTGCTTACCTTCCTGTCGGTCTTGTACCACCCCGACTTCCCGGAGCACTCGCAGATGCTTTGACGTGCCCGGCTGCGAAATCCCCAGTTCGTGGGCGACGTCGGTCACCGCACGTTCACCGCCGCGTAGCAGCATCAGAATCTCCCGGCGCTGCGGCTCGGCAATTGCGTTGAAGACATCAGACGTCGTTGCTGCGCGTGCCATAGCGAAATGGTATTCCCATATAAGAATATGTCAATGATCGCGTCTAGGTCGACGTCAGATACTAAGAAGCATGGTGAGCGAGCCGCCCGTTTGGCCGACTGTCGCGAATCCGAAGCGTTCGTAAAGACGCCGGGCGTTGTTGTCCGGCTCCACGCTGAGGCTCAGCGTCGAGATCGCGGTGCTGCGAGCGCTCTCGATCAGCACTTGGAGTAGGCACCCGCCGATTCCTTGCCCTCGGCGGTGCCGGACTGTTCCCATCGCCAGTTCGGGAATGTCGGATTCGACGAAGCCATAGCCGGGGTCGTCTGCGGTGAAGTACCGCAGCCAGGCCGCTCCAACGGAGGCGCCGGTATCGGCGTCTTCGGCGACAACTCCGCGGTCGCCGACTCTGGGCCATCCGGCGACATAGTGGGCGAGCTCTGGATCGTGCAGGATGTCGTCGACCGCGCCTAGTGGCCCATCGGCGCGCCAGAACGCTGCTTCGATCAGCATCTCGGTCAGGAATGAGGCATCCGAGGCGTCAGCTGCCCGCACCGTGAAATCGCTGGCCGGGCCGGCTCGGTGGTCGATGGGAATCAGCTCACGCAGGATTGACTGGCGGCAGGAAGTCTGGATCGGCGATATCGAGAGCTAGTCGAGAATCGGGCGAGTCCATACCGTCGATTCTGAACCACCGCGACGCCCCCGTCACGCCGACAGTGGAAGAGTGGCGGACATGACACAAACGCCTGGCGACGACGCGTCTGATCTGGACCTCGCGAACCGTGAGCTGCGCTCTTTGTTATCCAAATGCGAGGCAGTCGACCTCACTGCCCTGAGCGTCGGACGACGCACTCTCATGACGAACAGAATCGCCGCCCTGAGAACGGCCCTGACGTTGGTCGACGAGGCGCGCAATAGTCACTGAAGTGCGGGGCCCACGCGTCGGTCGTCCGTGCCCGATCAGGCCTGACCGGGCTTGAGTTGGATGAACAGCGCGTCGAGGTCGGCGCAGAGACGGTCACCGTCGTGCAGTGTGCCCTTGACGAACAGTTTGCGGCCGTCATGGGTCTCGACCCAGGTCTTGAGCGTCAACGGGGTGTTCAGCGGCGTCAACGATCGGTAGTTCACCGTGAGATACGCAGTCCTGGCCACGCCGCCGACCTTCAAGGCGGCCGCCATTCCACCCAGATCGTCGAAGACGACAGCGACGTGCCCGCCGTGCGCGACGCCGTTGCCGCCCAGATGGAAGTCACCGAAGCGGACCTCGGCTTCGACGCCGTCGGGTCCACCGTCTCGGACCTCGTACGGCGGGAGGGTGATGTTGCCGCGCGACGGGAGATCGATGCGTGTGCCCGACGGGCTGGTCCACTCGTCGACCAGCATGGTGTCGAGCTTCGCGTTGAGCTTGCGCAGGTCCTCGATGATCTCGTCGGCCAGTTCGTGGGTCGGGCAGGCGTACCGCACCTTGCCCATGAACGTCCGGACCTGCTCGATCATCTCGCCGTACGTCGGCCCGCCGCGCTCAGTGGTGATCTGCAGATCTGCACGGAAACCGCCTTCGAGCGGCGATTCTTCGGTGGCAGGAATGTCCCACTCGTGCTTGGAGGTCTCCGTCATCGTCTCACCGTATCCGCACTACGTCCGACGTCACCGCGCAGCCTTCGGTTGTCGGCGGGTCCGGATCGCGACATCGACAGCGACCACTCCGGCGATAGGCTCGTCTGCATGACTGACGCGAATAACGCCCCGTTCGATCCGACGCAGTGGAACCCGGTGCCCGGATTCGATGACCTCACCGACATCACCTACCACCGTCACGTCGGCGAGGGCCGCGCCAACGGCATCGTTCGGATCGCGTTCGACCGCCCCGAGATCCGCAACGCGTTCCGTCCGCACACCGTCGACGAACTGCACCGCACTCTCGACCACGCGCGCCGTTCCCCCGACGTCGGCACAGTGCTCCTGACCGGCAACGGGCCGTCGCCGAAGGACGGCGGATGGGCGTTCTGCAGCGGCGGCGACCAGCGCATCCGTGGGCGCAGCGGCTACCAGTACGCGACGACCCACGATTCGGACGTCGAAGGCGCGACCTCCGACAGCGTCGACGCCGCACGCGTGAAAGCCGAAGGCGGGCGCCTGCACATCCTCGAAGTGCAGCGACTCATCCGCACCATGCCGAAGGTCGTGATCGCGGTAGTGAACGGCTGGGCCGCAGGCGGCGGCCACTCATTGCACGCCGTCGCCGACCTGACTCTCGCTTCTCGCGAGCACGCACGCTTCAAGCAGACCGACGCCGACGTCGGGAGTTTCGACGCGGGCTACGGCAGCGCGTACCTGGCCAAGCAGGTCGGCCAGAAGTTCGCGCGCGAGATCTTCTTCCTCGGCGAGGCCTACGACGCCGAGACCATGCACCAGATGGGCGCGGTGAACCGCGTCGTCGACCACGCCGAGTTGGAGTCCACCGCCATCGAGTGGGCGCGGAAGATCAACTCGAAGTCGCCGACTGCGCAACGCATGCTGAAATTCGCCTTCAACCTGGCCGACGACGGACTGATGGGTCAGCAGGTGTTCGCAGGCGAGGCGACCCGCCTCGCCTATATGACCGACGAGGCCGTCGAAGGCCGCGATGCGTTCCTTCAGAAGCGTGAGCCCAACTGGGACGATTACCCGTACTACTACTGAGCGCCTCTATTGCCGATCGAGCGGAGTCGACCCGCCGATCGAGCGGAGTCGAGATCAGTCTCGACTCCGCTCGACTAGCGGAGGAACGCTCGACTAGCGGGTCTCGACTCCGCTCGACCAGCGACGGGGCGGCGTCAGCCGATGATCTCGGCGAGAACGCGCATGTCCTCGACGCGCTCGGCGTGGGTCGGCGCGGCGGGCGAAGCGAGGATGACGCCGACGTCCGCACCGCGGAAGGCAGCGACTCGCTCCTGCACGAACGAGCGCGGCCCGATGAGGCTCATCGCACGGACCAGCTCGTCGGGAACCGCTGCGGCGGCCTCGTCCTTGCGGCCATCCAGGTAGAGGTCCTGGATGAGCTTAGCCTCGTCGACGTAGCCGTAGCGCTGGACCAGCGAGTTGTAGAAGTTCTTACCGCGGGCGCCCATGCCGCCGATGTAGAGCGCCGAGTGGTGACGAACCGCGTTCAGCGCCGCTTCGGCCTTGTCGGCGTCCTCGGTGATCAACACCGACGCCTGGGCGACGATCGACAGTTCGCCGAGCGACGAGTCGCGCTTGGCGCGACCGGCCGCGAGTGCCGGACCGAACGCCTCGTCGACGTATTCGGGGTGGAACAAGAACGGCTGGAACTCCTCATAGAGCTCGGCAGCGAGCTCGACATTCTTCGGGCCGATCGCCGCGAGCAGCATCGGGATGTTCTCGCGTACCGGGTGATTGATGATTTTGAGGGACTTACCGAGCCCGGAACCGCCGTCTTCCTCGGTCAACGGCACCTGGTACGAGCGGCCGCGGTGCTCCACCTTGTCCCGACGCCACACCTGGCGGCAGATGTCGGCGTGCTCGCGAGCGCGGCCGAGAGGAAAGTCGTATTTGACGCCGTGGAACCCTTCGATGACCTGCGGGCCCGACGCGCCGATTCCGAGGATGAAACGGCCGCCGCTGATGTAGTCCATGCCGGCCGCGGTCATCGCCAGGTTAGTCGGCGTCCGCGTGTACATGGGCAGGATGGCGCTCTGCAGTTCCATCGTCTCGGTGCGCGCGGCGATGTATCCGAGCTGGCTGACCGCGTCGAAGCTATAGGCCTCGGGGACCGCCACCCTTCGGACGCCGACAGCTTCGAAGTCGCGCAAGTTCTCGATGGTCTCGCGGAAATCGCCTGCGTAATTGATAGGCATGCCCAGCTTCATCGTCATTGGCCGATTCTCGCACACCGACCGAGCGCTCCGACCGCGACGCCCGTCGCACTCAACAGCCCCGAAACCGACTCGGCGCGCCGTTCACCTGCGCGACACCTTTCGTACCCCGTCCGGAAATCCTTGCCGAACGCATTCGGTGACGCGCATCCATCAGGTCGGTGAACATTGCGTGAATAGGTCGGAATAGATGGTAAACACCCAGGTCGAGGCAATGTTTCCTATCCCACATGAGTTGACGTCGTATACGGTGCGGACCCCATAGTTATCGTCATGACCGCAGAGATGATCATTCTGGTGCTGTTGATCGTCACAGCCCTTGGCTTCGACTTCACCAATGGCTTTCACGACACCGGAAACGCGATGGCGACGTCGATCGCCACCGGCGCACTCAAGCCCAAGGTGGCAGTCGGTCTCTCGGCGATCCTGAACCTGGTCGGCGCGTTCCTCTCGGTCGAGGTCGCCGCGACGATCACGAAGGACGTCCTGAAGATTCAGAACACCTCGGGCGACTCCGCGGGGGCTCTCGTCGAAGGACTCGACGCCGACAAGGCGCTGATCATCATCTTCGCCGGCCTCATCGGCGCGATCCTCTGGAACCTCTTCACGTGGCTGTTCGGTCTGCCATCGAGTTCCTCGCACGCCTTGTTCGGCGGCCTCATCGGCTCGGGCCTGGCGGCGATCGGCACCACCGGCATCAACTGGCACGGCATCCTGGGCAAGATCATCGTCCCGGCCCTGTTCGCACCGGTCATCGCCTGCGTCGTCGCCGCGGTCGGCACGCTGCTCATCTACGCGATCACCAACGGCATGTCGGAGATCAAGAAGGAGCGCGGTTTCCGCCGCGGCCAGATCGCCTCGGCCTCGCTGGTCTCACTCGCCCACGGCACAGGTGACGCACAGAAGACGATGGGTGTCATCGCCCTCGCCCTGATCGCCACCGGTCACCTCGACGCAGCATCCGTCGCACACGGCCTCCCGTTCTGGGTCGTCCTGGCCTGCGCCAGCGCGATCGCGCTCGGCACCTGGCTCGGTGGCTGGCGCATCATCCGCACGCTCGGCAAGGGCCTCGTCGAGATCAAGGCTCCGCAGGGCATGGCAGCCGAAGCCTCGTCCGCCGCGATCATCCTCACCTCGTCGGTCGCAGGCATGGCGCTGTCGACCACGCACGTCGCAACCGGTTCGATCCTCGGCAGCGGCTTGGGCAGGAAGGGCGCCGAAGTCCGCTGGGGCGTCGCGGGCCGCATGGCGATCGCCTGGGTCACGACTCTGCCGGCCGCCGCGATCGTCGGCGCGCTCTGCTTCTGGGTGGCTCATCTCATCGGCGGTGCGCCGGGCGCGATCGTGATCTTCGTGATCCTCGCCGCGCTCTCCGCCTACATGTACTGGCGAGCCCAGCAGCAGAAGATCGACGCAAGCAACGTCAACTCCGAATGGGACGACGACAACAGCTCGCCGGTCCCGACGTCGACCGACTCGTCGACGACCACCCAGGCCTGATTCGCCGGACCTCGAAAGGCATCCCCATGGACATCGTCGAATCCATCATGAAGGTCCTCGCCGCAGGCCTGCTCCTCGGCGCAGGCATCCCCGCGCTGTTCGCACTCGGCATGCGTGCCGAGGCCGCGGGCGAAGGCGAACTCGTCACCAGCACCGGAGGAAAGAACCCCGCTCTCAAATACCTCGGGTACTTCCTGGTCGGACTCGCGGTGCTCATCATCATCGTCGGAATCCTCTGGGTCACCCGCCAGACCCTCCTGTACTACTTCGATCTGCGGATCTTCCCCGACTTCGCCTACAAGTGATCTGAAAGGATCATCGACCACCATGGCTCCTTCACTGTTTGAGAACGTCGTCAAGTGGATCCGCACCGGGTATCCCGAAGGTGTCCCCTCAGCCGATTACCCGCCGTTGTTCGCACTGCTCACACCGGTACTTACCGAGTCGGAGATCACCGACATCGTGCTCAAACTCGCGGTCGAGCACGGCACGGAGAACCCGGCAACGCCCGAACAGATCGTGGACGCGATCCACGCCGTCACCGAACAGGCTCCGTCGGCCGATGACATGCATCAGGTCGCGTCCCGTCTGGCGGCAGCCGGGTGGCCGCTGGCACTCGAAGTCCCCGCGACCGACTAGCCGACCCTCATGGACCGCCCATCGCTCCTCACCACGATCCGCGCGTGGCTGCGCGCCGGATATCCGCAAGGAGTTCCGCAGAGCGATTACGTCCCGCTTCTGTCATTACTGCGCCGCCAACTGACCGACGACGAGGTGAAACAGGTCGCCAGCGATCTGATACCCGGTGGCCGTGTCGGCTCGGTCGACATCGGAGTCGAGATCACCAAGGTGACCGACGAGTTGCCGCGCGACGAGGATGTGCAACGAGTGCGCGACCACCTGGCCGAGAACTCGTGGCCGTTCGACGACGATCCGTTCCCGCCACCGAAGGACCTGCCCTGAGACTCCTGCAACCGCTGGTGCTTCCGCCGAATCCCGCTGTGCTGCAAGCACGGCGGGATCTGTCGGCGCTGCTGTCCGGGGACGCCGCGTACCTGCCGCTCCCCGACACTGACTCGAACGAGGCACGTCGGCTGTCCGAGAACCTCGGTGTCGGCGAACAGATCGACGACCGCGCCGCACTGGTCGTGTCGACGTCGGGGACCACCGGAGCACCCAAGGGCGCGATGCACACTCGCGACACGTTGCGCGCATCGGCCGACGCCACCGCCGAAGCCCTCGGCGGCCCGGGCGCGTGGCTGTTGACCCTGCCGCCGCATCACATCGCGGGCCTGCAGGTGATGCTGCGGTCGCTGGCCGCGGGCCATGATCCGGTCGTCGTCGACGTCTCGTCCGGATTCGACCCGGCCGACGTCCGCAAAGGGGTCGACGCCCTCGACGGGCCGCGCCGGTACACGTCGCTGGTGCCCGTCCAGCTACGCAAGGCGCTCGAGTCGCCGGAGGCCACTGCGGCGCTCGCCGAACTCGACGGCGTCCTCGTCGGCGGTGCAGCCACCCCGGCTCCGCTCGCAGATCACGCCGTGGACGCCGGCCTGACGATCGTGCGGACCTACGGGATGAGCGAGACCGCCGGCGGATGCGTGTACGACGGTGTTCCCTTGCGCGGCACCGAGATTCGAATCGAGAGCCCGACCGACGACGGGGTCGGCCGCGTGATTCTCGGCGGCGCTACCGTGGCTCTCGGCTACCGCAATCTGCCCGACCATCCCGCGTTCGTCGAACCCGGCTGGTTCCGCACCGACGATCTCGGAGCCGTCGACGACGGCGTCCTGCGGATCGTCGGACGCGCCGACGAAGCGATCTCAAGCGGCGGCCTCACCGTGATCCCGCAAGTCGTCGAGGCCGTGATCGGCGCCCTACCGAACGTCGCCGACTGCGCCGTCGTGGGACTGTCCGACGACCGACTCGGCGAGAGGGTGGTGGCCGCGATCGTGCCAAGGGCAGACGCGACGGCACCGACCGTCGACGAGGTCCGCGAGCACGTCACCGCAAGCCTCGACAAGTACGCCGCACCCCGCGAGGTGTTCGTGCTCGACGCCCTCCCACGCCGCGGACCCGGCAAAGTGGACCGCAGACGGTTGCGCGAACACCTGAGCTGAGATCAGGCGGCGGGAGCCTCGCTGTCCGTCGTGTCACTGCCGGCCGTCGTGTCACTGCCGGCGTCCGGCACTGTCGCCTCCGCAGCAGGCGTCTCGGTTTCGGCCGCTTCAGGCTCTGCTGCTTCGGGCTCGGGCGCTTCATCCGATCCCCCTGCGTCCGAGCCTGTTGTATCCGATCCTCCGGTCTCGGTTTCGGTTTCGGTTTCGGTACTCCCACTCCCCTGGTCGCCGGATCCGGTCTCCTCGACCTCCGGAGCCGCATGGCGCGGCTCGTAGGGTGCCGCGTGACGGGGCTCGTACGTGTCGGTATCGGTCCCGGACGTCGACGCCGGCGCCTCGACCTGGTTGCCACCGGAGCCGATCAGACGGTGCTTGGCCGTCGTGGTCTCAGGCTTCGTGTCACGTACTTCCACGCCCGGCGCCGCCGTCTCCGGCGAGATGTCCTGCAGCGGGTAGAAGCTCTCGGCCTGTTGATCCCACTCGGCGAGCTGTTCGTCGCTGACCGACATTCCGAGAGCCTCGGCGATCATCAGGTTCAGTAGCGCCAACGGGTGGTAGGTGTCGTACACCTCGTACGTCGTGTTGCCATCGGCGCTGTACAGCGTCGTCTCCAGTTCGAGCCCTCGGAGGTTGGCGTACGAGTGCTTCCCGGTGCCCGCGTGGATGGTGATGAACCCGGCGGCGTCGACGAGCAATGACGACACGGGACGCAACGGATCCCACTGCCAGTTCGCGACCGGGTCACCCTTGACGATCACCTGGACGACTCGGGCCTCGCCCGTGTCCCCGGGGTCGCGGGCGCCGTCGTTCTGAGCGCCGACGAGAGCCATGATCATCCCGGT
Source organism: Gordonia zhenghanii (assembly GCF_021738965.1). Taxonomy (GTDB): domain Bacteria; phylum Actinomycetota; class Actinomycetes; order Mycobacteriales; family Mycobacteriaceae; genus Gordonia; species Gordonia zhenghanii. Next base: position 106,867 of record NZ_JAKKOQ010000006.1, on the reverse strand, counting down.
GCCCGGGATCTTCTGCAGCCCCGACTTGAGGCCCCACGGCCCCCGCGGATCTGAGACGAGGACGATCACGTCATTCTCGTCGAGCACTCCCTCGGCGTTAGCGCGCTCGACCGCATTCCCGAGCGCGTCCGCCCCCTGCGAGTAGCCCGTGTAGACGACGACTCGCTCAGCATCCTTCAGCGCTCGCATGATCGCGACGTTGGCGTCGACGCCTGCGCCGCGGGATTGGTCGTAGGTGGGCGCGAAGATCGGCAGCAGCGATGACGACGTGCCCGAACTGACCGGCCAGATCGACTGTGGATACTTGACGATCCAGTTCTCTCGATTGCCGGTCAGACCCGCCGTCCGCTCCCCCAGTCCGGTGTCGGCGGTCCCTGGAGTGACGACGACGAGCGAATTCTTCCGCTTCTCCTCATCGTCGACCCATAGATGCAGGTCGTCCAGGGCGTCCTCGAATGGATCGGCCAGCACTCCTGCATCCGCATGTTGGAGTAGTGCCTCGTCGAAATTCACATTCGCCCATGCCGGCGCTGCCACTCCCGTGACCACTAGTCCGGCCATCGTCGTGGCCGCAACCTTCCGCGTAATCTTCACAGGAAGATCTCAGCATGCTTCCAGATTCGCGGACCATCGTCCGAACGTAGGAAACTTCCAGTCACATGTCCCATGTCACACCTCCGCGGCCCCCGTCGCGGCCCGTGACGACAGTCGCCGCCCCCATGACATGCTTTAGAGCGTGGCAACCGTCAACGAATGGATTCAAGGCGCCCGTCCTCGGACGCTGCCGAACGCGATCGCACCCGTCGTCGTAGGCGTCGGGGCGGCAGCCCACCTCGGTGACGTGACCTGGTGGAAGGCAGCACTGGCGCTCGTCGTCGCGCTCGCGCTGATCATCGGGGTCAACTTCGCCAACGACTACTCCGACGGGATCCGGGGCACCGACGACGACCGCGTCGGGCCGATGCGGCTGGTCGGCTCGAACGCGGCCCGCGCGGGAGCGGTGAAGGCCGCGGCGTTCACCTGCTTCGGGATCGCCGCCGTCGCCGGCCTGGCGATCGCGATCACGACCGCCTACTGGCTCATCGCAGTGGGCGTGGTGTGCATCGCGGGCGCATGGTTCTATACCGGCGGCAAGAAGCCGTACGGCTACCTCGGTTTCGGCGAGATCGCCGTGTTCGTGTTCTTCGGTCTCGTCGCCGTTCTCGGCACCCAGTACGTGACGGTCGGCAGCGTCGACTGGATCGGCGGTCTGTCCGCGGTGGCCGTCGGCTCCTTCTCCAGCGCAGTACTGGTCGTCAACAACCTGCGCGACATCCCGACCGATCGGGAGTCGGGCAAGATCACGCTCGCCGTCCGGCTCGGCGAGAGTGGAACCCGCGGACTGTTCGCCTTCTTGCTGGCCGTCCCGTTCGTGATGACGATCGCGCTCGTCCCGGCGACGACGGCCGCGTTCGCGGGATTCGTTGCCGCTCCCCTCGCGGTGATCGCAGTCCGTCCCATCGTCTCGGGAGCTCGCGGCCGGGACCTGATCCCGTCGCTGGCGACCACCGGTCTGGCGATGCTGGTGTGGGCCCTCGCCACGGGCGTCGCGCTCGGCCTCACGTAAGCCTGGCGCGAGCTCGCCGTACCGGCCCGGGCGCTCACACGGCGGCGGGCTCTAACATCGCCTGAACCTTGGCGCGCAGCGTCTCGACGCCGGTCACCGACTCGACGACGGCGCGAGAGGCTCCGTCGTTCGCCTCGAGGATCCCGAGCATCAGGTGAGGGACGCCGATCCGGTCATCGCCTCGACTGCGCGCGAGCATGACGGCCGAGCGCATCGCGTCGCGCACCGGGCCGTTCATCCGGGCGCGACCTCGACCGCGGGGTCCGCGACGACCCCGACCGCCCTCCCACGGGCCGCCTTCCCACGGGCCTTCTCCACCGCGCGGACCACCGGGTCCCCAGCCGGGGCCGCGCCCGCCGAAGCCGGGTCCACGCCCGTGCGGTCCGCGATCGCGACCGCGGCCTTCGCTGCAGTCACGTCCGCGGCCCGGACCGCGTCTGGAGCGCTCACCCCAGCCGTCGGCGAGATCGTCGCCGAACTTCGACTGCACGGCCTCCCGGACGCGATCGAGGTCGATGCCGATACTACGGAGTGCCTCTCTGTCGTCTTCGTACCGGCCGTCGACATCGGTTGTCGACGGCTCGTCATTGTCTTCGTGATAGTCGGTGACGGCCTTGCGGGCGCCGTCGAGCGTGAATCCCAGGTCGCCGAGCACCCCGAACATGGGGTTCCGGGCGTTGCAGAGCATGCCGAGGATCAGGTGGTCGTTGCCGAACACAGGATGCCCGAGGTCTCGAGCCTCCTCGGTGGCGAACATGAACAGTGCGCGGTCGTCGCGCGAGAAACGGTCAAACATCGTTGCCGTCCTTCCCAGCCGCCGGAGCGGCCTCTCGTTGTGAGTGCTTCTGATGCACGGCCTGACGACTGACCTGGAGGACGTCGGCGATCGCTTGCCAGCTCCACCCCTTGGCGCGAGCCGAGGCCACGTGGACGTCTTCGAGGCGGTCCGCGAGTGCGCGGAGGGCCCGGACCGTTCCCAGACCTACTCCGGGATCGTCGCTGGCGGCTGTTCCCGCGACTGACGTCGCGTCTGTCGTCATTTCATCGTCGTGCATGATGTCAGGTTATGTTGACAGTCACCGGATTGTCAATATTTATTGACAACCGGATTTCGACTCCGCTCGACCGGCGGGATGGCTTCTCGACGCACGCGGCGCAGGTGTACGTCAGGCGACGAGACGCGGGACCGTTCGCACCATGACGACCATGACGACGAGTTCGACCAACGTCTGGGTGACGACGACGAGGGGCACCGGCCCGAACTCTGCAGGCAACGCCAGAACCAGCGGCAGGACGACCAGCGAGTTCCGAGTCACACCGCTGAACGCGACACTGCGCACGCCTGGTACGTCGAGTCCGGCGAGTCGCCCCGCGCCCATCCCGATCGGGACCATGACGACCGCGAACAGCACGTAGACGGGCATCAGGAGGGTCAGCGACGAGAACTCGTCCCGGACATCGGAGATCTGTGAGGCCACCACCACGGCGAGAGTCGATGCCATGACCGGCACCATCGCTTCGGCGACGACGTGCTCCACGCGGCGACCCCACCGAGTGCGCGCCGCGGCCCCTGAGTGAGTCCCGCGAGAACCATCGGAGCCACGACGATGAGAACGAACGCGCGGACGAACGGCCCCGCGTCGATCGTCGATGCCACGTCCGAACCGACGAACAGCCAGAGGTATGCGGGCAATGCGACCATCTGGACGAGCATCAACAGCGGGGCCGCCGCCAGCAGTCTGTCCGTGGCGCCGCCGGCGAGAGAACTGAAGACGATCACATAGTCGACACACGGTGCCAACAACACGAACAGGACCCCCACCAGCAGTGCTTGATCGTCTGCGACGATCCGCGACAGCGCGAACGCGACGACCGGCACTACGACGAAGTTCACGACGAACACCGCCGCGAGAAAGCGTCCGTCTCGCAGCGCCCGACCGATGCGGCCGAACGGGATCCCGAAGAACGTCGCGTAGAGCAACGTGACCAGCAAGGGGTCGATCGCGGCCGCCGCCGGCCCGCTCACCGAAGGCACGAGCAGCCCGACGACCGCGCCGAGCGCGAGGCCTGCGAGACAGATCGCAACCTGGTGCCGGTGAATCACTCGGCCGCCACCGACTCGCTGATGTTCAGCCGTGACGCACGGACCGCAGGCACCAACGCGCCGATCAGACACAACGACATGGCGAGCACGACGTACCAGGCCGAGGACCACAGCGGCGAGTACACGATCTCGATGGCTGTGGTCTCGGCGAGGATCTCGTCGGCCAGCACGTGCAGGCCCGTCCCCATCACGACGCCGACGACGGAGCCGACGATCGCGATCGCGCCGGCCTCGGCGAGCACCATGCGCGACACGAAACGTCGGGACGCCCCCATCGATCGCAGCACGCCGATCTCGCGGCGGCGTTCGAGGACCGACAGCAACAATGTGTTGAGCAGGGCGACGGCCGCGGCCGCCGAGACGATCCACCCGATGGCCACGGTGAACGCCCCGGACTGCTCGACGGTCTTCTGCGTCGCCGCCAACGCTTCCTGACCCGAATAGACGTGGACGGGAGCACCGCCCGCCCCGGGGTGCGCGTCGGCGACGGCGGCCACCGCCTTGCGGATCGCGGGTTCGTCCGCCCCCGGATCGAGTGTCACCTGTAGGTAGGTGTCGCCGGGCCGCTCGAACCAGTCGTGCAGCAGGTCCACCGACATGGCCGCAGTCCCCGAGTCCATCGACACGTAGTCGACGGTGTCGAGGACGGTGATCGCGTGCGGTCCGGTCGGCGTCGCCATGTCGATTCGGTCCCCGGCCTCGACATCGAGTAGGCGAGCCAAGGTGTGCGACAACAGGATTCCGTCACCGTCGAGCACAGCTCGCGCCGACTCCGGCGTCGCCTTTCGCAGGAACGGCGCCGACGCCCCTTCTTCGAGGCCTTGTATCAACGCCCGGGCGTCACCGATGTTGACGCTCGCCCACTGGCCGCCGACGACCTGGTGCACGCCCGGAATCGCCGCGACGTCGCGTCGGATCTCCGGCGCGAGGACCGGCCCGAGCGGCACCGAGTCCTCGTCCTGGGACGAGACGTACAGGTCGGGATCGGCGAGGCCGTCTAACGAACTGGAGATCGAGCCGATCATATTGGCGAGGGCGCCCGAGACACCGATGCCGACCGCCACGGCGACCGCGACCGTCATGACGGTGGCCCACGCTCGCCGGGGAGCGCGTTCGGAGTTGACGGCGCCCAGCCGCCCCGGACTGCCGAAGCAGTTCGCGACGGCCCGCACCGCAGCGACCAGGACCGGACTCAGCGCGAAGCACAGGACGATTCCGCCCACTGCGTACACCGCACCGGCCAGGATCGCAGGCCGCCCGTCGACGCCCGATACGATCGCCCACGACGCGATCACTCCCGCGACGCCGAGGATCCCGCACGCGACGAGCAGTCGCCGTGAGAGAGGTCCGGCGTCGGTAGCCTGCCCCTGCGACATCGCCTCAACCGGACTGACCGAGAACACGGTCTTCGCAGCCAGCGACGTCGCCGCGACACACGCGACGACGGCAGCCGCGACAGCGACCACCGGAACGTACGACGGCAGCGAATATGCGACGACCAGGCCCGCCGTACCGCCGTCCTGTGGCACGCGGCCGAGCGCCCAGCGACCGGCGAGGATTCCGACCGGTACGCCGAGGACACCGCCGACGACGCCGAACACCACGGCCTCGCCGAGCAGGTCCGCGGCCAGGTGTCTGCGCCGCCCGCCGAGAGCGCGGATCATCGCGATGCTCTGCCGCCGTGACGCGACCGCCATGTTCATCGTGTTGAAGATCAGGAATGCGGCGATCACGAGCGACACCATCGACACCAGGAGCGTCGAATCGCGCACCACCGATCCCGAGACCTCGGCCTGGCGTACGCGGAACTCCGGGTCGACGACGCTCGCTCGATCTCCCACGACCCGTTCGACGCCCTCGCGCAGCGCCGCCTCGTCGGCTCCCGGCTTCGGGACTATCAGCAGCGAGTCCACGGCTCCGTCCAACCCGCTCAACTCTTGAGCCAGTGGGAGGTACGCGAACACGAACCGGCCGCCGTTGAGTAGGTGCGACTGTTCACCGAGGACCTCGACGACGGTGACCGTTCGTTCGCCGATCGTGACCTCGTGACCTTTGCGCAGGCCCGTCGCGTCACCTGCGACGATCCCGTCGGCCAGGTCGTCGATTCTCACGCCGGAGTCGGCGTCGACGGCGTCGCGCAGTCCCTCCGACAGCGACGCCGCCCGATAATCGGAGCCGATCAGGACCATCGGATCGTCGGCGATCGTCACGGTTCCGCGGATCACCGGGACCACCGTGCGGGCCTGCGCGACGTCGCGGCGGAGTTCGCCTGCCAGGTCGGCGTCGACCCCGGAGTCGGCGATTGCCGCCACCTCGAGCGTCGCGTCACCGGAGACGGCCTGGGTGAAGTCGCGCACCGACGTGGTGAGCGAGCCGTACACGGAGAGGACGGCCACTAGGAGGGCAGAGGAGACGAGCACGACGAGCAGCGACGTCACCACGCGCAATCGGTGCGACGCGAGTTCACGCAGCCCGAGTACCCGCACACGCGTGACGCCTGCCAGCAGCGCTCGCACCTATCGGTCCGCCCTGTCGGCCCTATCAGTTCTGTCGCCCTTATTCACCCTGTCGGCCCTATCCATCCCGTCGACGACCCGGCCGTCCCGGACCGTCACCACGCGGTCGCAGACCTCGGCGGCGGTGCGGTCGTGCGTCACCATCAGGACCAGTCGGTCGGCGCCTTCGTGGGCGACGTCGGCGAGCAGCGCCAGCACATCGGCCCCGGTGTGCGAGTCGAGGTTTCCGGTCGGTTCATCGGCGAGAACGATCATCGGATCCATGATGAGGGCACGTGCGATGGCCACCCGTTGCATCTGGCCGCCCGACAGTTCCGACGGCCGGTGGTCGATCCGATCGCCGAGGCCGACACGCTCCATCAGTTCGACTGCTCGCGGTCGCGCCTTGGCGAGCGACTTCGAGTCCAGGAGCTTCGGCAGGGCGACGTTCTCCCACGCCGACAGCGTCGGGACGAGATTGAAGAACTGGAAGATGAAGCCGACCCGATGCCGCCGGAACGCGGACGCCGCATCGTCGTCGAGTCCGCCGAGATCCGTTCCGTCGACCCGGATGCTCCCCGAGTCCGGTGTGTCGAGGGCGCCTATGACGTGCAGCAACGTCGACTTGCCCGCCCCGGACGGTCCGACGACGGAGACGAATTGTCCGCCGTCGAGGGTGAGGGACGCGCCGTCGAGCGCGCGCACGGTCTCCGAACCCATCCGGTACTCGCGAACCAGATCGACGGCCTCGACAACGGGCACGTGCGTCCCCCTCCACTCACGCCGACGTTGGCATTCGGACCGGCGACTAGACCTGCGCCGCAGGCCCGTCGAACACCAACGTTACGAGACTTCTAGCCGCGCCAGACGCCCGACGCGAAGTATTCGGTCAGGAGTGCGGTCGGCGGCGCGAGGTCGAGCCCGTGGGCTGCAACCCAGTCGTCGTTGAAGTAGGTGTGATCGTAGCGGTCTCCGCTGTCGCAGAGGAGGGTGACGACACTGCCCGATCGCCCGTGCCGAACCATGTCGCCGAGGAGGGTGCACGCGCCCCAGAAGTTGGTGCCGGTGGAGCCGCCGACGCGCCGACCGAGGCGGTCGGACAGGAAGCGGGCGGCAGCGACCGACGCCGCATCGGGCACCCCGATCATCGCGTCGATCACCTGCGAGACGAACGACGGCTCCACACGCGGCCTGCCGATCCCCTCGATTCGGGACGCACCGGCGGACACGAGGGCTCCGTCACCCGTCTCGTACGCGGGCAGGAAGACCGAGTTCTCGACGTCGACGACAGCCAACCGCGTGTCGTGCTGCTGGTAGCGGAGGTAGCGACCGAAGGTCGCGGACGTCCCACCGGTGCCCGCCCCGACGACGATCCACTCGGGAACCGGGTGCGGCTCGCGAGCCATCTGCGCGAACACCGATTCGGCGATGTTGTTGTTGCCCCGCCAATCGGTGGCGCGTTCGGCCATCGTGAACTGATCGATGAAGTGGCCGCCGAGTTCGCGTTCGAGTCGTTGAGCGACCGTGTAGATCTCGGTCGGCGAGTCGACGAAATGACACATGCCGCCCTGAGCCTCGATCAACGCGGTCTTGCTCGGCGACGTGCCCTTGACCATCACCGCGACGAACGGGACGCCGATCAGCTTCGCGAAGTACGCCTCCGACACCGCCGTCGACCCGGACGACGCCTCGATGACCGTGGTGCCTGGCGTGATCCACCCGTTGCACAGCGCGTACAGGAACAACGATCGAGCGAGTCGGTGCTTCAACGAACCCGTCGGATGCGTCGACTCGTCTTTCAAGTAGAGGTCGACGCCGCCTGCAGGCGTGCGAGACCAATCCGGGAGGTCGACTTTCAGCAGGTGTGTGTCGGCGCTGCGCCGACCGTCGGCTTCGATGCGACGGACGGCGTCGGCCGTCCACGCTCGATCGCTCGAGCGCTCGACGACCCGCGTCTGGGTCACTTCTCGTCGCCTCGCAGACGCGACTGGATGTCTGCCTGGCGGGCGCTGCGCTCGGCGTCGACTCGCGCGATCTGATCGTTGACTCGCAGCCGTAGCGTCTTGAACAAGACCATTCCCAACGGGAGGGCGATCAGCACGCCGAACACCGCAGCCACGAGCACGGGGACGTCGACGCCCACCGCTTTGCCGACGAAGTAGATGATCGCGGCGAGAGCGACGACGAGCGCGAGTCGTGCCGCTGTGTACAGGAGGACTGCGACGGCGAGCGTCCCCATCGTGGCGGGCGCGTCCTGGTTCGACGGCGTGGATACGGAACGGTCTTCACTCATGGATTCCAGGATACGTGCACGTGCGGACTCGTTCTTCGCCCACCGAGCGGGCTCATCGGCCCGGGCGATAGGGACCTTAGTCCCCCGCCTAACGGACATTACGGTCTCTTTACTTACACCTGACTGTTCGAGCAACCACCCCAACTGCGTGTACAGATAGAACATGACCGGGCGACCGGCACCGTGCAGCCCGCCAGAGTCAACGGAACGTCACACGACATACAGGAAGGTCTCCCAATGACCGCAATTGCCGAGAACGACGAGCAGACCGGATTGATCACGCCAGCGCTGGCGACCCAGCACAACCTCACGCCGGGTCAGGTGGCCGCGATGTTCAACGTCAACCCGAAGACCGTCGCCCGCTGGGCATCCTCCGGTGTCCTCAAGTCGATCCGTACGCCGGGCGGCCACCGCCGGTTCCGCGAGGCCGACGTCGTGGCCCTCCTCAATCGTTCCTGACACTTCCTCTACTGTTCCGCCCCCGGAGACGGCAGGCGAACGACATTACGGCCACCTCCCTGGAGTTCCGAGTACCGTGGACTCGAAGGAGGTGGCCGTTGCCATGGGTTTTGTATTCGTCGCAGTTCTGATCTGCGCTATCGCGTTCGTGGGTTGGCGGCTCGTCGGCCTACAGCAGTCGTCGGAGCAGCCCGTCCCTGATCGCCGCCGCAAACAAGCACCGAAGGGCCCGGACGACGATCCGGACTTCCTGCGGAGTCTGTGAGAGTTCTGCGGCCGATCAGAGTCCGGCGTACGAGTGCAGACCCGAGACGACGAGGTTGATCGCGAACAGGTTGAACAGGAGCGACACGAATCCGGCGACGTTGATCCACGCCGCAGCGTTGCGCCACCCTGCCGTCGCCCTGGCGTGCAGGTACGCCGCGTAGACGATCCATGCGATGAACGAGACGGTCTCCTTCGGGTCCCAGCCCCAGAAACGTCCCCACGCCGACTCGGCCCAGATCGCGCCGCAGATGACACCGAGGCCGAAGAGCGGGAATCCGATCACCACGCACTTGTACGCGAGGCGGTCCAACGACTCGGACGACGGAAGGTGCCCGAGCAGTCGGCTCAGCCCTCCGGTGAATCCCTTCGCGGTCTCGTCGGCTTCGAAGTTCCACCGCTGCTTCACCAGGAACAGGATGCTGGCCACACCGGAGACGAGCAGGATGCCCGACGAGATCGAGATGATCGACACGTGGATCGCGAGCCAGTACGACTTCAGCGCGGGCACCACAGGGGCAGGCACCGTGTACAGGAACTTGCCCGCAATGAACATGAGCAGGACCACGGGCACCAGAACGAAGCTCAGCAGCGGACGCTGCTCGCGCCGACGCAGCACGACGACGCCAGCGACGACACACGCGATGCTCGTCAACGAGATGAACTCGTACATGTTGCCCCACGGAGCGCGATCGGTCGCCACTCCGCGCAGCACGATCGAGGCCAGGTGTGCGATCAGACCGACCCACACGACCGGGTAGGCCATGGCGCCGAGACGTTCGCCCGCGGCGCGGCGCGGCGCGGGACCTGCGACACGTCCCGGGACCCGGTCATCGGCGGAGGCCCCGACGCCTGCCCCGACGAGTTCACGTTCCTGAGCCTGCTCGATCTTGGCGAAGCGCGCCGACGCCAGCGATGCGAGGAACAAGATCATCGCGATCGCGTACACGGTGATCGCCGTGGCATAGAACCAGTCGGAGTACTGGCCGAGCGTCTCGTTGACGTACGCCGATTCTTCCATCAGTGATCCTTCTCCTCGAACTCGCGCGTCACAGTCGGGCGCGCTTGTCGGCGTTGGTCAGAAGACCTCGCGCCTGGTCGTCGAAGCCTTCGCCCCAGCCGGCCTGGTCGGTACGAGCCAGCCCGGCAACCTCTACTACAGTACGTCGGACTTCAGAGTTTTCAATACCGTCGTCGCCCTTGGCCGGCACCAGCCTCGCCCAGATCCGACGCCGGCGGATCATCAACGAGACCACCAGGCCGAGCACCATCGCGACCGCGGACACCAGGACCCACGTCTGTGCCGGATCATGCGACACCTGCACCGACACCCACCGCTGGTACCCGTCGAACGAGACCCGCGTTCCGTCTTCGAGCCGCACGTCCTTGCCGACTTCGAGGTTCACCGACGCCTTCTGATTGAGACGCCCCTGGTCGACGAGGCTCTGATCCAGCGAGTACACGTTCTGCGGTGTCCCGGAGTCGATGCCGGTGTCGCCCTGATAGACGCGGATGGCGACGGTCGGATTGGAGACGATCGGCGAACGCGAGTCGAGGAGACCGCCGTGACCGAAGGCCGGGTCCGGCGCGAACAGACCTTGGATCGCCACCTGATTCTTCCGGCGTTCGTCCGGGTTCGGGAACATGCCCGCGGGCGTCTCGAAACGCAGGGCGCCCTCGGACAGCATGGTCTGCGTCGACTGCGGCAGGAACGGCGCGGTCTGAGTCCGTCGGTCACCGTTCGGGAAGGTGACGGTGAACGTCGGCGCGAAACCGTTGCCGAGAACGTAGACGCGGTCGCCCGCGATGCGCAACGGCTTGTTCACCTGGACCGACGTCGTCGGCCATGTGTCGGGCGCCGATGCGACGTCGGTCGTGTACGCGACCTTCGCGTCGTACATGTCGGGCTGCCCGTTCGGCAGGAACGTCGCCGAGAAGTCGTCGACGCGGAAGCAGAACGGCGCAAGGCCGGTGCCGTCGACGAGTGCACCGGAGCGGAACGTGTCGTAGACGGCGGTCGAGGTGTTGCACAGCACCTGCTCGCCGTCGGCGACCAGGGTGCGCGACCCTTCGTAGCCGAACATCTTCCCGGTCGCGAGAGCGACGAGGAGGGCGAGCAGTGCGAAGTGGAAGACGAGGTTGCCGAACTCGCGGAGGTAGCCCTTCTCGGCCGACACCTCGACGGCGCCGTCGGGATAGCGCTCGGACGGCTCGACGACGCGAACCCGCTTGCGCCATCCCCGCAGGTTTCCGGTAATCGTCTCGGCGACCGACTCCGGGTCACCGTCGACGGTCTCGGTGATGTGTCGCGGCAGGCGGCCCAGGTTGCGCGGTGCGGTGACCGGCGGCGTCCGGAATGCCTTGTAATGCTCCCAGATACGGGGGGTGAGGCATCCGACGAGAGAGATGAACAGCAGGAGGTAGATCGCCGTGAACCAACTCGAGGAGAAGACGTCGAAGAGTTGGACCCGGTCCATCCATTCGCCGAGCGTGCCCTTGTCGGCGATGTAGGTGTTCGTCTTCTGTTCGTTGAGCTCGCGCTGCGGCAGCAGAGCTCCGGGGATCGCGGCGAGAGCGAGCAGGAACAGCAGTGCGAGCGCCGTGCGCATCGAGGTGAGTCCACGCCACGCCTTACGCAGCGGGGCTACCACGAATCGCTGAAGCGAGCTCTGCGTCGCACTCATACCGGCAACTCCACATCGTTCATCAGATTGAGTCGGAACCAGTCGACTACCTCGTTCCACATCCCGGTGACCAGCAGGACACCGACTGCGATGAGCGCGACGCCGCCGATGATCTGGATGGTGCGTGCGTGCCGTCGAATGAATCCCAGGCTCCGGACCGCCCACGCCGACGAGGCGGCGAGGATGAGGAACGGGATGCCCAGTCCGAGACAGTACGCGGTCACCAGGAGTGCGCCACGCCACGCCGACGGCCCCTCGGTCGCCATCGAGACGCTCAACACCGCGCCGAGCGTCGCACTGCTGCAGGGGATCCAGCCGACGGCGAACACTGCGCCGAGGATCGGTGCGCCGATCACATTCGAGTAGCGGCGCGGCGCCACCCGGCGGTCACGCTGCAGAAACGGGATCATGCCCAGGAAGACCAGCCCCATCACGATGGTGATGACACCGCCGATGCGCTGCATCAGTTCGAGGCGGTCGGTGTCCAGGAACACCGAAGTGACCCCGAACAGCGCTGCGGTCGCCAGCACGTACACGGCGGTGAAGCCGAGCACGAACAGGCCTGCTGCGCCGACGACACGCCAACGGCCTGCCTTGCGGTCCTCGCCGACCGACACCGCCGGAGCCTCGGCTCCGACGAGTCCGGCCAGATACGAGAGGTAGCCGGGTACGAGGGGAACCACGCACGGCGACGCGAACGACACGAAGCCGGTGATCACGCACGCCCCGAGGGCGAGCAGCAGCGGTCCGGAGACGACGGTCGTGGCGAACGAGTCGCCGACGTCGGCCAGGTTGGTCTCGATCATCGGGGCGGCTGCTCGTTCGCCACGTCGAGCACCGCTGCGGTCAGCTCCTTCTCGGTGATCGCCTTGAGGAAGACTTTCGCCGGACGATGCTGCCGGTCGAGGACCACCGTCGTCGGGACGGCGCCGACGGGCACCCCGAGAGCCGCGAGCGACGCGCCGCCGTAGTCGTACATCGACCGGTAGCTCACCTTGTTGTCGCTGAAGAAGTCCTGGGCGTTCGACTTGCTGTCGCGGAAGTCGATGCCGAGGAACGTCACGCCCTCGTTCTTGGTCTTCTGATAGACGGCCTCGAGTTCGGTGAACTCCTTACGGCACGGAGCACACCAGGACGCCCACACGTTGACGACGACGACCTGGTCCTTGAACTCCGCGAGGTCGATGTCCTCACCGGTCAGCAGGTCGGGGGCGGTCACATCGCCTGCGGCCTTGCGCTCGCTCTCGGGGTACGCGATGACGAGTTTTCCGTCCGGCGACACGAACTGGTTGCTCTGGTTCTGCGCGACGGCGTCGTCGCCGGTACTGCACGCGGTGACCAGTCCGACGGATGCGATCACCGCGAGGGCGGCGACCCACACCCGGTGCGGACGTCGCATCCCGCTCACGCTCCGGTGAGGCGCGGGTCGGAGGCGCCTGCAGGTTCCGAGTACACGATGTCGACGAGCTCGTCATCGTCGTAGACGAGGCTGGTCAGCGATGCGAGCGAGCACTGGCGGATCCGCGGATCGTGCCAGAGGCGGCGGCCTTCGAGGAATCGGCGCAGTGTGTACACCGGCAACTGGTGGCTCACGCACACCGCTTCGTGGCCGCGCGCCGCGTCGCGTGCCTCGTTCGCCGAGGCGAGCATTCGGTGAGCGATGTTGATGTACGGCTCGCCCCACGACGGGGTGAACGGGTTGCGCAGCTTGGGCCAGTGCCGTGGCTGGCTGAGCGCGCCGTCGCCGACGGCGACGCGCAGCCCCTCGAACTGGTTGCCAGCTTCGATCAGGTTGTCGATGGTCTCGGTCTTGAGACCGTGCGATGCCGAGATCGGGGCAGCTGTCTCCTGCGCGCGTTGCAGAGGGGACGCGAACACGTGCGTGATGTCGTGGTCGTCGAGCGCGCCTGCGACCCGCTCGGCCTGGTCTCGTCCGTTGTCGGCGAGCCGGAATCCGGGGAGGCGGCCGTACAGGATGCCCTCGGGGTTGTGGACTTCGCCGTGGCGCAGCATGTGGACGATCGTCTTCATCGGTCTCCCTCTCCGGGTGCGACGGCGGCGGCCGCGGCTGCGGCAGCCGCGGGCAGGGCTTCGGCGATCTTCGAGAACGCGGCGTCGTCGAGTGCCGCGGACACGAACCAGGCTTCGAAAGCGCTCGGCGGCGGGTAGACGCCGCGTTCGAGCAGTGCGTGGAAGAACGGGGCGAACCGCCACGTCTGTGACGCCTGGACGCCCGCGTAATCGGTGAGCGGATCGGCGGACTCGGTGAACGCGAAGCTCACCAAGTTGCCTGCCTTCTGCACCTGGTGGGCGACCGACGCCTCGGCGAGCGCATCGCTGACGAGTCCCGCGAGCCGGTCGGCGTTCACGTCGAGCCGCTCGTAGACCTCGGCGGTCGCGTTGCGCAGCGTGGCGAGCCCGGCGGCGACGGCGACCGGATTCCCGGACAGCGTGCCCGCCTGGTAGACGGGCCCGGTGGGGGCGAGGTGCTCCATGATGTCGGTGCGCCCGCCGAACGCCGCAGCGGGCAGGCCGCCGCTCATCACTTTGCCGAATGTGTAGAGGTCGCCCGCGACGCCGTCGACGCCGTAGAAGCCTGCCGGACTCACTCGGAACCCGGTCATCACCTCATCCATGATCAGGAGCGCGCCGTGCCGCGCAGTGACTGCGCGGAGTCCCTCGTTGAAGCCCGGCTGGGGCGCGACAGCGCCCATGTTGCCCGCTGCGGCCTCGGTGATGACCGCGGCGATGTCGTCGCCGTGCTCGGCGAACGCCGCCTCGACGGCCGCCAGGTCGTTGTACGGGAGGACGAGCGTGTCGTGGGCTGCGGCACCGGTCACGCCCGGGGACGTCGGGAGGCCGAGTGTCGCGACGCCCGATCCGGCGTCGGCGAGGAGGGCGTCGACGTGACCGTGATAACACCCGGAGAACTTCACGATCTTGCTGCGACCGGTGAATCCGCGCGCCAGACGCACCGCCGACATCGTCGCCTCAGTGCCCGAGTTCACGAGGCGGACGCGCGCGACGGGGTCGACTCGATCGATGATCTCTTCGGCGAGTTCGATCTCGCCGACCGTCGGCGCGCCGAACGACAAGCCGCCGAGAGCAGCGCTTCGGACAGCGTCCACGACGGCCGGATGAGCGTGGCCGAGAATCATCGGGCCCCACGAACACACCAGGTCGACGTACTGATTTCCGTCGACATCGGTCAGCGTGCACCCGGATGCCTCGGAGATGAAACGGGGGGTGCCGCCGACCGCGGAGAACGCGCGGACCGGGGAGTTGACCCCACCCGGAACGGCTAGTGCGGCGCGGGCGAACAGTTCGTCACTGCGCGCCGTGTTCGGACCGGGGATGTTCGCTGAGACGGCCATGGCTTCCAGTGTCCCAAAAGCTACCCGCTCGGCCCAATCGCCAAAGGTTCGTCTCAGGTTCGCCCGGCCCGTACGGCCCTACGATCCGAGGGCCTCATCGACGGCGTCGGCCAGTGCGCGCTGGCCCGCCTCGTTCGGATGCATGGTGACTCGGGCCGTCGTCCCGGTCATCGGTTCGATCCAGCGGACGTCGTCGGCTGCGCACGCGTCGTGTCCGTCCGAACGCTGCGCCATGTCGACGAACCTCGCACCGGTCGCGTCCGCAGCCTTCTCGATCGCGCTGTTCAGACGCGCCTGGACGCCCCGCACGAATGCGATGTCGCCGTCGGCGATCCGGACCGACGGACGGCACGACTGTTCCCGGGGTACCAGCCACGGATAACCTGCGACGACGATGCGGGCGCGGGGTGCACGAACGGCGATGTCGCGCAGAGCCTGTTCGACGGCCGGCTCGATCGCGTCGTCGACGGCCCGAGTCGGCGCGCGCCCGAGTTCGGCGCGGCACGGCGCACCCTTCTGGTCCGACGGCTCGACGCGGGCGCAGACGCCGATGAGCGTCGAGTAGAGAGTCGCATCGTTTCCACCGAGCATGAGCGTCACGAGGTCGGTGTCCGGGGTCACCGCGTCCAACTGCGGTCCGACGCCCTCGTACTGTCCCTCGTAGAGGCTCTTCGTCCACGCACCCGCGCACGACACGTCCGTCAGTCGGTAGTCGTGACGCGCGGCGACGAGCTGACCGAAGTTGACCGACGACTGTTGGCAGGTGAACTGCGCACCGTCCACCAACGGTTCAGTGCCCGCACCGGACGCGAAGCTGTCGCCCAGATGGACTTGGTGGCGCTGCGGCTCCTGCGCTGTATGCGACGGCTCCCGATCTGCTCGCCACCACACGACGCCCGCAGCGACGACCAGGATGACGACGACCGCCGCGACCAGCGACCTCTTGCTTCGGTCACGCACCTGTCGACGACGCTCCCGTGGGCGGCAGCCCCATCGCGACCGCGAGTTGTGCCTCGGTGAGTTCGGTGCGGAACCGGTCGACGTCGCGGGCCCACGCCTGTGCGAGCTTGCCGTCGGCCAGCTTCACGCCGATGCCCTTACGTCGTCGAGGCACTGCGTGGAGTTCGCCGAGCGCAGGCGCGGCCTCCCAGTTCTGGGCTTCGGTCCCGGTGTTCTCCGGGTAGATCTTCACGATGTCGGCGAGGTCGATGACACGTGTCCCCTGTCGCAGGGTCTCCTCGGTGAGTCGCACCGAGACGTGCCTGCGCGCCGCGACCACCTGCATGATCGAGAATCCGATGAGGATCACCCCGAAGATCGTCAGGACCTCCCAGTGGATGCGGCCGCCGCCCGCGATCTCCAACGCCAGAGTCAAAGCCAGCATCACCGGACCGATCGCGATGATCCACTTGCTGCCGCCCTCCTCGTAGAAGAGGGTCTCGCCGCGCTCGGGGACCGCCCACTCGCTTTTCGCGCCGGCATCCTCGCTTCCGGTCGGCTCGTCCCCGTTCGGGTCATCCCCGTCGAGTTCCTCAGCGACATCGGCCGTCTCGTCGAGCCCGTCAGGCCCGTCGATCTCGTCGTGCTCACCGCTCACGCGGCACCGCCGTCGCCGGACGACTGCCGACCCGAGGATTCGTGACCGGACGATTCGTCACCGGAGCCGGTCCGCCCGCCCACGGTCGGCGCAGAACCGCTCTGCGGGCCGCAGTCTCCGTCGAGCTGGCATTTGAACCAGGCGTCCGACACTGGCCGATAGGCGAGCACCGATCCGCCGAGGCCGATCACCGCGACCACGAGGACGATGGCCAGACCCGGACTCTGGAAACCGATCGTCAACGGAAGCAGCAGTGCCACGATCACACAGGTCAGTGCCGACAGCGACGAACGCCACTGCAGTTCGCCCCGGTACGTCTTGGCTCCGAGGAGGAAGTACGCGACACCGATGAGCACGATCAGGACGCCGATCGCCAACGGACCGAACTCGAGGCCTACGGAGACCGAGTGGTCGATGATGGTCAGGATACCCAGAGCGATGAGCAGTGCGCCCGAGATCATCCACAGTCGCAGGGCCCAGCCCACCAGGGACGGCCGGTCATCAGGGTTCGGCTTGTCTTCCCGCAGCCGGGTTCTGAACTCGATCATCCTCGCACGCCACCGTTCTGTCGCTTGTGGTCTCGCCAGACTGCCATGTCTCGGCAGTAGGCCGCGGTGTCTTTGTTCATCAACGCGACGAGCACGCCGATCGCGGCGACGCCGCCGATGATGCTGAACACGCCGGACCACGCCGGCGCCGAGACGCCCTCACCGGAATCGCTGTCGCCGAACATGGACAGCACGCTGAACACCAGTTCCACGGCGAGGAAGGCGCTGAACACACCGAGTACTTGGCGAGCCCAGTTCCGCCCGTCCCAGAAGAACTTCAGCACCGTCAGAGCGATCGCCGTCACGATCACGCAGACCAGGACCATCGACAGGACGGCCATCGTAGTCGGCGACGCGGGCATCTCCTGCCCCTGCTGTTCGGCCATGTCGTTGAGGACTGTGCGGGACTGATCCAGCACCACCGGATACTGGGCGACGGCGGCGATCAACTGTGCGACGATCACCGCGCACCAGAGTTCGACGGCCAGTCTCACACTGTCGGGTCTGGTCGGCACGTCCGGTGCGCCGGGATCGGGGGTGGTCATGATTCCAGGGTAATGGGTCTACCCAAGAAGGCGCTCAGACAACCGCCTCGCCACGTCGACCGCTGCGTACGTCAGGATGATCGACGCACCGGCACGGGCGATCGACAGCACGGCTTCGTCGAATGCGGCGTCGGCGTCGATCCAGCCGTTCGCGCCGGCGCCCGCGATCATCGCGTACTCACCGCTGATCTGATAGGCGACGACCGGTGCATCGGCGCGATCGGCGACGTCCCGGACGATGTCCAAGTAGCTCATCGCGGGCTTGACCATCACCATGTCCGCGCCCTCGTCGAGGTCGGCGAGCAGTTCACGCGCCGACTCGAGACGGTTTGCGGTGTCCTGCTGGTAGGTGCGGCGGTCGCCCTGCAGGGACGAGCCGACGGCTTCCCGGAACGGTCCGTAGAACGCGGACGCGTACTTGGCGGTGTAAGCGAGGATCGACACGTCGGTGAATCCGGCGTCGTCGAGGGCGGAGCGGATCGCTGCGACCTGGCCGTCCATCATGCCGCTCGGCGCGACGACGTGCGCACCCGCACGAGCCTGCGCGACCGCCATCGACTCGTAGCGCGGGAGAGTCGCATCGTTGTCGACACGCCCCTGGTCGTCGAGTACGCCGCAGTGCCCGTGGTCGGTGAACTCGTCGAGACACGTGTCGGCCATGAGAACCGTCGAGTCGCCGAGTTCGTCGCGCAGCAGACGCAGCGCGCGGTTGAGCACGCCGTCCGGGTCATCGGCTCCGGAACCGACTCCGTCTTTGTCTGCGGGCTCGGGGACGCCGAACAGCATCAGTCCCCCGACTCCGGCCGCGACCGCTTCGCGGGCCGCGACGACGAGAGAGTCGGGCGTGTGCTGCACGACGCCCGGCATCGACGAGATGGCACGGGGCTCCTCGATGCCGTCTGCGACGAACATCGGCAGCACCAGCTGGGCCGGGTGCAACCGGGTCTCGGCCACCAGCCGACGCATCGCCGGGGTGGTCCGGAGACGACGCAACCGAGTGAACGACGCACTCATGTCCGCCGCCCTCAAGACCGCGATCGACGGGACTTCTTGCGCGGCGGCGGCAGCGCGCCCTCGGCGCGCAGCTGCGCGGCGTGCGCAGCCAGCGCGTCGACCAGTTCGGGGACCGACGCACTCTCGGGCTGCACGTCCACGCGCAGACCGAACTCGATCGCGGTCTCCGCGGTCTTCGGGCCGATGCACGCCACGATCGTGCGGGCGTGCGGCTTGCCCGCGATGCCGACGAGGTTGCGGACAGTGGAGCTCGAGGTGAAGCAGACGGCGTCGAATCCGCCGGTCTTGATCATCTCGCGGGTCTCGACTGGCGGCGGCGCGGCGCGGACGGTTCGGTACGCGGTCACGTCGTCGATCTCCCAGCCGCGCTCACGCAGGCCTTCGGACAGGGTCTCGGTCGCGATGTCGGCTCGCGGCAGGAGGATGCGGTCCACCGGGTCGAAGACCTCGTCGTACGGCGGGAACTCCTCGAGCAGTCCGAGCGAGCTCTGCTCACCGCTCGGCAGCAGTTCGGGGTTGACGCCGAACGAGCGGACCTTGGCCGCTGTCGCGTCGCCGACGCAGGCGATCTTGACGCCGGAGAAGGCGCGGGCGTCGAGCCCGAACTCTTCGAACTTCTCCCACACGGCGCGAACCGCGTTGGTCGACGTGAACACCACCCACTGGTAGCGACCGTCGACGAGTCCCTTGACTGCGCGTTCCATCTGCGCAGGGCTGCGCGGCGGCTCGACGGCGATCGTCGGGACCTCACGCGGGATAGCGCCGTGCGACTGGAGTCGTTCACTCATGTCGCCTGCCTGATCCTTGGTGCGCGGCACCAGGATGGTCCAGCCGTACAGAGCCCGCGACTCCCACCAGGAGAACTTGGCGCGCGAGGTGACGACCTTGCCGATCGTCAGGACCAGCGGCCCGGTGAGAGCACTTCCCAGGTCGTTGACCGTGGCCAGGGTCGCCTCGATGGTGCGTTGAGCGCACGTGGTGCCGTTGACGGTGATCGCCACCGGGGTCTGCGGAGCCACTCCGTGCTCGGTCAGTGCGCTCGAGAGTTCCGCAAGGTGTCCGGCCGTCGCGTTCAGTACGAGCGGGCCGGGCGCTGCGGCCAGCGCCCCCCAGTCGACGTCGCCGCGGACGTCCGCCACGGTGTGTCCGGAGCCGATCGGCATGCCTGCGAAGCTCGGGACGACGGCGTGTGAGGGAATGCCCGGCAGCACCTCGAACGCCACTGATGTCCGCGCAACCGCGCCCATCTCGGCGAGTACCGCGTCGGCGCTCATCGGGTCGCCTGCCACGACACGGACGACGTTGACTCCGGTCTTGGCCTCGGCGACGAGGGTCTTCGCGACCTGAGCCGGTTCGCCGAGCGCGGGACGGATGACGTCGGGGCCCTCCTGCTCCTTGGCCTCGGCAGCTGCCTCGGCGGCCTTGCGGCCTGCGCGCGTCGGAACAGGTTCGGCCTTGGCGTGCGCCGAACCGATCAGCGCCACGACACCGGACGGTACGTCGGGATCGACGAACGCCGATGTGGCGTTGACCAGAATGTTCTGCGCTCGCACTGTGAGCAGGTCCGGATTTCCCGGACCCGACCCGACGAACAGAATCCGACCGGGTTTAGCATTCTTCGTACGGCTCATGCGTTCGCACTCTCCTGCCCCCGCCCTGGGGGCTGCAGTCCGTTCGGTGCTCTGCTCGCTGTCATGAGCACCGACTTGTCCTCTTACCGGAGTGCAGCGTCGCGCGAACCGTGCCCTACGCTTTGGGCACGTATTCGGCTGCGCCGAGCTCCAGCAGTTCGGCGGCGAGATCCTTACCGAGTTGCACGCCCCGCTCCAGCGGACCAACCGCCGAAGCGCGGATCACGTCCGATCCGTCCTCGGCCGCCACCCCCGCGCGGAGCGAGAGCTCGGCGAAGATGCGTCCGTCGGAGTCGATCGACTCGACCACCTCTGCGATCGCGCCGACCGGTGCCGTACATCCGGCCTCGAGGGCCGCGAGCACTGCACGTTCGGCGTCAACCGCTATGCGGGTGGACGGGTCGTCCAACTCGGCGAGTATTCTCACCAGTTCGGCATCGTCGGCGAGACACTCGACGGCCAGGGCCCCCTGTGCCGGAGCGGGAAGCATGACCACGGGGTCAAGCGCTTCGGAGACCTCATCGGCTCGACCGACGCGTACCAGTCCGGCTCGGGCGACCACTACCGCGTCCAGTTCCCCGTTCGCGACTCTGCCCAACCGAGAATCAAGGTTGCCTCGTAGGGGGCGGATTTCCAAACCGAGACCCTGTGCTCTAAGCTGTGCGGCCCTTCGGGGTGACGACGTACCGATCGTCGACCCCGCAGGCAGCTCACCGAGGACCAGGCCACCACGACTGACCAGGGCGTCTCTGGGGTCGACGCGTTCGGGTACCGCGGCCATCGCGAGGTCCGGCTCGGGAGCCGTCGGCAGATCCTTGTACGAGTGGATCGCGACGTCGCATTCGCCGTTGCGCAATGCGAGCCGGATCGCCGTGGTGAAGACGCCGACGCCGATCTGCGCGACCGGAGCCGTCGACGTGTCACCGGCCGTCGTGATGATCTTGAGTTCGGCAGGATGCCCGTTTGCGGTCAGGCGATCGGCGATCTGTTGAGCCTGGGTGGTCGCGAGCTGCGAACCTCGGGTGCCGATACGGATGGGTCGGTCGCTTGAGGCAGCGTTTGGCACAGTAGCCGTCCTGTCGTGTCGGGTCGTGATGAGAGTCGGTCGTGATGCGAGACGGGACGCGGTGACGTCAGTGCGAGTCGCGCTCGCCGGGCACCGGGATGCCTGTCTCGGACGCCGACACCGATTCGGCGGCGCCGGGCTTGAGCTCGAAGAGTTCACGGAGAGCTTCCGCGTAATGGTCACCGCGGCCGGTGGACGCCAATTGCTTGACGCGCACCGTCGGAGCGTGCAGCAGTTTGTCGGCCACCCGACGGACAGTCTTCGCGACCTCGTCGCGCTGGGCGGTGTCCAGGTCGGGCAGCCGGGACTGCAGACGCAGGATCTCGCCCTCGACCACCTCGGCGGCCTGCTGACGGAGGGCCGCCACGGTCGGTGTCACCGCCGCTTGACGCTGCGCGGCGAGGTAGTCGGCGAGTTCGTCCGTCACGATCGAGCGGGCGGCTATCGCGTCGTCCTGCGCCGCTTTGGTCTCCTCGTCGCCGCGGAGCCCTTCGATGTCGACGACGTGCACGCCGGGCAGTTTGACGACGGCGGCGTCGACGTCGCGCGGGATGCCGAGGTCGCAGATCATCAGCGGAGCCGGGTTGACTCGTCGTTTGAGCGCCGAGTGGACGGCTGCCACGTCGATGACCGAACTGACCGATCCGGTGCAGGTGACCACGACGTCGGCGTCGGTCATCGCGTCACTGAGGTCCTCGACGTCGCGACCGACTGCGGTGACCCCGTACCGTTCGGCGACGGTGGCAGCCACTTCGACGGCACGCTCGGAAGTCCGGTTGACGACCGTCAGGTGCTCGACTCCGTCTCCTGCGAGGCGGCTCGTCGCCAACGACCCCATGGCGCCTGCCCCGAAGACCACGGCGCGTTTCATCGGGCCGTGCTCGACGGACACGTTGCGCAGGGTCGCCGCCCGATGCAGTGCGACGGACACGACCGACGCGCCCGCCCGGTCGATACCGGTCTCGTGGTGGACGCGTTTACCCACTCGCAGCGCCTGCTGAGCCAGTTCGTGCAGGGTGCGGCCCGCCGACTTGTTCTGGTCGGCCTCGGTGTACGCCGTTCGGATCTGGCCGAGGATCTGCTGCTCGCCGACGACCATCGAGTCGAGTCCCGCCGCAACGGTGAACAGATGCTCGGCTGCAGCCTCGGAGTATCGGACGTATGCGTGGCCGGTCAATTCGGCGACCGTCATGCCGGTGTGATCGCCGAAGACGTCGCCGACGGCCTCGAGCGCCGGGTGAAACGCCTCGACGACGGCGTAGACCTCGACCCGGTTACAGGTGGAGACGAGCATCGCTTCGGATATCGCAGGCGACCGGACGAGCGATTCGACGAGCTTGGGGCGGTCGGTGTCGGAGACGGTGAGTCGTTCGAGGACCGACACCGGAGCGCTCCGATGGGACACTCCGAACAACAAGACACTCACTGCATCGCCCGTTTCCCGCCCATCGAGCCGACAACGCCCCTGCGGCGCCATCGTGATGGGCACATGTGTCTCCAGGCTAGATCACCGACGGCCCAGATGGCACCCCAGGCCGTGGGTGACAAGACAGACAATCGGCGCCGACGGTCAGCGGCGGATGTCGAGATCCGCACGCAGTCGTGGTTCGTCGACCTCCCAGTAGCCGTGCTCCTCGCCGTCGAGCACGATGACGGGCACGCGGTCGCCGTACTCGGCGCGCAGCGACGAATCGCCTGACTGAGCGGCTGCGTCGACGTCGACGATCGACGGTTCGAGCCCGTAGTCGGCGAGAACGGTGCGCAAATGCTGCTCGGCGGCGGCGCACGCGTGGCATCCGGCGCGCGTCATCAGTTCCACGGTGGCGTTCATGCCTGCGATTGTGCCAGCGTGCCAGCGCGGTGTCGCGCAACAGAACCGTCTGACGCCCGCCACGATAGGCTGGCTGCAGTGCACGGTGGAGCTCCGCTCGCAACGAATGGGAGGTGGCCGATGAGCCGCGATTGGATCGAGCCCGATCAAGAGATCACCCCCGACGATCCCGATCACGAGATCGCTTCGCACTACGAGGCCGCCGACGAGGAGAGCGACGATCTCCGCGAGGCGACCGAGCTCGAAGCCGAGCAGTTCGACGTCGACCACACCGAGGATCCCGACGGCGACGACGTCCGACACGACCGAGACGGTGCGCGGCTGCGCACCGAGGGCGAGCGTCCCGGTGACGAGATGCTCGGAGCCGAATGGACCGGACCGACCGACGACGACGAGTTCCACCGGATGACGGCGTGGCTCAACAAGCGGGCAGGCCGGTTCCGGCAGACCGCCGAAGAGCTCCGTCAGACGTTGGCCGGCGAGGCCTCCGCACGCGCCGCGATCGAGTCCCTCGGCAGCCGGATTCACGTCGATCAGCCCGGTCAGGTGCGGGACCTGACCGCGGCCGCATTCTTCGACGTCGACAACACCCTGGTGCACGGCGCGTCGATCGTGTTGTTCGCTCGCGGCCTGGCGCAGCGCAAGTACTTCTCGTACGGCGACATCGCGAACGTGGCGTGGCAGCAGGCCAAGTTCCGTCTCACCGGCCGGGAGAACCTGGACGACGTCGCGTCCGGTCGCGACAAGGCCCTCTCGTTCATCGCGGGCCGGGAGACGTCCGAGCTCGCGCAGTTGGGCGAGGACATCTACGACGAGTTCATCGCCGACAAGATCTGGCCTGCGACCGCTGCACTGGCCCAACGTCATCTGGACGCCGGACAACAGGTGTGGCTGGTGACCGCGACTCCCGTCGAGCTCGCGCAGACGATCGCCAAGCGTCTCGGATTGACGGGTGCTCTCGGCACCGTCGCCGAGAGCGTCGACGGCCGGTTCACCGGACGCCTCGTCGGCGACATCCTGCACGGACCGGGCAAGGCGCACGCCGTCCGGTCGATCGCGGTGCGCGAAGGCCTCGACCTGAAGCGCTGTACGGCTTACTCCGACTCGCACAACGACGTCCCGATGCTCTCACTGGTCGGTAACGCCGTCGCGATCAACCCGGACGCGGACCTCCGAGAGGTCGCTCGCGTCCGAGGCTGGGAGCAGTACGACTTCCGGACCGCCCGCAAGGCGGCGAAGTACGGAGCACGCTCGGCGATGGTCCTCGGTGCGGCGGGCGGAGCGGCTGCGGCTGCGACGCGCGTTCTGCGTAAGCGGCGCTAGCCGGGCCGCCCGGACCCCCCGGGGGGGGTCCGGTCTAGCCGATGTAGACGCTGCCGCGCCTGCTCAGCATGCGGAACAGTGTCTGCTGGATCTCTTCGCGGACGTGGTCGGTGACGTCGAAGACCACCATCGGGTCGTCGGCGGCCTGCTCGTCGTAGCCGTCGGTGGCTATCGGCTTGCCGAAGTGGATGTGCCACTTGGACGGGAGCGGGATCGCACCGAGCGGACCGAGCCACGGGAACAGCGGGGTCACCGGAAAATACGGAAGCCCGAGCGCCCTCGCCAACGGCTTCAAATCGGCGATCATCGGATAGATCTCCTCGGATCCGACGATCGACACCGGAACGATCGGAGCCTGCGTGCGGATCGCCGTCGTCACGAACCCGCCGCGACCGAAGCGCTGCAGCTTGTAGCGGTCCTTGTACAGCTTGCCGATGCCCTTGTAGCCTTCCGGCCACACCGCGGTCAGCTCGCCGCGTCGCAGCAGCGCTTCGGCGTCGCTGTTGCAGGCGAGTGTCGCCCCGACCTTGCGTGCCAGATCGCTCACGACAGGCGTCTCGAACGCCATGTCGGCTGCCAGAATGCGCAGATACCGCTCGTTCGGGTGGTTGTCGCGGACCGCTAGAGAAGTGATCACCGCGTCCACCGGAACCGACCCCGCGTGGTTCGCGACGAGCAGTGCGCCTCCAGACGACGGCAGGTTCTCGATACCGGTCACCTCGACTCGGAACCAGTTCTGATAGATCGGACGCAGGGCCGGGAACCAGACGGATTCGGCGAAGTGCGGGTCGAATCCGAATTCGTCCACTGTGTAGTCGCCGGTCATGCGTTCCCGGATGAAGCCCGATGTCGCCATGAGAGAGTCGGCGACGGCTCCACGGAGTCCACTGAGACTGAACAACGGCGAGTTCGTGACGGGGGCGACCGGCGTCGGCGACGGCTCGTCGCCCAGTTCGATTCCGTCTCGCAGCGGAGTGACCGGAGCCGCCGGGCGTCCGAAACCGTCGGTGTTCGGGTGTCCGGCCGGGGCGCGCCCGCCGATTCGGGGATCGGTGTAGAGGGCGATCACTTTCGCCGTCCGCGCATCGCCCGGCTCGTCTGCTGGCGTCATCGACCTCCCCCTCTCCACTGCTGCTGCGCTTCGGCTCTGCCGCTGCGGCCGTCTGCGTTACCGTCGCGGTCCATCGTACGTGCGCACAGCCTTGTCACTGCAGTGCGGTCGCCGCTACGACGGCCCGTGCTTCGAGGTCGCGCCACGCTGCCGCAGACACCAGCGGCGTGGTCTTTCCGCGGGTGACGAAGTCGTCCAAAGTCTGCGATGTCGTGTACTTCGGTTCGAATCCGAACTCGGTCCGCATGCGTGTGTTGTCCAGCACACGGCCATACGTCAGGTACCCGGTCGTGCCCGACCTCATCGTCGGCAGCGAGCCGTCGCGTAGGACGCCGATGATCGGCTGGATCATGCTCGCCGCTACCGGCAGCCGAACGTGTCCGGCCCGATTCACTGCCTGGGCGAGGCTCACCACGCCGTCGCCTGCGACGTTGAAGGTGCCCGGCCTCGAGTCGAGCGTCGCGTGCTCCAGCGCGGCCAACGCGTCCTCTTCGTGCAGGAACTGCAATCGAGGCGAGTAGCCGAACGCCGTCGGCACCACCGGCATCGACAGGTACGAACTGACTCGGGTCTTGATGCGCGGTCCCAGCATCGACTGGTATCGCAGGATCGTCACGTCGATGTCCTGCCGTCGACGGGACAGACCGCGGACGTAGCCCTCCACGTCGATGAGGTCACGGCCGTAGCCGCCCGTGGGTTCGCGGCGCGCGCGGGTCCCTTCGGCGAACATCGCGGGATCACTGCCGCTCGCTCCGTAGACCATCGAGGTCGAGCGCAGGATGAGCCGCTTGACGGACGGACTCCGCTGGCAGGCCGCGCACACCTGCATCGACCCGACCACGTTGAGTTCTTTGATCGCCGCCGAATGCTCTGCCGAGTCCATGATCGACGGGGCGGTGTGCACCACCGTGTCCACGTCGTAGGTGGCGATGGCCTTCGCAATGGCCGGTCTGCGGATGTCCAGGCGCAGGAACTCGGCGCGACCCATTCGGCGCATCAGATCCTTGCTCGGGATACGCGAGTCGACGGCGATCACCCGTTCGATCGCCGGATTCGCCGCCAGACGTGCGACGAGGTACCCGCCGAGAAACGACGACGCTCCGGTCACCAGGACCGAACGCGGGATGACCGGCTCCTCGCCGTCGAATTCACGCACCATGCGACCAGACTAGGGTGCCCGACTCCGATCGACCACCGGTGGCATCCGGGAAGCACCCCAGAGACAACGACCCTCCGAAACAAAGAACCCGCCCGGTGAGGGGCGGGTCTTCGATCACTTGCCGAGTTTACGACGCTGCACTCGGGTGCGGCGGAGCAGCTTGCGGTGCTTCTTCTTCGACATGCGCTTGCGGCGCTTCTTGATAACGGAACCCATGGGGCTCTCCCTCACGATCGATACGGATTACTGCCGCCCCGTGGACCGGCAATGCTTATCGGGGCCGTCGCCGACTCATGACATCCTCGCGGATACCGGGGCGACAGCGACCTGATGGTCGATGTTACCGCCCCGGTGAACACGAGGCGAAATCGGGCGGTCCCGATGTCCGAGCGTGAACACGCTCGGACATGCGCGAACCGCCTGCCGCACCGAGCGGCAGGCGGTGGTTCTCACGCCTTACGGGTGACTAACCTGCGTCGAAGTACGACGTCTCCAGGTACTCGTGAACTGCCTTCGCGTGCACGCGGAACGAGCGTCCCACGCGAACTGCGGGCAGTTCTCCATTGTGAACGAGTCGGTACACGGTCATCTTCGAGACCCGCATCAGGGATGCGACCTCTGCGACAGTGAGGAACTGCGACGCAGACGATGCGTTCGCAACTCCACGGTCGGCGAAGTCGTTCCGTTCTCCCGGCTTTTCTGCAGCCATGAATTTATAACCTCCGGTGCACGCATCGCGGCCACCGGCTTCCCCTCCGGCGGACATCAGACACGTACGTGCTGCGAGCAGCTTAGCGTGGCGGATGTGATTAGTGCGACGTGAGTGGCTCAGAAAGAGCCGATTTCGCCGACACGGACTCCCGCTGAGCGCAATCGTCGCTGGCAGCGACGTTATTGCCCGCCGACAACTGATTCTGGCGTGAACGGCGACGCAGGCCGCGAACCCTCAATGTCGGGTCGACGTGCCAGGCGTGCGCTGGCCTCGGCACAGGCCGACGCCGCTTCGTTGACCGCATGTCGCAGGCCGTGTCGCTCGAACTCGCGAAGCGCGGCGGCCGTCGTCCCGCCGGGCGACGTCACGGCCGCCCGCAGATCGACCGAGGTGAGCCCGGACTCGGCCAACAGCACACCCGCGCCCTTCACCGTCTGGACTGCGAGTTCTGCCGACTGCGCGCGCGTCAGGCCCAGCGAGACGCCTGCGTCGATCATGGCCTCGACCATCAAGAAGAAGTAGGCGGGACCCGAACCCGAGATCGCGGTGACCGCGTCGAGGGACTTCTCCGGAACCACCATCACCTTGCCGACCGACTCCAGGAGCCGGACCGCGACCGCGACCTGGTCGTCGTTCGCGTACCGCCCGGGACTGACCGCACACATCGCTTCGTTGACGAGCATCGGCGTGTTCGGCATGACGCGGATGACCGGCGACCCGGCAGGCAGCGCCGACTCGTAGCGGCTCGTCGGGAGCCCGGCGACGAGGGTGACGGTGACCCGCTCTTCGTCACTGTTGTCCTCCGCCTTGCTCAACGCCTGCAGGACACCGTCGACGGCGTCCGGCTTCACCGCTATGAACAAGACCTGCGCGCCGTCGGCCGCGTCCGCGATGTCGTCAGTGACACGCACCCCGTAGTCCTCGACCAACTCGGCCGACCGCTCCGCGAAACGCTCCACGACCACTAGGTCGCGAACCGGCTTGCCCGAGTTGATCAGACCGGCCAGAAGCGCCTCGCCGATCTTTCCGCCACCGACGATCGCTACTCGCTCGCTCATGTGATCACGTGCCTTTCGTTGACTGTGAGAATCAGGGCCGGTTGAGAATCAGGGCCGGCGAGGAATCAGGGCCAGCTGTCGCGAATTCGCGACGACAGCGCCCGTCGAGTCGAGCACCACGTGGTCCTCGTCGAACATGCCCTTGCCCACCTCGTGCGTCGACGACTCGAATCGCAGCCAGCCCGCTGCCGGCCTGCGCCGCACAAAGGTAGTCAGTTGCACCGTCGGCGCCCAGCCGAACATGCCGAGATTCATCAACACCGGCGGCGACACATCGCACACCAGCACCGGGAAGTCCCGGTCCAGATCGCTCGGTTGGTCCGCGGCCTCCTTGGGTCGGATCCACCCGCGAATCACCGGGTCGCCCCGTTCTCCGCGCCCCGCAGCGAACGTCGCAGCGTCGAGCACCATGTCCAACGCCGGACCGAGATGCATGACGTCGCCGAGTGCGGAGTCGTCGATCGACAGGCCGTCGTCGGCCGGCTCGACGGGAAGACCGTCGAGCAGACCGGGCAGTCGGTACGCCGCTTCGCCTGTGTCCACTCGTCCGAGGGTCACCGCCGACGACACCATCGTGCGTCCGCCCTGCGTCACGTCCACCCTCGCGAGGTTCACGGTTCGCCCGCGTTTGACGATGGACACGGCGACGTCGACCTCCGCAGGGTCGGGCGCCGCGAGATAGTCGCTCGCGATCGCGATCGCGGAGACGTCCTCCAACGCGGCCCGCGCGTCGGGATCGGCGAGGTCGAGCAGTGCCTCGCGGGCTGCCTTCGCCGCCAGCATCTGGACGCTGCCGCCGTGTACCTTCGGGCCGATCGTGAACGTCTGGTCGATCCGCGCCCGGTAGACGAGGTCGTATCCGCTCGAGTCGTCGGTCCCCGTCGGGTCGTCGATACGAGTCAGGTCGAGCAGGTCTCCCAGTTTCGTCATCGCACGCCTTTCACTGAGTCGCGATGCAGATGCGTACGAGCGAACTCCAGCGATCGCGCGAGCATCGCGGCACGTTCGTTCTTAGTCCGAGCCGATGTGGTGTGCACCTCGAGCACCACGGTGCCGTCGAAGTCGCCTGCGGCCAAGTCGTTGCAGATCTCGATGCACGGCTGTGAGCCGTCGCCGGGGATCAGGTGTTCGTCGTGTGCGGCACCGGTTCCGTCGGTGAGATGCAGGTGTTTGAGGCCTGCCCCCATCCGCGAGGCCATCGCGAGCGCATCGTGCCCAGCAGTCGCGACGTGCGACAGATCGAGGGTGTAGTTGTCGTAACCGGTCGCGGTCGGGTCGATGGGTTTGCCGAACGCCGACGCGCTGACGCCCGGCCCACCGCGGCGGGCCATGCGCTGCGACGACGTGGAACCGCCGCCGAACAGCCGATCGGCCCGCATCGGAAACATGTTCTCCACCGCGACCGACACGCCTGACGACGCTTCCAGCCCGGTGACCAGGTCGTCGAATGCCGCCACGTATTCGCGCTGCCAGCGGAACGGCGGGTGGACGACGACGGTCGAGGCCCCGAGATCCTCGGCGGCTTGTACCGAGCGCACCAGTTTGGCCTTCGGATCGCGGCCCCACACGCGCTGTGAGATCAGCAGGCACGGCGCGTGAATCGACAGCACCGGGACCTGATACTTCTGGGACAGGTAGGCGACCTGCCCGATGTCCTGACTGACGGACTCTCCCCAGACCATGAGTTCGACACCGTCGAATCCGAGGTCGGCGGCGTAGCCGAACGCCGCTTCGGTGTTCTGCGGATACACCGAGGCCGTCGACAGGCCGACCGGGATCTGGAACTGCAATCGGGTCAACGCGCGCGCACTACGGTTGCGCCGCGAGCAGGACGAGCGGCCCGATGGTCACCACCATGCCGACGCCGAGCGCCAGCAGGGTCGTCGGCAGGTCACGCTTACGCAGGACGTGAGCGAACGTGACGATCGCGAAGATCACCACGATCGCCAAGATCAAGGCCAGATAGACGTACCGCTTCCAGAGTTCGGTGAAACCCCAGAAGAGTCCGGCCCCGACCGCGAGACCCAGGATGAGCTCGCCGACGAACGTCAGCCAGCCCAACACCGGCGACGGTTCGGACTTCGCCGAAGCCCCGTCCCCAGTTTCCGAGTCCCCAGTTTCCGAGTCCCCAGTTTCCGAGTCCCCGGTGTCCGAGTCCTCGGTGCTCGAGTCTTCAGAGTGGGAGCCAGCAGCGCGGGAGCCGGCGGCGTGGGAGCCGGCAGCGTGGGAGCCCGGGGTGCGGGACTCCTTGCCCGTCACTGGACGGTCGGCGTCGACTGGTTCGATCGACTGAGTCGGCTGATCGTCGGCCATCGCCGCCCCGACGGGAGCCGTGCGTGCCGCTGGCCCGTCCTCAGCCAGGGCTTCGTCGGCGGTCTGGTCGTCGACCTTCTCGTGCGCGTCCTCGTGCCCCGCCCGGTCCTTGCCCGCCCGGCGCGCAGCCTTCCGCTCGGCCTTCTTCGCCTTCCGCGCGGCGCGACCGGCCAGGATGGATCCGCCGACGCCCGCCGACACGACGCCGACCGCGCCCGCGACCTTCCCGGTCTTCGAGCCACCGGCAGAGTCGGTGTCGTCGGAGTCGTCCTCGGCGACTTCGTCGTCGCCGGGGGCCTCCGTCACGTCGTCTGCGGCGTCCTCATCGTCGTCGACTCGGTCGTCGACGAGGGGAATCGCCGCCGTCTCCTCGAACGGCGAGGACTCGGCGGGGCGCCGCACCTGAACCATCGAGGACGAGTCCGCCTCGACCCTGCGGTACTCGGTGGCAGGCAGGTCGTCGTCGAAGAAGTCGTCGGCCTCGGCTGCGCGAACACCGTCGCGTTCGACGTCCGGGCCGTCGGGCACCACCGGGATGATGCCCGTCACGGCATTCGCGTCCGGGGTCGGACGCGGTGTCGTCGGCGGTGCGTAACCGGGCATGCCGCTCGCACCGACCGTGCGGGGGCCGGTGGAGTCGTCAGCTCGTTCGGGTGCCCGGTACGACGGCATTCCCGACGCAGTCGGCCCAGTCGTCGGGGTGTCGCGCCGATCGGGGCGGCGCACCGACATCGACTCCGAGCGTGGAAACGCATCGTCGCCTTCGGATCGCGCGATCAGCTCCGACACTGTGATCGGCTTCGACTCCGGTTCGGATTTGTCCGCCATGTGGTGGCTCCGTCCTGGTCGTCAGTTCATGGTCTGGTCTGGTCGGCCGTGGGGTGTCAGGCCGTGGCCGGTACTGCAGTGGCCTGTCTTCCGGTGGCCTGTCGTGCGGTGGTCTCTCAGGCGATCGTCATGGCGCCTGCCTGCTCGGAATCAAGGCGACGCAGGATGACCCCTTCCCGCAGCGCCCATGGACAGATATCGAGTGTATCGACTCCTAGTGCACGCATCGCGGTCTCGGCGATCAACGCGCCAGCCACGATCTGCGGAGCACGGTCCGCACTGACCCCTTCGAGCTCGGCCCGGTCGGCCGTGGTCATCCGAGAGATGAAGGCGGTGAGCTGCCGCAGACCACTCACAGTCAGAGTCCGTTTGACGCGCGGGCCTGCACCCGAAGGCGCAGCTCCGGTCAGTCGGGCGAGCGACCGGAAGGTCTTCGACGATCCGACGGCGAGATCGGCCTTGCCTGCGCCGCGCAACTGCTTCGCAGGCTCTTTCAACTCGGCGTCGAGCCAGTCGCGGAGCACCGAGACGCGGCGACGACTCGGCGGATCGCCGTCCAGCCATTCTCGAGTGAGTCGACCCGCGCCGAGCGGGAGCGACAGCGCCACATCCGGCTCTTCGTCGACGCCGTTGGACATCTCCAAGCTCCCGCCGCCGATGTCCAGAGCGAGGATGCGTCCTGCACTCCACCCGTACCAGCGTCGGACCGCGAGCGAGGTGAGCCGCGCTTCGTCGATGCCGTGCAGTACTTCGATGTCCAGGCCAGATGCGTCCTTGACCTTGCGCAGCACGTCGTCGCAGTTCGTCGCGTCTCGGACGGCGGACGTGGCGAAGGCCATGATCTGTTCGCACCCCGACGAGTTCGCGATGCGCGTGAACTCCTCGGTCGTGTCGACGAGCGCCTGGGACCCGGACTCGCGCATCCGTCCGTCGTCGTCGATCTCCTCGGCCAGCCGCAGCACTGCTTTGGTCGAGCTCATCGGACTGGGGTGACCACCCCGATGCGCATCGACAACCAGCAGATGCACGGTGTTGCTGCCCACGTCGAGCACTCCTAGTCGCACTGGTTCAAACTACTCGGCGATGCACGCGGGCGCGAGTCACGACTACGGTAGACGCGCAGTGTCGAGAGGAATCCCCGTGTCATCACAGCAGCCGTACCCCGCCCCCGCCCCTGAAGTCGGTCTCGATTTCGCGCGGGAGTGGTACGAGTTCGTCGACCCCGCCGACCCCGAACACCTCGTCAGCGCCGACCTCACCTGGCTGCTGTCCCGGTGGACGTGCGTGTTCGGCACTCCGGCGTGCCAGGGCATCATCGCCGACCGCCCAGACGACGGATGTTGCACCCACGGTGCATATCTGACCGACGACGACGATCGCGAACGTCTGGCCGCAGGTGCGGCGATGCTGTCGCCCGACGACTGGCAGTTCTACGCCGACGGGTCCGGAGACGATCCGCTCGGACCGAACGGCTACCTCGAGGAGAACGAGGACCTGGACGGCGAACCGGCACTGAAGACGCGGTTGCACGACGGCGCCTGCATCTTCTTGAACCGGCCGGGCTTCCTCGCCGGGCAGGGATGCGCACTGCACTCGATGGCCTTGCGCACCGGTGTGGAACCGCTCACCGTCAAACCCGATGTGTGCTGGCAGCTTCCGATGCGACGCGAGCAGGACTGGGTGACCCGCCCCGACGGCACCGAGATCCTGAAGACCACCCTCACCGAGTTCGACCGACGAGGGTGGGGAGAGGGCGGACACGACCTCGACTGGTACTGCTCGGGATCGCCGGACGCGCATACCGGCGCGACACAGGTGTTCGAGTCGTACCGTCCCGAACTCGTCGAACTGATCGGCGAACCCGCTTATGAGATCCTGGCCGACGCCTGCCGCCGCCGCGACCAACTCGGTCTCGTCGCCGTGCATCCGGCGACTGCGGCCGCTACCTCCCGCGGTGATCGGGATCTGAAGTACGAGCGGAT
Organism: Gordonia zhenghanii; assembly: GCF_021738965.1. Lineage (GTDB taxonomy): Bacteria > Actinomycetota > Actinomycetes > Mycobacteriales > Mycobacteriaceae > Gordonia > Gordonia zhenghanii. The sequence continues at coordinate 72,870 of NZ_JAKKOQ010000006.1, read as the reverse complement.
GTAGCCTCGGGGCTCGGTCTCACGCCTCGAACTTGTATCCGAGTCCGCGAACGGTGATGAGGTGGCGTGGCTGCGACGAATCGGGTTCGACCTTCGACCGCAGACGCTTGACGTGGACGTCGAGGGTCTTGGTGTCGCCGACGTAGTCGGCTCCCCACACGCGGTCGATCAGCTGGCTGCGGGTGAGGACTCGCCCGGAGTTGCGTAGGAGGTACTCGAGAAGGTCGAACTCCTTGAGCGGCAAGGTGAGTTCGTCGGCGCCGACGCTCACAGTGTGGCGCTGCACGTCCATCCGCACCGGACCGACCTCGATGACGCCGATCGCCGCGTCTTCGTCGTCGGCGACGACTCCGCCACGGCGCAGGACGGCACGGATGCGCGCGATCAGCTCACGCGCCGAGTACGGCTTGGTCACGTAGTCGTCCGCGCCGAGTTCGAGGCCGACGACCTTGTCGATCTCGCTGTCGCGCGCGGTCACCATGATGACCGGTGTCGCCGACTTGGCGCGGATGGACTTGCAGATGTCGGTTCCCGACACTCCGGGGAGCATCAGGTCGAGTAGCACGATGTCCGGATTGATTCGCTCGAACGCGGGCAGCGCCTGCGTTCCGTCATTGACGATGCTCGCCTCGAAACCTTCCTTGCGGAGCAGGAAGGCCAACGGGTCGGCCAGCGATTCTTCGTCTTCGACGATCAGTACATGCGTCAACGCGACTGTTCCTCTGCTTGGTCCGGGGTCTGTTCGATGGGTATGTAGAGGCTGAACGTGGAGCCGGTCCCCGGCCTGCTCCACAGCCCGATGTGTCCGCCGTGGCTGGCTGCCACGTGTTTCACGATAGCCAAGCCGAGGCCGGTGCCGCCGGTGGCGCGCGACCTCGCCTTGTCGACACGGTAGAACCGCTCGAAGACTCGTTGCTGATCGGCGGCCGCGATGCCGATTCCGCGGTCGGTGATCGCGATGCACACCATCGCCCGGTCGTCGATGACGACTTCCTTGCGGCTCACCGACACGACGTCGCCGGTCGGTGAATGGTTGATGGCGTTGACGAGGAGATTGCTCAACGCGGTGAGGAGAAGCGTTCGGTCGCCTTTCATCGACAGACGACTCGGCGTGTCGGTGACCAGCTCGATGTCGGCGACCTCGGCGGACACCCCTGCACCGGCCACTGCGTCGTCGACGAGTGCGTCGACGTCGACGTCGATGAGGTCGGCGACTCGGCCGTCCTGCAGTTTGGACAGTCCGATGAGTTCATTGACGAGGGAGCCCATCCGGGTCGCCTCTTTCAGGACGCGACGACCGAAGTGCTCGACGGCGCGCGGGTCGTCACGCGATTCGAGCATCGCCTCGGCCATCAGACTGATCGCACCGAGGGGCGTCTTCAGCTCGTGGGAGACGTTTGCGGCGAAGTCGCGGCGGGTCGCCTCCACACGCTGGTTGGTCGAGTCGTCGTCGCCGTACACGAGGACGAACCGTTCACCGTTCGCCTCGGCGAGGCTCGCCACGCACCGCACAGTGTCGACCGGGCGCGGAACCGCACGCCCCGTGGAGACGAAGCCGAGCGTCGAATGCGGTGGCGAGAAGTCGAATCGTCGGTCGGCTCCGGTCGACATGACTTCCGCTACGCCTTCGGCGATGGCGTCGGCGAGTACACCGCGAACCATTCCCAGTTCGGTGGCTCTGTCGTTGAACATCACGACGGTGTGGAACTCGTCGACCACTACGATCCCGGTCTCTGCCTCGGCCACCATCAGCGCGAGGAGATGGGTTCGCGACACGTCGGCGACCTCTGCGGAGCCGGTACTGTCGCCCTCGCGACTGCGGGCGTCGAGATTGGGGGCGTCGAGACTGCGGGCGTCGACTCGCGCCGGACCGAATCGACCGTTCGACGCGGCACCATCGATCAAGCGGTCACCGCTGGTTTCGGACACAGCCGCGATCTTACGGTCACCGCCTGGAGTTCGCAGCTTGGGCGACCAGTCTTCGCCGTCCATTCATTCCGGGGCAATGCTGGTTACTCACACATGAACTCCCGGTGATGCACGCGCGACTCGAATGTCACTTCGCGACGAGGTCCGAGTACTCCGGATGCTTGTCGAGGTAACTGGCGACGTACGAGCACACGGGGACGACGTGTCGCCCGTTCGCTCGGATGTCGTCCAGGACCTGCTTGACCAGTTCTGCCGCGAAACCCCTTCCGCCCCACTGGTCGAACACGACCGTATGGGTGAGCGCGAGGTTGTCGCCGTCGGTCGTGTAGTCGATGTATCCGACTTCGACCGTGCCATGTTCCTCATCTGCGAGATCAGCGCGATAGCGCTCACGCTCGGCCAGATGTGTCACCGAAATCGTCGCGTCTGCCATGCCTCCAATGTAGCCGAGGTCACCGGTTGCGCGCACTGATTGTGCAGCCGATGAGCAGTGCCCATTCGGGTCGACCTCATGACGTGGAGGAACCACGTCCGCTCCGCGTCGGCGACCCGTGGATCAGCCGACGCGGAGCACGGCGTCGCTATTTCCCACCCTGGGCGGCAACGGCTGCCGCTCCGGCGGCCGCGGCCTCCGGATCGAGGTAGACACCGCCGGGCGTGACCGGACGCAGGTTCTCGTCGAGGTCGTACCGCAGCGGGTTGCCGGTCGGGATGTTGAGTTCGGCGATGTCCGCGTCAGAGATGCCGTCGAGATGCTTCACCAGCGCCCGCAGCGAGTTGCCGTGTGCAGCGATCAGCACGGTCTTGCCTGCGCGAAGGTCCGCTTCAATGGTCTCCGTGTAGTACGGGATGAAGCGCTCGACCACGTCGAGCAGGCATTCGGTGAGCGGTACATCGATTCCGTCGTACCGCGGGTCGCCGACCTGGCTGTATTCGGCGTCGGCCTCGATCGCAGGAGGCGGAGTGTCGTAGCTGCGGCGCCACAGCATGAACTGCTCGTCGCCGTACTTCGCCTTGGTCTCGGCCTTGTTCAGGCCCTGCAGCGCACCGTAGTGACGTTCGTTGAGCCGCCAGTCGCGGATCACCGGGATCCAGTGGCGGTCCGCGGCGTCCAGCGCGATCTGCGCGGTCGCGATCGCCCGACGCAGCAGCGACGTGTACAGGACGTCGGGAAGCAGATCGTGCTCGGTGAGCAGCTCACCGGCGCGGACCGCTTCGGCGCGCCCCTTCTCGGTCAGTGCGACATCCACCCAGCCGGTGAACTGGTTGGACGCGTTCCACTCGCTCTCGCCGTGACGCATAAGGATCAAGGTGCCGTTGCTCATGGAGCCCAGTTTTCCATATCGCCCGCACCCCTCGCCCCGCTGACCGACCGACTGCTGTCCCCGCCCGCTGATCGAGCGGAGTCGAGATCCCCGCCCGCCGATCGAGCGGAGTCGAGATCCCCCGCAGATCGAGCCCCGCCACTGCTGATCGAGCGGAGTCGAGATCCATACGAGCGCGACGGCAGGGAGTCGTGCCGAAATCAGTACGCGCATTGGCCACCACGGACTATTAGTCCTCGATGCCCGGTGAGCGCACTGATTGCGGGCGTGTCTCGACTCCGCTCGACCAGCAAGAGCGTGTCTCGACTCCGCTCGACAAACGGAGAAGGGCTCGACAAACGGAGAAGGGCTCGACAAGCAGAAGAGTGCTCGACGAGAGGAAAGCCGGATAGGTCAGCCGCGCGCCTGGTCGCGGCCGCGCGCCATGACCGAGGAGCGCCGATCTTCGACCACCGACGGGTCGAAAGTCTTCTTCCACTCCTGATCCGTCTCCTGCTCGACGGCGAGAGCCGGGTCGAGAAGGTGATGTTCGGCTCGGCGGTAGGACGCGAGCAGTCTGCGCACACCGGGCCGGTCGTTGCCCGCGACAGTCGATGCGACGTCCAGAGCCTTGTCCATCAGGGACTCGTGCGGGACCACTTCGGTGACCAACCCGACGCGCAACGCGGTCCGCGCATCGACGAAGTCGCCAGACAGACTCATTCGGACCGCGAAGGCACGGCCGACGAGAGCTGGCAGGCGGGCGGTCATCCCCCAACTGGGGACGAGGCCGAAGCGCGCATGAGTGTCGGCGAACCGCGCTTTCTCGGAGGCGATCAGGAAGTCACAGGCGAGCGCCAACTCGAGGCCGCCGGTGACGGCTGCACCGTTGATCGCGCCGATCACCGGCTTGGACATCGGCTTCCACGGATGACCTAACGGAATGCCGGGGTCGGGTTCCGCCGTGAGATTGGCACCGGTTTCGCCGAGCTCACGCAAGTCCAGGCCGGCGCAGAACGCTGGATCGGATCCGGTGAGGACGACGACGTCCACGTCGTCGTCCGACTCCGCAGCGGCCTGTGCCCGCTGCAGTTCACGAATCATTCCGCTCGTGAGCGAGTTCCGGGCGTCGGGTCGGTTCAACCGCAGCACCCGTACCCGGCCGTGCTGCTCTTCGATGACTGCATGCTCGCTGTTCATTCGACCAACCGTCCTACTGCTTCAGGTCTTTACGCAGGATCTTGCCCGACGCCGACTTCGGGACGGCCTCGATGAACTCGACGGCACGGATCTTCTTGTACGGTGCGACGCGCTCCGCAGTGAAGGCCATGACCTCGTCCTCGGTGAGCTGTGCGTCGTCCTGCAGAACGACGAACGCCTTCGGGATCTCCTCACCGTCGGCGTCGGCGACACCGATCACGGCGGCGTCCGCGATCTGCGGATGCGTCAACAGCAACGCTTCGAGTTCGGCGGGCGGCACCTGGTAGCCCTTGTATTTGATGAGTTCCTTGAGGCGATCGACGATGGTGACGCAGCCGTCGTAGTCGACGGTCGCCATGTCGCCGGTGCGCAGCCAATGCCCGTCCACGATCGTCTCGGCGGTCGCCTGCTCGTTGTTCAGGTACCCGAGCATCACGTTGGGGCCACTCACCCACAGTTCGCCGGGCGCCGAAGTCCCGTCGGCGGGCACTTCGACGTCGTCGCCGGTCGCCGGGTCGACGATTCGGTTCTCGGTGTTCGGGATCGGCCATCCACACGACTGCAGCGACGCCACCCGCCCCATCGTGTTCTCGCCGCCGTCGAACGGGATCACATGGCTGACCGGTGACAACTCGGTCATACCGAAGCCCTGCAGCATTCGCAGGTCGAGACGGCGGGCGACGGCGTTGCCGAGCTCCTCGTCGAGAGGAGCGGCACCGGAGACGATGGTGTGCAGCGACGACGTGTCGTATTCGTCGACGATCGGATGTTTGGCCAGCGCGACCGCGATCGGCGGCGCGATGAACGTGTAGGTGACCTTGCGGTCCGCGATGTTCTCCAGGAACGCGACGAGGTCGAATTTCGGCATGACGACGAGCGACGCCCGCGCGTTCAACGCAGAGTTCAGCAGAACCGTCATCCCGTAGATGTGGAAGAACGGAAGCACGGCGAGAACGACGTCGTCGCTCCGGAATCCTTGCACGGGAACGGTCTGCGAGACGTTCGACACCAAGTTCCGGTGACTGAGTTTGACTCCCTTCGGATTTCCCGTGGTGCCGGAGCTGTACGGGAGCGCAGCGACGTGCGTCGCCGGATCGAAGGTCACGTCGGGAGCAGGCTGCCCCGAACCGAGCAGTTCCGCAGCGTTGGGGTGCCCGGTCGGTTCCGACCCCTCACCGTCGAGGATCACGACATCGCCGTCGGCGATACCGACCGCATGCGCCGCTTCGAGTGCCTGCGGAGCCATCAACGAGATGGTGACGATCATCCGCGCCTTCGAGTCGCGCAGCTGTTTGGTGATCTCGTTCGCCGTGAACAGCGCGTTCAGCGTCGTCGCTGTCGCGCCGGCTCGAAGAACACCGTGGAAGACGGTTGCGAACGCCGGGATGTTCGGCGCGAGGACGGCGACGACGTCGCCGACTCCGATACCGCGGGCGGCGAATGCGCCTGCGGCGGCGTCGATCTGGTCAACCAACTGACCGTAGGTCGTGGTGGCTCCGGACCCCGCGTCGACGAGAGCGACCCGCTCACGGTCGGCGTCGGTGAGGGATCCGAACAGGAAGTCGTAGACGCTGACATCGGGGATCTCGACGGGCGGGAAAGGCGAAGTGAATGTCATGGCGGTCCTTCGTCGGTGAGGGATTCCACCGACCTTACCCAGTCGCGGTCCCGTTCAGTCTCTGGACGGCTCACCGATCGCGTCGAGCGCAGCCGAATCGGCGAGCGGCGCGATCTCGGGAAGGTCGTCCGGGTCGATGAGGTGTGCGAACGCTTCGAGGTTCTTCATCGGCTCGCCTCGCGACACCCGCCACGCCCACTCTCGTTTGATCGAGGTGAGGAAGCCGATCTCGAGGATCTGGTTGAAGTCACCGTCTGCGGCTTCGAGGACCTGCCCGAGGACCCGATCGATCTCGTCGCGGCTCACTGCGTCGCTCGAGATCCGGCCGATCAGGTAGATGTCGCCCGCGTTGTCGAGCGTGTAGGCGACGCCGTACAGCCGCCGATTCCGCTTGAGCAGATACTTGTACACGGCCTCGAACTGCTCGTCCGGCCGGCGGCACACGAACGCCTCGACCCGGACGCCGTGGACGGCCGCGGTCAGCAGGACCGTTGTCTTGAGTTTCCGTTCGCCGGGGAGTTCGACGACGAGGTGCTCAGACTTGGCGCCACCGGACGATCGCCGCGAGTAGTCGATGCCGCTCTCGTCGAGGGCGGTCCGCAACTGCTCTGTGTAGTCAGTCGTGCTCATCTGGTCTCCATTCCCGATCCGTCTGGAATCACCCTGCCTGCGGCCTTCACAACGTATGTCCCGGTCATACCGTCAACCGGGTACGGCGACGACGGCGCAGCCCGAAGCGTCCCGCCAGGCGACTTCCGGAACCGCGATACCCGGCGAGCGCGCGGTCGTAACTGGTCAAGAGCGCATCGGTGGTGTGCTCCCACGAGAACTTCTCGGCGTGGACGGCAGCACGGGACCCCATGGCGCGCAATCCATCCGGGTCGGCGAGCAGTTCCGCCAACCGCTCGGTCCACTCGCTTATGTCGTGTCCACGGACGAGGCGCCCGGTCACTCGGTCGTGGACGGCTACCCCGAGGCCGCCGACGTCGGCCGCGAGGACGGGGATACCGCACGCCTGCGCTTCGACGGCGACGAGTCCGAAGCTCTCCGAGTAACTCGGCACCGACACCAGGTCGGACGCCCGGTACACCTGGGCGAGATCGTCGGGAGCCTGCGGCGGAAGGAACGTCACCCGGTTCGCTACGCCGAGTTCGGCGGCGAGTTCGATGAGGCTCTCCGGCAGACCGAGGCCGTTGCCGGACGGTCCGCCGACGACGAGCAGCCGAAGACGGCCCGTCGGGTCGGCGTGGATCAAAGGCGCGACAGCGCGCAACAGAACGTCCGGAGCCTTCAGCGGCTGGATGCGGCCGACGAACGTCACGAGCACATCGTCCGGATCGAGACCGAGCCGCGCACGTGCAGCGAGCTTCGATCCGGGCGAATACCGATCGAGGTCGGCTCCGGGGACGACGACGTCGACGCGCGAGGGATCCGCCCCGTACAGGTCGATGAGTTCCGCGGCCTCGGTCGGCGTGTTCACCACGAGCAGGTCCGCCTCGTCGACCACCTGTTGCTCACCGATGACTCGCATCGCCGGTTCGGCGGTGTCACCGATCGCGAGCGACGCGTTCTTGACCGCCGCGAGAGTGTGCGCGGTGTGCACCAGCGGAACACCCCAGCGGTCGCGGGCCAGCCAGCCGACCTGCCCCGACAGCCAGTAATGAGAGTGGATCAGGTCGTAATAGCCGGGGTCCTGCGCGGCTTCGGCACGCAGCACGTTGGCCGAGAACGCACACAGCTGACCGGGGAGATCCCGTTTGTCCAGACCGTCGAACGGTCCGGCCGGAACGTGCCGCACGGTGACGCCCGGAGCAGCTTGAACGCTCGGCTCGTCGGCCGACGACGTCGCCCGCGTGAAGATCTCGACTTCCACCCCGCGTTTGGCCAATCGCGTCGCCGTCTGCCACACGTAGACGTTGAGCCCACCCGCGTCGCCGGTCCCCGGCTGCGCGAGCGGCGACGTGTGCACCGAGATGAGTGCCAGACGTCGCGGGAGGTGTCGACCCGTCATGGTGTCCAGCGTAACCACCGACGGAACCGGCCACCGGTCGCGGTGACTGATGCACGTTCACGCATCGCTTCGACAAACACTTCGAGAGCGCCCTATTATTTTCGGTAACGATTGTCATTACTTTTCATCCTTGATTTCTGGAGCCGCACACCACATGCCTTCCACACGTCGATTCCGCCTGTTCGCCGCCCTGGTGTCGACCGCAGCGTTGACCGCAGCCCTCGTCGCGTGCGGCAGCGATTCGGGTCCACAAGAGACCGATCACCCCGTCGTCGTCGCCTCGACCGACGTGTGGGCATCGGTCGCGAACGCGGTCGCGGGCGACGACGCCGACGTATCCGCGCTCTTCGACAAGCCCGGCGGCGATCCACACGAGTTCGAGCCGACGAACGCCGACGCCGCACGCGTCCTCGACGCGAATGTGATCGTGATGAACGGCGGGCACTACGACGCCTATATGGAACGCATCGCCGCCGACGCCGACGGGCACAAGGTCACCGCCCTCGACGAGGACGACGACAGCGATCACGACCATGACCACGGCGACGACGCGGACGACAGCGATCATGACCACGGCGACGACGACAGCGATCATGACCACGGCGACGACGACAGCGATCATGACCACGCCGACGAGACCCACGATGATCACGACCACGCGGCCACCGAGCACGCCTTCTACACGCTGCCTGTCGTCGCCGACACCGCAGACGACATCGCCGACGCACTCGCCGAAGTCGCCCCGTCGCACGCGGCGGCGTACCGAGCGAACGCGAAGACCTTCCGCGCCGAGATCGACCGACTGCGCGCGCGAATGAGCGCGTTGGGAACCGCCCACCCGAACACCCGCATCGCAGCCACCGAACCGCTCGCAACGACACTGCTGGACGAGGCCGGGATCACCGACGTCGCGCCGCCCGCGTTCACCTCAGCCGTCGAAGAGGGGCAGTCGCCGTCGGCCGCCGACCGCGCAACCTTCGACGACCTTCTACGCAGTCACAAAGCAGCGGCACTGCTCTACAACGTCCAGTCGGTCGATCCGGCCACCGAGGCCGTGTTGGCGACCGCGAAATCGGCTAACGTTCCGGTGGTGGAGTTCACCGAGTCCCTCCCCGAAGGCGTCGACAGCTACATCGCGTGGCAGTCGGCTCAGATCGCCGGCTTGGAGAAGGCATTGAACGCGTGAGCGACCCGGTAATGCGCTTCACCGGATCCGGGTTGTCGTTCGACTCCCGGACCCTATGGCGCGATCTGGACTTGGACGTGGCTCCCGGCGAGTTCATCGCCGTTCTCGGCCCGAACGGGTCGGGTAAGACGACGCTTCTGCGCACCGCCCTCGGCCAAATCGGTCTCACCGACGGCGAAGTGTCGGTGAACGGGCGCATCGGCTACATCCCCCAGCAGCACGCGGACGACTCGGACACGATGATGCTGCGCGGCCGCGACCTCGTCGGGTTCGGTGCGGACGGATCGTCCTGGGGCATGGGACTTCGCGGAATGCGGTCGCGCCGCGCGCGGGTCGACTCCGTGCTCGCCGAGGTCGACGCGACCCGTTTCGCGAACACCGCGGTCGGTCTGCTCTCCGGAGGCGAACAGCAGCGACTGCGGATCGCCCAGTCGTTGATGCGCGATCCGTCGATCCTGTTGTGCGACGAACCGCTCGCCAGCCTCGACCTGACGAGCCAGCAGGTCGTCGTCGACCTCCTCGACGCGCGACGACGTCGAGCGGACACCGCCGTCCTGTTCGTCACGCACGAGTTGAACCCGATCCTGCCGTTCGTCGACCGCGTCCTCTACCTCGCCGACGGCCGGTTCCGGATCGGGACAGTCGACGAGGTCATGAACTCGAGGACCCTGTCTGATCTGTACGGCAGCCCGATCGAAGTGGTTCAGATCGGTGGCAGGCTCATCGTGGTCGGCGGCGAGGACTCGCATCACTGTGTCGAGCACGGGTACGCCGACGAGGCGGTCTCGTGACGTCGACGCCCATCGCCGCGAACATGGGACAGTTCTTCGAGTTCTCTGCGACCGGCCACCTGCTGTCGTACGAGTTCGTGCAGCAGTCATTGCTCGCGATCGCCCTCCTCGGACTCATCGGTGGCGTCCTGGGCCCGATGATCGTCGCGCGCCAGATGAGTTTCGCGGTACACGGCGCAGCCGAACTGTCGTTCACCGGCGCGGCGGCCGCACTGTTGGCGGGTGTCGGCGTCAACATCGGCGGCGTGATCGGCGCCGTGATCGCCGCAGCAGTCTTCGGTCTGCTTGGTCAGCGTGCGCGCGAACGCGATTCAGTGATCGGCGTCGTCATGGCGTTCGGACTCGGCCTCGGCGTCCTCTTCTTGTCACTGCACGGACGCGTCGGCCAGGGCTTCGCTCTGCTCACCGGCCAGGTGGTCAGCGTCGGCACCGACGGCCTGATCGCGGTCGGCGTGACGGCGGCTGTCGTCCTCGTCGTCTACGCGATCATCTACCGACCACTCCTGTTCGCGAGCCTGGACCCGAGAGTCGCCGAGACTGCGGGCGTCCCCACCCGCCTGCTGTCCGTGGTGTTCGCGATCCTCGTGGGCCTCGCGGCGGCGCAGGGCGTCCAGATCATCGGAGCCCTGCTCGTGATGAGCCTGCTGATCACGCCCGCGGCCGCAGCGTCCCGTCTGACCGCGAATCCGACTACCGTCCTGGTCCTCTCGGTGGTCTTCGCCGAACTCGCCGCCGTCGGCGGACTCGTCCTGTCCCTCGCCCCGGAACTCCCGGTGTCGGTGGCTGTCACGACCATCTCGTTCGCCATCTACGTCGTCTGCCGCCTCATCGGAATGCGCCGACGCGACTGACCCCTACTGCCTCACCCTGCCGATCGAGCGCAGTCGAGATCCCCCAGCAGTTGCTATTACGAGCCGCGTGACCAGTATGTGGTCACGCGGCTCGTAGCAGAGGGTCTCGAGTCCAGCCGCCTACTGCTCCTCGGCGAAACCCGGATTGCATCTCGCCGAGATCATCTCGCTCTCGGTGACGACGGGGCGGTCGGGTTCCAGGTTCCAGCTCGGCTTCTCCGGATCGACGAGACGCGCGAACGTCCAGTGGCAGTCGAACTGGGCGCGCATTCCGGGACTGTCCGCATCCGGGTACAGCGCGAGGACCTCGTTCCACGCCTCGGCGCCGGTCGTGTCGCCGGAGACGTTCCGCCCGTTCCGAGTGGGTCGGATCTGCAGGCTCGGTCCGACCTCGGTGTCGACCCAGTCCGCGCCCTCGACGTACGGCGGGGGCAGAGTCGGCGGTTGCGGCCGGGAAGAACGAGTCGGCGAAGAATCGGTCGGCGACGCCGAGGAGGGGGTCAATGCCGAGGGCATCGACGTCGACACCGGCGTGTCGGGCACCGACGACGCGTCCCCGCCGCCGTCATCACCCCCACCACCGTCACTGCACGCACCGACCAACAGCACCGCCGCGCAAGCGAGCGCCGACACCGTGAAGCGCCGACGAATCACCCGCTGACCGCCATATGCACCCGCTCCCAGGCGTTGCGGCGGCCGCCGTCGGGGTCGGCGACGACGCGGGGCGGATCGTCCAGGATCATCACCTGACGGTCGTCGACCGTGTAGCGCGGCCAGCTGGGCGACGGAACGCCCTTGCGCGCGAACCACGTCCAGTGCGACTGCACCGTCGCGGTGATCCGCCTGGTCGACGCCCAACTGCCTGCGGCGGCCAGCCCCGCACCGATCGGGTCGCGGTAGATGCCGAACACCGCGAACAGGTCCGTCGCGTGGGTGGCGCCGATTCCGGTGAGGTTCAACGCTGCGGGCGCGTAGTCGTAGCGGTAGACGTAGGTCGGCGCACGCTTGCTGTGGTCGGCGGCGAACATCTGCGTCGGGATCCAGAAGGTGGCGTCCGCGGCGAGACGTACATGGTCACGAGTGCCCGGATAGAGCGCTTGCACCTCGATCTGGATCTCTGGATCGTCGACGCCGACGAACGCCTGGGTCGCGTCGGGCAGGATGTTCCAGAACCGAGCGAACAACTCGCCCTCGTCCTTGTTGTGCCCGATCATCAGCGGAACTGGATGCGTGTTGCCGTCACGGGCAGCATGGTTCGGCCGCTGCGGCAGGTAGTCGCCGTCGATGGTCGGCGCGAACGGCATCGGATCCGACAACTGCGCCGCTCGAGCGAATCCCAACAGCTTGTTGCCCGCGCGCACCAAGTCCATCCCCGACGCCTCGTCGACGATCCGTGCGACGACCTCGGGATCCAACGGCGGCTCAGTGCGTTCGGCACCAGCGCGCCGCGTCGGATCGATGAGCAACCGGACGAACTCGTCGGCGAAGACCTGCGCGTTCTCCTTCTCCACCACCAGGTCCGGAGCCGGGCTCTGCGAGATGGCTCCGGCGAACAGTCCGGCGGCGGCGGGCGTCGACAGCAGAGTGATCGCGGCCGACCCTCCCGCGCTCTCCCCGAACACGGTGACCCGGTCGGGGTCCCCGCCGAATGCGGCGATGTTCCGTTGCACCCACTCGAGCCCGGCGACCATGTCGCGCAGGCCGAGATTCGACTCGAACCGACGCTCCGGAGTCGAGTAGTCGCTCAAGTCGAGGAACCCGAGCGGACCCACGCGATAGTTGACGGTCACCACGATCACGTCGCGCGAGCGCGCGAGATACGCGCCGTCGTAGATCGGCGTGGACGTACCGCCCAGGATGTAGGCCCCGCCGTAGTTGAACACCATGACCGGGCGCGGCGCCGCCGAGACAGTCTCCGGCATGAACACGTTGAGGGTGAGGCAGTCCTCGTGGCGAGGCTGGAAGCGTCCGGCCCCGCGCGCGGTGAACAACTTGTCCTGAACGGGGGCGTTCCCGTAGTCGTCACAGTCGAGCACACCGGGCCACCCCACGACGGGCTCCGGTCCGCGCCACCGGCGCGGTCCGACGGGCGGGGCCGCGAACGGAATGCCCTTCCACGCGATCGTGCCCTTGCGTCCGCCGCGGCCTCGGCGCCCCTGCACCGCGCCGTCGGCGATCATCACCGTCGTGTCCATCACTGCCATGCGCCCACACTATAGGCGTCCGCAGAACGGACGGGATTAGGCTTGAGCCCATGGGTCCAACCGCCGTCATCGACCTCAACGCCGACCTCGGGGAAGGCGTCGGCGACGATGCGGCGATCATTCCGCTCATCAGCAGCGCCAACATCGCGTGCGGCTTCCACGCGGGCACCCCGACCATCCTGCGTGACACCTGCGCGAAGGCTGTCGACTCGGGCGTCCGGATCGGCGCGCAGGTCTCCTACCCGGACCGGTCCGGCTTCGGACGACGGTTCATGGACGTGACGACTGAAGACTTGATCGCGGACGTCCTCTACCAGGTGGGCGCGCTCCGCGCGCTGGCCGAGTCCGTCGGCGGCACCGTCGAGTACGTGAAGCCGCACGGGGCGCTGTACAACGCCGTCGTGCACCACGAGCAACAGGCTAGGGCCGTGGTCGACGCCGTCACGAAGGCCGGTCTGCCGTTGATGTGCCTGCCCGGTTCCGTTGCTCAGAGACTCGCGCTCGACGCCGGCGTTCCGGTCATCACCGAGGCGTTCGCCGACCGCGGCTACACACCGGAGGGGACACTGGTGCCCCGGACCGAACCCGGCGCGCTGCTGCACGACTCCCAGACGATCGCCGACCGTGTCGTGACACTCGCACGGACCGGAGCCGTCACCGCAGTCGACGGATCGATGATCGACGCCGACGCGACGTCGGTATGCCTGCACGGCGATACTCCGGGGGCGCTTGAGCACGCACGTGCAGTACGGAAGTCGTTGGCAGCTGCGAATATCGACGTACGCGCGCGATGACGCCGCGAATCGTCCCGCAATCGACTCGCGGCGTCATCGCGGGTTTCGCGGCCTACGGCAGTTGGGGTCTGTTCCCACTCTTCTTCGACGCGCTGCGACCGACCGGGCCATGGGAGATCCTCGCCCACCGAATCGTGTGGACCCTGCTGTTGTGCGTCGTCGTGTTGGCGATCATGCGGGACTGGACGTGGATCGCTCGCCTGCGCGGTCAGCGCCGACTGTTGGCTGGCGTGACGATCGCGGCCTTCTTGATCGCGACCAACTGGGTCGTGTACGTCGCGGCAGTCACTTCCGGGCATACCAGCGACGCCGCTCTCGGCTACTTTCTGAACCCACTCGTGACCGTCGCGCTCGGCGTCGTCGTCCTCCGTGAACGGCTCCGGCCGCTGCAATGGGCCGCGGTGTCCGTCGGCGTCGTCGCGGGCCTCTACCTGGCGATCGCGGGCGGAGCGATCCCGATCACGGCATTGGCTCTCGCCTTCTCGTTCGCCGGATACGGTCTCGCAAAGAACAAGGTCGGAGCCCGCCTTCCCGCGCTGCACAGTCTGACGCTGGAGACCGCGATCCTGACACCTCCCGCGCTGGTGATCTTCGCGATCCTCGCCGGCACATCGAGCGGCTTGGACTTCGGTGATCACGGCGCCGGACATGCCGCACTGCTCGCGCTGTCCGGCGTCGCGACCGCCGTCCCGCTACTGTTCTTCGCCGCAGCGGCTCGACGCATCCCGCTCGTCACCGTCGGACTGATCCAGTTCGTCACCCCGGTCGTCCAACTCCTGTGCGCGGTGTTCGTGCTCGACGAGCACCTCCCGACCGAACGTTGGATCGGATTCGGGATCGTCTGGGTCGCGCTGATCCTGCTGACGACCGACAGCCTGTGGAACGTCACAGCGTCGCGGCGCCGTTCACGAGCAGGCACCGACCGCGACGGCTAGGCGCGCGACCGTTCGCGGAACAGGCGCGGCGGCATCGTCGGACCGCCAGGTCGTTGCCCCACCGACAGCAGTTCGGGCCGCTCGACGAACAGGAAGGCCACCGCCATCATCAGGACCGGCGCCAGAAGCAGGACCGCTCCCCCGGCGCCGCTCGTCGACAACGGGACCGCGGCGAGGCGGGTGACCAACAGCAGTCCGGCGAAGACCACCGCACCCGCACCGACGACCCCCATCCGCAGTCGCGTCCAGCCGAGTTCCGGACGTGTCAACGCGGCTTCGAGAGTCAGGGTGAACACGATGCCTGCGAGGATGTCGATCGCGTAGTGGAAGCCGAACCCGAGGGTCGCGGCGATCGTGCAGACGAACCACACCGAGCCGAATATCTTCGAGGCCGTCGAGCCACGCAGACCGTGCAGGAGGATGCAGGTCGCCCACGCAGTGTGCAGGCTGGGCATGCAGTTCCGCGCGATGCCCTGATTGAAATATGCGGCGACGGGCTCGGTGATGTCAGGTGTGACCCACGGCCAGACGTCCACCCAGCCCGACCCCAACTGCTCGTGGCCGAAAGCGTACGTCGGGCCGACCACCGGGAAGATGAAGTAGATGATCGGACCGACCATGCCGATCACCAGGAACGTGCGGACGATGTGATGGCGCGGAAAACCCTCGCGCGCCACATGGCGCAGTTGGAAGAACGCGATGATCGCCGCACCGACCGGCAGATAGACGTACACCTTGCTCAGCACTTCAGTGAGCGCCGCGCTGTCGGACACGATGCGGCCGATCACCCATGACGGTGAGCCGAGTGCCCGGTCGGCCACCTCGACGTACTCGTCGAGGACCTTCGCGTTCGCTTTGGCCGACAACACCAGCCACGCGTCGCCGACGCGCCCCATGATCGGCATCATCAAGCCGAGTCCGACCGCTTTCAGCGTCGCCGACTTATCGTCGCCGCGGAGTCTCCAGAACGCGTACAGTCCGGTGCCGACGAGCCCGAAGAGGATGCCGTTGCCGACGGTGGCCGGGTCTCCGACGATCAGTCGCTGCAGGTTCCAGACGCCTTCGAGCAGCACGACGCCGCCGAGCATCCACCACCGCAGACGAGCAGGCATGCAGACGAGCGCCAGCAGCAGCCCCGCCATCTTGATCTCGCCGATGCCGGGACGGCCGACGAAGTCATGGGCCAATAGGTCCACCGGTCCGCGGATGCCGTAGACCAGTGCGACGCACTGGATGACGACGACGAACGCTACGAGGACGAGGACGACCGCCCACCATCCGCGCACGCCGAGTTCGACTCGTCGCGACGTCAGACGACGCACGCGATCGAAGAACCCCGGCTGCGCTTGGTGTAACACGGCTTACAGGTTAATGAACAAACGCTGAATTTCTAGAATCCTGTGACGCGTCTGTCATTCAGTCGACGCCCGCAGGACGCCCCGGCATGACGATTCGCCCGATATACGACGAAATCCCATGGCATAGACCGGCATACTGCGGCACGCTCGTCAGCTAGACCTGACGTCGCTGACGGGCGAACTCGGCGAGCACGACGCCCGCTGCGACGGACGCGTTGAGGCTCTCGACGTCACCGGCCATCGGCACCGAAAGGACCGAGTCGCACGTCTCCCGGACGAGACGGGACAGACCCTTGCCCTCCGATCCGACGACGACCACGACCGGACCGGTGCCGTCGTACTCGTCGAGCGTGACGTCGCCGCCCGCGTCGAGGCCGACGATCTGAGCGCCGGCCTTCGCCCACGCGACCAGGGTTCGAGTCAGGTTCGGCGCCTGCGCGATGGGCAGCCGCGCTGCCGCGCCCGCACTCGTCCGCCACGCGACGGCCGTGACGCCCGCGCTCCGACGCTGCGGGATCAGGACACCGTGCCCACCGAACGCGGCGACCGAGCGGACCACCGCGCCGAGGTTCCGCGGGTCGGTGATGTTGTCGAGTGCCACCAGCAACGGCTGCGACGACGATGCAAGCGCGTCCGCCATCAGATCGTCCGGGTGGGCGTACTTGTACTCGGGCACCTGGAGCGCGAGCCCCTGGTGCATCCCGTTCGGCGACATCCGATCGAGTTCGGGCCTGCCGACTTCGAGGATCGAGATGCCGCGGTCGCCCGCGGTGTGCACTGCTTCGCGCACCCGGTCGTCGGCGTCGAGCCCGGTCTGCACGTACAACGCCGTCGCCGGGACATCGGCGCGGAGGCATTCGACGACCGGGTTGCGGCCGAGCACGTACTCGGGCCCGTCATCGGACTTCCGCGTGGTGCGCGGACGGCCGGTCGACGACCGCTCGGCGGCCTTCGCCTTCTTGTGCTTCGCGTGGTAGACCCGGTCCTCGGCCTTCGGCGTCGCGCCGCGCCCTTCGAGTCCGCGCCGGCGCTGACCGCCGGATCCGGCGGTCTGCCCCTTCTTACTGCCCGTCTTCCGGACTGCGCCTTTACGTTGCGAATTGCCGGCCATCTAGGAGTCCTTCGTCTTCAGCGCCCACTGGGCGCCGTCGGGGGTATCGGTCACTTCGACGCCCGCTGCCGCGAGCCGATCACGCACCTCGTCGGCGACTGGCCAGTCTTTGGCTGCGCGTGCGGCAGCACGACGTTCCAGTTCGGCTCCGATCAGCACGTCGAGGGCCGCGGTCGACGCCTCGTCCGTACCGCTCGCCGACCAGTGGTCGTCAAGGGGGTCGGTACCGAGGATCGCCGTCATCGCGCGCACCGACCCGGCGATCGCCGACGCCGACGCGGCATCTCCCGATTCGAGAGCGGTGTTGCCCTCACGGACTGCGTTGTGGACGGCGGCGAGGGCCGCGGGGACGGCGAGGTCGTCGTCGAGTGCCGCAGCGAACTCGTCGGTCACCTCGCCCACCGCGACGTCGCCTACCCGGTCGGCCACTCGCTGGACGAACGATTCGATGCGCCGGTACCCGACCGCGGCCTCGTGCAGCGCGGCGTCGGTGTATTCGAGCATCGAACGGTAGTGAGCGCTGCCGAGGTAGTAGCGCAGTTCCACGGGCCGCACCTTCTCGAGCATCGCCGGGATGGCGACGACGTTGCCGAGCGACTTGCTCATCTTCTCGCCACCCATCGTCACCCAGCCGTTGTGCAGCCAGTAGCGCGCGAAACCGTCGCCTGCGCCGTGACTCTGCGCGATCTCGTTCTCGTGGTGCGGAAACACCAGATCCATGCCGCCGCAATGGATGTCGAATTCGCCGCCGAGGAGTGACGTGGCCATCGCCGAGCACTCCAGATGCCATCCGGGCCTGCCGTCGCCCCACGGGGTCGGCCACGACGGCTCGCCGGGCTTGGCGGCTTTCCAGAGTGTGAAGTCGCGCGGGTCACGTTTTCCGGTGCCCGCGCTCTCGCCCTGGTGGACATCGTCGAGCTTGTGCCCGGACAGGCTCCCGTACTCGGGCAGGCTGCGGACGTCGAAGTAGACGTTGCCATCGGCGACGTAGGCGTGGTCGCGGTCGATCAACCGCTGCATGTAGTCGACCATCTGCGTGATGAAGCCGGTGGCGCGCGGCTCGGCGGACGGCGGG
Source organism: Gordonia zhenghanii (assembly GCF_021738965.1). Taxonomy (GTDB): domain Bacteria; phylum Actinomycetota; class Actinomycetes; order Mycobacteriales; family Mycobacteriaceae; genus Gordonia; species Gordonia zhenghanii. The sequence continues at coordinate 54,503 of NZ_JAKKOQ010000006.1, read as the reverse complement.
AGGACGCCCAGCGCGTCGTACGCCGTGGTGAACGCGCGCTCGTGGGTGGCTGCCCACTCCCACCATGGCCGGTCGGCGTCGGCGGCCTTGCGCAGGATCTTGTCGTCGATGTCGGTGACGTTCCGGACGAACAACACGTCGTATCCCCGGTGGGCGAGCCATCGTCGCAGAACGTCGAATGCGATACCGCTTCGGACGTGCCCGATGTGCGGGACGCCCTGCACAGTGGCGCCGCACAGGTACACGCCGACCGTCCCTGGTCGCAGGGGAACGAATTCGCGGACCTCGCGCGATGCGGTGTCGTACAGGTTGAGCGTCACGGCCTGGGATTCTACTTGAGGACCAGCAGTGCGGTAGCCACTGCGGCGACGCCTTCGCCGCGCCCGGTGAGTCCGAGACCGTCGGTCGTCGTCGCCGACACCGACACGGGAGCTCCGAGAAGGCCCGAGAGAACGTCCTGAGCCTCGGCGCGACGCGGACCGATTCGGGGCCGATTGCCGATCACCTGGACAGCGGCGTTGGCCGGCGAGAACCCTGCGGCGTCGAGTAACGACGCGACGTGTGTGAGCATCGCGGCACCGGTCACGTTCCGCCATTCGGGGCGGTCGACGCCGAACACGACGCCGAGGTCCCCGAGGCCCGCAGCGGACAGCAGCGCATCGCACAGTGCGTGCACCCCGACGTCGCCGTCGGAGTGGCCGGAGCAGCCGTCGGCGTCGTCGAAGCGCAGTCCGGCCAGCCAGCAGTCGCGGCCGGGTTCGATCGGGTGAACGTCCGTGCCGATTCCCACACGCATGAGGGCGTCTCCTTCTCTCGTATCCGATTCAGGCGAGCAGTCGCGCCAGGCGAAGGTCGAACGGGGTGGTCACTTTGAACGCCATCGCATCGCCGGGGATCACTTTCACTGCGACGCCTGCGGCTTCGACGAGCCCGGCGTCGTCGGTCGCGTCGCCGGATCCGGCGTGCGCGGCCCGCAGCACGTCCGCAGCGAAGCCTTGCGGAGTCTGGATGGCGCGCAACATGTCTCGGTCCACCGTGTCGACGACTCCGGATGTGGAGTCGACTCGTTTGAGGGTGTCGGCGACGGGTGTTCCCGGAACGACCGCCGGGGCGCCATCGCACAGTTCGGCGACGACATCGGCGAACAGTGATGGCGGCGTCAGCGCGCGAGCCGCATCGTGGACGAGAATCAGCGCGGCGTCTGACGCGGCGAGCGCCGCGCGCACCGAGTCGCTTCGTTGCGCCCCGCCGACGACGATTCGCGCATCCGGCACGAGCCGATGCGCGCTGTCTGCGAGGGATTCCGGGACGGCGACGACGATCTCGTCGACCACCCCGGATTCGCGGGCGGCGGCGACGCTGCGTTCCAGCAGCGTCACTCCGCCGACCTCTACGAACGCCTTGGGCTGGGCTTCACCCAGTCGGGTGCCCATGCCTGCGGCGGGAATCAATACGGCCACGCGTGGCCGACCGTGCATTGTCAGGACGCTGCAGCCAAGATCTCGTCGAGGATGCTGTCGGCCTTCTCGTCATCGGTGTTCCGAGCGAGCGAGAGTTCGTCGACCAATACGCGACGCGCACGGGTCATCATCCGCTTCTCACCTGCTGACAGTCCACGATCCTGTTCACGACGCCACAGGTCGCGAACGATCTCGGCGACCTTGATGATGTCGCCCGAGTTCAACTTCTCCTGGTTTGCCTTGAACCGGCGCGCCCAGTTCGTAGGCTCCTCCACGTTCGGTGCACGGAGCACCTGGAAAACCTCGCCGAGCCCCTCTTCGCCGACCACGTCGCGCACGCCGACATAGTCGAGCTTGCTCGAGGGGATCTGCACTGTCATGTCGCCGTCTGCGACCTTCAGGACCAGGTATTCGACTTCTTCACCCTTGATGGTCCGAACGACGATGTCGTCGATCCGAGCAGCACCGTGATGGGGGTACACAACGGTGTCGCCAACTTTGAAATTCAATGTTCCCTGCCCCTTTCGAGTGTTACCAGTGTAACACCCACCCACTGACCGCCTTTCCAACGGTGCAGGTCAACACATGTTCACGGCGGTCGGGCTATAATTCGCCAGTATTATCGACAGACCCGGGCGAACTTTTCCGGGTCGACACCACTACGCTGCGTAGTGAGCGTTCGCATCCGGCGGACAGCGCGACGACCACCCGGAGGAAAAGGTGTCAGTGCTCAATCGGACTACCGGCCGTTTGGCCAAGGCCACCGTCGTCGGTGCGCTCGGCGCCGCGATCGCCCTCGGCTCTGCGGCCTGCGGCGCAGGCAAGATCGCGCAGACGACCAACCAGCTCCCCGCCGTCAACGGCTCGGCCGGATCGGTCGCCCTCGACCCGGACATGCGCGACGGCGACGAACTGCGCAACGGCCAGATCTCGGTGCGCAACGTTCAGATCGTGTACCCGGTCGAGAACACCGACAAGACGTTCGCCGACGGCGGACCGTTCGACATCTCGTTCCTGGTCTCCAACGACAGCGTCACCCGCAAGGTCAAGTTCGTCGAACTCATCGGTCCGGAAGGATCGTCGGTCTCGCTCACCGAGCCCAAGGCCGAGTACACCGGCCCGGAGTCCGGCCCACGCGTGCTCGGGCCCGGCGACAACTTGCTGGCGGGCGTCCCCGCGAACGTCGACACCTCGGCGGCGCAGGCTGCCGACATCGAGCGTTTCACCGCGACCCTGACCAACGCGAAGTCGGTGCGCGCGGGCCTCACCGCCCCCATCACCTTCAAGTTCGACGTGCTCGATCTGGCAGGCAAGAAGATCGGTGAGAAGAGCCTCACCGTCCAGACCCCGGTGGACGCCGGAACCCTCAAGGAGCGTGCCGACGTGGTCCGCGACGTCCAGGGCGAGGAATCGGGTCACTGACCCGTCCAGACCAGAGCTTCAGTGAGCGTCTCCCCCGGTTCTACGGGGGAGGCGCTCTCGCGTTGTCCACGGGCTCGTGCGCCACGGCTGTCGATTGTCGGAGCCTCCGCATAGAGTTCGGTGCGTGGCGAAAGCGAAGGCAGTCTTCCGGTGCACGGCGTGCGGGCACCAGGTGTCCAAGTGGGTCGGCCGTTGCCCCGACTGCGGCGAGTGGGGGTCGATCGAGGAGGGCGCGCCTGCGCCTGCCGCCGCCGGCACGACATCGGTGGTCCCGCGCAGCCCCGCGCGCCGCATCACCGACGTCGACGCGGGAACGTCGAGTGCGACGCCGATCGGTATCGCCGAATTCGACCGGGTCCTCGGGCGGGGCATCGTCCCCGGTTCTGTCGTGCTGCTGGCTGGTGAGCCGGGCGTCGGCAAGTCAACGCTTCTGCTGGAGACCGTCAAGCAATGGGCTGCGCAGGGGCGCATCGCCCTGTACGTCACCGGCGAGGAGTCGGCCGGGCAGGTTCGGCTTCGCGCCGAACGCACCGGTGCGGTCCACGAGAACGTCTTCCTCGCGGCTGAGACCGACCTGGCGACGGTCCTCGGCCACGTCGACGAGGTCCGTCCCAGCCTGTTGATCGTCGACTCGGTACAGACGCTCGTCGCGACCGGCGTCGACGGGGTGACCGGTGGTGTGACCCAGATCCGCGCCGTCACAACGGCACTCGTCTCCCTGGCGAAGACGAGTGGGATCGCGGTGGTCTTGGTCGGGCATGTCACGAAGGACGGCAACGTCGCGGGCCCGCGTTCGCTCGAGCATCTGGTGGACGTAGTGCTGGCGTTCGAGGGCGACCGTCATTCGTCGCTGCGCATGGTGCGCGGCATCAAGAACCGGTTCGGCCCGTCGGACGAGGTCGGCTGTTTCGAGCAGCGTTCGGACGGCATCCACGAGGTGTCCGATCCGTCCGGCATCTTCGTCCATGAGCATCCGACCGATGTGCCGGGCAGCGTCGCGTTAGTCGCGATGGACGGTCGGCGGGCAATGGTCGGGCAGATCCAGGCGTTGCTGAACAAGAGCGAGATGCCGTCGCCGCGTCGTGCGGTCTCCGGGCTCGATTCCGCCCGCGTCGCGATGATGCTGGCAGTCGCCGAGAAACACGCGAAGATATCGACCGGTAAACACGAGGTCTACGCGTCGACTGTCGGCGGGATGAAGGTCACCGAGCCCGCAGCCGATCTGGCGATCTTCCTCGCCATCGGTTCGTCGGCGTCGGATCGACCGGTCCCGTCGACGACCGTGGCGATCGGCGAGGTCGGGCTGGCAGGCGAGATCCGTCGGGTCTCGTCGACGGCACGCCGTGTGGCCGAGGCGAAGCGGCTCGGTTTCCGGCACGCGATCATTCCGGCGGGCAGCGACGAGGAACTCCCGAAGGGCATCCGCATCACCAAGGTGGCGAGTCTCGCCGACGCGGTCGGCGCGCTCGAACGCCGCCGACTGCAGCCTGTCGACGCACCGTTCTGACGCCCGACCGAACGGGAAGCACCGCTAAAGGACCACTCGCTTGTCGTAGTAGTCGGCGAAGTGTGCCTCGACGTCGATGATGACGAACACCGAGTGCGCGCCCGCGACCCGCTCCTGCGGGTCGCCCAGGTGCGCGAACGCCTCGATGTAGATCTTCCGACGCTGTCGGCCGAGGATCCGCGCGTGGAAGTACAGGGTGGACCCCAACGGAATCGGCTTGGCGTAGTCGATCTCCAGGTGGGCGGTCACGACCGGCTTTCCGACGAGCAACGGCGACGTGCCCATCACCTCGTCGAACGCGGCGGACAGCACACCGCCGTGGATGACTCCCGGACCGCCCTGCATCCAGTCCAGAACCGGCATCTGCGCGTCGGTGGTGAGCCCTTCGCCCGCGAGGACTTTCAGGTGCAGTCCGCGGGGAGCGTCGACGCCGCAGCCGAAGCACGTGCTGTGATGCAGATCGATGTGCTGGCCTGGTGCCGCGGCCTTCGGGTGGCGGGTCAGTGGTTCGAGGTCTGCGGGCGGCAGGAAAACGTGCTTCACGCACAGCTACGCTAGTCGTGGTCCGGTGCCGACCGGTAACCGTCTTCGTGCGAGAGGTGCGTGCTGCGATGAACGACACATCGGCGCTCGATGCGGTCCGTGTCGACATGACTCGGGAGACTCTGCGACGCGTCGCCCCCGGCACTGCCTTGCGCGACTCCCTCGAGCGGATTCTGCGCGGAGGCACGGGCGCACTCGTGGTTCTGGGCTATGACGACGACATGGAGCGGATCTGCGACGGCGGCTTCGACCTGGACGTCGAGTTCGCACCGACCCGGCTGCGTGAACTCGCGAAGATGGACGGGGCCGTCGTGCTGTCGGCGGACGGTCGGCGCATCGTCCGCGCAAACGTCCAACTCGTTCCCGACCCCTCCATTCCGACCGAGGAGTCGGGGACTCGGCATCGCGCAGGCGAACGCACGGCGATCCAGATGCGGGTGCCGGTGATCGTGGTGAGCGCGTCGATGTCGATCGTCAGCGTCTACGTCGACGGTCAACGTCGAGTGGTGGAGAATCCCGATGCGATCCTCTCGCGCGCGAACGTCGCCCTCTCGACCCTCGAGCGATACAAGTCGAGACTGGACGAGGTGAGCGCGCAGCTCTCGCGTGCCGAGATCGAAGACTACGTGTTGCTGCGCGATGCGATGAGCGCGGCACAGCGAATGGAGATGGTGCGCCGCGTGTCCGTGGAGATCGAGGAGTACGTCCTCGAGCTCGGCGTCAACGGACGGCAGGTCTCGCTGCAGCTCGAGGAGTTGATCAGCGACAACGACACGATGCGCGAACTACTGGTCCGCGATTACCACGCGAGTCCGGAGCCTGCCGGCCCCGAACAGGCCCGTCAGATCCTGGAAGCCGTCGAGAGCCTGTCGGACGCCGATCTACTCGACCTCACGATGCTCGCCGGTGCGTTCGGTTATCCGACGACGATCGAAGCGCAGGACACGTCGATGAGTCCGCGCGGTTATCGCTTGCTCGCGCGCATCTCGCGTCTGCAGTTCGCTCACGTCGATCGCCTGGTCCGCTACTTCGGCACCCTTCAGGCGCTGCTCGCGTGCAGTGCGGCCGATCTCGAGGCGGTCGAAGGCATCGGCAGCATCTGGGCTCGCCATATCCGCGAAGGACTCTCGAGACTGGCCGAGAGCAGCCTGGAACGTTTCGACTGACAGAACGTTTCGACTGACCGGGCTGCTTCGACCACCCCGAGAGCACTCGACCCGATTACTGCTGGGCCGGTTTGACCACGTTGAACGTGATGGGCGCCGATTCCTTCTCGCCTACCTTGGCGATCGCCTGGTACGCGCCTGCCGGAATCTGTTGGCGGGGCTTCTTGCAGCCGGGGCTGCTCGTGGTGCCCGACCACGTCGTGTCGTCGCTGACCTGCTGACCCGGCTCGAGGAGTTGGACGTTGACGGCTTTGTCGGGCGCGCAGTCCTGCGCCGACCACAGGGTGCGGGCGCCGTCGAGCGATCGGACGATCACGTTCTGCGCGTTCTTTCCGAGGTCACGGTTGCAGGCGGCGAGGGAGCCGTTGGTGGTCACGATCGTGAACACCGGCTGGTCGCCCTGCGTGTACGTCGGCTTGTCGGTGTAGAGGACGACCGAGAGGCTCTGGTCTGGGCACAGGTTCTCAATCGGCGCGGATGCGTCGCTGGTCGGCGCGGCCGACGACTCGCTCGGATCTCCGCCCGCTCCGTGCTCACCGCCTCCACTCGGAGCTTCACTGCTCGGCGCAGGCTCCTGACTCGACGACGACGGAGCGGGCGCCGGAGCCTTCGGCGTCTGCGACGCCGAATCCGTTGCAGCAGCGTTCGTGGGATCGGAGCCGTCGTCGGACGAACTGCCCGCCCAAACGATCAGGGCGATCACCACAATGACGGCGACCACGCCACCGACGATCGCGAGGAGTCGGCGTCGCCAATACACCTCGGGAGGCAGCGGTCCCTGTGGTTCGATCACGGTTGCAACGGTATCGCCGCAACCGCGCGATCGACGTCGTCACCGTCGGCGTGTCGGCAGATTCTTCTCGGGCGATCCCGGCTATTGTGCATTCCCCGGCTGCGTTTCGAGCTTCTCCCCGATGTCGCCGATCACCTCGACGAGGTTCACTTGACCGTCTTCGAGGCGATAGCTCAGACCCACGATCGCGAGTTCGCCCGCTTCGACGCGTTCAGCGATCTTCAGGCTGCGCTGCATGAGGAGCTGCGTCGTCTCCTGGACGTGCCTGGTGACGAACTCGAAGTACGCCGTGAGGCCTTCGGCTCGGCCGAGGAGAATACTCGGCGCGACCTTCTCCACGATGGTGCGGACGTAGCCGTTGGGCAGGTTCAAGTTGTCCAACGCGTCGAGCGTCGCGCCGATAGCACCGCACTGGTCGTGTCCGAGAACGACGATGAGCGGGACGTCGAGGATGTCGGCCCCGTACTCGATGGTCCCGAGCACGGCTTGGTCGAGGACGTGCCCCGCGGTGCGGACGACGAACATGTCGCCGAGTCCCTGGTCGAAGATGATCTCGGCGGCAAGTCGAGAGTCACCGCAGCCGAAGAGGACGACCTGCGGAGACTGCCCACCGACGAGGGCTTCACGGTCGGCGATACCCTGGCTCGGATGAATGGGGCGACTCTCGACGAAACGCTTATTGCCTTCTTTGAGGTGTGCCCATGCTTGAGCCGGGGTGAGATTCTCCATGTCTGACAGTGTGCCACCGCCCACGATCATCGCCTGGTTCAGGGCGCACCACAGACAGCTTCCCTGGCGCGAACCGGGCGTGACCGGTTGGCAGATCCTGATCAGCGAGGTCATGCTCCAGCAGACTCCGGTGTCGCGGGTCGTCGAACCGTGGACCCAGTGGGTTCAGCGTTGGCCCGTGCCATCAGACATGGCCGTCGAATCGGTCGGAGAGGTAGTCAGAGCCTGGGGAAAGCTCGGCTATCCACGTCGCGCGATGCGCTTGCACGAGTGCGCCCGTGTACTCGCCGAGCGGTTCGACGACGTCGTGCCGTCGGACGTCGACACCCTGTTGACACTTCCGGGCATCGGCGACTACACGGCTCGCGCCGTCGCCTGTTTCGCGTACGGACAGTCGGTGCCGGTGGTCGACGTCAACGTACGACGTGTGGTGGCTCGCGCCGTCCACGGCCGCCAGCATCCTGGCAGCCCTGCGCGACGCGACCTGGCCGAGACACAGGCGCTGTTCCCGCTCGCCGACGACGGATCGCCTACCCCGGAGACACCGACGTTCAGCGCCGCGCTGATGGAACTGGGCGCTCTGGTCTGCACTGCTCGTGAAGCCCGGTGCGAAGCGTGCCCGTTGGAGCCGACGTGCGACTGGGTGCGCCTCGGCCGTCCGCAGCACGATCGGCCTGCCCGGAGGGTGCAGAAGTTCGAGGGCACCGATCGTCAGGCGCGCGGACGTCTCCTCGACGTTCTGCGCGGCACGTCCGGCCCGGTGGAACGCTCCGCGCTCGACCTCGCATGGGAACGAGATCCGGGCCAGCGGGCTCGCGCCCTCGATTCACTGCTGGTCGACGGTCTGATCGAAGTGACCGACGACGGACTGTTCTGTCTGGCCGGAGAGTCTCGCTAGCTGCCTGCCCGCCTCAGGCCCCCCGCGCTGCGAGCTCACTCAAGAACGCCTCGACGGCGCCCCGGAAGACGCCCGGCGCATCGTCGTGCACGAGATGCCCGGCGCCGTCCACTCGCAGGTAGGAGGCCCCCGGCCTGCGACTCGCCATCTCGGACATCTGCCCCGGCGGCGTCACTGAGAAGCCTGCCTCCACCAGAAGAACGGGAATGTCGACGGCTTCCCACTGGTCCCAGAAGTGCCGAACGGCCCACTCCTGCGCGATCTCAGTCCACACGGCGAGCGACCCGTGCAGGCGACCGTCGTCGAACGCCTCGTAGAAGTAGCGGCCTGCGACGTCGCCGAACATGTCGACCGCGGCGGCTAAGTCGGGAAACCGGTCAGGCCAACTGGCGAACCACGGTGTCCACGTCCCCGTCGTCCTACCGCGGAAGTCGGGGGCCATGTCTTCGACGACGAGCGCCGACACCAATTCCGGATAGGCGGCCGCGGTGCACCAAGAGTGCAGTCCGCCCATCGAGTGCCCGACGAGCACCGCGGGCCCCCGGTCGATCCAGGTGATGATCTCGGCGAGGTCGGCGACGAACCGCTCCGTCGAGGTGTCCGACGGGTCGACGGCGTCGGCGCCTTGATGATTGGCCGCGTCGAAGGTGAACACCCGGCCGTAGCGCCGCAGCCACGGCACCTGTCGACGCCAGGTACGACCGCGCCCCATCAGCCCGTGGACCAGGATTATTGCCCCGAATCCACCGTCCGCGACGTCGAGCCCGCCGTGATCGAGGAGACCGACGTCGGACGTCGCCATCACGTCGTACGACGACGATGCGTGGATCGGGTCCGAGTTCACAACGAACGACCCTATCGGCTCCGCGTCGCCCCGCGTAGCCTCGGCGGCATGGCAATTGTGAAGATCAACGCGATCAGTGTCCCCGAAGGCGCAGGCGAAGAACTGGAGAAGCGGTTCGCCGCTCGTGCGGGTGTCGTCGACGGCGCTGCCGGGTTCCTCGGATTTCAGCTCCTCCGCCCGGTGAAGGGCGACGACCGATACTTCGTCGTCACCCAGTGGGAGGACGAGGACAGCTATCACGCATGGGCGGGCGGCGATGCACGCGCAGCACACAAGAGCGACAAGAAGCCCGTCGCTTCCGGAGCCGAACTCCTCGAGTTCGAGGTCGTCATCGACGTCGCGCCGACCGCCTGACCGAGATTCCGTGCCCAGTTTCTAGAACGTGTTCTACATCGTGCTCTAGTATCGAGGAAAACCCCTCGACGCATCAGGAGCACGCATGACCGACCCGATCGAGATCACCAAGCTGTACATCGGCGGAAAGTGGGTGGACCCGCACTCGACCGAAGTGCTCGAGGTCTTCTCGCCCGCAAGCGGAGACAAGATCGGGTCGGTCCCGAACGCCGACGCGACCGACGTCGACGCTGCGGTCCGAGCCGCCCGCGAATCCTTCGATTCCGGGGTGTGGCGAAACACGCCTCCGGCCCAACGAGCTGCAGTGATCCGCCGCGCCGTCGAGTTGATCAACGAGCGCGGGACCGAACTGAGTGAACTCTTGTCCGCCGAGATGGGCGCGACGCCCGCAGACGTCGCGACCATCCAACAATTCGCAGGCACCGCCTGCCTGAGCGCGTACGCCGATGCTGCCGACGAGTACACGTGGGAGGAGACTCGGACCGGTATCTTCGGCGAGACCCAGGTGCTCCACGAGGCCGTCGGAGTCGTCGGCGCGATCATCGCATGGAACGTTCCGCTGTTCCTTTTCTGCAACAAGTTCGGACCTGCGCTCGCCGCCGGATGCTCGATCGTTCTCAAGCCCGCACCCGAGACACCGCTGAATGCGAACGTCCTCGCCGAGATCTTCACCGAGGCAGGCGTCCCCGAAGGCGTCGTCTCCATCGTCCCCGGTGGAGTCGAGACCGGACAGGCCCTCGTCGAGCATCCGGACGTCGACAAGATCACCTTCACCGGCTCCACGCGGGCTGGCCAGCAGATCGCCTCGCGCTGCGGCGAACAGCTCAAGCGCTACTCCCTCGAACTCGGCGGAAAGTCGGCCGCAATCGTCCTCGACGACGCCGACATCGAGTCAAGCGCGCCGATGCTGATCTTCTCCGGTCTCCTCAATGCAGGCCAGGCGTGCGTCGCCCAGACGCGCGTGCTCGTGCCCCGCTCGCGCCACGATGAGATCGTCGACGCGATGGTCGCCGTCGCTTCGACCTTCACGCCGGGAATGCCCGACGATCCGGAGACCAAGGTCGGCCCGATCATCAATTCCAAGCAGCATGAGAAGGTCGCCGCGTACATCGCGAAGGGCAAGGAGGAAGGCGCCACCGCAGTGCTCGAGGTCCAGGCCCCGAGCGTCGGCACCGGCAACTTCATCGGCCCGACCATCTTCACCGGCGTCACCAACGACATGACGATCGCCCGTGAAGAGATCTTCGGCCCGGTCATCAGCGTCATCGCCTACGACGACCTCGACGAAGCGATCGCCGTCGCCAACGACTCCGACTACGGCCTCGCCGGCTCGGTGTGGACGCAGGACATCGACAAGGGACTCGAAGTCGCCAAGCAGATCCGAACGGGAACGTTCGGCATCAACTGGTACTCGATCGACCCCGCATCGCCGTTCGGCGGCTACAAGAAGTCCGGTATCGGCCGCGAGAACGGCAGGGAGGGGCTCGAGAGCTACCTCGAGCACAAGGCCGTCGTGATGCCGATGGGCTACACGAGCAACTGAACCTGCTCTCGGGCCAAGACCACAGTTCAGAAGGGGCGTATCGAGACCACGGTCTCGATACGCCCCTTCTGAACTGGATTCTTCTGCACTGACCTGGTTGGGCCGGCGCTACGGCGTGGCAGGCGCCGGCGTTGAAGTACCCGGTGACGCTGACGTCCCCGGTGACGGAGTCCCCGAGGGGATCGGAACTGCGCCCGAAGGGACAGGCCCGTCGGACTGCTGAACGCGCGAGGCCAGCGAGTCGTCGGTAAGGATGTCGATGGTGCTGATCAACCATTCGCCGTCACGTTTGACCATGTCGTACACGATGCGACTCTGGTCGATCTGGACTTCCTCTGTGTTCGTGTTCCGCGATGTCGACAGATTGAGGTAGATCAACACCTTCGCGGTGTCACGGGTGTTCTCCATGGCGCCTGCGCCTTCGACCTTGGCGACGGTGACGATCTTGTCCTTCTTCACCGTCTCCGCGATCTTGTGCTCGGTGACGTTCTTCTGCATCTCCTGCTTGGCCGAGCCCGTCAGGAAACCCATCGTCTTGTTGATGTTCTCCGACACGTTCTTGGGGTCACGCCCGAACATGGTGAGCGTGTGCTCCTGCGCGGCCTGCACCGCGGAGTCTCGAGCGGACTCCTCGGCGTTCATGCTCCAGTAGCGAACGCCGGTGACCACGGCCAGTGCCACTGCGACGACGACCAGTAGTCCGCCGCCGGCGAGCAGCAATCGTAGCTTTCTGCTCATCAGCCCACCCACTCGTAATTCGTCAGTTTCAGGTCTCCGTTGATCCGGGTGATGTCGATCCGCGAACGGAACGTCTCGATCACCGGCTTGTCCGGGGCCTCGGGCGCCGTGCTCTCCCACACGAACACGACGAGGACCGAACCTGCGTCCTCGTCGGCGTTCTCGACCGCCGACGCGACGACCGTCGTTTTGGTCTTCATGTCGTCTTCGCGGATCAGATCGGTCGCCTGCTTCATCGACTCACGCATCTGCTGCAGCGCGCGACCGCTCGTGTGCTTGTTCATGAAGTCGAGCATCGAGTCGGCGTTCTCTTTGTTCAGGGTGGTCAGTTTGACGACCACTTCCTGAGCGAACTGGTCGTAGTTCGCGCGCAGCTCGCGCTCGTCGTCGATGCGTGCCGACGCCACCATGAACACGATGCTCACCACGATCGCGGCGACCAAGACGATCGCACCGAGCGCGGTGCCGACAGCGATCAGCATTGTCTTGGACGACGAGCGCCCCGACCCGACCGGAGCCTTCACCGACGGGCGGCGATCTCGATAGGAGACCCCGCGCCCACGATCGTCCGCCGATATCGCGTCCTCGGAATCGCTGGCCGAGGTCGAATCACTTTCGACCGCAACGGAATCAGCATCGAGGGCGTCGGAACCGGGCTTCTCGACAGCGGCCTGTTCGGTCGCCGCCTCGTCCGCATTCACCGCTTCGTCAGGCTCAGTACCCTCCTCAGACGTGACCGGCCCTTCACGATCTGCCGGTTTTTCACGGGTGCCGTCACGTCTGCCGGGCTTCCGGCGACGAGAGAGGGGACTCGACCGCTCTATCGAAGCCTTACGCTCGTCGTCGCCCGAGGGATTCAGGATTCCACCGTCTTCGTGATCAGTTCGTACCATTTCGTCTTCTGGTTGCGGTTATCGGTGCTGTTCTGGGTCGAGTACGTCTTGCCGTCCGGCCCGATGAACTTTCCCGTCTCCGGATCGTACGTGGTGCCGTAAGTGGCCGGCGTCGGGTCGTGATCGGTAGGAGTACCCGGAACGACGTACCCCGCGGGCTGTTTCGGAAGGTCCGTCCCGGGGAAGCCGTTGGGAAGTGCGACGTTGTCGCGTTCGGACGGCACGTAGCCGGTTCGGCACTCCTCCGGCGTCGGCGCTCGCCGACCGGGGAACTCGACGCACGGGAAGTTGCGGGCGCCGCGAACGGACGACTGCGCGTCCTGAGGCAGGCGGCACAGCATGCCCGGCGGCAGGTCCTGTGCGGTCGTCTCGGCAGGCGACCGCCACTGATCCGGTGGCACGAAGCCGACCGAACACGTCGGCGGGTCCTGGAAACCGAGACCGAAGCTCACGTTCGGACCGTGTCTGCTCGATCCGGTGTTGATCGCGGTGATCAGCGCCGACAGCACTCGCGGGTACAGGACGACAGTCTGGCGCAGGTTGGGCAGATAGATTCGCATGGTCTGCGCGGCGACCTGGAGGTTCCCCATTCCGGAGATGAAGCTCGGCCCCATGTCGTCGAAGAGGTCCTGCGCCTGGTTCGCGACCCCTGGGCCCTTCGCGAGAATATCGGTGATGTCCGGATCGCTGGCTCGCAACTGGTCGGTGACCTTCGTGAGGTCCGCTGTCCACGACCGGATCTCTGACGCAGTCTTGGTCTGCGTCGCCAGCAGCGGTCCGGCCTGACGGACCAGATCGACCGCGACGTCGACGTTCTTGTGGAAGGCGCCCACAAACAACACCATCGAGTCCATCATTCGCGCGAGATCGTCCGCGGTTCCGTTGAACGCGGTGAACGCCTCGTCCATCACTTCACGGACACGAGCGTCCCCGACCTCGGCCAACAACGCGTCGGCCTGGTCGAGCATCGTCGAGATCTCGATCGGCACGTCCTCGGTGCGGACGTCGGCGCCTTCGGTCAGCACCTCGGTCGACGGCGACTCCGGTGCGATGAAGTCGACGTACTGCTCACCGACGGCAGACACGCTGCGGACCGCGGCAGACGAGTTCGCCGGGATGTCGGTGCCGGAGTCGATCGTCAGTTCGGCGACGACACCGTCACTGGTCAGCTTCACACTGCCGACCTTGCCGACGTTCACGCCGCGAAATGCGACATTCGCATTCTGGTAGAGCCCACCGGTCGTCGGCATCGACACCGTCACGTTGTACGACCCGATCCCGAACATCTGCGGGATTCGGATGTAGAACACCGCCACTGCGAGCAGCGAGATCACCGAGACGATGGAGAAGATGATGAGCTGCATACGGACGAACCCGGTGATCTTCATCAGTTCGCTCCGTTCTTCTTCGAGGTCGAGGCCGGGGCCTTGGTGCTGGCCGCGGGCTTCTTAGCGCTCGGCGTCAGCTCCGACGGCGTCGGGTTGGCGGGGTCCTTGGGCTTCTTCGTCGTGACTCCCGGTTTCAGCGGCGACGTGAACGGGTTCGTTCCGCGTTTGGCGCCTGCTGCGGGTTTGCCGACGACGCCTTCGGGCCCCGTCGACAACGACGTGATCATCGACTTGTTCAGGCGATTCCACGTCAGGTCCAGGACCAGATCGGAGTTGACGTAGTCACCCTTCACGATCGTCGGGATGTTCTCCTCGATGAACGGGAAGGTGAGCAGGATCCGCAGCGAGTTCGAGAGCGCAGGACCGGTCTGCGCCAACTGTTCGAGCAGTTTGCGCAGGTTCGGCACGATCGTCTCGATGTCCTTCGTGTTCTCGTCGAGGACGTCGTTGACCGTCGACGAGAGATTCCCGACGTTGTCGAGTGCAGTCGTCAGATTCTTGCGCTGATCGACGAGGAGTTGAAGGATCTCCGGTCCCGACTCGAGAGCCCGCTCAACGGTCGGTGTCTGGTCGTTGATGGCCGCAGACAGACGATCGAGACCCTCCATCGCCGAGATGATGTTCCCGGTCTGCCCGTTCAAGTCGTTCACCAGAGTGCTCAGTCGCGGGATCAGGGTGCGCAGCTCGTCGTCGTTGTCGCCGAACACCTGGCTCAACTCGTGCACGACGTCGCCGACCTGCGAGAGGCCGCCTCCGTTGAGCACCACGGACAGCGAGCTCAAGACCTGCTCGGTGGTGGGATACATGCACGCTTCGACCTGCTGCGCCGAGTTGATGTCGGCGACCGGTTTACCTTCCGGCGCGGCGATGTTCTTCTGCTCGGGACAGTTCGGCAGCGCCAGGCTCCCGCCGGGAGCTAGGTTCTGGCCGGTCGGCTCGTCCGGCGGGACGATCGCGATATGCGCGGAGCCGAGAACGCTGGTCATTCCGATCATGGCGTGCGAACCGGCCGGAACCTCGACCCCCTTCTCGAGTCGCAACGTGATCTCGGCGCTCCAGTCCTTGATCTTGATGTCACCGACGCTTCCGACGGTTGCGTCTTTGATCATGACCGGGGCATTCACGACCAGGCCGGACGCCGTCGGGATCAACGCGTTGATCGTGTATGCGCCGTCCCCGGTTCCTTGGGCGCCGATCGACGAGAGAGTCGACACCGGCCCGGTTCCGCACGCCGCGACGGGGGCGAGCAGGAGTACGCCTGCGGCGAGGCAGGCGACACGACGGCGACCCCTTCCTTTGGGAGCCGTTCCTCTGGGCGCCTGTCCCCGGTGTCCCAGACCCCGGTGTCCCAGATCCCGGTGTCTCCGTGTGCGCGTCATCCTTCTCCTCCGAACGGCACGAGGAGATCGGCCAACGGGTCCGGAGCAGCCTCGCGACTGATCTCGTCACGTTGGACCACACCTGCACGCGCTCGCGCCCGAACGCTCGCGTCCTGATAGGTGATCTGATCGGGAGTCGCCGTCCGGCCGATCACCGGGTTGGCCATGAAGGGCGGGAAGTTGACGACGACGTCCTTCATGATCGGCGCGATCATGTCGACACACGCCTCGATGTCGGCCTCAGTGTCGCCGGGTCGGGCCGTCGACTCCATACTGCCGCACAGCATGGTGATCAGGTTGTTGCCCATTCCGAGGCCGAACACGCCGTCGAGCGCGCCGGTCAGCGGGTTGTAGATGTTGAAGAAGTTGGCCAGCTGAGTCGGAGCCGAATGCAGCAGTCCCTGCAGCTGCTCGTCCTTGCGCTTAAGCGTGGCAGTGAGTTGCGACAGCTTGTCGACGGTCGAGACGACTGTCGAGCTGTTCTCGCCGAGGAAGCCTTCCAGTTCGCCGATGGCCTCGTTGAGGTTGGTCATCGCGTCGCCCATGGCTTCGCTGCTGCCCGCGATGACACCGCTCACCGACTCCATCCGGCCGTTGAACTGAACGATCTGCTCATGACTCGTCGACAGCGCATCGGTGAGAGTCTGCAGACTCTTGACCGTTGCGAACACGTCGTCGCGGTTCTCCGCGAGGGTGCCCATGACCGACGACATCTGCTTGATCGACTCGGCGATGGCGCTGCCGTTCCCGTCCAGGTTGTCGCCGATCGTGTCGACCGCTCGGGCCGCGGTGCCCTTGTCCGCACCGTCCGGACCGACCGCTTCGGTCAGCTCGGACAGTTGCTTCTTCACGTCATCCCACTCCATTGGCACGGCGGTGCGCTCCATCGGGATGTCGGCGTCACCCTGTGCCAGCTCGGGGCCATTCGCGTACCCGGGACTGAGCTGTACGAACCGCCCGGACACCAGCGACTGCGCGACGATGACCGCGCGCACATCGGCCGGAAGCTGCACGTCGTTGTCGACGCGCATGACGACCTTCACTTCGCCCGACCGCGGTTCGATTGAGGTGACTGTGCCGATCGGGACACCGACGACTCGCACCGAGTCGCCCTCGTAGAGGCTGGAGACCGCTTGGAAGTACGCAGTCAGATTTCGGGTGGTGGCACGCTGCACACCGAACCACACACCTCCCGCAATCAAGGCGAGGACGACTACGCCGGCTACTGCCGCAAACACGCGACGCTTGTTACCCATGTCAGCGGCCCCCGTTCTGTGGCTTGGTGGTCGAGGGCTTGGTAGTAGAAGGAGGTGGAGTCGGATAGGTTCGCTTCGGCGTCTCACGCGGGATGTCAGGCGCGTCCGAGTTCGGGCCCTGGCCCCAATTCTTCGGGAAGAACGGCCCGCCGGAGAAGTCGTAGAAGTACTTGGCGGCTTCCGGGTACTTGCGTTGCATCACCCTCATGAACGAGCCCATGTAATCACCGAAGGTCGGGAGACCGACGAGCGACGAGAAGTACGGACCGGAACTGACAGCTTCACCGAGGATGTTCGCGTACGGCCCGAGGTTGTCGATGGCCTTCCCGAAGTCCTCTTCGTTGTCGTTGAGGATGTCGAGGACTCCGTTGAACTTCTCCAGGACCGGACGCAGCTGCTCCTCGTTGTCGTTGACGACGCCGGTGATCTGCGAGGCGACGTCCCGGACACCCGTGATCAACTGACGCACCGCTTGGCGGCGCATGTTCAGCTCGCCGAGCAGCGAGTTCGCGTCGATCAGCATCTCTCGGATCTGCTGGCTCCGCTTGCCGACGATGTCGGTCACACCGCGAGCTCGGTCGAGCAAGTCGTTGAGTGCGTTGTCACGGTCGGCGATCGCCTTGGACAACCGGCCGACGCCGTCGACGGCGCCGCGGACGTTGTCAGGGGTCTTGGAGAAGGTGTCCGACATCGTCGACAGCGCCTCGTTGAGCTGGTCGGTGTCGGTATCCCGCAGCGTCGTGGTCGCGTCGTCGAGTGCGTCGGTCAGCGTGTACGGCGACACGGTGGCGTCCACCGGAATCGACTGGCCCGGTTCGAGACGGCCTTCCCCCAGGGGATTCAACGTCAGATTACGACGCCCCAGGACCGTCTCGGTCTTGATCGCGGCGCGCGTCCGTTCGCCGAGGACCACGGTGTCGTTGAGTCGGAACCGTACTTTCGCACGCGTCCCGTCGTCGGTCTGATCCAGCGTCAGCCCTTCGATCTTGCCGACCTCGATGCCTGCGACCATCACGACGTCGCCCGATGCGAGGCCTCCCGCGTCGTCGAAGTACACGTCGTAGGTGCTGATCTGGGACAGGAACGGCAGCCGGTCCATCTGCAGGGCGCTGATGACGAGCATCGCGGTGAGGATCACGCCGATCACGCCGACGGACGCCTTCGACCGCTTGGTCCGGCGATCAGGAGTCTGGGCTTCACTCATTGCGCGCACCTCCCGCCTGCAGTCGTCTGGTCGCCCATCGCGTCGATGGCCGTGTAGTAGTACTGGGTGTTTCCGGGGCCGGGCAACAGCAGTCGGATCCGGCAGAAGTAGATCTGCAGCCACGAACCGTAGCTGCCGAGGTTCGACAGCTTCTTGAAGTCGCCTGGCAGGCGCGTCAGCAGGTCGCGAATGAACGGCTCCGCTTTGAGGGCGTTTCCGGACGTGGTCCCGAGTGCGGTGATCGCCTTCTTCGTGTCTGGGCGGATGGCCCCCATCAGATCGGCGAGGTCGGTGGTGGCCGATTCGCTCTCACTGATCGCCCGACCGATCACGTCCTTGTCACCCGCCAGTCCACTGATCAGCTGCTGCATCCGGTCGACGCTCTCGTCGAGTCCCCGATGATCGGCTTCAAGTGTGCCGAGCGTCTTGTTCAAGTTGTCGATGACACTGCCGATGAGCTGGTCGCGGTCGGCGATCTCGTTCGTGAACGACGAGGTGCTCGCGAGCAACGAGTTCAGCGAGCCGCCCTGGCCTTGGAACACCGCGATGAGCGCAGACGAGAGCTTGTCGACCTCATCGGCGTCCATCGTCCGGAACAGCGGCTTGAACCCGCCCAACAGCTTGTCGAGGTCCAAGGCAGGTTCGGTCCGGCCCATCGGGATCTCGTCACCCGGGGCCATCGCTGTGTTGAGATCGCCGTCACCGGGCTGCAGTTCGAGGTATCGGTCGCCGGTGAGGTTCTCGTACCGGATGAGCGCGCGCGCCGACTCGGGGAGCCGGTAGTTCTCGTTGACCGTGAACTCGACGTGCGCCTTGTTGTCCTCGGTCAGTTCGATGCTCTTCACGGTGCCGACTTCGACGCCCGCGATCTCGACCGAGCTCCCCGACTTCATCGCGGACGCACTGTCGAACATCGCAACGTAGGTGATGGAGCTGCCGCTCTGGTACTTGCTGAACACGATCACCAGACCAGTCAGGACCATGAGCATGACGACGATGAAGGTGCCGAGTTTGATGAGTGTCGCGCGGAACGCGCGTGCGCGTCTATCCACGAGGCGTACCTCCGAACAACAGGTTGAAGAGTTTGGCCGACTGCACCTTCGGAGTGGTACGCGGCTGATACGGCTGAGGTGCGTTGTCGATCACGTAGAAGTCAGTCTTCTTCTTGGAGGTGATGTCCGAGAGCCCGCCCTCACAGGTCGGCGGACCGTCGCCACCGACTTCCGGCAGGTCTTGCGGGTAGCGGTACGGGTCCTGGCCGGGGATGAGCGCGGCGTCGAGCAACAGCATCCCGTTGCGACCGCCGAGGAACGGCCCTGCCGTGTCGGCGGCGTCGCTGGCCGCGGTGATGAAGCACCGCAGGCCCGGAGACTGGTAGCCGAGCAGGTCGGTGACCGGGTTCAGATCGCTGAGCGTGCTCATCAAGTCCTTCTTGCTCTTGCTGAGCACGCCGTTGCCGCTGCGCGCCATTCCGGTGACGTTGATCAACAACTGGTCGAGATTCGCCGAGTTCTCGACGAAAGTGTTGCCGACGACCGTCGCATTGTCGACGGTCCGCATCAGGTCGGGCATCACATCCGCGTAGACGTCGGTCGCACCCGCGGCCTCTTTGAACATTCGGTTCAGTTCGGGCAGGTGACGATTGGTCTTGCCGAGGACGTCGTTCAGCTGGACCAGCGAGTCACCGATCTGCTTGCCGCGGCCCGACAGTGCTTCGTCGACGGCGCCGAGCACCACATTCAACTTCTCGGGCTGGGTCTCGGCTAGCAGTCCGACGAGTTGTTGATAGACGGTGTTGAGTTCGACGACGACGTGGTCGGCGTCGATCTCGTCGCCTGCCGTGAGCGTTCCGCGCGGGCCGTCGGCCGGCACCACGAGATTCACGGCTTTGGCGCCGAAGACCGTGTTCGACTTGATGTCGGCACGCACGTTCCCGGGGACAGACGACAGCTGACCGGTGTTCATGTCGAGCTTCAATTCGGCCTGATCGCCGATCTCCCGCACACTGGCGACGTGGCCCACGGTGACACCGCGGAGCTTCACCTTGGCATCAGGATTCATCACCAAGCCTGCGCGCGGCGCGAACACCGTGACCGTCTTCGTGTCCTGAAACCAGCCGAGGAACTGCCCGGCAGCGAGCGCCACGATGACCACGAGCGACACGACCATCACGCTCGCAGCGATCTTGCGCACACCGTTTCCACGGGTCCTAGTTGCCATGTCCCCTCACCCGGCCAGGTTGAAGTTGCCGTCGGAGCCGTAGATGGCCAGCGACGTGAGAAGCGTGATGACGACGACCACGACCAAGGAGGCGCGGACCGCGTTGCCCACCGCGACGCCGACGCCGACGGGGCCGCCCGACGCGTTGAAGCCGTAGTAGGTGTGGATGAGCATGACTCCAACGGCCATACAGATGGCCTGCACGAACGACCACAGGATGTCCGACGGGATCAAGAACGTCGAGAAGTAGTGATCGTAGACGCCGCCGGACTGCCCGTACATGACGACCGTCGCGAACCGGCTCGCGATGAACGACGCGAGTGCGGCCAGTGAGTACAGCGGAATGATCGCGACAAGCCCTGCGACGATTCGGGTGCTGACCAGGTACGGGATGGACGATATCGCCATTACTTCGAGGGCATCGATCTCTTCGCTCACGCGCATGGCGCCCAACTGTGCCGTCGCGCCTGCCCCGATGGTGGCTGCCAACCCGATGCCCGCGATCACCGGGACCGCGATACGGACGTTGATGAACGCGGAGAAGAAGCCCGTCAGCGCTTCCACGCCGATGTTGGCGAGCGAACTGTAGCCCTGGACCGCGATGGTGCCGCCCGTGAACAGAGTCAGGAAGCCGACGACCACCACGGTGCCGCCGATCATGGCGAGCGCGCCCGTGCCCATCGAGATCTCGGCGATGAGCCGCAGCATCTCCTTCTTGTACAGGCGGATCGCCCGCGGGATCGAGATGATCGAGTCCCAGTAGAAGAGGGCTTGATCGCCGATCTTGTTCCAGTCCTCACCTGCACGCTTGAGCGCAACGCGCGCAGTGAGGAGTCGCGTAGTTCCCGGAAGTACCATGTCAGCCCATCGTCGCTTTCAGCCCGACCGCGGTCACGACCACATTGACGACGAACAGCGCCATGAACGAGTAGACGACCGTCTCGTTCACCGCGTCGCCGACGCCCTTGGCTCCGCCCTTTACATTGAGTCCGCGATAGCAGCCGACCAACCCCGCGAACAGACCGAACAGTGCGGCTTTGATCATCGAGATGATGAGTTCGCCGAGGCCGGTGAGCAACGTCAGGTTAGCGATGAACGCGCCGGGGTTGACGTCCTGCAAGTACACCGAGAACACGAAACCGCCCGCGATGCCGATCGTGCAGACCAGGCTGTTGAGCAGCAGTGCGACGCCGGTCGAGGCGACCACCCGCGGAACCACGAGTCGATGGATCGGGTTGATGCCGAGGACCCGCATGGCGTCGATCTCTTCGCGGATCGTGCGCGCACCGAGGTCGGCACAGATCGCGGTCGCACCTGCGCCCGCCACGATGAGCACGGTGACGATCGGACCGATCTGCGTGATCGTTCCGAGCGCTGCGCCTGCGCCCGACAAGTCCTGTGCGCCGATCTCACGGAGCAGGATGTTCAGGGTGAAGCTCACGAGGACGGTGAACGGAATGGCGACGAGCAGCGTCGGAACCAGGGAGACGCGGGCGATCGCCCAGGACTGCTCCACTGTCTCTCGGAATTGGAACGGTCGGCGAAACAGCTCGCGGGTCGCCTCAACGGTCATAGCCACGAAGTTGCCGACGCCGTTCATCGGAGCGGCCAGCTTAGTCAGCAAGTCCCCTCCTCCCAGCGCTGAAGGCAACCTACCACGGTGGTAAGGCGCTTCAGAGACGCAACTCGACATCGACGATTCATCAGACTAATCGCTCTAGTCCATCAACTCGGACGCGGAGAATGTCTCTTTTCCAGCAGGCGTCTCGAAATACGACGACAGTGTCCCGGCCAGCGCCTCCGAACTCCACTCGTCACCCTCTGCAGCGAAGACTTCACGGATTTTCGGAGCCGCCATCAGAGTGACCTTCGGACCGTAGACGACAAAGACCTGACCGGACACGTTCTCCGCGGCAGGGCTCGCGAGGTAGCGGACCAGCGTGACGACATGATCAGGCGACAGCGGATCGACACCGTTCTCCGGCGCATCGCCGAAGACGTTCTCCGTCATCGATGTTCGCGCGCGCGGGCAGATCGCGTTCGCGGTGACTCCGTATCGCGACAGGGCGCGCGACGCGGAGAGTGTCAACGCGGTGATTCCCGCCTTGGCAGCTCCGTAATTGGCTTGCCCTGCCGGGCCGAGCAGACCGGCCTCGGACGCAGTGTTGATGAGGCGCCCGTACGTCGGGGCGCCTTCGGCCTTCGACGCGGCACGCCAGTGGGCAGCCGCGTTCCGGTTGAGCAGGAAGTGTCCGCGCAGGTGCACGTTGAGGACGAGGTCCCACTCATCGTCGGACATGTTGAAGAGCATCGTGTCGCGCGTGATGCCCGCGTTACTCATCACGACGTCGAGTCCGCCGAGGTCGTCGGTCGCGGTACGCATGAGTTCGCGCGCGGTCGCCGAATCGGCGATGTCGCCCGCGACTCGTACTGCTTTGCCGCCGGCCGACGTGATCGTGTCGATGACGTCGCTGGCGCCCAGTGCGCGCTCGAGGTCGTTGACGATGACTGTCGCACCGTCAGCTGCCAGACCGATGGCCTCGGCCCGCCCCAGACCGCCGCCTGCGCCGGTGACGATCGCGACCTTGCCGTCCAATGTTTCGCCCACTCTCGAACCCTCTCCACTGCGCGCCGGATCGGCGCCGATCGTCCACATCGCGACTCAGACTAGAACATGTTCTAACAATTCGGCTAGTGCCTTCGCGAAAGACGTTGACCCGAACCGCATTCGCCTCACTCGATATAGAGCGCCGAACGCGGGCATGACGCTACGACCTGACGCATCTCCTCGGCACGGGAGTCAGGCAGATCCTCATCCAGAATCACCAGGTAGTCGTTGTCGTCCAGATCGAACACGTCCGGCGCCATGCCCACACAGACCGCGTTCGACTCACACAGGTCGAAATCACACTTCACTCGCATTGCTTCCTCCTTGAGATCTCCTGCCCGCTGGTTGACGGACTCGGCACATTCACGTTAGAACGTGTTTCAGAAGTAGCCAACCATACCGGCGCGCGAGCGTCTCGAGGATCGCAGGAGAATCACCCATGCGCATCGCGTACACAGCCGATCAGGAGGAGTTGCGCCGCGAGTTGCGCTCCTACTTTAGCGGCCTGATGACAACCGATCGACGAACGGCCCTGAGCGGCGGCGATGGCGGCGAGATGGGCGAGGGGGACGCGTACCGGGACGTCGTCCGACAGATGGGCGCAGACGGCTGGCTGGCATTGGGGTGGCCGACGGAGTTCGGCGGTGCGAACCGGTCGATGATGGACCAGTTGATCTTCACCGACGAGGCCGCGATCGCGGGTGCTCCGGTCCCGTTCCTGACGATCAATTCGGTGGCGCCGACGATCATGCACTACGGGACTCCCGAGCAGAAGGAGTTCTTCCTGCCGAAGATCGCGGCAGGCGAACTGCACTTCTCGATCGGCTACTCCGAGCCAGGCGCCGGCACCGACCTGGCGGCTCTGCGCACCACGGCGGTCCGCGACGGCGACGAGTACGTGATCAACGGGCAGAAGATGTGGACCAGCCTGATCCCGTACGCGGACTACGTCTGGTTGGCGTGCCGCACCGATCCGGAGGCGTCCAAGCACAAGGGTATCTCGATGCTGGTCATGCCGACGACGGCGGAAGGCTTCTCCTACACGCCGGTCCACACGATGTCGGGCGTCGATACCAGTGCGACCTATTACCAGGACGTCCGAGTGCCCACGAGTTCCATCGTCGGCGAAGAGGGCGGCGGCTGGTCGCTGATCACCAACCAGCTCAACCACGAGCGCGTGGCGCTGTGCAGCGCCGCGCCCATCCAGACTGCTCTGAACGAGACGCTCACGTTCGCGCGGGAACAGCCATACGGCGGCGGACGCCTCGCCGACCTGCCGTGGGTGCAGGCGAACCTGGCGCAGGTCCACGCCAAAGTCGAGTTCCTCAAACTCATCAACTGGAAGATCGCTTCCATCGCGGCACAGGGCGGTTCGCCGTCGCCCGCAGACGCGTCGGCCACCAAGGTGTTCGGGACCGAGTTCGCAACGCAGGCGTACCGACTGCTGATGGAGGTGGTCGGTCCGGCAGCGACGCTGCGCGAGGACTCCCCCGGCGCACACCTGCAGGGCCGCTTGGAGCGCTTCGCGCGGACCTCCCTGATCCTCACTTTCGGCGGCGGCACCAACGAAGTCCAACGCGACATCATCGGCATGCTCGCACTCGGCCTGCCGCACGCCCGGCGCTGACCACCTCTAAGGAGAACTCTCACATGGACTTCACTCCCACCGAGGCGGCAGGCGATCTGACCGGCCTCACCACGGACATCACCGCACGAGTCGCGCCCCCCGAGCACACTGCACAGCTCGAAGCCGACCGCGCACCGATCGACGCAGACCTCTGGCGCGAGGTCGCGAGCGCAGGCCTTCTCGGTCTGGCGGCGCCATCCGCTGTCGCCGGCGACAGCGGGGCCGATCTGACGACGCTAGAGACGACAGCGGTCGCAACGGTCCTCGGCCGCGCCTTGGCTCGTCTGCCGTACCCGCAGCACGCAGTGGCCGCCGTCCCCCTTCTCGCCGAACACGGCGGCGATGCCCTTCGCGATCTGCTCGGCAAGGCGGTCGTCGGCGACGCAGTGATCTCGGCCGCCGTCGAAGAGGACCTGGGCTTCGACGTGCTCGTCCCGTCGACGACGGTGTCCCCGAACGGTCGGGTCACCGGAACCAAGGTCAATGTGCCGTATGCGGACGCGGCCGACGCGCTCCTCGTGATCGCGGCGAGCACCGACGGCCCGGTGGTCGTGGTGGTCGAGGACGGCCCCGGCGTAACCGTCGCCGAGACCCGGTCTACCGGCCTGAGCCCGGTGTACTCGGTCGCCTTCGACGACGCCGCGGGCACCGTCTTGGGCGGCGGCGCGGCCACCGCGGCCCATGCTCGTGACCTCCTGCGTCTCGGCGTGGCCGCCGACCAGTCCGGGGTCGTGGCAGGCGCGCTCGCGACGACGGCCGAGTACGCGCGTGAGCGCGAACAGTTCGGCCGCAAGATCGGCTCGTTCCAGGCCGTCGCCCAACGCCTTGCCGATGCCTACATCGATGCACAGGCACTCGAGTTGACCGTTGCTCAGGCCGCCTGGCTCTTGTCGGGTGCGGCAGACACCGACGCCGCTGAGGCCACGTCGGCAGTCCACACCGCTGCGTTCTGGGCGGCGGACGCCGGCCATCGAGTCGCGCACACCGCCGTACACGTGCACGGTGGCGTCGGCCTCGACACGTCTCATCCGGTCCACCGGTTCTTCTTGCGCGCCAAGCAGAACGAGTTCACGTACGGATCGGCCCCGGTGGCACTCGGCGACCTCGGTGCAGCGTTGGCCGACCGATGACGACGTCGTCGGTCACCGACGCCGTCACGCTCGGACAGTTGCTCGCACCGCTGGCCGACGTCGACGACCGAGGCATCTGGTTCGACGGCGAGTTCACCTCGTGGCGTGATCACCTCGCCGACGCTCGCCGCTATGCGGCCTCAGCGTCGTCGCTGCTGGACGAGGAACGACCGGCGCACGTCGGAGTCCTCCTGGGCAACGGTGTCGAGTTCTCGCGGCTCTTCGCGGCGGCAGCACTGGGCGGCTTCGTGCTCGTCGGCCTCAACTCGACCCGGCGAGGCGATGCACTCGCCGCCGATGCTGCGCTCGCCGACTGCCAACTGATCCTGGTGTCACCGGAGACTGCTCCCCTGCTGCCAGAGGTCCCCGGAGCCCGGACAGTCGACGTCTCGTCAACCGAGTGGACGTCGACCGTCGAAGCGTTCACACCCGGCGACTTCGTGCCGGTCGAGAGCGACCCGCAGGATCTGACGATGCTCATCTTCACGTCGGGCACCACGGGAGACCCCAAGGCCGTGCGGTGCAGTCAACGGAAGTTCGCCGCGCCGGGAGCGATGCTCGCCGACCGTTTCGGGATGGGCCCGGACGACGTCGCCTACCTGTCGATGCCGATGTTTCATTCGAACGCGTTGATCGCAGGCTGGTCGGTCGCGGCGGCCGGCGGATCGTCGATCGCGATCGCACCACGCTTCTCGGCCCACGGGTTCGGGGACGACGTGCGACGGTACGGCGTCACGTACGCAAACTATGTCGGCAAACCGCTGAACTACATACTCAAGACGGCTCCGCGCCCGGACGATGCAGAGACCGGGCTGCGCATCATGTACGGCAACGAAGCGTCGGCCGCCGACCGCGCCGAGTTCACACGCCGTTTCGGCGCACGGGTCGTCGACGGTTTCGGGTCGACCGAGTCGGGCGTCTCGATCTCACGAACGCCTCAGACACCGGACGACGCGCTCGGCCCGTTGGTCGCTCCGGTCGCCGTGGTCGACCCGGACACACTCGACGCCGTCGACCCCGGAGTGGTCGGGGAGATCGTGAACATGTCGGGTCCTGGACTATTCGACGGCTATTACGGCGACGAGGCGGCGACCGCTGAACGGATGCGGGGCGACGTGTACCGCACCGGCGATCTGGCCTGGGTGGACGCCGACGGTTACGTGCACTTCGCCGGCCGAATCGGCGACTGGTTGCGAGTCGACGGCGAGAACCTCGGAACCCGCCCGATCGAGAGCGTGCTCCGCAGGCATCCTCGCGTATCGGACGTGGTGGTACTCGGCGTCCCGATCGAGATCGGCGACGCCGTTGGAGCCGTCCTCGTCGCCGACGGCGTCGATCGTGCCGAGTTCGAGACGTTCCTCGACGAACAGCCCGACCTCGGCCCCAAACAGCGCCCGACTCGCGTCTGGATCGTCGACACGCTCCCCGAGACCGCGACCTTCAAGACCGCCCGCTCGGCCCTCGTCGCCTCGCTGGGTTCCCCGACCTGGACCACCTGAGGTCGGCCCCGCTCGCCGAGCCCACCCGCTGGCCGAGCCACCCCGCTCGCCGAGCCACCCCGCCGGTCGAGCGAAGTCGAGACCGCAACGCACGCACACGATCCGAGCCACCCCGCTGGTCGAGCGAAGTCGAGACCACAACGCACGCAAGGCGATCCGCTCCGCCCCGGCTCGCCGAGCCACCCCGCTGGTCGAGCGGAGTCGAGACCACAACGCACGCACACGATCTCGACTCCGCTCGATCAACGGAGGAAATCGCTCGATCAACGGAAAGGACCGCTCGATCGACCGACGGGACTGCACATCAGCGAGCGGAACCGAAAGGGAGCAGTGCCATTTCGCGTGCGTTCCGCACGGCGGTCGCGAGTTGCCGCTGCTGTTGGGGCGACAGTCCCGTCACCGCGCGAGCGCGGATCCGTCCGCGGTCGGACAGGAAACGACGGAGGACCTCGGTGTCCTTGTAGTCGAACGTCAGGTTCGGGTCGGCCCGGCGTCGCTTGACCGGCGACATGCGCGGCTTCGAGTTCTTCGCCATCACCAGCTCGCCTTCGTGATTCCCGGGAGTTCGCCTCGGTGGGCCATCTCGCGGAACCGAATGCGCGACACACCGGCCTTGCCGATGTATCCACGCGGCCGCCCGTCGACGGCATCGCGGTTGCGGAGGCGGGTGGCGCTGGCGTCGCGCGGCTGCTTCGCCAGTTCGGACCGCGCCGACGCGACGGCGTCACCCGTACTCGACGGCGAGGCGATGATCGCTTTGCACTCGGCGCGACGCTCCGCGTAACGCGCGACGACCTCACGGCGCCGCTCCTGCTTGACGATCTTGGACTTCTTGGCCATCAGCGTTCCTCCTTGAACTCGACATGGCGACGGACCACCGGGTCGTACTTCCGCAACACGAGGCGGTCCGGGTCGTTACGACGGTTCTTGCGGGTGACGTAGGTGTACCCGGTACCTGCGGTCGACTTGAGTTTCACGATCGGGCGGATGTCAGTGCTCTTGCTCATCTGGAAAGTCGCCCCGCTGCCTGGACTCGTGCGATGACGGCGTCGATACCGTCCCGGTCGATGGTCTTGATTCCTGCTGCGGACACCCGCAACGTCACACGTCGCCCCAGCGAGGGAACCCAGTACGTCTTGCGCATGATGTTGGGTCGCCACTGCCGTGACGTTCGTCGATGCGAGTGCGAGACTCGCTTTCCGAATCCGGGAACCCGCCCGGTCACTTGGCATTCGGCGGACACATGCACTCCTTCTTATCGGTAACGATTCGCATTAGATACATCCGGCACGCTACAGTCGGAATCAATCAAACGGAAATCGTGTTCATTAAGGTGACGCGAGAATGTGAACCGAAGGAGTCGCCCATGCCCGACGCGACACACCGCACGCCAGTGACACTGGTGACCGGTCTGAACCGAACCATCAGCGCACGCATCGCCTACACGCTTCTGACTCCGGGCACGACCGTCGTCTCACACGACCTGCGCGACGTAGCGACCGGGAGAGTCACTCGCATCGAGCACCGGATGTCGCGCGACGGCGCGGACGCCCTCACCATCGACGACGTCGAACTCGAGCACGGATGCGTGTCGTGCACGCTCCGTCTCGACCTGTTGCCGATGCTCCGCGTTCTGCACCGCGATCCGGACGTGCAGCGGATCATCGTGCTGCTCGACCCCGCCGTGGAGCCCGAGCAGTTGGCCGTCGAGATCGCGAGCACAGTAGTGGAAGCTCCGGGAGTCGCCCCCGGCCCGGCCGGCGTGGACGTCGCCGTCGAGGACACCTTGTGCGGGATCGACGCGCGTACCTGGTTGGCCGACGCGACCGGCGACCTGACTCTCACCGAGGCGCAACTGACCTCACTCGACGACGAGCGCACCCTCTCGCAGATCGCTGTCTCCCAGGCCCGGTTCGCGGATGCGATCATCATCGAGGGCGCCGACGGCGTGGAGAGCGCATACGACCTCGCTCGCCTGCATGCGGTCCTCCTGCGTCTCGCGCCCTCTGCCGGGATGCGCACTCTCAACAGTCAGCAGGCCTTCACGCGGGAGATCGTCGAAGGCGCTCTCGGTTCGATGGCGCCGGGGGCTCCTCGCGGTCGGCCGACGCAGCCGTTCGATCCGCTCTTGGCCGGGGGGCCCGACCTGGATGAGGACTGCGGAGTACGGCTCGTCTCGTTCGAGGCCGACCGCCCGTTCCATCCGGAACGACTCCACGACACCCTCGATGTACTACTCGAAGGCGTGGTGACAGCACGTGGCCGGATGTGGCTGGCCTCCGACCCCGACGACGTCATGTGGCTCGAGTCCGCGGGCGGCGGGCTCTCGATCTTGCACGTCGGAACGTGGCTGGCCTGCGTTGACGACCATTCGACCGTGGACCCCGAGCATCTGGCCATTGCCGCACTCCGGTGGGACTCCGATCACGGCGACCGGCACAACGCGCTGACCGTCCTGTGTCATCGCGCCGACCCCGACGACGTGCGTCGCGCGCTGTACGACGCGTTGGTCACCGACGACGAGATGTCGCGCGGTCAGGAGTACGTGACATCACTGCCGTCGCCGTTCGGGCACGCCCATCGCGACCCGTGCGACGACATGGAGGTCCCGTCCCCAGCGGAGGCTCCCGTCTCCGGTCGAGCGGAGACCCCCGCCGCTGGTCGAGCGGAATCCCCTACCGCTGGTCGAGCGGAGCCCTCCGCCGCTGGTCGAGCGGAGCCCTCCGCCGCTGGTCGAGGGGAGTCGAGACCCAAGAACCAGCCTGAACAGCCAAAGCGCACCGAAGGGAAACAAGAATGAAGACCGGAATCCACCCCGACTACCACCCCGTCGTGTTCCGTGACGCCGCGACCGGCACCGAGTTTCTGACACGGTCGACGGCGACGTCGGAGAACACTGTCGACTGGTCGGACGGCAACGTCTACCCGTTGATCGTCGTCGACGTGACCAGTGACTCGCACCCGTTCTGGACGGGTGCGCAACGCGTCATGGACACCGAGGGCCGAGTCGAACGGTTCAACCGTCGATACGGGCGGAAGTAGGACCGCCACCGCCTCGGTCAGTCGAGGGTCGCCTGAATCCTGGACGCAGCCTGCTTGTACTCGGCCACCAGTCCGGAGATCATCTCTTCGACGGGCAGGATCTCATTGCAGCGGCCCACGATCTGACCTGCGGGCATGGCGACGACCTCGGGGTCGGCTGCCTGCGAGATACGCGCGTGAGCCTCGCCGACCAGCAAGTTCTGCAGCGGCATCGGAAGCGGTTCGGGCGCCCCCTTCGCGTCCCATGCGTCGGTCCACTTCGTCTTGAGCAGCCGGGCCGGCTTACCGGAGTAGATGCGCCGCCGAACGGTGTCGCGCGACGTCGCAGAGAGAAGGGCCTGCTGGACGGTGGACGGGCCGTCGCCGGTGGCGCCCAACTCGTACTCGGCCGCCGTCAGCCAGTAGGTGCCCATCCACACGCCCTGTGCGCCGAGCGCGATGGCGGCAGCCATCTGCCTGCCGCTCCCGACCCCTCCTGCGGCGAGGACGGGGGCGGTGTCGCCGAGCGCGTCGACGAGTTCGGGCCACAGGATCATCGACGTGACCTCACCGGTGTGACCGCCGCCTTCGTACCCCTGCGCGATCACGATGTCGACGCCCGCATTCACGTGACTGAGCGCATGTTCCTTAGCTCCCGCCAGTGCGGCAACCTGCACGCCGTTCTCGTGCGCGAGCCCGATGACGTCTTCGGGCGGCGAGCCGAGCGCGTTCGCGATCAGCTTGATCTGCCCGTACTTGCGCGCATGCTCCATGGCGATGTCGACGTGCGAGCGGGCCACCGAGTGCAGCCACCCGAGGACCCCGGTGTTCACGCGGTCGCCACCGTCCGGCAATTGCGGGACGCCGAGGTCGTCGAGCGTCCGCTCCACGAACGCGCGATGCTCGGGCGGAATCATCGAGTCCAGGTCGACCTTGGACCCTTCGGTCGGGATCTTTGCAGGCATCACGACGTCGACACCGAACGGCTTGCCGTCGGTGTTCTCATGCATCCATTCGAGGACTTCGTCGAGCTCCTCGGCCTCGTTGAATCGCACGCACCCGAGCACCCCGAGGCCGCCTGCTCGGCTGATCGCCGCAGCGACGTGCGCGCTCGGCGTGAATCCGAAGATCGGGTATTCGATACCGAACTTCTCGCTGAGGTCAGTCTTCATTCTTGTGTCCTTACATTCGCTACGGGCTTGAGTGACTACGGGGCTTGATTGATGCACGTCGGTACGGCGGACATCGCTACAGGGCCTCGTCGGGCTGCCGGTCCGATGCCACCTCGGCTGCCCACCGATAGTCGGGTTTTCCTGCGGGCGAACGCTTGAGTTCATCGACGAACCACACACTGCGCGGAACCTTGTATCCGGCCAGGTCCGAGCGAACCACCTCGCCGAGTTCCGCCAGCGTCGGACGGGCGCCGCTACGCGAGGCGATCACGGCTGCGACGCGTTGCCCGAACCGTTCGTCGGGGACACCGACGACGCTCACGTCGAAGACGTCGGGATGCGACTTCAGCGAGGCCTCGACCTCTTCGGGGAACACCTTCTCGCCGCCCGTGTTGATCGACATCGACCCGCGGCCGAGCATCGTGATGGTTCCGTCTGCTTCGATGCGCGCCGAGTCACCGGGCAGCGAATAGCGGATGCCGTCGTATTCGACGAATGTCTCGGCGCTCTTGGCAGGCGCGTTGTGATAGCGCAGCGGAATGTGACCGGACCGGGCGAGAAGGCCGGCCTCGTCGTCGCCCGGTTGCAGCCGTGTCCCGTCCTCACGCAGCACGTGCGTGTTCGGATCGGCTTTGACCGTCGGCGCGCCGACTCGGCTCTGCCCCTTGACCGCCATGCCCATGCCGCCGAACCCGGTCTCGGACGACCCGATCGCGTCGATGACGACGGCATTCGGGAACTTCTCCAAGTACCGCTCTTTGACGGCGGGCGAGAACAGCGCGGCAGACGAGGCGACGGACACGACGGTCGACGTGTCGTAGTCGCCGGCCTCAAGCGCCTCGATCATCGGGCGCCCCATCGCGTCTCCGGTGATGAAGACGACGTTCACCTTGTGCTTCTCGACGGCCGCCCACACTTCGGCCGCATCGAAGTCGGGGTAGACGACGGCTTTGCCGCCCGCGAACAGGGACTGGAAGATGGCCCACTGGCTGCCGCCGTGGATGAACGGCGGGATCGGGAATCGGACGAGTTGACCGCCCGCGGCCCCGGTCTCGGCGTGCTCCCACTCGCTCTCGACCGGTCGGCCCGAGTACCAGTCGATCCCGCCGCCGAGGACGCGCCACACATCTTCTTGACGCCAGACGACACCCTTCGGCTTCCCGGTGGTTCCGCCGGTGTAGAGCATGTACAGGTCGTCGTCGCTGCGCTCGGTGAAGTCGCGCTCGCGAGACGATCCGGCGATCGCCTCCTCGTAGTCGACGACGGCCACGCCGTCCCGCTCGTCGAGCCCTGGTTGTTGGTCGGTCGGAGCCGAGACCACCACCCGTGCGACCACCTCGTGCGGCGATTTCGATAACACGTTGCAGACGCGTTCGGTGTAGCGGCCTTCGTGGATGAGCACCTTCATCCCGGAGTCGGTGATGATGTGCTCGAGTTCGGGCTCGACGTAGCGGTAGTTGACGTTCACCATGACCGCGCGGATCTTGAAGATGGCGATCATCGACTCGACGGATTCGATGGTGTTTCTGCTGTACAGACCGACTCGATCGCCGGGTCCGACACCGAGTTCGGCGAGTTGGTGAGCGATCGCGTTCGACCGCTCCTCCATCTGGGTGTAGGTCCGGGACTCGTCCCCTGATTCGAGGGCGACTCGGTCGGGCATCAGGTCGACGGCGTGCTCGATGAGGTCCGCGATTGTGTAAGCCATGCGTCAAAACTAGAACGTGTTACTGTCCGTGGCAAGGCATGGCACGAGACCGGAGGAATCAATGTCCGAACAGACCACCGCCACCGCAGCACCGGAATGCCTCGTCGAGAAGCGGGGCCACGTCCTGATCGTGACGATGAATCGTCCACAGGCACGCAACGCACTCTCCGCCGAGATGATGGCGATCATGGAGCAGGCATGGGACCAGGTCGACGCAGATCCGGAGATCCGGGCGGCCATCCTGACCGGCGCAGGCGGCTACTTCTGTGCGGGGGCCGACCTCAAGTCGATGAACAAGCAGGCCCCCGGCGACAAGTTCACCCAGGGCGGCTGGGACCTGACCCGACTGCCCGCACTCCTCAAAGGCCGTCGTCTCACCAAACCGCTGATCGCAGCAGTCGAGGGACCTGCGATCGCAGGCGGTACTGAGATCTTGCAGGGAACCGATATCCGCGTCGCAGGCGAGAGTGCGAAATTCGGTGTGTCGGAAGCGAAGTGGGGACTCTTCCCATTGGGAGGCAGCGCCGTCCGCCTGGTTCGGCAGATTCCGTACACCGTCGCCGCCGACATCCTGTTGACCGGCAGGCACATCACCGCGGCCGAAGCCGAGCGGTACGGACTGATCGGCTATGTGGTCCCGGACGGCACGGCACTCGACAAGGCGCTGCAGATCGCCGACCAGATCGCGGCGAACGGACCGCTGGCGGTCCAGGCGATCCTCAAGACCATCCGCGACTCGGAAGGCCTGCACGAGGAGGAGGCGTTCAAGATCGACGCCGAACTCGGCGCCGCCGTCTTCAAGTCGGCCGACGCGAAGATCGGCCCCCGCGCGTTCGCCAACAAGGAGAAGCCTTCGTTCACCGGCGAATGAAATTGCGGACGCGGTCCGTGATCGAGGCCTTGACATCGATTTTATTAGCGGCCAGTCTCTAATACATGGAGTTCGAACTCGCCAGTCAAGTCCTGCACGCGCAGCCGTTCAGCGAATTGCTCGGCGCGCGTCTCACGGCATTCGGCGACGACCGCGCCGTTCTCGAAGTGCCCGTCGACGACCGACTCCGCCAGCAGTACGGTCTCGTCCACGGCGGCGTTCTCGCCTATCTCGCTGACAACAGCATCACCTTCGCCGCCGCGATCGGCCTCGGACCAAGCGTATTGACCAGTGGATTCACCATCGATTACGTGTCCAGCGCCCGAGATGGCTCCGTACTGCGGTCGACGGCCGAACTCGTGCACTCCAGCCGCCGTAAGGCGACGGCTCGATGTCGGATCGAGGTCGTCGACGACGCGGGTGAAACGAAGCTCTGCGCCGTGGCGCAGGGCACCGTCCTGGCGACGTCGACCGCAACGTGACGTGGGCCGCCGTCCTAAGTTCAGCACCAACGACCTCCTAGACGCGGCACTGCAGATCGCAGTCGACGAGGGGCCCGCCGCCGTCACCGCCGCGGCCGTCGCCCGGTCGACCGGCGCCCCCTCCGGTTCGGTCTACCACCGCTTCGCGGGGAGCGACGAGATCCTCGCACGACTCTGGATACGCACGATCGCCGAGTTCCAAACGGGCTTCGTGGACGCGCTGGCAGACACCGACACCGCGGCGGCGGCGGACGCCGCGATCGCTTACGTCTTCGACTGGTGCGGCGCGAACCCAGGCAAGGCCCGACTGCTTCTGACGTTCGACGAACGTGGGATAGACCGTCGCGCACCGCACACGGTCGCCGCCGAACTCCGCGAACGCAACGCCACCGCGCGCGCGGCGCTGGAAGACTGGGCGCGCCGCCACTTCGACAAGCCCGGTCCCGAAGAGTTCGACCGAGCGATGTACGCACTCGTCGACCTTCCGTACGGAGCAGTCCGCAGGCACCTTCCCGACGGCAGACCTCGACAGTGGCTGCGAGACTCCGTCACTGCGACCGCACGAGAAGTGATCTCGTCGACGGATTGACTGCCGGACGACGCCCTGCCGCGCATCACCCCGAGGCCTACAATCCGGTCATGGAGATCACGCTCCCGACCGATTGCGGGAATGCACCCCGGATAGGGATAGTCACCGAGATCGTCACCGCGTGGGCCAGCGGCGACGGACAGACAGTGTCGACTTGGATGTCCGAAGACGTCACCTGGACAGTCGTCGGCGACGTGACTCACGAGGGCAGAGATGCGGCGGTCCACGCGTGCCAGGGCACCTCGGCCCGAAGCCTGGAGATCGCAGCCGTCATCACTCACGGGCGCCTCGCCGCCTGCGACGGATTCGTCGAGACGGAGTCGGGGCGAGTCTCGTTCAGCCATGCCTTCAGATTCGCGGGAGCTGCCAAATCTGCCACGGTCAAAGAGCTCCGCAGCTACTGCATCCGAGCGATGCACTGACGTTCCGGACCGCGCGCGACGGTCAGACCAGTCCGGCCAACTCCCGAATCGTCTGCACGTCCCGAGCCGTGACCATCAGCGTTGTGACGCCGGCCCTCTCCCACGCACCGATCTGTTCGCGAACCTCGTCCCGGGTGCCGACGAGCATCGTCTCGCGGACCATCTCGTCGGGCACGGCGGCGACGGCCTCGGCCTTGTCACCAGACCGGAACAGACGTCCGACCTCGTCGACGACCTCGCCGTACCCCATCCGACGGTACAGGTCAGCGTGGAAGTTCTTCTCCTTCGCGCCCATGCCGCCGACGTAAAGGGCGGTCGACGGACGATACCGTTCGATGGCCGCCGGAACGTCGTCGGTGATGACGCACTGCGCGTTCGCAGCGATCTCGAAGGTCGCACGCGACCGGCGGGCGCCCGGTCG
Organism: Gordonia zhenghanii; assembly: GCF_021738965.1. GTDB lineage: Bacteria > Actinomycetota > Actinomycetes > Mycobacteriales > Mycobacteriaceae > Gordonia > Gordonia zhenghanii. The sequence goes on along the minus strand of NZ_JAKKOQ010000006.1, from coordinate 18,616 downwards.
TGCGAAGCCTTCGTCGAGCCAGGCGTCGAACATGCTGGCCAGTCGCGGCGTGTAGAAGACGGCGAGCCATCCATCGGCGATCTCCGCAGTCTGCGCGACGTTCCGCGGCCCTTCTGCGCCGAGCCAGATCGGAATGTCGGCGCGCAGCGGATGGGTGATCGACTTCAGCGGCTTTCCCAGCCCGGTGACGCCGGTCCCGTCGGCCAGCGGGAGTCGATAGTGCGGCCCGTCGCTGGTGACGGGCGCTTCACGCGCGAGTACGTCCCGCACCACCTGCACGTATTCTCTAGTCCGCGCGAGTGGCTTGCCGAACGACTGCCCGTACCAGCCTTCGACCACTTGCGGACCGGAGACGCCGAGCCCGATCACGTGCCGTCCGCCCGAGAGGTGGTCGAGCGTCAATGCCGCCATCGCCAGTGACGTCGGAGGTCGCGCCGACAGTTGCGCCACCGCAGTCCCCAACCGCACGCGTGCGGTCTGCGACCCCCACCAGGCGAGAGGGGTGTAGCAGTCCGACCCCCACGACTCCGCGGTGAACACCGAATCGAAGCCCTCGCGCTCGGCTGCGAGTACGAGTTCAGCAGCGTTCTCGATGGGATCCGCACCCCAATATCCCAGCTGTAGACCGAGTTTCACGCGCGCACCTTTCATCGAAGACTCATCGAACCCTTGCCCAGAATACTAGAACGTGTTCTAGTTAGGAGGTGACTACTAGTGCCCAACATTCGAGTCCCGAAGTGTCGGTGCCCGCGCCCGAGTCGGAGATCCTATCCGCGGACCTGACCAACACCTTCGATTACACGAGGTCGCTCGGCCCCGTGCTCTCCCAGTTCGCACTCGCCCTCCGAGACGGCCGCATCGTCGGCAGTCGCGGGTCCGACGGCCGAGTGAGCGTGCCGCCGAACGAGTTCGACCCCACGACCGGATCGGCGACGACCGACATCGTCGAGGTCTCGCCGGTCGGCACAGTCGAGTCCTGGTCCTGGCAACCGTCTCCGTCCGACGTACAGCCGCTCGACCGGCCGTTCGCGTGGGCGCTGATCCGCCTCGACGGCGCCGACACGTCGCTGCTGCACGCGGTGGCCGCCGACTCGCCCGATCAGATGAGCACCGGAGCACGGGTGCACGCTGTGTGGCGCGAAGTGCGCACCGGACGGATCGACGACATCGGCCACTTCTCGCTCGGCGACACCGCCGAGGCCGCAGTGCCGGCAGACGGGGAGTCGATCGCCGACGACGCAGGCAACGTGATCGTCACGACGCCGATCGGCATGACGATCTCCCATTCGGCCACCGAACAGGAGTCCTGGTACCTCGAAGGACTCAAGGCGGGCAAGCTCATCGGCGGCCGCGTCGCGACCGGCGAGGTCTACTTCCCACCACGCCAGGCGAGCCCGGCCGACGGCTCACCGACTGTCGACCGCGTCGAACTGTCGGACACCGGAACGATCACGACGTTCTGCATCGTCAACGTGCCGTTCCTCGGTCAGCAGATCAAACCGCCGTACGTCGCCGCCTACGTGCTGCTCGACGGTGCCGACATCCCGTTCCTGCATCTGATCCTCGACACCCCCGCCGAGGACGTTCGGATGGGCATGCGCGTCAAAGCCGTCTGGCGCCCGGAAGCCGAATGGGACCACACGCTACGCAACGTGAGTCACTTCGCTCCGAACGGCGAACCGGACGCCGACTTCGAGTCGTACCGAAACCACCTGTAGACCTGCGAAAGGAGTCGACCGAACCATGAGTACGGATTTCCCGCGGATCGCAGTCGTAGGGTTCGCCCACAGCGCCAACGTCCCGCAGACGCACGGCACCACCAATGGTGTCGAGATGCTCATCCCCTGCTTCGAGAAGCTGTACGCCGACCTGAACATCAGCCGCACCGACATCGGATTCTGGTGCAGCGGTTCATCGGACTATCTGGCCGGGCGGGCGTTCTCGTTCATCTCGGCGATCGACGCGATCGGCGCCGTCCCACCGATCAACGAGTCGCACGTCGAGATGGACGCTGCATGGGCCCTGTACGAGGCGTGGGTCAAGATCGCGACCGGCGAAGTGGACCTCGCCTTGGCCTACGGTTTCGGCAAGTCGTCGGCTGGCGACATGGACATGACTCTGACACTGCAGACCGACCCGTACACGGTGGTGCCGCTGTGGCCGGGCGCGTCCTCACTCGCCGGACTGCAGGCTCGCGCAGGCATCGACGCCGGCAGCTGGACCGAGGCCGAGATGGCCGCCGTCGCCGCACGCACGAACAGCGCCGACGCCGATGAACTCCTGACTGCGCCGTATGTTCGAGATCCGTTGCGCGCGCATGACATCGCGCCGTATGCGGACGCAGGTGCCGCCGTCATCCTCGCTAGCGAGGAACGAGCCCGCGAGCTCGTCGACAACCCGGCTTGGGTCACCGGCTGGGATCACCGCATCGACACCCCGAACTTCGGAGCGCGAGATCTGACGCGCTCACCGTCGACGAAACTGGCCGCCGACACCGCATTCGGCGACCGCAGCCGTGATGTCGACGTCGCCGAGATCCATGCGCCGTACACGCATCAGGAACTGATCGTCCGACGCGAACTCGGGATCGGCGACAGCACGCGGATCAATCCGTCCGGCGGAGTGATGGGCGGGAACGCGCTGTTCTCCGCAGGCTTGCAGCGCATCGGTTACGCGGCGCACGCGATCCTGACCCAGGACGCCTGGACAGCCGTCGCGCACGCCACGAGCGGGCCGCTGCTGCAGCAGAACATGGTGCTCACGTTGGAAGGCGGGAACTGATGGGCCGCAATCGCGCCGCCGTGCTGGGCACGGGGCAGACCAAGTACGTCGCCAAGCGACATGACGTGACGATGGCCGGACTGTGCCGCGAGGCGATCGACCGGGCCCTGCAGGACGCTCAGGTGAGTCTCGACGACATCGATGCGATCGTCATCGGAAAGGCTCCCGACCTGTTCGAGGGGTCCATGATGCCCGAACTCGCGATGGCGGAGGCCATCGGCGCCGTCGGCAAACGACTGATCCGGGTGCACACCGCCGGTTCAGTCGGAGCGTCGACGGCGATCGTCGGGTCGTCGTTGGTGAGCAGCGGCGTGCACCGCCGCGTGCTGGCCGTGTCCTGGGAGAAGCAGTCGGAGTCGAATGCCATGTGGGCGTTGTCGATTCCTGTCCCGTTCACGATGCCGGTCGGCGCGGGTGCCGGCGGCTTCTTTGCCCCGCACGTACGCTCGTACATCAACAACTCGAAGGCTCCAGCTCACATCGGCGCGATGGTCGCGGCGAAGGACCGGAAGAACGGCTCCCTCAATCCGCTCGCCCATCTGCAGCAGCCGGACATCACTGTCGAGAAGGTCCTCGCCTCCCAGATGCTGTGGGATCCGATTCGATTCGACGAGACCTGCCCGTCGTCGGACGGTGCCTGCGCCGTCGTCATCGGCGACGAGGCATCCGCCGACGACGCACTCGCCGAGGGGCGTCCGGTCGCGTGGGTGCACGCAACGGCGATGCGCACGGAACCGCTCTCCTATTCGCATCGCAACGTGGTCAGCCCGCAGGCGGGGCGCGACGCCTCCGCCGCACTGTGGAAGGCCGCCGGGATCACGAATCCGCTCGAAGAGATCGATGCGGCGGAGATCTACGTGCCGTTCTCCTGGTTCGAACCGATGTGGTTGGAGAACCTCGGCTTCATGCCCGAGTACTCGGGATGGAAACTCACCGAGGCCGGTGAGACGGCTATCGGCGGCAGACTGCCAGTCAACGCCTCCGGCGGCGTGCTGTCGTCCAACCCCATCGGCGCGTCCGGAATGATCCGTTGTGCCGAAGCTGCCATCCAAGTGATGGGCAAGGGGGGCGCCCACCAGGTGCCGGACGTCCGGAAGGCGCTCGGTCACGCATACGGCGGCGGCTCCCAGTACTTCTCGATGTGGGTCGTCGGGGCGGACAAACCCTAGTCCGCACGCACCGACTGAACTAGACGAGCGGAGCCGAGATCATCGATCTCGGCTCCGCTCGTTCTCGTTGGGCTCGGCCGAGATGTCATTGAGAACCTATACTCCCGCACCGTTCGTCATCGCGTCCTCGACGGCCGTGATGAGGGTCCGAACTGCCGCGGCGACATCCTCGCCGGCTTCGGTCAGCCGATAGACGGGGTGCGCAGGCGAGTCCGCGGTACGGACGGCGAGCCCGTCGTCGCACAGGGTGCGCAGGGTCTGAGTGAGCATCCGATCGCTGATTCCCTCGATCTGCGAGCGGATCTCGCCGAAACGCTGCGGCCCGCTGTCCAGGCAGCCGAGGACCAGCGCGCCCCATTTCCCGGTGACGTGCTCGAACACCTGCCGCGACGGACACTTCTTCGCGAAGACGTCGTACGGCAGCACTGCGGAATCGGACACAAGATCAATGTACGCCTTCACTTGCGCTTACGAAAGGTAAGTGGTTCGATCGTTCTAGTTCGTTCTATTCAGGCGTTTCGCGAGAGCGCCCGCCCCCACACTCTCGGAGGAGAGCCACATATGAACCCGCTCAAACACGCACAGGGCCTGTCGACGACGATCGCCCGCGTCATTCTCGGCATCATCTTCCTGGCACACGGCTGCCAGAAGTTGTTCGTCAACGGCATGGACGCCACGTCCGCAGGCTTCGACATGATGGGCGCTCCGCTGCCCACGCTGTCCGCATGGGTCGCCGCGATCCTCGAGTTCGCGGGCGGCATCGCGCTGATCGCGGGCATCGCCGTCCCGCTGGTCGCGCTCCTCCTGATCTTCGACATGATCGGCGCCATCTTCATCGCCCACATCGACGCAGGCTTCTGGTCGTCCGACGGCGGCTACGAACTCCCCCTCGCCCTCATCGCAGGCCTGATCGCCATCGCGATTGCCGACCAGGGCGTCGCGTCCGTCGACTCCCACGTCGCGAAGAGATTCAAAAAGTAGGACAGCGTAACTCAACGCGGGCGCAGAGACTCCGAGGACAAACTGCGCCCCGCAAAGACAGCTCAGGACAAGAGCCCGACGCCGTTCGGTTGACGCCGAGCATCTGAGACTCAACAACTGATGCCCAAAGCGTGTGTCGCGGAATTGTTCGCCGCGCTCCCCGCAGCCCACGAGGCGCTAGCCGAGTCGGCGAGGACTGCGCGGCGGACAATTCCGCGACACACGCCTCACGCAACGCACAAGCGACGAAACAACAAGAGCCCGACGCCAACCGAATGGCGTCGGGCTCTTGTCACGAACCGAATCTAAGCGGGGCGCAGAGAAGACATCGTCTCTCCGACCTCCCAGAAGGCCCGCAACGCCACCAGGTCGCCGTTGCTGTCGGCCTTGTAGGTGAAGACCCCGTTCGCTTCGGAGATGTGTCCCGCGATGTGGGTGACGATCTTTCCGACGTACGCCACTTCGTCGCCGCAGATGATCTCTTTGTCGAAGGCGAAGTCAATCTTCTCGGTGGTGCCGATGGTCTTGTCCCAGAAAGCGGAAAGACCTTCGGCCCCACGGTGTCCGACGCCGTCTTCGTCGAACATCGACGGCCCTACCGGGTCTTCGACGACGGCGTTGGCGGCGAAGTTGGCGAGCCACGCGTCTTTATCGCGTGCGAGCACTGCGTCTCGCGAGCGACGCCCGGCGAGCACCGCCGGATTGTTCTCTCGATCGAGGTCGAGATACGACGGCAGTTCGTCAGCCATGCACCCTCACTTCGTCCCGTAGTCGACCTGAAGTTCCTTGATCCCGTTGATCCACCCGTGACGGAGACGGTTGGGGTCTCCGATCTTGGTGATGTCGGGGATGAGGTCGGCGATCGCGTTGAACATCAGGTTGATCTCCATGCGGGCCAGGTTGGCTCCGATGCAGAAGTGCGTTCCGTTGCCGCCGAATCCGACGTGCGGGTTGGGATCACGCGTGATGTCGAAGGTGTACGGATCGTCGAAGATGTCTTCGTCGTAGTTGGCGGACCCGTAGAACATGCCTACGCGCTCGCCCTTCTTGATGTCGACGCCGCCGAGGGTCAGATCGCGCTTGGCGGTGCGCTGGAAGCAGTTGACCGGGGTCGCCCAGCGGACGATCTCGTCGACCGCCGTAGCGGGCCGCTCCTTCTTGAACAGTTCCCACTGCTCGGGGTTGTCGAGGAACGCGTTCATGCCGTGCGAGATGGCATTACGCGTGGTCTCGTTGCCCGCGACGGTGAGCAGGATGAAGAAGAATCCGAATTCGGTCTCGTCGAGCGCGTGGCCGTCGATGTCGGCCTCGATCAGGGTGGTGACGATGTCGTCGGCCGGGCACTCGCGTCGCTTCTCGGCCATGTTGTAGCCGTACCCGAGGATCTCCATGTTGGCGGTCAACGCGTCCGGCTCGAAGTCGGGATCGTCGTAATTCATCATCGCGTTGGACCAGTGGAACAGCTTGGCGCGATCTTCTTCGGGGACGCCGAGCAGGTCGGCGATCGCCAGGAGTGGCAAATCGACGGCGATCTGTTCGACGAAGTCGCCCTTTCCTGCCGCTGCTGCCTCGGACACGATCCGGCGTGCCGCCTCGTCGAGGGTGTCCTCGAGTGCGTGGACCGCCTTCGGCGTGAATGCCCGCGAGACGATCTTGCGCATGCGAGTGTGCTCCGGCGGATCGTGATTGATCAGGAGCGCCTTGGTGGCGTCGAGTTGCTCCGGCTCCATCTCGTCGTCGAATCGCATGATGACGCCGTTCTCGGCCGCCGACCAGTCGTCGGCGTTCTTCGAGATCTCTCGGATGTCGTCGAGCCGTGACACCACCCAGTAGCCGCCGTCCCGGAAGCCGCCGCCCTTGCCTGGAAGTTGTGCGTTCCACCAGATCGGCGCGGTCTTGCGGAGCTCTGCGAACTCCTTGACCGGGATGCCCTGCTGCAAAAGATCGGGATTTGTGAAGTCCCACCCCTCTTGATGCATGAACGGGCAGCCGCCCGCCGATTCCTTCGACGCCCCCGTCTCAACGCTCTGCGCCTGGGTCACGTCATCACCTCATTTCGGAAGGTTGCGCGGGCCCCGCCTGAAACGAGAACCCGTTACAATTTGCTGTAGCTCACACTCTGCCACACTGGATAGACGTGAACAATAACTTGTTCTAGTTTTGGTGAAGATTAACGTCAAGAAAGGACTTTCGGCATGGGTGTACCGGTAATAGTCGAGGCGGCTCGCACGCCGATCGGCAAGCGCAACGGCTGGTTGTCAGGGCTGCACGCAGCCGAGCTACTAGGCACCGCGCAGCTCGGGGTCATCGAGCGAGCGGGAATCGATCCGGCTCTCGTCGAGCAGGTGATCGGCGGCGCGGTGATGCAGGTCGGCGAGCAGGGCAACAACGTCACGCGCACCGCGTGGCTGCATTCCGGGCTGCCGTGGCAGACCGGCGCCACCACCGTCGACTGCCAGTGCGGATCCGCACAGCAGGCGAATCATCTTGTGGCGGGACTGATCTCGGCCGGTGCGATCGACATCGGTATCGCCTGCGGCGTCGAATCGATGTCGCATGTGCCGCTCGGCGCGAACGTCGGCACTGACGCGGGCCCGCGTCGTCCTGAGTCGTGGAGCATCGACATGCCCAACCAGTTCGACGCGGCCGAACGCATCGCCGAACGACGTGGCATCAGCCGCGACGACGTCGATTCGCTCGGCGTGCGGTCACAGACGAACGCCAAGCGCGCCTGGGACGAGGGTCGCTTCGACCGCGAAGTCCTCACCGTCAAGGCGCCCGAGCGCACCAAAGAAGGCGAACTGACCGGCCAGATCCTCGACGTCGCACGGGATCAAGGTCTCCGCGAGACGACGCGTGAGTCGCTCGCTGCACTGAAGCCCGTGATGGAGGGCGGAATCCACACGGCGGGAACGGCATCGCAGATCTCGGACGGTGCGGCGGCGGTACTCATCATGGACGAGGACAAGGCACGCGAGCTCGGGCTGCGTCCCCGCGCCCGGATCAAGAGCCAGGCCCTCGTCGGAGCCGAGCCCTACTACCATCTGGACGGGCCCGTGCAGTCCACCGAGCGTGTCCTCGCCCGGAGCGGCATGAGCTTGGGCGACATCGACATCGTCGAGATCAACGAGGCATTCGCGTCGGTCGTGCTCAGCTGGGCGCAGGTCCACGGCGCCGACATGGACAAGGTCAACGTCAACGGCGGTGCGATCGCTCTCGGGCACCCGGTCGGCAGCACGGGGTCGCGGCTGATCACCACCGCGCTGCACGAGCTCGAACGCACCGACGGCGAGCACGCGCTGGTCACGATGTGCGCAGGCGGAGCGCTGTCGACGGCGACGATTCTCGAGCGAATCTGACCCGATGGATCCTAGTAACCGGCCCGCACAACTGGATTCGCCGATCGTCGGACGGCTCATCAAGTACGGGTCGCGGCTGAACACCGCTCTGTACCGGGCCACCGGAGGACGCCTGGGCGACAAATGGCGGGTCGGGGCCGCCATGCGCAGGCCGGTCCCCGTGTGTCTGCTGACGACCACGGGACGCAAGTCCGGCCAGGAGCGCACGGTGCCGTTGCTGTACCTGCGACACGGCGAGTCGATCGTGCTCGTCGCGTCGCAGGGCGGTCTACCCGCGAATCCCGCCTGGTTTCACAACCTGAAGGCCGATCCGGCGGTGCGGATTCAGATCGGTTCGGACACTGGCGATTACACGGCCCGCATCGCGGGGGACGCCGAGCGCGGCGAATTGTGGCCGAAGCTGGTCGAGTTGTATGCCGACTTCGACGCGTACGCGGCATGGACTGACCGGAGAATCCCGGTCATCGTCTGCGATCGCGCGTGAGCACGGTCAGGCCGGGGCGCCGAACAATCGCCCGCTGAACTCGAGCACGGCGCCGTCCTCGGTTCCCGCGACAAGGGAATCGCCGGACGGCGTCACTGCGAGAGACGTCAGCGGGCGGCCGGCGTCGACCACGCAGCGTCGCTTGTTCTTGTCGACGACGATCATCTGTCCCGTCGTCGTCGCGGCGGCGAGACGCCCGTCGGCCAGAATCGCCAGGTCGTCGACGACTCCGGGCCACGGAGCCGTCAGGTCCGCAGCGACCGACACGTCGGCGGGATCGTCGAGCGAGACGCGCAAGATCCGACCGCTCGCACTCGTGGTCATCCCGACGTAAGCGTCCCCGCCGACGATCGCCATTCCGTTCATTCCAGTCCCGTTCACGGTCGCATCGGGAGCCAGATTTCGCGGTGCACGCGCGGACCAAGCACGGTCGATCGTCCCGTCTCCTCGGACACGGACGACGCCGAGGTTCGAGTCCGCGACATACATCGTGCCCCGCTCGTCGAACGCAAGTCCGTTCGGCATGCCCAGCCCACGTGCCTCGACCCGAACCCGTTCCGGCGCAGCCGGATCGAATGAAACGACAGTGCCGCGAAGGGGCAGCCCGGGAATCATGTTGAGCGTGGTGTCACCCGACGTCGCGTACATCCGTCCGCCAGGCCCCAGACGGACCGCACCCGGAGAATCGATGTGGACGCGGGCGGTCGGACGGCCAGCTGTCTGCTGCGACGGCCCCGAACTGTACCGTTCGATCACGTTCCCGAGGACGCGGGAGACCCACAGGTCTCCGTCCGCGTCGAACCCGACGTTCTCGGCCCATGAGAGCACCGGCGTCGCAGCCGGGATCTTCACGTCGACCGATGCGTGAGCGCAGGACTGCGCTTGCGCGACGCCGAGTGTCGCATCCCGGACTACCGGAACTAGTCCGAGCGGAACGATTCCCACCAGCAGTCCTACGCTCGCAACTGTCGCACCCATGCGAATCCGCATCACATCTCCTCGCCGCTTTCGCTACAGAGTAGCGGCCAGAAAGGGAGAATCCCGCCGCACGAGTCGACTGTCAGTCGAATCGTGCGACGGGATCGGTGTGGGCGGTCTCCGGCTGCACCCGGCCACATTCTGAGCGCAGCGGAGACGATCACCCTACTGAGCGCTCGAGACCCTCCCAGAACTGAGCGCGCAGGGCTTTCTTGTCGGGCTTGCCGAGTGCCGTGAGTGGCAGAGAGTCGGCGAAGACCACGCGTTTGGGCGACTGTACCCCGCCTTTGCGCTCTTTGACTGCCGCTTGAATCTCCTCGGCGATCCGGCCGGTTGCAGCGTCGGACCGGTCGGCGTCCGATCGCAGGACGACGACGGCGGTCACCGCTTCGCCCCACTTCTCGTCGGGCACCCCGATCACCCCGACCTGGGCGACCGCCGGGTGCTCGGCGACGACGTCCTCCACCTCGCGGGGGAACACGTTGAATCCCCCGGTGACGATCATGTCCTTGGTCCGGTCGACGATGAACCAGAATCCGTCCTCGTCCTCCCGCGCGACGTCGCCGGTGTGCAGCCAACCGTCGGAGAACGTCTCGGCCGTCTGCTCGGGCAGTCCGAGGTAGCCGCCTGCCAGGAGCGGCCCGGACACGCAGATCTCACCGGGCTCGCCCGGCGCGACAGGCTCTCCGTCGGGGCCTGCCAGTTTGGTTCGCAAGAACGCCGACGGCCGACCGCAGCTACCGAGCCTGGCCTGATCGTGCTCGTCCTTGCGGAGGTACGAGATCACCATCGGCGACTCGGACTGACCGTAGTACTGCGCGAAGATCGGACCGAACCGGTCGATGGCCTCTGCCAACCGGACCGGGTTGATCGCCGACGCACCGTAATAGACGGTCTCCAACGACGAGAGGTCCCTCGTGCGGGAGTCGGGATGGTCCATCAGCGCATAGATCATCGACGGCACCAGCATCGTCGCCGTGATCCGTTCCCGCTCGATCGTCTCCAACACCTCGGCCGGATCGAATTTGCTGAGCACCAGCATCGTGCCGCCCTTGATGAGGGTGGGCACGAAGAAGGCGGCGCCGGCATGCGAGAGCGGTGTGCACATGAGGAAACGCGGCCGCTCCGGCCACTCCCATTCGGCCAGCTGGATCTGTGTCATCGTCGACATCGCGCGCGCAGTCCCGATCACGCCCTTCGGCTTGCCTGTGGTGCCCCCGGTGTAGGTGATCGACACGACGTGCTCGGGGTCGAGAGTCTTGGCCGTCAACGTCTTTGCTGTGTAGCGGTCGGCCTCCGCGATCAGGTCGACGCCCACCTCGGCGAGTTCTGGTGGCACCGGTCCGAGCGTAAGGACCTGGGTGAGGCCGTCGACCTTCTCGAGCAACGCGACGGCCCGCTCCACGAACATCGGGACCGGATCGATGATCAGCGTGGTGACACCGGCGTCCGACAGGACGTACGCGTGATCGTCGGCCGATCCGAGAGGATGCAACGCCGTCCGACGCCATCCTTGCGTCTGCCCGGCGCCGACGACGAACAGCACTTCCGGGCGGTTCAACGCGAGGAGACCGACGGCCGTGCCGGTTCCCGACCCCAGGCCTTCGCACGCCTGGACGTACCGGCTGATCGCGTCGGCCATCTCGCGGCCGGTGAGCTCAGTGTCGCCCAGTTGCAGGACAGGGCTGTTCGCGTGCCGTTTGAGCGCGGCGACCATCAGATCGCCGAGGTGCACCGGGTTGTGCAGCAGTCGGTCGGCAGGCAGGTCGGTCTGTTCTCCACTCATCACACCAGACTAGAACGTGTTCTAGATTTGTGAAAGTGACTCGCCGAAACCCGTTGCCCCACACCATCGGCAGCGCCGCGAACTTACCCTTCGGTAGACCTGCCGGTAACAGAGAAGTCGTGCAACGATCGGTCTATGACTGATTTGGACCAGGCAACCACCCGTCGCGACATCACCGATGCATTGCTCACCGCCCTCGAGCGGCGTCACGAGGTTCTGGACACGATCGTCGAAGCCGACGACCGGGACTCCGCGGCCGCCGCGATCTCCCAGCTCCTCGGGAAGTCTCAGCTCGGAGCCGAAGCCGTCCTCAACATGTCGCTGCATCAGTTGACCAAAGAGGGACGCCGCAAGAACCAGAGCGAGCTCGACGATCTCAACCACGAGATCACGTTCACGCTCGCCGACCGACCGGCCAGCAGCGGCGATACGCTGAACCTGCGTCCGTTCTCCGCGAGCGACGACGCAGACCTGTTCACCGAGCGCACCGCTGAACAGGGCGTCGCGGGTGACGGCTCGGGCGCACCGGCCGGCGAGATCGGCGACGAGATCGCGCAAGGGGTCGGACGCGTCGACAACGAGGACGCTGTCTGGCTGGTCGCGGTCGAGAACGATGACAAGATCGGCATCGTCTTCGGGGAGCTCGTCGGCGGCGAAGTCGATGTCCGCATCTGGATCCGTCCGGAGAGCCGCAAGAAGGGTTACGGCGTGGCCGCACTCCGCCGTTGCCGTTCGGAGATGGCCGCCTACTTCCCCGGCGTCCCGATGGTCGTCCGCGCCCCCGGCGCGACCGCCTGACGGAACGCCCGCTCCCATAGCAGAATCGAGGCCCCGCACTCCGATTTCGGAGTGCGGGGCCTCGACTGCGCGAGCGTCGGTCAGCGGGCGCCGTACACCTTGACCGGATTCGGCGACTCGGCGACGAGCCGGGGTACAACGCTGGAGAGTTCACCCTGCTCCCACCGTGCACCGTTGTCGGCGGTCGCGGCGCGCTGCCAGGCGTCGAGAACAGTCACGACCCCGCCCTCGACCTCGAACAAGCGGCCGGTGACGTCACCGGCGTCGGCGGAGGCGAGCCACACGACGAGGGGCGAGATGTTCGCCGGGTCCATCGCGTCGAACGAGCCGTCTTCCGGCGCCGCCATCTGCTCGGCCATCTCGCCGCCTGCACCGAGCGTCATCTGCGTGCGAGCGGACGGTGCGATGGCGTTCACCGTGATCCCGTAGCCGCCGAGCTCGGTAGCCGCCTGAATCGTCAGCTCGGCGATGGCGGCCTTCGCTGCCGCATAGTTGCCCTGCCCGACCGAGCCGAAGATGCCCGCACCCGACGACGTGTTGACGATGCGTGCCTGCGGGGTCCGACCGGCCTTCGCCTCGCTGCGCCAGTACGCAGCCGCGTGCCGAAGCATCACGAAATGCCCCTTGAGATGCACTCGCACCACCGAGTCCCACTCTTCTTCACTCAATGACACCAACATGCGATCGCGCAGGAATCCGGCGTTGTTCACGAGCGCGTCGAGACGTCCGAACGAGTCGATCGCCTTCTGCACGATGCCCGCACCGGTGTCCCAGTCCGCGACGTCGCCCGCGGCGACCACGGCCTCGCCACCCGACTCGACGATCTCTGCCACCACGGACTCGGCGGAGTCGGCAGCGTAGTCGTTGACGACGACTTTCACGCCCTCTGCGGCGAATGCGAGAGCATGCGCGCGACCAATCCCCTGCCCGGCGCCCGTCACGATGACGACGCGAGCGGTACCTTCCGTTGATCGAGCGGAGTCGCCTTCCGCCGATCGAGCGGAGTCGTCTTCCGTTGATCGAGCGGAGTCGAGATCTCTTCCCTCTGTCACTGTTCAATCACTTCCTGTTCTGGCACTTGTAGGTTCGTCAGGCAGTTTCGTCAGACGCGGCTCGCGAACGGGCCGGACGTCTCACACCGCGTTGTCGGCGTTCGACGCCGAGAGGAACGCCGGCTTCTCGCCTCCACCGTGGACGGTGAGCGTCGAACCGGTGATGTAGGAGGCCAACGGCGACAGGAGGAAGGCCACGGCCCGACCTACGTCGACTGGCGACGCCAGCCTCCCCATCGGGATGGTCTCGCCGACAGCGGCGATCCCGGCGTCGTCTCCGTAGTGCAGGTGCGACAGTTCCGTCTGGACGGGGCCGCAGACGACGGAGTTCAACCGGACCGCCGGAGCCCACTCGACAGCCAGGGACTGGGTCAGGTTGTCCAGCCCGGCCTTGGCTGCTCCGTACGCCGACGTCCCGGGCGACGGTCGGTGACCGCTGACGCTCGAGACGTTGACGACGGCGCCGCCGTCCTCTTGCCTCGCCATCACAGCCTGTGCGGCGCGCGTAACGATCATCGGCGCGAGGAGGTTCAGTTCGAGAATCTTCTGCGTGAACCGGTCCGAGGCATCGGCCGCCAATGCGAACGGCGATCCGCCCGCGTTGTTGACCAGCCCGTCGAGCCGTCCGTGTCGAGCGACGACCGCCTCGATCATCGCAGCGACCGCATCCGGGTCTCGGACATCACACGAATGGAAGTCTCGGCCGTCGACAGGCTCGTCGGGAGGGCGGCGAGCACAGACGACGACAGTCGCCCCCAGCCCCTCCAGGACGTCGGCGATTCCTGCTCCGACGCCGCGAACGCCGCCGGTCACCAGGACCGTCGAACCTGCGATACCGAGATCGGCAGGCGTATGCGCTGTTTCACTCATGAGTGCTACCCTACCGGACAAGCAAGCATTTGCTTGGGTACTGCGGAATGTAAGGAGCAGGTGTGCCGATCACCACCGACCGCATCGAATCAGGCATCGTCACCGTGACCGTCGACTTTCCACCGGTCAACGCGCTGCCGAGCACAGCATGGTTTCAATTGGCCGACGACATTCGCGCCGCTGGCGACGACCCCGAGACAACCGTCGTGATCTTGCGGGCCGAAGGCCGTGGCTTCAACGCGGGCGTCGACATCAAGGAGATGCAGGAGTCGGCGGGTTTCGACGCGCTCGTCGCCGCCAACAAGGGCTGCGCCGCTGCGTTCTCCGCCGTCTACGACTGCGCCGTCCCGGTGATCGTCGCGGTCAACGGCTTCTGCGTCGGCGGCGGCATCGGACTCGTCGGCAACGCCGACGTGATCGTCGCATCCGACGATGCGGTCTTCGGGCTCCCCGAAGTCGATCGTGGAGCGCTCGGGGCCGCGACTCACCTCGCGCGACTCGTCCCGCAGCACATGATGCGGACGCTGTACTACACCGCGCAGAACGCGACTGCCGAGCAACTCGTCCACTTCGGTTCGGTGTACCGGGCCGTCCCTCGTGAGGAACTGCTCGACGCCGCACTCGACGTCGCCCGAAAGATCGACGCCAAGGACACTCGGGTGATCCGCGCAGCGAAGGCGGCGATCAACGGAATCGATCCGGTCGACGTCAAGACGAGCTACCTGCTCGAGCAGCGATACACCTACGAATTGAATCTGGCCGGAGTGAGCGACGAACACCGTGACGCGTTCGTCGAGACCGGCAAGCCGAAAGGGAACTGAGGAATGGGTTTTCGAGACAAGACGAGTTCGCTCGACGACGTCGTCGCCGAACTCCGCGACGGTATGACGATCGGGATCGGCGGGTGGGGATCTCGACGTAAGCCGATGGCCCTCGTCCGGGCGATCGCACGCAGCGACGTGAAGGATCTGACCGTCGTCACTTATGGCGGACCCGACCTTGGGCTGCTGTGTGCCGCGGGCAAGGTCCGCCGCGCCTACTACGGGTTCGTCTCCCTGGACTCCGCGCCGTTCTACGATCCGTGGTTCGCGAAGGCCCGGACCTCCGGCGCCATCGAGTCGCGTGAGATGGACGAGGGCATGGTCAAGTGCGGTCTGCAGGCTGCGGCCGCCCGCCTGCCGTTCATGCCGATCCGCGCCGGGCTCGGGTCCGCGGCATTCGACTTCTGGCAGGGCGAACTGAAGACAGTTCAGTCGCCGTACCCGGATGCGGACGGTCGCACCCAGACGTTGGTCGCGATGCCCGCGCTGACCCTCGATGCGGCTTTCGTCCACCTCGACGTCGCGGACGCCCACGGGAACGCCGCCTACACCGGCATCGACCCCTACTTCGACGGCCTGTACCTGGCAGCGGCGCAACGCCGCTACCTGGAGGTCGACCGCATCGTCTCCACCGAGGAACTGATGGCCGAGGCGCCCAACGAGCGTCTCCTCCTCAATCGGATGGACGTCGACCGGGTCGTCAGCGCGCCGAACGGAGCGCACTTCACATTCGCGGGCGCCTATCGCCGCGACGAGTCGTTCCAGCGCTTCTACGCCGAGTCCGCCGGCGACGAGCAGTCGTGGGCCGCGTTCCGGACGCGCTTCCTCGACGTCGACGAGGCCACGTACCAGGAGGAAGTCATCCGCTGGCACGCGGAGCAGGAGGAGAACAAGTGAGCACCACCGACATCACCCGCGCCGAGTACTGTGTCGCAGCCTGCGCAGACATCTTCACCGGATCCGGCGAGATCATGGCGTCGCCGATGGCGCCGACGCCCTTGATCGGCGCCCGTCTCGCGCGTCTGACCACCGAGCCCGACCTCCTCATCACCGACGGCGAAGCGCTGATCCTCGCCGACACACCTGCCGTCGGCCAGTCCGGCGCAGCCGAGGGGTGGATGCCGTTCCGCAAGGTCTTCGACGTCATCGGAGGCGGCCGCCGCCATGTCGTCATGGGCGCCAACCAGATCGACCGGTTCGGCAACCAGAATCTGTCTGCGTTCGGACCACTTCAACAGCCGACGCGCCAAATGTTCGGATTGCGTGGCGCGCCCGGCAACACGCTCGGACATCCGACCAGCTACTGGGTGGCTCGCCACTCCACACGCGTGTTCGTCGAGACCGTCGACATCGTGTGCGGCGTCGGCTTCGACAAGGTCGACGGCAGCAACCCGGCATTCGACTCGTTGAACATCCACCGCGTCGTCACCAACCTGGGTGTCTTCGACTTCGACGGCCCGGGACACACGATGCGGGCACGCTCGCTTCATCCCGGGGTGACGGCCGACGAGGTCGCCGAGAACACGGGATTCCCCGTCGCTGGACTCGAGGCCGCACCGGTCACCGAGACTCCGACCGACGAGCAACTCCGCATCATCCGCGATGTGCTCGACCCGAAGGCGACGCGCAACCGCGAGGTCAAATCGTGACCGCTCCCGCTCTGAGCACCCGGTTCACCGAACTCGCCGGAGTCAAGTACCCGGTGGTGCAGACCGGTATGGGCTGGGTCTCGGGACCGTCACTCACCGCGGCCACCGCGAATGCAGGCGGACTGGGGATCCTCGCATCGGCGACGATGACGTACGACGAGCTCGAGTTCGCGATCAAGAAGACGAAGACGTTGACCGACAAGCCGTTCGGTGTGAATCTTCGGGCGGACGCCACCGACGCAGCCGAGCGGGTGGACCTGCTCATCCGCGAAGGCGTCAAGGTCGCTTCCTTCGCGCTCGCCCCGAAGCCTGATCTGATCGCGAAGTTGAAAGATCATGGCTTGGCCGTCGTTCCGTCCATCGGAGCGGCCAAGCATGCGGTCAAAGTCGCCTCGTGGGGCGCGGACGCCGTGATCGTGCAGGGCGGTGAGGGCGGCGGCCACACGGGACCCGTCGCGACCACTCTCCTCTTGCCTTCCGTGGTCGACGCACTCGGTGGACCGGGCAAGACGTCGATTCCGGTGGTCGCTGCCGGCGGATTCTTCGACGGCCGGGGACTGGTGGCAGCGCTCGGCTACGGAGCCGACGGCGTAGCGATGGGCACTCGCTTCCTGCTGACGTCCGATTCGGCGGTCCCGGACAGCGTCAAACAGGAGTACCTGGACCGCACGTTGAACGACACTGTCGTCTCGACCAAGGTCGACGGGATGCCGCATCGCGTGCTCCGCACCCGACTCGTCGAGGCACTCGAGAGCGGTTCACGCCCGAAGGCACTCATCGCCGCAGCCCGCAATGCCAACGAGTTCAAGCAGATGACGGGCATGCGCTGGACCACGATGCTCCGCGACGGCGCCTCGATGCGCAAGTCCGGTGAACGGACCTGGCAGCAGATCATCATGGCAGGCAACACGCCCATGTTGCTGAAGGCAGGCCTCGTCGAGGGGAACACCGATGCGGGTGTGCTCGCTTCCGGTCAGGTCGTCGGAATGATCAACGACCTCCCGTCTTGTGACGAATTGATCCAGTCCATCATGACGCAGGCGCACGAGCGGCTCACCGCCCTGTCTGCCCTCCTCTGACTCGTCAGAGCACTTCAGCCCGGGTCGTCGTCGACGACCCGGGCTGTTTGCGCGACCAGTAAGAATGGGGCGTGCTCCGCTATAACGCACCACCCACGTTGATCGAGCGGCGTCCAGAACCGTCGTCAGGCTGGACCTCTCACCCACCAATCGCGTTGATCGAGCGGAGTCGAGATCCGCTGTACGCCAGGAGGTCTCGACTCCGCTCGACGAGCAGGGTGGGCGTGTACCGCTGTGAGGCCAGGACGCGGGCCCGCCGCCTCGGTTGATCGAGCGGAGTCGAGATCCGCTCTACGCCGCAGTGAGCCACAGCGCGGCCCGCCAACCTCGTTGATCGAGCGGAGTCGAGATCCGCCGTACGCACGAGGGTCTCGACTTCGCTCGACCGGCGGGGTGGGTGTCTTCTTCGTTGATCGAGCGGAGTCGAGATCCGCTGTACGCGGCAGTGAGCTACAAGCGCAAACCCGCCACCCTGTTGATCGAGCGGAGTCGAGATCCGTCGTACATACGAGGGTCTCGACTTCGCTCGACCGGCGGGTTGAGCGGCTTCTTCGTTGATCGAGCGGAGTCGAGATCCGCTGTACGCACGAGGGTCTCGACTCCGCTCGACCAGCGAACGGGGTTACGTGCCGCTGCGAGTTCTATAAGTGTGTAGATAGTGGTAGAGCCCCCAACACACGGATGTGTTGGGGGCTCTACGATGTTTAGTTCGGCGGTGTCCTACTCTCCCACACTGATTAAAGTGCAGTACCATCGGCGCTGGAGGGCTTAGCTTCCGGGTTCGGAATGGGGCCGGGCGTTTCCCCTCC
>NZ_JAKKOQ010000038.1 GCF_021738965.1 Gordonia zhenghanii | reverse complement strand
TCACAGCTCGTTTGACA
Source organism: Gordonia zhenghanii (assembly GCF_021738965.1). Taxonomy (GTDB): domain Bacteria; phylum Actinomycetota; class Actinomycetes; order Mycobacteriales; family Mycobacteriaceae; genus Gordonia; species Gordonia zhenghanii. Next base: position 560 of record NZ_JAKKOQ010000038.1, on the reverse strand, counting down.
ACTCCCCGAGGACTATCGCGGCCTACCACGTCCTTCATCGGCTCCTGGTACCAAGGCATCCACCGAACGCCCTAAAACACTTACAACAACACCCACAAACACACCACAACACCCCACCACACAAAAGAAATAGGGGCTGTGACACGAATGTGGATTACACAACAACAAAAATCTTTGAAATTGCAATACAACACCAAAAGAAACAAAGACATACATCTCCATCACCTTTTTGATGCTCGCATCCACTATCTACTTCTCAAACAACACACACCCACCCAACCCCACACCGACAACCGCCGGCGGAAACCCAGTGAGCACAACTAGAGACAACACGAACGCCACACCTAGTGTGGCGCGTGTGTTCTCTCAGAACCCCGATAGTGTGTGATCTCCGATGACACGGTCACCCGCAATCCGTCCCCACCCGCATAACAGTGAGCGCATCCTATGTGCTCACCGCAGGTGGGTTTCTTGTGTTTCACCCGTGAACAAACACCGATCTCGGCCGCGTTCGGGCCGGGCATCGGGTGTTGTCTGCTCCTTAGAAAGGAGGTGATCCA
>NZ_JAKKOQ010000037.1 GCF_021738965.1 Gordonia zhenghanii | reverse complement strand
TCCCCGGTGAGAACGTCGAGATCCGCGGTCGCGGTGATCCGGCCCTCCTCATCAGTGGTCACCACCATCTCGTTCAGGTCGGGATTCTCTGCGGCCGGCACCAGGTCCGGGTCGTCGCTGTCGGCGGTCAGCCGGATTGCTTCGCGTCTGGCGGTGGCGGCGACCTCGCCCGGGGTGGTCTGTACCAATAGTTTCCGGGTCAACGTGGTGCGGTCGGTCTCGTCGAGACCGACGCGTTTCTCTACTGCGGTGACGCCTTTACCGATGGCGTCGGCCATCTCCGCCGACAGTGATCCGTCCCGTAGCCCGCGCGCGATCGGCGTTAACCGTTCGGCGTGGTGGCCGTTGCGGGCGGTGCGGTGCGCGACCGCCGCCGGTACGCCGATCTCGGTCAACAGGCCGGCGGCGGTGCGGACGCGTTTGCGGTAGGGGATTCCGGCGCGTTCGGCTGCCCGCAGCAGGGTGGCTTGGGCGGCGTCGAGGACGTTGCGGGCCCGCGCGATCTCGATGATCGCGGACAGGATCTGTCGGCGTCGTCGGCGCCGATCGTGCTGACCCGATCGAGTCGGCACGCCAACCGGACCGTGTCCCCTTCCTCGGTGTCGGTGGCGGTGGGTGGAGCGAGTTCGTCGATCATTTGATCGGTGAACTGGCGGACACACGTAGCGAACATGGCAATCCCCCTTCTTCGGTTCACGTGCCTCACCGATCGGCGTTGCACGTAAGCAGCAATGCGAAAGTATGTGCCGGGACACCACCCCGGCCGATCTGCCGCCACGAC